>NZ_VLLN01000001.1 GCF_007830735.1 Geobacter argillaceus
GGCTTCTCCCGCTGTTTCCGCTCAAGTGCAGCTTCGAGGCCATCTTCTACAAAACGCTTCTTCAGGTGTTCAATTGTCCGACTACTCACACCAAGTGCCTCTGCAGTATCAGCAACACTCCAGCCTGGACCATTATCACCGGCATCAGAAAGCAACAAGGCACGGGCGTGGACAAACCGCCTTGCGTGGGTCTTTCCACGCTTGGTTAAGGCTTCAAGATCTTTACGCTCCTGCTCGGTAAGTGTTACTCGGTATCTTGGCGACATGGTGGCCTCCTTGAATGAGTTACGCCAGTATGCCATATACCGCAATTAAACGAAATATTAAATGTTAAGTGGTACTAGGCTACAATTTCATCCACAGGCAGAATTTGCCTTCCATGGCGGATGGTCAGGATGGAGAGCTGCTTCTCTTCTATACGGTAGATTATCAGGTAATTTCCGTACAACAATTCGCGAATGGCAAGACTGTTGATTTCTGGTACGCTCCGACCGCTCTCAGGAAACGTCGTCAGCCGTTCAACGCTACTGAAGACGGCGTCTATCCACTTCTCTGCAGCCGCTGGATTGTCCTGGGCAATATATTCCGCGATTTCCGACGCTTTGTCGACGGCAAGGGGGGACCATCGCAGTTTCATTTTCGTGCCCGTTTCAGCACCATCGCCTTTGCATCCCCATGTTCAATCCCAGCGCCGCTTTCCAGTTGACTGATCGACGTCTGTACATCCTGGAGAAGTTCGATTTTTTCCTGCATGGCCTCGTATTCGTTTACATCGAGCAGAACGGCTACGCCCTTTCCGTGCTGGGTAATAATCATGGGTCTTTTAGTATCGTGTATCTGCTTGATAAATGAGGCGATGCCAGTCCTGAACTCCGACATCGGCTTGATATCCTGATCGATTCTCAATCGTTGCATCTGGCACCTCTTTCGACACTATTTTGTACACTGTAACGTACAACATATAACACTTCAAGCATTATTGAACTGCCCGCACTCTCTAAGCCGGCTACGAACTCGGTTCCAGCCTATGCTCAGCCTACATCAACAAAAAAAGGCCGCATCGTCAGCAACGATACGGCCTTTTGACAGAAAACAATATTTCCCTACTCCACAAAACTCTTCAGCTTCTTGGCGCGGCTGGGGTGCCGAAGCTTCCTGAGCGCCTTGGCCTCGATCTGGCGGATCCGCTCACGGGTGACCTCGAAATCCTGGCCCACCTCTTCCAGGGTGTGGTCGCTCTTCTCGCCGATGCCGAAACGCATCCTGAGCACCTTCTCCTCGCGGGAGGTCAGGGTGGCCAGCACGCGGGCGGTCTGTTCGGAGAGGTTCGCCTTGATCACTGCTTCCAGGGGAGAGACGACCCCCTTGTCCTCGATGAAATCGCCCAGGTGAGAATCCTCTTCCTCGCCGATGGGGGTCTCCAGGGAGATCGGCTCCTTGGCGATCTTCAGCACCTTGCGCACCTTGTCCAGCGGCAGGCTCATCCGCTCGGCGATCTCCTCCGGCGACGGCTCGCGGCCGATCTCCTGGACCAACTGCCGGCTGGTACGGATCAGCTTGTTGATGGTCTCGATCATGTGGACCGGAATCCGGATGGTCCTTGCCTGGTCGGCAATGGCCCGGGTGATCGCCTGCCTGATCCACCAGGTGGCGTAGGTGGAAAACTTGTAGCCGCGCTGGTACTCGAACTTGTCCACCGCCTTCATCAGGCCAATGTTCCCTTCCTGGATCAGGTCGAGAAACTGGAGTCCCCGGTTGGTGTATTTCTTGGCAATGGAGACCACCAGCCTCAGGTTCGCCTCCACCAGTTCGGACTTGGCCAGCTTGGCCCGGCTCTCCCCCTGCTCGATGGCCAGGAGCGCCCTGGAAAGCTCGATGCCGCGGAACCCCGATTCATGCTCGACCTTGCGCAGTTTCTTGCCGGCGCTCCTAATCCTCTTCTCCAGCCGAATGGCCTCTTCCTCGGGAAGTTTGAGCCCTTCCACCAGCCTATGCTCGTCCTCCTCGTTCCAGGAGGGGGCGCTGAACAGGGATACCAGCATGCCCGCTTCACACTTGGCTTCGCGCTCCAGATCGGCGATCTCGTGCATGATGGTGTCCACCTTGCCGGAAAGCTCCTTGAGGCGCAGGGCAACCTTCTCTATGTGACGATCCTTCAGGCTGAGCGACTTGACTTGCTCGGCAAGGGATGCCTTCAACTCCTGCTTTTCGCGGCAGAGCTCCTCCCGTTCGACCTCGCCAAGGTCGCGCTGCTCGAAGCGGGCGAGGATCTCCTCCATCCGCAGGTCGCCTTCCTTGATCTGATCGATCGCTTCCAGAAGGCGGATACGGGTAACGTCCTCCTCGTCCTCTTCCACCACCTCTTCTTCGATCTCTTTGCTGATATCGACCGGGTTGAGTTGGAACTTGCGGAGCCGCTCGCCAAGGGAGATCACTTCCTTGATGGTGATCGGGGTATTAAGGATGACCCCCGCCATCTCCCGCTCCCCGTCCTCAATCCGCTTGGCAATCTCCACCTCGCCTTCGCGGGTGAGAAGAGACACCGAACCCATTTCGCGCAGGTACATCCTGACCGGGTCGCTGGTGCGGCCCAGTGCGCCGGGCTCGAATTCCTGCTCTTCCTGCTCCCCTTCCAGCTCTTCCTCATCCTCCATGTCGAGCTTGACCTTGGGGATCTTGACCTTCTGGACCGAGTCCACAATCTCGATGTCCATCTCGCCAAACATGCTCATGACATCATCTATCTGCTCGGATGAGACCATATCGGCAGGAAGGATGTCGTTCACCTCGTCATAGGTGAGAAAACCCTTCTCTTTGCCCATATCGATCAGTTGCTTCACTTCTTCCATATTCTTCTTGGCCATCAACTTCCCCTTTTTCCTTCTCTACTATCTATGATAATTGCGATTTCCTGTTTCGCAAGGCATCGAGGGTCTGAAGAATTTCCTTGCCACGGGGGGAGTCCGGGTCGAGCCTCGCCAGCTCCAACATTAGGGCCTTGGCGTCCTGCTTCTTCAACTGCCGCCGCTCGATGGCCCGGCAGAGATCGGCGAAGGTCCGAGCCGGATCGATCTCGATCAGGTGGGCGTCGTCCATGAAGAGCGCTCCCAGCCGCTGACGCAACTCTGGCGACTCCACCTCGGACAGGAAGGTCCCCACGTCCGCCTCTTGTTCCATTAGCCGGTGGGCCAGGGAAACCATGCTGGGCGGAAAGAGGAACTCCACCCCCCGTTGCCTGACCATTTCGACAACCTCAGGGTAACGCCCCATCAAGGCCAGAAGGGTCTCCTCCGGCGGGGTGGCCGGCGGCACCGACTGATTCTGTCCGGCAGAGCGTTGGAAGGCAGGGGAGGCAGCCCTTCCCACCTGCATTTGCCGGAGCAGAGAGCGCGGGTCCATCCCCAGCAGCCTAGCGATCTCCTTGACGTAGAGTTCCCGCTCCATCTGGTTGCCGATCTTCTGCACCAGCGGGGTCAACTGCTCCACTACCGCCACCTTCCCTGCCACGGATCCGGTATCGGCGCCGGCAAGAAGGTCCCGGATGAAATAGTCCAGCACCGGCCGCGCCTTGGCCAGCCGGTCGGCAAACGCTTCACGCCCCTCCTTGACCAGGAAGCTGTCCGGGTCTTCGCCAGCGGCCAGCTCCACCACAAAGGCCGGCACCTGCTCGCCCAGAAGCAGTTCCATGGCCCTGAAGGTCGCCTTTTTCCCGGCGCCGTCGGCATCGAAAAGGAGCTGGACCCGTTCCGCATAGCGCCGCAGGAGCTGCAGATGACCACTGGTCATGGCCGTGCCGCAGGTTGCCAGGACATTCCGTACCCCGGCCTGCCAGAGGGCCAGGTGGTCGAAGTACCCCTCCACGATCAGGGCCGCGCCCTCTTCCCGCATCGCCTGCTTGGCCAGGTCAATGCCGAAGAGCACCTCACCCTTGTGGTAGATCGGCGACTCGGGAGAGTTTATGTATTTGGGAAGCGCGTCGTCCAGCACCCGCCCGGCCAGGGCGATCGGCTCTCCCTGGTGATTGGCAATGGTGAAGATGAGCCGGCTCCGGAACAGATCGTACCAGCCGCTCCCGCTGCTTCGCCGCCGCACCAACCCCACCTGTTCGGCAAGATCCAGGGATATCCGCAGATGCTCCAGATGCCTGACCAGGCCGTCCCACCGGTCGGTGGCGTAGCCCAAACGGTAGGCGGCGACCGCCTCCGGAGTGACCCCGCGCCGCTCCAGGTAGTTCCTGCCCGGCTGCCCGGCCTCTTCCTTTTCCAGCACCTTGCGGTAGTAGGAAACCGCCGCCGCCACAACCCGGCGCAGCTCCTCACGCTCGTCCAGACGCCGCTTTTCGCCGGCTGTCAGGGGACGGTCCTCGATGACCACCCCGACCCGTTTCGCCAGCAGCTTCACTGCCTCGGGAAAGGAGATCCCCTCCATCCGCATGACAAAGGTGACAACGTTGCCGCCAACCCCGCAGCCGAAGCAGTGGAAGATCCCCCTGGCCGGATTGACATTGAACGAAGGGCTCTTCTCGCCATGGAACGGGCAGAGTCCCAGGTAGTTGGCGCCGGAACGCCGGAGACTGATGTAGTCCCCCACCACCTCCAGGATTGAGGCCCGCTCCCGGACCTCGGCCACTTTTTCGTCCGGAATTATCGCCATTGCCCCGCCTCCGAGCAGGCGCCCGCTATTTCGCCGCCGGGGAAGGCTTCGCCGTCTTGGCCGAGTTCTCCCAGCCGCTGATGATCTCTCTCCCCGACAGGATGAATCCCTGGGCCGACCGGGAACGGGTGATCGCCACTTTCAGCGCATTCGGCACCGGTTTGGTGGTTCCCAGATAGAGGAGCATGCAGAGGATAAAGGCTCCCTCCAGGAAACCGAGGACAACTCCCCCCAGGCGGTTGACCCATCCCAGCAGCATGATCTTGGACAAGACGGTCAGGAAGTGTCCGAGGAGATAAAACAGAAGGCCGACAACGATGAAGATCAGGAGAAAGGACAGGGGTACGGCGACCAGGCTCGGGAGACGAATTAGGTGCCTGCTCGCGCCGGCGAGGTACGGATAGTAGGAAAAGGCGGCCCAGCCGCCGACCAGAAAACCGAGAAGGGAGCACACCTGTAGAACCAGCCCCTTCAGAAATCCCTTGACGATAAAGCCTATCAAAACGGCCCAGATCAGGATGTCAATAAGGTTCATGCCCTGTCCCCGACTTCCCCGAAGCAACGGTATTTTCTACATGGCAAACAGGCGATGAGGTGAACAGGGCGGGCGCACCCGGAGGTGCGTCGAGGACCGAAAGCGAGGCCAACGAAGTCAGAGCATGCGTATACAACTTCGTATCAACGCAAAGAAGGGGCAATCGTACGAATCGCCCCTACCTTGATCGGTTCTATGCGCTGCCTTCGGCTGCGCCTGTCCGGTATGTGCTGTCAGGCAGCGGAAAGCCGGTCCCGTACCGCCTCGTTGACCAGTTTGCCGTCGGCGCGACCAGCCACGTGCGGCATCACCAGCTTCATCACCCTGCCCATATCCTTGGTCCCCTGAGCGCCGGACTCGACAACGATCCGATCGACCAGGGCTGCAATTTCTTCACGCGTCAGCTGCTCGGGAAGGAAGCCGAGGAGTATCTGCAGCTCCCGCTCTTCTTTCTCCGCCAGGTCGTTCCGGCCAGCTTCGGCGAACATCCGGATCGACTCGCGACGCTGTTTGACCAGGGAGGCGATCACCTCGCCGATTCCCTGGTCATCCAGTTCGCTCTTCAGTTCGATCTCACGGTTTTTGACGACCGACCGGACCTGACGGACAGTGGCCAGGGTGATGTCATCCTTGGCCCTCATTGCCGTCTTCATTGCCTCGGTCAGTCTATCCCGCAACGACATGCACTACTCCATCATCTTGCGCTGCTTCTTCAGAGCGCGCTTGCGGGCTGCTATCGCCTTTTTCTTCCGTTTGATACTGGGCTTCTCGAAATGCTCGCGTTTCCGCACTTCCGAGAGAATCCCCGCTTTCTCGCACTGTTTCTTGAACTTCTTCAGCACGACCTCAAACGGCTCAGTTTCCTTGACCCTGATTCCCGGCATCCATATTCCCCCCCCTTCTCTCGCTAATTTAACGCATCATAAGGGCAAAGCCGGTACTTCACAAAGAATTTGCATAGTAGCACCATGGAGCACCATGTCAAGATTTTTATCGATTTTTCCACCATCATGGTGCGGTGCGGGAATTTTTCTCCTCGATGCCGGAACGGCCGAACCGGCGGCGAAGCTCGTCATATACCGCGTCCAGCGGGATATCGCGATAGGCCAGGAGGACAAGGGTATGAAACAGGAGGTCTGCCGCCTCGTAGACCGTTTCGTCACGCACCCCGCCCTTGCCGGCAATGACCAGCTCGGTTGCCTCTTCCCCCAGCTTCTTGAGGATCTTATCGATCCCCTTCTGCATCAGGGACGCCGTGTAGGAACTGTCGGTCGGGTTGGCCTTCCGGTCGAGGATGACCTGGTAGACTGCCTGGAGGATGTCGTCATGCATGTGAACCTCGGTTCAAGGTTCGACGTTCGAAGTTCCATGTTCGAGACATTTAACCTCGAACATGGAACTTCGAACGTCGAACAGGTTTATAGCCGCACCGCCACTCCCCTGCTATGCAGGTATTCCTTGGCCTCGCCGATGGTGTGTTCCCGGTAGTGGAAGATCGAGGCGGCCAGGCAGGCGCTGGCACCGGCCTTGGTAAAGCCGTCGTAAAGGTGCTCCAGGTTTCCCACCCCACCGGAGGCGATGACCGGGATACCGACCGCATCGACGATGGCCCGGGTCAAAGGCAGGTCATAGCCGTCCTTGGTGCCGTCCTTGTCCATGCTGGTGAGGAGGATCTCGCCCGAACCGTACTCTTCCATCCGGCACGCCCATTCCACCGCGTCGATGCCGGTGGCGTTGCGGCCGCCGTGGGTATAGACCTCCCAGCGCTCCTCACCCGGCACGCGGCGGGCATCGATGGCCACCACCGTACACTGGGACCCGAAACGCTCCGCAGCTTCCCGCACGAACTCGGGGCGATGCACGGCGGCGGTATTGATGGAGACCTTGTCGGCACCGGCATTCAGGAGACTACGGATATCGTCCACCGTCCGCACTCCGCCCCCGACGGTCAGGGGCATGAAGACCCGCTCGGCGGTTCGGCGCACCACGTCGATAATGATGTCCCGCGCATCGGAGGAGGCGGTGATGTCGAGAAAGGTGAGCTCGTCGGCACCCTGCTGGTCGTAGAGCTCGGCAATCTCCACCGGGTCCCCGGCATCCCGCAGTTCCAGGAACTGGACCCCTTTGACAACCCTGCCCCCCTTGACGTCGAGGCAGGGAATGATGCGTTTGGTCAGCATTTCTCGTTAGCCTTTCGTGTCAGGGCAATGGCCTCGGCCAGGTTGATGGCGCCGGTGTAGATCGCCTTGCCGGTGATGACGCCGGTGACGCCGCTCGCTTCAACAGCCAGCAGGTTTTCGATGTCCTTGAGTGACGAAACGCCGCCGGAAGCGATGACCGGAATGCTGATCGCCTCGGCCAGCGCCCTGGTGGCCGGGATATTCGGTCCCTGGAGCATGCCGTCCCGGCTGATGTCAGTATAGACGATGGCAGCCACGCCATCCCCCTCGAACCGCTTCGCCAGCTCCACGGCGGTCACACCGGTCACTTCGGCCCATCCCTGCACCGCCACCATCCCCTCCTTGGCGTCGATCCCGACCACGATCCGGCCGGGGAACCTGGCGCAGGCCGCCTTCACCAGTTCCGGGTTCCTCTGGGCGGCCGTACCGATGATCACCCGGCCGATCCCCAGTCCCAGATAGGCCTCGATAGTTGCCAGGTCCCGGATGCCGCCCCCCAGCTGGGTCGGGATGGCGAGCGCCTTGACGATCGCCTCGATGGAGGAGCGGTTCTTCGGTTCGCCGGCAAAGGCGCCGTCCAGGTCGACGATATGGAGCAGTTCGGCCCCCTGGGCCTGCCAGGCCAGGGCCTGGGCCGCCGGGTCGTCGTTGAAGACCGTGTCCCGCTCCATGAGCCCCTGCTCCAAGCGGACACACTTTCCTTCTTTAAGATCAATGGCTGGAATGACTATCACTTGAACTCTCCAAAGTTTTTTAACATGCAAAGCCCCACCGCCTGTGACTTCTCAGGATGGAACTGGGTTGCCATGACGTTGTCCTTCCAGAGGGCGGCACAGAACTGGACCCCGTACGTGGCTGTGGCGGCCACGGCTGTCTCGTCGTCCGGCATCTCGTAGTAGGAGTGGACGAAATAGACGTTGGCCCCATCCTCGATCCCGGCCAGAATCGGCGCCGGCCGCCGGATGGAGAGCTGGTTCCATCCCATGTGCGGCACCTTCAACCGCTCGCCGTGTTCCTCCATCCCGTCCGGGAAACGGAGTACATGCCCCGGAATCACGTCCAGCCCCTGGTAGAGACCGAATTCAACACTGTCGGTCAAAAGCAGCTGCATCCCGACACAGATGCCGAGAAACGGCCGGCCGTCCCGGATTACCTTGAGGATCGGCTCGACGAACCCCCCCTGCTCCAGGTTGCGCATGCAGTCACGAAAGGCGCCGACGCCGGGGAGCACGACCTTCTCGGCCTCCAGCACCACCTTGGGATCAGCGGTCACTACCGCCTCGAAGCCGACCTTCTCAAACCCCTTCTGCACGGAACGGAGATTCCCCATCCCGTAGTCGATAATCGCGATCATCATTGTACCTTGTAGGGGCAAACCTTGTGTTTGCCCGGATTAAAGGCGATCATAAGGATCGCCCCTACACCATCACAATTTCCCCTTGGTCGACATGACCCCTTCGATGCGCGGGTCCAGTTGGGTCGCCATATCCAGCGCCCGTGCCGTGGCCTTGAAGCAGGCCTCCAGGACATGGTGGACATTTTCGCCGTACATGACGTTGATGTGCAGGTTGGCCCCCAGGGTGTTCACCAGTGCCTGGAAGAACTCCTTTGCCAGTTCCACGTCGAACTCGCCGATCTTCACCTTGGGAAGATTCACATGGTAGACCAGGTACGGACGGCCGGAGAGGTCGGTGGCCACGCTGGCCAGGGTCTCGTCCATCGGCACCGTGGCCTGGCCGTAGCGACGGATACCCTTCTTGTCGCCGAGCGCCTCCCTGAAGGCCTGACCGAGGACAATGCCGATATCTTCCACAGTATGGTGGAAATCAATATCGATGTCGCCGCTCGCCTCCACCTCCAGATCGAACAGGCCATGGCGGGCGAAAAGGTCCAGCATGTGGTCCAGAAACGGCACGGAGGTACAGATCTTCCCCTGGCCGCTGCCGTCCAGGTCGATGGTCAGCCTGATCCTGGTCTCCTTGGTGACGCGCTCTATCGATGAAGTTCTGGCCATTGTCGCCTCCTTGGGATTCAATCTATTTCCAGTAATGCCGCCAACGTTTGCTCCATATCCTGCCTTGTGCCGATTGAGATCCTCAGACCATGGGAAAGGAGCGGGTCCGAGAAATGGCGCACCAGAATTTTCCGCTGGTACAGCCCGTCATAGATCCGCTTGCCGTCACGGTCCGGCGGCGTGGCGAAAACATAGTTCCCCTGTGAAGGGATCACGTCGTAACCGAGTGCCCGCAGTTGGCCTGAAAACCATTCCCGGGTCTCCCGGATCTTCCGGCAACACTCCGCAAGATAGGCCTGGTCGCGCAGCGCTGCCACGCAGGCAGCCTGGGCCAGGCGGTCCAGGTTGTAGTGGTCGCGGATCTTGTCCAGGGCGGCGATCACCTCGGGCCGCGCAATGGCCAGCCCCAGACGCATCCCGGCCAGGGAGTAGCTCTTGGACAGGGTACGGGTCACCACCACGTTTTCATGCCGCTTCACCAGGTCCACGGCGCTCGACTCGGCGAATTCGGCGTAGGTCTCGTCAAGCACCAGCATGCCGTCGCACCGCCCTGCCAGCTCCTCGATGTACTCGATAGGAAACGCGGGACCAAGCGGAGCGTTGGGAGTGGTGAGGAAGAAGACCTTACCCTCGTAGCGCTCCGGAAAACCGGCAATCCGGAAATCTTCGGTCAGACCGAAGGTGCGCACCCGCGCCCCTTGGACTTCTGCCAGGGTGGCGTAATAGGAGTACGAGGGGTGAACATAGCCGATCTCCTCCCCTTCGGCGGCAAAGGCCCGGATCAGGTTGTTCAGCACCTCGTCCGAGCCGTTGGCCATGATGATCCAGGATGGGTCGAACCCGAAGACCTCGCCGGCCGCCTCACGCAGCTTCTGGCTGGACGCACTGGGATAGGCGCGCAGGCTGGCGCCGTCCGGCCCCAACTCGTCCAGAATGGCCTTGACCACCCGGGGTGACGGCGGATAGGGGTTTTCGTTGGTATTGATCTTGATCCACGAGGCGATGTCCGGCGGCTGGTAGCCCGGAACATAGCCGGCCATGGAGGCGATATTGGGACGAAGAGGAAGCGTCATGAGACCTCAAAAGCAATTCAACGCGGAACGACACGGAGAAAGTCGGATGGACGCAGTAAAGCGCCCTACAGGGATCTGCGCTAATCCGTTACGGTCCGTGTCCCTCCGCGTTGAATCGATGTAGGATTTACTTCAACCTGATACTGACCGACTTGCCGTGGGCCTCCAGCCCCTCCAGTTCGGCGATCCGGACGATGTCCCTCCCCAACCGGTTGAGTCCGGTCTCGCTGAAGTAGACAATGGATGACTTCTTGATGAAATCATCCACCGACAGGGGGGAGAAGAAGCGGGCCGTGCCGCCGGTGGGGAGGGTATGGTTCGGGCCGGCCAGGTAGTCGCCCGCCGCCTCCGGCGTAAAGTGCCCCATGAAGATGGCGCCGGCGTTCCTGATCTTCGGCAGAATGGCGAACGGGTCTCCGACGGCCAGCTCCAGGTGCTCCGGTGCGATTCGGTTGGAAAAGGCGATCGCCTCGTCCAGGCTACCGGCAACGATCACCGCGCCGTAGGTCTCCCACGATTCCCGGGCAATCTCCCGGCGGGAAAGCTTCTTCAGCTGCTTTTCCACCTCACCGGCAACCTGCTCGCCGAAACCGCGGTCAGTAGTGATCAGGATCGACGAGGCGAGCTCGTCGTGCTCGGCCTGGGAAAGAAGGTCGGCGGCAATGTGGGCAGGCGTGCCGCTCCCGTCGTTGATCACCAGGATCTCCGACGGCCCGGCAATCATGTCGATCCCCACTTGGCCAAACACCAGCTTCTTGGCCGTGGCCACATAGATGTTGCCCGGCCCGGTGACCTTGTCCACCCGCGGAATGGCGTCGGTTCCGTAGGCCAGGGCCGCCACGGCCTGGGCGCCGCCGATCCGGAAGATCCGGTCGACCCCGGAGAGTCGGGCCGCGATCAGGACATGGTGGTTGATCTCTCCGCCCGGCGTGGGGGCGACCATGATCACCTCGGGCACCCCGGCCACCTTGGCCGGCACCGCGTTCATGATGACGCTGGATGGATAGCTGGCCTTACCCCCCGGCACGTAGATCCCGACCCGCTGAAGCGGCGTGACCATCTGACCGAGCATGATGTCGGTCTCTTCCGTGGAGAGCCAGGTCTCCTGTTTCTGCTTCTCGTGGAACCGGGCAACCCGCTCCACGGCCAGCTTCAGGGCGGCAATCTCCTCATCCTTCGCCCTGGCAAAGGCGTAGTCGATCTCCTCGTCCGTCACCTGCAGGGAGGTAACCGAAGCGGCATCCATCCGGTCGAAACGGTTGGTGTACTCCAGGACCGCCGCGTCACCCTGCTTTCGCACGGCGGCGATGATCTCCAGGACCACCTGCTCCACCTCCCGGCCGGCCTCTTCACCCCGGCCGAGGATGGCGGCGAACTGCTGATCGAAATCCGCATCGCGAATATCAAGGAATTTCATACCTGTTTCTCCAGCCCCTTGATGATTTCGGTGATCCGCTGGTGCTTGGTCTTCAGGCTCGCCCGGTTGACGATTAGTCGTGTGGTGATCTCGGCGATGGTCTCCACCTCCACCAGGCCGTTCTGCTTCAGGGTCTCACCGGTGGAAACCAGGTCGACGATCCGCTCCGAGAGCCCCACCAGCGGCGCCAGCTCGATGGAACCGTAGAGCTTGATGATCTCCACCTGCACCCCCTTGCCGGCAAAATACTTCTCGGTGATGTTGGGGTACTTGGTGGCGATCCGGATGTTGGACCAGCGGGAGGGGTCGTCGTCCTTGGCCAGTCCGGCCGGCTCGGCCACCATCATCCGGCAGTAGCCGAACTTCAGGTCCAGCGGCTCGTAGACGTCCTTCTCCTGCTCCAGCAGCGTGTCCTTGCCGACAATCCCAAGATCGGCCGCACCGTACTCAACATAGGTCGGGACGTCGGTGGCCCGGACAATCATATAGCGCATCCGCTGTGCCACATTCTCGAAGATCAGTTTGCGGGAGTTGGAGAGCAGCTCGTCACAGTCGATGCCGATCTTCTTGAACAGGGCCACCGACTCGTCCAGAATCCGCCCCTTGGGAATGGCTATGGTAATGTAATCTGACATGGTTCTCCCGTAGGGGCGGGGTTTCCCCGCCCCGTTTCCCCGCCCAGGGCGCGGTGACCGCGCCCCTACAACGTCATTCATTAACCCGTTGGATGTCCGCGCCCAACCCCGCCAGCTTCTTCTCGATCGATTCATAGCCGCGGTCAAGATGGTAGATCCGGGAGACCTCGGTGGTGTTGTCCGCTGCCAATCCTGCCAGGATCAGGGAGGCCGAGGCCCGCAGGTCGGTGGCCATGACCGGCGCGCCGGAGAGCTTCTTCACCCCCTTGACCGTGGCGCTGTTCCCCTCGACGGTGATGTCGGCGCCGAAACGGAGCAGCTCGGAAACGTGCATGAAGCGGTTCTCGAAGATGTTCTCGCTCACCACGCTCGCCCCGTCGGCAACGCACATGAGGGCCATGAACTGGGCCTGCATGTCGGTGGGAAAACCGGGATAGGGGCGGGTCTTGATATTGATGCTGCGAATCTTCTTCGGTCCCTTCACCCGCACCACGCCGTCCTTGTTGATGATCTCCACGCCGGCGTCCTGCAGCTTGAAGACCAGGGCATCCAGATGCTCCAGCTGCATGGCATGAATGCGGATATCGCCGCCGGTGATGGCTGCGGCGCACATGAAGGTGCCGGCCTCGATCCGATCCGGCATCACCCGGTAGGTGGCCGGGGCCAGTTCGCTGACGCCGGTGATCCTGATGGTGTCGGTGCCGGCCCCCTCGATACGGGCTCCCATGCCATTCAGCATGTTCGCCAGATCGACGATCTCCGGCTCACGGGCCGCGTTTTCCAGGATCGACTCCCCCTTGGCCAGTGACGCCGCCATCATCAGATGCTCGGTACCGCCGACGGTCGGCATGTCGAAGTTGACCCGCGCGCCCTTCAGCCGCTTGGCCTTGGCCTCCACATAGCCGTGAGCCAGGTGGATGTCCGCACCCAGGGCCTTCAGACCCTTCAGGTGCTGGTCGATGGGACGGGCGCCGATGGCGCAGCCGCCGGGGAGCGACACCCGTGCCCGACCGAAACGGGCCAAAAGCGGACCGAGCACCAGCACCGAGGCCCGCATGGTCTTCACCAGTTCGTAGGTCGCCTCCACATTATTGACGCCGCTGGTATCGATCCGGACGATGTTGCCGTTGCCGTCCACCACAGCCCCCAGGGACTCCAGCACCTTGATGGTGGTGTTGATGTCGCGCAGAAAGGGAACGTTGCTGATTTCGTGCAGGCCCGAAGCCAGCAGGGTAGCGCAGAAAATGGGGAGGGAGGCGTTCTTGGAGCCGCTCACGGTCACGTCGCCGGACAGCTTCTTTCCCCCCCTGATGATCAGTTTATCCAATGGAGTTCCTCAACATGAATGTGTAGGGGCAAACCTCGTGTTTGCCCTGATTCCGGGCGATCACGAGGATCGCCCCTACGAAAAGCTGCCGCCGACCACACGCTCGATGAGCGACGGGTCTTTGGCGATGAAGAGATCAGTGAAGCCTGCATCGGCGAACATCCCCAGCACCGCCTCGGCCTGGCCAATCCCGATCTCCACGAGAAGCCAGCCTCCAGGGGTCAGATGCTCAGGCGCCGCCGGGATGATGGTCCGATAATAGTCCAGGCCGTCCTCTCCCCCGTCCAGGGCGGTGATCGGCTCGTACTCCCGGACCTCCGGCTGCAGGGTTGCCAGGTCGGCAGTCGGGATGTACGGCGGGTTGCTGACGATCAGGTCGAAGCGCTGGCCTACGAACGGCTCGAACAGTGACCCTTCGAACAGGGTCACGCGGACGGCGTGGCGTTCGATGTTCTGCTGGGCCACGGCCAGCGCCGCGGAAGACTTCTCCACCCCCCTGACATCCGTGTCGGGAAGCGACTTTGCCAGGGCCACGGCGATGCAGCCGCTCCCCACGCCGATATCCAGGATGCTCCCGGTAGCCGGCGCGCGCCTGAGCGCCTCCTCAACCAATACCTCCGTGTCGTGGCGGGGGATAAGCACCGCCGGGGATACCAGAAAGTCGAGGCCGTAGAACTCCTGGCTGCCGAGCAGGTACTGGAGCGGCTCCCGTTTTGCCCGCCGGGCCACCAGTGCACGGTAGGCAGCCAGTTCGGCATCGGTCAGCGGCTTCTCGAAATTGACGTAAAGACCGACCCGGTCCATGCCGGTGATGGCGCAGAGCAGCCACTCGGCCTCCAGCCGGGCGTTCTCCACCCCCTTCTCCGCCAGGTACCCCTTGGTCCAGTTCAGGACCTTTAGCACGGTCCAGATATCACTCACGCCGCTTCACTCTGCGCCTGCAACGCCTCCATCTGGTAATGCGCCCTTAGCGCATCGGCGATCTCGGCAATATCCCCCTGCATGATGGCATCCAGCTTGTAGAGGGTGAGCCCGATCCGGTGGTCGGTCATCCTCCCCTGGGGGAAGTTGTAGGTCCTGATCCGCTCGCTCCGGTCGCCGCTCCCCACCTGCTGCTTGCGTTCCGCAGCCATCTTGGCGTTCTGCTCCTGCTGGATGGAGTCCAGGATACGGGTCTTCAGGACCTTCATGGCCTTGGCGCGGTTTTTTATCTGGCTCCTCTCCTCCTGGCAGGCAACCACGGTGCCGGTGGGGAGGTGGGTGATCCGCACCGCGGAATCGGTGGTGTTGACATGCTGACCGCCGGCCCCGCTTGAGCGGTAGACGTCGATCTTGAGGTCGGTCGGGTTGATGTCGATGTCCACATCCTCGGCCTCGGCCATGATCGCCACGGTACAGGCACTGGTGTGAATCCGCCCCTGGGCCTCGGTCTCGGGCACACGCTGGACCCGATGGGTGCCGGACTCATATTTGAGCTTGGCATAGACATCCTGCCCCTCGATGGCGGCAATGACCTCCTTGTATCCACCCCGCTCCGATTCGGAGCAGGAGAGCATCTCCACCTTCCAGCGGTTCTTCTCGGCAAAACGGCTGTACATCCGGAACAGGTCGCCGCTGAACAGAGCCGATTCGTCGCCTCCGGTTCCGGCGCGGATCTCCAGGATCACGTTCCTGCTGTCGTTCGGGTCCTTCGGCAACAGGAGAAGCCGGATCTCCTTCTCCAGTTCCTCACGCCGCGCCTCCAGACTCTTCAGCTCCTCCTCGGCCATCTCCTTCATGTCGGGATCGGAAAGGAGCTCCCGGTTCCCCTCGATCTCTTCCAGCACCTTCCGGTGCTGGCGATAGGCATCCACCAGCGGCGCGATATCGGCATGCTCCCGCGAAAACTTGCGGAACTCGGTCTGGTTGCCGATGACGGCAGGGTCGGACAGGAGGGCCTCCAGTTCCTGGAAGCGGCGCTCTATTTCTTCAATTTTCTCAAGCATGAATCAACCTCTAAATCGTTTCACCACAGAGACACAGAGGTATCCCGTCTAGTGTCTCCGTGTCTCTGTAGTGCCTTCTGAATCAGAACAATCTCCAGGTTGCTCAAAAATAGTCAGATCGTCGCACCCGCAGCAAGCCCCGCGGAGGCGTAGCAGCGCTACGCCGCACAAGGCGGCTTGCGAGGACGGCGGCGAGATGGCTGTTTTTCAGCGACCTGCTAAATCACCAGGCGGTCGTCCTTGTACCCGGCATTCACCGCCAACGCCTCCTCCATGGAGCGGATCGCCACCTCGATCTGGCTGTCGTCCGGCTCCCTGGTGGTCAGCTTCTGGAGTGCCAGACCGGGAGCGATGATCAACCTGACCAGCGGCGACTGGTCGTTCCTGGCGCTCCACTTGAGGAATTCGTAGGAAACCCCGGCGATGAGCGGCAGCAGCACGACCCGTGAACCGGCCTTCAGGTAGAACGGCCAGAGCTTGGGAATCATGGAGAAGATGACGATGCTCACCACCATGACGATCAGGAGAAAGCTGGTACCGCAACGTGGGTGGAGGCGGCTGTAGCCGCGGACATTCTCCACGGTCAGCGGGTCGCCGGCCTCGAAGGCGAAGATCGACTTATGCTCGGCGCCGTGGTACTGGAAGACCCGCTGGATGTCGTTCATCCGGGAGATGGAGACGATGTAGAGGAGGAAAACCGCCACCCGGATGATGCCGTCCACCAGGTTGAAGAGCAGATTGGACTGGCCGATGACCGGCACCAGCAGCTTGGTCAGGTAGAGCGGCATGATGAAGAAGAGCAGGATGCCGAAGCCAAAGGCCACCGCCATGGTGCCGGCCATGGCCCAGGAAGAAAGTTCCTTTTTCTCGGTGCCGTCCGCATCCTCTTCAACGATCGCCTCGTTGGCCGAGAAATTGAGGGCCGATATCCCCACGATCAGGGACTGGAACAGGGCCACCGCACCCCGGACAATGGGAAGCTTGACCACCGGGAACCGCTCGGACAGGGGAACCACTTCGTCCTTCTTGACGACGATCTCGCCGGACGGCCGGCGGACGGCAATGGCCATTGCCCGCGGGGCCCGCATCATGACCCCTTCGATAACCGCCTGACCGCCGATGTTGATTTTTTCCATCAAAAACCTCGTTCAATCTACCGTAGGGGCGGGGTATCCCCGCCCAACTTTTACAATCTGCACGGGCGGGGATACCCCGCCCCTACATGGAACGAAATCGTTCGCGCACTTCGACCAGTTGCCCACAGGTCATGGTCCCTTCAGGGCAGGGACCAACAAGGCAGCCGGGGCCAGCCTCCCGGAAAATGGTCGGGGCCAGCGGTCGTACCAGCCGCAGCATCTCTATGGCCATGGCCCGGATCTCCCACTGGGCCCGCTGACAGCAGCGGACGGCAAAAAAATGCAGGAGCTCGCGGGCATTCATGGTGACCATGATCTTGGTCTCCGTGGCATTGGGTAGGATATAGCGGGCATCCTCTGCCGGGATACCCATGGCCACCAGCCGGGTGTACACCTCGTGCTGTGCAGCCAGCTCCTTTTCGAACAGCTCCCGCGCCTCGGGCAGATCCCGGACCGTGTCGGGGATGACAGCCGCGAACCGCTTCGTATGGCTGACGTAACGCTGGGACTGCTGGGAGAAGGATGCAAGGCGGTGGCGCACCAGCTGGTGGCTGGTGGTCCGGGAAATCCCCTCGATCCCGAAGGTGAAGGAGGCGTGCTCCAGCACCGACTGATGCCCCAGGGACATGATCTTTTCCAGAAAGCTCTGGATATCGGTGGCCGACAACTTCTCCCGCAACTCGCCGAGCGCCGTGGGAGAATAGCAAAGCCGGGCCGCAAGGGCCACGGTCTTTTCCGGTTCAGGGGTATACTGAAGGAGGATGATGTTCATGAACACCTAACACAAGGGGGGGAAGTGCCGTGAATCAGCTTGTAGCACCGATTCCATCGGATTTAAGAAACAGAGAAGGGGATTTCGTACTAGACAAAATCCCCTTGAAACAGACAGACCGTAAAACCTGTTACATGCCGTAGCGCTTTTTGAAACGCTCGACGCGGCCAGCAGTATCAATGAGCTTCTGCTTGCCGGTGAAAAACGGATGACAGGCGGAACAGATCTCCGTGTTGATCTCCGGCTTAGTGGAACGGGTCTGGAAGACGTTGCCGCACAGACACTTCACCGTGACGTCCGTATACTTGGGATGAATTCCCTCTCTCATGTGCTTCCTCCTCTTTTCTAACTGGCGCATTGCCATACGTTTTCTTTGGTCGGAAGCTCAAAACGTAACACTTCCAAAATGTTATTGCAAGACCTTTTTCCCAGCCTACTTGCTCATGGAATCGAGGAAATTCTGGTTCGTTTTGGCCTCGGAAAGCTTGTCCAGCAGGAACTCCATACTGTCCACCACGTTCATGGGGTGGAGCACCTTGCGCAGTATCCAGATCCGGTTGAGGGAGGACTTCTCGATAAGGAGCTCTTCCTTCCGGGTGCCGGACTTGTTGATGTCGATGGCCGGGAAAGTCCGCTTCTCCACCAGTTTCCGGTCCAGGTGGACCTCCATATTGCCGGTCCCCTTGAACTCTTCGAAGATCACCTCGTCCATCTTGCTGCCGGTGTCGATGAGGGCCGAGGCGATGATGGTCAGGGAGCCACCTTCCTCGATATTGCGGGCCGCACCGAAAAACCGCTTCGGCTTGTGCAGGGCGTTGGAATCGACGCCTCCGGAGAGAATCTTGCCCGACGGTGGAATGACGGTATTGTACGCCCGCGCCAGGCGGGTAATGGAGTCGAGCAGGATTACCACGTCCCGCTTGTGCTCCACGAGGCGTTTTGCCTTCTCGATGACCATCTCGGCCACCTGGATATGACGGGAGGCCGGCTCGTCAAAGGTCGAGGAAACCACTTCCCCTTTGACCGAGCGCTGCATGTCGGTCACCTCTTCCGGCCGTTCATCGATGAGGAGCACGATGAGGAACACCTCGGGATGATTCTCGGCGATGGAGTTGGCAATGTTCTGGATCAGCATGGTCTTGCCGGTCCGGGGCGGGGCGACGATCAGGCCGCGCTGTCCCTTGCCGATGGGGGAGACCAGCTCCATGACCCGCATGGACATGTTGTCCGGCGCGCTCTCCAGCTTCAGCTTTTCGTTGGGGTAGAGCGGGGTGAGGTTGTCGAAGAGCACCTTGTCCCGCGCCACGTCAGGAGATTCGAAGTTGACCGTCTCCACCTTGAGCAGGGCGAAATAGCGCTCCCCCTCTTTGGGAGGCCTTATCTGGCCGGCCACCGTATCCCCGGTCTGGAGGTTGAAGCGGCGGATCTGGCTGGGGGAGACATAGATGTCGTCCGGCCCCGGCAGGTAGTTGTAGTCCGGTGAGCGGAGGAAGCCGAAACCGTCCGGCAGGGTCTCCAGCACCCCTTCGCCGAAGATCATGCCGTTCTGTTCGGTCTGGGCGTTGAGGATGGCGAAGATCAGATCCTGCTTGCGCAGGCTGGAAGACCCTTCGATGTTCAGTTCCCTGGCAATGGATGCCAGTTCATTAATCTTCTTGCCTTTCAGTTCTTGGAGGTTCATCGATGCTCCTGCATGTGTTTGTTGGACGCAACAATCGGGCGCGGTTATCTCGGATGTATGCTCAAAGTTACGACTGGATTAAGGCATGACGCGCCGTGGAGAGCGAAACGGGGCTATCGTCTGATTGGTATAAAGAAGTCTTTGGTATGGAAGTCCGGACTTTGTTGGGATGTACGCGATAGAATGAAGTTTATCAAGGATAAGTACGAGGATAGTTGTTTATAATCCGCTCTCGCAGAACTTGTCAATACCCTTATTTGCATCAGAGGAGATAGACCGTAAAAACTGGACGGCCTGCTGCCGGTCGGCCTTACATCCCTCGCTGCCCCACCCGCTCATCCATTCTGGACTTTGGCTACGGGGAAGGGACTTAACAGCCCCTATCGTCTCGACCACTGGCACCCCACCGACAATTTATGTTATGATCCGGCACCAAGCATTCCCCGAACCGGAGTCTTTCAATGGAAAAATCAACCGCTCAGGAGCGCCTTGCCTTTCTTTACGCCGAAATCCAACGCCACAACCGCCTCTACTACGAACACGACCGACCGGAGATCAGCGATACGGAGTACGACCTCCTGTTCCGCGAACTGCGGGAACTGGAGGAGCGTTTCCCCGGACTGACCCGCCCGGATTCGCCGACCCAGCGGGTCGGCGGCAAGCCGTTGGAAAAATTTGGCCAGGTTACCCACCGGCTCCCGATGCTCTCTCTGGATAACGCCTTCACCGAGGCGGACATCATCGAGTTCGACAAACGGGTAAAAAAGGAACTGGGACTTGCCGCGGAAAACATCGTCGACTACGTCTGCGAACCGAAAATGGACGGGGTAGCGGTAGAACTGGTCTTTGAAAACGGCCTGCTCGTTGTTGGTTCCACCCGTGGCGACGGCGAGATGGGTGAGGAGATCACCCAGAACCTGCGGACCGTAACGAGCATCCCCTTGCGCCTCACCACAACCACCCCACCACAGCTCCTGGAGGTACGGGGCGAAGTCTTCCTTGCTCTGGAACCGTTCCGGAAGCTGAACGCCGAACGGGAGGAGAGCGGCGAGCCCCCCTTTGCCAATCCGCGCAATGCGGCCGCCGGCTCCCTTCGCCAGCTCGACCCGAGGGTGACGGCCCGGCGGCCGCTGGCCATCTTCTGCTACGCCCCGGGGCAGGTGGAGGGGCATGCCTTCGCCTCTCAGGCCGACTTTCTGGCCACCCTCCCCGGCTGGGGGCTGCCGGTGAACGACCGGGCCAGAATGGTCAGCGGTGTCGACGGCATCATCGCGTTCTACCGGCAGATGGAAGAGGAGCGGGAGGCGCTCCCGTACGAAATTGACGGGGTGGTGGTGAAGGTCGACAGCTACACTCTGCAGCGGGAGCTGGGAGAGAAGAGCCGCTCCCCCAAATGGGCCATTGCCTGGAAGTTTCCGCCCCGCCAGGCAATCACCGTGATCGAGGATATCGTCCCGTCGGTCGGCCGGACCGGGGTCATCACTCCCACGGCCCATCTGCGGCCGGTGGAGGTCTCCGGGGTGACGGTTTCCCGCGCCACCCTGCACAACTGGGAGGAAATGGAGCGCAAGGACATCCGGATCGGCGACACGGTGGTGATCGAGCGGGCCGGGGACGTGATCCCGGCCGTGGTGCGAGTGGTGATCGAGCAGCGGAGCGGCGCCGAGCGGCTCTTACCGATCCCGGCGACCTGCCCCGAATGCGGCTCCGAGGTGGTGAAGATCCCGGACGAGGTGGCGGTCCGCTGCCTGGGGCTCGCCTGCCCGGCCCAGATCCGGGAGTCGATCATCCACTTTGCCTCCCGTAACGCCATGGACATCGACGGGCTGGGGGACAAGTACATCGACCAGCTCCTGAGGCTCGGGCTGGTGAAGGACGTGGCCGACCTCTACACCCTCGCAAAAGAAGACTTCATGCAGTTCGAGCGGATGGGGGACAAACTGGCAGAGAACCTCTTGAATGCCATTGCTGCCAGCAATGAACGGGAACTGGCTACCTTCGTCTTTGCCCTGGGGATCCGTCACGTGGGGGAGCATACGGCCAAGCTCCTGGCCAGCGCCTTCGGCACCCTGGAGAACCTGATGAATGCCAGCGAAGAAGAGCTATTGGCCATCCGCGAGGTAGGCCCCCAGGTGGCCCAAAGCATCCGGGCCTTCTTCCACAACCCGGCCAACCGGCAGGTGGTGGAGCGGCTCCTGACCGCCGGGGTCCGGCCGTCAGTGGCGGCAAAGAAGGTGGGAGGCCGTTTCACCGGCAAGACCTTTGTCTTCACCGGCAGCCTCACCCGCTTCACCCGGAGCGACGCCCAGCGGATGGTGGAGAACGAAGGAGGTCACGCCGCCGGCTCGGTGTCAAAGAAGACCGATTACGTGGTGGCCGGCGCCGAGGCCGGGAGCAAGCTTGAGAAGGCGCGGGCGCTGGGAGTGACGGTGCTGACCGAGGAGGAATTTCTGGGGATGCTGGAGGAGCTGAACGGTAGTTGAACGGCCCCGGGGGCCGGCTTCCGCTGCTCGAATCCAGGATGCTTCGGACAAAAAATGCCCCGATGAAGGAGGGTTATCATCGGGGCTAGTCGGGAAGACTGTTCATCTTCCATGTCTCATGATTAGCCAAATGCATGCCAACTACGGGTCACGTAATTTCAACCTGTTGCGTTGCCACCGGGATCGGGATGGCCTGAATTTGAACATCGGTGCACCGATTTTGATGTCTACTGAAATCCTCTTTGATTTGCACTTTCCCATCTGATCAGGCATAACAAACAGTACCTACATGGCATCGACCTTTACTACAAACCATGCCGGGATGAAGACCCTGCTCCGGGCGCTCAGCTCCCGGAATTACCGGCTCTTCGTTGCCGGTCAAAGTGTTTCCCTGGTCGGCACCTGGATGCAACAGGTTGCCATGAGCTGGCTGGTATACCGGTTAACCGGCTCTGCCTTCCTGCTCGGAGTTGTCGGCTTTACCAGCCAGATCCCCACGTTACTGCTCTCTCCCGTCGCCGGGGTACTTGCCGACCGGTGGAATCGGCGGCGTCTGCTCATTGTCACCCAGGCCCTCGCCATGCTCCAGGCAGCATTATTGGCTGCCACCGTCCTCACCGGGATTGTCCAGGTCTGGCACATTATCGTCCTGAGCCTGCTCCTCGGCGTCGTCAACGCCTTTGATATCCCGATACGGCAATCCTTTCTCGTCGAGATGGTTTCCAACCGCGAAGACCTCGGCAACGCCATTGCCCTGAACTCCTCCATGGTAAACGGTGCCCGGCTTATCGGCCCGACCATTGCCGGACTCCTGGTCGCTTCAACGGGGGAAGGCGTCTGTTTCATCCTGAACAGCGCCAGCTACCTGGCGGTATTGGTGGCACTGGCCGCCATGCGCCTTGAGCCCGGTTCTCATCACCGTAAACAGCAACGGCACATCTTTCATGAACTTCGGGAAGGTTTCGACTACGCCTTCGGATTCGGACCAATCAGGAGCATCCTGTTACTGGTCGCCCTGGTAAGCCTGACAGGGATGCCCTACGCGGTGCTGGTGCCCGTATTCGCCAAGGAGGTTCTCCATGGTGGCGCCCATACCTTCGGCTTTCTCATGACAGCGGCGGGATGCGGGGCTTTTGCCGGGACCCTCTACCTCGCCTCCCGCAAGAGCGTCCTCGGGCTCGGCAGGCTGGTTGTCATTGCCACCGTCCTGTTTGCCGCCGGAATAGCCGCCTTTGCTGTGTCGAGTAATATCCGCCTCTCTTTGGCAGCACTGGTGTTGGCCGGTTTCGGGGCTATGACACTGGTCGCGTCCTGCAACACGATACTCCAGACCATCCTCGAAGAGGACAAAAGGGGCCGGGTCATGAGCTTCTTCACCGTGGCATTCATCGGGATCGCTCCGTTCGGCAGCTTCGGCGCCGGGGCCATGGCCGGCACTATCGGCCCCCGGGAGACCCTTCTGTTCGGAGCCGCATGCTGCCTTGCCGGTGCTGCCGTGTTTGCCCGGCATCTCCCCCAGATCAGGGAAAAGGTACGGCCGATATACGTCAGGATGGGAATAATCAAGGAGGTTGCCCAGGGGATGGAATCAGCCGCCGAACAGCCGCCATTACCGGACTCGCGGGACTGATAGTGACGCGTCAAACCATCTGGGTTCCCCTATCTGCCAGGGACGTGAAGTGGCCGCAGGGGAGCTATCCGCCTCACGGCTTCGGGCAGTGGCAAACTCCTCAGGGCGTAGCCAGCCAACTGAGGGCCGTCGTGACCTTTACCCTGCCGGTCAATATCCTGGTGCTTTTGGTAGCAGGATCGTACCCTGCGACCCTCAGTACCGAAAGGGAGGTTTCCAGCGCCTGAAGGGCGTCTGCGCTAACAGCGGCATCGTCCGTCACCCGGCAGGTGAGACGAAGGAACTCGCCGGTACGATACGCATCGCTGACCGTCCCCATTGAAAGCCGTACCCTGCGCGTGGAAGCAGAGTAGGTACCGTACGCGATGTTCGTCCCCGCAAGGGCGTTTCCGGAATTGATCGATCCGTTCTCGATCACACCCGATCCCCCGCCGACGGTCGCCACCTCCATCCCCCGGGGGAGTGCCACGGCAAGATCTATCCCGCCGATCGGGCTGTCGAGCCTCGATGTGCTCACCGCTGAAAAGGCAATGGTAGCCTTCTTCGCCAGTGGTGGATCGCCTGCCACGCCACCACATCCCTGCAGGGTAACAGTGGCCAGCAGTCCCACTATGAGACAAGCGCTTCGCTTCATTTTGACCTCCACGACTGCTTTGATTAATCAGATGGTCAGACCGAGTGCCATACGCAGGATAACCAGCACATCCTCGACGTCGATCCTGCCATCACCCATCGGGATACCTTCCACCACCGGCGCCACATCCCCCCGCAGCAGCTGTTCGGCTGTCGGAGCGAGTATCCCGACGGCGATCTTCAACGCAACCAGGCCGTCGATCAACGAGACCGTTTCACCATCCGCAACAGACCCGAGCCGGCTATGCAGGAGATTGCGCGTAACCGTGACGCTGCTGCCGCTCCGGTCCACGGCTGTCACCGTGACGGGGTGGCTCCGCTCGCCACCAAGGGTAAATTCCTGGAGGAAGGCGCCATTCTCCACCGGCGCGGAATAAATCTTGCCATTCACGGCATCGGCGACACTGACCGACACCACGTCGCCTGAGAGTCTCCCGCCTATGGCATAGGAGGTCCGGCCGGTGCGGCTGTCGATCGGCGGGGACGTGACCGCCAGGGAAAAGGTGGTGGGCAGGCTATTGATAGTGCGTTTGATGCGGGAGACCCTGCCGTCGACTGCCGTGGCGATCGCCTCGACAGTATTCAGACCAACGGCCAGTTCCGCGGAGAAACTGAATGAGCCACGATCCATGTCGGCGGCCAGAGGAGTACCGTTGTTGACGGACCAGGCAACGGTGCTGGTCGGGTCGGTGACGGCCCCGGCGACAGTGATGCGGGCGCCGGTGGTGATGCTTCCGTCAGGGGGGGTCGAAACCGTCATGCCGGGCGCCGTGGCGTCGAGGACCACGGTACGGGTGAGCACGGTCCGTTGTCCGGCAGTGTCGGTGACGGCCACCGCAATAGAATTGCTCCCGGCGACCAGTTGCAGAAGGGCACTGAAGCCACCCCGGGCGTCAAGAAGAACCTCTGTCCCGTTGATGGCAACCGAGCCGATGCCGTTGGGGCTGCTTGCCGTGCCACTGACGTTGAGGATCGGCGCAGTGGTAACGGCACCATCGCTGAGGGTGGAGAGGAAAACGGTGGGGGAGTCGCTACTGGGAGCAACTGACAACGGGCGGCTGACGCTGGCTGGTTTCCAGTTGCCGTTCCCCTCCTGGGTGGCACTGATGACGGCAGTGCCGACGCCGGCGATATGTATCCTGCCGTTGACAATGGTGGCAACGGCTTGGTTGTCGCTGGCGGAGATAACCGGAAGACCCGAAGATGCCGTTGCACCGGGGTCAACGTCGGGGGTGCCGGGAGTTACCGGGGCCAGGGGGTGAAAGTCGATCGACTGGGAGCCTTTGCCGACAGTCAGGGTGAAGATCTGTGTCGCATCGGAACCGACGCCGTTGGCAGCGGTAACGGTCAGGGGGAAGATGCCTGCCGCCTTCGGCGTCCCGGCAATGGTGGCGCTGCCGTTACCGTTATCGGTGACAACAATCCCTCCCGGGAGGGAGCCCCCTATGGTCAGCGCCGGCACGGGATTGCCGATGGCAGCGATGGTGAAGGTCCCGACGGAGCCGTAGGTCAGCATCGTAGCGGCCGCGCTGGTTAAGACCGGGACCAGGACGGTTGTCACCCCCATGCTGTTGGAATTGGCACTGGCCCCCCCGGCGTTGTAGGCCCGCACCCGGAAATAGTACGGCCTGCCGCCGGTGACGCCGGTGACCGGAAAGGCCGTGATCGAGCCAACGTCCAGATCGCTGTAGCTGGTGACAGGAACAGTGAAACCCGGGTCCTCCGCCACGTCGAGGCGGTACCCCACCGCACCGGCAGAGGCGTTCCACCTGGCAGAGAAACCGGTCTGGGCCACGGGATCGGCAGCAACGGCAACCGGGGGAGCGGGCGGGAAGACGAAACGCCAGTTCATACTATTGCCCGTATCAAGGCTGCCGGTGCCGGCGGCATCGATGATGACGGGATTGATATTCCTCGCATCCTGCACGTCCAGATACGCGAGCGTGCGGCCACCTCGGGGGTCGATCCGCCACTGGGTTCCGGGGGCCGAGGAGCGGAGCGAAAGAAGCCCTCCCGCCACCCCCTGCAGACTCAGCATGCCGGCAATGGTCTGGGTCTCCCCTGCCGGAAAGGTCAGGGTGGCCGCGCCAGTGCCGATCTTTGTCAGATTTTGGAACGTGCTGGAGCCGGAGATAGCCTGATTGGCGCCATTCAGGAGGACTGTGCCGCTGTTGTGGACAAATGCGCCGTTGTTTGTGAAGTTGCCGGCCACGGAAAGGGTGCCGGCCGGAGCGGTCAGGCTGCTGCCGGTGGCAATGGTCAGGTCGGTGAGGGAGATGTCCCGCTGCAGAGTGATGCCGGCCGGGTTGCTGACGACAACGCCCTGCCCGGGGGCAAAGGTCAGGACGCCGTCACCACCGACGCTCTGTGCCACCGTGCCGCCCAGGGTAAGGGTGGCCGGCACGGCGGGGTTGAAGTTGAGTGTTCCCCCGGCTGCAACCGCGATGTTTCCCCTGATCGTCATCGGTCCGGACAGGACCGTATTCAGCGTGCCGCTCGTGATCGTGAGGTCGTTCATGAAGCAGGGGCCGGTGCCTGAGCCCCCATTAACCGCAGCGGAAACTTTCAGTTCGAAATTCCCGTAGCTCCGCCCGGAGAGCGAGGGAGACGAATTCTGTTCGTGACGGTACAGACTGCCGTCCTGGAATACTACCTTGGACGCGGGCTGGCCCAACTTGAACGGGTTGGAACCGGCCCGGGAGACAAATGTCGAGCCTGTCGCAAAGATGACCGTCTCAGGGGTCGTGCTGATATCAAAGGCGGAGCCGGTGCAAAGGGGGGCCTGGATCAGGGTGGCACCCGACATGAATCTGATGGCGCCGGCATCCCGTGCATCCAGTTTGTGGGAAGCTCCCGCCAAGGTCATGCTGCCGCTAACACTCCCCGTTGCCCCGCTTTCCAGCATGATCTTGATTGCCTTGCTGCCGCCGAGATTCAGGCTCGATCCCGCGGAAACATCCAGATCGGTCCCGGCACCGCCAGTAATGGTCACGATCCGGATAGTCCCCGCCTCAAGGGTCACAACGGTACCGTTGCTTATGAGAAGCTGGCCGCAGATTTCATCCGGGAGATTTGTGGCCGTAACCGTCCCCCCGCCGCTGAACCGGAGGATGTCGTCGGCTGCCGGCACCGAACGGGGCGGATTCCAGCTTGCCGCGGCCTGCCAGTCACCGGTTGCGCCGCCGTTCCAGACATAGGTTGCTGCAGAGTGTGCCACGGTCGGAAAGATCGTTCCCGTAAGCACGACTGCCAGGAACATGAGCGGTATGGCCAGGGAATGATCACGTTTCATCCGATTGATCCCCTGCCGGGTCGAGACTCCCTGGAGCCAGCTCCCGGTGAACTTTTTCCACATCATTCGCGGCGCCTCCTTGCCAGGCTTCTTAAGCAAAAACAAATGTACCTCAATTTAATAACACGGCAAACAGTTGGCACCAACGCGCGATCAATGGCATCACGTTACCAGCCTGTACCGGAAACGTTTTCTCTCTTTCAGCTTGACACTGCGTTAATGATAAAGCACGCTTCCGCCGGGTGAACGGAATTCATATCTCATAATCTGCTTGCCTGTCGGCTAGACGGAGAGGGAAACCAGCATGAACAAAAGGGTGCACATCATCGTTTTCGGCCTGGTTCAGGGAGTGGCCTTCCGCCACCACACAAGGAAGACTGCCCAGCAACTCGGCGTTTCGGGGTGGGTCCGCAACCTGGCCGACGGCTCGGTGGAGGGATGTTTCGAAGGGGAAGCAACCGCGGTCGACGCCGCGGTAGACTGGTGCAAAAACGGTCCGGACAGTGCGCGGGTGGACCGGCTGGAACTGAAGGAAGAGCCGTTTAGCGGCGAATTCGAGGGGTTCCGGATAATTTTCTGACCATCGCGGTTTATTGTTTTGTTGAAAAAAACCGC
Source organism: Geobacter argillaceus (assembly GCF_007830735.1). Taxonomy (GTDB): domain Bacteria; phylum Desulfobacterota; class Desulfuromonadia; order Geobacterales; family DSM-12255; genus Geomobilibacter; species Geomobilibacter argillaceus. Next base: position 28,062 of record NZ_VLLN01000001.1, read on the forward strand.
GTTTTCGATTAGTCTGCTTTAGTTTGGCTAAAATGCCACGGCAACTTTCTTTGAAAGGACTACGGAATGGACGTCAAAAAGCAAGGGGTCTACCTGAAGGACTGGCAGGGTCTGGCAGAATGCGCCGAGCGGATGCTACCGCTGATCGGCCATCTCTATCGGGACAATAACATTGTTACCACGGTCTTTGGCCGTCCGCTCGTCAACAGCACCACTATCGACATTCTCAAGGCGCACCGTTTTGCGCGGTTGATCCTCGATCACGAGCTTTCCGTACTTGACACCTTCCCGATCCTCGAAGAGATGGCAAAACTCGATCTCGCCCCGGCACGGATCGACATCGGCAAACTCATCACCCGTTATCAGGCACAAGGCAGCGCAACCAGCGTTGCCGATTTCGTCCGCCAGGAACTGGCCGCTATCAACACCGGCCGTGCCCCGGTCCTGGACGAACCGCAGGACGTTGTTCTCTACGGATTCGGCCGGATCGGTCGCCTGTTGGCCCGCCTCCTGGTCGAAAAGTCGGGAAGCGGCGAGAAACTGCGGCTGCGGGCCGCCGTGGTACGCAAGGCCGGGGATGACGACCTGGTCAAGCGCGCCAGCCTGCTGCGCCGGGATTCTGTCCACGGCCATTTCAACGGCATCATCACCATTGACGAGGAAGAGAACGCCATCATCGCCAACGGCAACATGATCCGGATCATTTACTCCGATGCCCCGGAAAACGTGGACTACACCCAGTACGGCATAACCAATGCCATCCTGATCGACAATACCGGCAAGTGGCGCGATCGCGAAGGGCTTGGCCGGCACCTCAAGGCGCAGGGGATCTCCAAGGTGGTCCTTACCGCCCCGGGTAAGGGTGATGTCCCCAACGTCGTCTCCGGCGTGAACAACGAACTGATCACCAGGGAAGAGCAGATTTTCTCCGCTGCCAGTTGCACCACCAATGCCATCGTGCCGGTGCTCAAGGCGGTCAACGACCGGTTCGGCATCGCCAGCGGTCATGTGGAGACCTGCCATTCCTACACCAACGACCAGAACCTGATCGACAACTACCACAAGAACAACCGCCGTGGCCGAAGCGCCCCGTTGAACATGGTCATCACCGAGACCGGCGCCGCCAAGGCCGTGGCCAAGGTCCTTCCCGAACTAACCGGCAAGCTGACCGGCAACGCCATCCGGGTACCCACCCCCAACGTCTCCCTGGCGATCCTCAACCTGGAACTCTCCCGGCCGACCGAGGTCAAGGAGCTGAACGAGTACCTGCGCGACATGTCACTCGACTCGCCCCTGCAGAACCAGATCGACTACACCAACTCGCCGGAGGTGGTATCCAGTGACTTCGTCGGCTCCCGCCACGCCTGTGTGGTCGACTCCCTGGCGACCATCACCCAGGGGAGCCGCTGCGTTCTCTACGTCTGGTACGACAACGAATTCGGTTACAGCTGCCAGGTGGTCCGGATGGTCCAGAAGATGGCCGGACTGGAACTCCCCTGCCTGCCGAGCTGATCTGTTTCAGTTCCCCAAAAACTAAGGGCACTCCCCGGAGTGCCCTTAGTTTTTGTTCTCTCCCCCCGATCCTCGCTGTTATCCCGTGACCGCCACCACCTCTTCGTAGGTCGTCACCCCTTCCAGCATCTTCCGCACCGCCACCTCCCTCAGGACTACCATGCCGTCGGCCCTGGCCGCCCCATAGAGTGCCGTCAGGTCCACCTGATTGGAAAGCACCCCCTTGACCGTGTCGGTGAAATCCATTACCTCGAAGATGCCGGTCCGCCCCTTGTAACCGGTGCCACGGCACTCGGTGCACCCCTCCCCCTCCCATACCCGGTATTCCCGCGGCTCCAGTTGCAGGTAGCTCACCTCCTCGTCCGCAAGCCGCCGTTCCCGCTTGCAGTGGAGGCAGATGGTCCGCAAGAGCCGCTGGGCGATGATGCCGATGACCGTGGACGAAATGAGGAACGACGGCACCCCCAGGTCCAGCAGACGGGTAACGGACGACGGCGCGTCGTTGGTGTGAAGGGTGGAGAGGACCAGGTGGCCGGTAAGGGCCGCCTGGACCGCGTTTTCCGCCGTCTCCCGGTCGCGGATCTCGCCGATCATGATGATGTCCGGGTCCTGACGAAGGATATTGCGCAGCACCGTGGCAAAGGTGACGCCGATCCCGCTCTGCACCCCCACCTGGTTGAACTCCTCCATCACCATCTCGATCGGGTCCTCCACGGTGACAATGTTCACCTCCGGCGACGACAGGGTCCGGAGCGACGAGTAGAGGGTGGTGGTCTTGCCGCTGCCGGTCGGCCCGGTCACCAGGATCACCCCGTTGGGCCGCCGGATGAAGGAGCTGTAGAGCTGGAACTCCCGTGGGTAGAAGCCGATCCCGTCCAGGTCCTGCATCAGCACGTCCGGGTCGAACACCCGGATCACCACCTTTTCGCCGAACGCAACCGGCAGGGTGGAGACCCGGAGTTCGATCTCCTTTGCCTTGTGGGTGGTCTTGATCCGGCCGTCCTGGGGACGCCGCTTTTCGGCCAGGTCGAGGCGGGAGAGGAGCTTGATCCGCGAGACGATCGGCGCGTGAAGGCTCTTGGGGATCGTGTGGATGTTGTGCAGGACCCCGTCGACCCGCAGGCGCACCAGTGCCTTTTCCCGTTTCGGCTCGATATGGATGTCGCTGGCCCGCTGCTCGAAGGCATACTGGAGGAGATACTCCACCGCAGACACGATATGTTGGTCGCTTCCTTCGACCTCCTGCTGCCCCTTCATCCGGACGAACTGCTCCAGGTTACCCAGGTCGGTGGCGGCCAGGAACTCGTTTTCCGCGGCCAGCACCGAGGCCCGGAAGCCGAAGAACTCGCGGAGGATCTTCAGGATGTCGCTCCGTGAAGCGAGGACCCGGCGCACCCGGATGTTGCGGATGCTCTCCAGGTCGGCGATCACCTCGTCGTTGAACGGGTCGGCCACGGCAACCGTGACCGTGCCGGCCGATTCGGCGATCGGTACGATCAGATGCTTCAGGGCAAAGGGGCGGGAGACGTGGGCCGTGACCGTTCCCAGGTCCAGCTTAAGGGGGTCAATCTTGACATACTCCATCCTGACGGCCAGGGCAATAGTCTCGGTAATGGCGTCCTCGGTCAGCACCCTGCCGTCGGTCCCGGGCATTTCCAGGTTGAATGAAGAGATCACCTCTGCCGGTGAAACCTGCTCCGGCACCTGGTGAAAACGGCGGGAGTAGCCCGCCTGCTGGTAACTGGTCAGCCGAACAGCCTGGCTCTCCCCCCGTGCAACTATCTCGCCGTACTGCTCTTCGCTGATCATCCCCCTTTTGAGCAGTATCTGGCCGACATTCTTTATGGTCAGGGTTTTCTTATGGCTCATCGTCACCTATCCCTCCGGTCTGCTCCATAATAGCACGCCCATGAACGTTTGCCAGCAAATGCGGCGCGGCTGTTTGACTTCCCTTTTCACTTCATCTATAAATGTTGATCAGTGCACACCACTACAAACAGCATGGGAGCCATTCATGAAACGACTGACAATCCTTGCCGCACTCTACCTCCTGGCACCGTGCTACGCCTTCTGCGCCGGCGAACCGGCACTGCCCGCCGGACACGGCGGAGGCTCTGCCGGGCCGGCCATCCGGAGCACCGTTGATACCGGCCAACTGCAGGAACCGCACAAGGGGAAGGTCGTCCAGATCATCAACAGCGGCGGCTATACGTACGTGCAGCTCAAGAAGAAAAGCGGCGAAAAGATCTGGCTGGCCGTGCCCGACGCCCCGATCGAAGTCGGCTCGCAGATGACCTTCAACCCCGGCATGCTGATGGTCAACTTCCAGAGCAAGACACTGAACCGGACCTTCGACAAGATCGTCTTCACCGACCTGCCGACGCCGCCCAAGGGGGCAAAAAAGGCGAGCGACGTAAAGGGCAAATCGCCGGGAAGCGGCGGCACGGTTTCACCGGACATGAAGGTGAAGGTGAAGAAGGCAACCGGCACCAACGCCTACACCATCAGCGAACTCTACAAGAACAAGGCGAAACTGGACAAGAAGCAGGTCCGGGTACGCGGCAAGGTGGTGAAGGTTTCCGCCAACATCATGGGAAAGACCTGGATTCACCTGCGGGATGGCTCCGGTTCCCACGCCACCGGCGACTTCAACCTGGTGGTCACCTCCCAGTCAGTACCGGCAGAGGGGGAAACGGTCACCGTGAACGGCACCCTTTACAAGAACAAGGACTTCGGCGGCGGTTACAAGTACGACATAATCGTGGAAAAGGCGGAGATCACGGTCGAGTAGCCCCCACGGCTTCCTGGACGTTTCAAGCGAAAAGGCCCGTGGAGATATCTCCGCAGGCCTTTTCGCTTCCCGGTCGGTGGTGAATCCATGGCTTCCACTACCGGATCGGCCACCCCTTCTCAAATCCCTCGGGATAGAAGTTCTCTTTCGTCCGGTTGAAGTAGCCGTACTGGATGCAGGGAAACTCCCGCTTCACCCGCTCCATCATCCGGTACATCCCCATTCCTCGCCCGGTCACCCCCATCTGACGGTTGTAGTAGTCCGGATCGATGGAGAGGTTACGCAGCTGGAGCATATCCACCCCGGTGTCGGCGATGAAGCGCAAGAGCGCCTCGACCTCGGCCTCGCTGTCGGTGACTCCCGGCGACACCAGGTAGTTGATCATGGTGAAGAGCCCCCGCTCCTTGGCCGTCCGCACCGACGCCACCACATCGCTGAACCGGTAGTTCATTGGCCGGTAGTAGAGGTTGTACAGCTCCTCCTGCACCGAGTTCATGGAAAAGCGCATGGAGTCCATCCCGGCGTCGCAAAGCATGGCGATCCGGTCCGGGAAGGAGCCGTTGGAGTTGAAGTTAACCGTGCCGCGCCCGGCGATACTCTTCAGACGCCTGGTCGCCTCGGCCACGGTGTCGGCCTGCATGATCGGGTCCCCCTCGCACCCCTGGCCGTAGGAGACGATCGGCTCCGGGGCCTCCTCCAGGTGGGGGAGCATCAGTTCGCATATCTCCTCCGGCGTCGGCACGAAACCGATCCGCTCGTGGTTGGAAGGACAGCAGTCGGACGGCTGGAGACTGATGCACCCAAGACAGCGGGAGTTGCAGACCGGCGACGTGGGGATGGGGGCCTCCCATCGGCGGTAGAAAAGGTTCTTGGCGGCAAAGCAGTGGTAGTCGATGGCACAACGGCTAAGCTGCTCCAGGAGCCGGTTATCGGGAAACACGCCCAGCATTTTGCGCACCAGGGGGTCCAGCAGCCGGTCGTCATAGTTCTTGGGGAGCCAGTTCTCGTTGGTGTCCACCCGGCTGGCTGCCACCACGAACCGTTCCTGCTCCTCGTCCCACCCGACGGCGGTGTAGGACCAGAGCGGCAGGTGTATCCGCTTCCGACTGTAGTCGCAGGCCGGCAGCAGGGTTCGCACATACCCGGGGGCCATGAAGGCGGAGACCGCCTGGACCCGCTCCTCCCGTTTCCCCTCCCGCACGGTGGCGACGGTGGTGAATTGCCGATTTTTCCCATTCCACGCAATGGGCGGGGTGTCGGGAATGGTAAAGAGCCGGCTGTCGTCGGGAAGCGGGATAAGCTCCACCTCCTCGGGCAGGACCGGCTCCTGGCCGTTCATGCCGGCCATCTCCAGGTACGGGTGGTCGTAGATGTTCCCTTTACGGTCGGCATAGAGAAGTTTTGGCCTGGTGTGGCGCCCCATCGGTTCGCTCCTGTCGTTTACTGTCAGACGACAATCCTACCATTCCGGGTGCAAGGGGAAAAGCGGAAAGTAACAGGTGCGACGGCGCCTTCTTGACAGGCGAAATGATAATAATTTGCTTTAGTTATTAATTCCCCATCCGAAAAGAAATCCTGATTCAATCTGCCAGGTTCAGCATGCAGGCTCATCAATCCGTTCATCAAGGAGGGAATATGCTCGCAAACGTGAAAATCGGCAAACGTCTGGCCATAGGCTTCGGCATTATCCTGCTCTTTCTGGTCGCCATCGCCATAACCGGTTACTGGGGGACGCACGCACTGGAAAAGGAGAGCCGGAGAATTCTGTACACCGAGGCCAAGCTGGTGGAGTATGCCCAGCGGACCAGGGCCAACGTCAACATCATGCGGCGCTTCGAAAAGGACGCCTTTATCAACCTGAGCGATCCGGCCAAGGTCGGCGAATACCGGAAGAAATGGGGTGAGGCGCTGGAACAGTGCAAGAAACGCGTTGACGGAATCGACGGGCTGCTGACCGACCAGCAGGACAAGGCGGTTGTGGCCGCCATCAGAAAGGAGCTGGAGACCTATGTGGCCGGCTTCAACCTGGTGGCCGACCAGGTCGTCGCCGGGCAGATCAGGACCACCCAGGACGCCAACAGTGCGATCGGCGAATACAAGGAGCCGATCCATCGCATGGAATCCCAGGCCGAAGACCTTGCCAACCGGATAGACAAGAGAATGGCCAGCAGCAGCAAGGATGCAGAAGCCATCAAGCAGAAGATCAATGGCGTCCTGACCACCCTCTCCCTGGCAGCAATCCTGCTGGCGCTTCTTGTTGTGGTCACCCTTATCCGCTCCATCAAACGGCCGCTTCTGCAGATCAATGCCATGCTCACCGATATCGCCCAAGGTGAGGGGGACTTGACCAAGCGGCTCGACTACGCAGGTCGGGATGAACTGGGCGAGATCTGCGCCATGTTCAACACCTTTGTGGAAAAGCTGCGCACCATAATCTCCCAGGTCGCCCAGAACTCGGCGCTGGTTGCTTCGGCGGCCAACCAGCTTCAGGCGGCGTCGGTGCAGACATCGAACGGCGCCGAGGAAGTGGCGGCCCAGGCCGGCACCGTGGCGACCGCAGCCGAGGAGATGGCTGCCACGTCCGGCGATATCGCCCAGAACTGTCACCTGGCGGCCGACGGTTCCCGGCACGCCAATGATTCGGCCAATGCCGGGGCATCGGTGGTAGAGAAGACCGTAGCAGTTATGAACCAGATAGCGGTCAAGGTGCAGGAGTCGGCAAAAACCGTGGAAAGTCTGGGGAACAGGTCAGATCAGATCGGCGCCATTATCGGCACCATCGAGGATATCGCCGACCAGACCAACCTGCTGGCCCTTAACGCGGCCATCGAAGCGGCCCGGGCCGGCGAGCAGGGACGTGGCTTCGCGGTTGTCGCCGACGAGGTGCGGGCACTGGCCGAACGGACCACCAAGGCGACCCGTGAGATCGGGGAGATGATCAAGGCAATCCAGACCGAGACCAAGGGAGCCGTGGCCGTCATGGAGGAGGGGGTGCACCAGGTGGAAAACGGTACTTCGGAAGCGGCCAAATCGGGAGCGGCCCTCCAGGAGATCCTCGACCAGGTTAATTCGGTGAGCATGCAGGTGAACCAGATCGCCACCGCCGCGGAGCAGCAGACGGCAACGTCGAGCGAGATCAGCGGCAATATCCAGCAGATTACCGAAGTGATTCAACACACCGCGAGAGGGGCGGAAGAATCGGCATCCGCCGCCAGCCAGCTGGCCTCGACTGCCGAGGAGCTGCAACGACTTGTGGGGCAGTTCAAATTGGCATGACGCTGCCGAGCTGTCGGCAGCAGTAGATAAGAAAGGGTGGCTCCTCATATGGGGCCACCCTTTCTGCGTTTACAGATACGGCCGGCTCAGTAGGACGAGTCGGTCTTCTCCCCTTCGCAGACCTCCTTGATGTGATCCTTCACCAAGCGATCCCCCTCATAGATCCGCTCACGCACCTTGCGGCACTTGGTCTGGGTCTGTTGCTGCGGCACCGGCTCCGCATAGTAGCGGCCATGCCCTTCCCCCGTTTCGGTCCGATACTCCACCGGCCGCCCCTCTCTGACCGCCTCTCCTGCCCCGCGCACCGAAATCTCCGAGATGGTGGCGCCGGCAATGCTTCCCAGGGCCGCGCCTATCACCCCACCCCGCCATGGGTTTCTCCGGTCGAGAATAGCCCCGGCAATCCCACCCATCGCCCCGCCGGCAGTACCGCCGCTGTACTGGTAGGGGGCGCAGGCGGTGAGGGTCACTGCCAGTCCGAGCACGAGCATGAGTATTCGTACCGTCGTCAGTTTCATCAGATCCTCCTTGTTTTGTTTTTAATAAAGTATATCATCGCCACAGATCGCTGCAAAGAGCACACGGCAGCGGCCCGATCATTCCTTCACCCGGTAGGTGCCGTCTTTCCGGATCTCCAGGGAAGCGTCAAGGTAGCAGGCCCGATAGCCTTTCTCGTTCAGGAACCGATACGCCATACCGGCAGTTGTACCGTTGGCAGCGTAGATAAAGATGATCATCTGCTTATTGATCTCTTCCCGGCGCTTTGCCAGGCTTGCCAGCGGGATATTGACCGCCCTGGGCAGACGTGCTGACGCGAACTCCTTTGCACCGCGTACGTCCAGGATCAGGACCGTTTTCTTTGAACTGATAACACTTGGCAGGTCTTCCTTGTCAATCCTTCCCCCTTCGTGCTTGGAAGAATAGTTGACCTCGCCGGCGGCCGGACCGTGCTGCAGCGCTCCGCCATGTTCCTGCCAGGATTCGATCCCGGCGACGATGTAGAACACCTTGCGGTATCCCCATCCTCGCACCTTGGCGGCAACCGATCGAACGTCGGTCCTCCTGTCCCCATAAAAGATCAGTGGCATGTTCGTGTCAGCAGGCAACCGGCCTTTTTCCAGTTCTTCAGCCGGTATGTTGGCCGCTTCCGGAATATGTCCGGCAGCAGCGGCAATCGTGCTCCTCAGGTCAACAATCCCCTGCGCCCCCTTGTTGAGCGATTCCACGGTCGACTCAACCAGATTGTCGCTCTTCAGCCAATCGGCCATACCGCCACGGTAGACCCTGACATCACGGTACCGGTGTTTCAGAGCCAGCGCCACCGCCTTGGGAAGCAGGCTGCTGCTGGCAACGTTGGCGTAGAAGATCAGGGAGGTGCCTTTGTCTTCGGGGAGCTGCTCACCCATACGCTTTTCGAGAAATGAGTAGGGGACAGGTTCGGCGCCAGGGATATGTCCATTGGCAAACTCTTCCGGAGTACGGATATCTGCCAAAAAAAACGGTTTGCCGCCATCGCCTGAACGCAGAAGCGCTTCCAGTTCGGAACGGCTGATAAGCGTGACCGGTTGTGGCAACGGAGGGAGATCGACAGAAATGGTCGTTGCGAGATTCCGGTCCGTAAGCTCACGGTAATCGACTATGATCGTCTCCCCCGCTTCCAGGTCCCCCGCCCCCTTGAGACTACGAAAAACGGTTCTGTCGTCGTACTGGATAAGGATCGTTTCTTTGGGGACGCGCTCCAAAGCGACTACCCGGGCCTCGCCTGAGACTGCGCTGACCAGGCCACGCAGCTCGGCAGCAGAAACGGTGCGGCCAGCTCCGAGCAGAGATACCAGCGAACAAACCAACCACAGCCATGCACGAGCCATATACATCCTCCACAACCGCACAAAATGAAATACCGTAACCGCCGACAGGTGTTATAACACAGCAGGTAAAAAAGACAAAGGCGCCGTCGTATCCCGCCACAGGATCTACCTCCTGGCAGATAGGGAGAAGAGGCGGTATATTGGAAACGGTAATCAGAAAATGGGGATTAGAGCTTCAGGATGGTGCCGGGCGATCTGAGGACGGGACTCTCCGCTGTGGCTCTCTGTTCCCGTTGGTAGATACTCTTCGACCCCTGGGAGGTACTATTGAATCCGTTATTCCCATTGCCCGAACGACATGATTTCCGGCCTCCAGCCCTCTCCGTCATCGTACCGGTGTTGAACGAGCAGGAGACCCTGCCAAAACTGCTCCGGAACCTGGCTGCTCAGACCGGGGTACACTTCGAGACGATCCTCTGCGACGGCGGTTCGGACGACGGGACCCAACAGGTAGCGGCCGGTCTCGCCACGGCGCTGCCACTGCGGATCAGTATCATCGCCGAACCGCCGGGACGCGCGCGCCAGTTGAATGCCGGGGTTGCTGCCAGCAGGGCACCGCTCCTCCTCTTTCTGCATGCCGACTCCCATTTCCCGGACTGCCACGCCCTGGAAAGGGCCGTCCGGGCGCTGGAAGATGGGTGCCGGCAAGCCGGAAACGACCGGTTTGCCGGCCGATTCCGGCTTGTCTTCCGGCAGAGCAGCCAGCAGGCAGCGCGGGGGTTTGCCTTCTATGAAGCCAAGGCCCGCCTGAACCGGCAAGGCTGCATCCACGGCGACCAGGGGTTCATGCTCTTTCGCACCTTCTTCGACACGATCGGCCCCTTTCCAACGGGGCCGCCGATGCTCGCCGAGACCCACCTGGCCGACCGGATACTGGACGAGGGGGAATGGCTCCTCTTTCCCGACGAGATCCTGACCTCCGCCCGCCGCTTCGAAACCGAGGGGCTGCGGGAGCGCCAGACCCTCAACGCCCTGATCATGGGGGCCGCCGCTGCCCGCTGGGACCGTTTCTTTGCCGAGGTCCCCCAACTCTACCGGCAACAGGCCAATAGCGGCCGGCTGCAACTCGGCCCCATCCTGGCCAGCATCGACGGACTCCTGGCGGAGCTTCCGCCAACGGAACGCCGGCTGCTCTGGCGCGCCATCGGGGCATACGTGCGGGACAATGCCTGGCAGATCCCGTTTTTTCTCGACATGCGGCGCGGTTTTCACCGCGACCCGTCCGGACGACAGCCGGCCACGCCACTCACGGCAGGGTTCGAGCGCTGGCTGGCCCCGCTCCTGGCAGCCTCCGCCGGAGCTGGCCTGGCCGCCCTCCTCACCCGGTTCTGGTTTCGACGGCTGCTATGGCGGGAGACGGGATCAGCGTGCGGGACAGCGACGCATGGCGGGTCCGCTGGAACAGGATCGGGCGGTTGATCGAGTAGCCGAAAGCGGTTCAGGAATGCATACGCGAATTGTGAGGGCTCAATATTCCTGTTTAGGGAACATACCGCACCCCTGGAAGGCCGCGGAAGTGCTCATCCTGGGTCCAGAAGGTCGCCTCGTGCAGTCGGGCCGTCGGTGAAAATCCAGCCAGGCAGATGGATCTACCACATTCATACGCGATCAGGTTCCTGTTCGACGGCGGTGTCAATCCCCTTCAAAAAACCGCGCATATCGGCGATCTCCCTCTCCCGGATCAGTTCTATCCGGTTGCCGTAGACGACCACCTGCATCCGCTGACCGGCCACCAGGTTCAGCTTTCCCCGCACCTCCCAGGGAATGACAACCTGGAATTTCGGAGAAATTTTCACTATTTCCATCGCGCACCCTCTATCGATCACAATTTCCTAAAACGAAACATCTGTCGATATGTCCTGTCAAGCAAACCGGAAAGAAGTGAAAAGCACCGGCAGGTTCAATCGGGACGAGTGCCTTTCATACCGCCCGACGGGCGGTTCCGGGCTTCAGCCTGAGCATTTCGTTGCCGCCCCTCTGGAACTCGTAGCCGACCCGCTCACCCCCTACCTGATAACCTTCTGCAGAGAGCACAGAAACCACGGCATCCAGATGCCGGGAGCGGATGGAACCGAGCTCTACCACGGGGAACACCCGCACCTCGCGCGCCACACGACAAAGCTCGTGAAGGGACTGAAGGTGAAATGCCAGGTCGAACTGTTCACTGTAAAGAAACAGGAAGTGCGAGCAGAGGGCGAGATCGAACGCCCCGTCAGGGAACGGAAGGTTCGGCAACTCGGCATCGATGTACCTGCCTTCGTCCTTACCCTGCTGAAAGCCCGTCAGGAAGTCGCGCATGGAGCACATGCGAACCTGCCTGAGCTCTTCCAGGGAGCGTATCCGAGTCCAGACGAACTCGTGCTCGTTCTCCCGCGTCTGCTCCATTACGATATCGCAGGTTTCTTCTATGCGCCGCGCAATCTCCCCTGCTGTGAACCGATAGATCGGATCAACGGATACAGCCGAGCCGCCGAGGCTTGTAAGCGTCATGTTGAAACTTGCCGGTCCATCGCTGCAGCCGAGGATGCTCTTCCGAAGATCATCCCTGTTCAGCGCAAACATGGCGACATACTCGTCAAACGATCGCCCCCAGGGGACTACTTTTTCGAGATTAAAAGACATCTGTGCCCTACCCTCTCACGGTTTGAACTAGCGATCTCGGCGCAACCAGCTTGTCATGAGCCGGTGGGTCGGTATTTATTCATAACGGGTGACCACGCATCTACCCTTTTCCATTGTTGTAGTCTTCATCTCTCTTAGCTACAATGGATTGAGGTTTATGGGACGCGAAGCGTTCCCGTGGAGCCGATTATTGAATGTTCTGATCTCTAAGATTCGACAGTGCGGGCATCCAAACCCTTGTACGGCAATCATTCACCCCTCCTGAAAACGCACAAGGCACGTCCCATCTGCAAAGCCACTCAGTTGACGAGAAACCGGCAGCCTTTGGACAATTAATGCACTCTTATTGCACGCATACCGCATTTCTGTCAACGATACTCACAGCTTTTGTGACAGTGCACATCCTCCCCCCGCAACCACCTGCCGATCCAACACCGCCCGAAGTATCCGCACCCCCCGCTCGATCTGCTCCTCACCCAGATTCCCGTAGCCTATGATCAGGGCCGCCCCGGGGGACCAAGGCGACCATTTCGCTCCGAAGGGGTTGGTACTCGACGGGTAAGAGAGGGATGAAATGGTGCATTGATGCGGGGTATGAGGCATTCCCGTTGACTTGGATCGGCCCATGAGAGATATTTCGGACTGTTGCACCGCATGACAAGCAGCTACCTTCGAGAAGGACAAATATGATGAAAAAGGATTCGACCTTTGACCGTCTCGTGAGCCGCGTTGAACAGAGCGGCGTCCCGTTCGTTCTCCACGAGCACGCGGCAACGAGGACGATGGCGGACGCGGAGCAAGAGCTCTCGTTCGACCTGGCGCGGATCGTCAAAACCGTGGCGTTCCGCACCCGCAGCGGCGCGCTGATTCTGGCCGCGCTCCGGGGAACCGCGAGGGTCGATTACCCCAGGCTCGCAGCCCTTGCCGGGGTGAACCGGCGCGACCTTGCACCACTCTCGCCGGAGGAGGTGCGGCAACTGCTGGAGGTGGAGCCGGGCAGCGTCTCGCCGTTGCCGCTCCGGGAGGATGCCGCCGTTTTCATCGATGCCGACGTGCTGACGGTCCTGCCAACCCTCTATTGCGGCATCGGCCGACCCGATCGGACCCTGGAGCTGGCGCCCGATGACCTCGTGCGCCTGAGCGGTGGCCGCGCCGGCGGCTTTTCAAGGTGAGCGCTGCTCATCCCACGACACGGAGCGCACCATTGACACGGAAAGTCATCCGATGAGATCCTTTGCCAACCTGTTCCTGCTCCTGTTCCTCGTCGATGGCGGAGTATCCCTCCTTGACGAGGCCGTCTCGCTCCTTGTCCCGCTGGCGCCCCTTTCGGGGGTACGGAACCTCCTGGCCAACATCGTCATCCTCATGGCGGTTCCGCTCTATCTCTCCCTCGGCATAGACCGGCGGCTCCCCAAGCGGCTCTTTCTCCCCCTGACCATCTTCGCCTTCTTCTGCCTCCTGTCCGGCTGGCTGTTCCCTCCCCTCGCCGGTGCCCGGGCCTACGGACTGCTTACGGCTGCCGCACAGCTGGCACTCGCCCTGTTCCTCCTCCGGCAATACCGGCAGCCGGACGGCCGTCCCCCGGCGCTGCCGGCGGCGATCTTTGCGGCCCCGTTCTTCAGCCTCAGGAATACTCTCCTCTTCGGTACGGCCAACCTGTTCGTCGTCCCGCTCGCCCTGGCGATGTTCGCCCTCTCTGCAGCAAACGCGTACATGGCCGAGTATACCGCGGGGTTCATGCACCTCAAACCCGGCGGGCTCTACATGACGGAGCGGGTCTATCGGCGCGACAACCGGACGATCAGGCTGGCAGGGATGATCCACGTGGGGGAGAAACACTACTACGACGACCTGGCACGATCAGTTGCTCCGGGGCGGACCATTGTGCTGGCCGAGGGGGTTTCCGACGACGGGAAGCTGCTGCGGAACAGGTTCGGCTACGGGAGGGTGGCCGGTTTCCTGGGGCTGACCTCCCAGGATAAGATGCTGTTCCCGGGGAGGCTCCTCGAGGAGGAGGAGTTCGCTGCCCTCCGACCGCACGCAACGGGTTCGGTGGAGAAGGAACCGGCGCGGGAGCCCGATATTCTCAGGGCCGATCTGGACGTGAGCGCCTTTCGCCCGCCGACCATCCTCGTCCTCGATGCCATCGGCAAGCAGTTGCAGGAGAGCCCCTCCTTCGTGAAGGGGTTCCTGGCCCTGAACGCCTGGGCCGAGAAGAACATCACCCCGGAGATGAACGAGGCCATCATGGATGACATCCTCCACCGGCGGAACAGGGAAGTGATCCGCCACCTGGGTAAGGCACTTGAGAGCTACGATACCGTCGTCGTCCCCTGGGGAGCCCTGCACATGAAAGAGATCGAGGAGGAGGTCCTGACGCGGGGCTTCACTCTCCGGGAAGAGCGGGAGAGGGTCAGCATCGATTTTCGAAAACTCCTTATTGCCCTGTTGTGACAAGATGAAGACGCGTACCGAACACCCCATAGCCCCGCTTGCAAAGGCCGAGATCGAACGGTTTCGCGCTGCCGTGTACGCGGCCGCCAGCGCCAATCCCCGCACCCTTCCGTGGCGCGAGGCCATTGATCCCTACCGGACACTGGTCTCCGAGGTCATGCTGCAGCAGACCCAGGCGGACCGGGTGACCGGAAAGTTCGTCGCCTTCGTCAGCCAGTTCCCCACGGTGGCGGCCCTGGCATCGGCCGAGCTGAGCGAACTGCTGAAGGCCTGGCAGGGGCTCGGCTACAACCGGCGCGCCCTGGCGCTGAAACGGGCCAGCGAGGCGATCGTGGAACGCTTCGGCGGCATCGTTCCCCCTAACCGCAAAGAGCTGGAATCGCTTCCCGGCATCGGCCCGTACACCGCCGGCGCCATCATGGCGTTCGCCTTTGACCTGCCGGAACTGTTCATCGAAACCAACATCCGCAGCGTCTTTATCCATCACTTTTTCCAGGATCGCACCGGTATCCACGACAGGGAACTGCTCCCGCTGGTGGCGGCGACCCTGGACCGATCCCGACCGCGGGACTGGTACAACGCGCTCATGGATTACGGAGTGGTGCTGAAACGGGACCATCCCAACCCCTCCCGCAAGAGCATCCACCATCTCCGCCAGTCCCGTTTCGAGGGGTCGAACCGGCAACAGCGCAGCGCCCTGCTCAGGACGATCCTGGCCCAGCCCGGCCTGTCTGCCGACGACCTGGCGACCCGGGTGAGGGGCGACCGTGAACAGATCGCCCTCAATCTCGCCCGGATGGAGAGGGAAGGGCTCATGGTCTGTAGACGGGGGAGATATTTTGTAAGGGATCGACCCTGATCCCTTGTCAAAATTGCTTTGGCGGCAGCTCGTCGCGGGTGGTATGGTTGCCCGGAAGAAACGACTGCCCATTATTTCGAACCGGGCGAAACGCGGGGAGCGGCTATGAATTTACCACCGGCAACGGAACTGGCAGCACGGATCAAGACCTTTCAAAATCACATGGCGGCCCGGGATATCGCCGGGGCCCTGATTTTACAGAATACCGACCTGTATTATTTCACCGGCCGCATCTGGCCTGCCTATCTCTATATTCCCGCCGCAGGCGATCCGGTCTTTCTGAATCGCCACCGCGGGGAGATTGACGCCGGTTGGCCCTGGCCGGTGGTCAAACTCGGTAAGCTCGACGATCTGCCCGGTATCCTGCACGACGCTGGCCTAGCCACGTCGGGGAGTCTGGGACTTGAGCTGGATGTCCTGCCGGTGATGCTCTGGCAGCGTCTGCAAAAGGCGCTGCCCGGGAGGAACCTGGTTGACGTGGGCCGCTTGATCCGCCAGGTCCGCGCGGTAAAGACCCCGTGGGAACTCGACATCCTGCGCAGCTATGCCCGGAAGGACTGCGACCTGTGGGGGGAGGTGCCAGCGCTTATCGCCACCGCCACGACGGACCTGGAACTGGCGGCTGCCTTTGAAGCCCGCGCCCGTGAGCAGGGCCAGCAGGGGCTCATTCGCTTGCGCGGCTTCAACCAGGAAATGGCCTTTACCTGTATCACAGCCGGGGAACAGGCTGCCACGCTCAGCTCGTACGATGTGCCCATTGCCGGGGTGGGATTGACCTCCGCCTTTCCCTTCGGTGCGGCAGGCATTACTCTGGAGCCGGGCCAGCCGATATCCATCGATTTCGGCAGTTGTTACGCTGCCTATGTCCTCGACACGACCCGGGTGTTTGCCATCAACCATCTGCCCGACAAGGGCTGGCATGCCTTTGACACGGCACTGGCCATCCAGCAGGAGATGATGGCGCTGGCCAGACCGGGCGCCGCGTGCGGCGAGCTTTTCGACCGGGCACGGACAATGGCCGCAAAGGCCGGCCTGAGCGAGGGGTTCATGGGGGCAGGCGGCGGCGTCCCCTTCCTCGGCCATGGCGTCGGCCTGGAGGTCGACGAACTTCCGGTGCTGGCGCGGGGGTCCCGGGAACTCCTGGCCAAAGGGATGGTCATTGCCATCGAGCCCAAGTTTGCATTACCCGGCATCGGCGCCGTGGGGATCGAAAACTGCTTTGCCGTCACCGATCAAGGCTTGGAAAAACTGACCGCCACGCCGGATGAGCTGCGGATTGTTGACAGATGACGACTCCCTACATGATGGGTTTACTGTTGACATATGGACCGATCGGTCCTAAAGTTCACTCATGACACTCGGCAGACCACTGGCATATGATCCCGACACGGCCCTCAATGCCGCCATGCAGGTGTTCTGGTCCCAGGGATACGAGGCAACGACCCTGCAGGACCTGCTCAAGGCCATGGGTCTTTCCAAAAGCAGCTTCTATCAGACATTCGGCGGCAAGAAAGAGCTTTTTCTGCGCTGCATCTCCCGCTACCGGGAAAAGATCTCGCAGGCCCTGGCCGATCTGCTGGAGAGCTCGGATTCCGGCCGGAGTTTCATCGAGCAGATGCTGCTCAATTCGGCGGCCGAAGCCAGGCGCGCAAACGATGCGCGTCGCGGCTGCCTGCTGATGAATACCGCCACCGAATGCGCCCAGAAAGACAGCGACATCGCCGAACGGGTTTCCCTGGGTTTTGAAGGATTGCGGGTGATACTCTGCCGGGCGGTCAGACAGGGACAAGCCAAGGGAGAGATAACGCGCGACCTGGAGGCCGAGGCGCTGGCAAGCTATCTGATCAGCAGCCTGGGAGGGATCAAGACCGTTGTCAAGGGTGGGGCGGACGAACAACGCGTGCGTGATATCGTCGCCGTTACCCTGCGGGCGCTAACCTGAAATTTTTTTACCCATTTCTGGACCGCACGGTCCACATATCACACAATGGAGGAATACGACCATGACCATGCAGGGAAGCAACTTTACCGCAGAGCACGCCGGGCCGTTTGAAACCCTTTTGCAGCGGGATTTCCTGGGGTTTCACGGGAAATACTTCATTGGCGGTGAACTGGGCCTCACCGGATGCGAGGTCTCTCTCAACCGCCTTCCGGCCGGCAAGGGAATGCCGTTTGTCCATAACCACAAGAAAAACGAAGAACTCTACATCGTACTGGGCGGCAAAGGCATCTTCTACGTGGATGGAGAGGAGTTTCCGGTGAGCGAAGGGAGCCTGGTCCGGGTGGCGCCGCAAGGGGAGCGGGCCTATAAGGCCGGCGGCGAGGATCTCTATTTCATCTGCATCCAGACCGAAGCGGGAAGTCTGACGCAGGCCACCCTGGAAGACGGGGTCAGGCTCGCGACCAAGGCCTCGTGGATGAAAAAGTAGTGTCCAAGCCGTCACGGCAAAATTACTGATCAATTTCAATAGCTGTGCACATTTACCTTGAAATTTTGTACTGAGCTGCATAAAGCATGTTCTGCATCCCTATCTTGGTCTGATGCGGCATGATGGAAGATGATCCGAATCACGTCCTTTAGTGCCTGCAGCGAATCAAACGGCCGATCGAGTGAGGAAGGGGTAGCGATGAGCGATACCCGAAGGGATAACTAAACCAATACTCAGTCCATCTGTCAGACAAGGAGAGGGTGGCATGGCATACGACAAGAGCATCGAACAGCGCATTGACGCGCTGATCGCGGCATGGCCGGACATCGAGAAGAGAAAGATGTTCGGCGGCGTCTGCTACCTGCTGAACGGCAACATCTGTTTCGGCATCTGGCAGGAGGAGCTGATTGTCCGGACTGACGAGGCCACGGCGCAGGAGATGCTCAAGCGGGAGCAGGTGCGGCCGTTCGATGTGACGGGCCGGCCCATGAAGGGGTGGCTCATGGTGGCAGCCGCCGGATGGCCGGGAGAAACAGACCTTAACGACTGGCTCGTCATGGGGCGAACCTTTGCCCTCACCTTGCCAAACAAATAACCTATGAAAGGAGCGTTACCATGAACGTCCTGGTTGATCTATGCATCGTGCCGATCGGTGTCGGCGTGTCCCTTTCCAGCTACGTCGCCGCGTGCGAAAAGGTGTTGACCGAGGCCGGCCTGAAGAGTTCGCTGCACTCCTACGGCACCAATGTGGAGGGGGAGTGGGATGCCGTGTTTGCGGCGGTGAAGCGCTGTCACGAGGTGGTGCACGAGATGGGTGCCCCGCGCATCACCACGACCATCAAGCTGGGAACTCGGACTGACCGTGTCCAGAGTATGGAAGACAAGGTGCGGAGCGTGCAGGAGAAGCTCTGACGGCCCTTAGATAGAGGATATGGCCCGCAAAAAGGGGTGGCCCTTTCGGACCACCCCTTTTCGTTGACAAGATCAACAATTTTTCACCCAGCCGACGTCGGACTCCCCTGACCGGCTGCGGCCGGTTTCTTTCTGCTCCGTGGCCGCTTTCGCTTCTCCCCGTCACCAGCCGCAACCGCTTTTCCCGGTCCCGGCTTGTGTCCCGGCTTGTGGCCGTGCTGGCTCTCCAGCTTCTTCAGGTTCGGCTTGGTCCGCTTGTAGTCGTGCACGAACAGGTCGTCCTCGGCCCACTCGGTCGGAACCTTCTCCTTGATGTACTCCTCGATCGCCTCCACGTAGAAGGCGCCGTCCTCGTCCGCCAGGGAGATCGCCTTCCCTTCGGCTCCGGCCCGGGCCGTCCTGCCGATCCGGTGGACATAGTCCTCGCAATCCTGGGGGAGGTCGTAGTTGATGACGTGGGAGACCCCTTCGATGTGGAGCCCACGGGACGCCACGTCGGTGGCGATCAAAAGCGGCATGGTCCCCTCCTTGAACTGTTCCAGGATACGGAGCCGCTTCTTCTGCTCCACGTCGCCGGAGATGACCCGGCAGGGGAACTCGTTGGCGTTCAGCCGGTCGTGGAGGAACTCTGCCTCCCGCTTGGTGTTGACGAAGATCATGGTCCGCGCCATCCCCTCCTTGCGCAGGAGCCCCAACAGGAGCGGAAACTTCTCCTTGCGGGACACGTGATACAGGACCTGCTCCACCCGCTCGGCAGTCATCTGCTCCGGCGTTACCGATACCTTCTCGGGGAGGTTCATGAACTCGTAGGCCAGCTCCATCACCCGCTGGTTCAGCGTGGCGGAGAACATCATGTTCTGGCGTTTGTCATAGGGGGGGAGCCGGCGGAGGATGAAGCGGAGATCTGCTATGAACCCCATGTCGAACATCCGGTCCGCCTCGTCGATGACCAGCACCTCGATGCTGCTTAAGGAGTAGACCTTCTGCTTCAGGTAATCGATCAGCCGCCCCGGGGTGCCGATCACCACGTCGGCCCCTTCCTTCAGGGCGTTGCGCTGCAGCATGTAGTCCACGCCGCCGTAGATGGCCTGGATGGAAAGCCCGCAGTGTTTGCCCAGGAGCTGGGCATCTTTCTCGATCTGCACCACCAGTTCCCGGGTCGGCGCCAGGACCAGCGCCCGGGGATGGCGCTTCTCCCCCCGCTTCTCCTGGGTGAGGAGGCGGGTGAACAGGGTGAGGAGGAAGGCGGCGGTCTTGCCGGTACCGGTCTGGGCCTGTCCTGCCACATCACGGCCGCCCAGGGACAGCGGCAGGGTCTTCTCCTGAATCGGGGTACAGTTGCTGAAGCCGGCATCTACAATCCCCTGCCGTACCGGCTCAGGGAGGTGCAATTCGTCGAAACGCATGTTTTTTTCTTTTTCCTTCCTATGGTTAGCTATCATACTTGTGTAACACACCCTCCCCCAAATGGCAACGAAGTCGCAAAATATCCCCTTTGCCGAAACTACTCGTATGTGCTAATAGTTCCAGGCCATGCACCGGATATCCACACAGACCATGATCGCCATCGACTCGCCGTTTTTCCTGCAGCCGGAAGAGTTGCCAAAGCAGCCCGACTGGAGCACCATCTTCGGCAACGACCGACCCCTGGCCCTGGAGATCGGCTGCGGCATCGGCGACTTCGTGGTAAAGACCGCCGTCGACTTCCCCGACCTGAACTTCATTGCCCTCGATTTCTACAACAAGGGGTGTTACAAGAGCTGCCGCCGGGTCGAGAAGGCCGGTCTCGACAATGTCCGGGTGGGACGGTTCGAGGCAAGGCAGTTCATTGCCGACTATCTCCAGCCCGGCTCACTGCAAAAGGTCTTCATCAACTGCCCGGACCCGTGGCCCAAGCAGCGCCACCGGAAACGCCGCCTGGTGCAGCCGGCATTCGTCAAATTCCTGGCCGACTACCTGGTACCGGGAGGCGACTTCCATTTCGCCACCGATTTCGACGACTACGGGATCGACGTGGCCGGCTTCATGCCGCAGCTTGACGAGTTCGAAAACTGCCTGACTCCCGATCTCTATCGCCACGAACTCGCCAATTACCACCGCACCAAGTACATGCTCAAGTTCATGGCCCACGGGGCGCGGATCTACTTCGTGCACTACCGGAAGGCAGTTAGTCCCTTACGACTTGAAAGCTAAACTGCAATTAAACGCGGAAGGACGCGGATTGGACGGATTTACACGGATTGTGAACATCTTTTTGCCTCGCTTGTATCCGCGTTAATCCGCTTTCTTTCAGATATTGATCCGCGTTTAATTGCCTTTTTTTGTATGGTCCGGCTATGCCGACTTAGGAGTACAGAATGAGTAGTGATCTACGGACCCTTCCCTATCTGACCGCCGGCATCCCCGGCATTGGCGGAGTCATCAAGGCGCTGGCCGCCGACTTCCAGGTGACCGAGCTCCCCCTCTATCAGCCGTGCGGCAGTGGCGAACATACCTATGTGACCGTCGAAAAGAGCGGCATCACCACCCCGGAGGCAATCCGCCGCCTGGCCAAGACCCTGCACCTGCCGGAGCGGGAGATCGGCTATGCCGGCATGAAGGACAGCCGGGGGATCACCCGCCAGACCCTCTCCCTGCCGCGGGTCGCGCCGGAACGGCTCCAGGAGGTCGCAATTCCGGGGCTCACCATCCTCGACGTGCAGCGGCATACCAACAAGCTCCGCCTTGGCCACCTGGCGGGCAACCGGTTCCTGATCAGGATACGGGAAGTGCCGGCAGGAGCCGCGGAACAGTGCCGCTCCATCCTGGCGATCCTCATGGACCGGGGCTGCCCGAACTTTTTCGGCGAACAGCGCTACGGCAGTCAGGGGAATTCCCACCTGATCGGCCGCCAGTTGCTGAGAGGGGAGTTCCGGGAAGCGGTCATGGCGCTTATCGGCGACCCGGCCCAGGTGCGTGACGAGCGGTGGCAGCAGGCCATTACCCTGTTCCGGGAGGGTGACCTGGAAGGAAGCATGGCCGCCTTCCCCGGCCACTGCCGGGTGGAGCGGGACGTGGTGGCCAGTCTGGTGAAACGCCCCGACGACTGGCAGCGGGCCGTGGGCCGCATCCCTCCCCGCCTGGTCAGGCTCTATCTCTCGGCCTGGCAGTCGCTCCTCTTCGACCGGCTCCTGGCCCGGCGGCTCGACAGCTTCGACCGGCTGCTGGCCGGCGATCTTGCCTGGAAACATGTGAACGGCGCCTGCTTCCTGGTGGATGACCCGGCTGTCGAGGCGCCGCGGGCGCAAGCACGGGAAATCTCCCCGTCCGGGCCGCTGTTCGGCAGCAAAGTCACCCTCCCCCAGGGTATGCCGCTGGAGATGGAGCTGGCTGTCCTGGCCGAGGAGGGGCTGACCCCGGCGGAACTTGCCGGACCGGCCTCGTTCCGGCTGGAAGGGGAACGCCGTCCCCTGCGGATACCCCTGAGCGATGCCACCGCCCACCAGGACGAAGAGGGCATCGTCATCGAATTCACCCTCCCCCGCGGCGCCTATGCCACCACGGTCCTGCGCGAGATCATGAAACCCGATGCCGTGGACTTGCAGGGGTTTACTGCTACAATGGACGGGTGTATACAGAATGCGTAATCCGTGAGGCTGCTTCACCCGCCTCACCTACAACCGGCGTACAGGGGTAGACCATGGACCAGCAGAACGACCAGGACCGGATCACCATCCTCAAGCCGGAAAATGGCCGGCTGAACGGGGAAGTGGCCCTGATCATCGCCATCCTGGCGGGGTGGGGACTGCTTCCTTTCGGCTTTCAGCTGCTGGTCTGGCTCCTGGCCGACCAGCAGGGCCAGAGCTTCCTGACCCGCTTCACCTTTTTCAATCTTCCGTTCCATTTCTGGTTCACCGCTCAGTTCCTTCCCCTCTGGTTCATCATCCTCTGCGTCATCTTCAATGTCTGCGTCGACCGTCTGTCGGAGAGAAGCCACCGCAGGAGAAACGGCTTCTATGACTAGCATGCGCCTTGCCGAACAATCCGTCTGGCCGATTATCATCGTCTGCCTGGTCCTCCTCTCTTTCGTTGTGGTCGGCCTGATCTCCAAGGCGCGGGAGACTTCCGAATATGGTTTCAGCGGCCGCTACACAGGCAGGATCGGCGGCGGTGCGGCAATTGCCAGCAACTGGATGAGCGCTGCCAGCTTTCTCGGCCTGGCCGGCGTCATCTACCTCTACGGCTACGCAGCCCTTGCCTACGTGATCGGCTGGACCGGCGGCTACATCCTCCTGCTGGTGCTCCTCGCCGGCCCGCTGCGCCGTTTCGGCAAGTACACGGCCCCCGACTTTGTCGGCGAACGGTACGCCTCGACCACTGCCCGGCGGCTGTCGGCCTACATCTCCATCGCTATTGCGCTCATTTACAGCGTTGCCCAGTTCAAGGGGATCGGGATACTCTTCTCCTGGCTGCTGGGCATCTCGTACAACAACGGGGTCATGCTGGGCACCGGCGCGCTCATGTCCTACATCGTGCTGTCCGGCATGCTGGGCGTCTCCAGGACCCAGCAACTGCAGTACACCGTGCTGATCGTCTCCTTCATCCTCCCCCTCATGGTACTGGCCTACAAGCTCGGCTACTTCTGGCCGCTGCCCCAGTTCGGCTATGGCGTGGCCCTGACCGAGCTGCAGCGGAACTACGCCATAGACCTGGCAGCCCCGTTCGTGCACGGCTCCCTGTTCCAGTGGATCGCTCTCTGCTTCTCGCTGATGGTGGGGACCGCCGGTCTCCCCCATGTCCTGTCACGCTTCTACACCGTCCCCAACATCCGGGATGCCCGCTGGAGCGTGGCCTGGGGGCTCTTTTTCATCGCCCTGATCTACTGGTCCGCGCCGGCCTACGCCGTCTTCGGCAAGCTCCTTGAGGCGCGTCAGGGGATACTCCTCCCGCCGGCAGCCAACCGCGCCATGGCCGACATCGTGGTCCTGAAGACGGCGGTGCTGGGAGGACTCCCCATCTGGCTCATCGGCATCCTGGCCGCCGGCGCCGTCAGCGCCGCCTTCTTCACCGTTGCGGGGCTGCTGATGACGGGGGCGGTGTCCATCTCCTACGACATCTATTACCGGCTGATCAATCCCCGGGCCAGCGAAGGGAAGCGGATGGCCGTGGCCAAGGCCGGCACCCTGGGTCTGGCCCTCGTGGTGATGGTTGCCGCGCTGCGACATCCCGGTCTGATCGCCGAGACAACCGCGGTGGCGTTCGCCCTGGCCGGCAACACGATCTTCCCTGCGTTCCTCCTGGGTATCTGGTGGGGACGGGCCAACCGCCAGGGGGCCATCGCCGGTATGGCCGCCGGCAGTCTCATCACCTTCAGCGCGCCGCTCTTCGGCTCATACCTGCCGCTGGTGGCAACGCTGTTTCCGCTCACGTCGTCGGCCTTCTGCGGGGCACCGCTGGTCATTCTCATCATGGTCGCCGTCTCCCTGGCCACCCCACCGCCACCAGCCGAGATCCGCGAGTTCCTTGCCCGGGAGGTTCATGGCAACCATAACTGACACTATCCGGAGGAGCCCGTAACATGGCGATCTTCCTCGGCTCCAGCGGCAACGGCATCCTCGCTTCGCGCGGTGCTGCAGACCTCCTCGCCTTTCTGCGGGACCAGGCGACCAGCCGCCATGCCCCGGCCGAGGCCGACGAAGAGAGCAACCTGCTCTCCCGGCTTTCCCATGAGCTGGATCACGAGATCGCCTACGAAAAAGCAACCAGCGTCACCTTCACCGCCTTTCTCGACAGCCTGGACCAGGCGGCGTATGCCGACGAACTGGCTGCCGCCTATCGGCGCTGCGTCGCCTTGTGCAAAGAATATTTCGTCCACCGGCAATCAGTGCTCGCCATGCACGAGATGGCAGGCCTGGCCAAAGACCGTCTGATCACGGCAGCCGCACTACTGGCCTTCAAACTGCTCCACCTTGAAGATAAGCACACGCCGACCGCCCGGTTCGCCATTCTGACGGCCGGCAGCAGTGGCCGGCAGGAGCAGACCCTGCGCAGCAACGGCAGTTTTTTCCTGATTTTCGACGATAGCGACGGTGCGGATCGCGAGTACTTCAACCGGCTGAAATTCCAGATCCTGGCGCTGCTCCGCGAATGCGGCTGCACCGTTGCGCCCGATCTGCACGCCCCTGGCGATTATGTCTGGACCGGGACCCTTGCCGTATGGCAGGAGTTTATCGCCCAGGCTGACCGGGGACCGCTTCCCGACCGACGTCCTTCCATCCACCTCCCCGGCTTTTTCCACACCACCGACGACGAAACCGCACCGCACCTCCTGGAACAGTTGGTCGATCTGCGTATCGTTGCCGGAGACCCGGCTCTCCTTGCCAGCGGCATGGCGTTGACAGCGGCCCGGATCGCGGGGTGCTGGCAGATGTCCACCGGCAGGGCTCTTGCCCGGCGGGCAACTGCCCTCCCCCTGGCCGTCGGCATGTTTGGCGGATATCGTGTGGAGCGGGGCGGGGAACACCGGGGATACTTCAATCTGGACCAGCTGGCCATCACCCCGCTCATAACGGCTGTCCGCTGGCTGTCGTTCGCGACGGGGATGGCTGGAACCGGCACCATGGCCAGGATCAAGGGGCTTCAGGAACGGGGCAATCTCGGTATCGAGCTGACCGAGAGGCTGTTGCACGCCTATAACGATTTCATCTCCCTCAAGCTTTTCCGCCAGAGTACGGGTAACTGCGACGATGGGTACGCCTGCTTCATCGACCCGAAGGATTTGACCGAGGATCTGGAGCAAAGGCTTAAAAACGGACTGCAGGCGGTTTCGGCCCTGGAAAAGATCGCCTATCTCTATTTTACCGAACGGGCATAGTTTCTGATCAGGAGACGAACACATGGGGAAGAAGAAGATTCTGGCCGTGGATGACGAACCCAACATTCTGATGTCCATCGAGTTCATCCTGGAGATGGAAGGATATGAGGTCCATACGGCGCGAGATGGAGAAGAGGCTTTGGAAGTGGCCGAACGCGTGCGGCCGGATTTGATCCTTCTGGACGTCAACATGCCGCGCAAAGATGGTTACGAGATGTGCCGGATTCTCCGGGAACGGGAGGATCTGGCCACAACGAAGGTGATCATGCTCACGGCCAAGGGCCAGACCCTCGAACGGAAGAAGGGACTGGAGGTGGGGGCCGACGACTACGTGACCAAGCCGTTCAGCGCCGGGGATCTGCTGGAAAAGATCCGGGCCATGATCGAACCATGATCACTGTCCCGGAGGCCCGGCCCTCCCGCAGGAGAAGAAGTCTGCGTCACCGGATGATCGTATCCCTCACCGGGATGGCGGTACTCCCCCTTTTGGCCGCACTGGTAGCCCTGTTCTTCGTGGTCCGCGACGATGTGGGGAGTAGCCACGGCAGGCAGCTCGCCCAGGAAGCGAGGCAGTTGACAGAGCACCTGCAGGGGGAATTGCAGCGCATCCGGCAAACTGCGGCCGGCCTGACGGCGGCCCCCGAGGTGACGGCCTCTTTGGAGCGGTTACGAAAGGGGACCCGTGGAGAGGTTGTGCTGTTCACCGCCAAAGGGGAACGCCTGGCAGGAAACCCCAAGACCCCTCTACCCCCCGCTGAAGCGGGGGAACCGGGTTGGGTGACCTTCACGACCGGCAATGAGCACTATTTTGCCGGCGTGACCGCGGTGCGGGCTCCAGGGGGGGCCACTCCCCGCGACTGGTTCCTCGCCGTGGTCCAGCCGGAGTCCCGGGTATTCGGTCATTTACATGCGGTGAGCCGCCAGGTGGCCCTGTTCACGATCGTGTTCGTCATCCTGGTCGCCGCCATGGCCTGGTGGATGGCCGACCAGTACATGCGCCCCATCCTGGAGATCAAGCGCGGCGCCGAGATCGTCTCCCACATCAACCTGGACCACCGGATCAAGGTCGATGCCGGGGACGAGATCGAAGAGCTGGCCATCGAATTCAACCTGATGGCCGAAAACCTGGGCAAAGCCTACAACGAGCTGGAAGGGCGGGTGCGAGACGCGACCCTGTCCCTGCAGGAGGAGCGCAACCGGCTGGCAACCGTGCTGCGCACCATGGTGGACGGTGTGATCGTGGCCAACGAGGCCGCCGAGACGATACTGATGAACCCGCGAGCCCGGATGATCCTGGGCCGGGGGTACAGTTCGGGCATCGGCTCGCCGCTGGCGCGCATCTTCCCCGGCGACCGGCTCAGTTTCCACCTGAAACGGCTGCGCCAGGGATGGGAACCGGGCCGGGAGGCCGTGGAAGAGGTCATCTTTCCCCTGCGGGACGGAAAGCTCCTCAAAGGTTCGCTGTCGGTCATTCCCGGCCCCGAAGGGGATCGGGCCGGGTTTCTCCTGGTGTTCCGGGACCTGAACGCTACCACCGGGGAGGACAAACGGTTCGAGAAGACCCTGCTGGAGATGCCCCAACTCCTGAGAGGGCCGGTGGCGACCGCCCACGCCCTGGTCGAAACGCTGCAACGACACCGGCAGATGTCGGCGGAGAAACAACAGGCGTTCCTGGCTGCGGTGGCAGAAGAGATGGATCGGTTGAGCGTGCGGGTGACGGCGATCGAGGAAACCGCCAGCGCTGCCCGGACGGCGCGCTGGCCGGCCATTCCGTCCGATCCCCGGGAACTCCTGGAGGAATCGGTGGCGTCGGTCCCCGGGGTCTCCGTCGAGATCGACAACGGCAACCCGATCCCGGCGGTACTGGTGGAACCGTTCTCCTGGGTGGCCTCCCTGCGGTGTGTCCTCCACTGGATCGAACAGAAAGGTTCCGAACTGCTGCAGGTCGACGCGAATCTCAAGGCGGAAGACGGCACCGTGGTGACGACCTTCAGGATCAAGGGCGCCTTTGCCGGCGACCCGGCTGCGCTGGAATCCCTTGTGCTGTGCCCTGCCGGAGAAGAGCCCATTCCACTGGGGGAGGCGGTGCGCCGGAACCGGGGGGAGCTTTGGACCCGCTCGTCCGGAGATTGCCTGGAGGTGAGGCTGGCACTGCTGCAGGCTACCGCCGGTTCCGAAACCGGCCTGGCAATCGGACTGATCGAGGGGGAGCCGGGGTTTTACAATTTCGACCTGTTCCTACCGCGGCCGGTTTTCGAGCGGGATGATCTGCTCCGGGCAGAGCTGGAGAATCTCGATTACGTGGTGGTCGACACCGAAACGACGGGACTGCAGCTGTCCCGGGGGGACAAGGTCATCAGCATCAGCGGGATTCGTATTTGCCGGGGACGTATCCAGAACGTCGACATCTTCAACACCCTGGTAAACCCGGGCCGGCCCATTCCTCCCGAATCGGTGGAAATTCACCGGATCGATGACCGGATGGTGGCGGATGCGCCATCCATGAGCGAGGTGTATCCGCAATTCGTCGAGTACCTGGGGAACTCGGTCCTGGTGGCCCATAACGCGGCATTCGACAAGAAGTGTCTGGACCTGGCCGCGGCCGAAGCAGGACTCCCCCGGATCGACAACCCGATTCTCGACACCATTTTCCTTTCCTATGCGCTGCATAAGGGGATCGAAGGGCATAGTCTGGAAGCCATAGCCGAGCGAATGGGGATCACGATCGAGGGGCGGCACAGTTCCCTGGGAGATGCCCGTGCGGCGGCCCAGATCTTCCTCGGCCTCCTGACGCTGCTGCCGGGGCGGGGGGTGAGAACCCTGGCCGAAGCCAAGGCGTTCTGCGACCAGCACCTGCTCTTGCGCTGGCAGACGTCGAAGTTTTAAGTCTGTTCGATGTTCGATGTTCGATGTTCGATGTTCGAGGTCATTTCGTGATGTTAACGTCGAACATCGAACTCGCTTTCAGGAGGTTCGCACCATGAATGTCACCTCGCGCCGGCTTGCCGCCTTGTTCGCCGTGGGCCTTGTGGCCCTGTACTCCCCTCTGCTGGGGGCATTCAACCGGCCGGGCAGCCTTCTGGGCATCCCGACCCTCCCCCTCTACCTGTTCGCGGTCTGGGGCGGACTGGTGCTGGCAAGCTGGGTGCTGATCCGGGGAAACAAGCCGTGAGCAATACCTTCTGGGTCGCATTTCTCGGGGTTGTATATCTCCTCGGCCTGTTCGCCATCGCCTACGCCAGTGACAAGGCAAGGGAGATGGGGCGCAGTCCGGTCGACAACCCATGGGTGTACAGCTTTTCCCTGGCAGTCTACTGCACCTCCTGGACCTATTACGGTAGCGTGGGGCAGGCCGCATCCACGGGACTCGGTTTTCTGCCGATCTACCTGGGCCCCACCCTGGTCTTCCTCCTGGCCCCGTCCCTCTTGAAACGGCTCGTTTCCTACTGTCGGGCGGAAGGGGTCACCAGCCTGCCGGACCTGCTGGAGGTCATGTATGGCAAGGGGTGGGCCCTTGGGGCACTCGCCACTACCTTGATGGTGATCGGCATCACCCCGTATATAGGGCTCCAGCTTAAGGCGGTCGGCTACACCTTCGACCTGCTCACCGGCAGGGCCGCGGCCACGGGGATCTTTAACGATGCCGCCTTCTGGGCGGCCCTGGGTTTGTCGATCTTTGCCGGCCTCTTCGGCGCCAGAAGCCTGGTGGCAACCGAGCGTCATGAGGGGATGGTCGCAGCCATCGCTTTTGAAAGCGCGGTGAAACTCGGGGCCTTCCTGGTGATCGGTCTCTACATCACCTTCGGCATCGGCGGCGGGCTGACCCGGATTTTCGAAAGGGCGATGGCAGATCAGAACCTGTCGCGTCTCTTCCTGCTCGGCGAGGGTTCGGGCACGTCGTTATCGGCCTGGGCCGCTCTGAGCGTGCTTTCCGCATCGGCAGTAATCCTCCTTCCCCGCCAGTTTCACATGCTGGCCGTAGAAAACGTACGGGAGGGCCACCTTTGGACGACATCCTGGGCATTTCCGGCCTACCTGCTCTTCATCAACCTGCTCGTGCTTCCGGTGGCCCTGGTCGGGCGTCTGTACGGGGGAGACCTGGCCCCTGACTTCTTCATGATTTCCCTGCCGCTGTCGCGGGGGCATACCGGCCTGGCGTTTCTCGCCTACCTGGGGGGGTTCTCCGCCGCAACCAGCATGGTAATCGTCGAGGCCGTCGCCCTGGCAACCATGATCCTGCACCATTACGGAGTTGCACTCCTGGGGAGTGTATTCCCTGCCTTTCGCGGCGGGGGAGTGGATATTTCCCGGCCCCTGCTGTACACCAAGCGGGCCGTCATTTTCGGCGTGGTGCTGCTGGGTTACGCCTTCAAGCGTTCGATCGGCGAATCCCACACCCTGGTCGCCACCGGGCTGTTATCCTTTTCCGCCGTGTTCCAGTTTGCACCTGCCGTCCTGCTCGGCCTCTACTGGAAAGGTGGCACCCGGAGCGGGGCACTCGCCGGGCTTGCCGCCGGGTTTGGCGTCTGGACCTATACCCTGCTCATCCCCAGCTTCGTCGATTCGGGGTGGATCGGCGCATCGCTCCTGACGCAGGGGCCATGGGGGATCGAACTGCTGCGCCCCCGGGCGCTGTTCGGGCTGCAGGGGTTCGACACCTGGACCCATGCCCTGATCTGGAGCCTGGTATTCAACCTGGGGGCCCATATCACCTTCAGCCTGCTGAGTGCACGTCCGGCGGAGGAATCCCCGCGCTCCGAGCTCCCTGCCGCCTGGGCTACCAGGGCCGATCTGGAAGGGCTTCTGGCCCGGTTCGTCGGTGCCCGGATGGCGCATGACGTACTTGGCGCCCTTCCGGAACGCTCTTCCCCGCAACTGCTCTTAGAGACGACCGAGCGCTGCCTGGCCAGCGCCATCGGTGCCCCATCGGCGCGCATGATTATCGACAGTACCCTTGCCTGGCCCCGTGAACGGGCCGTGGAAATCCTCGACGTCTTCGGCGGTGTTTCCAAGACCCTGGCAGAGAGCCGGGATACCCTGGAACGACGGCTGCGGGAGCTGGTGGTCCTCCACGAGGCCTCCCACGCCCTGTCGAGAAGCCTGGACATCGATACGCTCCTGCAGGAGGTGCTCCTGCTGATCAAGCGGGAGTTCGGCTTCGAGCACCTGGCGGTCCGGCTCCTGGACGAGAACGGCATATTGAAGATCCGCAGCCATGTGGGACTTATAGCCGACTATGTATCGGCATCCGCCATGGTTCCCTCGCGGGATACCTACTTCGGCCTCTGTTTCCTGGACGCCCGGCCGGTCGTAGTGGGGGACGCCCGGGAGATCGACAAGCCGCTGCTCTTTTCCAAACTGGTCAAGGACGTGCCGGTCAGCGCCTTCATCCACGCCCCCATGACCTACGAGGGCCGGGTGATCGGCGTGCTCACGGCCTATGCGACCCGCGGCCCCATGCACTTCACCGACGAGTTCGTCGAGCTGTTCGCTGCCCTGGCCAACCAGTTGGCCATGGCAGCGGTCAATGCCCAACTCTACGCCGAGGTCCAGGCATACAGCCATGCCATGGAGGAAAAGGTGGCCCGGCGCACGGCCGAACTGGAGAAGGCCAACGCCCGACTGCTGGAACTGGACCGCCTCAAGAGCGATTTCCTGTCCACCGTGAGTCACGAATTGCGCACCCCCCTCACCTCGATCCGTTCCTTCTCCGAGATTCTGCTCCGCTACGAGGTGGACGACCCGGAAAAACGCCGGAAATTCGTGGGGGTCATCAACTATGAGGCGGAACGGCTCACCCGCATGATCAACGACCTGCTCGATCTCTCGAAGATCGAAGCCGGCCGCGTTGAACTGAACTCCGAACCGCTGGAACTGGAGCCGGTCTTTGCCAGGGCACTCGGCACGACCCACCCACTGCTGGCGGAAAAGGGGATCGTGGTGGAGAGCGACGTCGAAATTGACCTGCCACCGATCCATGCCGATGCGGACAGGATCCAGCAGGTGCTGACGAACCTCCTCTCCAATGCGGTGAAGTTCTCACCCGAAGGGGGGCGTATCCGTCTCAGCGGGAAAAGGCAGGGCGGTTTTGCCCTGATCAGCGTGGCCGACGAAGGCCCCGGCATCCCACCGGACCGGCTGGAACAGGTGTTCGATCGCTTTCACCAGGTGCGTGATCCCCAGAAGTCCCACCCCCTTGGCACCGGCCTGGGGCTGACGATTTCACGGGAGATCGTGGAGCGGTTGGGCGGCAAGATCTGGGTCGATAGCGAACTGGGAGCCGGCACCGTCTTCTCCTTCACCGTTCCCTTCGCTGAACAGATTGACGCTAGCGGTTTTCAGGATCGTTGAGCTCGTGATGTGATGCACAGCAGATGAGGTTGTATGCCCGGCAGTGAACAAGACATCATCACTCCTCTCAAGCTTTATCATGAGATAGAGGTGGCCCCGTCCATCGAGGTCCTGAGGGAGCTCGGCATCAAGATGCTCGATACGGTCAGGTGCATCATCACGGTGCCCGTAGACGAGAAGAGCATTGTGCGGATGATCGCCCGGGTCAACAGCGCCATCACCCGGCGTCTCATCGCCCTCATGGAAACGGTCGAGGGGATCAGCCTCCCCGAGGGGGTCGCATACCTGGCCCTCGGCAGCGAAGGACGGGGAGAGCAGACCCTGCGCACCGACCAGGACAGCGCCATCGTCTATCCCGACGACCTCTCTGCGAAAAAACTCCTTGAAGTCAACCGCTTCGCCGCCCGCCTCGTCGAGGCACTCGAGGCAATCGGCGTCCCCCGTTGTCCGGGCAACGTCATGGCCAGTAATCCCCAGTGGTGCCACAGTGTCGGCGCATGGAAACGGCTGCTCGAAGAGTGGATAACCGTCCCCACCCACGAAAACATCCTGGACTTCTGCCTCTTTCAGGATCTCAGCTCCTTGCACGGCGATGAGAGCCTCTGCACGGAGTTGCGCGACCATATCCGGACCACTGTCCGGCTGCCGCCGTTCTTCTTCCCGAATCTGGCCTGCCATGCAACGCGCTTCCCGTCACCGCTCACCTTTTTCAAGCGGATCCGGGTCGAGCGCGGCGGAGAACACCGGGGGCTGGTGGACATAAAGAAATCCGGCATCTTCGCCATTACCGTCGGGGCCAGCCTCATGGCACTCGAAGCCGGCGTTGTCGGCGGGAATACCTGGGACAAGCTTTCGCTCCTCGGGCAGCGGAAAATAGTCACTAGCGGCGATCTCAAAAAAATCGAGGCGGCGTTCTCATATCTGGTCCGACTGCGCATCCGGTCGCAACTGCGGGAACTTGCCGCCGACAAGATCCCCACGAACTATGTCGACCCCCAATGCATGACCAGGGCGGAGCGGGAACGATTCAGGGCCGCGCTCAAAGGGATCGACTGCTTTCTGCGGATAGTCCGCAACCGCTATCATCTCGATTACATCTCCGGCTGATGGCTGGAAGTGATGGCGGGGTGTTGTTGCAGCTGACACGGGAGAAGTAGCTTCATGCAGATCTCCATTTCAACAGGGACGCTCTTCGTCTTTCCGCTCCGGAAAAACTTCGAGATGGCCGGGAAGGCCGGATTCGACGGACTGGAGCTGATCATTAACCAGGACTTCGAGCGGATCAATGTCCGGGAACTGTTGCGGGACCTGTCCGGCATCATGCCGATTCTCTCGATACATGCACCCTTCATGCCCCTGTTCGGCTGGGGGAACCAGATCGACTCCCTGAAGAGGGCCGTGGAGATTGCCGCCGAAGCAGGGGTGTCACTGGTCAACTTCCACCCCCCTTCCTGGCTCGGCATGGAGTTCGGTTTCTGGCGCTGGCTCTATCGGATCAACGATTTTCAGAAAGAGGTCGGGCAGGGGGTGGTAACTCTCACCCTGGAGAACATGCCGTGGGGAGGAAAACACAAGATCAACCCGCACATCCTCTCCAATACCCAGAAGATGGTCGAGTTCATCACGGAACGAAACCTCTACATGACCTTCGACACCACCCATATGGGGTCGGGCAAGGCCAACTTCATCAACGACTTCTACCTCTACCACAACTCGGGCAGGATCAGGAACATCCATTTTTCAGACTACGGCTACGGCCGCGAACACCTGATCCCGGGTCGCGGCATACTGCCCCTCACCCGCTTCCTGAACCACCTGAGCAGCATCGACTACCACCACACCCTGACCTTGGAGCTCTCACCCCATGAGTTCTCCCGTGACGAGGATCTGATCATGGAAAGCCTGACAGAGATCCTCGGATATCTCCGCAAGGAGACCGCACCGGTTGCGGCGGTCTCCCATCAGCCACGCACCACATAGACCGAGCATCTGGCATTTTTCACCACCGAGTGGGAGACGCTCCCCAGCACTTTACGCTTCAGAAAACCCTTGCCGGTACTCCCGATAACGATGACGTCGATCTCTTCCTTTTCGGCAAAGGCGAGCAGTTCATCGGCCGGATTGCCGTAAGCGACCATGATCTCCAACGCCACATTCGTTTCCGCAGCGTTCTTCTCGATCACGTAGAAGATCCGCTCCTTGAGCTCCTGCCATGTATCGGTCTCGGTAATGGGGGGCGCCGGAACGAAGTCGGTAAACGTATTACGGGGGGCATTGGGAAGCACCAGTAAGGCATAGACGGTACTTTTGAGAGGCCCCGGATTGCAGGCAGCCATCCGCACAGCCTCTTCCGCAGCCTTGTCGGAAAGAGGTGAGCCATCAATGGCCACCAGGATTTTCTTGCGCAGGTGTAACATGGTTTCCCTCCAGGCGATTCAGATCATTATGCCAAAGAATACTACGAATCAACTAGCAAGCAGCCATCGAACCATCCAACGAGATAAAATTGTATTACAATTCTTGACAACCATAAAACAATATTCTATATTTTAGAAAATATTTTTTAATGTAAATAACACTACCAGAAACAATATAAAATAGATTAATCTACAGCCGTTACCGGGAACATTATCACCGCTTCAGAGCAAAAAATTTAATTTTTCATCAATCGAAATAAATTTGCCCTTGACTTGTGCATAATCCTGATACTATAGAAATATGTTTGGAAAAATATAAAACAAGGACCATCTTATGGCTAAGAAAGAAAAATCAGAATACATCATCCAGGCCGTCGACCATGCCCTTGATCTTTTGGAGCAATTTCACGATGAAGTGGACGAATTGGGGGTCACCGAACTCTCCAAGCGGCTCAAGCTCCACAAGAACAACGTCTTCAGACTGCTCGCCACCCTGGAGTCTCGCGGCTACATCGAACAGAACCGGGTGACCGAGAACTACCGTCTGGGACTCAAGACCCTCGAACTGGGGCAGACCTTCATCAAGCAGATGGGGCTTCTTCGCCAGTCCAGGCCGATTCTGGAAGCGCTGGTACGGGAGTGCAACGAAACCACCTACGTCTCCATTCTCAAGGAATTCCACATCGTGTATCTGGACGTAGTGGAGACCGACCTGACAGTTCGGGTCGTGCCGCGGGTCGGTTCACGGCTTCCGGCTTACTGCACCGCTGCAGGCAAGGTACAGCTGGCCTACATGACCGAGGAAGAGCTGGACAATTTCCTGCCGACCAAAGAGCTCAAACGCTATACCCCGAGCACCATCTCCGGCCGGGACGAACTGAAGGTTGACCTGAAAAAGGTGGCCGAACTGGGCTATGCCATCGACAACGAAGAACTGGATATCGGGGTCCGTTGTGTTGCAGCCCCGATTCGTGACTACACCCGTCGTATCATTGGTGCAGTGAGCATTTCGGGACCGTCCATGCGTTTCACCGAGGAGCGGATGGAAAACGAACTGATTCCCATGGTCAAGAGGGCAGGCGAAGACATCTCAGCCAAACTGGGGTACCACAAATAAGGGACCAGGACCAGTAGAACCAGGAACAGAAGCGCACAACAGCATTAGACAAAGGCCCCGACACGGGGCCTTTTCAGTTTTTCTCCGGTCCCTGAATCTCCCGTTCCCATATCGCCAGCACCTGCCGCTCCAGCTCTTCCGGGGTCCCCCTGTTGTCAATGACCAGCCTGCCACGGGCGGCCTTCTCCTCCATGGGCATCTGGCTTTCAATCCGCTGCAGCGCTTCCTGTCGGCTGATCCCGTCCCGCTTGCAGAGACGGGACGCCTGGGTCTCACGGTCAACATACACCACCCAGATCTCGTCAACCCGGCCGGTCACCCCGGCCTCGATCAGGAGCGGAGCCATATAGATCACCACCGTCTCTCCGTCATGCCGATACCGGGCAAGCAGCTCGTCGGCACGTGCGCCGATGGCCGGATGGGTGATCGCTTCCAGGCGGCGCCGGGCCGCCGGGTCACTGAAGACAATTGAGCCGAGCCTTGCCCGGTCCAGTGCCCCATCCGGGCCGACCACCTCGACACCAAATGCCGCGACAATCGCATTAAAGGCCGGAGCACCGGGCTCCACCACCTCCCGGGCCAGACGATCGGCATCGATCACCGGCACACCGAAGCGCTCCAGGACCCTGGCCGCCGTACTCTTACCCGAAGCGATTCCGCCGGTCAGACCGATTACCCGCATTGTGTCACCGCTGCCTCTGCTCCCGCCACCACACCGCTCCTCATCAATAGACTACGCTCTGCTCTTCCTCACTCCAACGAAACTTCACCCCGCCTGCCAGGTCCTCTTCAACGATATGATTGTGGTTGCTGATCGTCATCTTCACGGCAGCGTACACATTTCTTGCCACCTCGATGCGGGCGGTGGGAATCGGCTCCAGCCGTTTCTGCAACCGCTTTTTCTGACCGACCAACTCAATCAGCTCCGTCTGCTTGCCGTGATAGGCCCGCTCCTTGAGGCGAATCAGCTCTGGAGTGCCTTTTTCGGGATGCTCGCGCAGATAGTTCAGGTATTTCTCGAACTCCTGCACTTCCCGCTCTTTGGCCTCCATGCTGGCAAGCACAGCGGTCAGCTTTTCATTCACGAACGGATCGACACCAACCTCTATCCGCGTGCCGACACCTGCCGGCGACCCCAGTGTGACGGCCTGCACCAGAACGGCTGCCCGACAGGCACCACCGATGATGTGACCGTGCCGGCTTTCCGCATTGCCGACCACCACCTGCCCGCCGGCAGTCAGCTCGCTCTGCATGGCAAAGTCGTTGACGGTTATGTCCTCGCCGGCAGTAATGACGGCATTTTCAACAAAATTAACGCTGGCCGAACCACCGGCATGGATACGGGCCGCTTCCGGTGCAATCTCGCCCTTCGACGTCCGAACCTCCCCCTGGCCGATCACTCCCCCCTTAACCTCGATATTGCCACCAGCCTCCAGTATAGCGCCTTCCACAACCCCACCGACAACAATGTCACCCGAGGCATGCACCACCATCCCTTCTCTGACATCCGCATCGATGGTGATACTCCCTTCAAAGCGGACATTTCCGGTGGAAAGATCGACGGTTTTAAAGGAGATCGTTGGTTCGACCATGACGCCGTTGGCCAGCAGTACCGGCTGACCGGCAATGGCGGCCACCAGCAGATCGGGATCATCAGCAGACTGCACGGTCCCCTGCAGGGTGGATGAAAACGGCAGGTCATTGCCCGGCGTTGCCGGTATACCTTCACCACATACGTTTTCTCCGGGCTCACCCGGCGTTGCAGGAACCCGCCGCATCAACGGCGTCCCCACCGTAACGCTGATAATATCACCCATATCACGGTAGTCGACCACACCTCCATCATCCTCTAAGTGGGGCTGGCGCTCCTTCACCTCCTGGACCAGACTGACGAACTGGATATCTGCCCCCCTCACCGGTTGGCGACCACACGCGACTACGGTGCCGGAACAGTTCCCCGTTACCACTGCCTGCATTATTTCGTGCTCAAGGATACCGGTTACCACGCCGCACTCATGTAGTTTCTGGAGGACCTGCTCCCGAGTTACCGCAGCCCCTCCCTGGGGAGGAGTGATCGACAGCAATGCCGACATCTTGTCCCCGGTCAACGTAATCGCACAGGCACCGTCGCGCCGCTCACCGACCTCCAGGGAAAACTCGGCTTGTTCGCCGTTGCACCGCCTGATCAACTCCGCCACTGCTGCCGGCTGCAGGGCATAGGCGGCATACCCTTCATTGGCAAGCGCCTGCCGGAACGCTACGTCATTGAGCGGCGCCGTCAGGTCGGAAGGTCGACAGATAGCCAGCAGCTTGGCACCTTGCAGTTGAAACGTCATGAAGGACATAGTTATTACTCCCGAATCGTCGTCAGTTCGCGATCATCGCACCAGCAGAGTTCCTTTGGCTATAAGAAGCTCTTGTGTGCCGTTCGCATCCACTGCAGTCACTGTCGGTTTGTAGAAGACATAATCCTCATGAAACGGGGTGCTGATCCGGCCGCCGAAACCGGCATTGTCCCCCAAGGCAATATGAATTGTACCGAGAATCTTCTCTGCTTCAAGGATGTTGTCGGGTCTGCTCGCCCGGTCGTTGGTACCTATCCCCAGTTCCGCAATATTCCTGTTCAGCCGGCTTTCCGCGAACTTCCGTTCGAGAATCTCCCGATGCGGCTCGTCTCCCCGGATATCCACGACCTCACCATTCTCAACAATCAGTGTCAAGGGTGTGACAAGCTTTCGCGTCGGGGCATATTCGAGCACCATGGTTCCGCTCGCCGTCCCTTCCAGAGGAGCCAGATACACCTCCCCAGCAGGAAGATTGCCAAAACTCCCCGGCATGGTCAGGAGCCCATCGTCCCCCTTGGCTATCCGCCCTTGCTTGCCAAAACGCATCTGCGTACCGTTGGAAGTGGTTACCAGGAGTTCCACCGCCCGGTTGACCGCCTCCCCCAGCAGCCGAGTTCGTTCTGCCAGGGCCAACCAGTCGACCTGCATGGAGGTGAAGAACATTGCCGGATCGAAATGGGGAAGGCTGGCGTAGCGCGTGCCAGCCGCATTGGCCAGGGCTCGAAACCTGGTATGGCTGGTGGAGTTGTTAGCCAGAGCCACAACCACCTCGGCTACAGCTTCCCGGCCGGCAACGACCATCTCCCTCGCCGCAGCCAGGTCGTCCGTAGATGCCTCCTTGGCGATGAGCCGCTTCAGCAGTCCCGCAGCAGCCAACGAATCCACGATGGCGTCTCCGAACACGGCGCGCCAGAGGTGTTCCGGTGGTTCCGCCCCTGAACCGCTCGTGGCCGGGAACTGTTCGAAGCACGTATCCCCGTATGTTGCCGCGGCAAACCGACTGGCGCCCCCGGCAGCGGCAAAGAGACGCTCGCGCCGCTCCCGGTCATCGGGCGAAGGATGTTCGTCATCACGGATGGTGTCGCTGAAGACCACTATCCTCTCACCCGGGCGCACCCCCATATTGACAGTAAACAGCGAACCAAACGCCTCCTCAAAATCGGTCATAGCCAACACCTTCCGACGAGCAAAGTCACAGCCAAAGCTTGCCCATTGATATACCAGAGCAGCCCTCCCGTGGCAATCGCATCCGCCTACCAATTTCTGATTTTTCCCTTGATTGCCCGAACCGGTTGTGCTAATACTTGCATACTGTATACACACACAATAAGCATATTTGCTCAATAAATGCAGACAGTTATCTGCCTTTTACCAGCATAAAGTTCAGAGCGGGGGCTGACGTGGCACAGGTAGTCTTTTCCAGCTGGGGCCGAACAATTATCGATAACCGCAGCGGCGGCGAAGCAAAGGATGCAACCTTCCGTCTGCCAACGACCTACGATGGCGACCAGCCTCTGGCAGGGTTCATGGGGTGGGACGGCATCATCCTGTTCGACCGGGATGTGGACGTGCCGGCCATGGCTGCCGAGTACATGCGACGCGTACAGACCCTGTACTGTTGCGGCAAGTGCACCCCGGGCAAAAAGGGGACCAAGGTCCTGGCCGACCTCCTGACCGCAGTCGAAGAAGGAAGGGCCAAGGAGACCGACCTGGCAACGGTGCCGGACCTGGCGGAACTCCTGAAAAACTGCAAGTGCACCCTGTGCCAGAGTTCGACCGTGCCGGTGCTGGACGCGGTAACCCATTTCCGCGACGACTTCCTCGCCCGCATCAAAGGGGAAAAGAGCCGCGGCAAGGGGTTCCGCTACATCGAGAAGTACACGGCCCCCTGTCAGGATAAATGTCCCGCCCACATCGACATTCCGACCTACATCGAGGCGCTCAAGGAGTACCGGTTCGACGAATCCCTGGCAGTGATCCGGGACAACATGCCGCTGCCGTCGGTATGCGGCCGGGTCTGCCCGCACCCATGTGAAACCGCCTGCCGGCGCAAGAATGTGGACGAACCGATCAGCATCATGGTCCTGAAGCGGACCGCTTCGGATTATGAGTGGCAGCACAAGGCCGCTCCGCCGATGCAGCCGAAGGCACGGAAGAACAAGACCGTGGCCGTGGTCGGCGCCGGTCCCGCCGGCCTGGCAGCAGCCTATTATCTGGCCATGGAAGGGTATCCGGTCACGATCTACGAAACCCTCCCCGAAGGGTTCGGCGGCGGCATGATCGCGGTCGGCATTCCACCCTACCGGATGCCGCGCCACATCCTGCAGCGGGACATCGACATCATCGCCGCCCTGGGTGTGGAGATCGTCTACAACACCCGTGTCGGCAAGGACATCTCCCTGGCCGAGCTGAAGCAGAAATTCGACGCCGTCTTCCTCGCCCCGGGCGCCCACCGTTCCAAGCCGATGGGTGTTGAGGGTGAAGACAAGGGATACAAGGGATTCCTCAAAGGGGGGATCGACTTCCTCCGCGAAGCCTACATGGGCAAACCGACCGGCATGGGCAAGAAGGTCGTCGTAGTCGGCGGCGGCAACACGGCCATCGACTGTGTCCGGGTGGCATTGCGGGAAGGGGCCGAGGCATCGTACCTGGTCTATCGCCGCTCCCGCAAGGAGATGCCGGCGGACGTCTGGGAAGTGGATGGCGCCGACGAAGAAGGGGTGCAGTTCGAATTCCAGGTACTCCCTACCAGGGTTATTGCCGACGAAAGTGGACAGATCACCGGCGTCGAGTGTGTCCGGATGGCCCTGGGCGAGCCCGATGCCTCGGGGCGCCGCCGGCCGGAGCCGATGGCCGGCAGCGAATTCGTCATCGAGTGCGACACGGTCATCCCGGCCATCGGCCAGGACCCCGACCTCTCCTTCATCCCGGCCGACTGCGGCATCGACATCACCAAGTGGAATACGGTGATCACCAAGTATGTCCCGCTCAAGGGGGCTGACGGCAAGCCGCTGAAGGACGGCATGGGAAACGACCTTTCCCGGACCCTCATCACCGACATGGACGGCGTCTTTGCCGGCGGCGACGCGGAAATAGGCCCTCTGACGGTCGTGGCCTGCATCGGCAGCGGCCACCGGGCCGCCAAGGTCATTCAGCGCTGGCTCGACG
This sequence comes from Geobacter argillaceus, assembly GCF_007830735.1. GTDB lineage: Bacteria > Desulfobacterota > Desulfuromonadia > Geobacterales > DSM-12255 > Geomobilibacter > Geomobilibacter argillaceus. The sequence continues at coordinate 69,036 of NZ_VLLN01000001.1, forward strand.
AAGGCAAGGTCTACCTCACCGATGACGAGCGGATGGAAGACATCCTCATGTATCTTGGGGTCTACGACAAGAACGAGCAGGTCCCCTGGCTTGCCACCGGACACCGCGCCCACCAGGCAGAGGTCCACGGCAAGGAGCGGGCCAGCTACAAGAACTACTGCGAGGTGGAACTCGGCTTCAGCGACAGCCAGGCGGTCAAGGAGGCGGAGCGCTGCCTCCGCTGCTACAGAGTGGCAATGGCGGCCATCTGATCCGTACTGGAATCAACCCGGTTTCCGAATTTTTTGAGGTGTGTACATATGGTCAGCTTGACGATTGACGGCAGTACGGTATCGGTCCCGGAAGGGACAACCATCCTTGAGGCGGCCCGCCGGATAGGCATCAGCATCCCGACCCTCTGCTGGCTGGAAAAGGTCTCCCCCACCGGTGCCTGCCGCATCTGCGCCGTCGAGATCGAGGGGATCGACCGCCCCATGACCGCCTGCAACACCCCTGTCAAGGAAGGGATCTCTGTCACCACCCAGTCCCCGCGCATCAGCGCCATCCGCAAGAAGGTCACGGAACTCCTCCTGGTCAACCACCCCCTTGACTGCCCGGTCTGCGACGCGGGCGGCGAGTGCGACCTGCAGGACACCTGCTACGCCCAGGAAGTGGCACAACAGGAATACTCTGCCGTCCTGGAGCGGCGCCCGATCCGGTACGACTGGCAGCTCTTGGAGAGCGATCCGAACCGCTGCATCCTCTGCGAGAAGTGCGTCAAGGTCGACCACGAGATCGTCGGCTGCGACGCCATCTCCGTGGTGAACAAGGGCGAAGCCACCGTCATCGATACCCACGACGGCCAGCCCCTGAACTGCGAGTTCTGCGGCAACTGCATTGCCGCCTGCCCCACCGGCACCCTGATCAGCAAGCCGTTCAAGTTCAAGGGGCGGCCCTGGACCTTCAGTGTCACCAAGAGCGTCTGCCCCTTCTGTTCCACCGGCTGCCAGATCGAATACCACAGCAAGGACGGCCGGGTGGAGCGAACCACCAGCGACGACGCCACCTATAACCAGGGGAACCTCTGCATCAACGGCCGGTTCGGCTACAGCTACTTAAGCAGCACCACGCGCCTCACCGCCCCCCTGATCGGTCAGAAGCCGGCCAGTTGGGACCAGGCAATAAAGGCTGCTGCTGACGGGCTCAAGGCGGTCATTGCCGCTGCCGGTCCCCGGGCCGTGGCCGGCATCGCCTCGCCGCGGGTTACGAATGAGGAAAACTTCCTCTTCAGGAAACTGGTCACCGAGGCCATCGGCTCTCCCAACCTCGATTCCGAGGCTCGTCTCGGCTTTGCCCCGGCCCTTGCCATCCTCAACAAACAGCTGGGGCTGACGAGCGCCAGCGCCACCATAGACCGGATCGACAATGCCGATGCCATCCTGGTGCTCGGCTCCGACCTGAATGCCGAATCCACCGGCATGGAGTACCGGGTCATCAAGGCCGCCACCAAGAACGACGCCAAGCTGGTCCTGGCCAACATGCGGGCAGTGAAGCTGAAGAAGTTTGCCAACAGCCATCTGCAGTACCGCCCCGGGGGCGAAGTGGCACTGGTGAACGGCCTGACAAAGGCGCTGCTGGATGCCGGCTGCACCACAACAGCCGCCAATCCGGACGCCCTGCAGGCCGCTCTTGCGGCGAGCTCCCTTGCTGATCTGGCTGCTGCTGCCGGCGTCACCGAGGCGGCACTCAAAGAGGCAGCCCAGCTCCTCGCCAACAAGCAACGGCCGGCCGTCATCTTCGGCGCCGACATCCTCCGCAGTTCCCGGGCAGAAGCAGCCGTCACCGCCGTCGCCAACCTGGCGCTTCTCTTGGGGGCACTGGGCAAAGAGGCCGGCGGACTGTTCCCGGTGGACGAAAAGAACAACACCCTCGGGCTGCTGGATGCCGGCATCGCACCGGGTAACGGCGGCAAGGACCTCAGCGGGATCATCGAGGGGATCGAAAACGGTTCCATCAAGGCGCTCTACCTGCTCGGCACCAACCCCCTCGTTGCCTTTCCGGAAAACGGCCGGCTCAGGAAGGCCCTGGAGAAGCTGCAACTCCTCATCGTGCAGGATATCGCCGAGACCGAAACCACCAGGCTCGGCCACGTGGTCTTCGCCGCTTCGGCAGCCGCCGAGAAGATCGGCACCTTCACCACGCCCGACGGGCGGGTTCAGTCCCTGCAAAAGGCTGCCAATCCCCCGGGCCAGGCGCGCCAGGACCTGACGATCATCGGCGACCTGATCAACGCCCTGACCGGTGAAGCACCGACCATCTCGCCGGACCAGCTCCTGGCAGGGATCAAGGCGGCCAATCCCCTGTACAGCGGCTCGTGCTGTAGCACCGTTCGCCAGGCCTATTCCGTCCCGGCCGCCCTCGGCTTTGCGCCGGTATCGGCACCGGCGCAGCCGGCTACCGGCGGACTGACTCTGCTGGTCGGCCCCCTCCTGCAGCACAGCGGCACCGCCACCACGGCCTCGGCCAACAACCTGCTTGTCGCCGGCAGAGGCTTCATTGAAATCCACGGCGACGACGCTGCCGGGCTCGGCATCACCGACGGCGCTGCCGTCACCGTGACCGCCGGCACCGGTTCCCTGACCGGTCCGGCAAAGGTTTCCGACAGGCTCCAGCCAGGACTGGTTTTCGCCCCGTATCATTTCCCGGAGCTGAACGCAAACGCGCTCCTGACAGGCTCGGCCAACACGGTAACGGTGACCGTCAGCAAAGCCTGAAGCAAACGTTTTCGACGCAAAAAATCCCGACAGGACATGCCCTGTCGGGATTTTTTCGTTCCTGCACTATGGAGGCTATCGCCGTCTACCTGCAATATTCGGATTGTCGTTGCGGATCTCGGCAACCGGCTGCTTACCCTTCAAATACCTGCTGACCGCCCGGTTGTGCTCCTCAAGCGTGGTGGAAAACTGGTGGGTGCCGTCGTTCCTGGCCACGAAGTAGAGATAGGGAGAGGTGGCCGGCTGCAGAACCGCTTTGATCGCCGATGCGCTGGGGTTGCCGATCGGACCCGGCGGCAGTCCCTTGATGAGATAGGTATTGTACGGGTTCTCCCGCTGAATGTCGGCCTTCCGTACCTTACCGGCAAAGGCCCGCACCCCGTAGACCGCCGTCGGATCGCTCTGCAGCGGCATCCCTTTACGAAGGCGGTTCAGAAAGACCGAAGCGATCAGCGGCTGTTCACCGGCCACGACCGCCTCCTTCTCCACCACGGAGGCAAGGATCACTATCTGGTGACGGGTCAGCCCGGCCGGAACCGGCGCCTTGAACAGCATCTCACCGACACTTTTCCTGAACGCACCCACCATGGCCCGGATGGTTGCCGCCTCGTCCATTCCCGGACGAATGCCGTAGGTGCTCGGGTAAAGATACCCTTCCACGCTCTTTCCCGGCAGCTTCAACTCTGTCAGGAGCTTGCCGTCGGAACAGGCAGCCAGGAAGCGCTCCCTGGTGAACAGCTTCCGCCCCTCCAGAAGTTCGGCCACCTGGTAGATGGAATACCCCTCGGGCAAAGCGAACCGCTGCTCGTACACCTCGCCACGGGCCATCTCCCTGATGATCTCTGCCGGCGACAACCCATCGGTGAAACGGTAGGTGCCGGCCTGCAAACGGCTGGCGTCACCGCCGAGCCGGGCATACAGAACGAACAGCCGCTGGCTGCGGATGACCCTCTTTTTCTCCAGGTCCTCGGCAAACCGTTTCAGAGAGCCCCCTTTGGCAAAATCGGCCAGGACGACCTTTTCGCCCCTGCCAGGCGGGGTAAGGAGGAAGAGTGAGCCAATAACGGTACCAACCACCAGCAGAGTGGTGGCACTGGCCAGGGCGATCCTTTGCTGGCGGAGAAGGCGTGTCAGTTTTGCTAGAAGGTCAGCGGCCATATCCTTGGGGTGGTGCAAAGAGAATGTCTATCCCCTTCTAGGAGATACGCTCCCTCCTGTCAAGTCCGAACTCTACTCCGGCCCCTCCTTCGCCTTTTTCTCCTTGCCACTTTCCTTATCACTGCCAGCGCCGAATTTCTTCATCTGCTTCAGCATCTCCCTGAGGCGCCGGTCCACCAGGCCGTTCACGGTCTGGTCCGGCCAGCTGCCGTCATCCTTACGTTCGCCGGCCGGCATCCCGGTCAGGATCTCGATCCCCTCGTCGATGGTGGCCACGCTCCAGATATGGAATCGCCCCTCGCGCACCGCGGCCACTACCTCATCCGACAGCATCAGGTGCCGCTCGTTGCTTTTGGGGATCATCACCCCCTGGTCGCCGGTCAGCCCCTTGGCCTTGCAGACCGCATAGAACCCCTCGATCTTGTAATTGACCCCGCCGATCGGCTGGACCCTGCCCAACTGGTTGACGCTGCCGGTGACGGCGATCCCCTGCCGGATCGGCACCCCGGAGAGGGCCGAGAGCAGGGCGTAGAGCTCCGTCGACGAGGCGCTGTCCCCCTCCACCCCCTCGTAGTTCTGCTCGAAGCAGAGTGAAGCAGAGAACGACAGCGGCTTGTCATAGGCAAACTTCCCCCCCAGGTACCCGGTCAGGATCAGGACCCCCTTGTCGTGGATCGGGCCGGAGAGTTTCACCTCCCGCTCGATATTGACCATGCCGGCCCGCCCCAGGTAGACCCGTGCCGTCAGGCGCGAGGGCCGGCCGAACATGTAGTCGCCCAGCGTAATGACCGAGAGGCCGTTGATCTGCCCCACCACGTCACCATCCACGTCCACCATGATGGTGCCGTCCTCGAACAGTTCCTGCATCCGCTCCTCGATCAAGTTGCTCCGGTAGATCTTCTCCTCGATGGCCCGCTTCACGAACTGCCGCGAGACCACCGTGGCCCCGTCCTTCCCGGCCCAGTAGCTGGCTTCGCGGATCAGGTCGGCAATCTCCGTGAATTGGGAGGAGAGTTTCTGCTGGTCTTCCACGAGCCGGGCCGAGTAATCGAGGAGCCCGGCCATCCCGCTCCGGTCGAAGGGGAGGAGCCCCTCTTCCTTGCAGTGGGTGGCGACGAACAGGGCGTAATCCTGCACAATTTCCGGCGTCCTGCTGATCCGGCTGTCGAAATCGGCCCGTACCTTGAAAAACTTCCGGTAATCGGGCTCCAGGTAGAAGAGGAGATAGTAGATCCAGGGAGAACCGATCATGATGATCTTCGTCTGGAGCGTCACCGGCTCCGGTTTGAGCGAGGCAATGGACATGAACCGGTACTGCTCCAGCACATCCTCGATCTTGATCTCGCCGCTCCGGATGCAACGCTTGAGGGCATCCCAGGCAAACGGATTGATCAGGACCTCCCTGGCATCCACGACCAGGTACCCGCCGTTGGCCTTGTGCATTGCCCCGGGTTTCACCAGGGTGAAGTTGGTGGTGGCCATCCCCCCCATCTGCATCACATGCTCGATACGGCCAAAGAGGTTGTTGTAGGTGGGATTCTGCTCGAAAATAACCGGTGCGCCTTCCGTTTCGTGGTTGTCGATGAACAGGTTCACCTCGTACCGCTCGAAGGAGGGCTCCTGGCGTGGAAGGCGGATGCCGGCGATCTGCGGCTGGGGTCCCTGGGGTTTGAAATCGTCCAGGTTGTTCAGGATATCCTCCTGGACCGACTCCAGGTAGGTCACCACCTTGGGCCAGTCAGCGTATTTCTCCTTCAGCGGGTCAATGTGGTGGCCAACCGCCGAAAGCCCCACATTCCGGTCCAAGAGCGCCAGGGCATCCCTGGTCGCCTTTTCGTTCTCACGCACCTGACGCAGGACATCGTTCAGCCGCTCGGTGAGGAATCCGCCGTTCTCGTCCAGCTTCTCCCGCTCTTCCCGGGGAAGGGCCTCGTACTCCTCCTGGGTATAGTTGCGCCCCTCTTTCTGGGGAACCATGACCAGACCCGACACGGTACGCTGCAGGGCAAAGCTCCGCTCCTCGGCCTCCTTTTCCAGGGCGCTGAAAAGCTCGCCGTTCTTCTCCTGGTATTCCTCGACCACCGCCGACTTGCCGGTCTCGTAATCCTTGCTGTCCAACGCCTTGGGGATATTGATCTTGATCCCCTCCACCATCTCCTTCATGTCGGCAACGAAAACGGACCCCTGACCTGCCGCCAGGGGAAGGCAGATCGGGTTGTCAGCGGACTTGAAGTTGTAGACGTAGCAGAGATCGGGCGGGGTCGGCTCGCCCTTGGCCCGCTTTTTCAGGATGTTCTTGATCGTCGAGTTCCGGCCGGTCCCGACCTGTCCGGACAGAAAAAGGTTGAAGCCGCCATCCCGCATCCCCAGACTGAAGTCGATTGAACGGAGCGCCCGCTCCTGGCCGATGCTCCCTTCCAGTTCCGGGATCTCCGCGGTCGTCCCGAAGGTGAAGAGGTTCTCGTCGCATTCCCAGCGGAGCTTCTCCATTGGCACTTTCTGTTTGTCGCTTACTGACATGATTCCCTCCTGAAAGTTATAATTCAACGTCACAACAGCAGTTTCACCGGATGCTCCAGGAGCCCTTTCAGCTCCCGCAGGAACCCGGCGGCATAGGCCCCGTCCAGTATCCGGTGGTCGGCGGAGATGGTCAGCTTCATCACCTTCCCGACCATCGGCTGCCCGTGCCTGGCCAGCACCGCATCCTGCAGTCCGCCAACAGCCAGTATCGCCGCCTGGGGCGGCATGATCACGGCAGCGAACTCATGCACCCCGTACATCCCCAGGTTGGAGATTGTGAAGGTGCCGCCGCTCAGTTCCGCCTCGCTCAGCCTGCTACTGCGGGCTCTTTCGAACAAAGGACGGCTCCTGGCAGCAATCTCCCTGAGCGACAGCCCCTGGCAGCCCCGTAACACCGGCACCAGAAGCCCGTCGGGAAGGCTGACCGCCACTCCGATATTGATCTCCTGGTTGACGATAATCCGGTCGCCACCGAACGAGGCGTTCATACGGGGAAACTTCTGCAGGGCCACGGCACTGGCTTTCAGCACGAAATCGTTCACGCTGGCCGGTATACCGTTCGCCTTCAATTCGCGCCGCAGCTCCAGCGCGGCATCCATGAACACCTCCATGGTCACGAAAAAATGGGGAATGGTCCGCCACGCCAGTTCCACGGTCCGGGCAATCGCCGCCCGCATCCGGGAGAGGGGGAGCTCGGAAACGGTCTGCGGCGCTCCGGTGAAAACCTGGCCGGCCGGCGCGCCAGCCTCGCCAGTGGCGGCGGTCGCCGGCTCAGGCTCCTCGTTCAGCGGAGCCGCTGACAGGCTGACCCCGGAGAACCGCTCCAGGTCCTCCAGGAGCACCCGGCCACCGGGGCCACTTCCCTGCACTAACGCCAGATCGATCCCCATTTCCCGCGCCTTGCGGCGCACCACCGGCGCCGCCTGCTCCTCGTGGTGATCCGGAGCGGCAACGGTCACGGGCGGAGCCGGTTCCTCGATCACCCGCTCCGGACCGATCCCGACGCGATCCACCGGCGGTTCGGAGGCCGGCGGCAGTGCTGTTGCCACCGCTTCGTCCGGCGCGCCGATCAGACCGATGACGGTACCAACCGGCACCAGTTGGCCGGCCTTGACCCGCTGCTCCAGCAGGACACCGGTGGTAAACGCCTCCAGGTCCATCACGGCCTTGTCGGTCTCCACTTCGGCAATCACGTCCCCCCGCTGGACCGCCTCACCGATCCCCTTCTTCCAGGCGCCGAGCCGTCCCTCGGTCATGGTGTCAGAGAGTTTCGGCATGGTGATTTCAGTTGCCATGCAGCACCTCTTCTACCGCCGCGACGATCGTCTCCGTCTGCGGGATGCATAACTTTTCGATCTTCCGCGAATAGGGCATCGGCACATCCAGGCCGGCCACCCTCTTTACCGGTGCCAGGAGGGTCTCGAAGCAGGCCTCGTGAATCCGGTGGGCCAGGTCCCCTCCCAGGCCGGCGGTCCGCCAGCATTCCTCGACCACCACGGCCCGGCCGGTCTTCCGCGCCGAAGCGATGAAGGTCTCCGTGTCCAGCGGATTCAGGGTCCGCAGGTCGACCACCTCGCAGGAGATCCCGGCCTGTTCCAGCTCGGCAGCGGCCTGCAGGGCCAGGATGGTCATCCGGGCATAGGCGACGATGGTCACGTCCGTCCCTTCCCTTACTACGTTCGCCCTGCCGAACGGCACCAGGAATTCCGGGTCGTCCGGCACCTCCCCCTTGCTGTTGTACAGGAGCTCGTGCTCCAGGAAGATCACCGGGTTGTTGTCCCGGATGGCGCTCTTCAGGAGCCCCTTGGCGTCGGCCGGAAAGGCCGGGTAGGCAACGCGGAGACCGGGGCAGTGCATGAAATAGGTCTCCAGGGACTGGGAATGCTGGGCGCCCAGCTGGCTGCCGCCACCGCCCGGCATCCGGACCGTCATGGGGAGGAAGGTCTGGCCGCCAAACATGGAGCGGATCTTGGCCATATGGTCGACGATCTGGTCCATGGCCAGGAGGGCGAAGTTGACGGTCATCAGCTCGGCCACCGGCCGCAGGCCCCCCATGGCGGCGCCAACCGCCACGCCGACGATGGTGTTTTCCGAAATGGGGGTGTCTTTCACCCGCTCCTCGCCGAACTCGGCCAACAGCCCCCGGGTCACCTTGAAGGAGCCCTCGTACAGCGCCACGTCCTCGCCAAAGGTCACGACTGACGGGTCGCGGCGCATCTCTTCCTTCAGGGCGAGATTTAATGCGTCTCGATAGGTCATTTCAGACATAGATATCCTCCCACACCGCCCCATCCTCAGGCCAGGGCGACTCCTCGGCAAACGTGACCGCTTCTGCCACCCGCGCCCGTGCCTTTGCCAGGATGGCATCCAGTTGAGGCCGGGTAACGATCCCCTCCTCCAGGAGCCGCCTGCTAAAGGCCGGAAGCGGGTCCCGGGCCTTCCAGACCTCGTGCTCGGCGGCGCTGCGGTACTTGGCCGGGTCGGCCATGGAGTGACCCCGGAACCGGTAGGTGACCGCCTCGATGAAGTAGGGTCGGCTATGCTCCCGCACCCACTCGGCCGCCCGTTTGACCGCCGCATAGACCGCCAGCACGTCCATGCCGTCCACCTTTTCCGACGGGATGTCGTAGCCGCAGGTCCGCTTGTGGATGTCGGGAATGGCCGAGGAACGGTGCACCTCGGTGCCGATGCCGTAGAAGTTGTTCTCGCAGACGAACAGGACCGGCAGCTCCCAGAGCCGCGCCCAGTTGAGCCCCTCGTGGAAGGTCCCCTGGTTGACCGCGCCGTCGCCGAAGAAGCAGGCGGCAAGCCGGTCCTCGCCCCGATACTTGGCACTGAAGGCCAGCCCGACGGCGATGGGGAACTGGCCCCCCACAATGGCGTATCCCCCCATGAAGTTTAAGGAAGGATCGAAGAGGTGCATGGAGCCCCCCTTCCCCTTGCAGATCCCGGTGCTCCTGCCGAACAGCTCGGCCATCACCCGTTTCGGGTCCGCCCCCCGGACGATCGCCTGGGCATGCTCCCGGTAGGCGGAGAGGATGTAGTCATCCTTGTGAAGCCCGGCCGTGGCGCCGACTGCCACCGCCTCCTGGCCGCTGTACAGGTGGAGGAAACCGGTGATCTGCCCCTTGGTGTACTGCTCGGCGCACGACTCCTCGAACTCGCGGGAAAGGACCATCTGTTCGTAAAGCCTGATCAACTGCTGGTCGGGCAGGACCGCCCTCAGTCTCGTCTCCATGTATCACCTCAATGACTTTTCTGTCGGTCACCTTCATGGCTGTCGTGGCGCCAGCCGGCCAGGGTAAACGAGAAGGTAGCTCCCCGGCCGGGCGCTGCCTCGACCCAGATCCGCCCCCCGTGGCGGTGAACGATCCGCTGCACCGTGGCCAGGCCGACGCCGGTGCCGGGGAATTCCTCGTCGCGGTGCAGCCGCTGGAACGGGACAAAAAGCCTGTTTGCATAGGTCATGTCGAGACCGGCACCATTGTCCCGGACAAAGTAGATCGTCTCGCCGCTCTCTGCCGAACTGCCGAATTCGATCCGCGCCACATCCTGCTTGCTGCTGTATTTCCAGGCATTTTCAAGAAGATTTTCAAGGAGCCCCTTCAGAAGGGAAGGGTCACCCATGACAGTCACCCCTTCGGCGACCGTAAACTCCACCCTGCGCCCCGGCTGACCTTCCCGGAGCTCGTCGGCAATCCCCCGGGCCGTTTCGCTCAAATCGACCTCCTTGAAGACCAGTTCGCTCTGATTGATCCTGGAAAGGGCCAGGAGAGAATCGATCATCTCCTGCATCCGGTTGCATCCTCTGACGATCCGGTCGAGATACTCCCGTCCCGTTTCGTCAAGCCGCTCCGCGCTCTCCTCGATGAGAATGCGGGCAAAGCCCCCCACATGCCTGAGCGGTGCCCGCAGGTCGTGGGAGACGGCGTAGGTGAACGACTCCAGCTCACGATTGGCGGTCCCCAATTGGCCGATGGTGGTCTCCAGTTCGTCGTTGATCGCTTCCAGTTCCAGGTTGTTCTCCTCCAGCAGCTCGTCCTTTTCCTGCAACGCCTTTTCCGCCAGCTTCTCTTCGGTCACGTCCCTGATGCTCCAGACTCGGCCGATCGGCTTCCCTTCCAACAGCTGGGGAATGGAGTAGCACTCGAAAACCTTGCCGTCCCGGGTGCGGAACAGGTCCCGCTCCATCCGAACGGGGTCACGGTAGAGTTCGTCAATGCGCTGGATATAGCCCTCTATCCCATCTACCCGGCTACTCATGAACTCCAGGAGTCCGCGGGTTGTGGCCTGCGTCAGCAGCTCTTCCGGTACGTCCAGCAAGTTGACGAACTTCCGGTTGTAGATGCTGACCTTCCGGTCCAGTCCGACAACGAGTATCCCGTCGACCGTTGACTCGATGGCGGCGTTGAGGAGCGAAACCGTCCGCGCCACCTCTGACGTCCGTTCCCGTACCAGATCCTCCAGCTGCTCCTGATGGCGCCTAAGCGCCTCCTCGCTCTCGCGCAGCTCCCTGGTCCGCAGTTCCACCTCCTGCTGCAGCAGGATCGGCTGCTTCAGCAGGAGATACGCCAGCCGGGAAACCAGCAGCGACAGGAAGAGCGCTATCCCCACCTCCAGCCAGAGCACGCCGTGACGACGTGCCAGCCACCCATCCCTGGGCTGGAGACTCAGGTGCCAGGTCCCGCTATATACGGCAAAATCGTAGGAAATGGCATCGTTTAACCGGTCCGGTCCGCTCCGGGCGATAATCTGCGGCTTGCTTGTGTCCGGGTGGAGCCGCCAGAGGACATAATCGTACCCCTGTTTTTCCAGCCTCCTGATTTCTGCCGCCTTGAGCAGGTCGGTCAGCCGTATGAGCACATTGGCGAAGCCCCAGAAATCATCGCCTGTAATGCGGTCCACCCGGAAAACGGGGAGTCGGCCGGCCAGCCCCACTCCTCCCTGGACCAGATTGAGTGGCCCATCCAGCGTCAGTTGCCGTGTTTCGACCGCTTCCCGGGCTTTCCGGTTACGCTTGGTGTCGGCCAGCAGGTCATGGCCGATGGCCCGCTCGTTTCCTGCCAACGGAACGATGTGCCGCACCACCCCTCCCGGTGCATACTGCAGGCTGCTGGCCCCGGGATGAAAGCGGAGCAGGTCGGTGGCGAGCCGCTCGAACGCGGGAGGGTTGACGTAGTAGCCGTTTTCGCGAAGCACCACTGCCAGGGCATAGGTTGCGGAAAGTGCCCCATCCAGGTACTGGTTCAACACGCTTGCCTGATACCCCGCCAGGGCCAGGGCCTCTTCCTGGTTGTCCCGCCGGATAATGTGCATGTGCAGCCAGATGGCACCCAGCGAGGCCAGCAAGGTTACGACAAAGGTAATGGCAACTGCCGTGCGGTACCGGGGCACCAGCCCGCTCTTGGCCTTTGCGGACTGTTCGGTCATGGTCTGCCGGGCTCCGTCATGCGCCACCCTGTTTCACGAAATTGAGCGTTCCACCGGCCAGCAGCTCTTGCCGCTGCCGTGCCGACACCTCCAGCAGGGTAACGATGGTCCTGCCGTTCACCTCCACCGGGATCTCCGTGGCACCGGAGGCGACGAACTGCCGCACACCCTTGAACAGCAGCCTCTCCCCCTGCCTGAGGGTGTCGTAATCGGCCGGGTCCCTGAAGGTGAGCGGCAGGATGCCGAAGTTGATCAGGTTCGCCTTGTGGATCCGGGCGAAGCTCTTGGCAATCTTGGCGCGGATTCCCAGGTAACGCGGCGCCAGTGCCGCGTGCTCCCGGCTTGACCCCTGGCCGTAGTTCTCGCCGGCAACCACCACCCCGCTTCCCTTGGCCATGGCCCGCTCCGGGAATTCCGGATCGATGATCTCGAACACGAACCGGCTGATGGCCGGGATGTTGCTCCGGAACGGGAGCACCTTGTTGCCGGCCGGCATGATGGTGTCGGTGGAGATATTGTCACCCACCGTGATGATCACCTCCGCCGACAGATCGTCCGGCAGCGGCTCGAAGTCGGGGAACGGCACGATGTTCGGCCCGGTGACGATCTCCGCCCGTGCCGCCTCGGCCGGCGGCAGGGGATGGATGATGCTGGAGTCGTCCAGCAGGTAACTATCCGGGTTCTGGACGGCCGGCCATGTCATCAGCTTGCCCAGCTCCCGCGGATCGGTGATGACACCGAACAGGCCGGCGGCAGCGGCGGTCTCCGGCGAGCAGAGGTAGACCCGATCGTTCTTGGTGCCGCTTCTGCCCGGGAAATTGCGGGGAAAGGTGCGCAGCGAAACCTGATCGGTGCCCGGCGCCTGCCCCATGCCGATACACCCCAGACAGCCGGGCTGGTGGATCTGGGCGCCGGCCAGAAGGAGCATCATGAAGCCCCCTTGCGCCGCAACATTCTCCAACACCTGGCGGCTGCCGGGGTTGATGTTGAAGGAAACATGGGGTGCCACCCGTTGGCCGTCCAAGATGCGGCAGACGGTCATCAGGTCGCGGAACGAGGAGTTGACCGAGCTCCCCACGATCACCTGGTCCACTTTGGTCCCGGCCACCTCACGAACCGGTACCACCTTGTCCGGTGACGAGGGACAAGCGATGAGCGGCTCCAGGGTGGAAAGATCGATCTCGTCGTACTCGTCGTAACCGGCATCGGGATCGGCGGCCAGTTCCGACCATGAAGCACCGCGCCCCTGGGCCTCCAGGAACTCCCGGGTCCGGTGGTCCGACGGGAAGATGGAGGTGGTTGCACCCAGTTCAGCCCCCATATTGCCGATGGTGGCCCGGTCGGTGGCCGACAGGGTCGCCACGCCCGGGCCGTAATACTCGATGATCTTCCCCACGCCACCCTTCACGCTGTGGCGACGGAGCATCTCCAGGATCACGTCCTTGCCCGAGACCCACGGCGGCAGCTGACCGGTCAGCTTCACCCCAAAGACCTTGGGACAGGGAAGATGGAACGGGTGGCCGGCCATGGCCAGGGCCACGTCCAGGCCGCCGGCGCCGATGGCCAGCATGGCCAGCCCGGCAGCCGACGGGGTGTGGGAATCGGCACCGAGCATCACCTTTCCCGGCACCCCGAACCGCTCCAGATGCACCTGGTGGGAGACACCATTACCCGGTTTGGAGAGGTGGATGCCGAACCGCTGGGCCGCCGTTGCCAGGAAGACGTGGTCGTCGGCGTTCTTGTTGTCGGTCTGGAGCAGGTTGTGGTCGATGTACTGGGCCGCCAGCTCCACCTTCACCCGGTCGACCCCCATGGCCATGAACTCCAGCAAGGCCATGGTGCCGGTCGCATCCTGCAGCAGGGTGTGGTCGATTCTGATAGCTATTTCTGTGCCCGGAATCAGCTCACCCTTTTCCAGGTGAGCCTCCAGGATCTTTGTCGTAAGGTTCTTTGCCATGGCGTTCTCCTTTTGAAAACCTTTGTAACAGTTGCAGAGAGCGGTTCAATGGGTGCTGTTTCACGCGTGGATGGCCCGCTTTTCCACGTCCAGTGCCGCCTCTTTCATCGCCTCGGAAAAGGTCGGGTGGGCATGGAAGGTCATGGCCACATCCTGGGCTGTCCCACCGTAGGTCATGGCGGTGACCGCCTCGGCGATCAGGTCAGAGGCCCGCGGCCCGATGATATGGACCCCCAGGAGCCGGCCGCTCTGCTGATGGGCCAGTACCTTGACGAACCCCTCGGTTTCGTCCAGGCACCTGGCCCGTCCATTGGCCACAAAACTGAACCTGCCGCTCCCATAAGGGACTCCTTCCGCCTTCAGCTGCTCCTCGGTCTTCCCCACCGACGCCACCTCCGGCCAAGTGTAGCAGATGCCGGGCAGATAGTCGTAATCGACCTGTGATGCCTCACCGCGGAGCCGTTCGGCGAACACCACCGCCTCCTCCATCGCCTTGTGCGCCAGCATCGGACCGGGAATCAGATCGCCGATGGCGTAGATGCCGGGTGCCGAAGTCTGATAGTTTTCGTCTACAACTATTCTACCATGGTCATCCAACTTTACCTCTGCCGCTTCGAGCCCCAGGCCGCCGGTCAGTGGCTTCCTGCCGACCGCCACCAGCAGTGCACTACAGGGAAGCTCTTCGCTCCCCCCCGGCCCCTCGATGCTGGCCACGGTCTGGCCGTCCCGCTTGGTGACGCCTGTCACCCGTGTCTCGAAGCGAAAGGCTATCCCCTGCTTCTTGAGTCCCCGCACCAGGGCGTCCGCAACCTGGCCGTCGGTGGCCGGCAGAGGTTTGGGAAGCATCTCCACCACCGTCACCCTGGCGCCGAGCCGGCGCCAGACCGATCCGAGCTCCAGGCCGATGTAGCCGGCACCCACCACCAGCAGATGTTCCGGCACCGTTGCAAAGGAGAGTGCCTCCCGCGCACTCACCACGGTCTCGTCGTCGAACGGCATGAACGGCAGCTCGACAGCGGCACTGCCCGTGGCAAGGAGGACGCGACGGCCCCTTATGGCCTTTGAATCTTCCCGGTCCCCGGTCCCCGGTCCCTGGTCCCCATTTTTCACCTCCACCCGATGCATCCCGTCCGCACCCTTTCCGGCCAGCCGGCCTTGGCCGGTTACCAGGGTAATCCCGTTCTTTTTGAAGAGGAAGGCGACGCCATCGGTGAGTTTTTTCACCACGTCGTCCTTCCGCGCCATCATCCGGCCCAGATTGAGGACCGGCGGAGGGATCTCGATGCCGTGGCTGCTAAACCGGTCCCGCGCCAGGGCGAAGTATTCGGAAGAATCCAGGAGCGCCTTGCTCGGGATGCACCCCTCGTTAAGACAGACCCCGCCCAGGGCGGAACGGCTCTCCACCACCGCTACCGTCATCCCCAGCTGGGCAGCCCGAATCGCGGCCACGTAGCCACCCGGGCCGGCACCGATGATAATCAGGTCAAAAAAAATTTCAGACATGTTAAGAAATCCTCCAAGATTTTCGTCGCGTAGCGACCGAACGCCTGTAGCCCGGCGATTCATCGCCGGGGAAACTATCACCCAAACCATTTCTGTCGCGTAGCGACATCTCTAACGATAAGCCGCTACGCGGCTTGCCGATAACGAGGAATCCTGCAACCGGGGGATAAATCCCCCGGCTACACGCATTCTGTCCCTGACGGGACGAAAAGTCCCGTCGGTTATGTTGAGCCCTCGAAAACCAACAACCTCTCTCGCCACTGCTACACCATAAGGTTTCGTTCCTCAACCCAACGGATAAGACCGTTTTTCTTATCCCTCCAGAAACAGCTCTTCCGGCTCTTCCACATACGCCTTCACCTTCTTTAGGAACTGCACAGCCTCCCGACCGTCGATGATCCGGTGGTCATAGGAGAGGGCAAGGTACATCATGGGGCGGATCACGATCTGACCATCCCGCACCACCGGCCGCTCCTGGACGGCATGCATCCCCAGCACGCCGCTCTGGGGCGGATTGAGGATCGGGGTGCTCATCAGGGAGCCGTAGACCCCGCCGTTGCTGATGCTGAAGGTACCCCCCTCCAGGTCGGCAATGGCCAGGCGGTTCGTCCGGACCTTCTCCACGAAACCGGCAATCCGCTGCTCGATCTCCGCAAAATGGAGCTGGTCGGCATCCTTCAGGACCGGCACCACCAGCCCCTTTTCCCCGCCAATGGCGATGCCGATGTCGTAGAAATCGTGAAAGACGAGGTCGTCGCCGTCGATGCTGGCGTTAACGGCCGGAAACTCGCGCAGCGCCTCGCAACAGGCCTTGACGAAAAAAGACATGAACCCCAGGGATACGCCGTGTTTCTGCTGGAAATGCTCCTTGTGGCGCCTGCGCAGCTCGATGATCCGGCTCATCTCCGCCTCGTTGAAGGTGGTGAGCATGGCGGTCTGCTGCCGGGCCGAAAGGAGCCGCTCGGCGATCCGCTTCCGGATCGGGCTCATTGCCACCCGCCGGCTCCGGTCTTCAGTCCGGTCCGCTGTCGGCCGGTAGGGGGCCGGCTCCTCCGACCTGACGGACGACGGCAAGGTCTCATCGCCTTTTCCTGGTTCCTGTTTTCCAGTCCCCAGCAGATCCTCGACCGTTACCCGTCCACCCCGGCCGGTACCGACGACAGCCGTCACGTCTACCCCCTGCTCGGCCGCCAGCTTCCTCACCGCCGGCGACAGGGGTGGCCGCTTTGCAGCATCTCCGGCCGGCAGCACTGTTTTCGGTACCGGCCCCGTGGCGAGACTGCCGATCACCGTGCCGATCTTCACCGTTTCGCCGGCCGGGACGGCAATGGTAAGCACGCCGTCCGCCTCGGCCGGCAGCTCCAGGGTGATCTTGTCGGTCTCCAACTCGCAGAGCGGCTCGTCCCTCTGCACCGCCGCACCGTCCTCCTTGAGCCATTTCGCCACCAACGCCTCATGCACCGATTCGCCGACCTCGGGGATCTTGATATCCATGATTCCTCCAGTGCCCTAACCTGAAAACAATTGTCAACCGCTGATGAACGCGGATGAACGCCGATAAAATCCTTGAAACAAGACGCATCCAATCGATCAGCGTGCATCCGCGGTTCAAACGCCTTTCCCGACAGGAACCGGGACAGCTCGGGTCTCACAAAGCGCCGAACGCCGCCTCAATGATCCTCTTCTGCTCCTCCGCATGCAGCCGATGGGAGCCGACTGCCGGCGCCGCGGCCGGTGGCCGCCCCACATAGCGCGGCTCATGGCCGATCGCTTCCGTCAGGTACGGTCGGAGATGCTCCCAGGCCCCCATGTTGGCCGGCTCCTCCTGGACCCAGCGCCACTCAACGGCGTCGGGAAACGTGGCTACCGCTTTCCGGAGCAGGTCGGTCCGTACCGGGTAGAGCTGCTCCACCCGGATGATCGCCACATCCCGCCTGGCAAGCGCCTCCCGCTGCTCCAGGAGTTCGTAATAGATCTTGCCGCTGCATATGAGCAGTGTCGTCGCCCCTTCCCGGATCTCGGGATCGGGCAGAACCTCGCGGAACGAGCCGTCGCTAAGGTCGGCCAGGTCCGAGACGCACGCAGGATGGCGGAGCAGGCTCTTGGGGGTGAACACGACCAGCGGCTTGCGGAAGGGGAGCTTTACCTGGCGTCGCAGGAGATGGAAGAGCTGTGCCGGCGTGGACGGATACACGACCAGAAGATTGTCCTCGGCGCAGAGCTGGAGATACCGCTCGATCCGGGCGCTGGAGTGCTCCGCCCCCTGCCCCTCGTACCCATGGGGGAGGAAGAGGACCAGGCCGCAGGAGCGGTCCCACTTGCTCTCGCCGCCGGCGATGAACTGGTCGATGATCACCTGGGCGCCGTTGGCGAAGTCGCCGAACTGGGCCTCCCAGATCACCAGGCTGTCCGGGAAGCTGACGGCGTAGCCGTACTCGAAACCGAGCACGGCATTCTCCGAAAGCATGCTGTCAAAAACCTGGAAGGTCGCCCCGGCCTTCGCCACGCCGGCGAGCGGGATATGGCGGGCGTCGGTATGCAGGTCGTGCAGCACGGCATGGCGATGGTTGAAGGTGCCGCGCCGGGAGTCCTGCCCCGAAAGTCGGACCACGCCCCCCTCATTCAGCAGGGTCGCATAGCCAAGGGCCTCGGCGCTCCCCCAGTCAAGCCCGGTTCCCGCCTGGACCATTTCCCGGCGGCGGTCCAGAAGGGCAGCCACCTTGGGGTGGGGGGTGAACCCATCGGGGAGCGTTGCGAGACGGTCGGCCAGGGAGGCCAGGGTTTGCCGCGGCACACCGGTGGCAACCTCCACCGGTGCGTAGTCGCGCCGGATCTCGTGCCAGGCCCCTTCATGCCCGAGATCCGCCGTGGGATCGGGCTCCTCCTGCAGAGCGCTCTCCAGGCGGGCCTTCACCTCCTGCTCCATGGCGTCAATGGTTGCCGTCTCCTCACCCGCGGCAATCAACTGGTCGGCATAGAGACGATAGGC
The DNA here is from genome assembly GCF_007830735.1 of Geobacter argillaceus. Classification (GTDB taxonomy): domain Bacteria; phylum Desulfobacterota; class Desulfuromonadia; order Geobacterales; family DSM-12255; genus Geomobilibacter; species Geomobilibacter argillaceus. The sequence goes on from NZ_VLLN01000001.1 coordinate 87,346, forward strand.
CGGCGGCCGTCCCTTGATCCGTTCGTACATGAGCGGCTGGGTGAAGAACGGCTCGTCACCCTCGTTGTGGCCGTGCCGGCGGTAGCAGATGATCTCCACCACCACGTCCCGGCCGAACGCCTGCCGGTAATCGAGCGCCAGCCTCGCCACATGGGCAACGGCTTCCGGATCTTCGCCGTGGACGTGAAAAACCGGGATCATCAGCATCCTTGCCATATCGGTGGCATACCGGGTGGACCGGGCGTCCGCCGGCAGGGTGGTGAAGCCGATCTGGTTGTTGATGACCACGTGGAGGGTGCCGCCGGTGCCGTACCCTTCCAGTTGGGAGAGGTTGAAGGTCTCGGCCACGATCCCCTGGCCGGCAAAGGCCGCGTCGCCGTGGATCAGGACCGGCAGGAGCCGTTTCCTGCCGTCGGTGCCGAGACGGTCCTGGCGGGCACGGCTCGTCCCTTCCACCACCGGATCGACCGCCTCCAGATGGGAGGGGTTGAAGGCCAGGGCCAGGTGGAGCCGGTGGCCGGGAGCCGCTTCCAGGTCAACGGAAAACCCCTTGTGGTATTTCACGTCCCCCTCACCGACGATACCCAGTTCCCGGTTGTCGGCAAACTCGGCAAAGATGTTGGCCAGCGGCTTGCCGAGGATATTGGCCAGGACGTTCAGCCGCCCCCGATGTGCCATGCCGAGGACCATGGCACTGATGCCGTGGCCGGCTGCACTGCCGACCAGCTGGTCCAGGAGGACGATCAGGGCTTCGCCCCCCTCCAGGGAAAACCGTTTCTGGCCAATGAACCTGCGGTGGAGAAACTCCTCGAACAGGGTCGCTTCCTGGAGCCGCCTGAGTATCCGGAGCTGCTCGTCGCGGGAAAAGCGGGTGCGGTTTCCGACCGGCTCCATCCGGTCGATGAGCCACTGCCGCTCGGCAGGTTCCTGGATATGCATGAACTCCACGCCGATGGCGTGGCAGTAGGTGTCACGCATCACTTCCAGGATCTCCCGAAGCGTCGTGCTCTGTTTCATGAAGCGCCGGGTATGCACCAGCGTGTCCAGATCGGCTTCGGTCAGGTCAAAGGCAGCCAGGTCCAAGAGCGGATGGGAAAGGGCACAGGGAGAGAGGGGATCGGTACAGGCCAGGAGGTGGCCGATATCCCGGTAGCGGTAGATCAGCGACTGTACCCCCGACTGCTTGAGGGGGGCGGCAGAGGGGCCGCCTTCTGCCGGCACAGCCGCCAGCGCGCCCCCGCCGAGTTCGTATCCGGCGAAAAAGGCCTGCCAGTCAGCCGGCAGCGGGTCGGGTGCCTGGCGCCAGAGGCGGTACTGTTCTTCGATCCATTGCGGAGAGAGGTTTCCAAGAGAGACCATGCAGCATTCCTTGTCATCGCTTAATTGGTCAGATCTGACCAGATGGAAGTATACCAGAGCATCCCCGGCGTTCAATGCAGAGAAACGACACCGGTAGCTGTCCGGCACGCCGGCTCATTGACAGCCCCGAATGGCAAGGCTACTATGCGGCAATCCCCGCATTCCAGGAGCTACCATGAAACCCAGATCCCTCTTCACCTGCCAGAAGTGCGGCTACCAATCGGCCAAATGGCTGGGGAAATGCCCCGACTGCAACGCCTGGAACAGCATGGTGGAAGAGTTGCTCGTCAAAGGGGGGGGGACAGCCGGCACGGCCGCTGATAACCCGCCCTGCCCCATCGGGCAGGTGTCGGGCGATGCGGAGAAGCGCCTTCCCTGCGGTATCTCCGAATTCGACCGGGTCCTGGGAGGGGGGCTGGTTTCCGGCTCGCTGGTGCTGATCGGCGGCGACCCGGGTATCGGCAAGTCGACGCTCCTGCTCCAGGCCGCCGACCACCTGGCCCGTAGCGGCGAACCGGTCCTCTACGTCTCTGCCGAAGAGTCCCCCCAGCAGATAAAGCTCCGCGGCACCAGAATGGGGGTCAACGCCCCGGCACTCTTTCTCCTGGCCGAAACCAGCCTGGAGCGGATCATCGCCCATATCGGCACCATGAAGCCGCGGGCGGTGGTGGTCGACTCCATCCAGACCGTTTTCACCGCGGCCCTGGAGTCGGCCGCCGGCAGCGTCAGTCAGGTGCGGGAGTCGGCCGGCCGGCTCATGCTGCTGGCCAAGGGGAGCAACATCCCGATCTTCCTGGTCGGCCATGTCACCAAGGACGGCTCCCTGGCCGGCCCCCGGGTTCTCGAGCATCTGGTGGACACGGTCCTCTACTTCGAGGGGGATGCCGGGCACCCGTTCAGGATACTCCGGGCGGTCAAGAACCGTTTCGGCTCCACCAACGAAATCGGCGTCTTCGAGATGAAGAGCGAAGGGCTCTTGCCGGTGCAGAACCCGTCCGAGCTCTTTCTGGCCGAGCGCCCCCTGGGGGTGGCCGGGTCGGTGGTCGTGGCAGCCATGGAAGGAAGCCGCCCCCTGCTTGTCGAGCTGCAGGCCCTGGTCAGCAGCTCGCCGTTCGGCACCCCCCGGCGCACCACCATCGGCGTGGATCACAATCGGCTGGCCCTGCTGGTGGCGGTGCTGGAAAAGAAGGTCGGTCTGACCATGGCAGGGCAGGACATCTTCCTCAACGTGGCCGGCGGAGTGAAGCTGAACGAACCGGCAGCCGACCTGGGGATGATCATGGCCGTTGCCTCAAGCCACCTGGACAAACCGGTGGACCCCGGGGTGCTGCTGCTCGGTGAAGTCGGCTTGGCCGGCGAGGTGCGGGGGATCACCCAACCGGAACTGCGGGCGAGGGAGGCTGCCAAACTCGGCTTCACCCGCTGCCTGCTCCCGGCCGGCAACCTGAAGCAGGTGCGGGTAAAAGGGATCGAACTGGTTGGCGTCAAGACCGTCGACGATGCCATGGAACGGCTTTTCTGAACCGTTGGGGCAGCCATGGTGAGGAAATTTCCCTTTACTTGGCTTACGAAATGCTTTTTAATAGTGCATTGTATTTTGCCAGCCAGTGGAGAGAGTTATGGAGAAGGACAAGCTCGAATATTTCAGAACTGTGCTTCAGGAAGAGATGCACTCCCTTCTGCAGGAAGCAGACAAAACCGTATCAGAGATGACCGTGGACAGCACGAACTTCCCCGACCCCACCGACCGTGCCACCCAGGAGTCGGACCGCAACTTCGAACTCCGTATCCGTGACCGGGAACGGAAGCTCCTCAACAAGATCAAGGAGGCCTTGAGCCGTATCGACGATGGCTCCTTCGGTACCTGCGAGGTTTGCGGCGAGGATATCAGCGAAGGGCGGCTCAAGGCCCGACCGGTCACCACCCTCTGCATCGACTGCAAGATGGAGCAGGAACGCCAGGAAAAGGTCCCCTGACACCGGATCATCCCCCAGAAGGCTAACCAGCACACGCGACCAGACCCAATACGGTGACGATGCGTCGACCTCATGCGGAAAAGCCCCTGCAGTCCTTTGCCGAACTGATCGCTGCCAGTGAGACCTGGCTCGTCAGGCGCCTGCTCAAGTATGCCGAAGAGCGCGGCTACACCCCCTTTACCCCCCCCCTGGAAGAAGCATGGCGCAGTTCCATCTCCGGCCTGTCCAACGGGATGCTGACCAGCATCCGCCAGCATCCGTCCCCTCCCCCCATAACCCCGGAGATCGACCGGGACGACCCCTCTGTTGCCTTCGGCGTTCTTGAGGCGAAGCGCCACCGGCAACGCGGCGTCACCGTCGCCATGTTTTTCGGACTCATGAAGTACTTTCGGCGCAGCTATCTGGACCTGATCGACGAGATGAAGGCCGAAACGGAACGGCTGGGTTGTCGTCATTTTATCGATCACTATTTCGACCGGGTTGAGCTCGGATTCCTCGGCGAATGGGAACAGACAACGGCAGATGCGTACATAGCCGAATTGCAGGACGCCAACCGCGACCTGATCCATGAAAAAAACCGCTACCTGACCACGTTCGAAAGCCTCCCTACCCCGGCCATACTTTATGACAAGGCATTTCGCCCCATCAACCTGAACCTGGCCGCTGCCCAGCTTCTGGAAGAGCTGCCGACCCCCGGAGGACGTTATTACGGACGCCCTACGGAACAGGACGCCGCCTCACAACTGTTCAAAAAAATCCGTCCGCATCTTTCAATGCTTCTTAATGCAGAGCCGATAACGCTGATGCTCGAGACACGCCAGGGGGTCCGGCAGTACCAGGTATTCGGGCGCGAACTGCTCGACTTCAGCAAACAGCTCATCGGCATGGTGTTGATCTTCAGCGACATATCCGAACTCAAGCATGCCGAAGAAACCCTCAGAGTCCTGTTCGAGGAAGAAGAAAAGCGAGTAAAAAACCGGACGGCCGAACTCCTCCGCCTCAACCAGAAACTGACACTGGAGGTAAAGGAACGGCGCCGGGCGGAGTTGGAAATCCAGCGGCTCAACAGCGGCCTCGAAAAGCGAGTGGCCAAGCGGACCGAAGAACTCCGCAAGGTAAGTGAAGAAAACAACCAGAAGTTGCAGGAACTCTCACTGCTGCATCGCCTCAGCAGCCCGATCCTGGCGACGGTACGGGTGGATAAGCTGGCGCATCTGATTCTGACCGCCCTCACGGCCGGACCGTCGCCGGTGTTCGAACGGGCCATGCTTTTCATGATCAACGAACGTTCAGGCATCCTCCAAGGGATGCTGGGAGTGGACAGGGGAACCTCCATAGACCTGCCGTTTCCGACCAAGCCCGACCTCGGCCACCCCACTCCCTGGGACCTGGACGACGCCAGGTTGGCATGCCAGCGTGAATCCGAGCTCTGCTCCCAGGTCAAAAAGGTCCGTATCGAACTGGACAAAACGAAAAACATCTCATCCCGGGCAGTGCTGGAAAAGAGAATTTTTTACATTCCCGATGCGGTGAACGACAAGCGCGTAAACCCGGCCATCATTAACAACTTCTCCATCAGATCGTTTGCCGTTGCCCCGCTCCAGACCAAGGATCGCGTTTTCGGGGTCGTCTTCGTCGACAACCCGGACAGCGGTAAGGCGATCACCCGTGAAGATCTGCGTTTCCTCCAGCTCTTTACCAGCCAAGCCGGCATAGCCATCGAGAACTCGCTCCTGTACGGCAGCCTGGAGGAGGCGAACCGGCGACTGCGGGAAGCCCAGGACCAACTCCTGCATGGCGAACGACTCGCCACTATCGGCGAGATGGCAGCTAGTATCGCCCACGAGCTGAAAGGGCCGCTGGTATCCATTGGTGGATTTGCCCGTCGCCTTGGCAGGAAGATGAACAAGGACTCCGTCGAGGCTCAATATGCAGAAACCATCGTCAATGAAGTCAAAAGACTGGAAAAACTCCTCTCCGATACCCTCTCCTTCTCGCGTAAAGCGACCATCTGCTACGACCGCTGTGACATAACCGACGTTGTGGAAGACGCCCTCACCATTGTCATGCCGCTTCTGGAGCGAAGTGCCCTCAAGGTAGTCAAGGCCTACCCGCGCAAATCGATCCATCTCTTTGCCGACTGTCAGCAGCTGAAGCAGATCTTCATAAACCTGTTCAGCAACGCCAACGAAGCGATGCAGAATAAGGGGGAACTGCACATAGCCATCTCCGGCTCGACCCTGCACGGAAAACCGGCCGTTGCCGTAAAAGTTGGTGACACGGGCAGCGGCATCCCCACTGATGCGATCAACAAGATCTTCAATTCATTTTATACGACAAAGTTGGACGGTACCGGCCTGGGGCTCCCCATAGCAAGCCGGATAGTCGCCAACCACGGCGGCAAGATACAGGTCAAAAGCCAACCGGGCGTTGGAACCGACTTCACGGTCATCCTCCCCCTGAACCACTAATTTTTCTTTTCAATGATCGGTGTTTGGGGTATATATTTCGTCTATTAGCTGATAACCATGGGGCTGTAGCTCAGCTGGGAGAGCGATGCGTTCGCAACGCATAGGTCGACGGTTCGATCCCGTTCAGCTCCACCAATAAAAACAAGGCGTTATGGATCATTCCATAGCGCCTTTGTTATTTATTCGGCAACACTGTTGCCGCTTTGTTGCCGCTTTGTTGCCGCATAGCTGCCTGATAGCGACTGATACGACTTGATATTTCCGGCCCTCTATTGGGGTGAAGCCTAGCCCTCCCCTCCCCCCGTACCAGGTACGGGGAGCGGGCATCGATCAGAGGGGGGGGGTGGCATCGGACTCTCCTCAGGAGTTTGCCGTACCCTCCTTCTGGGCTGCGACATATTTTTAGAAATGGTCAAGTGGTTGACGAGCGGCCCGTCACGGCTCCCCATGCTCGAAATGCTACCCTTGCTGAAGGCAGAGGCGAAGGAGCGGCAGAGACAAGCAGGAAAAGACCACATTGGGAATCTGATCAACCAGGAATCTCGGGTTAGCATCCCTGGATGCGAAGCCGAGACAATCGACCCCCGAGACATTCACCGGGACAAGGTGCTTCTGACGCGCCAACGAATCACGACAGAATATGTCAGGCTGCATGTGTGCTATGGGGTCGCATAGCTGGCGGGATGAATCTTACAGGCCGGGAAGACTGGCAACGTCCAAATTTCGATTCTGAGGGGTGTTCGTTCTGGCGGTCAGTACGGAGTGGGGCAAAGCCACAAAGCAGGCTGATTGCTGCCGGAATCTTCGCCAGGGGGAGAAAAAGGGGAAGCGGTTACGCCTCCCCTTCTCCGTTTGCTCAGTATCCCCCACGATACCCCAGATAATCCAAGTATCGCTTTATCTTCGGGTCTGATCGCTGCAAGGTCGGACCGTAAACAGGGGTTGCCCCCCCGGGTTGGTAGTCAATGTTGATCTCGACGGGGTACTGTGCCGGATCGTAGCGACCACGCGCCAAAGCCTGTGCCATGTGCTGTTGCCAAAGCTGGTCAACAAATTTCTCGCCGTAGGTGGTGGCCTTGTCTGCCAATATTCCCCAGCCGGTCGGCTGCGTCTGCTGGTCGGCTGGCTGCTCTTGTTCTGTCTGGCGGTCTGCACCTGTCCGGTTGTTCATCATCAGTAAGTTTTCAAGCACTGGCATCGTTCAACCTCCTTTTCTGGCGGTGCTCATGACCACCGATTGAAATTCTTTCTGTTTGTCGCTGTTATCAATGCCATGGCCGCGCCGTATTCCGTGTACCCTGAATCAGTCAGTGCAAGACTCAAGTTGTCATAGTGCCCCATAATTTCGGCTTGTGTCATGCTCTGCATTCTCTCTGTGTAAGCCTCGGGCCACAACTGGCGCGGAATGGAGAGAAAACAGAATTCTTCCGGTTGCCAGAACGGGCAGGCGCCGCAATCAACCGGCAAACGCCTGCCGTACCAGTAACAACCCTCCATCAACGCGCTTGCCACGGATTGCATAAAGTGGTGTTTTTCGTTTCATCGGGGTTCGCCTCCTTCCTATCGCCGGTACCGGTCCAAGTCGACCGGGCAGACGGCCGTGATCTGAAGCGATACGGACTTGTTGGCGGGGTATGCGTCATGAAGCTTCAAGGCCTCCGTGGTGGCCCGAATCGACACCTGTGCATCTGGACCGTCAACATGGCGCTTCAGGGTGCGGATAAGGTGCCGGCGCCCCAAACCTTCCGTCTCCATTACGGCCGTGATCGCCTCGGCAATGTCAGGTTTTTTAGCCAGCCTGCAACCGAGGCTTTTGGCACTGTCACGGGTGGTCACGTCGAAGGCAGCGGCCGCGGCGTCGGTCTGTGTCTTGCCGCTTACGATCTCCACCACAAATGCCTGCTCTTTGTCCGTGAGCTTGTCCAGGATCGCCGGCCGTTTCGCTGCCAGTCGCAACCGGCGAAGCCTTTTCGATACTGCCGCTTCGGTAACGCCGAAATGGGCTGCTGCGTCCTTTTGTGGCGTGCCCTGGTCGATCATTGCCAGCAACACTGCATCGTCGATCTTCTTCAATGTCTGCCTCCTTTCCGTAGAGTGGCGCGGGGGTGGTTAAGGGTGCCGTGCCGTTTACCGCTGGCGCGGGGTGTTGAGCCGTTCAAGTTAACTGCTCGGCCTGATCCTGCCGGGTGTCCCCTCCATCTGTCACACCTGCCAGGACAGTCTTGAAAGCGTCATATAATTCCGGGTCGGATTTGCACCTTTCCGCCAGGTCATCAAACCCGCAAGGCAGGTTGCTGAGGCTGCTCAGTTTCCCCCAACAATGCAAGCGGCACCGGCTCCCGGCCATATCCTTGAACCAGTAATCCAAGGCAATGATGGTATGGGCCTTGATGAAGTCCCCCATATCCGCGCCTCTTTCCCGCTCATCATCGGTAAGGGATGCATCGCCATGCTCAAGCATTTTCCGGCTTGGCTCTACCAGGTCACGCTTGATCTGCTCGGGAGTAAGCAATCCCTCCTTTACGCAGTAGGCAACCGTGTGCTGGGAGAGTGTGCACAACTCACGGCTGATCCATGCAACGGTTCCCATGTCCCGGTTGAACCATGCCCACAGGTCATGTTTGATACAGGGGATACCGTACTTGTTTATGTCTGCCTTGTGGCTTGGAGCGGTCATTTTTGCGCCTCCTTTTGGTGTAGTTGGGTCATCTGTTAACCCACGCCGGTACAGGTGGCGGGGGGAGTACCTTTGAAGCGTTCAGGCAGATATGGTCGGTAATAACGCTCTTCAGATACAGGGCGGCATCAACTCCCAGGCCGGCCGCCAACTTCTGAACAATGTCGAAGGTGCTGTCAGATAGGACTACATCAAGGCGATTATTCTGGCGCAGTAATCTCAATGTGACTTTGTCGGGTTGGTTCATTGCTTCCTCCTTTTTTGGACGGGACAGGTAGCGGGACATCGGGACACCTCTAAAGAGGTGTGTCCCGTCTGTCCCCCTTACTACCCCCGGACAAGTCCGGGACATGTCCCGGTTATGTCCCTTGTCCCGTTTTCGGTAATAGGCTCGCCGCCTACCGCTACAGCAAGCCCACAATCCAAAACGGTGAAGGTTTTCCCGCATCCTGATGGGCCGAATAGTAGCCCCGTGGTGTCGCGTTCGATAAACGGCTTGATGAGGTGATTTATGGAGATGTGAGTGTCGAGGAAATCACCGGCGGACATGAAGAGGGAAGGTTTTGTGCCGGGTTCCTGGTTTCCAACAATAGCTGGCTCCGGTGCCTTCTCCCCGTATCCCTGCCGCGCCAGCTCCCGAGCAGCCGCTCCGAAGTCGCCGCCGTGGTACAACAGGGCATAGGCTCCGAATTTGGTGTAGCTGCGTTGCTCGAATGGAGTGGACGAGCTGAAGTTATGAAACAGGTCGTTACCCTGATAATTTAGCGTCCCGCTGATTCCAGTATTTTTCCCGGGTCGACGTAGGTAGGTAAGACGGCCCGGTTGCTGATCGTGTTGCGGAATATGTCCGGCTGATAGCCGGTCGTGACAAGGTAGCTCGAAAGGTCTAGGTTTTCAGTCTCGAATGTTCTCACGATATAAGGTCTCCTGTATGTGGCGTGGGCTCCTTTCGCCTCACTGCGCCGCGCCTCTGGGCGTCGGCGCTGGCTGTCTCACGACAGTCGGTCGTGATCCTCGCTCTAGGCTGCGTGCCTCATCTGCTCCATGCACTCCCTGAGTTCAGACAGCCGCCAATACACCTTTCCCCCCAGTTTGAAAGGGCGGGGAATCCTACCAGCCTCAACGTCACGCAGAATTGAGGACCGAGACCGCCCCAGGATACTGATGCATTCCCCGAGTGAGACGTTCCGATCCTCGACGGTAGGCTTAGACTTGTACGCCATAACGTTACCTCCTAGAAATTGGTTCAAGCTGAACCAATCAATAGCAGGCTATATCTTGTAATGCACTGATTTTGCAGGATAATAAAACTATTAAAGGAGGGTTACTTTTTTTCTCGTAGGATGAAGGGGTGGAGAATTTTGACATGGTGCAATAGTTCAGTACCAACAGATTTTCTTATAGTTGACTCTTTTATGCCATAATTTGCTGCAAGAGCCTTATAGGCGGCGTCTGATCCACCGGCGCCAAACTGCTCCAACAGGTCAAGATACTCAACACAGAGATGCAGGTTTCTCCCGTAAGTGGTTATTGATCCTTTCGGCCGGTGTGCTGGTTTCTTCGGTTGGGCCTTTGCCTTGGGTGCAATTCGATCCGCAAGATAGCGCCGATCAAGCTCGGATAGTTCACCGCCACTCAGGAGCTTTGCAGATAGTTCAGCCTGGTAGCGTTCTTCATCCTCTGTGCTGGGAAGCAAATCCCATCCGCTCATATTCGCGCCTCCTGAAGCAATGATTATGCGCTTCTTCTGCCTATCTGGATACTGACCACGTTGTCTGACTTCTTGCTGGTGGTGATGCTGGTCAACTTGCGTTCCAGCGCCTCCATTGCGGTTTGCTTCTCTTTGGCGTAGTCGTGCCGGTTATAGACTGCCACCACGCCCCGCGCCTTGTGTCCTAGAATGGCGTCGATCACCTCATTGCTGTAACCGATCTCGGCAAGCAATGTTGCCGCCGTCCGCCTCAAGTCGTGAGGCGTGAACGGCTGCATGTCGATCTTCTTTTCATCCTTGACCGGCACCATAACGGGGGTGTCACTGTCTGGCGACTTCCGTGCTGCTCTCTGGCGTTTGTAGTCCTTCAGGTTGCGCCGGATAGCATAGGCCAGCGCGTTGACGTCTATCGGCTTGATAATGGGCTTCTCGGTTTCGGGGTCGATCTCAACACGAGGTGAAGGGAAGATGTATCCCTTTGCAACCATCTCGCCGGTTCCGGTGTCCAGAATCTCCAGGGGGCCGATGATCTCCTTTGCCGTGCCGGTCAAGAACACCCGGTGAACAATACCGTTCTTGCTCCGGTCTGCCGGTATCTGCCACCAATCGCCGTCAAGCTCGCTTGTGTGCATCCCGATTACTTCCCCTGGCCGTGCTCCGGTCACAAGGATAAGCCGCAAGGCGCGCTTGATCTCGTCAGATATTCCCGCGGTGTCAAGGCCGATCCATAACGCCTTGATTTCGTCAGCGGTCAGCACTCGGTCCTTGGCGACCTTCTTCGTCAGCGGCTTCACCCCGAACATGGGGCTGTTCTCCAATATGTCGCGCTCCACGGCAAAGGTAAACATCCGGCGCATGACTTCAAGAACCGTTCGGGCCTGCCCAGGCGCGCCACGCTCAACGATCTTTTCCAGCAAAAGAATCAGGTCGCGTTTCTTCACGTCCTGAGCCTTGGCCTTCCCGATCAGCGGGAGCACGTCATTGTTTAGACAGAACTCGTCACGCTTCCAGGTCTTCTTATTCGGCTTGGCGTGCTTCTCCATGTACTCTTTGGCAAGATCGTCGACGGAATGGGCCTTACGGCTTTCCAGTTGTTGCAGCCGGGCAGTTTTCTTGACTGCAACAGGATCAGCACCGCCTTGACCTTTGACGAACAGCTCAACCTTTTTCTTCTCCGTCTCGTATGCCGCGCGGGCTTCCGACAATGTAACCCTGTTGCCCTTCGGTTCCCCTTTGTGCTTCGGCTCGTAGTACTCCCCCAGGTTCAGGAACTTCCTTTGACCGGCAACACGGTACATGAAGAAGAGTGTCTTTGTTCCTGATGGATGCACCCGAACGCCGAAACCGCCTTTCTCACGGCGCGTGAATTCCTTTGCTTCAGGCTTCAGGTTCCTCAGAGACATATCGTTCATAGTGAATTCCATACTGTTGCCCTCCCCCGTAACTGTTGCCGTACTGTTGCCGTGTTAAATTGTGGCCGTGGCATGAATCAGTTGATACAACTTGAAACAGAGAATAATGGAAAAAACCAGTACTGTCAAGCATTTGAGGTAATTATTTACACGGAGAGTGGGTGAGGCTGGTATAGGCTGGAATTACAATATGTTGCCGTTCGCAACGCATAGGTCGACGGTTCGATCCCGTTCAGCTCCACCAATAAATCAAAGGGTTATGCCTGTGGGCATAGCCCTTTTGTTTTTCGATTATTGTTTATAGGTTTCCTCCAGCAGGAACAAACCGCTAACCTGCTCCTGAAACACCCATTCCCTAAAGAAAGCCAATACGCCACCGAAGAGTTGGTACATGTCAATACCATCTATTGGCCCGGCAACAGACATCTGCCGTCGAACCGCTGGGTGGCACGGAACTACCACATGGGAATGGTACCAATTGATACGCTGGAAACCGGGATGGTCCTGGCGACAGACGTTCAGGACAGCACCGGCAGACTGCTCCTGGGAAGCGGTGTCGAGCTGACCCAGAAACACCTGGTGATCTTCCGGACCTGGGGAGTAGAAGAGGCCGACATTGCCGGCATAGATGATGTCGACCGCTCCGTCCCGCTTCCACCGGAAGTCACCCAATCTCAACTGGAAGAAACCGAACAGTCCCTTACCTCCCTGTTCCGTCACGCCAACACGAACCATCCCGCAATCCGCGAACTGCTGCGCCTGGCGGCAATCAGTAAAATCCTTCATGGCCATCACTGATACGTCACCCATTACGATTGAACGCCTCGTCGCAGAGACCAGAACGGTCTACTCCCTGCCATTCTTCTATGAACGACTCAACGAGGCGATCAACCACCCGCGCAGTTCCATCGACGATATTGCCAGGATCATCACCGAAGACCAGGGACTGACGGCCCGCATCCTCAAGCTCGCCAACAGCCCCATGTTCGGCTATTACTCCAGGGTCGACTCGATCACCAGGGCGGTGACGATCATCGGCACGCAGCAGCTCCGGGACCTGGCCCTGGCCAGTTCGGTCATCAAGGTCTTCCATGGCATCCCCGAAGAATTGATCAGCATGGCTTCGTTCTGGCAGCACAGTATTGCCTGCGGCATCATCGCCCGCAACCTGGCCACCTACCTCCGTGAGAGCAACGTGGAACGCTTTTTTGTCGCCGGCATCCTCCACGATGTCGGTCAGCTGATCATGTGCACCACCGTTCCCGACACGGTCCGCACCCTTTCCGAAAGGAGCAGGGAATCGGGTCAGCTCTACTCCTGCGCCGAGCGGGAACTGCTTGGTTTCGATCATGCCGATGTGGGCAGCGCACTGTTCCGCGAATGGAAGATCCCGGCAAGCATCGTCGAACCGGTCGCCTGTCATCACGCCCCGGCCCTGGCGACCCAGTTCCCGCTGCAAACAGCGGTTATTCACCTTGCCGACATCATCTGTCAGGGTATGCAGTTCGGCCAAAGCGCCGAATGGTTCGTTCCCCCGCTGGCCGAGGCCGCCTGGGACCGCCTGGGCATGCCCATCAGCATGCTCGGTACCATCCTGAAACAGTCCGAACCGCAGATCCACGAAACCTTTACCATCCTGACGGAGGGGTCATGAACGAGGAGAGGACAATAACCCCTTCCCCGACCTTCCTCCAGGAACGGGTTGACTACCTTGAGGAAATGAATCGCCGCTATATGGCTATTCTGGAGATGCTGACGTCAAGCGGCGATTTCCACGGCGATCTGAGCAGGGCAAAGAGTTCCCGGGATATTTTCCACGCCACGTTCAGTCAGGTGGGGCGTTTGCTGTCGTGCCAGGTGATGGGCTGTCTCGAAGCAATGGACGACGGTAGTTTCGAGCTATCCACCTGCTCTCCCGAAATTTCTCATGGGGTTCTTCAGCAGCAACTCGACGTCATGATCCTGGATGGTTCCTTTTCCTGGGCGCTCCACCGGAACCAGGCAATTCTATTCCCGCTACCGGAAGACCGTAGCGTGCTTCTGCACGTCATTGCCACCCGCACGGGCATTCGGGGAGTCTTTGCCGCCATCCTGGTCGGCGGGACGGCAACGATCGACGCAGCAGCGCTCAATGCGCTGTCGATCCTGTTCTACACCTGCGCCTACGCCCTGGAGAGCACCTCCCTCTCCGCCATGGTGCGGGAACAGATGACCCACCTGGAAGAACGGGTCCGGGAGCGGACCAACGAGCTGGAGTCCGCCCGGCAGATGGCAGAGGCTGCCAATAACGCCAAGAGCGAATTTCTGGCCAATATGAGCCACGAAATCCGCACCCCCATGAACGGCATCCTGGGGATGACCGAACAGCTTCTGCAGGGTGGATATTCGCCCCAACAGGAGCACCAGTACCTCGGCATCATCAAGGATTCCGCCGACAGCCTGATGCTGCTGATCAACGACATTCTGGATTTCTCCAAGATCGAGGCCGGCAAGCTCACGATCGACAACAGTCCCTTCATGCTCCGGACCACCATCGGCCAGACACTGCGCTCCCTGGCGGTCCGGGCCAGTCAGAAGGGGCTGGAACTGACGTTCACCCCGGCGCCCGCCATACCCGAGATCCTGGTGGGCGATGGGGAACGATTGAAGGAGGTCCTGATCAACCTGGTCGGCAATGCCATCAAATTCAGCGACCACGGCGAAATCTCCACCACCGTCAAGATAAAGAGCAGGTCGCCGGACCGAGTGCTGCTGCAGTTCTCCGTGACCGACCAGGGGATCGGCATGACTCCCGATGTCATGACCAGAATCTTCTATGCCTTTGAACAGGCGGATGCATCGACTACCAAGCAGTTTGGCGGGACCGGCCTGGGACTCGCCATCTCCCGACGTATCGTGGAAATGATGGATGGCGACATCTGGGTTGACAGCGTTTTGGGCAAAGGGAGCACCTTTCACTTTACCGTGCCGTGCGGCGTGGAAGGACAGAGCGCCGCTCTTGACACAGAGCCGGCACTGCGCGGGGTCGAGGTATTGGTGATCGACCACCTGGCGTCGAACCGGCAGATGTTTGCCGATTTTCTCACCAATTGGGGGATGCTCCCGACAACTGCCGATACCAGACAGAGTGCCACGACCCGGCTCCGGAAGCTGGCGCAGCACAACGCAGCCCCTTTCCTGGCCGTGATCGACATGCAGTTCCTCGGCACTGACGGAACAGAGCTGGTCGAATGCCTGCAAAAAGCAACAGGGGGCATGCTCAAGGTGATTGTCATGGGCAATGCCGGGAACACGGCTGACGCCGGGGTATTCAAGCAGTTAAAGATCGATGACTACCTGACCAAGCCGGTGGTCCACTCAGAACTCAGGGAGACGATCAAAGCGGTGATGAGCGGCCGCAACGAATGCACCACCGGCCCCACCGGGTCAGCCGCCGACGA
This sequence comes from Geobacter argillaceus, assembly GCF_007830735.1. GTDB lineage: Bacteria > Desulfobacterota > Desulfuromonadia > Geobacterales > DSM-12255 > Geomobilibacter > Geomobilibacter argillaceus. The sequence goes on from NZ_VLLN01000001.1 coordinate 102,392, forward strand.
AGAGGGTCCCCGGTTGAGCATCCTGGTGGCAGATGATGTTGAGGTCAATCGCGAACTGGCCGCGGTAATCCTCTCCCGGTCCGGGCATCGTGCAACCTTCGCGAAGAACGGACATGAAGCGGTCGCCACTTTTTTTGCCGGACGGTTCGATGTGGTCCTGATGGATATACAGATGCCCGGCATGGACGGTCTGCAGGCCACGCAGACGATCCGCGAGCGGGAGGCCAGTACCGGCCACCGTACCCCCATCCTGGCGCTGACGGCCTACGCGGCCAAAGAGGACAGGGAGCGTTGCCTGTCTGCCGGCATGGACGGCTATATTTCAAAGCCGTTCAAAGCGGAAGAACTTCGGGCCGCCCTCCGGGAGCACTGTCACACTAAAGCCGATGCCGCTGCGCCGACACCAACCGGGGCACATCCGGATGAAACCGAATCCTCCCCACCGACGCCGGTATTTGATCGAACAGGGCTTGTGGAACGGCTGGGAGGGCGGGACGATCTGGTCGCCAAATTTGTCGCCATGTTCAGCACACGAGTGGCGGTCTGCTGGGACGAGCTCGCTACCGCAGTAGGAACAAAGGATACAGACGCCATACGGGTGCACGCCCACGCCGTCAAAGGGAGTGCGGCCAACATCGGTGCCGTACGGGTGCAGGAAGTTGCCCATCGGATCGAATTGGCCGCCAAGAGTGGCAACCTGGACGAGGCATTATCAGCAGTACCGCGGCTGAGGGAAGAACTCGACGCTTTTACCCGGACCACGGAAGGAATTGTTAATCCAACGGAAAAGGAGTGACCATGGAAAATCTGAAATGCCTGATCGTTGACGATGATGAGCTGGGGAGAGGGCTGATTGCCCAGTGTCTGGAGGGAACTGCTTCCTGTACGATGGCGACCGACGGCAACGAAGCCGTCGAACAGTTCATGACGGCCCACGAGGAAGGAACCCCCTTTGACCTGATCATCCTGGATATCGTCATGCCCAACATGGATGGTCACGCAGCGGGCAAAGAGATACGACGGATCGAAAAGGAACGGGGGATACCGTTGGCACAGCAGGTAAAGATCATTGTGCTCACCGCCCTCAACACCCCCCAGGACGTCATGAACTCCTTCATGTCGTCCCAGCCGGCCGCCCACCTGGTCAAGCCGGTCGAACCGGCGAAACTGCGGGAAACCCTGGGGAAAGTGGGCCTTAAGAGATAAGCGTCACGATCCCTTCGGCTGCTGCAAACTCCAGGAAGGCTGCTGCCGCCGCCGGCTCCATGCCTGCCGCTTCGGCAGCCTCCCGCGCCGGCCGACAGCCATCCAATTCTTCGAGCAGAGCGTGAAGCCGTTCGTCAATGGATTCGGTAAAAACCTCACCGGCCCTGGGATAGATAACCGCCCATGATCCCGTCGGGGAAAAACAGTCCGCAAACTCCTCCAGATCGGGCTCCCCGGACTCCAGCAGGTCAAAGATCTCGTAGTGGAAACGGGCGAGACGGGCAGACGGGGCGAGCACGAACGGCCGCCCCAGCAGATCCTCCGTTGCCAGCTCCCGATCCGTGGGGAGTTCCGGAGGAACCGTCATGAGTGCCACGGCAAACAGATGATGGTAATCGACCAGATCGAGGGCCACCGGCAGCAGATGCGCCACCCCTTCCGCGGAAAACAGCTCCTCCAGAAACGACCGTTGCAGCTGCCAGATCTGTTCGTCCGTGAACGCCCGCTCGGTCACGCCGGCACCGTGCCGCTGCGACAGCCTTTCCCAAAAATGTCCGAGGAACCCGGCCGGCCGCATCCCCAGTGAGCGCACCACCGCATTGAACCAGGCCACCGCCTTGCCCCGGCTGAAAAAGATGTCGCAGGCCGTAGCCACCCCCCTGGCCGTGGCCAGAGCGCCTTCGTCCATGGTGGCCGAACGGAGCAGGGTATAGGGGGGGGACGGCAGATGCTCAAGCCCCCATTCGCCTGCTCTGGCAGCCAGGCGGGTTCCCGGCAGCACCGCCAGCGGGAAGATATCAAGGTGGTTGGGATAGCAGTCGAAGGCGAAGTCCAGGCTCATGGCAAAGCCCTCAAGGGTGTCACCGGGAAGGCCGTAGATCAGGTCGAAGCCGAACACCGCACCGGCCTCATTGAGCAGCATGATGCGCGAAACGAACCCCTCCCGGTTGAAGATCCTTCCCACATTCTTCAGCACCCGCGGGTCGGCGCTCTGCAGGCCGATCTGCAGTGAACAGGTAATTGCCGCAAAGAGCTCGGCCATCTCTTCGTCGATGAATTCGCTCCGGACCTCGAAGTGGAAATGGATATGGGGTGCCTTGTCCCGAATCAGGCGGAGCAGCGTCTTTGCCCGCGCCATGTCACGGTTGAAGGTGGAGTCGAGCACAAAGACCTGGGCAATCCGGCTGGCAACAAACAGATCGAGCTCTGCCGCCAGGCGCTCCACGGAAAACCGACGCACCCCGCGCTGGCCCAGGGTGTCGAAACAGTAGTCACAGGCATAGTCGCAGCCACGGGAATGCTGCCAGAGGCCCCCCCCGCCGTCAACCAGTGGCAGGATACCGGAAAGGTACGGCGACGGCACGCTATCCAGCTCGGGAACAAGGGCCACGGTATGCGGGAAAGACTGGTCGCGGGTCACCACCCCGGGGATGCCGGCGACATCGCCTCCGGCAAGGAGTCGCGCCACAGCAGCACAGATCGCCTGCTCTCCTTCTCCGCAGACGACAAAGTCACAGGCGGAACCGGCCAGTAGTCCTGCCGGGTCGGCGGTCGTTTCCGGCCCTCCGGCAAAAAGCACCAAGGCAGGCCGCAGCTGACGGAGGGAAAGCATAATGGCCCGGCACTGGTCGCGGTTCCAGAGGTAGAGGGAAAAACCGACCGCTTCGGGCTCAACGGCAAGGATCTTGTCGACACAGGCCGCCACGTCATCGTTGGCGAAAAGGTCGCAGAGAACGATATCGACGGCATCAGCGACCGGAGAGGCGGCCAGGGCGCTTTTCAGGAAGGCCGCTGCCAGGGGAATGGCCTGGGGCGAGGGTTCGGTATGGCTGGTAACCAGCAGGAGACGCATAGGAAAACCTTTATGGTTCGGAGTTCGGGGCGGGGATAACCATACGTTACCGCCGGAGCTCTGAGCAATCATCACCTTTGCGGACGGGCCTTGATCTTCGGAACACCATTCTCGATCACCACCACAAAGGTAATGCGGTCCGTGCCATAACGTTTCTGGATTAATGGTTGCTGCTGGGCGATGAGATCGGCGATCTTTTCAGGGGAGATGGTGCCGCTGTTCAGGTTGCACGCCCGGCGGGCCGCCAGGTAATCACGGTAGACCTGCTCAGCCTCGGGAGGCACCGATGACACCGGTTCCGGGGCTGGCGGCAACAGGGCATGGCGCGCCATCTTCGCCCGGTCCCGGGAATACTTCCCCTCCTCGATAAGGCGGATGATGCGGCCCCAGTACTGGCGGTAGCTGCTGAACCTGGCCACCAGCGAGTTATAGCGGAACTTGAGCATGGTGTTGCTGATCTTGGTCGTCGCGTACTTCCTTGACTGCCGCTCCACATCATCCAGGAGCTTGAGCGGCTCCCGCTTCTCCAGTCCGAGGAAATACTGTTCATACTTCACGACCAGATCGTTCAGACGCTGCTCGAAGAGGTAGATGTCTTCCTGTACGCCCATGCGTGACTCCCGGGGAAACTATAGCGGCTCGCCGCCCCACTGTAAAGTGAAACCCTTTTTGAGGCGGGATGAGAGAGCCTATAATCCCTTGACCATCCTGCCACTCATCGATTACAGTATCAGGAATTTTCGTCAGATGCGACGGAGGATGGACAATGAGTGAAACAGCAGCCGTGATCCTTGCCGCGGGCAAAGGCACCCGCATGAAATCCGACCTTGCCAAAGTCATGCACAAACTGGGGGAACGCCCCATGATCGCCTGGCCGGTCGCGGCGGCCAGGGCTGCCGGTGCCGGCAGAATCGCCGTGGTGGTTGGCCATCAGGCTGACGCGGTCCGGGACTATTTCACCGGAGCGAACGACCTCGCCTTCTCCCTCCAGGCCGAACAGTTGGGGACCGGCCACGCAGTAGCCTGCGCCGGGGAACAACTGGCCGGGTTCAGCGGCAACGTCCTGATCCTGTGCGGCGACGTCCCGCTCATCCGCCCCGAAACCATCAAAGCCATGCTGGACGCCCACAACCGACGGGAGGCGACGGTAACCGTGCTCACCACCCACCTGGCAAATCCCTTCGGCTATGGCCGAGTGCTCAAGCGGGAAGCAAACCGCATCGTCAGGATCGTGGAAGAAAAGGACGCCACCCCCCAGGAACGCGAAGTCGACGAAATCAACTCCGGCATCTACTGCGTCGAGGCCGGCTTTCTCTTTGACGCCGTCAGCCGCCTCGGCAATGACAATGCCCAGGGAGAATATTACCTGACTGACATCATCACCCTGGCAACCGAGCAGAACCGCTCCTGTTACGCCTTTACGGTGGCTGATCCGGACGAGGTCATGGGAATCAACGACCGGGTCCAGTTGGCCAGCGCTGCAGCAGTGCTACGGCAGCGGATCAACGAGCGGTTCATGCTGGATGGGGTCACCATCGTCGACCCCGCCGCCACCTACATCGAGGAAGGGGTGACCATCGGCCGGGACAGTGTCATCTACCCCGGAGTCCAGATCAGCGGCACCACCACCATCGGTGCTGACTGCGTCATCGAAGCGGGCGCGGTAATCAGCGACTGCCGCCTGGGAGACCGGGTCACCATCAAGGCCGGATCAGTGCTGGCCGAATCGTTGCTCCACGAAGAGGTGACCATCGGCCCCATGGCCCACCTGCGCCCCGGCACCGAACTGAAGGCACACGTGAAGATCGGCAACTTCGTGGAAACCAAGAAGATCATCATGGGCGAAGGGTCCAAGGCATCCCACCTGACCTACCTGGGCGACGCCGAGATCGGCCGGGACGTGAACATCGGCTGCGGCACCATCACCTGCAACTACGACGGGGTAAAGAAGCACCGGACCGTCATCGGCGATAACGTCTTCGTCGGCAGCGACGTCCAGTTCGTGGCCCCGGTCACCATCGGCAACAACTCGTTGATCGCCGCCGGCACCACGGTCACCCGGGATGTCCCCCCCGACTCCCTGGCCCTGGCCAGGGTCCCCCAGGTGAACAAGGAAGGTTGGAGACTCAAGAAAAGTGAGGAGTGAAGGGTGAAGAGTGAGGTAAAAAGCTTTCTATCTTGCTGATCCTCACTCCTCACTCCTAACACCTCCCGGAGATTATTATGTGCGGAATAGTGGGATACGTCGGAGGGCAGCAGGCCACTCCGATTATTTTGGAAGGACTGCAGAAGTTGGAATACCGGGGGTACGACTCGGCCGGCATCTGCACCATTCAGGACGGCTGCGCCGAGATCGTCCGCAGCGAGGGGAAACTGGTCAATCTGCAGCGGCTCCTGACCCAGAAGCCGCTGTCCGGCACCATCGGTATCGGTCATACCCGTTGGGCCACCCATGGCCGCCCGTCGGAGAGGAACGCCCACCCCCACGAGGCCGGCGACATCATCGTGGTCCACAACGGTATCATCGAGAATTACCTGGAGATGAAGGAACGGCTGAAGGGGCTCGGCCGGATCTTCAAGAGCGAGACCGATACCGAGGTGATCTCCCACCTGGTGGACGAGCGGCTGAAAGAAACCGGCGACTTTGAACGGGCAGTCCGGCAGGCGCTGCAGGAGTTGCGCGGCGCCTTTGCTGTCTGCATCCTCTGCAAGCTGGAGCCGGAGACCCTGATCGCCGCCAAACAGGGATCGCCCATGGTGGTGGGGCTGGCCGAGGGCGAGTATTTCGTTGCTTCGGACATCCCGGCCATTTTGTCCCACACGCGCCAGATGGTGTTCATGGAAGACGGCGAACTGGTGCTTTTCCGAAACGGCGTCCCCGCCTTCTCCACCATCGCCGGCGCGCCGCTGGAGAAGAAGCCGCGGCATATCGACTGGTCCCCACTCATGGCCGAAAAGGGTGGCTACAAGCATTTCATGCTCAAGGAGATCTACGAGCAGCCCCGCGCCATCCGCGACACCATCACCGGCCGGCTGCGGGAAGAGGACGGGGACGTATTCCTCGAAGACCTGCGGCTCTCTGCCGAGGCGCTGAAAGGGATGGAGCGGATCTGCATCATCGCCTGCGGCACCTCGTGGCATGCCGGCCTGGTGGGGAAATTCCTCATCGAAGAGCACGGCCGCGTCCCGGTCGAAGTGGACATTGCCTCGGAATTCCGCTACCGCAACCCGGTGGTCAACGAGAAGACCCTGGTCATCCTCATCTCCCAGTCCGGCGAGACCGCCGACACCCTGGCGGCCCTGCGCGAGGCGCATGGCCGCGGCGCCAAAGCCATCGCCATCTGCAACGTGGTCGACTCCTCCATTGCCCGGGAAGCGGATGGCGTCATTTACACCCATGCCGGTCCCGAGATCGGGGTCGCCTCCACCAAGGCCTTCGTTACCCAGTTGGTGGCGCTCTACCTCTTCACCGTCCGGCTCGGCCGGGCACGGGGAACCATCGATCAGGCCAGGGGACAGCAGATGCTGGCCGATCTGCTCCACGTCTCCACCCTGCTGGAAGAGACCCTCACGCTGGATGCCGAGGTGGAGAAGGTGGCCCGCCGTTACATGAACGCCCGGGATTTCCTCTATCTCGGCCGCGGCATGAATTATCCCATCGCCCTGGAAGGGGCGCTGAAGCTGAAGGAGATTTCCTACATCCATGCCGAGGGATATCCGGCAGGCGAAATGAAGCACGGCCCGATCGCCCTGATCGACGAGAACATGCCGGTGGTGGTGCTGGTGCCGAAAAACGCCACCTACGAAAAGGTCGCCTCCAACATGGAGGAAGTCATCGCCCGCGGCGGCCGGGTCATCGCCATCTGTACCCGGGGAGACGAGGAGATCCGCAAGAAGGCAGAGGTGGTCCTTGAGGTCCCGGACGCCAGCGAAGCGGTGATGCCGATCCTCCTCTCCGTGCCGCTCCAACTCCTCTCCTACCACGTCGCCGTCCTGAAGGGGACCGACGTGGACCAGCCACGCAATTTGGCCAAGAGCGTTACGGTGGAGTAACTCGGGATGATATTGTGGTTCAAATATAGGCGTAAAATTAAGTGATGTTGGTCGTCAATAGTGGACACCTCAATGACTCTTGCCAACTTCACCAGGGACGCTCTTTTTCTCAGCACGGACCCAGTTAGAGACAAGTTGGATATGGACAAACACGATTTCTCAAGAGTGGGAGCAACCTCTGCCAACATGCAACTTTATCTTAAGGAGATAACCGCAAATGAGGTATTCTCTGGAGCTTATCAGGTGGCCGTGCCATTGGCACATTTGGCTCAGCCTCGCAATGCTGCGGTATTTCAGCAAGTTACCAAACAACAAATCTTTGGCATGTCATATGCTACACCTTTATTTTAAATTAAACTCTCGGAGGATTCACACATGAAAAAAGTTCTCTCCACCCTCGTTGCCGCTATCGTTGCTCTTTCTTTCGCCGGTATCGTTTGCGCCGCTGAGCCGGCTGCTGCTCCTGCTGCTCCTGCTGCCGCTGACGTGAAGAAAGAAGAAAAAGCTCCGGTTAAGAAGGCAAAGAAAGCCAAAAAAGCAAAGAAGGCAAAGAAAGCCGAGAAGAAAGAAGAAGCTAAGCCTGCTGAAGCAGCTCCGGCAGCGAAGTAATTTCTCAACTCGCCGAGTCTTGACATTCAAACCCAGTCCAGTCTTGTGCGGGACAACCGAACTCGTCAGAATTTGCGGCGCGAGCAAGAAAAAATAGGTTTCAGCTGGGTTGAGTCGGCGTTTTCTGCGTTCTGCTAAAGCCCCGTGCATGCGTATTACCGGGGTGAAAGCTTGCGATGGTTCTGGCCGATCATGATTGCAAGGTCGGTACGCAGACCGGCTTGTTTGGCAAATTCCGGCCACCGGTCCACCGTCCCAGCTATCTCGGACACGATCGCTTTCGGGTTCGATAGTCGTATTGATTCCCCGATAATTGCCATGTCCTCTATCGTGAAGCCGTCAAGCTTCCCGTTGATGGACATCTGGTGCGTGTTCGTCCACTTGCCAGCTGGATTATGAGCGTAGGTGACGTCGTAGGCAGGAGAGAGCCGCCAAGTCCCCGTCTGATCCATCAGAAAGGAGATGTTTTTCGTGTGGTCGTCCTGGTTGCGGGCCAGAACGTTGAATACCATCCTCCGGAAGAGCTGGATGGCATCTGACTTGGGCAGCCTTAGCCTTCGCATGACCTGGAAAGCCTGTTCATAGCCATAAGCGCCGGCCATGTTGAAATCGTAGTGGGCTATCCCGCACAACGTCTGCATGTGGATCTTCTTGCGGCCATCACGGTCAAAACGCTTGGTCATGAAATGCGCTCGCCCGGTTTCCTCCAACAGGCGGCATTCAGTCATCTCGATCCCGGCCGCCTGTGCCATCAGGTGATATGCGAACTCGATGCGCCCAAATTCTTTTGGCTCACCCAGTTCCAGATCCGTAACGCCGTCGAACTTGAGCAGCCAGTGCTCATAGCCTTGGGGGACGTCGGTCTGACCTGAGATCACGCGTCCTTTGTCATTCATCGCTATAATGGCTTTCGGCCTGGCGCCGCCGGCCGAGGTCCCGACACGGAGGATGTCCAGCATGGCCTCTGCGTTGGCCGCCTCATTGTCCCCCAGCGTGATGTCCAGCTTTTCTCGAGTATGCATTACATCCTGAGCTAGGCTGACCAATGCTTCAATTTCTACAGGAACAGCTTTGTTAAGGTTATGATTGATCGGTGGAGCGAATTCCAACGCTCCCATGCCGCGTTTGCCAGTGTAGCAAAGCCTTTCCACCGGACCAAAGCTCTGCACGCCGCTGCCTTGGCGGGCCAGCCAAGCGTCTATGATGGCATTCCCGAACTTATCCGGCAAAACATCAGCGAGGAACCCGGGAAGTCCCATATAGGTAACCTTGTTGAGAGCTGGGAACGTAAAAATTTGTCCGGCCGCCGATTCGATTCCAAGGTGCAAGGGGGAGATATCCCATCCTTTTTTGAGAAAGGCCGGATCAAACTCGTACGCCGCATGGCCGCGGTCTTCCATCCACGCGACCGCACCGACTAGCTTCCCCCACAGATAAATTTTCGCTGTCCTATTCGGTGGCATGGGTCTCTCCTACCAATCTGTTTCTGCAGCTTGCTTGGGAGCACGTTTCTTGCCCGCCCGTTCTCTTTGCCTTCCTAGTCGTTCTGCCAGCACCAGGGGGCTTACCGGTTGGTCCGGGATTAACAGGTCAAAATTGTCGAGTTGGCCCAGTTCCCGCAGCACAGCAATGAGAGTTGATATCTTACCGTTTCCGTTTTCGAGTCGTTCAATAGTGGCCCTGGCCACCGATACAGCGGCCGCAAGCTCGACCTGGGTAAGGTTCTTGCGTAGGCGCAATTCTTTGAGTCGGCGGCCGACCTCCTTTTCAATGGCCGCATCAGTCATGGCATACAAGTTCATAGCACCTCTTTATTGAGTCATTAAACTTTATCTCAACGCTGAATGACTCGTTTTCTAGTCGTTATGGCTTATGATAAAGAATAGTCCCAGACGGCTCTGAATGCAAACACAATGTTTAAGTCACAGACCACCTGCATATGCCATTCCCGACGAGGCTCTTACATTGCCCAGAAAACCAGTGGCGCACTCAACTGTGTACACAAACAACTCAATTCAAACAATGACTGTACCATCTCAATATGCCATGACACCATTCATTCAACATAACACCTCGATTTGGCATCAGTTATTGGAACACAAAACCATTCCAAACATCTGGCACGTTCCATGCGAACCACTCTTAGACTTCCGAAACGGAAGACCAACTAAGCGATCAACAACTCACAAAGGTTGCACATGAAAACTATTGGATTACCCCCCAAACAAGGTCTGTATGATCCCCGGTTTGAGCATGACGCCTGCGGCGTCGGCTTTGTGGCCAACCTCAAGGGAAAGAAGTCCCATGAGATCGTACAACAGGCAATAACCGTGCTGGCCAACCTCGATCACCGCGGCGCTGTCGGCAGTGAACCGAATACCGGTGACGGAGCCGGTATCCTCATCCAGATGCCCGATGCCTTTCTGCGCACGGTCTGCCCACAGCTGGGCATCGAACTCCCTCCCCCTGGATTTTACGGCGTTGCCATGCTCTTCACCTCTCCGGAGTCGACGCAGCAAAGCAGTGCCCGCCATATCTTCCAGCGGATCATAACCGAGGAGGGACTGGAGGTCATCGGCTGGCGCGAGGTGCCGACGGACAACTCCTCTCTCGGGGACACCGCCAAGGCCGGGGAGCCCAAGGTTCGGCAAATATTCTTCAAAAGAGACGCGACCTATGCCGACGAGGAGGCGTTCAACCGCAAGCTTTACGTCGTCAACCAGCGTGCCATCCATGAAATCCGCGACACGGAGGTCGATCCCTACTGGTACGTTTCCAGCTTTTCGACCCGAACCCTGATCTACAAAGGGATGCTGATGCCGACGCAGCTGGACCAGTTCTATCCCGACCTGCGCAACCCGGCAATGGAAACCGCCCTCGCCATCGTACATTCCCGCTTCTCCACCAACACGTTCCCGAGCTGGGACCGGGCGCACCCGTATCACTTGCTGGCCCACAACGGCGAGATCAACACCCTGCGCGGCAACGTAAACTGGATGCATGCCCGCCAGTCGCTCTTCAATAGCGAACTGTTCGGCGACGACATCAAGAAGGCACTGCCGGTCATCAACACCAACGGCTCCGATTCGGCCATGTTCGACAACTGCCTGGAACTGCTGACGATGTCCGGGTACTCCCTCCCCCACGCGGTCATGATGATGGTGCCCGAGCCATGGGAAAACCACCAGGAGATGAGCCGGGAAAAGCGGTCCTTTTACGAGTACCACTCCTGCCTGATGGAGCCGTGGGACGGGCCGGCGGCGCTGGCATTCACCGATGGCCGCATTATCGGCGCGGTGCTGGATAGAAACGGCCTCAGGCCATGCCGTTATTACCTCACCGACGACGGTCTGGTCATCATGGCCTCTGAGGCGGGCGTTCTGCAGATACCACCCGAAAAGGTGCTCCAGAAAGGTCGCCTGCAACCGGGAAGAATGTTCCTGGTGGATACCGAACAGGGGCGGATCATACCCGATGAAGAGATCAAGAAGGAGCTGGCCTCGGCCCGACCGTACGGCGACTGGGTGAAAGTGAACCACCTGCTGCTGGAGGATCTGCCCGATGCACCCCGGGTGCAGGAGTCCGACCACGCCACCCTGCTGCAACGGCAGCAGGCCTTCGGCTATACCTATGAGGACCAGCGGGTCATTTTGGGTCCCATGGCCAACGATGGCGTGCAGCCGCTGGGATCAATGGGGACCGACACGCCGCTGGCGGTGCTGTCCGAAAAGCCACAGCTCCTCTACAGCTACTTCAAGCAGCTCTTTGCCCAGGTAACCAATCCCCCGATCGACCCGATACGCGAGGAAATAATCACCTCGACGACAGTCAGGATCGGTTCGGAGTCCAACCTGCTGAAGCCCTCAGCCACCAGCGCCCGCGTCATCAGGCTTGAGCATCCGATCCTTACCAACGAGCAGTTTGAAAAACTGCGGCACCTCAATCAGCCCGGGTTCAAGACCACCACCCTGACCCTGCTCTTCAAGGCTGCTGACGGTACCGAAGGGATGGAGAAAGCCCTTGAAAGCCTGTTCAGTACCGCGGTCAGGTTCATTGAGTCCGGCACGACCGTCCTGATCCTTTCCGACCGGGGGATAAACGAGGAGTATGCCGCGATTCCCGCCCTGCTTGCGGTTGCCGGCCTGCATCACCACCTGATCAGAACGGCTACCCGAACCCGCGTCTCCCTGGTGCTGGAGTCGGGGGAACCCCGCGAAGTGCATCACTTTGCCGTGCTGCTGGGATACGGCATCACTGCCATCAACCCGTATCTGGCCTTCGAGTCGATTGACGACATGATCAAGCAGGGGATGCTCCCCGGCATCGATTATAAGACGGGGGTAAAGAACTTCGTCAAGGCATCCATCAAGGGGATCGTCAAGACCATGGCCAAGATGGGGATCTCTACCGTGCAGAGCTACCGAGGTGCTCAGATCTGCGAAGCGGTCGGGCTCCATCAGTCGGTGATCGACAGGTACTTTACCTGGACACCGTCCCGGATCGGGGGGATCTACCTGAACGGCATTGCCGAGGAGCAGTTGACCCGGCACCGCAAGGCCTATCCGCAACGGGTAGCTGCCGAGCCGACCCTGGATCCGGGCGGTAACTACCAGTGGCGCAAGGAGGGGGAGGAACATCTCTTCAATCCGCTGACCATCCAGTCGCTGCAGAAGGCAACCCGTACCAATGACTATAACGAGTTCAAGCTGTTTTCTTCGCTGATAGACGACCAGAACGAACGGCTGTACACCCTGCGCGGCCTGCTTGACTTCAACACCGAAACGTGTGTGCCGGTGCCGATTGAAGAGGTTGAACCGGTCGAAGAGATCATGAAGCGGTTCAAGACCGGTGCCATGTCCTACGGCTCCATCAGCCAGGAGGCGCACGAAGCGCTGGCCATCGCCATGAACCGGATCGGCGGCCGCTCCAACACCGGCGAGGGGGGAGAAGACCCGGCCCGTTTCACCTGGACCAACGAGCGTGGCGATTCCAAGAACAGCGCCATCAAGCAGGTGGCCTCCGGCCGTTTCGGCGTTACCAGCAACTACCTCACCAATGCCTCTGAACTGCAGATCAAGATGGCCCAGGGGGCCAAGCCGGGCGAAGGTGGCGAACTGCCCGGGCACAAGGTCTATCCATGGGTTGCCAAAACCCGTCACACCACCCCCGGCGTCGGGCTGGTATCGCCACCGCCGCACCACGACATCTACTCCATCGAAGACCTGGCGGAACTGATTCACGACCTGAAAAATGCCAATCGCCGTGCCCGGATCAGCGTCAAGCTTGTTTCCGAGGTCGGGGTCGGCACCATTGCCGCCGGGGTCGCCAAGGCCCACGCCGACGTGGTGCTGATCAGCGGCTATGACGGCGGCACCGGCGCATCGCCGCTCTCCAGCATCAAGCATGCCGGCCTCCCGTGGGAGCTCGGCCTGGCTGAAACCCACCAAACCCTGGTTCTGAACGACCTGCGCAGCCGGATCATTGTCGAGGTTGACGGCCAGCTCAAGACCGGTCGTGACGTAGCTATCGCCGCCCTGCTTGGCGCGGAGGAGTTCGGTTTCGCCACCGCGCCGCTGGTAACCCTGGGCTGCGTCATGATGCGGGTCTGTCACAGCAACACCTGCCCCGCCGGCGTCGCTACGCAGGACCCGGTTTTGCGGGCAAAGTTTGCCGGCAGGCCGGAGTACGTGGTCAACTTCATGCGCTTCGTGGCCCAGGAGGTCAGGGAGATCATGGCGGAACTCGGCTTCCGCACCTTCAATGACATGGTCGGCCGCGCCAACCGGCTGGAGCCGAAGAAGGCCGTTGCCCACTGGAAGGCCCAGGGGCTTGATTTCAGCAACATCCTCTATCAACCGGACATGGGGATCAAGGGGAGTCGCTACTGCATCGAAACCCAGGATCATGGCCTGGGAAAATCGATCGACATGACCAGGCTGCTGGAAATATGCAAACCTGCCATCGAGAACAGGGAAAAGGTCTCGGCCGAGCTTCCCATAACCAATATCGACCGGGTTGTCGGCACCATTGTCGGCAATGAGATTACCCGCGCCCATGGCGCCGACGGCCTCCCCGACGACACCGTCAGCCTCCGTTTCAACGGCTCGGCCGGACAGAGTTTCGGTGCCTTCATCCCGCAGGGGATGACCCTGGAGCTTTCGGGTGACGCCAATGATTACCTGGGGAAAGGTTTGAGCGGCGGCACCATCATCCTCCGTCCTCCCGCCGCGTCGAAATTCAAGGCAGAAGAGAATATCATTGCCGGCAACGTTGCTTTCTATGGTGCGACCAGCGGCAGTGCCTATATCAACGGCATTGCCGGGGAACGCTTCTGCGTCCGCAACTCCGGTGTCAATGCGGTCGTGGAAGGTGTCGGCGACCATGGGTGCGAATATATGACCGGCGGCACCGTGGTTGTCCTGGGCGCGACCGGTCGCAACTTCGCCGCCGGCATGAGTGGCGGAACCGCCTACGTGCTTGACGAGTTCGAGGCGTTCAAAGACTCCTGCAACAGTGAGATGGTCGCTCTGGAGACGTTGGACGACAACGACCTGGAAACGCTCAAGGCCATGATCGAGAAGCATGTCGAACGTACCGGCAGCGCCAGGGGGACGATAGTCCTGCTCAACTGGCGAACCTATGCGCGCAAATTCGTCAAAGTCATGCCGACGGATTACAAACGGGTACTGCTGGCGCTGGAAAAGGCCACGGCATCCGGCCTCAGCGGAGATGATGCGATGGCCGCCGCTTTCGAGGAGAACGCACAAAGCGGACATTGACCGATGTGGTACTAGGTACTCACTGCTCGCGTCTTTGCAGAATTAACCGAAAACGAGGGCATACGCCGCCCCTACAATGTGACAGGAAAACGACTATGGGAAAACCAACCGGATTCATGGAATATGACCGCGAACTCCCTGCAGACCGGGAGCCGCTGGAACGGATCAACGACTGGAATGAGTTCCATCTGCATATGCCGGAAGAAAGGCTCCGCACCCAGGGGGCACGCTGCATGGACTGCGGTGTGCCGTTTTGCCACACCGGCATGCTGGTGAGCGGCATGGCCTGCGGCTGCCCGATAAATAACCTGATCCCGGAATGGAACGACCTGGTCTACCGGGGGCTCTGGCGTCAGGCCCTGGATCGCCTGCACCGGTCCAACAACTTCCCGGAGTTCACCGGCAGGGTCTGTCCCGCGCCGTGCGAAGGGTCATGCACCCTCGGCATCAACGAACCTCCGGTAACCATCAAGAATATAGAGGTCAGCATTGTCGAGCGCGGCTGGCAGGAGGGATGGATAACGCCGGTTCTTCCAAAGATCCGCACCGGCAAAAGCGTCGCGGTTGTCGGATCCGGTCCCGCCGGGCTTTCAGCTGCGGCGCAGCTCAACAGGGCCGGACACCGCGTAACGGTTTTCGAACGGGCCGACCTTCCCGGCGGACTCCTGATGTACGGCATCCCGAACATGAAGCTGGACAAGCGTGAAGTGGTGCTCCGCCGCATTAAGCTGATGGAGGAGGAAAAGATCAGCTTTGTCTGCAACACGAACATCGGGACTGCCGATTATCCCGTGGGAAAGCTCCGGAGCGAGTTCGACGCCGTGATCCTTGCAACCGGCGCGACCCTTCCCCGGGACCTCCCGATCGAAGGGCGGTCACTGAAAGGAGTCCACTTCGCCATGGACTTCCTCACCGCCAACACCAGGGCGATTCTGGGCGAAGGCGTCGACTGCATCTCCGCCAAGGATAAGGATGTGGTGATCATCGGCGGTGGCGATACCGGCACTGACTGTGTCGGCACCTCGCTGCGTCATGGCTGCAGATCAGCGGTGCAGCTGGAAATCATGCCGCGGTCACCCGAGACCCGGGCGGATGACAACCCCTGGCCGGAATGGCCAAAGACCCACAAGACAGACTACGGCCAGGAAGAGGCCGCGGCAAAGTTCGGTGCCGATCCGCGACTGTTTCTGACCACGGCGACAAAGTTTGCGGGCGATGCCGATGGCAACGTCACCGCGGTTCATACGGTACAGGTTGCCTGGGGCAAGAACGACAAGGGGCAGTTTGTACCCACGCCGGTACCGGGGACCGAGCAGATTCGGCCGGCGACTCTGGTCCTGCTGGCCATGGGGTTTCTGGGGCCCGAGCAGGAACTCCCGGCGGCTCTCGGAGTCGAGCGTGACCCGCGCAGCAACATCAAGGCTGACATGGGGAAGTACGCCACCAGCGTTGACGGAGTCTTCGCGGCCGGAGACTGCCGCCGGGGCCAGAGCCTTGTGGTATGGGCCCTCAACGAGGGGCGCGGCGCGGCACGGGAGTGCGACCGCTACCTGATGGGGACAACAGAACGTCCCTGAGAAGTTCAATCAGAATCGCGTCAGGAAAGAAAGGACTTGGCCTTATGGACCAAGTCCTTTTTTCTGTCTATTGGGCTCCGCAGGCCATGTAAACCTTAAGGAGCAGGTAATTGCCAGTCTGACCGACCTATCGTTCATGGAATATCTTCCAGCCGGCATCCACAGAGTTTCGCGATACAATCCCCAAGTTCATCGGCCAAGCCCGAGAATGGGCCAATATTTGTTCAGCGTGCCCCCATCCTTATTGCGCCATCTATACGAACAACTTCGCCATTGAGCATCACGTTCTCGATGATATGGCACGCCAGGGAAGCATACTCAGTGGGCTTGCCAAAACGTGAAGGGAAAGGGATCATCTGCGCCAGCGAATCGCGAACGTTTTCCGGCATGGCGGCCATCATTGCCGTGTCGAATATCCCAGGGGCTATGGCCATGACGCGAATCCCTTTCGGGGCAAACTCCCGGGCAATGGGAAGGGTCATGCCAACGATTCCCCCCTTGGAGGCAGCATACGCCACTTGCCCCAGCTGACCTTCAAATGCAGCAATGGACGCGGTGTTGATGATAATTCCCCGTTCGCCGTTCTCATTTGGTTCATTCTTCAGCATAGCCTCAGCAGCCAAGCGAATCATGTTGAAGGTACCGATCAGGTTGATGGTGATGCAGCGGGTAAAGGTTTCCAGCCGGTGGGGCCCCTCCTTGCCCACGACCTTTTCCGCGGGCGCAATCCCGGCACAATTTATCAGGCCATGCAGGCCACCAAAGGTCGCCACTGCGGCGGCAACGCATGACTTCGCACTCTCCTCGCTGGCAACGTCGGTCTGGACGAAACGGGCACTGGCGCCAAGTTCACTAACTATGTTCTCTCCAGCTTCACTGCTCACATCGGCTATGACCACATTGCCGCCAGCCGCTGCCAGAGAACGGGCAGTCGCGGCTCCAAGACCTGATCCGGCGCCGGTGATGATAAATGTAGCTTTGCTGATTTGCATTGTTCCCTTCCTTTCCGTCTTGAATTACTTGAGCACGTATCCAACGATTATTGGACAACAACTATGGGTACGTCCTTTTCCCGTCCCCACTCCTGCCAGTAGTCGGCGTTCATTTGCCCGAAAGCGGTCCGGTATTCCTCGATGGTTCTTACTCCGAGCGATTCCTCCAGGCGCATCTTGAAATGGGGCTCCAGCGCCGCTACCGCCACCCAGCCCTCGCTCGTAGCATAGACGTTGTACTCGGGAATGCCTCCCCCAAGAAGCGCCCCCCGCATAGTGGTGCCATACGTGAGAGGCTCTGCCATCTCCGCCGCGGCCTCCGAAAGGGCTATCTCGGCGTAGCCGCTCCCGTTGCCCAGCTCACGGGCCAGGAGCAGGGCCAGGGCTCTGCCCACTGTTTGATCGGCGCCAGCCATGTCGGCCATGAGAGTGCGCGGCATATGGGGAGGATTCAGAAGTCCCAAGGTCGCCTGGTACGTCAGGTCATGCCCTGCCTCATTCTGCCGCGGCGACGGGTAACCGACGATCGCAACCTGGCACAGGCGGGGATACTTCTGGTGCAGTTCCGCCCAGCCGAGTCCGAGACGCTCCAGAGCCGCAGGCCTGGTAGCGGTAATGAGCAGGTCCGTCCCGGCTAGAAGCTCGTCAAGTCTGGCGTGCCCTTCGGCCATTTTCAGGTCGATTGTGACAATCGTCTGGCCTTTGGCCATGTCCCGGTACCAGCCCGCATGGTACTGCTCTAATGGATCCCCGCTTGGGGGTTCGACCTTGGTCACCGTTGCTCCAAACTGTTGAAGTTTGCGCGCTGCAGCAGGGCCAGGAAGGTTTACCGCAAGATTGAGTACACGTATGCCGTCGATATATTCCATGGTTTCTCCGTTCCCTGTCTATTCCTACTGGCTCGCATCGTTCGCTTGCGCCAGGGGAATTGCCTAGGATGTGATAATGGGTCCTGCGCCGTTGCCATGCTGTATTATCCCTCAGCCGCGGTCATTACCGTTTTTCACTTTGGGAATAAATATTTCCTCCGGATCAAGGACGTTGTGGATGAGATGAAGTTCTCCCCTGGTGGGGGGTGCTGTTTCCCCGGACACACGGGTGACATCCAGGTCGAACTGGCACTGCTCCCGGATCTGCTCCACCGTGGTCCCCGGATGGCAGGTATCCAGATACATTCGGCCGGTATCCTCGGCAAAGCGGAATACACCCAGGGTGCTGATGACTGCCGATGGACCACCACAGAATGCCGCGCCGTACATCTCACGCCGGTGCACCCATTCACCCGTCGGCCAGTTTTTCAGGCGCCAGCCCGGGCTCGTGATATAGCTTACGTTCCCCACGAAGCGCCGCTTTTCGTGAAGCATGATAAAAACCGTTCTTTTGGCAAAGGAGTTGATGTCCGGATTGCCGCCGCTTCCGGTGAGGCGCAGTTCCGGATTAAGATAATCGCCGATGCATGTGGTGTTCACATTGCCGTACTCGTCCACCTCGGCCCCGCCCAGATAGCCGAGATCCACGTAGCCGCGCTGGGCGACGCTGAAGGCGTCGTACAGGCCGGAGGCGAGAGATGAGCCGACCTCACAGCGGGCATCCCCCACTGAGGTGGGGATCTCGGGCGGGCGCCCGTCCAGCGTGCCGGCCTCGAAGATGAGTTTCAGGTTCGGAGCGTGGGTCCGCTGGGCGAGGAGGATGGCAACCATGGGGAGCCCGGTGCCGGCAAATACTACCTCGTTGTCCTGTACCTCGCGAGCGGCAGCGCAGCAGAGAAGATCCGCCAGCCCATATTCTTCCGGTGTTGCATAGTCGCTGTTCAAGCTCATGGCTATTTCCCCCTTCCCCTGTTGGTGCTGTAGTTCAGGGCCGTGTTGGCCCGCAGCCGCTGCAGACGCGAGACGCCGAGCTTTTCCAGGTAGCTGTCGTGGTCGAGCCCGAAAATCCACTCTCTGGCGAACGCATCAAATCCTTCCTGGGAACGGGTCTGCTGGAAAAAGTTGCGCAGGAAATCCCCGTCGACATCGTAACGGCCGAACATCCCCGATGGATGGGCACTCCACGGGCATTCCACGATATAATCGACTTCGAAACTCGGGATTGTGTTCACGTGCGAGTCCCGGCGCAGATACGATTCCGGGACGATCTCCTCGGCAATGGCTATGGTGATGTCTGCCGCCCGGGCAACCATCGGGTCGGAATAGTACTGCCCCTTGATGCGTACCGTACCTTCCTCGCCAACCTGCTGCACGCTCAGCACCGCCACATCGGCCTTGGCTGCGGGCAGTAGTACATACTTGCCACCATTGTAGAAGGGGTCATCCATGTACTGGTACTTGGAACGGGCATTCTTTATTCCATCGCGCAGTCCGGCCCGGCCCAGCATGTCGTACTCGGGGTTGTGGATGTCGGTTCCCAGGGATGACTGGCTGACCGCAAATGGCATCCCGGCCGCGGCGGCGGCGAATCGGAACACCATCTCCCCATGGCTGTAATCCTCCATGATGATCTCTCTGTTCTTGACCTTGCGGGAAAGGTTGGCGCCATATTTCCCGTACAGCTCGTGCCCAACCCAGCACGACTCGTAAACGCCGACACAGCCGGCCCCTATAAGACAATCACTGATCGAGCCGCCGCCAACTTCGATCAGGTGCAGATTCCGGCGCTGCTGGCGGATCAGTTCGTAGGCCACGGCAAACGGCTTGCGCCAGATGGTGAATCCGGCAAAGGTAAGACGGCTGCCGTCCCTGACCAGTTCAGCCGCTTCCTGTATGGAAATTTTCTTGTTTTTCATAACGTCTCCCTTCATCCCTTTTACATCGTCCCGGAACAAGACCATTCGTCAGGAAAACTGCCTCAGTGTCTCCCTGGCAATGATCATCCTCTGTACCTCGCTGGTCCCTTCGTAGATGGTGGTGATCCGCGCATCGCGATAGAAGCGCTCAACGGGAAAATCATTGGTATAGCCGTAACCGCCCAGTATCTGCAGTGCCTCGCAACAGGCCCGGTTCGCCGCCTCGGTTGCGTACATCTTGGCCATGGAGGCCTCCTTGGCAAATGGCTTCCCCTGCTCCTTCCGGAAAGCAGCATTCATGAGGAGCAACCTTGCTGCCTCAAGTTCCGTGTAGATGTCGGCGATCTTCCACTGGATTGCCTGGAAGTTGGCGATCTTCTGCCCGAACTGCGACCTCTCAGAGGCATATCTGGTGGCAAAATCCATTGCCGCCAGACCGATACCGAGCCCGAGTGAACCCACCCCAATACGGCCACCGGCCAATTCGGTCACCGCGATCCGGAAACCATCGTTCAGTTTCCCCATCAGGGCACCCCTGGGGATGCGGCAATCCTGGAAAATGATCTCGTTGGTGGAGGAGGCATGCTGTCCCATCTTGTTCTCCGCCTTGCCGATAACGAAGCCGGGCATGCACGGTTCCACCAGGAAGCAGCTGATACCTTTCCCTTTGGGCGCGTCCCTGTCGGTCACCGCCCAGACTACGAACACACCGGCATAGGGGGCACTGGAGATGAATATCTTGCTGCCGTTCAGTACCCATTCGTCGCCGTCAAGCACCGCTGTTGTAGTCATTCCGGCCGGGTCGGAGCCTGCCCCCGGTTCCGTGAGCCCGAAGGCCCCGGCCAGGTACTCCCCGGAACCGATCTTGGGGATATACCTCTTTTTCTGCTCCTCTGTGCCGATGGCCTGAATGACCTCGCTGACCATGTTGTTGACCGTAACGGTCACTGCGGTGGCTGCGCAGGCCCGGGCAATCTCCGTCATCATCACGCTGAATGCCACGACCCCGGCCTCAGCCCCGCCGTACTCCTCCTTGACATTGAGCCCCATAAACCCTAGCTCAGCCAGCTTTTTCAGGTTATCGAGATAAATCTGCCGATCGCCGCCTCGGTCGAGTTGCGCGGCAACCGGCTCCAACTCGGCAGCAGCGAAGTTGCGCGCCGTTTCCTGAATGATTTTCTGCTCCTCGGTCAGCTCCAGATACATGCCATCCTCCTTCTGTCAGCGGCCCAGAAACGTGGCCGGTCGTTTTTCGATAAAGGCCCTCATCCCCTCGGCCCGGTCTTCGGTGGCGAAGCAGAGGGCAAACAACTCCGCTTCATAGGCGCATCCTTTTTCGCTCTCCATTTCCAGCCCGTTGTTGACCGCATGCTTGCAAAGGCGGACAGCCAGAGGTCCCTTGTCGGCAATCTTTCGGGCGATCTCCCGGGCGGTCGCAAGCAGTGCCTCCTGCGGCACCACCCGGTTCACCAGCCCGATGCGCCACGCTTCCCGGCTATCGATCAGGTCGCCGGTAAAAAGGAGCTCCTTTGCCCGCCCCTTGCCGACCAGACGGGGCAGGCGCTGTGAGCCGCCAAAGCCGGGGATGACTCCCAGATTTACCTCGGGCTGGCCGAACCTGGCGTTTTCACCTGCCAGACGGAAGTCGCAGGCCATGGCCAGTTCGCAGCCGCCGCCTAGGGCGAAACCGTTGACAGCGGCGATCACCGGTTTCGCCAGGGCCTCGATGACGCCGAATACCTTCTGTCCAAGGTGTGCAAACTCCCGGGCTGCGATCGGCTGGAGGCTCTGCATGAAGGAGATGTCCCCCCCCGCAACGAAGGCCTTGGAACCCGAGCCGGTAAGAATGATGGCCTTGACCTGCTCATCCTTCTCCAGGTTGGTGACCGCGCTGAGCAGCTCCTCCAGGGTCCCGGCATTCAGGGCGTTGAGTGCCTTGGGGCGGTTGATGGTGACGATTGCGACGCCATCGCTGCGTTCGACCAGCAGATTTTCGAATTCCATAAGCTTCCTCTCCCTGTTGTCGGCCGTGAGCAGCTACTTCACTTCAACCAGCATGGCATCCCCCTGGGCGGCACCGCTGCAGATGGTGGCAATCCCGCGTCCGCCCCCCCGGCGCCGCAGTTCGAAAATCAGACTCATCAGGATGCGGGCGCCACTCGCGCCGACCGGGTGCCCCAGGGCAATGGCACCTCCGTTGACATTGACCTTGTTGCTGTCCCAGCCGGCAATGCTGCCGCTTACCAGGGAGACCGCAGCAAAGGCCTCGTTGGCCTCGATCAGGTCTACCTGGTCGATGTTCAGCCCTGTTTTCGCCAACAGCTTGTTGACGGCCAGACCCGGAACGGTGGCAATATATGCGGCCTCGGCACCCACCATGGCATTGGCGACAATGGTCGCCAGCGGCGTAAGGCCGAGATCCCGTGCTTTTTCTTCGCTCATGAGGAGCAAGGCGCCGGCCCCGTCATTGACGCCGGGGGCATTGCCGGCGGTCACCGTACCGTTTTTAATAAACAGTGGCGGAAGCTTCGCCAGGCCATCCAGGGTCGTGTCCGACCGCGGCCCTTCATCCTGGCTGACCATCACCGGCTCTCCTTTGCGCTGGGGAATGAGGACGGGTACGATTTCCTCGGCAAATCTTCCCAGGGCGATTGCCTTGCAGGCAAGTTGCTGGCTTCTCAATGCCCATTCGTCCTGCTCCTCGCGGGAGATGCCGTACTCTGCTGCCACCACCGAACCATGGACAGCCATGTGCCTGTCGTGGAAGGCGCAGTTCAGGGCGTCATAAAGCAGGGTGTCGTGGACCCTGCCATCCCCCATTCTCTGCCCCCACCTCGTCCCGGTCAGCAGGTAGGGGGCATTGCTCATGCTCTCCATTCCGCCAGCCATGACGATATCCGCTCCGCCTGCGCGGATCAGTTGATCCGCCATGGAGACCGCCCGAAGACCAGAAGCGCATAGTTTGTTGACGGTCTCTGAGGTTGTCTCCCAGGGGAGACCTGCATGCCTCGATGCCTGACGGGATGGGATCGGGCGGGCTCCTCCCTGGAGGACCATCCCCATGTACACATGCTCAACCTGCTCGGGCGCCAATCCTGAACGCTCAAGCGCTCCTTTAAGGGCCATGCCCCCCAATTCGACTGCAGATACACTTTGCAGAGCGCCACCGAACTTCCCGAATGGAGTACGAGCCGCGCTAACGATCACTGTCTTCTTCATTGGTCTCTCCTTGTTATTTGCGTATCGAATTTCCACTATTCACTGTCGCTGGCTTTTCATCTGCTACATGGAAAACACCGGGGTGGCGTCCCACCCCTTGAATCACAGCAACGAAAGGAATACGGCAGCAAACCCGCACAGATTCTTCCCAGAGTCGTGCAGCAACGATTTCAGCAAGGTCTTTAACCACCAATTCCACTTCGTGGTTGCAGGTCTTGATTCCGTTTCGAACATGATGAGACAGAAGGGACAGCTGCCAGCAAGGAACTCTTTGACCCTCTTGATGTACTAATGTTGGACTGTCGTATCATTCTGATATCGAACAGATAGCGAATGACGTGCCAGAACGTAGTTTTATTTATATCAAATGCCAATAAATGAACAACATACTGTTTATACTAGGCTTTATATTTATTTTCATTTCTAAAGGGATTACTCTGCGAACAAACCGGATCTTGCTTCGTGGATTTTGTGTCGATGTTTGTAGAATTTAGTCTACGATCGTGGACAAACAATAGTAAGTGCGAATTCGTTCACTGGGCTCCCATGTCCACACAGATGTGAATCAACTTGGAGCAGTACGAAACGGCACGTGAATGACGGGGAAATAAATTGGCAGGGATAGATTGAACTGAATCTATTATAGATTGTATTTCTGTGTTTTTTTATAGATTGCCGCTCGTGAGATGCCCAGCAGGGTTGCTGCTTCGTTTTTATTACCACCAGTTTGTTTCATGGCCCGTTCGATGAGCTGTTTCTCCAGTTCTTCGATCATTTCCGGCAGGGTTTTCTTCCCAAGACTCTCGTCAAAATCGACTGGTGCAGGCAACTCTAATGCAGGGAGGGAATAATGGGAGGGTGGCTGGACAATATAGTTCGGTAGGTGCTTCAATTCGATCAGGGCGCCCGTAACCGAATTGAATGCGCGTTCGATGATGTTACGCAGTTCACGAACGTTTCCGGGGAAATTGTAGTTTTTGATTGCCAACCAGGCATCCGGTGCCAAATCCTGAACATCCAGACCGAACTCGGCGTTGAAGCTGTCGATATAATGCTTGGTGAGCAGAAATATATCCTCAGCCCTTTCCCTAAGAGGTGGGATGTGGAGTGTCATAATGTCGAGGCGATAGTAAAGATCCATTCGGAACTTACCGTTATTGACCAGGTACTGCAAGTCGGCATTAGTTGCGGCCACGACCCTGACATCAACATGCTTAGTTTTGGTACTTCCGAGCGGAGAAAGCTCTTTTTCCTGTAGCACACGCAACAGTTTCCCCTGCATATGGAGGGGTAACTCGGCTATTTCGTCGAGAAAAATGGTTCCGGCATGAGCAAGCTCGAACTTGCCGACCTGCCCTCCTTTTTTCGCGCCAGTAAAGGCCCCCTCAACATATCCGAACAATTCCGACTCGAGTAAGTTCTCAGGAATAGCGGCGCAGTTGATTTCGACGAATGGGCCACTGCTGCGTTTGCTGGCTGCATGCAGGGCATGGGCAAAAAGCTCTTTGCCCGTACCGCTTTCCCCGATCAGCAAGACATTGGACCCCCTTTCTGCCACCTGAAGCAGGCTGCCTTTGAGATCCAGCATGATCTTGCTCTGACCAATAATATTATGGACATCATAACGAAGATCGCGACGTTTCTTAAACGCTACAGCAAGTTTGGCAGCATCAATATTCTGGACAAGCGGTTGTATAGAAATATCCGAAAGCACCTGAGCCTTCTCATCATGATGAATTTTACCAAATCCGCCTATCACCCTTCCATTCTTCGTCAGAGGATAGCGACTCACGATCCAATCCCGGCCGCTAATCAGGTGTGGTACCCCTATTTCGGCAATCCCGGTCTGCATCACAATCGGCAAACGAGAAAGTTTGGAATTTGAGTACGCAGGGTAAGTTTTCAGACAATGCTTGCCGATCAGGTTTTGAGGGAGTGTGCCAACAAATACTGCAAAGGACCTATTGACCATCGTTACCACACCTTCCCTATTGACGATGATCACCCCGTCCTTTTGGATATCCGCATCTTTAGTTATGATTTCAATGATTTCACTCAAAGGAAAGAACTGAGACTCATCCAGACAAGTTTTTCTGATACTTAATATTCCACCAACAGGCTTATTGTCCTCTTCAATAGGTTCGTAATCGCAAACCAGATTCTGCTCAAAAGCCTTAAACAGCTGAGAGCTGAAACAAAACCCTTTGTCAATAAGAAGACAAAGGTCATGGAACCCATCAACATCTTCCAAAGGTTTTCCGGTGAGTTCCTCTGGGCTTATATCTGCTAAGGACTTACATGGATAATTGGACGAAACTATCCTGAGATTCTCATCGAGAACAACAATCCATAGTCTTTCTGGATTTGAAAGTATCTCCAATCCATTACGCATTATGTGATTAACGTCAGTCATAAAACGCATACCAATCTACTGCCTCTAAGTTCTAATGACTGCAGTTATTATAATTATGTCATTCGGCGTTGAATTGCAAAAAAGAATTCCAGCGCATCCCAGATGGTTTAATAAAACATTTTTTTATTTTTGTTAAAATTATTACAGTAACACTGAATTGTCAACCAGATTTATACTCAGCAGAAGCGCTTGGAACGCTACTGCGCTTTCAAATATCTTTCAAACCACTCCCCAATCACGTCAACTTGTCCATTGAGAGGATGGTCTCCATCAATCATATGCAGAGTGGTCCGGTACAGGCGGGCAAACCGGATGCTATTCTCAGGCGGAACGATGTCATCACCCCAGCCGTGAACGATCTCGATCGTCTCGGCAAACGGCACTGGCTCTTGTACACCATGCCCCGGGAGATAGAGTGCCGGGGCCAACAGGAAGAGCCCCCGGGGACGGATAACCCGGGACGCCACCACCGACACATAGCCTCCCATGCTTGATCCCACGAGAATTAATGGCTTGTCGGTCGGAGTAACGGAGTCGAGCAGTATCTCCACCCGTTCGTCAGGATTGGTGGTACAGGTGTAGTCAATGCTCTGCACACTGCAACCACAACGTTTCGCACGAGCGGCAAGGTGGGTAATTTTGGTCCCCCAAGGACCGCTTTCTTTGCCATGACTGAAGACTATGTGAGGCAGCAAAGAGTGGTTGTCCCTTGATCCGGAGCTGTTATTGAGCATGAAAATATATCTCCCGTTAACGCCGGAAACCTTGGCTGGCAGGTTGACAGTATAGCCAGATAAGGCGTATATTAAAGATGTGGAAAGAATAAAAACTTTCCATCCTGAGGCTCTGGAAAAACGGATTGAAAACCCGAAAATCTAGGGCCTTTCGTTTTGCCCGCATCATCTTGCACGCCGGTTGACACAGCTCCCCATATCGCCTGCAATTCCGCTTAAGCCACCTCGAATTCATAACTCGCCACCGCTGTGCTCTCTATTGCAGGTATACTTTTATATATGGCGCACAGTTTCGGTACACCACGGAGGAATCAGCCATGAGCATGCTTTTTTCACCACTAACCCTGAGGTCCATCACGTTTCGCAACCGGATTTTCGTTTCCCCCATGTGCCAGTATTCCAGTCACAACGGGCTGCCCACCGACTGGCACCTCGTTCATCTCGGCAGCCGCGCCGTGGGTGGTGCAGGACTGGTCATGGTCGAGGCAACCGCCATAAGCCCGGAAGGGCGGATCAGCCCGGACGACAGCGGCATCTGGAGCGACGCCCATGCCGAGGCGTTTGTACCGATCACCCGCTTCATCAGAGAACAGGGTGCTGTGCCGGGCATCCAGCTCGCCCATGCCGGTCGCAAGGGGTCATGTTCACTGCCGTGGCTCGGCGGTGGCCCCCTGGGGATGGGGGCCTGCGGCTGGCAGCCGCTTGCGCCGAGCGCCGTCCCCTTTGACGTGGGGCATCCCGTTCCCCGTGCCATAACGCTGGATGAACTGGACGAGATCGAAGCCCAGTTCCGCGCCGCCGCCCATCGGGCTCTTGCCGCCGGCTTCCAGGTGGTTGAGCTGCATATGGCCCACGGCTACCTGCTCCACGAATTCCTCTCTCCGCTGGTTAACCAGCGAGGGGACGACTACGGCGGCAGCCTGGAAAACCGGCTCCGGTTCCCGCTGCGAGTGGCCCGCGGGGTGCGCCAGGAATGGCCAAAGGAACTGCCGCTGTTTGTCCGCATCTCCGCAACCGACTGGGCAGCCGGTGGCTGGGATATCGATCAGTCGGTGCTTCTGGCCCGCCAGCTGAAGGAGCTCGGGGTGGACCTGATGGACTGCTCTTCAGGGTTTGCGGTACCGGATGAACCGGTTCCCTTCGGTCCCGGCTTCCAGGTCCCCTTTGCAGCCAGGGTCCGGGCCGAGGCCGGGATTGCCAGCGGTGCAGTCGGCTTCATCACCGAGCCGGCCCAGGCCGAGCAGATAGTGGCCACTGGCCAGGCCGATGTCGTGCTGCTGGGACGGCAGATGCTGCGCGACCCCTACTGGCCGCTCCATGCCGCCAAGGCCCTGCGCGTGGAGATCCCCTGGCCGAACCAGTATTTACGGGCCAACTAGTCGGCTTCACGTCGCTGTTGTGAAGGCAGGCACCGCCATAACGGGACGCATGGTAATGACCTGCGTCCCGTTACTTTTCCTTTGGGCAGCAAGCCGTTCAGGCAGCACCGGCCTATATTCTTTTTTGTTCGCTAGAGGTAAAATATTGCAAGGAGGTGAAGACAATGTTACTGAGAATCGTATCATTGGTTATGCTCTGCATGCTGTCGACAGCTCCTGAACTCCATGCCGCCGGCATGAGCACAGTGGCCGACCTGCCGTATCGGCACAGCGCATTCGACTTCAAATACGCCTGGAAGACAGCCCCTCTCGGACAGGGGGTAGCTATTGACGGTCTGGTGAAAAACATCCGCTACTTCAATGTAGAAGGGGCAGTGCTGACCGTATCCCTGCTGAACGGTGAACGGAAAGTGCTGGCCGAAGCAACCACCATCCCCATCCCGAAACGGATACGGATGGATGAAGTACTGCCGTTTGATATGGTACTGAAGGGTGCCACCCTGAGCCCGGGCGACCGGCTGCGGTTCCTGATCCTCTACCGCGCTACCGACGGGAGTGATGGCGTCGGCTTATGGATGAGCAGTTTCACGGTCGACGCAACAACCGGTGCAGTGCTGGCCGGGAAGGTCAGACCGGCCACCGCGTGGTAATGGACCAAAGTTTCACTGTACCCATGAGAGGGGATCTGTCGCCCCAGAGGAGGAGCGCATGACAATGGCATTTCTGACTGTTCAATCGCGGCGACTAGAGTACGTACGACTGCAACCAACGACCATGACCGCGAAAGTGCACAGACCGTCCATTGTCATGCTCCACGAAGGGTTGGGATCGATCGCCATGTGGCGGGATTTTCCGCAGCAGGTGGCAGATGCAAGCGGCTGTGAAGTTGTAGTGTATTCGCGCTACGGCTACGGCATGTCAGACCCCACTGAACAGAGCCGTGACGTCAATTTCATGCACAAAGAGGCGCTGGAGGCGCTTCCCGACCTGCTGGATCAGTTGCATATCAGGAAGCCGATCCTGTTTGGCCATAGCGATGGCGGTTCCATCGCCTTGATTTATGCCGGAGGAGCGCAGCGCGACCTAACCGGCGTGATTGCGATGGCACCGCATGTCAAGGTGGAACAGCTAACCGTCACCAGCATTGCGGCGGCCAGAGAGGCTTACCTGGATGGCAACCTGGGCGAGAAGCTGGCCAGGTACCACGCCAACGTGGATCTGACATTCCGGCCCTGGGCCGATATCTGGCTGCACCCGGCATTTCTGCACTGGAACATCGAGGGCTATCTCCCCCCGATCGCCTGCCCGATTCTGGCCATTCAGGGTGTTGACGACGAATACGGCACGATGGAGCAAATCCACATCATCGATCGCACGGTAAAGGATGTCGAACTCCTGAAGCTTCCCGATTGCAGGCATTCGCCGCACAAGGACCAACCCCGGGCCGTGCTGAAGGCGGTCGCGGCCTTTGTAGAAAAAATCACTGTCACATAACAAAAAAGCCACCCCGCAGGATGGCTTTTCAACGACGACGCGAATGGCGTCGGTCAGGAACGGAAGTTCACGAACTGCATCTCCACCTCCAGATCCTTGCCTTTGAGGAGTTGGATGACCTCCT
Source organism: Geobacter argillaceus (assembly GCF_007830735.1). GTDB lineage: Bacteria > Desulfobacterota > Desulfuromonadia > Geobacterales > DSM-12255 > Geomobilibacter > Geomobilibacter argillaceus. The sequence continues at coordinate 131,608 of NZ_VLLN01000001.1, forward strand.
GCAGGTCGTCGATGTTCTTGCCGACAACCCGCACCTGATCGTCCTGGATCTGCGGCTGCACCTTCAGTTTGGTCTCCTTGATGACCGCAATGATTTCTTTCCCCTTCTCCTTGGAGATCCCCTGCTGAATGGCGATGTTCTGTCGAACCATGCCACCGGAGGCCGACTCGGTCTTGCCGTACTGTAACGCCTTGGGGGAAATCCCCCGCTTGATGAACTTTGACTGGAGCACCTCGATGACCGCCTTCAGCTTATAGTCGTCATCGGCCAGCACCTTGATGCTCTCGTTTTCCAGGCTCACTTCACACTTGGACCCCTTGAAGTCGTAACGCTGGGCGATCTCCTTGACCGCCTGATTGACCGCGTTGTCCACCTCCTGCATTTCCACTTTCGAGACGATATCAAACGATGGCATGGATAACCTCCGGGATTGGTTACGTAGCTTATAAGTTACCGATTTTCTATGACCTGCACACCTTGCGGGACCTTGAAATTGAAGCGCTCACTCACCATCCCCCGGTTCACCTTCACGCTACTGTACTCGATGACGGTCCGGTTCCCCATCGGGTCGTAGAGAACCGATGAAATGATCGGAAAGAGAACCTGCGGCTTGCCGCTGGCCCGAAACTGCTCCACCGCGTCACCCGCCACGGTCAGCTGAAGTTTGGCAACCGCCGGTGTCGGCTTCCTGGGGAGCAGTTCCAGCGTGTAGTTCCCCTTCAGGTCCGGCGCCTGGCCGGCAAAACGGATGGTGAAGTCCTGGGAGAGGCGGCCGAGCCCGGTCAGGTAACTCATGGCGATGGCATTGCCGCCGGCAAAGAGGGTAGCGGCATCGCTCACCAAGACCTGGCGATTCTCCTGCTGATAAAACCAGACCGTTTTTCCGTCACAGATGATCTGCTGTTTCGGATTGGCATAGTTGAACCTGAACAGCGGATTCGCCCCCTTGCCCTTTTTCAACAGGAGTTCGCCGCTCCCCTTCTCTTCACGCTTGATGGCACTGATGGTGGTCCGTTGGCTGAAGCCGGCCTGCAGGTCGTGCAGTGCGCCATAGCCTCTTTCCAGGGTGGCGACTACCTCCCGGAGGGTAGCAACTGGAGTTGCCGCGGCCGGCACGGCCAGAGCAGCGACAAGCGCTGCGGTCAATATACGGCTGAAAAGCTTGAACATTATGAAATCCCTGAATTCACCGGCCTCACTCTGCATGGTCGGCCCGTTTACCGGCCGGTTGGCGGCCGTACCACCTGCACATCTGCCGGAGGCATGAACTTGAAGAAGAAGTCGGAGAGAAAGATGTTGGTCTTTATGTTGCTGAACTCCATGGTGGTGGTGTTGCCGTCGGGGTCGATGACCGTGGTGGAGAGAATGGGAAACTCCAGCTCCGGGCGGTTCAGGGCGTAATCGTTGCGCCCCTGGCGGCTGTAAGCGTGGCGCAGGACCGCATCCTTGTGCACCACCAGCAAAAGCTTGGCGATGGATACGCTGACGCGGCGCGGGGTGAGCTCCAGCACGTAATTCCCGCCCACGTCCCGTACACCGCTGGCAAAGGTGATCTCGAAGTCCTTGGAGATGCGGCCGAGCCCCTGGAGAAAGTTGGTGGCCCGGTCCCGCTCCGGATTGAAGCGGGAATCGGGATCAAAGGTATCCCTCACATCGCTCAGGATTACCCGGCGGTTGTCAGGCTGGTACATCCAGAGGCTCCGGCCGTCACAGATGATCTCCTGGGTGAGGGGTCGGAAGTAGTCGAAGCGGAACATGAGGGGTTCGGAACCGGTGGCCAGCTTCAGGAACATCTGGCCATCGGCCCGCAGTTCCCGATTCTGTGCCGCAATCGTGGAGCGCTGGAAGAAGTCGGCACTCACCGTAGTCAGCGGAGGGAGGCCGTTCCTGCCGATCCTGAACTGCTGCTCAACCGAGTCGATCACATCGTTCAAGCCGACCCTGGCCGGCTCAACGGCAAGGGACTCAAGGGGGATGATCAACCCCAGAAGCAGCACCAGTGCGGAGAACATCCTGAATATCTTCATGCAATCCTCCTCTGTTCAGCGACAGATTTTGCCATAATCGATCATGAGGCGCAACCCGAATATGGCACAGGGAGCGTGGCCGGGTCGAGAATCAACACCACGCTCCCGTCACCCTGAACGGCACCGCCGGAAAAACCGCGCAAGACCTCTAACGGGCGGCCGAGCGGCTTGCTGTAGACCTCCCGATGGCCAATGATTTCGTCAACGGCAAACCCCACCAGCGCCCCCCGGACCTCGCAGTGAAGCACCGGGATATGGTCCTGGCCAGTCGATATCGAGGGGGTGCCGAGGATACTGCCGAGGAGCTCCAACCGCAGTTCTGAACCGTTGCAGGAGAAGTATCCCCCCCCATCGCGCCGGACAATAGCGCTCCGGTCGAGGTCACTCGTCCGGCGGATCACGGTCAGCGGCACTGCCAGCGTCAAGTGGGCTACCCGCACCAGCAGGACATTGATGATGGCAACCGTTGCCGGTATCCGCAAGGTAATGATCGTACCGGCCCCCGGTTCCGCATCAATGGCAAGAGTCCCCCCCAGTTGCTGGACGGCGGTCAACACCGCATCCATACCGACGCCGCGGCCGGAGACCTCCGTCACCTCACTGGCCGTGGAAAAGCCGGGGAGACAGGTCAGCAGAAACGCCTGGTGCCGCGACATCTCCGCAGCCTCGTCACTCCCGATCACCCCTTTTGCCAGGGCTGACGCCACGATCCTGTCCGGGTCCATCCCCCGGCCATCGTCACGCACCGTGACCACGACCCGGTCCAGTTCCCGTTCCACCTGGAGCTGGACGGTCCCGACCGGCGGCTTGCCATAGGCACTCCGTTCGTCGGCCCTTTCCAGTCCGTGGTCGACGGCGTTCCTGATGATGTGCAGCAGGGGATCGGCCAGGGCTTCCAGGATGGCGCGGTCCAGTTCGACATCGGTTCCTGAGGCGACCCACGTCACCTCTTTGTCTTCTTTGCGGCCCAGGTCCCGCACGACCCTGGGGAGCCGGTCACTGATCGTGGCAAAGGGGAGCAGGCGGGCACTGGTCACATCGTCACGCAGACCGCGAACCAACCGGGTCAGGTCATTAACCGCCTCCATGAGCCCCGGCACACCACCATCCGCGGCCAGGAGTTCCAGCCGGTGCCGGATCGTCAGGAGTTCACCGGCACAGTTCACCAGCTTGTCCAGCAGCGTTGTCCTGATCCGGACCGTCCGGAGTTCGTCGCCAGGCGGCGCTTCCTTCCGGCTGCTGACTTTCTTGTCGCGCCCCGCCGGCACAGCGGGCTCACCCTCTGACGCCGGATCGTACCCCCTGATCCGGCCGATGAGTTCTTCTGCCGGTGAAGCCGACGTCCCCTCTGCTACCGCATCCACCATGAGATGAAGGAAATCGCCCCCCTCCAGGAGCAGGTCGGTCACCCCCTTGGCAAATGGCAGCCCCTTTCTGACCCGATCCATGAGGTCTTCCAGGGCATGGGCCAGTCCGGTAATTGCTTCCAGTTCAAGCGAGGCAGCCATCCCCTTCACCGAATGGGCGGCGCGAAACAGCGCGGCAATGCCTTCCGGGTCGGCTGCTCCCTGTTCGAGGGCCACGACCAGTCGGGACATGGTCTGCAGATGCTCCCTCGCCTCGTTCACAAAGAGATCGCGGTACTGTGAAATGTCCATGGGCTACTACCCTCTGCCTTTTTCGGCAACAGGCGGAAACAGGGCGGTCATGGCGGCTTCCAGGCGGGAAAGGAGCATCTGCGGCTCGATCGGGGTGGCAGCGGGATCACCCGTCACCGCCAACTGCTCCACACCGGACACCAGCAGGGCGAGCGCGGCGATTTTCCGATCGAACAGCAGGCAAAGGGAAGGTGGGGCTGCATCGGGAACATCCAGGAAACGGGCAAGATCCACTGCAGCGGTAAGTTCACCATGCAGCGAGCAGACGCCGAGGAGCCAGTCAGGTGCGCCGGGAACCGGGGAACAGGCCGGCACCGGAAGGAGTTCAACCACCGCGGCAACCGGCAGTAGATAGCGTCCCTCGCCAACCCGCACCAGAAGGCACTGTTCGCCAGCAGTCATTGCCCGCCCATCCCTGCTCCGGCTGGAATACTGAAGCGCTCCACGGCCCGGAGCAGGGTAGCCGCAAGCTGCGCCAGTTCCTGGCTCGCACGAACCATCTCCTGCATGGCAGCCGACTGTTCCTCGGTGGCAGCCGAGACCTCCTCGGTTGAAGCGGCATTGTCCTCGGCCACCCGGGCGATCTCGTCGATGGCATGCACCATCTTTTCGGCCCCCTGGTTCTGCATCTGGGAAAGATCGGCAATGCTGTTCGCCTTCCGTTCCGTCTCCAGAACCGTTTTCAGGATCTCGGCAAATACCGTTGCCGTGGTATCGACATGTTTCTTGCCCTCGCCGATCTGCCGGGAGCTGTCAGCAAAGGCCGCATGAACGGTCTGGCTCTGACCCTTGATCTGCTCAACCAGGTCGATGATGTCGGCAGCGGACTTCCCGGTCCCATCGGCCAGCCTACGGACCTCTTCGGCGACCACGGCAAACCCCTTGCCGTATTCGCCGGCCCGGACCGCCTCGATGGAGGCATTGAGGGCGAGCATGTTGGTCTGGCGGGCTATCTCGCTGATCACGTCGGCAATCTTCCCCACCTGCTGCAGCTTGGCATTCAGGTCGGCAAACTGTCGCCCTGACGCTTCGACCCCGTCGAGAAACGACTTCATACGGTCAAGCGCTCCGTTGGCCAGCTCTCCGCCCCGCTGGGCCGTCAAGCTGGTTTCCCGGGCAGCAACGGCCGACTCCTTGGCCCGCTTCGCCACCAGCTCGATCGAGATGGCCATCTCGTGGATGGTCTTGGAACTCCGTCCCACCATCTCCGCCTGGTTCTCCGCACCGTGGGAAATCTGTTCGATCGCCTGGGCGACCTCTTCAGTGGAGGCATTGATCTCCAGGGCCGATGCCGACAGGGTACGGGCCGAGTCGGAAACATGGCCCGATACCTCCCGGATCTGCCGGACCAGGGACTGCAGGTTCGACACCATCGTGGCGAGCGCATTGGCCATGGCCTCGGTTTCATCGGGGAAACGGCTCGCCGGCACGTTGACTGCACAGGTCAGGTCTCCCCGGCTGATCCCCTCGGTTGCGGCGGTCAGGGCACCGATCCGCCGGTTGAAGCTCCGGGTGAAGAACCACCCGAGGATCAGGCCGATGGTTAGTGCCACCAGATAGGAAAGGATGCTGGTCAGCTCGGGCGGGTAGCCGAGCAGGCGGACAGCAGCCGGGACAAAGGCAACGGTCGCCACCACGACCACGAAACCGAGGATGAATTTGTAGCCAATGGGAACATGCATGGAAGGCCCTCCCGAAAAGTTCAAGGTTCAACGTTCAAGGTTGAATTCTAACGTGAGAGATGCGACATGCAATAAATCAAACGTAGAACATAGAACCTTGAACGTAGAACTTATTTCACCACCCGATAAATCCGCTCCACCGGACAGATGGCCTGGAAGAGCCGGCGGTTTTCGCCGAAGAGGGTCTCGGACTTGCCGAGGACCAGAATACCACCGGGACGAAGGACACGGGCGAAGTTGCGAATGATCCGTTCCTGCTGGACCCGCTCGAAATAGATAAGGACATTGCGGCAGAGGATCAGGTCGCACTCTTCATAGGCATCCGTATCGAACATGTCCGCTTGGCGGAAAGAGACCATCTGCAGGATTTCGGGTTTCAGCTGATACCGGTCCGCCTGTTGGGTAAAATACGCGTTGCGAAAAGAAGGAGGAAGTTCTGCCAGCCGTTCTTCGACATAGCTCCCCTGACGGGCAGCGGCAAGGACCATGGCCTCGATGTCCGTTGCGACAATCTCGACATCGATTCCCGGGATGGACGGCATCAGATCACGCAGTACCATGGCCAGGGTATAGGGCTCTTCCCCCCCTGCACACCCAACGCTCCAGACCCTGAGGGCGACCCTCCCCTCCTGGCTGCGAAGCCTCATCAAGGAAGGGAGGACATCGTTTCCCAGCTTCTCGAACATCGGGGGGTTGCGATAGAACTGGCTGACATGGATGGTCAGCACCTTGAGGAGCCGGTCCAGTTCGACCTCGCTCTCCGTAAGCAGGGAGCAGTACTCTCGTACCGTTGCACAGTGGTTGGCACGGATACGGATGGATATCCGCCGCCTGACGCACTTGTCCTTATAGCCGTCGAGCCGGAACCCCCGCTGCTCCTTGAGCAGCCGCTGGATAACGAGGAGTTCCTCCTCGCCGATCTCAATAACGGGTGGCACGGGCTGAGTGGTGTGCGGCGCTGAAAGGGGCATGGCAACCTTATCGGAAATGGTCGAATCCGGCTGGACCGGGCTCCCAGGGAAGACCGTCGGGACCGGTAACGGTAATCCCCGGTTCGGGACGGATCTCGCCGATGATCGTAACCTGTGTTCCGGCAGCCGCAAAGAGTTCCTCGGCTATCGGCCATCGGTCTTTGGCAAGCGTGAACAGGAGTTCGTAATCTTCGCCCCCGGTAAGGGCGGGAGAGAACGGAGCCAAGGAGAGCCGGTGGACCGCCTCTTGGTAGGCTTCAGAAAGGGGGAGGCGGGCCAGTTCGATGCTGGCGCCATATCCCGAATGCTCGAGAATATGTCCCAGGTCGGCCAACATACCGTCGCTCACGTCGATCATGGCAGAGGGGAGCCCGGCCGCTGCCAGCCTCTCCCCTTCGCGCAACCGCGGCGTGGGATCCAGATGCCGCCGGACACACCACCCTTCCCTATCGCCACGCCGCAGAAGCTCCAGCCCAACAGCCGCATCACCCACACTGCCGCTGACGCAGACCAGCTCGCCCGGCTTCGCCCCGGCGCGGGTAACGACCTTTGACGGCTCCTGCTCCCCCATGACGGTGACGGAGATGACCAGTCCGGACGTTGAACTGCAGGTATCGCCGCCGACCAGCGACACGCCGTGCTCCTCGGCCAGGGCCAGGAATCCGGCGGTAAAGATGTCGAGGAATTCAACGGAAAGGGTTGGCGGGATGGCCAGGGCCAGGAGCACGAAGCGGGGACGCCCCCCCATGGCAGCGATATCGGAGAGGTTGACCGCCAGGGACTTGCGCCCCAGGCGGTAGGGGTCGCTGTAGGAGAGGTCGAAATGCACCCCCTCCACCAGCATGTCGGTCGAGGTGAGGGTTACCGTGCCGGGAAAAGGTTCGGTGACTGCGGCATCGTCGCCGATGCCGAGTCGCACGCCGTCCCGGAGGCTCACGGTCCGGGAGAGCCGGTCGATGAACCCGAACTCCCCCAGTTCCCTAAGCTTCACCCGTTCCTCTGACCCTCACCCCTTTGCGCGGGGTGACCAGGACCTTGCGCGGGGCAGCTTTCACCTTTGCCGGTGGCTTGCCGGCCGTGGGCGGCGGATACGTTTCCAGGGCAACCTTCAGCACATCGTCGATCTCCCGTGCAGAGATTACCGTTACCTTCTTGAGGATCTGCTTCGGCACGTCCACCAGGTCCTTGCGGTTTTGTTCGGGGATGATGATGGTGCTGATCCCGGCCCGGATGGCCGCCAGCATCTTCTCCTTGAGCCCGCCGATGGGGAGCACCTTGCCGCGCAGGGTGATCTCGCCGGTCATGGCCACGTCCTTTCTGACCTTCACCTTGGTAAGTGCCGAAACCAGGGCCGTTGCCATGGTGATACCGGCCGACGGGCCATCCTTGGGGATCGCTCCGGCCGGCACATGGACGTGGATATCCTGACCGGCAAAGAAATCATCCTCCAGGTTCAGCTCCCTGGCCCGGGTCCGGATGTAGGATAAGGCCGCCTGCACCGACTCCTTCATCACGTCCCCCAGGTGACCGGTCAGGGTGAGGGCACCCTTCCCCTTCATCACCGTCGCCTCGATGTAGAGGATCTCTCCTCCCACCGGCGTCCAGGCCAGACCGGTAACCACCCCCACCTCGTTGCGGTCCATCTCCTCTTCACGGAGGAACTTCGGGGGACCCAGGTAGCGATGGACGGCAGAGGCATTGATGGCAAACCGCCGCTTCTCCCCCTCGGCCACCCGGCGTGCCACCTTCCGGCAGACCGAGCCGATCTCCCGCTCCAGATTGCGCAGCCCCGCCTCACGGGTGTATTTGCCGATAATCGTCTTGATCGCCTCGTCGGAGAAGGCGATATGCTTGTCCGTGATCCCGTTTTCCTTGGTCTGGCGCGGCACCAGATAGCGTTTAGCGATCTCCAGCTTTTCCTCCTCGGTATAGCCCGAAAGGTTTATCACCTCCATCCGGTCCTGGAGCGGCCCCGGCACGGTGTCGATCTGGTTGGCCGTGGCAATGAACATCACGTTGGACAGATTGAACGGCAGGTTGATGTAGTGGTCCGAGAAGGTGTGGTTCTGCTCCGGGTCCAGGACCTCCAGCAGGGCCGACGAGGGATCGCCCCGGAAATCGTTGCCGAGCTTGTCCAGTTCGTCCAGCATGAACACCGGGTTGTTGGTGCCGGCCTGCTTCAGCCCCTGGATGATCCTGCCCGGCAGTGCCCCGACGTAGGTGCGCCGGTGGCCGCGGATCTCCGCCTCGTCCCGCACGCCGCCCAGGGAGATCCGGACGAATTTGCGCCCCATGGCCCGGGCAATCGACTTCCCCAGCGAGGTCTTGCCGACACCGGGAGGACCGACAAAGCAGAGGATCGGCCCCTTCATCTTCTTTTTCAGCTTGCGCACCGCCAGGAACTCCAGTATCCGCTCCTTGATCTTGTCCAGGTAGTAGTGGTCCTCGTCCAGGATCTCCTTGGCCCGTGCAATCTCCAGGGAGTCCTTGGTGGCCTTGCTCCAGGGGATATCCACCATCCAGTCCAGAAAGGTCCGGAGCATCCCCGACTCGGCAGCGTCGGGATGCATCTGCTCCAGCCGCCCCAACTGCTTGAGCGCCTCTTTCTCGATCGCGGCGGGCATTTTGGCCTGCTCGATCGCCTTGCGGAGTTCGGAGATCTCCTCGGAACGGGCATCGGTCTCCCCCAGCTCCTGCTGGATCGCCCTGAGCTGCTCCCGCAGGTAGTACTCCCGCTGGCTTTTCCCCATCTCCTCCTTGGCCGCGGTCTGGATGCGGGCCTGCATGCTGAGAAGTTCGTGCTCCTTGATCAGCAGTTCGTTCACCTTGGTGAGCCGCTCTATCGGATCGAATATCTCCAGCAGCCCCTGGGCCTCCTCCACCTTGAGACCGATATTGCTCGCCACCAGGTCGGCAAAACTTCCCGGCTCCTGCATGTTCTCCACGATGACCATCACCTCGGGGGAGATCACCTTTCCCAGGGCGATGATCTTGGCCAATTGATCCTTAACGGCCCTCATCAGGGCCTCGACCTCCAGGGACCCTTCCGGCGGCTGCGTCTCGTGTATCCGCTCGATATGCACCGAGTAATAGGGCTTTTCACTCTCGTAGGAGAGGATGCGCCCCTTGACCAGCCCCTGGACCAGGATCTTCACCCGCCCGTCCGGAAGCTTCAGCATCCGCATGATCATGGCCACCGTGCCAACGGTGTAGATGGCATCCGGCGCCGGGTCCTCGTCGCTCACCTCCTTCTGGGTGGCGAGAAAGATGAGGCGGTCCCCGGAGAGGGCCTGGTCGACGGCATTGATGGATATCTCCCTCCCCACGAACAGGGGAAGGATCATGTAGGGATAGACCACCACGTCCCGTACCGGCAGCAGGGGAAGGACATCGGGAATCTTCAGTTCTTCGTTGTCCTGTTTGGCCTCTATTTCCATTTCCATTTCCATTACGTTAGTCTCCTTGCTGGATCGGAATGGTCCTGACGATTGCCGTCCGCTCTCTGTTGAGCGGAAAGGTCACCAGAAGCACCCCCATGTCGTACCGGGCTTTCGCCCCTTCCAGATCGCATGCCGGCGGGATTTCCAAGGTCCGGCAGAAACGGCCGAAATGCCTTTCCAGACAGATATATGTCTGGGAACGCTGTCCCCCGCACTCCTTCCCCTTCTGTCCCTCGATGACCAGGGTATTGCAGCAGATAGTGAGGCGCAGGTCCCTGAGCGGGAAGCCCGGCAGTTCTATTTCTATGCAGTAATTATCCGCTGTTTCGTAAATATCCAGGAGCGGCGTAAACTCCCGCTCGCCCAATTGGTCGGGGCGCTCCAGTCCTGAAAGAAAGGTGAATATTTCATTCATTTGCTGACGAAACAGCATCAGCCAGCCGAGTGGATCCTTCGGAATAACGGACATGGCACTCCCCTGAAGCAGGGCTTGAAATATGCATTCATGTAATCATTTTTCCGCTGAAAGTCAAGGGAAGGCGCCGGCCATGCGACTCCCGGAGCCGCACCAATCGGCGTATACATGAGAACTCATTGAAATATGGCCCTATGCTGTGTATACTTCGCATTTTTTCGGGGCCAGCAATCTACCATGGGAACTGTTCGTCCCCCCTTGCATACGGCTTTTTGCCAGATCACCACACGTACGCAGCACTGGAGAGAACCTCATGAAAGTTCTGATTAAAGGCACAACTCTGCTTCTGCCGGTCCTGCTCTTCTGCGGCTTCACCTGGGGCAAGGCGCCGGCTGCGAAATGCGACGAGGCCAAGAAAATGGCCGCGACGTTGGCAACCGGCGATGTCAGGAAACGGCTGGAAACCGAAGCACGCATCCAGGAACTCTGCAGCGATGGGGCGGCCGGTCACTACGCCAAAGGATTCGGTTTCGAGCAGGCCGGCAACAGTGAACGTGCCATCACCGAGTATCGTGAGTCTCTGCGCCTCGACCCCGATTTCTTCCTCGCCAATGGCCGCATAGGTCTGCTGCTCCTCGAACAGTCCAATCAAGATGAGGCAGCCGCCGACCTCACCAGGGGGCTGATGGGGGGAAGCAACCCGGAGTATCACAAGGGACTGGCCCGGATTTTCAGCGACAAAAAGCTTTACTCCCTTGCCCTGCACCATTACCAGGAAGCAATCGCCGCATACCCTACCGATTCCCTGCTGCTGATCGGCATGGCCGAAACGTACCGCGCAAGCGGCATGCTCTCCAAGGCAGCCGACGCATACCGCAAATCGCTGACCGTGGCACCGGGAAATGAACAGGCCCTCCTGGGCCTTGCCGACACCTACCGTGACCAGGAACAGTATGACCAGTCCCTGGCCGAACTGCGAAAGGCTGAGGCCGCCAACGCGCACAGCAAGGAGATTCATCGTCGCCTGGCCGAGGTCCTGGTTCACAAGGGGGACAAGAAAGGGGCTGAGTACGAATTCCTCCTGGCAGGCGTGCCGGCAACGCCACCCGCTTCGACGCAGCCGGATGATCTGCTGAAAAGCGGTGACGAGTACATGAAGGCCAGGGAGTTCGAAAAGGCGATTGCAGCCTATAAAGCTGTCACCAAGACCCGTCCCGACTCGGCCGAAGCCCACCAGTCGCTCGGTGCGGCGCTGGCTGCCGCAGGACGCGACGATGAGGCCATCGCCGCATACAAGGAGGCGGTCCGCCTCAAGGACCAGAGCGCCGAACTCCACCTGGGACTGGGAAAGCTTTATGAAAAAAAGGCATTTCTCGATGAAGCAGTGGTGGAATACCGGCGTGCCATCGGCATCACCCCCCTGAATGCGGACGCCCGCCGCCGGCTGGCAGATATCTATACGCTGCGCGGCACCCATGTCCAAGCGATTGAACAGTACAAGGAACTGCTCAAGACACGGGCCGACAATCCGGTCGTCCACTTCAAGCTGGCCCAGGCTTACGTGAACAACAAACAGTACCGGGAGGCCCAAGAGGCATACAGAGAATCCCTCAAACTCGACCCCGACAATATCGAGGCCCATCGAGAACTGGCAAGCCTGCTTCGGCGGAACAACGCGCTGGACGAGGCCGCAAAGCAGTACAAAGAGGTGCTGCGCCTGAAAAAGGGTGACCAGGAAGCGCGGACGGCACTCACCTCAATCTACGTGAAGGCCAAGACCTACGAACCGCTGATCGCCCTCTTGAAGGAGTCAGCCGAACTTTCGCCCGCCGATCCCAACAACCAGTACAAACTGGGCTTGGTGTATGAATTCAACAAGGATTACGACAACGCGGCAACCAGCTACCAGGAGACGGTGAAACTCAAGGAGGATCACGCCAAGGCCCTGAACGCCCTCGGCCGGGTGTACATGAAGACCGGACGGATACAGGACGCTAAGGTGGCCCTGGAGAAGGCCAAACAGGCCGATCCGAACCTGGAGGAGACAACCCTGCTCCTGAGCAACATAAAGGATGAACTCTCTCCCGAACCCAGAAAGTACACGAAGCACAAAAAGGGCAAAAAGGGGAAGGTCTCGAAAAAAGGGAGTAAAAGGGGTTCAAAAAAGGTCGCAACCGGCAAGAAGGGGAAGAAGGCCGCCCGTTAGCAGTGAAGCTGGCTGTATAAGAGGCCGGGTTCCCCGGCACGGCATGATAAAAAAAGTCCCGCAACACAATGTTGCGGGACTTTTCAGACGTACTCTCCGGCTATCATTCGTTAGTTCACTTCGCGATAAACCCCGCTCCCAATCCACAGTGTGTCATCTACTTTCTTGACGAAGGCGTCCTTTCCTTCGACCTTTTTCGTCTGGGGGTGCGTCCATTTGTACTTGAACCACCCCTCCCCTTTGCTGGCCTGTTCAATAAGACCCTTGATGACAAATACCCCGTCGGGATCCTTCATATCGATGAGATTTTTGCCGATCAGTTTTTGGTTGGCACCATGGGCAAGGACTTCACCTTGGAAGTCATAGGCAAAGATGTAGAGGTCTTTATTAACGAACCCACCCTTTGGGTTGTTAATTTCGGCAAAGGCCTTATCCTTACCCTGTTCCTTGATGTATGCGACACATTTTTCCACCAGGACCTTGGCCTCATCTTTGGAACCCCGTTCGTCGCCCCATACAGCAGTGGTCAATACACCAAAGGCAAGCAGGCACACAATTGACAGTAATTTCTTCATGAACAACCTCCTTGAATATGGCTTAGAGAATGTGTTTCTCCGTTTTGTACGTTAGCTGTTCGTCCCAACACACAATTTCTTTAGTAATAATTTAAAGTTACGAGTCCGTGGTGACGATAATCCGTAAAAAGCCATGGTTCGGAATACCATCTGACAGAGACGGTGTTTCCGCAGCCCGGGCGAGAGCAGATGCAAAACATGAAGAGCCGTTCCGGAAAGCCTATTTCATTCCGTGAACCGCAGAGGGGTGCCACGTGACATTAAAGCAAAAACTGGTTGTCAATATGACGTTGACGGCGTTGGGCATCGTCATTATTGCCGGGTTTTCGTTGTCAGGAATGCGCTTTGTACAGAACAAGCTCCATGTCTTGACGGAGCAGAGTACACCCTACCAGCTCAAGGTTTATGAGCAGCAGCGTGCCCTGCAGGAGCACATCGGCAATCTGCTTCGTTTCTCGGTTGTGACCACCTCACAAGAACTTGTGACGACCAGGCAGAATGCCGAAAAGACACTTGCTGCAGTCGAAAGGGTGACGACGGAACTGGCCGCCTTTAAGGGGGAGACGAACCTGAGCGACAGCCAGATGACGACCCTGCGCGAGATTACGCGCGAGATAGAATCTGCCTCGTCGGCACGGATTGCCGCTTTTGATGAAGTCCAAAAGGCCCTTCGGCAGATCGATGTGAGCCTGGAGAGGATCGGCAGTTCCCTTAAGGGGGTCGACCGTACCATGAAAGGGACGCAACAGAAGATGGTGCGGGATATCGCTTCGGCGAACGACTCTTTCAAGCGCTCATCTGCCAGGATCAAGGCGGTTCAGCAGGCACTCGGCCACCTGAACGACATAAAACTGGCACTCACCGAGCTTTCCGCAGCCGAGGCAAGCGAAGAGGTCGCTTCGATACGCAGCCGACTTGATGGTGCCGTTAAAGCCCTGGGCGCCACCACCGTTCTGAAGGTCGAGAAGGGAACAAAGAGTATCCGGGAGCTGGCCGATTCTTTGGCCGATTTCGGCAGGAACTACCCTGTGCTGTGCGACGCCGTCTCAGTCTCTCTCGATCCGCGCGATGAAGTTAAGCGGGCCAGGGCGTTGGCGGACATATCAAAGTCCATGAAGGTGGTCAACCGGCATATCCGGGCGCTCGGCGAGACAATTGAGGCCTCGAACCAGGCAGCTGCCAGCGATGGCAAGCATCTGGACGAGACACTTGCAAATTCTGTGGCAGTGAGTGCACAGCTGGCCAAAAACGGCGACCTCGTCTCGTTGGGTGCGGAGGTCAAGGCGCGGGTTCGCGACATGTTTACCGCGCGTAACCAGGCAGAGTTGGACCAGACAAAGGGAGATATCAATGCCCTTCTCGCCCGGGCCGACTCGCTGCGCCAAGGGCTCCGTGGCGTCACCGGGATAGATGCCGTGGCAGCGAATTTCAGCGCCATCAACAGCGCCTTGTTCGGCCAAAACGGCGCCTACGAGCGGCTGACGAACATTGTCGAGGTCACGGCCCAGGCAACTGCCTCTGCTGAACGCCTCAAGAGGATTGTCGCCGAGCAGAGAAGCCTTGGCGACAGTGGCGTCGAAAAGGCCAAGACAGCCCAAGCCCTGGCAATCACCAGCGTCAACTCTATGTTCCGTTCGTCAATCATACTGGTGGTTTCCATCGGGGCGGCCGTACTGGCCCTTGCCATGTTCTCCAGTCGACACCTGCTCAAATCGGTCATGCGCCCTATTGGTGACCTGGAGCAGTTTGCCGCACAATTTGGCAATGGAGATTTTTCGACAAGGCTCGATGCCCAACGCAAAGATGAGTTCGGGGTACTTGCAGCGGACTTCAACGGGTCGAGCGAGACTCTAAGCGAAATCGTGGTCGAATTGACTGGGGCCATCAAAAAAATGGTCGGCTCGGTCACCGACCTTACCAATGCTGTCACCACCATCGACCGCGCAGTCGACATGCAGGCTTCCCTGGCCCAAGGGTCGGCCACCGCCATAGAACAGATGTCGGCTACTGTCAGCGATGTGGCCAAGACTGCCGTCAACACCTCCGAGTTGACCGCTCAGTCACAACGCACGGCCCGGGCGGGACATCAGGCCGTCGCAGAAACGGTAACTGCCATGACGGGGATTGCCGCTGCGGTCAGCACGGCCGCGACAGTAATGACGAGGCTTGCCGAGAGTTCCGAGCGAGTGGGCGGGGTTGTCGGCGTAATAAACGAGATAGCCGACCAGACCAATCTCCTTGCCCTCAACGCAGCCATCGAAGCGGCACGGGCCGGTGAGCAGGGTAAGGGTTTCGCCGTAGTTGCCGATGAGGTTCGCGCTCTGGCAACGAGAACAACCGAGGCAACCAAGGAGATTGCCAATATGATTGGTGTGATCCAGTCCGACATAAATTCGACGCAAAAAGCCATGAATGAGGGACGCAAGCAGGTCGATGTCGGAGTGACGTTGGCTGGCGGAGCCCAGAAATCCCTCAATGAGATCGTGACCGTTTGTGACAGCGCGTCACAGATGGTTGCCCAGATTGCCACGGCCACTGAGGAACAGGCAGCGACTGCGACCGAGGTATCGTCAGGGGTTGTGAAAATGTCTGAGATGTCAGAACAAACCAGGGCGGCGGCAGGGCAGATAAGTGCAGCTACGGCAGAGCTTGAAAAGCTGGCAGCCGAGTTGGGTCGGCGTGCGTCCTGGTTCAAGTCGGGCTCCGGAGCGGCTATTTAGGTCGACAGCCAAGAAAACAATCCTTGCAGCGGACAATAAGAGCAACACCTGTGAACAAGAAAAGAGGCCGGGTTTCCCCGGCCTCTTTTCTTGTTTTCGCCCAGATGATTTTTGTTAGGAAGCTTGTTCTTCGGTCTCTGTCAGGGAAATGATCCGCACCTTCGTCATCCCCTTGCCGAGAAAACGGAGCTCCCTGGCCGCTGCCTGTGACAAGTCGATGTGACTCGACTTTCTCTTGCGGCAACGGTCGTTGATGGTAACAACAACCTCCCGATCATTGGCCAGGTTAACCACCTTGACCTTGCTTCCCATCGGCAGGGTTGCATGGGCCGCCGTCAGTTTCTGCGGATTGTAGCGCGCCCCGGAATATGTCCGCCGTCCATTGTACTTCCTGGCGTAGTAAGTGGCGGTCCCTGCCACGCCTTTGGCCACTTCATCCGATTTAGCGGCCGGTTCTTCTTGCGACGTCTGTGCAAGTCCTTCTGCCTGCAGGGGAAGTGTGTGGAACGCAAGGAACAGCTGGCAAATCACCAACATGAGCGCCAGTCTGCCCCCCAAGTTCAGTTGCGCCATGCGCACCTCCTTCTTGGGCGAGGCGTTCTTATAGCACAGGCGTCACACAGGGGTCAAGTAAAAGGCGAGGGGTCAGGAGAATTAGTTCTATTTTACAGCATGTTACCCATCGCAGCCAACACCATCACTGCCGGTGATGCGCTGCAACTGCTCGGTCAACTGCTTCAGCTCGGTCATGTCATGAATGGTGACCACCGTACCGGTGACCTCGTCCCCTTGGTCCCTGAACTGATACGGATTCAGAACAAACCAGCGACCGGTCGGCTCGTGTGACAATTCCATACTCTGGAGGAAAATGGTGCCGGTACTCAATTCACGACTGTACAAAAGTTCGGTCCAATCGGCACCGATGATCCGTTCATAGGGAATCCCCATGAACTCCTGAAAGGCCTTGTTGCAGCGTACGATCTTCCCCTGCCGGTCCCCCAGAATCACCATGTCGCCAATGCAGTCCAGGGTACGTTCCCACTCCTTCTTGGCCTGTTCCACCTGGGCGAAATAACGCTTCAGCTCTTCATGATTCTGGTACAGCTTGACCTGGCTCCGGAGCAGTTCCTCCTCCAGTTGGCGTTTCTCGGTTATATCGTGGGCAACTACGATGAGACAGGCCTCCTCGCCGTATTCGATAACCTCCGCAGACCAGAGCATGGTCCTGATATCCCCGGACTTGACCCGGAAGTGGACCTCCAGATTCCGCACCCGGCCATACTCATCCAGATGCTTCAGCATATTGGCCCGGTCCTTCGCATCCTGCCAGATGCCGAGCTCGACCGATGTACGGCCGATCACTTCGTCACGGCTATAACCGGTGGTCTGCAGGTACGATTCGTTCACCTCGATGTACCGTCCATCAGCGATCCGCGTGACCACGATCCAGTCGGGGCTGTTGCGAAACGCCATGGAAAACTTCTCTTCCATCAGGCGCAGTGACACCTCGGCCTTCCGGCGCGTGGTGATGTCCTGGATGGTACCGACCATCCGCATCGGGTAGTCGGCCCGATCGTACGTCACCTCCGCCTGACAGTCCACATAGCGCTCTTCGCCGTTCGCCAGGGTAATCCGGTATTCGATCTGGTATGGCTTTCGCTCATAGAGCGCCTCGTTGATCGCTCGATTGACCAGAAGCTTGTCGTCCTGATGCACAAAACCGAGAAACGACTCGTAGGTGGGAGAAAAGTTACCGGGGCGCAGGCCAAAGATCCTGAACACCTCGTCCGACCAATGGAATTCACCGGTGGCAATATTCCAGTCCCAGTTGCCCAAGTGGGCAATTCGCTGGGCCTTGATCAGCCCCTCCTCGCTGCGGCGCAGCGCCTCCCCCTGGCGCCGCCGCTCCATGGCATAACGGATGATGCGTTGCAAACCGGCCGGCGTGATATCGTCCAGAATCAGGAAGTCAGCGGCTCCGGACTTCAGGGCATTCAGATCGTATCCGCTTTCCTCCCGGCTCGCCACGATGATGACCGGAACCAGACACCCCTGCTGCTGAATCCGTTGCATGAGCTCGACGCCGTTCGTCCCTTCCAGGCGGTAGGCGATCAGATAGACGTCATGGGCAGCACTGAGGAGCTTCTCCGGTGCCGAGGACAAATCATTGCAGTAATCAAGGTCGTAGGCAAACCATGTCACCCTGTCCAGCAACTGGAGCAAACAGTGGCGGTTGTCGCCGGAATCATCGACCAGTAGTATACGAATCTTTTCGTTGTACATGTTCTTGACTCAGGGCTCGGGGTAAGGGCCGGATTTTTACGTCTTATGTCTCGCTTACTGCTTCACGATTCAAACAGGTTGCCCTCGAAACGAGGTATCACACCACGTTCCTCGGCCAGCCGAAGCAGCGTGGTCACTGCGCTTCTCCCCTCCTCGGCCAGGTCGAGGGAAAAATCGTTCACATACAGGCCGATGTGGGCCGCGCAGACCTCATCGGCCATCTCCTGGGCGTGGTCGCGGATATACGGCAACGCAACCTGCGGATTGTTCCGGGCATGGAGCAGGCTCGCCCGGATGGCAGCAACAACGGTCCTGATCGTTTCCACGCCCAGAGAGCGCCGCGCCACGATTCCGCCCAGCGGGATCGGGCAACCGGTGGTCTCCTCCCACCAGGCGCCGAGGTCCAGGAGCTGCACGAGCCCCTGCTCCCGGTAGGTGAAGCGGGATTCGTGAATGATCACCCCGGCCGCCACCGCGCCGCGCTCGACCATCCCCATGATCTCGTGAAACGGTACGAACAGCAGGTTGGCCAGGGAAGGATCGAAGAGCCGCAGCAGCAGGCAGGCCGTGGTATACCGGCCCGGTACGGCAATCGGCTTCCCCGCCAGGTCCGCCAGGGTCGTGCCGGGGCGTGCCACAATGAGCGGTCCGCAACCGCGCCCCAGCGCCCCTCCTGCCGACAACAGGCAGTACTGGTCCCGCACATGGCCGAGCAGATGGTAGGAGATCTTGCTTACATCCAGTTCCCCGGCCAGGATCAGCGCGTTCAGGGTCTCCACGTCCTCCAGCCGTTCATGGAAGACGATACCGGGGGATGGCACCAGTCCGTGCACCAAGGCGTGGAAGATATAGGTATCGTTGGGGCAGGGAGAGAAGCCCAACGACAGGTTCGAGGTTCGAGGTTCGAGGTTCGAGGTTTTCATGGGGCGCCGTATCCAGTCTGTAATCTAATAGTTTTCCAGGTACTTCAGCAGAAAACGCTGGGCCATCTCCGCTGCCAGCGGAATGTCCCAGCGGGAAATATCCCGGTCCTCCACCATGTTGCTGATCCCCCGCACCTCCAGGGCATCCACTCCGTAAAGTAGTGCCACATGGGCCACAGCAGCACCTTCCATGTTTTCGCAGATGCCGTTGAACAGCCGGTAAAGTTCTGCACCCCGGACAGCCGTGCCGCTGCAGGTGGAAACGGTGACAAACTTCCCGCGCCGGATCTGCAGATTCAGGGACATCCCCAACTGGAACGCCTTTTCCGCAGCCTCCAGTGACAGGGGAAACTCGTTGGCATAGCGGTTCCCCCGCCGCTCCACGGAAGGAATGCCGATCAGTTCCAGGGAATGCCAGCCGTCAGCGGTCAAGACCCCTTCGTCGCCATAAATCTCTGCCGTCGCAATTGCCAGCTCACCCACCCGCATGCCGGTCTCGGGATAGGCCCCACCGCAACCGGTATTGATGATGAGGCTCGGCTGGTAGCCGGCCACCAGGGCGGTCACTGACGATGCGGCGTTCACCTTGCCGATCCCGGTA
This sequence comes from Geobacter argillaceus, assembly GCF_007830735.1. Lineage (GTDB taxonomy): Bacteria > Desulfobacterota > Desulfuromonadia > Geobacterales > DSM-12255 > Geomobilibacter > Geomobilibacter argillaceus. The sequence goes on from NZ_VLLN01000001.1 coordinate 151,109, forward strand.
ATGGCCAGGACCAGACGGTGCCCGGCGAACTCGCATTCCCAAACAGGGCGGGGTTCAGTGCCGGGCGCCAGTACCCCTCCGGTCTCCCGCACCAGTTGGGCAATCTCCCGATCGGTTGCGGCAGTGATCAGGAGCGGACCAACGCCCTTTCGCCCCTCATTTATGGCTGCACCCATCACAGACTCCCGTTTAGCATCAATCATGAAATTCCGCACACTATACCTTTATTCAAGGCTGCATACAAGAGCTGAACAGTTTAACTGTCAGTCAAACCGGAGCATTCCCCCGCTGCTTCCTCGACTCCCGCCAAACCCGCTCCCAGCGGTCGGCAGATGCTCTTTTCCCTTGCATACTGCGGGCATTTTGATACTATTTCCCCGCATTTCACCCTCGCGTAAGGCCTTGGAATGGACAAACTGGTTGCCCCCATAAACATCCTTCTGACCGTACTCGTCATCGCGGCCCTCGCACTCATCACCTCTGACCTGGCTACCTTCAGGCTCGGCCGGCTCTTTCCCGGAACGTCGATGGGAAAATCGCGGCCAGCACCTGCGATAGCGGCACCGGCCGAGGACCTCGCCTCTTTCGGCACCATTCTCGACAAAGGACTCTTCGGTCCGGCGACCCGGGGAAAACTCACCCCGTTTGTTGCCGCGCAGTCCCAGCAGAAGGGAGCAGCCACCGTTTCCCAAGGCGACCTGATACTCCTGGGGACTGCCATCGGCTCGTTCCGTGAGACCTTCGCCCTGGTCCAGCGCACCAGCACCAGGGAAGAGCGGGTATTCCGCCTCGGAGACAGCGTCTTCGACTTGGGGCCACTGATGACGGTGAAAAAGGAGTCGGTCTCAATCAAGGCGGGCGGACAGATCATCACCCTCACCTCGCCGACTGCCGGCGGTGGCATGCCGGGCAGCCAGCCGCCTCCTGCGACGGGGCAGCCGGGGCCGGGCGGAACGCTCGCCGCCCAGGTCGGCGCCGGCAGCTATGTAATCGACCAGCGGGCACTGAATGCGTCCCTGGACAACATCGGCCAGGCCATGACCGATGCCCGGCTCCTTCCCAGCAGCAAAGACGGGAAGGTGGAAGGATTCCGAGTTTCCGAAGTCAAACCCCAGGGGATCTTCGGCACGATCGGGATCAGAAACGGAGACGTGCTCCTGCGGATCAACGACTTTCCCATCGACTCCCCGGAAAAGGCAATCCAGTCCTTTGCCTCTCTGAAGGGGCAGAACCGGATCAAGCTGGACCTGATCCGAGACGGCCAGCCGACGACATTCACCTATGACATACGATGAATCAGGCAACGGCAGCGATAACGGCAACGAACACCGAACCGGTGCCGCCTTCATCGCTGCTCCTGCCTGCCCGGAGGTTCCCATCGTGAAGAGACGTTCCCATACCATCATAATTGCCCTGCTCCTCCTGCTGCTGACGCTACCACTCCAGGCCTTTGCCGCCAAGGGGGTCGTGCTCAACTTCACCGACGTGGACATCTCGACCATGGTGAAATTCATCAGCGACCTCACCGGCAGGAACTTCGTCATGGACGAACGGGTCAAGGGGAAGATCTCGGTCTACTCGCCTGCCAAGCTCTCCCCCGAAGAGGCGTTCAACGTTTTCACGTCGGTTCTGGAACTAAAGGGGTTCACCCTGATCCAGGCCGGCAGGGTCAACAAGATCGTTCCGACCGCGGCAGCCAAGCAGCTCGGAACCCGGCTGCTCACCGACGCCGAGAAGGTGCCGGTGAACGAGACCTACGTGGCCAGGGTCATCTCCCTGGAGAACGTCGCACCCCAGGAGGCGGTCACGTTCCTCCAGCCCCTGGTCTCCAAGGATGGCTACATCGCGCCGTTCGGACCGGCCAACATGGTGCTGGTGGTTGACTCCGCCCTGAACATCCGCAAACTCCTGGAGATTGTCGACCTGATCGACACGGAAAAACCGCGGGAAAAAGCGGAGCTGGTCTTTCTGCAGCATGCGGCAGCCGACGCTCTGTCCAAGGTGGTCCAGGAGTGGCTCGCCGGCCGTGCCGGCAAGGCGCCGACCCAGCCGGGCCAGCCAGCCCAGACCGGCGGCCTCGTGGTGGCCGATACCCGACTGAACGCCCTGGTGGTCTTCGGCAGCGACAAGGACAAGGAAGAGGTGAAGCGGTTCGTCGCCCTGCTCGATGTCCCGCCACCCACTACCAGCAGCAAGGTCAACGTCTATTACATGGAGAATGCCGACGCCACCGAGGTCGCCAAGGTCCTGGACGGCGTGGTCAAGGGGTCGGCCGCCGCTCCTGCTCCGGGCCAGCCGGCAACGGCTCCCCAGCAGTCTCCTTTCGAGGGGGGGAAAATTACCATTACCCCGGACAAGGCGACCAACTCCCTGGTTGTCATGGCCTCCCCCAACGACTACCAGAACCTCCTCCAGGTGATCCAGAAGCTGGACAAACGGCGGCGACAGGTCTTTGTCCAGGCACTGATCGCCGAGGTCTCTCTGGACAAACTCAAGAGCCTGGGGGTACAGTGGGGGGCGCTCGGAGGCTCTTCTAACAACACTGCCACAGTAGCTGGGTCATATGACCCTCAGGGTGTCTTTAACCAACTTTTCAGCGTTCTGTCTGCATTGAAAGGCGCCGGAATAACCATCCCCGACCTTACTGGAACGCCGGTAAACTTCGCAGTAGCCATTCAAGCGCTCGAAACAAATGGAATTGCAAACGTTCTCTCCACCCCCAACATTCTCACCTCCGACAACAAAGAGGCTGAAATCTTCGTTGGAGAGAACGTCCCATTCCGGGGTAGCATCACCTACAACTCCAGTCTCCCCAACTCTGCTCAGCAATCCATCGAACGGAAGGACACCGGCATAACGTTGAAGATCACCCCACAGGTAAGCGAGGGGGAATATGTAAAACTTGATATCTACCAGGAGATCTCTGCTGTCAAGGATGCGAACAGCACGGGAGCCGCCGCCGACATAACCACCACCAAACGTTCGGCCAAGACCTCGGTAGTAGTGAAAAACCAGGAGACCGTTGCTATTGCCGGGCTGATCCAGGACAAAGAACAGGAGTCTTACAGCAAGGTACCGATCCTGGGAGACATCCCGCTCCTGGGGTGGCTCTTCAAGACTAAAAACAAATCCAGGAACAAGACCAACCTGATGATCCTGCTGACCCCCCGCGTCATCAAGGACGCCAGGGACCTGGCCGAGGTTTCCGAGCGGCAGCGAGAGAAGCTTGACGAGGCGATCAAGCGGACCACGCCGCTGGATATCCCGGCTGCACTGAAGCAACCCGCAAAGCCGTAACAATAACCCGACCATGAGAGAAGGGCTTGAAGAGAAACTCCAATTTGACCACGGATGAACACATATTTTCACGGATTCGTTGTGCCATCTGCAGGCCATGAGGAACCGCGATGTTCAGAGATCTTGGAGTGAATATGTCAAGCAGCCGGATAAAGTTATGGCGTCTGCTTGTTATTACTGCTCTCTTGAATGTATCCGTTTCTTCATCGGCATGGGGAGCTTGCGACACTTCAAAACCCGGAAGCTGGGTGCAAACGGGCACCACCTATGCGGACTGCGACAATGGTCAGATATGTGCAGGCCAGTATGCTTACGATACGGTGGATAGAGTAACCTACTCATGTGGCGGGAGTGGAGGGAGTTCCCCGGGTTACCTGTATTGTGAAAGCGTAAACGGCACGACTAAAAGCCTGACGACTTACGGTTTTACCGTGGTCCCCGGGTATGTATGGTGGGATGGTTCGGTTCATTTCCACAAAGATGCTTCCGGCCCAAAGGCACCGATCTGTTCGTGTGACAACCAATATAGTCCGGGCTCCACTCAAGTCATGGTTGCCTATGTGAATCAGGTATTTCAATGGCAATGCAATCCAACCTGTGATGACGGCATTCAGAACCAGGGGGAGACAGGAGTCGATTGCGGCGGCCCTTGTTCGCCCTGTGAAACATCCGGCGACCAGAACCACGGTGGCGGAGGGGCTAACAACCCGTCGCCGGCCCCCAATACAGGACCGGACCCGAATCCAGGACCGCCGTCTCCACCCTGTGACAGTATTCCCAAGGCCCCACTTAGCTCAAAAGCGGACGTCGGCAGCGGCAGCTATTCGCATGACCAGGTGCTGTTCGCAACCAGCGGTACCTTTTCCACGACCTTCTCCCTCTATTACAACAGCCTCAACAGAAACATCAGCCCGCTCGGCAGGGGGTGGAGCCACGGTTTTGGCGCGAAACTGATCGGCCCCTCGCCCAGCGACGCCAACCATATCTACCTGCGGTCCGGCAACGGCGTGATCACAGTTTTTACGCTGACCAACGGCCAATTCCTTCCCCCTGCCGGCGACTCGTCCACCCTTACCCGGAATCCCGACAACACCGCCGTCCTGACGAACCGGGACGGTCTGACCTACAATTTCGACACGAGCGGCAGCCTCACCCAAATTGTCGACCGCCACAACAACAGGACAATCCTGACATACACCAACGGCGACCTTACGCAGATCACCGATGCCCTGGGCCGCAGCATCACCCTCGGCTATGATCTCACCGCCACGCCCCATCGGCTCACCACGGTCACCGATCCGGCCGGCAAGAGCTACGACATACAGTACCAGAACGGACGGCTCTGGCGGGTGCTGAACCCTCTAGCAGACGCTGCCAGCATGGTGCGAGGTTACTGGGAGTACATCTATAACGCCAAAGAGCTCATGGTAACCAAGAGGGACCCTAACGGCAATACCAGCAGCAATGCTTACTACGACGATCTGAGGGTACAAAGCAGCATTGATCCGGACGGGGCAATAACACCGGCAGGGCATACCCGTAGCTTGGTTTTTAGCTCCTTGACCGGCACGCTCCTTACTACCACCCTGACCGAGAAGGACGGCACCCTGTGGACCTACAGCTACGACACCCAAACCGGCCTTCTGAAGAGCAAGAGCCGCCCCGACGGGAAGGCGACCAGCTTCACCTATTATGCCGACAAACGTCTCAAATCGATGACTGTCCCGTACGACGGGGCCAAGCTCCTCACCACCTTCTACACCTACGACGGCAATGGCAACATGCTGACCGAAACCAACCCGGTCGATCTCTCCGTCTACACCCCGGCCATTGATCCGGAAACCGTAACCGACCCGGCGACCCTGGCCAGCCTCACCCCGCCGATCAAGCCGGCTTACCGCTACACCTACGACACCGCCCATTACGACCGGCTCACCAGCGTAAGCGACGAGCGGGGCACAACGCCACTGCTCACCACCTACGGCTACACCACGGAAAATGGGGGCGACGTGGTGACCACGACCGCGCCGGGCAATCTCGTCACCGTCGCCAAATACAACCCGAACGGCACGATCAGGCAGTTCATCGACGCCAACCAGAAGCCGACGAGCTACCTTTATTATCCTGATACAACCGTGAATCGCACAGCGGGCATCGTCGGGCTGTTGCAGACGGCCACCGGCCCCGACGGGGTGTCGGTCTCTGTCACCGGCTACGACAAGAACGGCAATCCCCTGGAGATCAAGACTATCGGCACCGACGGCAAGGAACTCCGCACCGTCCGGGCCTACGACGCCCTGAACCGGCTACGGACCGTAACCAGGTACGCGGCCAACCTCCCCGACAACGTCACCACCCTGAACTACGACAACAGCGGCAACCGCACGTTGGTCATCGACCCGGAGCAGCACGAAACCAAACACGAGTACAACTACAACCACCAGGTCACCAAGATCACGACCGGCACCGGCGTCAACAAGGCCGACACGGTCCTGACCTACGGCGCAACCGCCTGTCCCTCCTGCGGCAGCGGCGTGGACAAGCTAACCGCAGTCACCGACGCCAAGCAGCAGACCACCGGCTTCAGTTATGACAATCTGGGCCGGCTGCAGTACGAAACCGACCCACTCCAGAAGAATATCCACTACACCTACTACGACAGCGGCCTCGTCAAAGAGAAATACGATGCCACCGCCACCCCGGAAAAACTCCTGGTCACCTATTACTACGACAACCTGGGAAGGCTCACCAGAAAGCTCTACGCCGACGGCTCGGACGCCACCTACAGTTACAACCCCGACGGCACCCTCCATACGGCGGCCAACCAGCATATCAGCTACCTCTACGACTACTATGACAGCGGCCGGCTAAAGAGTGTCAGCGACAGCAACGGCCGCACCATCAGCTACGACCGATACGACGGCCTCGGCCAGCGGCAACAGGTCACCTACTTCCCAACTACTGCCGATCAGCGGGTCATCAGCTACACCTACGACACGGCCAACCGGCTGCAGAGCATCACCAGCGCCGCCGGGCTGTTCACCTTCGGCTATGACAGCCTGAGCCGGCGCAACTCCTTCAGTTACCCGAACCAGATCACCGGCAGCTACGGCTATGACGACCTGAACCGACTCACCAGCCTCACTCATCAGAGCCAGGCCGCAACTATCGCCGCCTACGGCTACAGCCACGACCAGGCAGGGAACCGCAGGACCAAGACCGGCACCTTCAACGAATCCTACAACTACGAAGAAACCTACCGCCTGATGCAAGCTACCACCGCCAGGGGGACGGAGAAGTACACCTACGACCTGGTCGGCAACCGCCTGACCGGCCCCGGCCCCAAGGACACCGGCTACCAGTACGACGCGGCCAACCGGATGACCAAGGGGAGGCAACTCGGCTACGATTACGACAACCTGGGGAACCAGACCACCAGGACCATCCCCAACGCCGCCGACAAGAACTGGACCCTCACCTGGAACTTTGAAAACCAGTTGACGAAGATGGAGAAGAGCAAAGGGACCACCGAGAAACGGACCGTCACCTTCAAGTACGACCCGCTGGGGAGGAGGATCGAGAAGCAGCTGACAACACTCATCGCCGGCGTTACCAAGACAACGACGTACAATTACGTATACGATCAGAACAACATTGCCCTGGAAATCCAGACCGACAGCAACAATGTAGTCACCAAGACCTTCAACACCCACGGCCCAGGGGTTGATGAGCACTTGGCCATGGAACGCAATGGCAGCTTCTATTATTTCCATCAAGACGGGATAAAGAGCGTTACCGCCATTACCGATTCAAACCGGAATGTTGTCCAAAGCTATGAATACGAAAGCTTCGGCAGGCCGACGCCCTCAGCTAATTTCCGGAACAGTCTGACTTACACGGGCAGGGAGTGGGATAAGGAGACAGGGTTGTATTATTTGAGGTACAGATACTATGATCCGATGGACGGACGCTTCATAAGCCGCGATCCGATCGGCTTTAGAGGCGGAATAAACCTATATTCGTACGTTCAAAATAATCCAATTAACTTTATCGACCCGCTGGGGTTAGCTCCTTCACATGGAACTTTGCAAAACATTCAAACTCAAGCGAGTGTCTTTGCCGCAGGTGCTTTTTTTACTCCACCGCCATTAGATGCTGTTGGTATTGCGGTTTTTGGAGGCATAGCTGCAGGAGCAGCAATAGCCGATCAACATTATTATCCTGAAGATCCTGTTGTTACTGCCGTTGGTGAGTTGGCTAAAGCATTGATGAGGGCTGATCCACCAGCCAGTTTGTTGACTAATGCATTAATAGATTCAATACTAAGTCCAATAAAAGATGCTAAAAAACAATGCAAATAACAATGAGAGGGCACTATGAACTATGTAATTATAGGTCTTGTAATAGTCATAATAAGTATCTGGATTATTAAATATAGCAGTATTCTTGGTGCTATCATGTTAATTATCGGACTAAGTATTATGATGAAAGGTAAGAAAAATATGGATAATAAGTAAACAGAGAATAAAGGGCCATGCAGAGAAAAAGACATGGGGTGTCAAAAGACATGGGGTGTCAGACCTACACTTTTGACATCAGAGGTTTTGTCGCATGTGTAGGCCTGATAATCATATAAAAGGCACCTCCTGGCATAGCGAGGAGGCAAAGACTTCCTGATATGCTGTTACAGAGACCAATCTCTAACATCAGGAGGTGCCCAATGAAACTGTACTCTGGAATCGATCTGCATTCAACCAACAGCTATTTGGCAATCATTGATGAAAGCGGAAAACGCATCTTCAAGGAAAAGCTGCCGAACGAAATTGCCACGATCACCGAGAAGCTTTCCTTGTACAGCGGCACACTTGAAGGCGTAGTCGTCGAATCAACTTACAACTGGTATTGGCTTGTCGATGGGTTGATGGCTGAAGGATTCACCGTACACCTGGCGAATCCTTCAGCCATCCAGAAATATTCAGGTCTCAAGCATGTGGATGACAAACACGACGCCTTCTGGTTGGCCGAGATGCTGCGGCTCAACATTCTGCCGGAAGGCTACATTTACCCGAAGGAAGAGCGGCCGATCCGTGATCTGCTCAGAAAGCGGAGTCACTTGGTGAACCTGAGATCGTCGCTGCTTATCAGTCTTCAGAACATCATCACTCGCAATTGTGGCGCGAAGATGAAAACGAATGACATCCGACGCCTTCGCGAAAACCGTGTCCAGCCGCTCCTGGCGGGCAATGAAGACTTGGCCCTTGCCGGCCAGGTAAGCAAAGACTCCATCGACTTTTTGACTCGACAGATACGGACTATTGAGACATTCATCGAAAAGAAGCTTGAACTCAGGGATGCCTACCAGAATCTTGTGACCATTCCTGGCATTGGCAAGATCCTGGGCCTGACCATCATGCTCGAAACCGGCCCGGTCGAACGTTTTGAAAAGGTTGGCAACTATGCTTCGTACTGTCGGGCCGTCTCTTCGCAATGGACCAGTAACGGCAAAACAAAGGGTAAGGGGAACAAGAAGAATGGCAACAAGTATCTTTGTTGGGCTTTCTCCGAGGCTGCCGAATTTGCCAGGCGTTTCGACAAAGCCTAAGAGGTGTCAAAGCCTAAGAGGTGTCAGACCTACACATTTGACAAGATAGCCTTCTTTGATACTCTTTTGATTCTGAATAGCTACAGCGATCAAAGGAGAAAAACCATGGGCAGGCCGCTACGAATCGAATTTCCTGGCGCACACTATCATGTGACATCGAGAGGGAACGAACAAAAGGATGTATTCAAGAGCCAGAAAGACAGAGAACAATTTCTTTCGTACCTCGAATCGGCGGTATTCAGATATGGGGCCGTTATCCATGCCTATTGCCTGATGAGCAACCACTATCATCTGCTGCTGGAGACCCCCTCCGGTAACCTGTCGCAGATCATGCAGCATATTAACGGGGCATATACCAACTACTTCAACGTCAAGCGAAAGCGATACGGTCATCTATTCCAGGGACGTTATAAAGCGATACTTATAGAGGCCGACGAATACGCGAAAGAGCTATCCCGCTACATCCATCTCAACCCGGTTCGGGCGGGAATGGTATCCAGGCCGGAAGAATATCGGTGGTCGAGCTACCTCGACTATATCGGGGGGAGAAAAAGCCCTGAATGGTTGAAGACGGTATTCATCCTTGATTACTTCGGCAAGGGCAAGAACGCCTGCAAGAAATATCAAAAATTTGTTGAAGACCTGATTGAACGTGAGTACGAAAGCCCGTTGAACGGGGCAAAAGCCGCGACCATCTTGGGCGGTGCGGAATTTGTGACCGAAATTGCAGCCAGGCATGTTGACGGCAAACAGCATGGCCGGGATCTGCCGGCGGTAAGGAAACTATCGGCCAGGCCCACCATGGAAGCGATCATCGAAGCGGCACGGAATCTTGCAGGAAACGACAGATTATCGGAAAAGGTCGGCATCTACCTCTGCCACAAATACAGCGGAGCCAAGTTGAAGGAGATAGGCGAGCGGTTCGACATAGGTGAATCGGCGGTATCGCAGTCGAGCCGCAGGTTCGCGCAGGAGTTGGGCCAAGATGAAGAGTTGAGGAAGCTTGCCGAAAAATTGAGAGCAAAACTGGATCTGTCAAAAGTGTAGGTCTGACACCCAGCCAAGCACCCAGCCAAGTAGGACGTCCGATAATCAGTCAGCATTATGTAGGATTCTGAATGCAGCCTAACTACAGACGGTTGATGGGATTAATTAAGATGCGTAGCGGGAAAAAACTCATTGCATTAATAATCGTTGCCTGCCTTTTTCTTCTGCTTAAAAGCAACGTTTTCGCTGCCACTGATGGCATCTACATTCTTTCCGAAACCACGTATTCCTGGGACGGCACCGACGCCAGCCGTCTCAATAATCCGACTCCCGATTACGATTACAGCCACGGGGACGAAAACCGCATCACCTACACCCTGCCGTGGCCATTCACCTTCTATGGTCAGTCCTTCACACAGATCACAGTCGACACCAACGGCAACGTCTGGTTCGGTGCAAACGGAAACGCCAATTCCTTCAATCTGCCGACTACCGGACCGGTCATCTCCGCATGGAACAACGACCTGTCGTCCCTTTACCAGGGCGGCGTCTTCGTGCAGCATAAGACCAACCCCGAACGGGTGGTAATCGAGTGGCAGGCGGAAACATACAGCGACGAAGGGTCATTCAGCCCCAACATCTTCGAGGTGGTCCTGTCCCCCAATGGGAGCATGAGGGTTGACTATAAAGTATTCAGCGCCATTAACAGCGCTGACTTCGGTTCCGGGATTTCGAAGAACGACGGGAGCCACTATCTGAATTTAACCGCCAGTGTCGCTCCCGTATACAACGTGGCCGGCCGCTCTTTTGCCATAACCGGTGCACCCCGAGTGCTGAATCTCGTCTTTGCCGGCACGGGGAACGGCTTCATCACCATCGCGCCTGCTGGAACGGTCTGCAACACCAACTGTACTTCGACATTTCCGTCCGGCACCCAACTGACGCTTTCTCCGGCTGCGGCCTCCTACTCCTTGTTCACTCGCTGGCAAAACGGCCTGTGTGCCGGGACCGGAGTCTGCCTGTTGACACTGAACGCGGACACCACTGAAACTGCGCTCTTCGACTACGACGCCGCCCATCAGGTAAGCATCGGCGGCACCGCAACGACATACTACTCCACCATCCAAGCCGCTTATAATGCCGCTGCGCATGGGGATGTCATCAAACTCTGGGCAACTACCTACACTGAATCCCTCGTCTGTAATAGACCATTGGAGGTTACCTTCCAAGGGGGGTATGACAGTGGTTTCACGAGCATAATCGGCGAACTGATTTTGAATGGAAGCCTGAGCATTCTTGACGGCGTTGTAATCGCAGACGGATTAAGAATTCGTTGACAACGAAACAACAAAAAGCCAAGTTAGCTTCTCGAGAGAGTCATGCCGAACATATATGATCAAGAACAGATAGCCGAACGCCTCGGCCTCCCCTTCCAGGCCACCATCGACGACAACCAGGTCGATGGTGGCCTGCTCTCCCGTCTTCCCCTGACTTTTGCCCGGAAGCACGCCCTCCTGCCGTTGCGCCAGGAAGAAGGACGGCTGCTGGTGGCCCTGGGGGAGCCGACCGATCTCCTGGCCCAGGACGAGGTCGCTGCCATCTTCGGCCTGCCGCTCCAAGGGATTGTGGTGCCGCGGCAGGAGGTGCTGGACGCGGTCAACCGCCTCTACAGCCGCTTTGCCGGCAGCGCCCGGGAGGTGGTGGCGGAACTGGCCGGTGAAGACCTGTCAGCCATCGCCACCGAGCTCTCCCAGCCCCAGGACCTCCTGGACCTGACCGACGAGGCGCCGGTTATCCGGCTCCTGAACTCGATCCTGTTCCAGGCGGTAAAGGAACGGGCCAGCGACATCCACATCGAACCGTACGAACGGGAGTTGGACGTCCGCTTCCGGGTCGACGGCATCCTTTACAAGATGCTCGCACCGCCCCGGGTGATCCTGGACGCCCTGGTATCCCGGGTGAAGATTATGGCCGGGCTGAACATCGCCGAAAAGCGTCTTCCCCAGGACGGTCGCCTGAAGGTCATCGTGGCCGGCCGGGAGGTGGACATCCGGGTCTCCATCATCCCCACCTTTTTCGGCGAACGGACCGTGCTGCGCCTTTTGGACAAGCAGCGGGGGGTGCTGTCGCTCACGGACATCGGCTTTTCCGACCGGGACAAAACCGCCATGGAGCGGCTCCTCACCCGGTCGAACGGCATCCTCCTCGTCACCGGCCCCACCGGCAGCGGCAAGACCACCACCCTCTATGCGGCCCTTTCCCGCCTGAACGCGCCGGAGAAGAACATCATCACCATCGAGGACCCGATCGAGTACCAGTTGGCCGGGGTCGGGCAGATCCAGGTGAATCCGAAGATCGACCTGACCTTTGCGCAAGGGTTGCGCTCCATCCTTCGCCAGGACCCGGACATCGTCATGGTGGGTGAGATCCGGGACGCGGAGACGGCCGAAATCGCCATGCAGGCCTCCCTCACCGGCCACCTGGTCCTGTCCACCCTGCACACCAACGACGCCTCAACGGCCGTCACGCGGCTGGTGGACATGGGTATCGAACCGTTCATGGTCGCCTCCACCCTGACCGGGGTCCTGGCCCAGCGGCTGGTACGGGTCATCTGCCCCCACTGCCGGGAAGAGTACCAGCCGGAGCGGGAATACGCCGGCATCACCCTCCCCCCGCGCCTCTACCGGGGTCGCGGCTGCGACCACTGCTTCGGCCTGGGAATGCTGGGGCGGATCGGCATCTACGAGATGCTCCTCATCGACAGCGAACTCTGCTCCATGATCATCAAGCGGACCCCTGCCGGCGTCATCAAGGAATACGCGGTCTCCAAAGGAATGCGCACCCTGCGGGACGACGGCCTGGACAAGGCCGCGGCAGGCATCACCACCATCGAGGAGGTGCTGCGGGTGACCCAGGACGATTATGCCGACCTTCCAGTATAGGGCATATCGGGCCGACGGCCGGGAGACCAGCGGCACGGTCGACAGCGACAGCATCCGGACGGCGCGGGAACGGCTGAAGCAACAGGGGCTGCTCCCCATCGACCTGGTGCCGGCAGACGAGGCCCCGGCCAAGGGGCTGTCGCGAACGTTTCGCAGTGGCGTGCCGGTAGCCGAACTCGCCCTCTTCACCCGGCGGCTGGCCACCCTGGTCTCCTCGGCAGTGCCGATCCACGAAGCCCTCACCGCCCTCCTGGAACAGGAACGGCCGGGCGAACTCCGCAAGGTCCTGGGAAGGGTGCGCGACCGGCTGTCGGAAGGGGCCGGGCTGGCCAAGGCGATGGGCCGGGAACCGCGCATCTTCAGCGAGAGCTACGTCAGCATGGTCGCGGCCGGCGAGGCGAGCGGCGCGCTGGACCAGGTGCTGGAGCGGCTTGCCGACTTCCTGGAGGGACAGGAGGTGGTCCGGAGCAAGGTGACCAGCGCCCTTGCCTACCCGATCCTGATGGTGGTGGTGGGGAGCGGGGTGATGCTCTTTCTGCTCGCCTTTGTCATTCCCAAGATCACCGGGGTCTTTGCCGACAACAAGGCGGCCCTGCCGCTGATCACCGTTGCCCTGATTGCCGTGAGCAACGCGCTACGCAAGGGGTGGTGGCTCATCCTCATCCTGGTCGCAGCTGCGACGTTCATCTACCGCCGTCTGGCACAGAAGGAGGAATTCCGCCTCAAACGGGATCGGCTCCTGCTGCGCCTCCCCTTTGCGGGGGCACTGGTCCAGAAGCTTGTCCTATCCCGCTTTGCCCGGGTTCTTGGCCTGCTCCTGGCCAGCGGTGTACCGGTCATCCGGGCACTGGAGATCACCGGCGAGGCGGTGGTGAACCGGGCCTACCGTGTCGTCCTGGCCGAGGCTCGATTGGAGCTGGCGGAGGGGGGGAAACTCTCGGCCAGCCTGGCACGGAGCAGCGTCTTCCCACCGCTGTTGGTCCACATGATCGCTGTGGGGGAAAAGAGCGGCACGCTGGAAGGGATGCTGGAGAAATCGGGCAGCGCCTATGAGCGGGAGTTCGAGGCCTCTGTGGGGCGCTTCCTGGCCCTCCTGGAGCCGCTTCTGGTCCTGGCCATGGGGCTGGCGGTCGGGCTCGTGGTAGTGGCGGTGCTGCTCCCCATCTTCCAGTTGAACCAGTTGGTGAAATAGGCTTAGCAACTGAACCCTTCTCCCTCAGGGAGAGGGAACTACACTAACCTCATTGGAGGCTTTTTGCATGAATTACCGACGTAACAACCACGGCTTTACCCTGATTGAGATCATGGTGGTGATCGTCATCCTGGCGCTCCTGGCGGCCCTGGTCGGGCCTAAGATCATCGGCCGTTCCGACGATGCCAAGATCGCTGACGCCAAGGTGCAGATCCGCAACATCGAGACTGCCCTCAAGCTCTATAAGCTGGACAACAGCGTATTTCCCGCCACCGAGCAGGGGCTGCAGGCGTTGGTGACCAAACCGACCATCGGGACGATCCCCAGGAACTACAAGGCAGAGGGGTACCTGGAGAACAAACAGCTCCCCAAGGACCCGTGGGGAAACGACTACATCTACCTCTCCCCTGGTGAACACGGCGATTACGACCTCTGCTCCTACGGTGCCGATGGTGCCAAAGGCGGGGAAGGAAAGGCGGCGGACATCTGCAGCTGGAACATGCAGTGAAAAACCGTGACTGGTGACTCGTAACTGGCAGGAGAACATGATGGGGGATACGAGTCACGGCTTCACGCTCTTAGAGCTGCTGGTGGTGGTTGCCATCCTGTCACTCACCGCGGCCCTGATTTTCCCGCTCCTCCCCTCCACCGAGGCGGGAGCGCTCCGGGGTTCGGCCCGGGGGGTGGCGGCCATGCTCCGCTACCTCGGCGAACAGGCGATTACCACCAAGACCGTGTACCGCCTGCACCTGGAACCGGGCGGCACCGGACTGACGGTCATGAAGCGGCTCGCCTCGGGCGATGAAGTCCTGCCTAGCGACACCCTGCTGACCAAGCCGCTATTGGCGTCAGGGATCACCATGAGCGACGTGGAGACCGGCCGGCTCGGCAGGGTGACCGGCGGCGAGGTCATGGTCGATGTCGGCCCCGGCGGCCTGGCCGACCTTTTGGTCATCCACCTTCAGGGAAAGGGCGGCGAGAACTACACGGTCACCGCCTATCCGGCCAGCGGCAAGGTAAAGGTGGCAAGCGGCTACCAGGAGGCCGGGTTATGAATCGGGGGACCTGGACCGGGGCGAGAGGGTTTACGCTCCTGGAGGTGCTGATCGCCCTGGCCATTATGGCCGGCGTCGTCACCACCGTGATCTCCGTCTTCAACCAGCATCTTTCGGTTGTGAGCAGGGACAAGGAGGAAACAATCGCCCTGCTCCTGGCGCGGTCGAAGATCGACGAGCCCGGCTTTCGCGACCTGCCGGCCGGCAGCAAAGGAACCTTTGCCCCCCAGTGGCCGCTCATCGCCTGGGAAACCGCCACTGCCCCGACTGAGCTCCCGGGCGTCAGCCGCCTCACCCTGACGGTCACCTGGGACGGAACCCGGAGAAAACTCTCCCTTGTCCAGTATGTGGCAAAACT
Source organism: Geobacter argillaceus (assembly GCF_007830735.1). GTDB lineage: Bacteria > Desulfobacterota > Desulfuromonadia > Geobacterales > DSM-12255 > Geomobilibacter > Geomobilibacter argillaceus. The sequence continues at coordinate 166,542 of NZ_VLLN01000001.1, forward strand.
GTAGCCGGACCAGGCATAGCGCAGCACGAGGCTTCACGCTGCTGGAGGTACTGATCGCCCTGGCGCTCCTCTCCCTGGTGGCAGGCGCCCTCTACGGCACCTTCTTTTCACTCACCGCCGGCCGGGAAGCGGCAACAGCGGGCATGGAGACCCGCCGTGAGCTGCGGAGCAGCCTCGATCTCCTGCGTCGGGAACTCTCCGGTACCTATTACGTCCGGGGAAACAAGCGGCTGCATTTTGTGGTGGAAGACCGGGACGAGTACGGCAACCCTGCATCGATTCTGGAGTTTACCGCCATTGCCCCGCCCTCTCCGGACAGCGGCAGCTCAGACCAGATCGTGGTCCGCTACCAGCCGGTAGTTACGGATCAGAAGATGGTGCTCACCCGGCAGAGCCGGGATCTCTACCTGGAAGGCGATCCTCCCCGCTACCCGCAGATGGAAGAGTTGTCCGGGTTCCTGGTGGAATGCTATGACGGCGGCAAGTGGGTGAAGAGCTGGGATACCGCCATCAACATGGGGTTGCCGAAGGCGGTCCGGGTGACGGTCTCGGTAAAGGACGGGGAGCGGACCGTCGACTTTTCGACCATAGCCACCCCGCCGATAACCGGACCATGAAGGGGGAGCGGGGATTTGCACTCGTCCTGGCCCTGGTGATCACGGCCATCCTCGTGGCCCTGGTGACGGAGTTCATCACCGAGGTCTACGTGGACACGTCGTCCCGGCAATACGCTGTGGACGCCCAGCAGGCAAGCCTGCTCGCCGAATCCGGGATGACCGGCTCCATCAAGCTGCTGCAGCGTGAACTGGGGGGGCAGAACTACTCCTCGCTCCAGGACCGCTGGGCAACGCCGCTGGTCCTGGAGGAGGAAAAGGGCTCGCTCCGGGTGACCGTCGAGGAGGAAAACGGCAAGCTGAGCCTGAACCACGTGGCGCTTCCCAACGGTACCTTCAATGAGGCCTACTATGGGATAGCAGTCAGACTGCTGAAAAAGCTCGGACTGTCGCCGGACCTGTGCGATACCCTGGCCGACTGGGTGGACGAAAACGAGGAACCCCATCCCGGCGGGGCGGAATCCGCCTGGTACATGGCCCGGAAACCTCCTTACCACGCCAAGAACAGCAGGCTGGAAACCCTGGAGGAACTTGCCTTGGTAAAGGGTTTTAGCGGCAAGACACTGGAGCAGCTTCGTCCTTTTGTCACGGTCTATGCCGATGACCCGGCAGCGCCGGCAGCGCCTATCAACATCAACACCGCCCCCAGGGAGCTGCTGCTGGCCCTGGATGACCGGATGACCGACGCGCTGGCGGATAGCATCATCGAGTACCGGAAGACCACCCCCTTCAAGTCCCCGGCCGAACTGACCCGGGTGTCGGGGATGGAAACCATCGCCACCGGCCTCCAAACCGTGCTGAGAACCAAGGGGAGCGTCTACCGCCTGCGGGCCGAGGCGACCGTCAACGGCACCATCAGGGTCATCGAGGCGGTGGTCCGACCCACAGGTCCAACCGTCCTGTATTGGCGGGAGTATTAGACAGGGACCGGTAAAAGCAGAATTGTAGGTTGGGTTAGCGTCAGCGTAACCCAACATATACCGCTGATTCGTCGGGTTACGGCGATACAACCGCCTAACCCAACCTACGTTAGTTCAAGAGTTACAGGGTACTAGCCCCATCGGTCCGGGACTGCATCTTTCGAGGAATTATGGATATCCAGATCATACAACTGAACGACGGAGAAGTAGTCTTTGCCCGCTTTCGCCGGGAGCGGGACCGGCTCCTGTTTCTCGACGGGTTCTGTCATGACTGTGCCGACCGTGCCGTTCTGGCCGAGCTCATTGCCAGCCATCTCCTCCCCCATGTGGAAACTTCACGGATTATTCTCTCCCTGCCGCCGTCGCTCCTCACCCTGCGGGAAATAGCCCTGCCGATCACTGACCGGCGCAAGCTCCGGGAGATCCTCCCGCTGGAACTGCGGGGCGAAACCGCCCTGGACAGCGAGGAACTGGCCTGTGATGCCATTCCACTGGCTGAAGGCGTTGTCCTGGCCGCCTGGTGCCCGCGGGAAACCGTTGCCGACCTGATCCGGTTCCTGGCCGACAACGGCGTTGAGCCCGAAATGGTCACCTCCGCCTTCCTCGACTGGGCCGACCTTCTTCCCCGGCCCGGCGATGCGGCAATTACCGACGGTTCGGCCGTGGCACTCTTCCAGGGAGGGAAACAGGTCTTCTGCCGCACCCTCCCTTCGGCAGCGCCGAGCGAACTGGCCAGGACCCTCAACGCCCTTGAACTCGGCAAAGGGCTCACCGTTGCCACGGTCTTTGCCATCGGCGCCGCCGCACGGCAGGAGCCTTCCGGCGAAACCTTGCCCAAGGTTACGCCGCTGCCAATAGACGGACCGCTGGCCGAGACCTTTGCCACTGACCAGGCAGCAGCCCGCGACCTGGCGGCTGCCTTTGCCGCGGCCAGAGCCGTCTGCTTCGGTGCACCGCTGGACTTGCGCAACGGTCCCCTTGCCTACACCCGAGGACACGAAAAGCTCCGGAAACAGCTCCGTCTCACCGCCATCCTTGCCGCAGCCGTCGTTACCCTCCTCTTCGCCGAGACCGGACTCCGCTGGTTTCTCGCCACGCGCGACCTGGATTCCCTGAACGGCTCCATCCGGACCATCTACAAAGACGTCTTCCCGGGCCGGACAAAACCGGTGGACGAGGTTGCCGAGCTGAGAGCCGAAATCCGGCGACTCGGCAGCAGTTCCGGCAGCGGCGGAGTCCTGGCAACACTGAGACTCCTGGCCGACGCCAAAGGGGACGAGGTGACCGGCATTGTGGAGACCGACCTGGACGGCAGTCAACTCCGGATCAAAGGAGACGCCCGTTCGGCCCAGGCTGTCAACGATTTCAAGGCCCGCCTGAAACCGGTGTTCGCCTCGCTTGAGGTTGGCGAGATCAAATCACGTCCCGACGGCAGTGTCACCTTCTCCCTGAGGGGCACGCTTAAGGAGGGGGGAAAATGAGCGTCCTCGACCGGGTGAAAGAGACGTACGACCGTATGGACCGGCCAATACGCCTGCGCATCGGCATTGCCATCGCAGTCGTCCTTGCCCTCGCCATCCTTTATTCGGCGGCCAACGACCAGGTGAAACGCCTTGGCAGTAAGCGCCAGAGCCGGGAGGCTGCCCTTGCCGAGATGATGGTGCTGCGTCAGCGCTTTCGCGAGGCGAACGCCGGTGCCCAGAAACTCGCCAACCGCCTCTCCGCGGTGAGGGCCGACGACTCGCCTGCCAAACTGATCGATGAAATCGGCATCAAGGGAAAAGGGAGCCAGATCCGGCCCGCGAAGGGGGACGAACGGCCCGGCATGGTGGAAGATGCCGCTGACGTTAAGCTGGAAGGGCTTACGGCCAACGAGGCCGTTAACCTGCTCCATCGTCTGGAAAAGGGGACGAAACCGGTCATGATCAAGAAGGCCCTGGTGAGGACCCGCTTCGACGACCCGGCAAAGCTCGATCTTTCGCTGACCCTGGCCCTGCTCAAACCGGCCCCCCAGGGAGCGCGATGACCATTCCCCGCCCTGTCATCATCGCTGCCGCCAGTACGGGCGGAGTACTGCTCTTCCTGCTCCTCAGTCTCGCGTTCATTCCGGACCGGGCTCTGGAGCAGGCCGTGGCCAGGACGCTGACAGCGGATGGGTTCACCTTCAAGGCAGTAGCTTTCGGCAAGGCCTTCCCGCTTGGACTGCAGGGAAAGCGTCTGGAGATCGGTACTGACGCAGGGCCGATCCTGGTCCTTGACCGGGCCGCGATCCGTCTCAAAATCCTCCCCCTGCTGACCGGCCGCGTTACCGTTGCCCTCGACGGCAGGATCGGCGCCGGCACCATAAACGGCACCATCACCGTTGCACCGCAGAAAAAACTGGAGTTGACGATAAGGGACCTCTCGCTCGGCGCCGTCCCATTTTTTGCAACCGTCGCCGGAACGCAGGCAAAGGGGATCGCACGCGTCAGCACCACGATTCAGGGGGTCGGCTCCGGAGCAAAGGGAACCATGCAGCTGCAAGTACGCGGGGCGGAACTGAACGGCATCAAGATCGGCGAGACCCCGCTACCGGATGCGGCGTATCGCGAAGTACAGGGAATGCTCAGGGTCGGTGGCGGCAGGGCAAGCCTGGAGAGCTTCACGCTCCAGGGGGACGGCCTGTATGTCCGACTCAAAGGCGACATGCCGATCAGCGCCCCCCTCAACGCCTCTCCCCTCAATCTGACTCTGGAACTTATGCCCAAGCCGGAATTTCTGGAACGACAGAAATTCGTGTTTCTGCTCCTGGTCAAGTACCTGATCTCGCCGGGACACTACCAGATCCCGATCCGCGGCACCCTGGCAAAACCGCTGCTGCAGTAAACATCGGCAGCCATAGACACTGCTGTGAGCAACAACGCCAACGCCCCCCGGTGCATCGCATCGGGGGGCGTTGGTATCACGGGCTACCGTCGTGGCCATTACTTCAGATTGGCATCCTCAAGGATCGCGTCGTATTTGTAACCGGCACCGAAGTCCCGATTCTGGTGAACCGTGCCGGTAGCAGTGACGATGTCACCCACGGTCGCCTTGTCCTTGGTGGTCACCACCAGTTTGTTGTTCTGCTTGGCAGCCTCACCGGTGCCATCCTGGAGATGGACCCAGTTGTGGTCCATGATCGACATTGAAACCTTGACCACCTGGCCACGAACGGCAATGGGCTTGTCGTTGAGCTCGGCCTTCTTGCCAAAGACTTCCGCCACGGTGTAGGCATTGGCTCCGGCTGCCTTGTCCACCTTCAACCCTTCAATGACCTTTCCTTCCGTCTTCGTCGCCGACCCTATCTTGACATCTTCCAACTTCACCCCGGCATGGGCGTTCTTCTTGCGCTCTTCATTGAACTTCTCCGTCGGCCCACCGGAGAAAAGAATGCTATCAAACGTCCGGTCAAGCGCCTTGCTGGTAAATTTGCCCATCTGCACACCGGGCTCCAGTTCGACGGTCTCACCGACCTTGACAACCATCTCGGGAATCGCCACCCACCTCTTCTCACCCTTGGTCTCCAGCAGCATATAGGTATACCCGCTACTGTCCATGGTCTCCATGACCTTACCGGCCAAAGGAGGCTGCTCGGCAGTCTTTTCCGTCTTTTTCTCGACATTGGTGTTGGCAGGGGGAACCATATTGGGCATAGCCATTGCCCCTGCCGGCAACACTGCAACGAATCCTGCCACTAATAACCATTTCACGTTTGACATTCCGAAACTCCTGCAAAATCTGTATTAACTACGCCACATGGAAGTTCAGCATACTTGTTTTGTCAAAATTGCACAAGAGATTCGGTGCTCGCAACTCGGGAACAGTAGTTTCCCGTCCGGAGATCTCTAACAAAGATTACTCAGACCTGGATACGGTGGGCCGGACAACGTCGGCGGCACAGCAAAAAAATATTTGCGTACAAATCATTCAAGAACTTTTCAAGCTTGCCGAATAATTCTCCAATAAACAGTGCGGAAATACACCGTACGTATCAACAAGGAAACTTTTGATGACCATCAGAGCAAAACTGACCGCAAACGTACTATTGGTAGTTGTCATGATCGGAGCAGTAGCCGCGACCAGTTTTTTGGGAATGCGGTTTGTCAAGGAGAAGCTTTCATATCTGACGGAAAAAAGTACACCGTTTCAACTGCGTACTATCGAGTTCCAACGCGCTGTGCAGACCGTAACTTCCGACCTGACAAAAGTCGGTGCCTCGCACTCGCATGACGAATTTGTCTCTTCCAGGAAAGAGGCGGACGCCTCTCTGCTTGCTGCCAGAGAAGCCCAGAAAACCCTTGAGACAATGTCCGGCGAACGGTTGTCAACGTCCGATGATCTGGCGGCCATAGCCGGAGAGTTGACCTCGGTGACGGAAAATCGGCTCAAAGCCGAGAACGAGGCAACCAAAGCAGGCCAGCAGACAACGCAGCGGCTCAAAGAAACAACAGCTCGCCTCAAAGAACTCGACTCTCAGATCAAGGCGCTGCAAGTCAGCCGCTCAAAAGCCTACTCAACCTCTGCCGACAACAAGGATGCGATCCTCACCAGGGTCCGTAGCCTGGAGATGCTCAAGACCACCCTGAAAGAGCTCAAGCTGTCCATATATGAGACAAATCGCAAAGGGGCAAAAAGCGATCCGGGAAAGCTGCTGAACAAGGCAGTGCAAAACTCTTTTGTCCGTAGCAACCCAAAGATCCTGGCAGAAGTGAAATCATTGGCTGCCAAAATTGAAGAAATCACCAAGGCACGTGATGCGGGAAGCGACTCCAGGCTCGCTGACGTCAATACCCGTCTGGATGCGCTCATCGATGATATTTCGGACGAAGCAGATAATGAGGATGAGAAATACAGCGCCATCACCGGCAAGCAGGGTGGCTTCCAGTCCCAGGCCGCCATTGCCGTCACCTCTCTGGCAGCGAACTCGGAACTGGTTGCGCTCGGGATCTCCGTTGAAGGATTTGCTACTCGCCTCTTTACCGTCAATAGTCCCAAGGATCTGGACATCATTGCAGCAGAAACAAACACAGCCTTTGCCAAGATCAACACCGTATACAAAAATCTGGACACCTCCCTGAAAAAAATCGGCGCCGCCAGAGAACAGAAAATGTTGGCAGCAGCCGTTGCATCCCTTAATGGCACCCGAACGATTCTGTTTGCCGAAGAAGGCATTATTACCAAACTGAAACGAAAAATGGAGATGGAGGCCAAGGCTACGGCGGTAGCCGCTAAACTCCGCGGCATCGTAACGGCCCAGGCCGAGCAGGGGAAAAGGACTGCTGCAGGTGCCCAGGAAGGTCAGGAAAAGGCCATCGCCACGGTCAACCGGATAGTCCGTTTCAATACCGCGCTCATCGGTGGTATCGGCATTGCGTCAATCATCATCGGCGTATTCTTCGGCTTTTGGATCTATCGCTCCGTTGCCGGGCCGTTGCAACAACTCCTTGGCGCCTCTGCCCAGGTTGCAAAGGGTGACCTGACCGGCAATCTTTCCGATGTCAGCAATGACGAAGTGGGTGAGGTTCAGGCAAAGGTAGGCGAAATGGTCGGAAACCTGCGGGGGATGGTCGGGAACATCAATGACGTCAGCCGTGACCTGAACAGCAGCTCGGAAGAGCTGTCAAGGACTGCCGTTGAATTGCAGGAAGGAGCCAGCCTGCAGACTGGCCAGATCGAGCAGGCGGTTACCGCAATGGCCGAGATGACCCAGACGACTCTGGAAGTGGCCAGAAACTCCTCGGAGACCGCAGATGCCGCGCAGAAGATGAAACAGGTGGCCGAGCAGGGCAAAGGGGCAATGACTGAAACAGTGCATGAAATGGATCGCTTCGCTCTCTCGGTTAGAGAGGCATCCGCACGGGTTGAATCCCTTGGCGACCAGTCGCAGCAGATCAACGAGGTTGTATCGCTCATCAAGGATATTGCCGACCAGACCAACCTCCTCGCCCTCAACGCGGCGATCGAGGCAGCACGGGCCGGCGACATGGGGCGCGGTTTCGCGGTTGTGGCCGACAGCGTCAGGGCGCTTGCGGAACGGACAACCGCGTCAACGGAGGAAATCAGCCACATGGTCGGCGGAATGCAGCAGAGCGTTGCCCACGCCGTGCAGTTCATGCACCAGGAGAGCAGTTCCCTGGACAAGGTGGTGATCCACGTCAACCAGACCCTGGCCGCCATTGACGAGATTGTCGACTATGTGGGACAGGTCACCGACATGGTCCAGCGTACCGCTGTGGCAGCCGAACAGCAGTCTTCCACCAGCGAGGAGATCAACCACAACATGACTGCCATTGACGCGGTAACCCGAAAGCTTTTCCTGGCGTTCCGGGAAGTTCAGACCTCTTCCAGTTCTCTGTCACAGCTGGCCCAAAAACTTAACGACAAGGTCAGCTGGTTCAAGGTGCACTGATGCATTATCGCCACAGTCGTGCATGCACTCCTTCTGTCAGGTATTTGACTTATTCTACGCCAAATCACAGTGAAATTTTTCTCATCCACTACACGCTTTTCCGCACAAACCCAGCATAAATAAGAATCTGCACACGTTGGCCCAGATATTGCTGATTCTATATTATTGGATACAGTTGCAATTTTAATGAGTTACACCACTACATCCTAATAAGGAAAGAAGGTGATACAACTTAAAGCCAGTGAAGCAGATTAGCCTTAGCCAATTTTAGCTAAAAACCCAATCTAAGGAGATCCCATGAAAAAAACAGGAAAACAATTTCTAACAGGTGCACTGCTGGCCGGACTGGTCATGCCGGCTGCCGCCCTGGCAGCCGATCAGGATCTGGAGAAGAAGATCGATTCCCTGTCGAAAGAGATCGATGTCCTGAAACAACAGGTGAAGAAAACCGAAGACAAGTCCCTCGGCAAATGGCTGACCATTGGCGGCGATTACCGGTTTCGGGTGGACAGCCTGCGGGGGGAGTCAAAGCCGTATGTTGACGTGAATGCCACCTTCAACAACGCCCAGCAGCAGATGAACAACAGTTTCATAGCCTCGCCCGTCGCTGCCGGTCCACAGGTAGCCGCCTTCTTGAACTTCGCCAACAGCATGAAGCAGGTATCAACCGTCAGCGGGGCGCAGACGTTCCTCGGCAACAACGCGACCATGCTGGGAGCGCTGCAAGGCTTTGCCAAGTCGATACCGGCCGCCAAACCGAGCAACGACACCCTCTACACCAACCGGCTCGGCCTCGATCTCCACGCCAAGGCCACCCAGGATGTGACGGTTAACGTCCGCCTCCTCATGTACAAGACCTTCGGCTCCGACAACGACAGCGCCGTCACCGGCAGTGGCGGGACGCCGTTCTTCGCCGACCGGGTCGGCGTCTTCGACGGTACCATCGGCCATGTCCCGTCCAGCGACTTTCTCGGGGTCGACCGGGCCTATGCCACCTGGGCCAACATCGCCGGTGAGCCGGTTTGGATCTCCGTCGGCCGACGTCCCTCCACCAACGGTGTTCCGAGCAACCTGCGGCTGAACAACGAACGACCCGGCAACGGCGGCACCCCGTCACTGCTGGTGGATTATGCCTTTGACGGCATGACCCTCGGTTGGGCTCCTGATATCGATGCCCTTCCCGGCGCCTACGCCAAGATCTGCTACGGCCGTGGCTTCGAGGCCGGGATCTCGCAACCGGTTGGGAACACGCTACGCGACACTGACATGCTCGGCGTTGCAGTCATCCCCATCGATACCGATCCTCTCCGGATTCATCTGCAGTGGAACCACGGCTACAATATCTTCGACTTTCCGGTCATGAACAACACCTATTTCGGCAACACGGCGCCGGCCGTACAGTTGGGGGATATCGACTGGTTCGGCACCGGAGTCATGAGCACCCTGAAAAACGTCGGGCCGGGAACCCTGAACTTCTTTACCGAGTTCGGGCTGAGCCTCACCCACCCGAACGACAACGTTTCGGCCAATGCCGGCTTCCAGGGGCTCATGACCGGCCGGTTCTTCAATCCCGAAGCCCCGACCGACAAGACCGGCTGGGCCGCCTATGTGGGTGCCCGCTATGACCTGCCGACCAAGACCAAACTCGGCTTCGAATACAACCACGGCTCCAGGAACTGGATAACCTTCGCTCCGGCTGCCGACGACATCTGGACCAGCAAAGTCGGGACCCGCGGCAATGTATACGAAGGGTACATCATCCAGGAACTGAACCTGAAACCGATCTCTTCGTATCTATCCAAGACCTTTTTCCGGGTCGGCTACCAGTACTACGATTTCGAGTACACCGGCAGCAACAACTGGGTCGGCGCACCCCAGAGGATATCCGACCTGACCGGTGCCGAGATGCAACTGCTCGCACCGCTCAAGAGCGCCCAGAACATCTATGGCACCTTCGAGGTCAAGTTCTAGGACGAAAAGCCTGCTTGCAGTTTCGATTGCACTTGGTAGAATTAAGCAACACTAACAGAAGGAGTTGAATCATGAAAAGACTGGTATCAATATTGGTTCTGGTAACCCTGGTAGCCTTGGGAATCTTCTCCATAAGCAGTCAGGCCTCCGCCGAAGAGATCAAGATGGTCGGCGTGATAACAAAGATCGAGATTGCCGGCAAGGACGCCAAAACGGCAACCGTAACCCTCAAGGACAACAAGAGCGGAGAGTCGGTGGTAATCATCGTCACCGACGACCTGACCCTCGACAAGTTCAAGGACCACCGGATTGTCGAAGGCGACGAAATCCGCTGCAAGTTCGAACCGATCGACGGCAAGAATAACAGCAAGCTGTTCCGTAAAACCGCCGGCTGTTGATACCAACGGGAGCTCCCGGGAACCACCCGGGGGCTTCTTTTTGGCGGCAGACATCCAATTATAGCAATATCAATATATAAAATTGTTCCAAGAAAGGATTCTTATGAAACGGTTAGCAGCAACCATTACCTGCCTTGCCGTGGGATTACTGGCGACCTCGGCCCTGGCCGCTCCCAAGGAGCACCCCGGCAAGGAGGAAATTGCGAAGAGCGGCTACAAGGGTCCGGAAACCTGTGAGCAGTGCCACACCGGCAAGGCCAAGGAGTTCCTCTCCACCGTTCACTGGAAACACTCCTCGAAAATCGACAACGTTGAAGGTATCGACCCGAACAGGGAATACGGCATGCTGAACCGTATCTACACCATGTGCAATGGGAACGATATCGTCAACAACCTGAAGGAAATCCCCAAGAATGCCGCCGGCAAGTCCAAGTTTTCCGGCTGCAACACGTGCCATCCCGGTAATCACCTGAGTGATGTCGGCAGCACTGGCCCGGAAGCGGAAAAATCCGTAGACTGCCTGGTCTGCCATTCGACCGATTACGACTTCCGGCAGCGAAAACCGTTCAAGGACGACCAGGGGCGGGTAGTCATGGGACAGGATAGGAGCACCAAGGCGGCGCTCGCCATCGGTAAGCCGACGGTGAAAAACTGCATGGTCTGCCACGAGTCGGCCGGCGGAGGGGTGCTCATCAAGCGCGGCTTCGCCTTTACCAAGGATACCGACCTGCACGCGGCCAAGGGGATGGTCTGCGTGGACTGCCACAAGACAAATGGCCACAGGATACCGACCGGCTACGACCCGAACAACTGGGCCAATGACGGTCTGCGCCTCTCCTGTCTGGATTGTCACGGCGAAGCCCCCCACAAGGACGCCGATTACAACCGCCACACGGCGCGCATCGCCTGCCAGACCTGCCACATTCCCCGCACCGGCGGCGCCATGGCCAAGGATTTTACCAAGTGGGAGCAAGGGCCGGACAAGTTCTTCGAGCCGACCACCCTGCGCAAGGAGGCCAATGAGACTGTGCCGGTCTATGCGTGGTACAACAAGACGGTCGTCAATACCCCCCACTTCATCGGCCCCAAGGGGAACCGCGGCGATAAGGCCAGCAAGATCTACCCGTTCAAGATTTTCCAGGGTAAGGCCTTTTTTGACAAGAAAACCGGCAACCTGCTGTCCATGGACTTCGCCCCCCCCATGGCCACCGGCGACACGCTGGCCGGCATTGCCTCCGCGGCCAAAACCCTCGGCATAACCAGCTATGACCCCGTTCCCGGCTGGCAGACGGTCTATTTCGGCAGCAACCATCTGACGACCAGGACCAAGGCACTCACCTGCACCAACTGCCATGCGGTCAATGGTGTACTGAACTTCAAGGAGTTGGGGTATACGGATGAAGAGATCCGGAAACTTACCAACGCCGAGATCTATTTTGAAAAACTGGTGAACAAGCAGAAAGAGGAGTGGTAATCATACCGCCGGTTCCCATCCGGGGCTTTCGGGTGGGAACCGGCATATCCCATTCATGTCAACACAAGTAGGAGGACGCGTGTCCAAGGCGAAAAAAGCGGTTACATTGATTGCAATCGGCACCATGCTCACCCTGGCAGTGAATGCTGCCGCAGCCGAAGAGTTGAAGGGAAAGGTCAAGGCCGTTTCCAAATCATCCCGAACCATTGCCGTAGAGGTGGAACAGAAGGGGGTTGTCGTCTTCAAGTATGACAAGGATACCCAGTTCAAGAACGCAGCGTCGGCAACGGACATTCTTCCCGATGAGGTGATCACGGTCGATTACAGCGGCAACGGCGCGGAGAACCGGGCCAGGAGCATCAGCAAATTCATTGCGCCACTGCCGGAAGGGGTGAAGCGCATCCAGGCGGCAGAGCTGGATGCACTGATCCGCAGAGGACCTGCCGCCGGCAACTACCTGCTGATCGACTCCCGGCCGGCGGGAAAATTCAACGAAGGGCATCTGCCGTCAGCCATCTCCATCCCATTCAACGAACTGGAGAAGAATGGCGAAAAACTATTGCCGACCGACAGGAACAAGACCCTGGTGTTCTATTGCGGCGGTCTCTCCTGCGTGCTCAGCCCGAAATCGGCGGCCCTGGCCAGAAAGTTAGGTTTCCAGGATGTACGGGTCTTTCCCGAGGGTGAGCCGGGGTGGAGAAAATCCGAGCGAGCCACCGAGTCCAGCCCGGGCTTCGTGAAATCGGGCAATATCGTCCTCATCGACCTCCGCAATCCGGCTGCCGTACAGAAAGGCCATATCCCCGGGGCGGTCAATATACCTTCGGCCAAACTGGCGGCAAGCGAACAGCAGTTCCCGGCCTACAAGGGTGCCCCGATTGTCTTCTATTGCGAGCAGGACGCAGAACTCAGCGCGGCCCTGGAACAGATGCGCGACTGGGGATACACAAATGCAACCGTCTTCCCCGGCGGAACCGCGACCTGGCAGGCAGCAGGCAACGAACTGGCAAAGGGGCCGGCAGCGACGACGATCACCTACGTCCGCAAGCTCGGGGCCGGCGAAATCGGCATCAAGGAATTCGAAGCCGCGGTATCAAAAGGGTCGGCCCTCATCGTCGACGCCCGCAGCAGTGAAGAGTTCGCCAAGGGGCATCTCCCCAAAGCGCTGAACATCCCGGCCGAAGAGATGGCCCGGCGTTTCGCGGAGATACCTTCCGGGAAGCCGCTCATCATCCACTGCTCTACCGGCACCAGGGCTGAAATGGCCTTCGACATCCTCAAGGAAAAGGGAATCCCGGCACGCTACCTGAAGGCCAGTGTGGCCATCGAGTCTGACGGCAGGCCGGTCATAACTGAGTAGAAACTGTCGTTTTAGATGGTCGGAAGGGCCTTGGGACGATGTCCCGAGGCCCTTTCCTGCGCCGGGAATGCGCTTGATCGAACGGCACGCATGGCGCATAATGCCGCCATGCTGCTCATCTTCCCCCCCATTGCCAAAGCATGCGAGCCGCCGGCCGGCATAGCCAGACTTGCATCTGCACTGCACGCTCACGGCATTCCCTGCCGGGTGCTGGACGCCAACCTCGAAGGCCAGCTCTGGCTCATGAAACAGCCGCTGCCAGCAAATGACACCTGGACCCGCAGGGCCGGAAAAAACCTCGCACGCAACCTTGCCGCACTATACGACCGTGAGACCTATCGCTCACCTGACCGCTACAGCCGGGCCGTCAGGGAGGTCAATCGCGTCCTGGCCGTCGCCGCCCGTGGAAGTGGAACAACCCTCGGGCTGGCCGATTATCAGCATGAAAAACTCTCGCCCCTGCGCAGCAGCGATCTTGTTAAAGCGGCACAGCACCCGGAACAGAACCCCTTTTTCCGCTGGTTCAGCGCACGATTGCGGCACATTCTGGCTGATGCCACCCATGCACCGGTCCGCGTGGTGGGATTTTCCCTGAACTACCTGAGCCAGGCGCTCTGCACATTCGCCATGATCGGTTTTATCAGAAGCGAGTTCCCTGCATTACGCATCTCTCTTGGCGGCGGGCTGGCAACCTCCTGGCTGCAGCGGCCCGGCTGGCAGAACCCGTTTGGCAATCTTGTCGACCAACTGGTTGCCGGTCCCGGTGAACGCCCACTGCTCTCACTGTTCGGGGTTGACGGTCTGCCCGACCGTCACGTTACGCCGGACTACAGCGTCCTGCCCCATCACGAGTACCTGTCACCGGGATTCATTCTTCCCTACAGCAGCGCCAGTGGTTGCTACTGGAACCGTTGCTCCTTTTGCCCCGAACTGGCGGAGGGGAACCGCTACCGGCCGGTCCCGGTGCAACGTGCCCTGGCCGACCTGCACGAATTGACCGCACGGACCAGGCCGGTTCTCATCCACCTGCTGGACAACGCCATCAGTCCGGCACTGATGCGGGCGCTGGCAGCAGACCCGCCACCGGCACCATGGTACGGGTTCGCCAGATTCGAGGAGGAGTTAGCGGATGCAGATTTCTGCCTTGCACTCAGGCGCTCGGGATGTGTGATGCTGAAACTGGGGCTTGAATCTGGCGACCAGGGGGTGCTGGACCAGCTCCAAAAGGGAATCGACCTCGGTCAGGCGTCGCGGATACTGACGAACCTGCAGCGGGCGGGAATAGCGGTCTATCTCTACCTGCTCTTCGGCACACCGGCCGAAACGCTGACCGAAGCCAGGCGGACCCTGGAGTTTGTCGTCCGCCACCGGGAGGCGATCGGCTTCATGAACCTGGCGATCTTCAATATGCCCATAGCCGGTGACGAAGCTGCCCGGCATGAAACCGAGCCGTTCTACGATGGGGATCTTTCACTCTACACCGCCTTTCGTCATCCCCATGGATGGGACCGGAAAGAAGTTCGGCTGTTCCTGGCCAACGAATTCAAGCGGCATACTTCGGTGGCGGCGATATTGAAAAACGACCCGCCGCTGTTCTCATCAAATCACGCCGCATTTTTTCGGACTTTTTGGTAATGAGGTAATTGATACTGGTGGCCCCGAATCCCCTGCGGTGGATAAGCTAGGCCGCCGTTTCCAGATTTTTTTCCCTTGTCGCTTCACCCTTTGACATCGTCTTTTATCCGCCCATTAAACCAACCGGTTGGTAAAAAACATATTTTATAGGGTGCCGTATCAAGGGAAAAACCTGATTACAAATTTCTCTTGACCCTATACCTTGGTACAGGGTTTATCTTTCTGTCAGGGAGGTGTGTATGAAAGGGCTGACCATCGGTCAAGTGGCACAACAGGCTGGAGTGAAGATAGAGACGGTCCGCTACTACGAGCGGCAGGGGCTGATCCCTCCGCCGCCGCGCCGGGAGTCGGGGTACCGGCAATACCCGGAGGAGACGGTTGCCCGTGTCCGGTTTGTCAGGAAGGCGCAGGGTCTCGGTTTCACCCTCAGGGAGATTGCCGGGCTTCTCGCCCTCAGGGTTGGCCCCGACACCACCTGCGGCGACGTAAAGATGCGGGCGGAGGAGAAGATCGCCGATATCGAGGGCAAGATCCGCACCCTTCAGAGAATGAGGGAGGTGCTGGCAGAGTTGGCCGCGTCATGCAGCGGAAGCGGCTCTGCCGGAGAATGCCCGATTCTGGAGGCGCTGGAGGCCAAGGAGGAAGACGATGCCGAGGAGTGAACATTTACCGGCAAAGGAAGAGGCAGCGGGTTCCGCAACAACGGATGCCGGCAGGACCGGCTGGCGCGGGACAGTGGCCATGCTTCCGGGGATAGGCTTGGCGCTTCTTCCGAAGCTTACCTGCCCCGCCTGCTGGCCCGCCTATGCGGGGGTCTTCAGCTCACTGGGCCTGGGCTTTGTCAACTACAGCCTTTATCTGCTCCCCCTGACCGCCCTGTTCCTCATCCCGGCAGTCGTGTCTCTGGGCCTGCGGGCGAAGAACAGGCGCGGATACGGACCGCTCACCATGGGGACCGTTGCGGCCCTCATTCTGCTCATCGGGAAGTTCCTCTTCGCTTCCGAAGCAGCCTTGTATGCGGGGATTGCCCTGCTGACGTCTGCCTCGCTCTGGAACTCCTGGCCGCTACGCAAGGAGGGAAGCGGCTCTTGCCCTGCCTGTGCCTCATGGAATGGGGGAGTCAAATAGTTACACGGAAAGGAGGTGATATCATGAACGCCAAGAGAAAAATCGACGTCTTCAGCGCCGGCTGCCCAGCGTGCGATGAGACGGTGAACCTCGTGAAGAGGACCGCCTGCCCATCCTGCGAGGTGACCATCCTCGACATGAAGGACCCCGAAGTCGCAAAACGGGCGAAAAGCCTCGGTGTCCGGTCGGTCCCGGCCGTTACCATCGACGGCAGGCTTGCTGCCTGCTGCGCCAAAGGGGGACCCGATGAGGCGACCCTGAGAGCGGCCGGGCTTGGTCAGCCGTTGCCGTGATGTCCGGAAGGAGGGGGATTTCCCCCTCCTTCTCCCATCAATTCTCGCATCTTGAAGCCCAAAGGAGTCAAAGTGATGAATGAAATCTTCTGCCCTGAATGTGGCATGAGCGGGAAACAGGTCAAGGAAACCACCCTCCGCTCCCTGCTTCGGCCAGAAAAGCAGGTGTTGATCGGCGACAGCCGCTACTATTTTTGCGGCTCAATGGGGTGTGAAACAGTCTACTTCACGGAAGAGAGTAGCCGGACCTTTTCCAGGGCAGACCTGATGGTACGGGTCGGAGTGAAAGAGTCCTCTCCCCCGAGACCGGTCTGCTACTGCTTCGGCCATAGCATGGAAGAAATCTTCGACGAAGTTGAACGGACCGGGAAGAGCACGGTCGTTGCCGACATCAGGCGAAGGATGGCGGAGGAGGGGTGCTCCTGCGAGACAAAAAACCCGCTGGGGAGCTGCTGTCTCGGAACGGTCGAAGGTGTCGTCCAGGCGGCCTATGCCCGGTTCGGCGTCGAGGCGAGCGCTCCGAAATCGAAAGGTGATGACAAGGAATGCTGCGGTCCGGGTGGCTGCTGTAAATGACGTTGAACAAGCAAGGGAGGATATCTGAGATGAAAAAGGAAACCGTGACAAGCCTCGGGGCAATGGCGGCGGCCCTTCTGGCGGCAACGTGCTGCATCGGTCCCGTGATCTTCGTGCTCTTCGGTGCTTCCTTCGCCTTTCTCGGGAAGCTGTCGTTCATGGAGCAGTTTCGCCCCTACTTCCTCGGGCTGGCGGGCGTTATGGTCGGCTATTCATTCTGGAAGCTCTACCTGAAAAAATCAGACTGTGCCTGTCCTGCGGATGTCCGCATCAGGCGCATCTCCCGCTGGATATTCTGGATTGGCCTGGTGGTGGTCCTTCTGGCGGCTTTTTCCAAGACGATCATACTATGCCTCTATAGCTGAAAAGGAGAAACGAGATTATGAAAAGGGTAATTGGAACGGTAGTGGTTGCGGTTCTGCTTCTGACGGCCGGGTACGTCCTGGCGGCGCAGCAGGTGGTGATGGATATCAAGGGGATGACCTGCGAGCTTTGCCCGCTGGCGATCAGGAAGTCGCTGGAAAAGGTCGCGGGGGTCAAGAGTGTCAAGGTCTCCTTCGATGATAAGAAGGCCCGGCTTGCCGTAGACGAAGCGGTGACCGACAAGGCGCTTGAGCAAGCGGTGCAGAAGGCAGGCACGTATACGGGGAAAGTCATCGAGAGAAAGCAGACGCGGTGATCCCCGCGCCGGGGAGTACGCAGAATAACTTCGCCCGACATGACGAAAGAGGAGGAAGTCTTGGCCGGACTTATTGAGCGGATCGGTGAATCGGTACGTGGGAGGAGAGCGGCGGCAAAGCTCGACCCCGTAGAAGACGAAATCAGGAAATTTATCCTGCGGAAGCTTGCAGGTACCGGCAAGGCCCCTTCCCTGCGAGAGATCGGGGAGGAGATGGGCCTCGCTTCAATGGAATTCGTTAACCGCACCGTAGAAAAACTTGAACTGGCAGATATCCTGACGAGAAAAGAGGGAGATATCGTCTCCGCCTATCCCTTCTCGGCCCAGGAAACGCGCCACCGGGTTGTTTTCGCCAATGGCCGCCGGGTGCACGCCCTCTGCGCCACGGACGCCTTCGGTATCCACTTCATGCTGAACGAGCCGATCATTATCCTCTCCCGGTGCCCTTGGTGCGAAGGGGAAACGGAGGTGGCCGTGAAAAACGGCACGATCGATTCCCGCAAGCCGAAAGGGATGCTGGAGTTTGTGAGCGAACGGGAACGATGCGGCTGCACGGCCGAAACCTGCTGCCCATACATCAACTTCTTCTGCTCCGTGGAACATCTGGCGAGATGGCAAGAGCAGAACCCCAAACTGGCGAACGGCGAGACCTACACGCTCGACGAAGCGTTGCGTCATGGCAGGATGATCTTTGAAGATTTCCTCCGGTAGCCTGCCGGAGAGAAAAGGAGGAGAGCATGGAACGGTACGATCTGATTATTCTGGGAGGAGGCGCTACAGCCTTTGCGGCGGCGACGGAGGCGGACCGCCTCGGCATCAGGACGGTAATCATCAACGACGGTCTTCCCATGGGGGGGACCTGCGTGAACGTGGGGTGCATGCCCACCAAGCACCTTCTGGCCGTAGCCGGAGAACTGCACGCAATCCGCAATCCCCGCTTCGCCTCCATCACATCCATCCCGCCCGCCTTCGACTTCGGGAAGGCCATGGCGGACAAGGACCTCCTTATTACGGAAGCCCGTCGGAGGAACTATCAGGATGTCCTGACGGGGTTCAAACATGTTACATGGATCGACGGGAAAGGTTCCTTTGCATCCGAGCGGATCGTCCGGGCAGGAAGCAGGGAAATCGAGGGAGAACATATCCTTATCGCCACCGGCTGTCGGACCAGGGTCTACCCCATCGAGGGGCTTGCGGAGACAGGCTACGTAACAAACCGGGAGGTGCTGTCGTTACAAAGGCTCCCCTCCTCCCTGGTGGTCCTGGGTGGAGGTCCGCTGGGGCTGGAGTTCGCTCAGATATTTGCCCGCTTCGGCACTAAGGTGAAGGTCGTCGAGGTGGCGAGGAGGATCGCCGCCATGTCCGAGCCGGAGATATGTGAAGCCCTGTGCGGTTACCTGGAAGCCGAAGGGATTGATTTCCACACGGGGGTCAATATCCGCAGGGTGCGCAGGAATGGCGCGTTCAAGGAGGTTGTCGTCGAGACGGACGGCAAGGAAATGACGGTCCAAGGGGAAGATATCCTGGTGGCTACCGGCGTTATCGGCAACATTGAAGGGCTGAACCTGGAGGGAATCGGCATCGAGACCGAGAAGGGTTGCAACATCAAGGTGAATGAGCATCTCCAGACGAACATCCCCCATATCTGGGCCGCCGGCGACGTGGTCTGCCACATTTGCCTGGAGACCGTCGCTGCCAGGGAGGGGAAGATGGCGGTGGAAAACGCCTTCACGGGGGCACGAAAGACGATGGACTTAGGCTCCATCCCCTTCGCCATATTCACCGATCCGGAGGTGGCCGGGGTGGGGCTCACGGAGGCCCAGTACATGGCCCGCTACGGCACCTGTAATTGCCGGACCGTTCAACTGAGCCAGGTGCCGAAGGCCCTTGCCGTGAACGACACGAGGGGACTGGTGAAGATGGTGGCCCACCACGAGACGGGGAAGGTCATGGGGGTCCATATCCTCGCCCCACATGCGGCGGAGATGATCCACGAGGCCACCCTGGCGATCCGGTTCGGGCTCACCATCGACGACCTGATCGAGACGACCCACATCTTCCCCACCTACTGTGAAGGGATAAAGATGGCAGCCCAGGCCTTCCGGCGGGATATCGGTCGGATGAGCTGTTGTGTGGAATAGGTGGCCGTGTTCAGAAACGGCCACTACGTGTGGGCTTTCTTGACAGTCAGTTTTTTTCTTTTTTATGTATTGGACAATATGGACATTCTCAGTAGGGGAGATCAACCTACACGCGACAGTTAACTTGCCAAAATATTGTAACATCCCGACAACAAGGCAGATATCACACGACTTACCCCCACATGCAGGAGGGTTCGATATGCAGTAGGACATGACCGTGGGATACGGGTTTCAGACCGTCTTCCGATCCAGGCTCCGGTATTGGATCGCCTCGGCCAGGTGCTGCTCGCGGATGTTTTCGGCACCGTCCAGGTCGGCAATGGTGCGGGCAACCTTGAGGATACGGGTGTAGGAACGGGCGGAGAGGCCGAGACGGTCGGTAACCATCTCCAGCATCCGGTTGCCGGCGGCATCGAGCTCGCAGAATTTGCGGATGAAGCGGGGGGGCATCTGGGCGTTGCTGTGGACTTTGGTACCGCTGAACCGCTCCCGCTGTATGACACGGGATCGTTCGACCCGGGCAGCAATAGCCGCGGAGCTTTCCCCCTCCTGCCTGTCGACCAGTTCGCGATATTTGACCGCCGGCACTTCAATATGAATATCGATCCTGTCCAAAAGTGGTCCCGAAAGGCGGGTGCGGTAACGGTGGATCTCCCGTGGCGTGCAGGAGCAGGTATGGGCCGGATCACCGCTGTAGCCACAGGGACAGGGGTTCAATGCCGCCACCAGCATGAACTGGGCGGGATAAGTAATGGAGGTGAGCGCCCTGGATATGGTCACCCGGCCATCTTCCATCGGCTGCCGGAGCACTTCGAGAACGCTTTTCTTGAACTCGGGCATCTCGTCCAGAAAAAGCAAGCCGTGGTTGGCAAGGGAGACTTCGCCCGGTTTCGGCGTATTGCCGCCACCGATCAATCCGATGTCGGAGATGGTGTGATGGGGCCTTCTGAACGGTCTCTGGGCGATCAGCGCCCGCTCCCGGTCCAGGAGCCCCATGATACTGTACAGCTTGGTGGTTTCGATCGCCTCGGCAAACGACATCTTCGGCAGAATGGTCGGAATCCTGCGGGCCAGCATGGTCTTGCCCGAACCGGGCGGACCGATCATCAGGAGATTATGCGCTCCGGAAGCGGCCACCTCCAGTGCCCGTTTGGCGTGCTCCTGTCCCCTGACCTCGGCAAAATCCTCGTGATAGACCGATTCCTGGCGAAACAGCTCCTGCACGTCCACCCGGTGCGGTTCGATCTCCAGCTCACCATTCAGGAACTGTACCACCTCGGCCAGTTCGCTGACGCCGATGACGACTATTCCTTCGACCACGGCACTCTCGGAAGCGTTATCACGTGCCAGGATGACACCGGCATACCCCTTTTGCCTGGCGGCTACCGCGACCGGCAGGCAGCCGCGCACCGGCTTGATACTCCCGTCCAGGGAAAGTTCCCCGACCAGGAGATAGTCACCCAGGCGCCCCTCCTTTACTACCCCGGTTGCCGCCAGGATACCGATGGCAATCGGAAGGTCGAAAGACGCGCCTTCCTTTCTGATGTCGGCTGGCGCCAGATTGACCGTTATCCTCCGTGCCGGAAAATCGTAGCCGCTGTTCTTCAGTGCCGCTTTGACCCGGTCCTTACTCTCCTTCACCGCCCCGTCCGGCAGCCCTACCGTGGCAAACTGGGGAAGCCCCTGGGCGATATCCACCTCAACGGCGACGGTAATGGCATCAATGCCGTGCAGGGCGGAGCTGAGAACCTTGGCAAGCATCTATCGGTCTCCTTGGCACAAAAAAGGGGCAGGTTTCAAGCCCGCCCCTACAGGAAGAAGTTGATCACCAGCCCTTTCAGCTCCATGATCTTGTCGGTGATCTTCATGTGGTCTTTCTGCTCGGCCATGATCAGGCGGTAGAGCTCATCCGCCTCCCGGTCGATCGTGGCAACGATCTCGTGCACGCGGGGACTGGACGGACCGCTCACCAGTTCAAGCTTGTAGGCGTTGGACAAAACCTTGCGGGAAAGTTGGGAAAGAAGCCCTCGGAAAGCCTTGAAGTTGGCCATGGTCGGGTCCCGGTCCAGGGCATCGCCGACCCGGTCGATCTCCCGCTTCAGCTCCTTGAGCTCCTTCTGGTAATCGTCCAGGGCATCTTCCTGCCGCTGCAGGGTACGGCCAAAAAGGGTCGTGACCACGGACCCCGCTTTGCGGGCCGGCACTCCCTTCCCTTTCTTCTCGATCCCCCTGGCGGGGAGTTCATCGTCAATGCGCACGGCCGCCTCGTGAAGTTCAAGGTTCAAAGTTCAAGGTTTTCCCAGTCACGAGTCACCGCTTTTTACGCTTTCCAGATACCGGTCCGCATCCAGGGCTGCCATGCAGCCGGCGCCGGCCGAGGTGATCGCCTGCTTGTAGATCTGGTCCTGCACATCGCCGGCGGCAAAAACCCCGGGGATACTGGTCCCCATGGAGAACCCTTCGCACCCTAATTGAGTCCGGATGTAACCGTTGTCCATCTCCAGCTGTCCCTCGAACAGATGGGTGTTCGGCTGATGGCCAATGGCAACAAAGCAGCCATGGACCGGGATATCCTTGGTGGAACCGCTGGTATGGCGGATGCGGATGCCGGTCACGCCGCCGTCGTCCCCCAGGACCTCGCCCAGGACATGGTTCCACTCGATGGTGACGTTGCCGCCCCGGGTTTTTTCGATCAGCTTGTCGGCCAGCATCTTCTCGGAGCGGAACCGGTCGCGGCGGTGCACCACCGTCACGTGGCTGGCGATGTTGGAGAGATAGAGCGCCTCCTCCACCGCCGTGTTCCCTCCACCGATGACCGCCACCGGCTTGCCCCGGTAGAAAAAACCGTCGCAGGTGGCACAGGCGGACACTCCCTTCCCTTTGAACCGCTCCTCGGATGGCAGCCCCAGGTACCTGGCCGTGGCGCCGGTGGCGACAATCAGGGCGTCGCAGGTGTAGGTCCCTGACTCGCCGGTAAGGACGAAGGGACGCTGCTGCAGGTCCGCCTTGCTGATATAGTCGTTGATGATCCGGGTATTGAAACGCTCGGCATGGCGCCGCATCCGGTCCATCAGTTCCGGTCCCAGCACACCGTCCACATCGCCGGGCCAGTTGTCCACATCGGTGGTGGTCATCAGCTGGCCACCCTGCTCAAGGCCGGTGATCAGGGCTGGCTGCAGGTTGGCACGGGCCGCGTAAATGGCTGCCGTATAGCCGGCAGGGCCGGAGCCGAGAATGAGAAGCCGATAGTGGGACGACATGGAATACACCTCCAGGTTAATGTGCCCAAACAATACCAGCAGAACCCGGAAAATGCAAGGAGCGCGGCCCCTGGCAAGGCCCTCCGACGTTGACCGTCCGGGAATGCTCTGGTACACTTCCTTCACACTGTCTTCGTCATTTCAATCGCAGCAGGAGGATTTAATTATGAAACGTATGCTTTCCAGCCTCATCATCGGTGGCACTCTTCTGGCCGCCTCGGTCGCCGGCGCCCGTGATATCCGCTTCTCTTCCGGCCTCGTCCAGAGCCAGTTCAAGGAGTTGAGCAAAGAGGCAGGCGCGGCCCTGGCGTACCGTAACGCGGCTCCGGCCGCATCGCTCGGCATCACCGGTTTCGACCTGGGGGCGGAAGTCTCCATCATCGACATCAAGAGCGATAGTCAGTACTGGAAGGCCGCCCTGGGCAACGATGCCCCATCGTACCTCTATATTCCCAGCCTGCGGGCGCGCAAGGGGCTCCCGTTCGGCATTGACGTAGGGGCAATGTACAGCTACGTCCCGGACAGCAACGTAAAGATCTATGGCTTCGAGGTGAGCAAGGCAATCCTGGAGGGAACCGCGGTGACCCCGGCCCTCGGCGTTCGGGCCAGCTATACGAAACTGGCCGGGGTAAACGACCTGGATCTGCAGACCATCGGCATCGACGCCAATATCAGTAAGGGGTTCGCCATCATCACCCCCTATGCCGGCGCCGGTCTGGTCTGGGTGGACAGCAAAGCGGAGGGAAACCTGGCAACTTTCTCACCGGCGGTAAACGGGGGCAAGTCCCTCTCTGAGGAGAAAGTCTGGCTCCCCCGCGGCTTTGTCGGCGCCAAGATCACCATCTTGCCGTTCATCAAGGTAACCGGCGAGATCGAATATGCAGTACGACCGATCTATACCCTGAAAGCGGCCATTGATTTCTAACCGGAGGCGAGCAGCACGAAGATAAGGCATGGGGTAACTCGATCTCCTCGCGCCTTGATCCTCGTACCTCGTGCCTGACCTTATGCACGCTGACCAACATCTGGACAAGAGCATTGCCGGCCGCTTCACCTGGGCCATCGTCCTGACCGCCCTGACCCTGGTGGCCGAGGTGATCGGCGGCATCTGGACCAACTCCCTGGCGTTGCTCTCCGATGCAGCCCACGTCTTTCTCGACCTGTTCGCCCTGCTCCTGTCGCTCGGCGCCATCAAGCTCGCCTCTTTTCCAACCAGCGATACCCGGACCTTCGGCTGGCACCGGGCCGAGGTCTTTGCCTCGTTCATCAACGGCGCGTCGGTCTTCCTCATCGCCATCGGCATCTTTTACGAGGCATGGGGCCGCTTCGGCGCCCCCCAGGAGGTGAAGAGCGTTCCCATGTTCGTCATCGCCCTGATCGGCCTGGTTATGAACCTGATCGCCGCCGGCGCCCTGCATCAGCACTCCCACGACGACCTGAACGTACACAGCGCCTTCCTCCACGTACTGGGAGATGCAGCCGCCTCGGTCGGCGTCATCATCGGCGGGGTGGTAATGTACTATACCCACTGGTATGTGCTGGATGCAGTCATTTCCGTCGGGATCGGCTGCGTCATCTTCTGGGGGGCCTGGCGGGTCATCCGCGATTCGGCCCATATTCTCCTGGAAGGGGTGCCGCGGGGAATGTCCGGCACCATCGTTGCCGATACCATCAGGAGTGTGGAGGGGGTGAACGATGTCCACCACCTGAACCTGTGGGCCATCTGCTCCCATATCCTCGCCCTCTCCGCCCATGTGGACGTGAAGCCCGAGTTCAAGGGTGAACAGGCCGGGGTACTGCGCCGCATAGAGGAACTCCTGTTCGAGCAATACCATATCTCCCACACCACCCTGCAGGTGGAGTGCACCATGTGCGTCGAAGGCCCGGTCATCAAGGAGATGCGCCACCGTCCCCGGGCGGGACATGGCCACGATCATCCCCACGACCATCACCCCCACGGCGGCGGCTGCCGCCATGACCACCAGCACGGCCACAGCCACTAAATCCCCATGACCGATCAGACATCGCTTACCTACAGCCTCATCCATGAGGCCGAATACCGCCTGAAGAAGCGGGTGCGCCGCACCGAACTGATCCACTCCCACCACTTCAGCGATCATCTGGGTATCCCGCTTTATTTCAAGTGCGAGAATCTGCAGCGCACCGGCTCCTTTAAAATCCGAGGCGCCATGAACTTCATGACCGCCCAGTCCAAGGAAGCCCTGGCCGGCGGGGTCATCACCGCCTCAGCCGGCAACCACGCCCAGGGGGTTGCCTTTTCCGCCGACCTGCTGGGGGTGCGGGCCACGGTTTACATGCCGGAGACCACCCCGCCCCAGAAGGTCTTTGCCACCCGGGACTACGGCGCCGACGTGGTCCTGACCGGCAGGAACTTCGACGAAGCCTACGCCGCCGCGGTTCAGGCCGGCCGCGAGAGCGGCGCCCTGTTCGTCCACCCGTTCGACGACCCGCTGGTCATGGCCGGCCAGGGGACCATCGGCCTGGAGTTATTGGAGGAGATTCCCGATCTGGCCAACCTGCTGGTGCCGATCGGCGGAGGAGGACTGATCGCCGGCGTGGCAACCGCCATCAAGGAGACCAATCCCGGCGTCAGGATCATCGGTGTGGAGGCCGCAGCGGCGCCGTCGATGAGCCTGGCGTTGAAAACGGGAAGGATCGTGGAAACTCCGCTCACGGTCAGCCTGGCAGACGGCATCGCCGTCAAGCGGGCCGGAGCGAACACCTTCCCGATCGTCCAGCAGTTGGTGGATGACGTGGTGCTGGTGGGGGAAGAGGATATCGCCCTGGCCATCGTCGGGCTTCTGGAGCGGACCAAGCTGCTGGTGGAAGGGGCCGGTGCCGTGCCGCTGGCCGCAATCATGAGCGGGGCTGCCTCAAACCTTTCCGGGAAGACGGTCTGCCTCCTCTCGGGCGGAAACATCGACGTGAAGACCATCTCCGTCGTGGTGGAACGGGGTCTCTTGGCCGCCGGCCGCTACCTGAAGCTGAAGGTGGAACTGGACGATGCCCCCGGCTCCCTGGCCAGACTGACGGCAGAGATCGCCACTGCCCGTGCCAACATCTCCATCATCAATCACGACCGCCGCTCAAAGTCTCTCCCCATCGGCAAGACCGAGGTACTGGTGGAGCTGGAGACCCGGGGGTACGATCATATCCAGGATGTTATCGGGCACTTGGAGGGGGTGGGGTATGAGGTGGAGGTGTTGAAGTAGCTTTTCAAAAGAAACGGCCGCCTCATAGGCCTCTTCAGCCACCAGTGTGCCGCAGGTGATGATCAGCGCACCTATCCCCCGGCTTGCCCCGGTCCTGACAGTGAAGCCCGGCGCATAGCCACCTTCCAGTGTCACACTCTCTCCCCAGCTGCTCTGGTTGATGATCTGGTGGTAGCATACAGTTCCCACGGCAAACAGCATCCTTATCTTGTTAATGTGTGACTTTTGCAGTACAATTCCTCTCTAAATGAACAAGGAGGTTCACCATGCCGAAGAACGCAACCATTAGCATGAGAATCGACGACCAACTGAAATCCGACGTCGAAACCATTTTTCACACGTTGGGACTGACAACCAGCGAAGCGATCAAGATATTCTTTGCCGCGGTGCGCAACCGCAAGGGGCTGCCATTCCCGTTGCAGGTTGCCTCAGATCGGGTTTCTCCTGCGGAGCAGAGAAAGACGGCCCTGGACGCAATAATCGGTGCTTATCCGTTGATGTCATCAAGCAATGATTTTGCCAGGATAAAGCAGAGTGAAATCGAACTTGAGGAGAGGAAGTTTAAGCGATGAGATATGTTCTGGATGCCTGCGCCATCCTTGCTCTCATAAAGAATGGGGATGGAGCGGTTATGGTACGGCAGGCGCTGGAATCAGGGGGTAATACGTGCCTCGTTCACGCCGTCAACATCTGTGAAGTGTATTATGACTGCCTTCGCTGCTATGGCCTTGAACCGGCAGAAAAACTACTTGCCAACCTGGATAAAGCCGGTCTGGTAATCAGGAACGATATGGATGCGGAGTTCTGGAAGGCCGCAGGCAGCCTGAAGGCACGAGGCCGCATCTCCCTTGCCGACTGTTTTGCTGTTGTGCTCGCTGTGCGTGAAGATGCGGTTATGCTCACCTCCGACCGCCATGAATTTGAACCTTTACTTGCTATAAGCGGGTTTCCGGCAACAGTGCAGTTTATTCGGTGAAACGATTCCGGCGCCTTAATAGACCCTTTGCAGGCATTCGGAGATCCTCTTGAGTTGTTCGGAGATCCGCGAAAATTTCACGAGGAGATCAGGCTCCTCCGACTGGCAATGTCATCCTTTTGCCAATGCGGCCACGGCCTCTTCATCCCTCCCGAGCTCCCAGAACAGTTCCGCTTCTGCCACTCTCCGGCCTGTTGATACAACTCAACCGCAGCAACTCCATCGGCCGATCTCGCCTTGACGAATTCCATCGCCTCTTCGAGCGTGAACCGCACCTGCTCCCACCCAAGCAGCTCAATCCTGCCATTTGCCTGCAATCGGGCAAAGCGTGCCGGTGGCGCCTCCCGGCTCACCACGATGATGGTGATCCCGGGAGGAACCGCATCCAGCCCTTCATAGAGGACATCGTGGAAAAGAGTGCCGTTGGCGTCCTGGAAACCTGAGCCGTTGAACAAACTCACGCGTCAATGGGGCACAATTCCCGGCCTGCACCAACCCAGTCCGCTGCAGGTCTGCCGGGGTATCCACATCATGCCACTCGGGCAGCAGCCGCACCCGCAGACCCGCTGCACCGGCCCGTGCCAGACTCTCCGCCAGTACGGTACCGGTGCTCCAGGCAATCCCCCCAAACAGACTGTCGGGCAGCGCTTTCAGGCCCAGCAGGTAGTAGCCGCCATCACAGCTGGGGCCAAACACCACATCCACCGACTCCTCAGCCAATGCCCGGAACGCCTGGTGCAGATAGTCCACCGGCAGGTCCGGCGCATCAGTCCCGACAATGACCACCCGTTGGTGCCCGCGGGACAGGACCTCGCGAAACGCACCGGCCATCCTTGCCCCCAGATCGCCCCCTTGCTGGGGCAACAACACAAAGTCGGAGGCAATTCCCTGAAAATACGGGAACGCCGCCGGTTCATCCTGAAAAAAAAGAAAACGTTGCACCTGCAGGAGTGAACGCACCTTGGCCAGGGTGTCCAGGAGCATACAGCGGTAGAGTTCGGTCGCCTCTTCCGGCGTGAGGGGAGGGGTCAGCCGGGTCTTTACCCGACCCGGGGTGGGATGTTTGGCAAAAACGATCAGGGCGCTGTTGTGTAACACGATTGTAAAACCACCATTCCAATGAAAATGAAAAATTTAGCGTTATCCACAATTTCAGGAGTTTTCAACAGACTTATCCACAAGGGCAAGGAGTTGGATAAAGGAATTCCAGTATGCTCGTCGGCCCCTTTATCCTCGGTCCTTTATCCTCGAACCTCGCTCCTTCTTTTATCCCGTTCGATCGCGGCATAGGCCGAATGCTTGTGGATCGACTCGAAGTTCTCGGCCTCCACGCTGAACCAGGTAATGTTGTCCATGGCCAGGAGCCGCTGGGTCACTTCACGGACAATGTCCTCCACAAATTTCGGGTTCTCATAGGCCCGCTCAGTGACGAACTTCTCGTCAACCCGCTTCAGCAGAGAATAGACCGGACTGGAGCCGCACTCCTCCACCTGCGCCACCAGGTCCTCGATCCAGACGAACTCCCGGTAGCGGACCCGGATGGTGATGATGGAGCGCTGGTTGTGGGCACCATACTGGGAAAGCTCCTTGCTGCAGGGGCAGAGCGAGGTGACCGGTATCCTGATGCCGAGGACGAAGTCGAAGCTCTCCGCAAGGGAAGCGTTGAACTCACAGGTATACTCCATAAGCCCCTTGGCCTTGGAGACCGGCGCCCGTTTCTCGATGAAGTACGGAAACTCCATCTCCAGGTGGGCACTGGACGCTCCGAGCTTCTTCTTCATCTCGCCCAGAATGGTCTCCAGCTTGTCCAGGGCGATCTCCTCGCGGTGAGCGTTCAGGAGCTCGACGAACCGGCTCATGTGGGTCCCCTTGAAGTGATGGGGCAGGTCCACGTACATGTTGATCCGGGCCACGGTCTGCTGGAACTTCCGGTTCTTGTCCATGACCACGACCGGGTAGGAGATGTCCTTTACCCCGACCTTGTTGATCGGGATGTTGCGGGGATCGTGCAACTGCTGCACGTCGTGCAACGGCTGACGAGACTGGGTATCCGGGACCGGGGACTGACTGTCACTCCCTTTCTTCTGATTCACGTTACACCTTTCTCATTTCACGATCATTCGTCACGTGTCACGCCGCACATACTTCACCGGATCCGGGACCCCGGCCTCAATGAACCCCTTGAGCCGCAGGCGGCAGGAGTCACAGAGGCCGCAGGCAAACCCTTCCGGGGTGGGGTCGTAGCAGGAGTGGGTCCGGCCGTAATCCACCCCCAGGGAAAGCCCACGGGTGATGATCTCCGCCTTGGTAAGGTGGATAAGCGGGGTGTGGATAGTGTACTGGCCCTTCCCCTCCACCGCCGCCTTGGTCCCCAGGTTAGCCATGGCCTCGAAGGCGGCGATGTATTCCGGCCGGCAGTCGGGATACCCCGAGTAGTCCAGGGCGTTGACACCGATGTAGATGTCAAAGGCGGAGAGCACCTCGGCCCAGCCCAGGGCAAAGGAGAGGAAGATGGTGTTCCGTGCCGGCACGTAGGTGACCGGGATGTCGCTCCCCACCCCCTCCTTGGGAACAGCGATGTCGGCGGTGAGGGCACTCCCTCCGATCCGGCGGTAGTCGAAATCCACCACCAGATGGTCCTTGGCCCCCATGGGCCGGGCATTCTTCTTGGCCAGTTCAAGTTCCACACTGTGGCGTTGGCCGTAGGCAAAGCTGATGGCGTAGGGCTCGAACCCCTCGATCCTGGCAATGGCCATGCAGGTCGTAGAATCGAGCCCCCCGCTGTAGAGGACGACTGCTTTCTTTTTCATAGTGCAAACTCCATTCTTAAAACAACGAAAACTTCACATACCGTTTCGGATTCTCCTTGATGTCCTTTACCAGGGCATCGACGCTCTCCACCATCCGGGTTAACCGGTCGTAGGCCTCCCGGTCGTTGATGAGACGGCCGGCGGTCCCTTCCGTGCCGCGCAACCGGCCGGCCACGTCGTCGAACGACTTGACCGCACTGTCGGCGCGCTCTATGAGGGCCACCCCCTTGTCGTACAGTTCGCGGTCACTCAGCAGCATCCCCACCGTACTGTCGCTGGAGAGCAGCTTCCGGTTCAGCTCCCGTACATCCTCGGCCGCCTGGGTGCTCTTGTCGGCCACGGCCACCATCTTGTCGTACAGCTGGCGATCATGAACCAGCCGCCCAAGGGTGCCATCGGCTGACTGGATATCCCTGATGGTGTCCTCGGTCCTGGTCAGGATGGCAATGAGCCGGTCATAGGGCTCGCTGTTTTTGGTCAGCTTCCCCAGCGTCCCCTGCCCCTGGTTCACTGAGTGCGTAACGATCTGCAGCTCCGCTGTCAGCCGCGAAAGGTTGTCGTAAAGTTTGGGATCCTTGGCAAAGCGGCCAAGGGAACCCTCCCCCTTATCAATCTTGTCCATGATCCCGTTGAGCCGGTCAAAGGCGGAACCGGCCTTCTGCATCACGTCGTCCAGTCGCGGCACCTCGGTGCCGGCGACCCGTGTCTCCGGTACCTCCGCATAGTGCCGGCTGGGGGTGATATCCACGTACTTTTCCCCCATCAGGCCACGAGTCTTGATGGTGATCCGGGAATCCTTGCCCACCTTCTTCAGCGCCTCATTCTCAATCTCCAGGAGGACCTCCACATCGTTGCTCTTCCTGGCGTCGACAAAACGGATATCCTTGACGATCCCCACATCCACCCCGGACAGCCAGACCGGCGCCCCGACCTTCAGACCGGCCACATCGACCATGACCAGCGTTATCTCCCCCTTGGGGACGAACATCTTGGTCTTGTCCCCCATGAGGAGCACGCCGCCGGCAAAGAGCAGCAAAGCGACGACGATGAAGATGCCGGTTGTTACCTGCGACCATCCTAGAGTATCACTACGTTTCATAACCGCGCTTCCAGTCCATTGGGATAAGTGAACAGAGACTGCTCCGTCGGGGCGAAGAACTCCCTGATCTCCGGCAGGGAGGCTGAGCGGAGTTCGTCACTGCTGCCGTCAAAGACGAGCCGTCTTTGGTGAATAAAGGAGAAGCGGGAGGAGACGGCAAAGGCGGTTTCCAGATCGTGGGTCACCATCAGGGTGGTCTTTCCCTCCTCCTGGAGACGGAGCATCAGATGCCTGATATTGTAGACCCCGATCGGGTCAAGGCCCGTGGTCGGCTCGTCGAAAAAGATATACTCCGGATCGGCCGCCAGGGCGCGGGCAATGGCGGCCCGCTTCTTCATCCCACCGGACAGCTCGGACGGATAGAGGTCGATGGCATGCTCCAGGCCGACAAAGCCCAGCTTCTCCAGGACGATCCGTTCGATATCCGCCTCGGACAGCTCCCCTTCCTCGAAGAGACGGTAGCCGACGTTTTCGCCCACGGTCATGGAGTCGAACAGCGCCCCTCCCTGGAACACGATGGCAATACAGCGGCGGACAGTGGTCAACTCCTGTTCCCGCAAGCCGGCAATGGCAGTGCCGTTGATGAAGATCCGGCCGGCATCGGGGCTGAGCAGGCCGAGGATCAGCTTGAGGATGGTGGTCTTGCCGACACCGCTCACCCCGAGAATGGTGCGGTTCTCGCCAGGGGTAAGACGGAGGTCGAACTCCTCCAGAATACGCCGCCCTCCGACACTGTAGGTGACCTTATCCATCAGGATTCCGCTCGTATCGGCCGCCTTCATCCTTGTCCTATCCCCTGAAAACGATGAATATCTTGGTCATGAAGAAATCGGTGATCAGGATCAGCACCGAGGCCAGCACCACGGTCCGCTTCACCGCCGCACCGACCCCTTCGGCGCCGCCGCGGGTGTTCAGACCGACATGGCACGCCATCATGGCAATGATGAATCCGAACATGGCCGGTTTGGCCACCCCTTCGATCAGGTCCTGAAACACCATGAACTGGGGCAGCGACTTCCAGTACATGAGCGGATTGATCCCGTACCCCATGGACATGGCGTAGCCGCCGAAGAGCGCCACCGTGTCGGTGACGATCGCCAGGAGCGGCATGGCGACCAGCATTGCCTTCAGCCGGCTCGTCACCAGCCGCTTGACGATGTCGGTCCCCTCCACCCGCATGGCGTCAACCTGCTCGGTCACCACCATGGTCCCCAACTCGGCGGTGATGGCCGATCCGACCCGGCCGGCAACCATGAGCGAGGAGAGGACCGGCCCCAGCTCCTTGACCATGGTCACGGCAACCATCCCCCCCACATAGCTGGTGGCAGCGAACGGCTTGAGCTGGATCAGGGCCTGCAGCGCCATGACCATGCCGGTAAAGAGGCCGGTCAGGCAGACGATGAAGAGTGAACCGACCCCGATCCGGTCCAGTTGGGCAACGAACTCACGGTAATAGAAAGGAGGAAAGACCATCCCCCTGACTGCCCTCCACGCCAGAGCAAAGTACGACTGAATCTCGAAAAAGACCTGCTTCAGTCTGTCATCCAACCGCACAAAGCCGATCACACCAGCGCCTCGGCCAGGGCTTCACGGATATCCTTGACAAAAACGAACGTCAGTTCGGCCCGCGCCGGTTCCGGCAGATCATCCAGGTCGACCCGGTTCCGCTCCGGGACGATGATCCTGACCACGCCGGCGCGGCGGGCGGCCAACGCCTTCTCCTTCAGCCCGCCGATGGCCAGGACCCGGCCGGTGAGGCTGATCTCGCCGGTCATGGCCAGATCGCGCCGGGCCAAGCGGCCGGTCATGAGGGATACCAGGGCCGTCGCCATGGTGATCCCGGCCGAGGGGCCATCCTTGGGGATGCTCCCGGCCGGGACATGGATATGGATGGTGGTGTCAATAAAGGCGTCGCCGCTGATCCCGAACTCGTCCTGATTGGCCTCCACAAAGGACAGGGCCGCCCGGGCCGACTCCTTCATCACCTCCCCCAGGGAACCGGTCAGGATCAGTTCTCCCTTCCCCTTCATCCGGGTAGCCTCGACAAAGATGATGTCCCCGCCGGTCTCGGTCCAGGCAAGGCCGGTTACCACGCCAACCCGGTCCGCTTCGGCGGCCACCTCGTTGAAAAACTTGCGCGGGCCGAGGAATTCGCTCACCAGTTCGGCACTGATGGTCTCCCGGGGCGGTTTCCCCTGGGTGATCTCCTTGGCAACCTTGCGGCAGACCGAGGCGATGTTGCGCTGCAGGGTGCGCACCCCGGCCTCGCGGGTGTACTCTTCGATGATTCTGAGCAACGCCTCCGGAGGAAACTGGGGGTGGTAGTCGGCAAGGCCGTTCTCCTCGATCTCCTTCGGCACCAGGTAGCGGGTGGCGATATGCTCCTTTTCCTCGGTGGTGTAGCCGGAGAGGGTAATCACCTCCATCCGGTCCTTGAGGGGGGGAGGGATCGGGTCAAGCTGGTTGGCGGTGGTGATGAACATGACTTTTGACAGGTCGAACGGCAGGTCCAGGTAATGGTCGGTGAAGGTGGAGTTCTGCTCCGGGTCCAGCACTTCCAGCAGGGCACTGGCCGGATCGCCCCGGAAGTCGAGCCCGATCTTGTCCACCTCGTCCAGCATGAATACCGGGTTGTTGGCGCCGCAGCGAAAAATCTCCTGGATGATCCGCCCCGGCAGGGCGCCGATGTAGGTCCGGCGGTGGCCCCGGATCTCCGCCTCGTCCCGCATCCCCCCCAGGGAGACGCGGATGAACTTCCGCCCCAGGGCACGGGCGATGGACTTCCCCAGGCTGGTCTTCCCCACCCCCGGCGGGCCGACAAAGCAGAGGATCGGCCCCTTCATCGACTCCTTCAGGGTGCGGACCGCCAGGTACTCCAGTATCCGCTCCTTCACCTTTTTCAGGTTGTAGTGGTCCTCGTCCAGTACCGTTTCCGCCTGGGTGATGTCCCGGTTGTCAATGGTGCCGGTCTGCCAGGGCATGCCCGCCAGGTAGTCAAGGTAGGTACGGGCCACGGTGTATTCGGGCGATGACTGGTTGATCCGCTCCAGCCGCTTCAGCTCCTTGTCGGCGACCTTGCGCACCTCGGTCGGCATGCCTGCCGCAATGACCTTTTTCTTGAGTTCGTTCAGGTCGGCGCTCCGGGGGTCCTCATCCCCCAGTTCCTCCTGGATATGCTTCATCTGCTCGCGGAGGATATACTCCTTCTGGGTCTTGCCGACCCGTTTGGTCACCTCCGCCTGCACTTCCCCCTTGATCTGCAGCCGCTGAACCTCGCTGGTCAGGTGGGCGTAGACCGTTTTGAGCCGCTCCAGCGGATCGATGGTCTCCAGCAGGGTCTGCTGGTCATCCAGCGGCAGGTTCATATAGAGGGTCACCAGGTCGGCAAGGCGGGCCGGGTTGTCGATGTAGTCGATCATCTTCATCACGTCGTCCGGAAGGGGCCTGCCGTAGGAAAGGGCTATCTTCAAGAGTGCAGAGAGGCTTGACACCAACGCCTCGGACACCAGGCTCTTTTCCACGAATTCGCGGAGCGGTTCCAGCCGGACCATGGTAAGAGGCTTTTCCTGCACCAATTCCTGGAGCTGGACCCGGGCAAGCCCCTCCATGGTCACTTTGGCACCCCCCTCATCCAGATGGCGCAGGCGGGTGATGCGGCAGGCCGTGCCAACCTGATGGAGCGAAGGGAACAAACCGTCACCATTCGGGTCACTCTTGAGTTTTGCCAGCACGATCAGGCTGTTGTGCGCGGCAACCGCCTCTTCAAAGGCAGGGGTTTCCTCATCCTTGAGAAACAGGGAGAGGATCATGTACGGAAAGGCCACCATTTCCCGCAAAGGGAAGAGGGGGAGGATCTCCGGTATGGGGGTGCTGTCCGGCATGGTCTGTTCCTCGGTGAGCAGGGCGGTTCGCTGACCCCACTGCTGAAAACGCGACATCAGGTACACGTAAAGAGTATCGGGACGGTGGGGCAGTGTCAAGGATAGCCGCTCCCGGAAGCGGCTATAATTCGGCCTGGAGCTGTTCCCACTCCTCATAGAGGGCAGCTATCCGGGCCGCCAGGGCCGCATGCTCGGCGCCGAGCCGCTGCAATTCGGTGTAATCTCCCGCCACGGCCGGGTCCGCCAACTGTGCTTCCAGTTCCGCCTGCCGCGACTCTTCCAACTCGATCGCCGACTCCATCTCGGCCAGGCGTTTCTGCCGCGCCCGGTCCGTCTTCTGGCGCTGCTTCTCCTCGTCCCGCTGGCGAAGCCGTTCCTCTTTGGAAACAGTGACTGGTGACTGGTGACTGGTGACCGGTGACTCGGAACAACCCTCTTTCTTGGCCAGAAAGTACTCATAGTCGCCGAAATAGTTGGTCAGAGCGCCGCCATCCACCTCCACCACCCTGGTGGCCAGGCCGTCGATGAAATGCCGGTCATGGGAGACGAACACCACCGTACCGGGAAAGTCCCGCAGGGCGTCCAGGAGCACCTCTTTGCTGAACAGGTCCAGATGGTTGGTCGGCTCGTCCATGAGGAGCAGGTTGGCCGGCTTGAGAAGCATCTTGGCCAGGGCGAGGCGGTTTCGCTCCCCGCCGGAAAGGACCGCTACCCGCTTGTGGATGTCGTCCCCGGAAAAGAGAAAGGCGCCCAGGAGGTCCCGCAGGCGCGGCACCATGTCGTACGGGGCATCGGCCAGGATCGCCTCGTACGCCGTCAGGTCGCCGTTCAGTTCCCGTGCCTGGTCCTGGGCAAAGTAGTCGAGCAGTACATTGTGGCCAACGATCCGCTCGCCCCCCTGGAACGGGCCCCCGGCCAGGACCCGCATAAGGGTCGACTTGCCGGCGCCGTTGTGGCCGACCAGGGCTACCTTCTCTCCCTTTTCCACGACGAGGTCGACCCGATCCAGGATCACCCTGCTGTCGTAGGCCCGGGTGAGCCCCTTCAGTTCCATGACGATCCGCCCGCTCTTGGGGGGGTCGGGAAAACGGAAGCGGATCCTTTTCCGCTCCGGCGGCAACACGATCCGTTCGATCTTCTCCAGCTGTTTGATGCGGGACTGGACCAGGGCCGCCTTGTCTGCCTTGTAACGGAAACGGCCGATAAAATCCTCCAGCTTCTGCACCTCTTCGTCCTGGCGCCTTTTCGCCTCCCTGAGGGCGGACACCCGCTCTTCACGCTGCACCAGATAGCTGCTGTAGTTGCAGTGGTAGTCGGCAAGGGTGCCGTTCCAGACCTCGGCAATCCGGCTGCAGACCGTGTCCAGGAAGAAGCGGTCGTGGGAGACCAGCATGACGGCGTAGGGATACTGGCTGAGGTACCCTTCCAGCCAGTTACGGGCCTCGATGTCCAGGTGGTTGGTCGGTTCGTCCAAAAGCAGCACGTTCGGTTTTTTCAGGAGGAGCCGGGCCAGGGCGATCCGCATCTGCCACCCGCCGGAGAACTCGCCGCAGTCCCGCTCCCAGTCGCCCGGCAGAAACCCCAGTCCGGCAAGGACGGTTCCCACCACCGCCTCCTTGGCATACCCTCCCTTTAGTCGGAACTCCTCCTGCAGGTGGCCGTATCGTTCGAGCAGGGCTTCGTGGCGCGGGTCGTCATGGGGGAGATGGGCTAGATCGGCGGTGAGGCTCGCAATCTCCTCCTCCATCTGCTGCAGGTCGCCCAAAGCGGCCAGGGACTCGGCAAAAAGGGTCCTGCCGCGGGTGACGAGCCCGTCCTGCGGGAGATAACCGACCGTGGCCCCCCGGACCATTCGGATCTCGCCGGCGGAACTCTCCACCTCGCCGGCAATGATCCGCATCAGGGTCGATTTTCCGGCTCCGTTCTCCCCCACGAGGCCGACCCGCTCACCACCGTTCAACTGCCAGGAAATCCTGCGAAACAGTTCGCGCCCGCCGAATTCCTTGCTAAGATTGTCCAACTGCAACATGCCATGCTCCTTTTCTCCATACGAAAACAGCGGCATTGTAGGGGGGATGGCACGCCTTGTCAATTTCCCGCTCCTGCCTTTTATATGGGCAAGCCGGGTAATTTCTGGTATAGTTTACCGATTTTAGTCGACGTTACGCCGGAAGCGAGCTGCTCCGCAGCCGCCGGCTGACCATACATACATTCAGGGAGCCTGGCATCCAGCCTCCCCACAAGGAACTTGCACCTATGGCAAAAAAGATGCTCATCAATGCCCTCCATCCCGAGGAAGCGCGGGTCGCCATCGTCGACGAAGGCCGTCTGATAGATCTGGATATAGAGATCGCCGGCAGCGAACAGACCCGCGGCAACGTGTACAAAGGGGTCGTGCTCCGCGTGGAGCCGGCCCTCCAGGCGGCCTTCATCGACATCGGCCTGAAGAAGCCCGGCTTCCTCCAGATCGGGGAGTTGCACCCGGAATGGTGGCAATGGCGCGACGATGTCCCCGAGGACCAGCGCAAACGGCGCCCCCGCATCCAGGAGGTCCTCCGCCGGGGCCAGGAACTGATCGTCCAGGTGGAAAAGGACGAGCGTGACATGAAAGGAGCAGCCCTCACCTCATACCTGTCGCTGCCGGGACGCTACATGGTGCTCATGCCGGGGAGCGACTCCTCGGGCATCTCCCGCAAGGTGGAGGGGGAAGCGGAGCGCAAAAAAATGAAGGCGCTGGTAGCCCAGATGACGATTCCCGAAGGCATCGGCTACATCATCCGGACCGAGGCGGTGGACAAGAGCCTGGAAGAGCTCCAGAAGGACCTGGACCAGTTGGTGGCCAAATACGAGGAGCTCCGGCGGCAGGCGGAGTCGGCCAAGGCGCCGGCCCTGCTCCACAAGGAGTACTCGGTGGTCATTCGCAGCATCCGGGACTACTTCACCGCCGAGATCGACGAACTGCTGATCGACAGCAAGGACGTGCACCGGGAGACCAAGGCCTTCTTCAAGGAGGCGATGCCCAAGTACGAAAAGCTGGTCAAGCTGCACCAGGAAAAACGCCCCATCTTCTCCCGCTACCAGATCGAGGAACAGATCGACCAGACCCACGAGAAAAAGGTCCCTCTCAAGTCCGGCGGCTCCCTGGTAATCGAGCCGACCGAGGCGCTGGTCTCCATCGACGTCAACTCCGGCAAATCCACCGGCGAGCGGGGAGTGGAGGACACCGCGTTCAGGACCAATGTGGAGGCGGCAGAAGAAGCTGCCCGCCAGCTCCGCCTGCGCGACCTGGGTGGCCTGATCGTCATCGACTTCATCGACATGCGGGACAACAAGCATATCCGGGAAGTGGAAAAGATCCTGAAGGCAGCCCTGAAAGGGGACAAGGCAAGGGTCACCGTGGGAAGGATCTCCCAGTTCGGCATCCTGGAGATGTCCCGCCAGCGGATCCGACAGGCGCTCAACCAGGCCAGCTACCTGGAGTGTCCCCACTGCGAGGGCCGCGGTAAGGTCAAATCGGTCGAATCGATGGCCCTCTCCTTTCTGCGCAAGGTCCATGCCGCCGCGGCAAAAGGGACCGCTGCCGAAGTCCGGGGCGAACTGCCGCTGGAGGTGGCCTACTACCTGCTCAACCGCAAGAAACGGGACCTGGCCCAGATCGAGAACGACTACGATATCGAGGTGACGATCAAGGGGAAACCCTCCTTCCTCATGAACCAGTTGGAACTGGAACTGGTCAAGCGGGAAAAGCCGGCCCACATCGAACCGCTGCCAGAGGAACGTCCTGAGCGAAAACCTATTGTTCCTCCCATCGAACCGCAGGACACCGCCAGCAGCGAGACCGATGTCGAGCCGGCTGGCAAGAAAAAGCGCTCGCGGGGACGGAAGAAAGATGCCGAAGAGACGGCCGCAGCAGTTGTCGAAGTAGAGGCAGCGGTTCACCCGCAGGTCCTTGTCACTCCGACCGACGAAGAGCCTCTGGCGGAGAGCGTTACTCCGGAGGGTGACGAGGCGACTGAGGAACAGAAGAAAAAACGCCGCCGGCGTCGCCGCCGGGGCAAAGGAAAGCCCACGGAAGGGATGGCTGCTCCCGCCACACCTGAGTCCGATCTGCTGCCCCCAACTGCCGAGCCGGCCGGGCAGGAGTCCGTGGAATCGCTGGAAACAACCGGTGAAGAGGATGATGGCGAGCACCACGAGGAACAGAAGAAGAAGCGACGGCGGCGCAGGCGCGCTAAGGGGAAGGGTGCTCCCACCGATACCGAACAGGGGCAACTGACCAGCGAACCCCCGGCTGACGCTGCGCCGGCACCGGTCGTGATGCAGGAACAGCCGGCACCGTCTCAACGGCCAGAGGAAACTGCTCCGGCAGTCGCCAGCGAATCGAAACCGAAGCGCACCCGGCGGAAAAAAGCGGATGCCCCGGAGGCCAGCGAACCGGCAGTTGTTGCCGAACCGGTCACCCATCCTGAAGCGGCCACACCGGCTGAAGAGCAAAAACCGAAACGTACCAGGCGCCCAAAGGCGGCCGGCAAAGAAGAAACGCCGGCACCGGTCGAGCAGCAGGCGGAAGCGGCACCCGACACTCCTGTTGAAAAACCGAAGCGGACCAGGCGTAAGAAGGCTGAACCTGTTGTTGAGGAGGAGTAGCATGCTGCGTCGCACCAAAGGCGTGTTCATCGTTTTGGCTGCGCTGCTGGCTCTCTGGTCGGCACCGGCCTTGGCGGCACCCCGCTTCGGGGGGATGACCGAGCTCTACCTCTACCCCTATATCCAGTACTTTCATTGGCAAGAGGAGAGCGGAGGCCGCAAACTCCTGACCGAAAGCGGTCCCCTCTACGGCATCGGTACTGCCGTCGGGCTGGACCTTCTCCGGACCGACACCTCCGGCTCCCTGTTCATGAAAGCAAAAGGCGAGCTGTTCGGCGGCGTTATCGACTACGACGGCGAAACCCAGGCCCCCAGTTCCCTGCCGGTCAAGACCGATGTTACCTATGTCGGCGGCAAGGGCGAACTGAACCTGGGCTGGTCCTTTCCAGCCGGACGCTTTGCCATCCAGCCGTTTTCCGGGATCGGCTACCGCATCTGGCTGCGGGACCTGCACGATTCCTCGACCACGGACCGTAACGGCCAGGCCCTGCAGGTGCAGGGATATACGGAAGTCTGGGAAAGCGCCTACGCCAAACTCGGCCTTAACCTCTCCCACACCTTTGACAACAACTGGCGCCTGTTTCTGGAAGGTGGAGTCAGCTACCCCTTCTACAACACCAACAGCGTGGATATCGTTGGAGACGGAACCACCACGGTCAGGCCCGATGGACGCTGGTCTGCATTTGGCGAGGCGGGAATACGCACCGGCAAGGTCCGCACGGCCATCTTTTACCAGGGGTACCGCACCGACCAGTCACCGGCCGTGCGGATCAGTCAGTCGACCTCGATACTGCAGCCCCGCTCCACCGAAGATGTTGTCGGCGTCAGCGTCGGGTACTGCTTCAGGTAGCCGGCCATGAGCGGCACTGTCGTCACAGCCCTGTTCATAGCCGTCTTCGGGGCTCTCGGCTGCCTGGGCCGCTTCTACCTGTCCGGCATGGTGTACGACCTGCTGGGACGCACCTTCCCCTACGGGACCTTTGTCGTCAACATCCTCGGTGCGTTCCTCATCGGCCTGATCATGGAGTTCGCCCTCCGAAGCACCCTCGTCTCCCCCAATCTCCGGATCGGCCTCACCGTTGGCTTTCTGGGCGGACTTACCACCTTCTCCACCTTCAGTTACGAAACCTTCCGCCTGCTGGAAGAGGGTGAGTTCCTCATCGCCACCGGCAATGTCCTGGGTAGTGTCCTGATCTGCCTTGCCTTTACCTGGCTGGGAATCCTGGCTGCCAGGATACTGTAACAAACCTCGCGTACTGGAAGAGGAGAACGCCGTCATGACCGGCCAGACAAACGAAGAACTCCTGTTGCGCATCTTTCTCGGCGAAAACGACCGCCACGGTCATATCCCCCTCTATGAAGCGATCGTGGAGCATCTTCGCCGGGAAGGAATCGCCGGCGCCACGGTCCTGCGGGGGGTGGCGGGATTCGGCGGCAGTCGCGCCTTCCATGCCGACCGGCTTCTGGACCTGGCCCATGACCTGCCGCTGGTCATTGAAGCGATTGACGCCAGGGAGCGGCTGGAGGCGGTGATTCCCTCCCTCCGTGGCATGCTGTCCGGCGGGCTGATCACCCTGGAAACCGTTACCGTCATCCGACCGGCAACCGCCCGTTAGGAGCCGGAGTACGGACGTCACAACGTATTGGAGCGTTTCAGATGCACCAGAACATCAAGGCAGCCTTCCTTTCCGCGTTCCTCCTTCCCGGCCTCGGCCAACTGGCCAAGGGTGACCGGGTCAAGGGAGGAATCTTCATCATCCTCGTCAACATCTTTCTCCTGGGAGCCCTGTTCATGCTGCTCCGGGGGATGAGTCCCGTCCTGCTCGCGGCAAAAACCGGCGGCACTTCCGACGTCATCAAGACCATCGAAACGATTCGCCAGAGCTCTCCCGAGGCGCGCTGGCTCCTCTGGGGATTCGGCATCCTATGGCTTGCCAGCGTCCTGGACGCGGCCATCAGCAAAGGAAAACAGTGATCCATTATGCCGGGCTAATCCGGCTGAAACGGCATTCTATTTGACATGGTTCGACCTTCTGTGCAATAAATGATAAGTTTATGAATATTTGCAGCAGTGGGAGAACATCAATGATCCATGCAGAGGTGCTTGCCACCGGGTCCGGCATCCCCGAAAGGGTAGTAACCAACGATTTTTTCAGCTATCTCGTTGACAACGCCGACGAGTGGATCAGGTCCAGGACCGGCATCAGCGAGCGGCGTTTCGTGAGTGAAGACCAGGCAACATCCGACCTCGCCACCGAAGCGGCCCGCAACGCACTTGCCGCCGGCAACATAGACCCGCTCTCCCTTGACTGCCTCATCGTTGCCACCTCCACACCGGACATGTACCTCCCGGCTACAGCCTGCATGGTGCAGAAGAACATCGGCGCCGCCAAGGCGGTCGCTTTTGACATGAATGCCGTCTGCAGCAGCCTGGTCTTCGGCCTGGAAGTCGCCGACAACCTCATCCGTTCCGGGAAATACAAACGGGTGATGGTGATCGGCGCCGACACCTACTCAAAGATCCTCGACTTCGCAGACAAGACCACCTGCCCCCTGTTCGGCGACGGTGCCGGAGCAGTGATCCTGGGGGCCACCGAGCAGCCGAAGGGAATCATCCAGAGCATCGTCAGGAGCGACGGCAACGGCTGGGAGCTGATCCAGATTCCGTCATCCGGCTCCCGCAAACCGATCACCCCGGCAACCATAGAGGCCAAAGAAAACACCTTCAAGATGGAGGGAAAGAAGGTGTTTGTCTTCGCTACCGACGTGATTCCCGAGATCATTGCCGAGGTCACGGCCAAGGCCGGGATCAAGCCGACAGACCTGGACTACATCATCCCCCACCAGGCCAATGTGAGGATCATCGATTTCATTTCCAAAAAGACCGGTATCGAAAAGGAACGGTTCCTCCTCAACCTGGACCGGTTCGGCAACACCGCTGCCGCATCGGTCGGGCTGGCCCTGGACGAGAACCTCCGCAACGGCACCATCAAGCCGGGGCACCAGATCCTGATCATGGGCTTTGGCGGTGGCCTCTCCTGGGGAGGGCTTTTGGTCAGATTCTGATTCCGGCAATCCCCTCCCCGCCGGCCACCAGCCGCAACCCGCAGAGAACGAACAACTCCGCCAGTTGTTCGCGGGGGAACAGTTTACGCCAACCGGCATGGAACCGGTCCGCGGCCAGCAAAATGCCGCCCGGTTCCAGGCTTGCCGCCAGCCCCTTCACGACCCTTCCGACACTCTCCCGATCATGCAGCATCGGCCCTCCCAATAGCCCGTTGCAGAGGATGGCGGAATAATCCCCCCCAAGATCCTCGCAAGCCCTCAGATCTGCCTGCCTGAACAGCATCCGCTTTGACATGCCGCTGGCCATGAGCTGTGTGATCCGCTCCCGGTAGGCGTGCTGACGTTCACGGTCCTGGGGGAAAAAGGCATGGGCAGCGGCAAAGAGTTCCAGGGCTCCCAGCGTGAGTCCCGTAATCATGACCTGTTCGCGAGGGAGTCCCGTAGCAAGGAGCGCTTCGGCAAGGTCCCAGGTCCCTTCCCCTGTCCCGCAGGCCGCATCCAGGCAGCGGACCATCCCCTTCTGCCCGCTGCGAACAGCAAGCCAGTCGCGTAACGCCTGCAGTTGCCCCGGGTAGCGGCTGAATCCTCCGCCATGCCGTTCCGGGAGATATAGGGAGAAGAGCAGACCGACGCGACGTTCCCGGTCAGAGTGCAGCGCCCTCAACAGTCCGGCAGGATTGGCGTCTGTCA
Organism: Geobacter argillaceus; assembly: GCF_007830735.1. Taxonomy (GTDB): domain Bacteria; phylum Desulfobacterota; class Desulfuromonadia; order Geobacterales; family DSM-12255; genus Geomobilibacter; species Geomobilibacter argillaceus. The sequence goes on from NZ_VLLN01000001.1 coordinate 209,823, forward strand.
ACGGCCAGCCGAGCCTTTGCAGGACCGGGAGCCAGCCGGTGGCACCATGAAAGACGAGGGGATCAGAAGGGGTCGGGCCAGTCATGGCGAGCCGGCTGAACCGCCTGAAGGTGCGGGCAATCTCCGCAACCGGCAGATACCGTTCGGCCTGGTTCACCAGTTCGTTGGTGAGGACCAGGCCGGGCGCCCACAAGGATACCGGGCAGGTGGCGGCATAGAGCCGATATTGTAACTCCAGTCGCGCCAGACGCCGTTCCAGATCGGTATCCATGATGGAGTCCGTCACCAGGAGCGCCCTGAGCCGGCGTTGCAGCTCCTTCGCTTCAATGGTCGGGCAATAGCTCAACCCCATTGTAGGCTCTCCATCCCCATGGTACAGTGGCCCCATGTACCGAATAGGCAGAATGCTCCGCACCATCAGACTGGTTTGCAGCTTGCTGCGATTGTCCACCAATAAAAACGGCAGCCCACTCGGGTCTGCCGTCGCCTTTGCCATCAAAACCAAACCGTCCGGATCAGAGACGGGAGAGACCGGATTCTTCTTCCCTGACACGGCCTCCTTTGCCGCACCGTTTCTCCTTTTTCGCCTCAAGCGCCTGGGGTACTCCGACTGCCGGGTTACCAGCCAGGATGGCGGGCTTCATCTCTTCGCCCGGCGCTGACAGTTATCCCGCCACCCTGGCTATCTCGAAGCCGATATCGCCAAGGGGGAGCACTTCGTCGGCAACGCCGCCCTCCACACAGGCCCGGGGCATGCCGTAGATGGTCGATGTCGCCTCGTCCTGAGCAATGGAAACCCCGCCTTTGCTTTTCAGGTGCTGCATCCCCTTGAAGCCATCGTTACCCATGCCGGTCAGAATGACTCCCAGCGCTGAACCGTTGCTCACGTCCGCCATGGTCGTCAGCATCTGATCGACCGACGGCACGTAGAGATACTTGGGAAACTCGGATGGTTGGGCCGTTACAACCACAACGTTGGAGCCTCTCTTTACCAGGGACAGGTGCCGCCCGCCGGGAGAAATAAGCACCTGCCCCGGTTTCAGGATGTCGCCGTCAACCGCCTCCTTGATCTGGATTGAGCACTTGGCATTGAGCCGCTCCGCATACGGGCCGGTAAAGGCCCTGGGCATGTGAATCGCCACCACAACCGGATGGGGGAAATTCATCGGTATCCGCGACAGCACCTCCTGCAGGGCAACCGGACCGCCGGTAGAGGCACCTATCCCCACAAACTGGACATTGCGCTTCGGCAGCCGACTGGCAACCGGCCGTGGGGGTGGGCTCACAGCCGCCCGCGGCAGTGCCGGGGAGCGGAACCGTGAGCTGACCGCCCCCTTGACCTTTCGCAGCAGCTCTTCCTTGAAGACCTGCTGGGCATCACTTGAGTCGGTCACGTTCTTCGGGATGTAATCGACCGCTCCGGCTTCCAAAGCCTCGAAGGTGGCCCTGGCCCCTTCGTTGGTCAGAGTCGAGACCATGATCACCCGGGTCGGTGCTTTTGCCATGACCTGCTTGAGGGCGCTGATACCGTCCAGCCGCGGCATCTCGATATCCATGGTGATCAGGTCGGGTTTCAGTTCAATCGCCTTGTCCACCCCTTCCTGACCGTCGACAGCGCTCCCGATCACCTCGATTTCCGGATCACGGGAGAGTATCCCCCTGATGGCCATCCGCATAAATGACGAGTCGTCAACGATCAGAACCCGTATCCGTTTGCCCGGCATAAGCACCATATTCGCGTTACTCCTCCGTTATGCCGGCAAAGATCGACCGGACCAACTCTTGAATCTCTTCCACCCTGTCATCAAGCTCATAGCAGAATCGCTCCACATCCAGGCCTCCCAGGTGGGGAGCATAATTCTTCAAAATCTCCCAGGCCTTTTCCTCTGCCAGGTTGAACGAGATCCACTCCCGCCCGCCGTAGTCGAGTTGCCGCACCGTACAGAAGAGGTCGGCCAGGTTGACGATGGCATTGAGCGGTGGGTCAATGGTCGCTTCCAGCGGAGTATGGTGGAGGGAAATGATCTCCCTGTACTCCTTGGGGAAATTCCATTTTTCGGCAATGCAGAGGCCAACCTCACAGTGGGTGGTGCCAAAATACTCCTCTTCCAGGGTGTAGAACTTGCACGGCTCGCCCTGCTTCGATGCAACAATCTTCATGAACTCGTCCTGGTGGTAGTAGCTCAGAAAGACCTCGCCGATATCGTGTATGATGCCGACAAGGTACGCCTTTTCAATGTCATGGTACCGTGCCCGCTGGGCAATGAGCTTGGCAACAATGCCGACACCAAAGGAATGTTCCCAAAAGGTCTGAACATCAAACGCACCGTCCTTGTCCTTGAAGGCCTCGATAAACGAACAGGTAAGCGCCAGTTCCCGAACATGCCGGAACCCGAGATAGATGAGCGCCTGTTTGACCGACGAGATCTCATGGGCCGCCCGGTAAAGGGGGGAATTGACGATTTTGATGACCCGTGCCGCCATGACCTGGTCGGTAAGGATCAGATCCACCACCTCGTCCAGCTCCACATCAGGTTTTTCCAGCAGTTCCAGCACCTTCATCGCCACCACCGGAATGGTGGGGAGTTCATCGACCTCTGCCACCATCTCCCGGGCTTTTTGTACCATAGCCGTCTTGTCCATGATTACCGTTTCCTCACTTCTTGTAGGCGAAACCACCCGGGAAGTGGACCGTCTTGAACTTGTCATTCACCCCGTGCAGTGATTCGGACTGACCGACAAAGAAATAGCCATAGGGTTGCAGGTTATTATAATAGTGCTGCACGACCTTCGATTTGGAGGCAGTGTCAAAGTAGATGAGCACGTTGGCACAGAAGATAAAATCAAAGCTCTTCATGAAGATCATCTTGGTGTCGTCATACAGGTTGAGGGACGAGAAGGTAACGAACTTTTTGACCTCCGGCGAGAGAACAAAACGTTCGGGGCCTTCCTTGGTGAAATATTTCTTCAGATAATAGTCGGGGGTATTCCTGACCGAATAGCTATTGTAGATCCCTTCTCGGGCCATGGCCAACACCGTCTCGTTGATGTCGGTCCCGATGATCTCGATGATCCAGTCTTTAAGGATCGTTGACCTTTTTTCCGCCAGGATCATGGCCATGGTATAGGCCTCTTCCCCGGAAGAGGACCCGGCGCTCCAGATCCGCAGCTTGCGGAAACCAATCTTGCTCTTGGTCTCCACCACTTCGGGCAGGAGCTTGTTCTCCAAGGCATTGAGCTGAGGGAGGTTACGGAAAAAGCAGGTCTCATTGGTGGTTATTTCGTCCAGCAGCTTCTTCAACTCCCCGCTGCCACCAGCCCCCTTGACCAACTGGTAATAATCAGTATGGGTTTTGCTGCCGGTCGCCTCCATCCGCCGTGAAAGCCTGCTTTCGAGGAAATATTTCTTGCTGGCATGGAAATAGATCCCGCAGAGATTGTAGATATAATCCCTGAGGAGCTCGAAATCCTTGTCAGAAATCTTGGAAGGGGCTGTTTTCCCCCCTGTAACCGGTTCAAACGCCATAGGTTGTCCGCACCAGCCGCTAACGACCGGCACTCCCTCCTTCGTTTCCCTCCACAAGGCCTACCGGATCGACGATAAGGGCGACACGGCCATCACCCAGTATTGTCGACCCGGCTATCCCGGGAACATTTGCCAGATATTTGCCCAGCGACTTGATGGCAACTTCCTGTTGTCCGAGCAACCTGCTTACGATCACGCCCACTCGTTTTTCCGCCACACCGACGACGACCACATAGCACGACACGTCGTTTGCATAGGTATGATTGACGTTGAAAACCCGCTCAAGGCGGACAAGCGGCAGCACGGAATCCCGCAGTTTGAGGACCTCCTGTCCTCCCACCGTATGAAATTCCTTCATCTCCACCCGCAGGGTCTCGAACACTGCAGCGAGTGGAATCGAGTAAATCTCTCCTTCCACATCCACCAACAATGACTGAATTATAGCAAGGGTTAAGGGGAGCCGCAGGATAAATTCGCTGCCGTGCCCCAGTTCGGTACGGATCTCGATGATGCCGTTCAGTTTCTTGATATTGGTCCGCACCACATCCATGCCAACCCCGCGTCCCGACAGGTCGGTGGTAACTTCTTTCGTGGAAAAACCGGGCAGGAAGATGAGGTCAAGGATCTCCCGGGTCCCCATGTTAGCCAGTTGGGCCTGGGTGACCAATCCCTTCTCAACAGCCTTGGCTGCCACCTTGTCAGGATCAATCCCTTTGCCGTCATCCTTGATACTGATGACGATCTGGTTCCCCTCATGCGCCGCGGAAAGAACGATGGTGCCGCACCGGGACTTACCAGCAGCGGCCCGTTCCTCGGGCATCTCGACACCATGGTCCATGGCATTGCGAATCAGGTGGGTCAGGGGGTCACCGATTTCATCCACCACCGAGCGATCCAGTTCGGTCTCTTCACCGAGGAGGTGCAGTTCCACCTCTTTTCCCAATTCACGAGCCAGATTTCTGACAATCCGCGGGAACTTCTTAAAGACTTTCTCCACCGGAATCATCCGGATTTTGAGGACCTGCATCTGGACTTCCGAGGTAACGAAATTGAGCCGCTTGGCCAGTTTGCCGAACTCTTCGCTGAACCGGTTCATATCGGCACCGCTACGCAAATCGCTATCCAGTTGCAGCATACGGTTTCGTTCCAGCACCAACTCGCCAACCTGGTTCATCAGATCATCGATCCGTTTGACGTCAATCCTGACCGTCGAACTATCGGTAAGGTCCTCGGGCTTGGCCTTCAACTCCTTGCCCGGCGCCACTGCCGGCGGTGCCGCAGGCCTTGGTGGCGGTGCCTTCTCCTTTGTTGGCTGTAACGACTCAGCTACCTGCTGCTCGTCAGTGGAAGCCTTTTCTTGCTCTTGTACGGAACAGGAAGACGCTTCTCCAGCCTCGGCCGGTGGTTCTTCCGCTGAAGCTGCCGCCGAAACGACCTGCTGCGGAGCGGCAAGCACCGTCGCCTCACCTGCCCCCTCCGAGAGGAGAGGCAGCAGCTTGGTGACTGTCCCGTCGATCTCCCGCTCCACTATCTCTCCGGCCTTGATATCTCCCACCAGGACCTTCACCAGGTCGACCGCTTCCAGGATCACATCCATGATCTCGGGGTTGACCACCAACTCACCTTTGCGGAGGCGATTGAGAACGTCTTCAGTCTTGTGGGTCACTTTGACCAGCAGATCAAAACCGAGAAAGCTGGACGCTCCCTTTACCGTGTGGATCGATCTGAAGATACCGTTCAGAAGTTCCATATCGGACGGGGTCTTTTCCAAAGTGACCAGATCATCATCGAGCTTATCCAATAGCTCCGTGGTCTCTGTCAAAAATCCATCAATTAGTTCTTGATCTTCCGGCGCAAACGGCATGGCCACTCCACACTATCCAAGATTGAAAAGCAATTTTGGGTCTACATCGATAAGAGCATCCGGTCTTCCTTGCTGGAGACCTTTTCAAGGTCAAGAAGGACCAGCAGACGCTCCCGCTGGCTGACAATGCCGGAGAGACACTCGTGGTCCACTCCGGTAGAAACGACTGCGGGCGGAGGTTGAATCTCCTGTTCAGAGATGCGAATGACTTCGGAAACAGAATCAACGATAAACCCCATAAGCTCGCTGTCAACTTCCATAACCATTATCCGGGTCTGCTTGTCCCACTCCCTTTGCTCGAGGCCAAAACGGTTGCGCATGGACATGACCGGAATAACCTTCCCCCGAAGATTAATCACCCCTTCCACATAATGGGGGGTGTTGGGGACTCGGGTAATCTCCGGCATGCGAATGATCTCCCTGACCTTCAGCACATCCACGCCAAACTCCTCCTCGCCCAGCATGAAGCTCACCAGTTGGATCAACTCTCCGACACCAATATCTGAATGTTCTTTAATGATATCCATCGTCTCAAGCCCCCCTGACTCAGCGGAAATCCGCCACCCTCAACGCTGCTGCCTAGAGAATGATTGTATCTTATTCGGCACTAGCAGCTACTGGTTAAATAGTTTTTATTCGTTCGCCCATTAATTGATTTTAAAAACATTCTCATTCCAGCAGAGAACCTGTCACATTTTTGTCATTTTTTTTCCAAACCTGAAGTCATTTAATTGACATGGTAAAATATTGACGGTATAGTTGGTGCGCACAAAAAATACCCTCTTCGCGAACGGAAGCCAATGGATACCGCGAGAATCCTGATTGTCGACGATGACAAGAAAACCCGTGATTTCGTCGCCGCCTTCCTGGCCTACAAGGGTTACCAGATCCTGCAGGCAATTGACGGCCAGGACGCCCTGGAAAAAATCGATCAGGATACCATCCACATGGTCATCACCGACCTGATGATGCCAAGGGTGAATGGTCTCGATTTCATCAAGAATCTCAAGGCAACTCATCCGGAAATAGTTACTATAGTATACAGCGCATTTGCCAACTTCGAGATGACTGCTAACCTGCTCAAGGCCGGCGCTTTCTTTTTTCTGGAAAAACCGTTCAACCTTGAGGACCTTGAATCTCACGTCCGGCGCGGTCTGGAACATCAGACACTTCAAACGAGAAGCTTTCGCACCAAACCCCAGGTCAAGAACCGCTCCCTGCTCAACAACATAATCGGCGAGAGTCGCAAGATGCTCTCCCTCTTCGAGCTCATCGAAAAGGTTGCCGGCTCGGACTCGACCGTTCTGTTGCAAGGCGAATCAGGGACCGGCAAGGAACTGGTCGCCCGTGCCATTCATGACCTCAGCACCCGCCGGAACCGAAACTTTGTCCCGGTAAACTGTGCAGCCATACCCGATGACCTGCTGGAAAGCGAGCTGTTCGGCCATGTGAAGGGCTCGTTTACCGGTGCCATTGCCACGCGGATCGGCCGCTTTGAAATGGCTGACCGGGGCACCCTCTTCCTGGATGAAATCGGGGACATGAAACCCAATCTTCAGGTAAAGCTGCTGCGGGTTCTGCAAAACAGGGAAATCGAGCCAGTTGGTTCCACAAGCTCCAAAAAGGTGGATGTAAGGATCATAGCCGCCACCAACCAGAACCTGGACAAGATGGTTGCTGAAAAGGAGTTCCGGGAAGACCTGTACTACCGGATCTCTGTCATACCGATCATGCTTCCCCCGCTCCGGGAGCGAAACGATGACATCCCGCTCCTGATCAACTCATTTCTCGAACGGTTCAATCGGGACAAGCACAACAAGGTCACCGGACTCGACCGAAGCACCATGAACCTGCTCTGCGGTTATGACTGGCCCGGCAATGTACGGGAACTGGAAAACCTCGTCGAACGGCTGGTTATCCTCAAAGGGAGTGGCTCGATAACCCCTGATGACCTACCCGATAAATATCGCGGATCACGGCCGCTGCCGGCCTCCGAACCTCTCATGCTGCCGGAAAAAGGATTCTGCCTCAACACTGCCGTAGAAGAGTTCGAGAATCAGTTGATCCTTCAGGCCTTGCAGAAAACCGGCGGCAACAAGAAAGAAGCCGCCAATCTCCTCAATCTCAAACGAACGACTCTCATTGAAAAGCTGAAAAAAAAGCAGCTATTCCTTCCGTCATCCACGCGTTCTTTAGACACTTGAGAGTTCTGCCGTTCAGCTGACAAACCGAAAAACATTCCCTTACTGGCACGTTCCATGCTTTTCTCTGCCTGCAACTTGACAAAGCAGGAGCCAGCATGTCCATTTCCCAACTGCAGAATACACCGCAACCGATCCGCACCGAAGAGCGCCCCGCCCCGGCAGTAACGCCACGGTCCGGAAGCGGACCCGCATTCGATGCGATCCTCGCACTGGCAGACAACGCCCGAGGCAAGGACCGCGCCACAGTCGTCGCCACCGCGGCGGAAGTATTGCGACTGGAGATGATGCGAAGCGCCTTAGCGACGGACGATGGTCCTTCCCCCACCTCTCCGGCACGGGAAGCCTTACAGGCATTCCTGGAAGTATCTCGCCAGGGGGGTCAAAATTCTGTCGCCAACCAACCTGCTTCACCAGCGGCTGTAGTGCCGAAAACCGCCCCACCGGCACCACCTCAGGCAGAGGAACCGGCAGCGACTGGCAGCATCGATGGCATCATACAGAAAGCCTCCAGACGTTACGGTGTGGAGGCCGGGCTCATCAAGGCAGTGGTCAAGGCCGAAAGCAATTTCAACCCCAGGGCGGTATCATCAGCCGGTGCCCAGGGGCTGATGCAACTGATGCCCGCCACGGCCCGGCAGCTCGGCGTCACCAATGCCTTTGATCCGGAACAAAACGTCATGGCCGGCACCCGGTTCCTGAAGGAGTTGCTGGAACGTTACAACGGCAACATGGATGCCGCACTGGCGGCCTACAACTGGGGACCGGGCAATGTTGACCGTAAAGGGCTGGGGAGTGCGCTCCCCACCGAAACCCGCGCCTATCTTGCCAGGGTAAAAACCCTCTATTCCCAGAACATCGCCTGAGCCCCCGCAGCGACAAAGGGCGGCCGGATTCCCCGGCCGCCCTTTATATTCTCACGTATGCAAGGATCGTTACTTGCGAGGCTCCCTGAAGGGGCTTTTTTCCCAAAAATGACCCATTACCTGTCGGTCCTTGTCGGTCAGGATGACACCCTTTCCCTCCATCTTTTTCAACACCTTTTCCATATTCTGACGGCTCTTGATGGCAGCGTCGATCCTATGGCGATTGTGGCAAAAAAGGCACTTTTCTTCTACCACCTTGAGCCCCTGCTCATGGTAGGCAATGCCCTGCACCTCTTCCCTGGTCGCACCGAATGCAGCAGCCCCGCACAGGAGAAACGCCAACGCAACGGTTTGTGCCGGCGCTTTCATTTACTCCCTCACATAGGTGTCCTGATCGGACTTATCAACCATCCCCATGATATGCATGTACTCGTCCTCGATCATGTCATAGTGTCCCTGGGACTCCTTGATGACCCGCTCGAAAACCCCCCGCACCAGCGGATCGATGATGTCCTTTACCAACAGGGAATACTGCTGGATACCGGACTTCTCCTCCTTCATGGCGATCTCCAGGGCCTGCTGCTCAGGGGTATCCTCCTTAATCGCCTTTTCCAGAGCCATTATGGTGGCACTCTTGGCATTGGGTGGAGAATCGATGAAACTCTTCAGATCGCCGAACTCGGTCCCCTTGTAGTGCTCAAGAAATGACTTGAGATGCCCCACCTCTTCGTTGGCCAGCAGTTCGAACACCTTTTTTGCCCGCTCGTTTTTGGTTACCGATGCGGCCCTGCGGTAGAAGTCCATACTGTCCTTCTCGGTCTGTACTGCCAGTTTCAGTGCCTCCTGCAGCGAATATTCCTTTCCCATGGCATGTCCCTCCCGTTCACAATTGGTTAGTGCAAACAGTATAGCCAACTCCTCTGCAACTTCAACAGCCCCCCTTATTTTGCGTTTGAAGCAGTGGAAAGCAGATGGGTAACCACCATACCGGCCATGGTCAAACCGAAAATGGAAGGAATGTACGAAACACTGCCAAGGATGACCCGTCGATGCTCGCAGGAAAACTGCTGTTCGCCACGATTGGGACAGATGCAGTCGCTCTTGCAGCCGGCGTCCCTGCTGAGCGGTTCGCGGTATTCCTCGGTGGAATAGACAACCGTCACCCCCCGTTCAACCCCCCGCTGCCGCAGGAGCTTGCGTACGGACCGAGCCATGCGGCACTTGTGGGTATCGGCGATGTCGGCAACGTGGATCTTGGTCGGATCAAGCTTGGCTGCCGCCCCCATACTGGCGATGATGGGGATTCCCCGTTCCAGGCAACTGACGATCAGATGCACCTTGCTGGTGAAGTGATCGATGCAGTCCACCACATAGTCATAGGGGCCATTAAGGAGAAATTCGCTGTTTTCCGCTGCATAAAAATCACGGTACGGGACAATTTCGGCGTCGGGGTTGATGAGACGCAACCGATCTGCCATGACCTGCACCTTGGCCTTGCCGACCGTGCCGTCCATGGCATGGAGCTGCCGGTTCACGTTGGTGAGACAGATATCGTCGAAATCGACGATGGTCAACCGGCCGACACCGGCACGGCAGAGGGCCTCGGCGGCAAAGCTGCCAACCCCGCCCAGACCGAAAACCGCCACGCTGGCGGATTGCAGACGTTCCAGGCCGGCGCTGCCGACCAGGAGTTCGGTGCGGGAGAATCTATGGAGATGGGACATGTGCGCCTCCGGGATGCTTGTTGCTCGTATTGCCGTGCCGGCCGATAAGTCGCAGTGCGTTGCGGGTGGTAACCGCCGCCACGGTAGCCATATCGACCTCCTTGATGGTTGCCACGGCCCTGGCAATCTCGACAATAAAGGCCGGCTCATTATCCTGTCCGCGCCATGGTTCGGGGGTCATATCCGGGGCGTCGGTCTCAAGGACCAGACTCTCCAGGGGAAGCGCACGCACCAGAGCAACCGGCCGAACGGCATTATGATAGGTGACGGTGCCGGAAATGGAAATGAGAAGTCCGAGCCGGATACAGTCACGGGCAACCTCGACACTGCCGGAAAAGGCATGCATGATGCCACCGACCCGCCCTACCCGCTCCTCCCTGAGAATCGTCAGGAGATCGTTGAAGGCGCGGCGGCAGTGGATCAGTACCGGCAGCCCGGCAGCGACTGCCAGCCTCAACTGGGCGCAAAAGGCAGTCCGCTGCTGTTCCCGGTCCGGATCCGGCAGGAGATAGTCCAGGCCGATTTCACCGATAGCGGCAGCCTGCGGCAGGAAGCGTGTCAGATGAGCCAGCAGCTGTTCGGAACATGAAGCCGCCTGCATGGGATGCAGGCCGAAAGCCGGGAGAATGGCCGGATACTCCCGGGCACATCCGGCGATGGCCGGCCACGCTTCGGCGGACACGCCGGGGACGACATAACGGCGGACGCCTGCTGCGCCTGCCCGGTCAAGCACTGCAGGAAGCTGGTCGACAAGCGGATGAAGATCGAGATGACAGTGGGTATCTACCAGGGTCGGAGTGGTGGGGTATGCAATGGGAACCAAAGGGGACATGGCCGCCACGGACCTGAATGTCAGACGATGTGGTCTTTCAGCTCCCGGATGATCTCAACCTGGCGCTGGAAAATAAAGCGGGAAATCACCGCCTCCTCCCTGCTGGAGGTATCCAGTTCAAAAACATATTTAAACTGCCCATCTTCCGACAGGATCTTGATCAAACGGGCCGGCATCTCCAGCGGGGTGCCCAGCAGGCTCAGCCGGGCGACACCCTGGCAGCCGACGTCGATGGCGCCGCTTTCCTTCTCCTGCTGTATGGAAATCCCGCCGACGGAAATATCGGTCATCCTGCCGCCAATGGTCGCCGTGTCGGTCCGGAACACAACATCCACCGCCTCGGTAACGGCAACCCGCACGAACCGCCGGCGCTCGGCCCGAACCACACCATAGGCAAACTTGGTAAGGGTCACCATGCAGCGGGTGATATCAGCCCTGAAAACATTGGCGATCACCTCGTGGGGGAAATGCCGGCTCTTGATGATGGTCGACTTTTCCAGCCTCATCACCACGGCCTGATGCTGGTGTACCCCGAAGTCGACCATGTCTCCTTCGATGAAGTCGACGGTAGCTCCATAGCTGACCGGAATCTCATGATAGTAGTTGAGAAGCCGGAGATCGTTCGCCAGCTGCCCATCCTTGACAGCCTTGAGCGTGGCGAGGATGGCATCGCTGTCTGTCTGTGCGGTCCCCACCGGGACTATCTGGTAGTAGTCACTCATGCTGGTTGGCGTCCCTGAAAAATCTATTGCCCTTTTGTCACTGTTCATGCAATCATTATCACATGTCAGGCGAAGATAAACTCTTCGCCTTTTCTTTGTCCAGTGATTTTTCAGAGAAAAGTGAGGCATTGTGACAATGCTGTTCGGCCCCGCCATAATTTTGTGCCAGTCTCATCTACACGGAGCAACGATTTGAAGAAGCACAACCAGCACGAAATCGACCGCCGGCGCACCTTCGCCATCATCAGCCATCCTGACGCCGGCAAAACGACCATTACGGAAAAACTCCTTCTCTTCGGCGGCGCCATCCAGCAGGCCGGCGAGGTCCGCGCCCGCAAGTCGGCCCGCTACGCCACCTCGGACTGGATGGAGATGGAGAAGCAGCGGGGAATCTCGGTCACCTCGTCGGTCATGAAGTTCACCTACAGAGACTTTGAGATCAACCTCCTGGACACGCCGGGTCACAACGACTTTTCCGAAGACACCTACCGGGTCCTGACCGCGGTCGACTCGGCCCTCATGGTCATCGACTCGGTCAAGGGGGTGGAGAGCCAGACCAAGAAGCTCCTGGATGTCTGCCGTCTGCGCAACACCCCGATCATGACCTTCATCAACAAGCTGGACCGGGAAGGGCGCGAGCCGATCGACCTGATCGACGAGATCGAAAGCGTCCTGAAGATCCAGTGCGCCCCCATGACCTGGCCGATCGGCATGGGCAAGCGTTTCCGCGGCACCTACCACCTGTACACCAAGGAGCTGACCTTCTTCGATGCCGAGGCCGACCGGGGCACGGGTGATATCGTTACCGTCCAGGGACTGGATGACCCTCGCATTGAGGAACTTTTGGGGAGCCAGGTGGACGAGCTACGCCACGACATCGAGCTGATCGAGGGGGTCGCCCATCCGTTCGAACAGGAGGCGTACCTGGCCGGCCTGCAGACCCCGGTATTCTTCGGCAGCGCCGTCAACACCTTTGGTGTCCAGCAACTCCTGGACAGCTTTGTCGAGCATGCTCCGACACCGCTTCCCCGCGAAGCCACCACCCGTACCGTTGTCCCCTACGAAGAACCGTTCAGCGGCTTCGTCTTCAAAATCCAGGCGAACATGGACCCGGCCCACCGCGACCGGATCGCCTTCTTCCGAATCTGCTCCGGAAAGTTCACCCGCGGCATGAAGGTCCGTCACCTGCGCCTGGGGCGCGACGTGCAGATCGCCAATGCCACCATCTTCATGGCCCAGGACCGGACCAACGTGGACGAGGCGTTTCCCGGCGACATCATCGGCATCCACAACCACGGCACCATCAAAATCGGCGACACCTTCACCATGGGGGAAGATCTGAAATTCACCGGCATCCCGAACTTTGCGCCGGAGCATTTCCGCAAGGTCCGCCTGCTCGACCCGATGAAGTCGAAGGCGTTGGAAAAGGGGCTGGTGCAGCTGGCCGAGGAGGGAACCACCCAGGTCTTCCGCCCGCAGATGGGCTCCGACTGGATCGTCGGCGCTGTCGGCCTCTTGCAGTTCGATGTGGTCATGCACCGGCTGGAGCATGAATACAAGGTCAAAGCCACCTACGAGCCGGTCTCCTATGTCACCGCCCGCTGGGTCACCGGCGAGCGGAAAAAACTGGATGAATTCCAGCGCAAGGAAGCGATGCACTGCTACATCGACGGCGAAGGGAACCTGGCCTACCTGGCGGGCAGTGCCTGGCGACTGGAGAACACGATGGAAAACTGGAAAGAACTGGAGTTCCACGAAACACGGGAACACAGCTGACACGAAAAAGCCCTCCGCATGGAGGGTTTTTTCGTTGGTGCATTGTTGTTATCGCCTTCTTCAACTGAGGTTGTCATAATCGCCCCTGACGAGAGGGAACACCTCGTGCCGCACCTCGTGGTCAAGGTTTTTGATCGTGCCGCAGGCAACGCAGAGGTATTTGTCACTGCTGTCAGTGTAGTCGTTCTTTTCGCACGCTCCGCTCCAGACCTTGGTGTCGCACCGCTCATCGACCGATTCTGCCTTGATTCCTTTTCTCCCAAATCCTTTCATGACCAACGCCCCCTTTCCTTACATCAATTATAGCACGGGGGAGCATCCGGCAGGTCTGTCGAATCCGCTGCAGCGTGTGCAAGAGCCAAGCATGAGCGTCTCCGAGGACGGTTTTGCACACGAAAGTCTAACGTGTAAGCTTCCACGCCTTGCGCAGTGCCGCCAGGGTGCGGGACTGCACGCCGATGACAGACGTCCCCTTCTTTTCCCACTGCGAGATGCTGGAGGAAGTAATCCTGCAGCGGGCTGCAAATTCCGTCTGGGTCTCACCAAGAGATGACCGCCAGGCACGGATGGCATCACCGGTAAGCGGGTCGGGAAACGGCACTGTTCCGGCCGTACCGTTGCGACGCTCCGACGTTGCCGGAGCGGCTTTTGTGGACGGTTTCGCAACGGATGGCTGCGCATCGGCAGATGGTGTGGACACCTTCCCCCGGCCCGGTCTCTTTGCGGCGGAAACGGCCGGCGGCGGTGGGAGCGCGTCCCCCGACCCGGCCAGATCGATCCCGAATACGTCGGCAATGCCGGTTGCGGCTATCCTCCGGCGGGAGGTCCCTGCCGTGGCCGCATCCGTAACCGCCGCGGAGACATCGACCAGCTCTTCGTGATTCACCCCGCGCAGGAGAAACAGCAGCTCCGGGGAGTGGTCCAACCGGGCGCCACACCGTAGAGTACCGCCGCCACATGCTTGCACATGCCGGCCCAGTCAGGACAGTCACAGTCGAATTTCATCTCGCCGGGGAGCGGGAAGAGCCCTTCCCTGCGATCCGAAACGACCTCCATGACGCCACGGTCCAGCTTGCCCCGCAACAGATCGATCAACGACCCGATCCGCCCGGTACAGGCCGACCTGACGGTATCCCATTTCGTTTTCTTGAGCGGGGTGATGGTGATGGAAACGTTGTACAGCGACGATCCGCTGACGATGGCCTTGATCAGGCCGCTCCGGATTTCCAGATGGCAGACCGAACCGTTTCTGACATAGCTGCGGCCGCGGGGGAGACGATTGGCATAATCGCCGAATGACTCCATATGGTCGCACCACCCCTTGCCCCAGAAGGAGTCGGCGATCTTGCGGCCGGACAAGAGGACCGGTTGCACCTTGAGCCCCTTCTTCCTCATCTTTTCAAGCTGCTTCTCCGCCTTTGCCCGCCGCTCCGCCACCGAAACGTAGGGCGCCCAGCCGTAATATCTCATGGTAAAGGTTTCCTTCGGTTCGTCACGTTAGGTAAGCTGTCCGGCCGACGGGGTGGGATAGAGTTGTTCAAACTCGGGAAAATACTTTTGGGAAATATCACCTGCAATCTGCGGTCATGGTTGACTCCATGGTTGACGCCTATTCCTTGCGTGAACCGGTCATCTTCCCAAATGGAACATTTATCCTGTGTGCATGTGAAGATGTGCGTAGATTAACTACGCCTGTCGCACTTCAAGGCGTAATCCCTCAATTTTCTCAAAATCGCGCCGGTTAGCGGTAATAACCGTGTAATCCAGAGAAATAGCCGTCGCTGCAATAATCAGATCATGAGAACCTACCGTAAAACCTCGCTGTACCAGTGATGCCCATATTCTGGCGTAGATGCGGGCAACTCCAATGTCAAACGGGAATACAGGGATCATCTCGATCACTTTTTCCACAAAGGCCTGACGTCTTATTTTCCTGGTTTCCGTGTCGGCCCGCTCGACTCCATGGAGAAGTTCGGCCACTGTTACCACGCTAATACCGAACGGCTCATCTTCACGACCAGCCACTAGATTTTCAACTACCCCCCGGCTTCTTTCCAGTACGATGATCTCGCTGGAGTCAAGTATCACTCCCATGGCAGAGCCTCTGGCATTGAAGGCTGTGAACTTGCAGCAGCTATAACATCGGCTTCAAATGAGTCACTTCTGTCGAGATGGGGGAAAGCTTGCACAATCTTACGCAGGTCAGCAAGGGTTGCGCCACTGTCGATCGGTTCCACCGGAACTAGGGATGCGGCCGGTTTTCCGCCACGGACAACAGTATACCGATCTCCACGGTATTTAATGTTATTAAGCAGTTCCGAAAAATTTCTCACCGCATCGGTTGAACTGATTACTGTTTGCATGGCAACCTCCGCAAAATATGATAATCATATTTTGCATTATTTATTGGTTCTGACAATATAATTAATCCGCATCTGCTCATTTAAATTTGTTCCAACGGGGCTGAGGCTGACCCTCGACCGTAGGGAGAGGGGTCGTGCCGAAGGTGTACGCCCGGCATGGGCGTGAACTTATGGGGTGCAAGTCCCCTGTACGTGAATCCAAACACTGAGGCAGTATTAGGATTATCAGACCTACACATCTGACTTTGTCAAGAGTGTAGGTCTGACACTTGAACTTACTCCTCGCCTGCCATCATTCGGCCACATCCCCGCACCATCAAGATGCCGTGCCGTTGTTGTCGTACGGATTAACAACCCGGACTGAAAACGGGCTGAAGTGCCGTTCGTTGCGGGTAACTACGGACAAGCCGTGGTGAAGGGCAGTGGCGGCGATGATCACATCGGCGCCGTCATGACCGACACGTGCGGTCAGCTCCCCCCAGCGGCAGGCAATGTCCGGAGTAACCGGAAGCACGCGATCACCGTAATCCCTCATCAGCACGTCCAGCCACTGCTGCAAACGCTCCGCAAACGGTGCATCCTTGCTCCGCTGCAGGGCGATCCCACGCTGAATTTCGCTTATGGTAACCACGCTTATAAACAGGCCTTTCCCCTGGACCGACGACAACCAAGCCACAACGTTCCGGTCAGGAGCACGCTTCCGCAGTTCCGAAATCACCATGGTGTCGAGTAGCCACATCAGAATTCGACCTCGCGGGAAACATACGGCAGCCGCTCAAACTCCTCATCATCCTTCGGCATTGCCAGCAAATGATCCACAAAACGGGGCATGGCTGCCGCCTTGAACTTTTCAAGCCGCATGTATTCATCGGCGGCAACGATCACAACCACTTCGCGCCCGCGACGGGTCACATGCTGCGGCTCACCATGAAGCGCAGCTTCAACCACTTTACTGAACTGGTTTTTTGCATCCTGCAGCCGCCACGATTGAGAATTCATACTCACCACCTCCAACTAGCTAGATCATCTGGCTAGATTGTGCTAAGGATGACCTGGTTTGTCAATACGAAGATGTAATTTTTTCAGCAACTTCATATCCCCGCCTTCTCCAGATCGAGCGTCACCATCCTGAGCAGCGCCTCATCGTCCATCTCGGTCAGCAGGGTTTCCGCCCCCTCCAGCAGCTCCGTCGCCAGGCCGGCCTTGGCGGTAATCAGGGCGTCGATCTTCTCCTCCACCGTCCCCTTGCAGACGAACTTATGCACCATGACGTTCTTGTTCTGGCCGATGCGAAAGGCGCGGTCGGTGGCCTGGTTCTCCACTGCCGGGTTCCACCAGCGGTCGAAGTGGATGACATGGCCGGCAGCGGTCAGATTGAGACCGGAACCGCCCGCCTTGAGCGAGAGGACGAAGAACGGGGGGCCATCCTCGTGCTGGAAGCGGTCCACCAGTTTCTTGCGCGCCGCCACCGGTGTGCCACCGTGCAGGACCAGGCCCGGACGGCCGAACAACGTGGCCAGGAAGGCGGCCAGCGGCCCTGCCATCTCCCGGAACTGGGTAAAGACCAGCACCTTTTCCTGGCGCGAGGCGATCTCTTCCACAAGTTCTCGCAGGCGGACGAACTTGCCGCTCCGCTCCTCGGCAAAATCGCCGTCCCCCAGGGACTGACCCGGATGGTTGCAGATCTGCTTGAACCGCATCAGCATTGAGAGGATCAGCCCCCGGCGCTTCATTCCCTCTTGCTCCTTGAGGGCTGTGGCCAGCTCCTTCACCGCCTGGCTGTACAGCCGGGCCTGCACCTTGCTCAGACCGCACCAGGCCGCCATCTCCACCTTGTCGGGAAGATCGCTGATGACGCTCCGGTCGGTCTTCAAGCGACGCAGGATATAGGGCTGCACCAGTGTGCGCAGCGGGGCATACGACGGCGACTCGCGCTTTTCCAGCGAGGTGACGAACTGTTTGAACCGGGGCGCAGAGCCGAGCAGGCCGGGACAGATGAAGTCGAACAGGGACCAGAGATCGGAGAGCCGGTTTTCCACCGGGGTACCGGTCAGGGCGATGCGCGCCCTTCCGGAAAGGGTCTTCACCGCCTTGGCCTGCTGCGTGCCGGGGTTCTTGATTGCCTGGGCCTCATCCAGCACGATCAGGTTCCAGGTCGTTTCCTTCAGCCACTCCTGGCGCTGCAGCATGCCGTAGGTGGTCAGCACCGCATCGGCGGAGGCGAGCCCTGAGGCGGGGTCGGCGGCAATCCGCTCCAGTTCCGCTCGTTCGATTTCCGACGGATGGAGGCATACCACCGAAAGCGACGGTGCAAAGCGCTCCAGCTCGCTCTTCCAGTTGGCAAGCAGCGAGGCGGGGAGCACCAGCAGGCTGGGGGTGGGCTTCCCGCTGCGCCCCTGTTGGGCCAGCAGCAGGGAGATAACCTGGATGGTCTTGCCGAGCCCCATGTCGTCGGCCAGGCAGGCGCCCAGCCCCAGTTCCGACAGGAACCAGAGCCAGTTGAGGCCGGTCTGCTGGTAAGGGCGCAGGGTCGCCCGCAACCGGGAACCGGCCTGCACTGCCGCCAGCCTGGCCGGTTCCCGCAGCCCGGCCAACATCTCCCGCAACCTCCCCCCCGCCTCCACAAAGGCCCAGCCGGTTTCATCCAACGTGGGGTCGTCGCCGGCCAGGTCACGACGGGCGCCGGCCAGGAGCCGCATCCCTTCAACAAAGGAAAGGCCATCCTCCCCGGCCCCGGCCTCGACCCGGCGCCACTGCTCCAGGGCCTGGCGGAGTTTTTCCCCATCCACCTCGACCCACTCCCCCCGCAGGAGCGTCAACCCCTCACCGGCTGCGGTCAGGGTCGCAACCTCTTCCGGTGTCAGGTCGGCGCCGTTCAGGGTCAGCTGCACCCGGAAATCGAGCAACGACTGCGCCGAAAGGGATTCTCCGACACTGGAGCCGATGACGGCCTGCACCCGTGGACGGGGCCGTTTCTTCCACCAGTCCGGCAGGCGCACGACGAGGCCGCTCTCCTCCAGAGTTGGTACATCCTTCAGGAACGGATAGGCCTCCTCCGGCGTCCATGCCAGCGGGTGATAGATATCGCCACTCTCCAGCAGCTCCGTCACCCAGGCACAGCGGGTGCTTGCCTCGTGTACCGGCTCCAGCAGGCGCAGCAGCGCTTCGCGGTTATTGGCCCCGGCATACTCGCGGAGCGCCTGGCTTAAGGGGAGATGCTGGGCACGGGCGTTTTTGCCCAGGCGGGGGATGTAGGTCGCCATGAAGGCAAAGGGGAATTCAGGGTCCTGCCTGTTCTCCGCCAGATGGAAACAGACCCGCCCCACCTGCCGCCAGAGCGGCGCATACCGGTGCAGAAAGCCGGCCAGCCCCTCCGTATCCCTGGCTATCGAATCCAGTGCCCAGGCGCCGAGCGTGCGCCAGATGGCGGCAAGCGCTTCGGGAGTACAGTATTCGGCCCCCGGCATGGGAGGGATGCTGAGGGTCAGATGGGTGAGGGTTGCATCATCAAGGGGGGGTAACGGTTCCAGCCGCTCGGCAGTTGGCTGGCTTTGGCAGAGCAGGAGCAGATAGCGGGCGCCGAAATCGCGCCAGAACATCCAGGAGAGCGGCCAGTCGGGAGCGGACCTCCCCCCGGCAAGCGTCATGATCCCTGCGGATTGGGACTCCGCAAAGGCCCGGGCTATCCTTTCGGCGTTGAACGGTCCGGCTGCGGAAACGTCCGATGTCTCGCCGCATGCTGCATCAATCAGCAGCAGATGACCGGACGGCGTGAGGGTAAGGTTCATTGGGTGTTCACCTGCGCTGGCAATGATGACGGGAAAAGACGATTTCCCCGCGGACGGAGCATATCACCGGCACCGGCAAGCGTCAATGAACCGAAGCCGGCGTCATGCTGCTGCTCGGGAGAGCACGCCCTCACACCCCGTACAGCAGCCACCACCAGACCGGCAGGGTCAGAAAAGACAGCGGGATGCCGATGCCGAGCATCAGGGTGACGAGAGAAGGATTCAGCTTGTGATCCACGGCGATAATGCCGGCCGTAATCATCGGCGCCATGGCTGCCTCGAAGATCGTTACCTGCATGACCGTGCCACTGCCGCCGAGGATCACCACGTAGAGCAGGTAGAGAAGGGCAGGACCGAGCACCAGCTTGAAGAGCAGGCCGATGGAAAGCCCCGTCAACTCCTCCCTCATCCGGGCAAAGCGAAGCTGGAAGCCGACCGACGCAAGAGCCAGCGGCGTCAGGGTATCGCCCAGCTTCTGCAGCACCAGGCCGAGCCAGTCGGGAAACGGCATCGGCCTGAGCAGGAAAGCCAGAATCAGTGCCTGAAATGGGGGGAACAACAAGACCTTCCGGAGCACCTGGCGCGGGGTGACATTGCCGCTGGAGTAGAGGGTGGCAACGAGAATACCGAGGGTGGAGAGGACCAGAAAGGAACCGAGTTGGTCGGCAATCAGCCCGATACCCAGATACTCCTTCCCGTAGTAGGCCTCGATCATGGGAAGGCCGACGAACGAGGTGTTCCCCAGGCCCCCCACCAGGATCAGGGCGCCGACGGTGCCGGCGGGAAGCTTGAAGAGCCGCCCGGCCTGGCGGAAGAAGAGGAATCCCGCCCCGAACAGGCACCAGGCCATGCCCGCGGTAAAGAGCAGCGTAGGATCGACCTTCAGGCGATGGATGTGCAGGAGCGCCAGGGCGGGAAGCGAGATATGGATGATGAAACCGTTCAGGGCTGCCGGCGTACTCTCGGGGAAGCGGCCGGTGCGGCGCAACCCCATGCCGGCGGCAAAACAGACAATCAGGAGGACAATATTGGACATGGGTCGGCAACCGGGATCAGGGATTGGTAAACGGGCGCAGGGCGGGGCGCAACTCCTGCGGACAAACTGGTAGCTTCAAATATAGCAACAGAGTTACTCAGAGGAACACGTTTTTTTCAGCGTAAACATGGCCTACAGGGACACTCCCCGGCTTTCCCGTTCAATCTTGTCCACCACGCAGTAGATTCCCCCTTCTTTCAGGCCGGGCTTGAAGCAGCCGTTGCAGGAGATGCAGCGGGCATGGACCTCGTTCCCCTCACGCCAGCGGAGGGCCAGATGGGGCTCACGGATGAACGGCCGGGCAAATGAGACGTAATCGGCCTCCTCCCGTCGGATGATCCCCTCGGCCACCTCAAACGACCGCAAGCCCCCGACCACCATGATCGGGCAACTGACGGCATTCTTCATCCGGTAGGCAAGGGGAAGGTTATACGCCTCCTGCTCGCGCTTGTCGATTCCCTGGCGGACCGGGGTCTGGTTGCCCGAAGCCGGGGTGCCGCCGGTCACCTCGATGGCATCCACCCCCTCCTCATCCAGCAGGCGGGCAGCCACCAGGGCATCATCCAGATCGAGTCCACCCGGCAGGTTATCGGAGCCGTTCAGCTTCACCAGAACCGGAAAATCCTTGCCCACAACGCACCGTATTGCCCGGTACACCTGCATGAGGAAACGGCAGCGGTTCTCGATCGATCCCCCGTAGGCATCTTCCCGCCGGTTGGTAAGGGGGGAGAGGAACTGGTTGATCAGGTAGCCGTGGGCCGCGTGGAGCTGGACCGCATCGCACCCTGCCCCCTTGGCGCGCCGTGCACCATCGGCAAAGCAGGTAACCAGGGCTGCGATGTCGTCCGTCGAAAGCTCTGCCGGCATCTCGGGGTACTGGTCGACCGCCACGGCCGAGGGAGCGACAGGCTGCCTCCCGGCAACCTTGGCCATTGTCTGGCCTCCGGCATGGACCAGTTGCAGACATATCCGACCGCTTTCCCGATGGACCGCGCCGGCCAGTGCCGCCAACTCCTCAGCAAAGGCATCGTCGTGCACCCCCAACTGGCCCGGCAACTGTTTTCCATCCGGTCGGACATAGGCATAGCCGCTAATGATCAGCCCCACCCCGCCGCGGGCCAGAGTCCCATAGTAGGCGGCAAGTTTTTGTGTCGGCCTCCCGTCAGGAGCGCACATCCCTTCCCAGGTGGCGGACCGGACCAGCCTGTTATTCAGCAGCATCCCCTTGATACTGGTTTCATCGAACAGCTTGCGCATGGCTCCTCCACAAACACTTCTAAAATATCTCGTAAAAACCGCCGGCACCCAGCTTGTGCACCCGCATCAGATTGGTTGATCCCCTGCTCTCCACCGGTACCCCCATGGTGATCACCACCACGTCCCCCTTCTTGAACCCCTTGGCCAGGAGCGTTTCTTCGACCAGCCGGATCTGGTAGTCGGTATCCGGTGTCGGACCCGGCGAAAAGGTGGTGACCCCCCAATACAACGCCAGCCTGCACTCGATCTCCCGTACCGGGGTGAAGGCGATGATCGGCAGTTGTGGCCTGAACCTCGAAACCAGCATGGCCGTGCTCCCGGACTGGGTGAACGCAACCACCGCCTTGGCCTTCAGGGTGGTGGCAGCGTGGCAGGCGGCCTCGGCCACGGCCACGGCAATGCTGTTACTGTGCACAATGGGGCGCGGCGGCAACCGCCAGAGCTCACTCTGTTCCACATCCAGCGCTATCTTGGCCATGGTACGCACCGCTTCCACCGGATGGGAGCCGGACGCGGTCTCGCCGGAGAGCATGACCGCATCCGTGCCGTCCAGAATCGCATTGGCCACGTCCGAGGTCTCGGCCCGAGTGGGGCGAGAGTTGAGAATCATCGACTCCAGCATCTGGGTAGCGGTGATGACCGGCTTCCCCGCTTCGTTACAAGCCCTGATGATCTTCTTCTGAATGAGGGGCACCCGTTCGGCGCTGATCTCCACTCCAAGGTCGCCACGAGCCACCATGATCGCGTCGGCCTCTTTCAGAATCGCCTTGAAGTTGCGTAAGGCCTCGGGTTTTTCGATCTTGGCCACCACCGGGATATGCAGCCCCCGCTCGAATATGATCCGCTTCAGGTCCTCCACGTCGGCGCTTTTACGGACAAAGGAAAGGGCTATGTAGTCGACCTTGTTCTCCAGGCAGAACTCCAGGTCGATGCGGTCCTTATCCGTAAGGGATGGGCTGGAGACGTCCACTCCCGGTAGATTGATCCCCTTCAGGTCCTTCAGGACCCCGCCCCCCACCACGACACAGTGGACGAGGTTCCCCTCCACTGAGTTGACCTTAAGTTCGATCAGCCCGTCGTCCATGAGAATGCGGGAACCGGGACGGACATCCAGTGGCAGCGGCTTGTAGATGGTGGAGATGAGCCCTGGCCGTCCGAGCACTTCGTCGGTGGTGATGTCGATCAGTTCCCCCTTCCGAAGGGGAATCGCACCGTTCTCCATCCGGCCGGTCCTGATCTTCGGCCCCTGCAGGTCGGCCAGGATGCCAACCGCCTTGCCACGCTTCAGCGACAGCTGACGGATCAGTTCAATGATCCGCCCCTTTTCCTCATTGGAGCCATGGGAAAAATTCAACCGGAAGATATCAACCCCGACATCCATGAGGCGGGTGATCTTTTCCGGAGTAGCGCTGGCCGGGCCGAGGGTGGCGACGATCTTGGTCTTGCGGCTGAAACGGTTCATATGCTCCCTTAGTGGTGGAAACGGCCAGTCCGTCCACTATGGGCCGGAGTCGGAGACTTGTGGCATTCGAAACACTTGAGTTCTTCTACCTTGCGCAGGTCCAGGACCGACGACGGTTGATCCTGCCTGGGCATGGTATATTCCGGGGTCTGGAAATACGGCCGGTTCCGCTCGTCCGACAGGATCGGCGCCTTGTACGCCACCTGCCAGTCGCCCCCGATCGGGGTAGTGTGGCACTGGTCGCACCCTCCGGGCGGCGGTATGGATTTCCAGGCAGTGAACATGGCACAAGCGGACAGTGCAAGGGGAAACAGCATAACAACGAGACACCGGGAGAGTCGCATGATAAACACCTCGGATTCTGGCAGGACTACGGAAAGCAGAGAGCAACTAAAAAATCATAACACACCGGGCCGTCATGACAACTGGTCAGATGCCCCACTTGTACTCCAGATACTGGAGCGTCTGCTCATATCCCTGCTCCTGCAGATAGATCCGTTCCTGACGACTGAGCGAAAAACGGGCCGGTGAGATGTCGGCACAATAGATGAGAATGGTATCTTTCCACTTGCCCCCCTTGACGAACTCCTTTTCCTGACCATGTATGAAATAGGTCAGCAGTTCATGGGCATACCTCTCCAGATTAAACCGTGCGGATTTGCCGTGGTGCAACGTCCGCTTCGACACCGTCTTGAGCACCAATGTCTTTTCATTGCGCTCCAGCTGCTTCTCCACGAGCCCGGCCATTAGTGAGCCGTCCACCAGCACCCGTTCCCGCCCGGCCACGTTGAGCCGGCGGCAGGCAAACACGCCGGGGACCCCGGCTGAACAGCGGACAGCCGTTGCTATGTCCAGGTCGGGCGTTGTCTCGGCACTGAAGAGCAACGGTTCGTAGTTCAGGATGTCGGTTGCGATAATCCGCAACGGGCAACGGCCGGGGGTCCTGAAGGTTTTCCCCTCCAGCCGCTCCCTCAGCCACTGTTCCAGCGCTTCACCGCTGCAGAGCCCATAACCGGTCAGCATGGCAGCGGGGCTGATATCCTTGAACCGACCGGCATCAAGCTCCAGGGCCTCGGCGTATAGTTCGTCGGTGGTCATGCCGGCGACATAAAGGGCAGCTATGATGCTTCCCGTTGAAGACCCCACCACGGAAGCCACGTTGAGCCCTTTCTGCTCGATTGCCCTCAGGGCGCCGATAAATGACGAGCAGCGGCTACCCCCACCGATCAGCATGAGGGTGATCGGTCCATCTTTCAATGTCGTCTGTTGCACTCGTGTCACTTCCTTGTGGAGAAATAAGCAATTCGGCCGATGCCGTAACAGTATCGATGCAATCCCTGTTTGTCAATTTTATCGCACGGGTAAACCACGTGACAGTCTCTGCGTTATACTTACTATACTTAAAATATTTGTTACCTCACCCGGGACCTCACCACAAAAAGCAGTACATGGTTCGGCTTGTCAGCAGACCATGTTCAGCAAAAGGAGCTGCATATGAGATGGCTTTTGTTCCTTATGGCCGTGCTTGCTTTTGCCGGCCCATCCTGGAGCGCCGACCTGGGAACCGCACGTTTGAGCCTTGTCAAGGGCGATGTGCAGGTGTACACCGGCGAGGACGACGAATGGTTCCCGGCAACCCAGAACATGATTCTCAAGCAAGGAGACCGGATCTGGGTACCTGACAACGGCCGGGCCGAGGTCCATCTTCTGGGCGGCATCTACCTGCGGCTTGATGCCCGCACCGCCCTGGATATCCTGACCCTTGAGGAAGAGTCCCACCACTTTTCGCTGCAGCAGGGTCATGTCTATATCAACAACCGCAAGGGGGGTATAGATTATATCCAGATTGAGACCCCCGCCGCCTCCATCGGCTGCTATGACAACTCTATTGTCCTGGTCGATGTTGGCGAGAGTGGCAGCACCGATCTCTCGGTGCTGAAGGGGTATTCCCGAACCGAGACCGCAAATGGCAAGATACGGGTCCCTGCCGGTAGTATTTTACGGGTTGCCCAAACCATGGACACTGAGATCTTCCCCCTCGGAAAACCCGACCCATGGGAGCGCTGGAATCACGATCGCGACAACAAACTGGCCCGCGGCAGCGTCAGCCTGCGCTATCTTCCCGACGAACTGGACGACTTTGCCACGGATTTCGACGACAATGGCTCCTGGACCCTTGTCGAGGAGTACGGCTATGTCTGGACACCAAGAGTAACCGTAGTCGACTGGGCTCCGTACCGTTCCGGACGCTGGATATGGACGATGGACCAGTTTGTCTGGATATCCTACGACCCCTGGGGATGGGCACCCCACCATTATGGCCGCTGGATTCACATTCCGGCCAGGGGCTGGTGCTGGGTACCGCCACCACGAAACTCGGTCGTCTGGGCACCCGGCTATGTCGGCTGGACCTATACCGCCGGCAACGTCGCATGGGTGCCGCTGGCACCCGGCGAGGTCTATTATGGCCACCGTAGGAGCGACCATTGGAACGGAGCGGTCAACCAGCCGGTGTCCCGATTCGAGTTCCGTAACGTCAGGGTCAGAAACGGCGTCACCGTCATCAACAGAGATGCCTTTGTTTCAGGGAGAAGGGGTGACGGCGGACTTCGGGGGGAGTACCTCTTCACCAGGCCGGGCGCCACATTTGCCCCGCCACCGTTCCGCCCCGTTCGTTCGGCCAATGCCCCGATAATCCGGATTATAGCCCCGGAACGCAGACCTCCGGTACGGATCAGACAACTAACCGTCAACCAGATTCGCCAGGAGCGCGGGCTCCTGCACGATGAAAAAGGGTCGGTATTCTCCCCGGGCCGGGTGGTACCGCCATTACCGGTGCAAGAACGAACGCGGCCCCCACGTATTGTCCGTCCGCCGCAACCAGCAACGGTTCTCTCCGGACCGGGCCGGCATGAAGGACGGGTAGAGCGGAAGGGTCGGCAGCAGATCCAGCGGGAGGGACGTCCCCTGGCTACCGAAAGGGACGGACACCACCCGGACACCGTCGAGAGGCAACGCAGGGGAAGGTACTAAGGTTTTCGCGCCGCTATCTGGTTATTCTCAAGACGGGAGTTACGGAGGTTGCTACTTCTCGCGGGGGAAATCGGGGATGAAGCGCTTCAGGCGATATTTGCCGAGCTCCTTGCCATATATGTTCTGGATCTCGCTTTGGGTATTGCTGGTGGCGTACTCGATGAAATAGAGGGTGAGTTCGTAGAAAAGGAGCGCTACGGTGACGGCGATGATCACCCGTCTGAGCAGTAGCTGCCAGGTCAGGGGGGCCGCTACCGCTGCAACCGGCTCCTCCTGATAACGCAGGCTGCTGCTCAACCGCCGCAGTTGCTCCAGCTGCTCACTCGAAATGTATTGGATGATCAGCTCACGGTCTCGCGTGTCAATCCATTTGAAACGCATGCCGGTAGGATATTCAATGCTGGCTTTGCCGGAACTACGCACCGGCTCCATGACATGGACCACCTCAGCGACGGCATGCACGATCCTCATCGGTTTGAGCGGCAAGTGGAGTTCAAGGTTGAGCATTTCCCCTTCACGCAGTTGACGGGGGAGCTTGAAACGCACCCCACCTCCACAGATAGTAGCTGGCGCGCCGATGTTGTCGACCCACCGCAGTTCCGGGCCAGATGGTCGCAGATGATGATGGGTGGCAAAGAACAGCTGGGAGTCGACGAAGTCGCTTCCGGCGTCAATATGCTTTAAATATTCCAACTCCGCCCTTTTTTCCCGCTCCTCACGAACCTCATTGCCTGCCTGGTTATGCGGTGGGAAGGCATACTTGAACCGCAGGGCCACGCCAATCCGGAAAAACTCCCGGCGCTCCTTCAGAGTAACCGAGCTCAACAATTGAATGGCGTAGGTGACGACACCCTTTTTCCCGACAATGATTGCATTACAGGTGTACACCTGCTCTTTAACCCAGACTCCCACATCCAGGATCGCGCCATAATCAAGCGTCATGCCGGCAGGAAGCTGGTCGCGCGACAGTTCCACCACGATCATGTCGTCATGGTAGTCCCGAACTACCCCCCATTCCCGGAAAATATCCCTCGTGGGAAGACGGATGCCAATCTCGACCCTGAGATCAGCATGGAAATAACGGGCATACTCCTCAAATGCCTCGGACATTACCTACCCCTATGAGAATTTCCTTACTTCCTGCGTACTTTCCCAGTAGACCCGGTCCTTGCCTTCCTGTTTAGCCCGATAGAGACAGTGATCGGCATGGCGCAACAGATGTTCGGGCGCGCCGTAATCGTTCGGAAAGGAGGCCACACCAAGGCTGATGGTGACCGGCTGGGCAATGCCGTCACTCTTGAGCGGCGTCACCGTTTCCTTGACCTTTTCGCGAAGCAGTTCGGCAACGAGGAACGCTCCTTCCAGACGCGTTTCGGGCAGAATTACGGCAAACTCTTCACCACCGTAACGGAACGAATAGTCAGAAGCCCTGAGCGATGTCGACAGGACCTTCCCCAGGGACTGCAACACCTGATCCCCTCGCGGGTGGCCATACGTGTCGTTTATCCGCTTGAAGTTGTCGATATCGATCATGATCAGGGTCAACGGCTTGGCATAGCGTCGAGCTCTCGCCATCTCCTGAGGGAAAACCTGTTTGAAATAGCGATTATTGTGCAGTCCGGTCAGGGCGTCGGTAATGGCCATCTGCCGGGTGCGGGCATGCAGGCTTGCATTGTTGGTCGCCATTACGGCAAATGAGGAGAGCAGCGCCATCAGGTCGAGTTGTCGGTCGGCAAACTGTCGCGGCCCGAAGTCATAGAGATAGAGCACGCCGACCGGCTGGTCGTTGTGGAGCAGAGGGATGCAGACCAGCGCAGCGATACCTTCGCGCAACAGCGACTGATCGTTGTTGGCGGTGTCCCGCGACAGATCCGATACTACCGCCACGTTCCCTGTTGTCATAGCCGTTGCGGTAACACTGTCGCCACGGCCGGCAATTGGCCAACGGTCTATACTTGTGAATTCAGCGGACAACCCGGAATGGACATGGAGATCCATGGCCTGCCTCTGTTCGTCGTAGACGGCCAGCATGCCGGCAGGCATGTCCAGCAGGTCGCGAGCGCTGGAAAGCACCTTGTCCAGCACCTCGTCCAGTTCAAGACTTTCGACAACCGCACGAGCGATCCCGATGAGATCAGTAAGCTCACGGATTTGTCCCTCAAGCTGTTTTGCCTTTTCAACCATTAATCTGTTTTCCGCCGCTCTGGCGCTTCAGACAACAATTATTCATCATCGGGTCCCCGCCGACGTTTCTCATGCTGTAGGTTGGGTGGCGTTCTGGGAAGCAACTCCAGAGCCCTCTCAATATTGCCGTTGCTGACAATAAGATGCATCGCCCGTCGCGCGCGCTGAGCTACCCTTTCATCCGCGGAAAACGCATGGGATTCTGCCAGGATGTAGGCAGCCGACCGGGGATAACGTTTGCGCAGTTCCTGCAAGGAACTCGGCGGACCGCTACGCTCACCATACTCGAACATCATGCTCGCCGTCCGCTGACAGGCCGCAAAACTATCCTCAGCCTCCCTCAGTTCCAGGAGACCAGTCAGACTGTTCCAGAACGTCGGAATCATGGAGCTGTCCTTTTTCCTGGTCAGACTCGCGACGGTCTCCAGTGCCTGTTGCCAGGCAGCAGCTGCCTCCTTCAGGATCACCTGGTTGGTAAACCCGATATTCAGATAATTCGCCGGCTCACACCCCATCAGCCTGAGATGTTTGGCCGCCACCGGGGAAAGGGGGGTAAGCTCTTCCAGGGTAACGTTGAGAGTGTTCTTCCCTTTGACAATACAGGCCCGCCGTTCGTCATGATCAACCATGATACGATAATCGTTCCGGGAAAAGATCATCTTCATCGCCACAGTTGCCACCCCGTTTATCAAAAAAGTCGACCGTACAAGAAAAGCCCCTCGGGATATTTTTCCAGAGGGGCTCCAAATGTCAATCTAAGATGATGCGGCTTACATGAATACAGCTTTTTGTGCCAGGTCGAGCAGGATGCCGGGAGATATCCCCGGAATCAGCACACCAGCCACCGAAACCAGCAGGCAGAGGGCAAAAGCCGGAGTAACCTGCAGCAAGCCGAAATCTTCAACCGGCTCCTTCATGTACATGTAGACCATGACCCGCAGGTAGTAATATACGGAAACTGCGCTGTTCAGTACACCGATTATGGCAAGCCAGAAATAGCCGGCCTGAATGGCACCGGAAAAAAGATAGAACTTGCCGACAAATCCGACTGCCGGTGGAATGCCTGCCAGAGAGAACAGGAAGATTGTCATGGCCACACCGAGGACCGGATGCTTGTAGCCAAAACCAGCCATGTCATCGAGGGTGTTGCCACTGTCACCCTTGCGTCCGACAAGGATCAGGATGGCAAAGGCGCCAATGTTCATGAAGGCATAGGAGAGCATGTAGAACATGATCCCGGCTGCACCTACCGGATTGCCGGCAGTGAACCCGACCAGCATGTAGCCGGCATGGGCAATGGAGGAATAAGCGAGCATCCGCTTGATGTTCCGCTGATAAAGAGCAGTGATGTTGCCAACGGTCATGGTCAGGACGGCGAGTATCCAAAGAAGTCCGGTCCACTCGGGCCTGAGTGTCGGCATGGCAATGACGAGCACCCGCAGGAAGGCGGCAAATCCGGCGGCCTTGGGACCGACTGACATGAAGGCAGTCACCGGGGTTGGCGCCCCTTCATAGACGTCGGGGGTCCACATGTGGAACGGCGCAGCAGCTACCTTGAAGGCAAAACCGGTTGCCATCAGGAGCATCCCGACCAGGAGCAGCGGATTACTTGCAACCATGCCGTTTTGCATGGCATAGGCTGCAATCTTGGCCAGTTTGGTGGTGCCGGTGGCACCGTAGGTAAGGGCCATGCCGTAAAGCAGGAAGCCGGTTGAGAATGCACCGAGGAGGAAATACTTGAGACCGGCCTCGTTGGATTTCAGATTATCGCGGTTGAATCCAGCCACGACATAGAGACAGATCGACATGATCTCCAGACCGATGAAAATGACCATCAGGTCGGTACCGGCTGCCATCAGCATCATGCCAACAGTGGCAAAGAGGAGCAGCGGATAGATCTCGCCGTGATTGCACCCTTCACGCTCGAGATACTGGTCGGTGATCAATACCGAGAGAGCGGCGGCCACCAGAAAGACCGCTTTGAAGAAGAGGGAGAAGTTGTCCTGAAGCACTGACCCGCTGAACCCCTCCTGTGGATTCCCCCAGCCACTGACAACGCTGAAAAAGGTGACAATAATACCGGCCAGACTGAGCCAGGCCAGGTATCCCTTCTTCTCGCTCGGTACGAAGACGTTGATCAGCAGGAGCGCCATGCCCACTACGGAGAGTATGGTCTCCGGCATGATCGCGGCAAAGTTGATCGCTGGAATGGTGATAGCTTGCATCTACTGTATCCTCCAGTGCTTAGTGGGCAATTTACTTAAATTCGCCGTGCGGGGCGACTTCCTGGTGACCCATCGGAAGGGCCGGCATGGCAGGCATGGCAGGCATGGACGGCATCGATACCGGTGCTGCCACCACATTCTGCCTTGCCTTGCTGATGGCAATCACCTTGTCGATCGCCGGTGCCATTCTGCTTGTGAACGGGGACGGGTAGACACCCATGTAGAAGATCAGGAAGATCAGCGGCAGCATGAGCGCGATTTCCCGGGCATTCAGATCGAGCAGCTTCTGGTTCTTCGGATTGTTCAGTTCGCCGAACATGACCCGCTGGAACATCCAGAGCATGTACACGGCAGAAAGGATGATGCCACTGGTTGCGATCACAGCCCAAGGACGGAGCGTGCTCTGGAAGCTGCCCAGCAGGATCAGGAACTCACCCGTGAATCCGTTCGTGCCGGGAACGGCGATGGACGACAGGGTCACGATCATGAAGATGGTGGCAAATATCGGCATCTGTTTGGAGAGGCCACCGAAATCGGTGATAAGGCGCGTGTGGCGACGCTCGTAGATGAAACCGACGATGAGGAAGAGTGCGCCGGTGGAAACGCCATGGTTGAGCATTTGCAGCATGCCACCCTGGATTCCCTGCTGGTTCAGGGCAAAGATTCCGAGCATGACGTAGCCCAGGTGGGCCACCGATGAATAGGCAACCAGTTTTTTTACATCTTCCTGCACCATGGCCACAAGTGCTGCGTAGATGATGCCGATGACTGCCAGGGTCGCCATGAGCGGGGTAAAGCGCGCGACCGCGTCGGGAAAGAGCGGCATGGCGAACCGGATATAGCCGTAGGTACCGAATTTCAACAGCACGGCGGCGAGGATGACGGAACCGGCGGTCGGTGCCTCGGTATGGGCGTCCGGCAACCAGGTATGAAGCGGAAACATCGGTACCTTGATGGCAAAAGCCAGGGCAAAGGCCAGGAACATCCAGGTCTGGGTCGCCGGGTCGAGGTTGAGGCCAAAGAAGTGGGGGAGGCTGAAGTCACCGCCGCCTGCCTTGAAGTAGAGGGCAATGATGGCGACCAGCATGAGGAGCGAACCGACCAGGGTATAGATGAAGAACTTGACCGCGGCGTAGATCCGGTTCTTGCCGCCCCATACACCGATGATGAAGTACATCGGGATCAGCATCAGTTCCCAGAAGATGTAGAAAAGGAAGAGGTCAAGGGAGACGAAAGCCCCCAGCATGCCGACCTGCAGGAGCAGCAGACAAAACATGTACCCCTTCACCTTCTCTTCAACGGCAGTCCAGGTGGAGAGCACGGCAATCGGCATGATGAAGGTCGTCAGCATGACCAGCCAGAGGCTGATACCATCGATCCCCACATGGTAGTTCATCTGGAACGGGCCGGCCTGTATCCAGAAGATCTTCTGGACGAACTGGAACTCGGCGTTGGGGACAAAGCCGGTGACCAGCGGAATCGACGCCAGGAAGGTCACAACGGTGACCGCCAGGGTGAACCCGCGCAGCAGGCCGTGATTGTCCTTCGGGATGAAGAGCAGTAGGATGGCCCCTGCTAACGGCAGAAAGGTCAACAGGCTCAGGATCGCTT
Organism: Geobacter argillaceus; assembly: GCF_007830735.1. GTDB lineage: Bacteria > Desulfobacterota > Desulfuromonadia > Geobacterales > DSM-12255 > Geomobilibacter > Geomobilibacter argillaceus. The sequence continues at coordinate 242,293 of NZ_VLLN01000001.1, forward strand.
CGTTCATTGAATCTGCTCCTTTATCAGCAAGTAAAAATGTTTCGTGTCACTCAGCGAAAGAGGTAGAAGGCGAGGATCGCCACCACGCCCGCGACCATACCGAAGGCGTAGTTGTGAACATAACCGGACTGGAGGCCCTTCATGCCGGTGCTGACCCCCATCACTACCTTGGCAACGCCGTTGACAATGCCGTCGACCACCAGCACGTCGAACCCTTTCCAGAGGAAGTTGCCAAACGCCTTGCAGGGATTGACGAAGATGAAGTCATAGATCTCGTCGACATACCACTTGTTGTAGACCGCCCGGTGCAGCGCCGGAAAGGCGGCGGTGAACCTGGCAGGGATCTGCGGCGAGACGACGTAGAGGGCAAAGGCGATGCTGATGCCGATCACCGCTATGACGACCGACGTGCCCATGAGCCCCCACTCCAGGGCTGCACTGTGGTGTGCACCGGCTGCGTGCGCATTCTGCTTGACGAATTCCTCGGAGATCTCGAAGACCGGTGCCAGGTAGTGCTCGAAGTAGTTGGGAATGCCACCGAACAGCTCGCCGATCACCTTGGGAATGCCAACATAACCGCCAACCAGGGCGAGGAAGCCGAGGACGATGAGCGGGATGGTGATGACCGCCGGTGACTCGTGCAGATGGTCCTTGGCCTTGGGGTTGATCCGGCACTCACCGAAGAAGGTCATGAAGACCAGACGGAACATATAGAAGGCCGTAAAGCCAGCGGCAATGGCGCCAGTGGCCCAGAGCAGATAGTTGATGCTGCCGTGGTGCGGGTTTGAGAATGCCTGCCAGAGGATCTCGTCCTTGGAGAAAAAGCCGGAGAAGCCCGGAATACCGGCAATGGCGATGGTCGATACCAAGAAGGTCAGAAAGGTCACCGGCATCTTGGACTTCAGACCACCCATGTTCCGCATATCCTGCGGGTCATCATGGGAATGTGCATGGTGCAGGGCATGGTGCATGGCGTGGATGACCGAACCGGAACCGAGGAACAGGCAGGCCTTGAAGAAGGCATGGGTCATCAGGTGGAAGATACCGGCGGCAAAGGCGCCAACGCCCATGGCCAGGAACATGAAGCCGAGCTGGGAAACGGTCGAGTAGGCCAGAACGCGCTTGATGTCGTTCTGGGCCGTGCCGATGGTGGCGGCGAATATGGCGGTGGCGGCACCGACGCAGGCAATGACCAGCATCGTTTCCGGGGCCTTGATGAAGATGAAGTTCAGCCGGCCGATCATGTAGACACCGGCGGTGACCATGGTGGCGGCATGGATGAGGGCGGAAACCGGCGTCGGACCTTCCATGGCGTCAGGAAGCCAGGTATAGAGCGGAATCTGGGCCGATTTACCGGTGGCGCCCAGGAAGAAGCAGAGCGTCACGATGGTCACCACACCGCCTACCGGCAGGAGATGGGAGGCCTGGGCCAGCTCGCGGAAGTTGATGGTCCAGACATTGTTACTGCTCCCCAGGTACCAGAAGAGGGTGAAGAGCCCGAGCAGGAAACCGAAGTCGCCGACCCGGTTCATGACGAACGCCTTCTTGCCCGCGTCACCGGCAGACTTCTTGTGGAAGTAATAACCGATCAGCAGGTAGGAGCAAAGACCGACCCCTTCCCAGCCGACGAACATGAGCAGCAGGTTGTTGCCGAGCACCAGGAGGAGCATGGAAAAAGTGAACAGGTTCAGGTAGGTGAAGTAGCGGTAGAACCCTTCCTCGCCATGCATGTAGCCGATGGAGTAAAGGTGGATCAACGAGCCGACACCGGTAACCACCATGATCATAATGGCAGAAAGGGGATCGATGAGGAAACCGACATCGGCCTTGAACTGGGCCACCTGTATCCAGGTGAAGAGGGTCTTCTCATAGACCCGCTGCTCAGCCGGCAACGAAAGGAGCTGGAAGAGTATGCCGGCGGAAACGAGGAATGAACAGGCCACCAGCACGGTACCGAGCCCCCCGATCACGGTCTCGTTCTTGATCTTCTTCCCAAAGAGGCCGTTTATGACCACCCCGACAAGCGGAAAGAACGGTATCAGCCACACGTATTCAAACATTCCAGACTCCTTTATCAGAAAATTCCGTAGGTATTATGAATGTTCATTACCACTTGAGGAGATTGACATCCTCAACATCGATCGACTCGCGATTCTTGTAGAACGCGATCATCAGGGCCAGGCCGACTGCCGCTTCGGCAGCGGCAACAGTCATGACGAAGAAGACGAAGATCTGTCCGTCCAGATTGCCCAGGTACTTGGAAAGGGCGATGAAGGTCAGGTTGACCGCATTGAGCATCATCTCGACACACATGAAGATGACAATAGCGTTGCGGCGGGTCAGGACCCCGATGGTACCGATGGCAAAAATTATGGCGCTTACAATCAGATAATTGTGCAGGGCTAGCATGTCGCGTCTCCTGTTAGAGTTTTTTCTTGGACAGTACGACGGCCCCGACAATCGCCGCCAGCAGGAGGATGGAGGCCGCCTCGAAGGGGAGGAGGAACTCGGTGAACATAGCCGTACCAATCAGTTCGGTGTGGCCGACCTGCTGAATCATTGCCGAGTCGATGGCCCCCTTGGCACCGGTAAGGCTGCTCCGGTTCAGGAAGTAGAAGGTCTGAAAGAGCAGAAAGACCCCTGTTGCGCCACCGATAAACAGCGCGTGGGTAGTTCTGCGGCCCGACTCGGTCCTGACGTTAAGGAGCATGATGACGAAGATGATGAGCACCATGATGGCACCGGCATAGACGATCACCTGGATGGCGGCCATGAACGGCGCGTCGAGCATCACGTAGAAGGTCGCCAGGCAGAAGAAGGTCATCACCAGCGAAAGGGCGCTGTTGATCGGGTTCTTGCAGGTGATGACGAGGAGGCTGAACAGGATCGCCGCTGCAGCCACGATGGTGAAGAAGATCGATTCCATTGCTGCTCCTTTATTTCTTTTCTAAGAGTCGCTCTTTCGTGAAGACGAAGTCTGCCCGCTTGTAATTGGCCAGCTCGAAGGTTTCGGTCATCTTCAGGGCGTCGACCGGGCAGGCCTCGACGCAGTAGCCGCAGAAGATACAGCGCAGCAGATCGATTTCATACCTGGCCGCATACTTGTCGTGCTTGGCGTCCTCGCCCGCCTCAACGGTGATGCACTTAGCCGGGCAGACGGTGGGGCAGAGATAGCAGGCAACACACTTGGCCCGGTCATGGGAAACCTTCAGGGCGTGGAGACCACGGTAGCTCGGTCGTACCACGGGCCGTTCATCCGGGTACTGCAGGGTGATCGGCTTCTTGAACATGTGCGCCAGGGTTATTTTCAGGCCTTGCAGCAATGGCGTAATCATGGGCGTATCCTCTCAGAAATTTTCGTCTTCAGCAGGCACTGGTCAGTGCTGGAACAGGGTGATCCAGATGGAGTTGCCGACAATCAGGAGCAGCGTGATCGGCAGAAACACCTTCCAGCCAAGCCGCATGAGTTGGTCGTAGCGGTAGCGCGGATAGGTGGCCCGGACCCACATGCAGACGAAGATCAGGAAGTAGAGTTTGACGACGAAGTTGAGTACCGGCGGCAGCGGTCCGTGCCAGCCGCCCAGGAAGAGGGTGGTGGTGACGGCGCAGACGGTGATCATGTTGGCGTACTCCGCCATAAAGAACATGGCGTACTTCATGCTCGAATACTCGGTGCAGAAGCCGGAGACCAGCTCGGTTTCCGCTTCCGGCAGGTCAAAGGGGGTACGGTTGATCTCGGCCAGCGAGCAGATGAAGAAGATGATGCCTGCAACGAAGGTGAAGGGGTTGCGGAAGATGTACCAGCCGAAGAGACCCGCCTGATCGGCAACTATCTTCTGCAGAGACAGTGATTCGGACAGCATGAAGATACAGACGATGGCCAGGCCGGCAGCCAGTTCGTACGATATCATCTGGGCCGAGGCGCGAAGGCCGCCGAGGAGCGAGTACTTGCTGTTGGACGACCAGCCGGCGAGGACGATGCCGTAGACACCCAGCGATGCCATGGCCAGGATGTAGAGGACCCCGACGTTGATGTCGAAGACCTTGCCGGCATTATCGGCCACGGCGGCGATCTGCAGCGGCACTTTGTAGCCGAACACCTCGATCGTATCGCCGAAGGGGATAACGGCAAAGGAGATGAACGCGGTGATCAGCGCCGCCAGCGGGGCCAGGAGAAAGGCGAACGTGCTGGCCTGGCTCGGGATGATCTCTTCCTTGAAGAAGAGTTTCAGGCCGTCGGCGATCGGCTGCAGGAGCCCGTGCCAACCGGTCCGCATGGGGCCGAGGCGCACCTGCATGTGACCGATAATCTTTCGCTCGGCGTACGTCGCGTAGGCCACCGTCAGAAGGACAAAGACAAAGGCCACGAGCACCTTCACAAGCATGGCTCCGTAATAGATAAGCGGCAGTCCTAAAATTTCCATTCTATCCTCTTCCCCTTTAATGAAGATTTGGCGTAGTCGTTACTTGCTGATGCTCACCCAGGTCACTTCCGACCCGGTGGCAATGGTATTGAGAGACTGCTCGCCGAAGTGATACGGTGCGAATACCACCCCCTGTGGCAGCCGGACCCCTACCCTGGCTTTGAGCCTGAGCTCACCGCTCGCGGCCTTGACGGTAACCAGATCACCATCGACGATGGACAGTGCCTTGGCATCTTCACGCCCCAGTTCCACGTAGGGATCGGCGCATACGTGCATCGGACCCTCCCCGAAGCGGGACATGGTACCGTTGTGGTAGAGGGCACTACCGCCGACCAGGGCGAATTTGCCGCTCTCGGTTGATGGCTGTGAGCCTTTGACCACAATAAACCGCGGCGAGCACTTCACGTCATACACCGCACCGGCGTCTCCCAGCCCGGCCAGGGTCAGCCCGGCGTAGGCAGGTACCTCGGCAGCAATGGCGGCAAATGCTTCTGCCGGTGTCGAGAAGGGCTGTTCGGCACCAAGTTTGGCAGACAGTGCCGTAAAGATGTCAAAGTCGCTCCGCGCTTCCGCCAGCGGCTTGATGGCTCTGTTTACCCGCTGCACGGCCCGGCCGACGCTGGTGAAGGTACCGTCCTTTTCCGCAAAGGAGCAGGCCGGCAGCACCACATGGGCCTTCCGGGCGGTCTCGGTCAGGAACAGGTCCTGGACAACCAGGAACTCGACCTTGTCCAGTGCTGACTCGACCTGCTTGCGATCCGGATAGGCAACCACCGGGTTTTCGCCGGCGATGTACAGGGTCTTGACGTTGCCGCTTGCGCAGCCGTTGAGGATCGCCCGGGCACCCTTGGCGGGGTCGGCCGGATAGAGTCCCAGATCAACGGCACCCTGGCTGTTGTTCTTCTCGGCCATGACCAGCAGACCGGACCCTTCCTTGCCGAGTTTCCCGGTGAGAATCGCCAGGTTGGCCACTGCCTGCGCAAGCTCCTTGCCGTGCCCGACGTAGGCGAGACCGATGGGGAGCAGTATGAGGGCCTTTTCGGCCTTGGCGTAATCGGCCGCCAGCGACTTGATCTCTTCGGCGGAAACACCGCAAGCCGCGGCAACAGTTTCCGGGGCGTACTCGGCCAGTGAGGCCGTCAACGCTTCGAATCCCGGGATCGACTGGGCAGAGGCATCGGCCAGCCCGGCGTCGATGATCGCCTTGGCAACTGCATTGACCAGCAGGAGCTCGGTACCCGGCTTGTGGACGTATGTCTGGGCCTTGGGCAGTTTGCTCAGTTTCCCCCTCTTGTCGGAAAGGATGCGCAGATCAACGTCCTTGCGCTTGACCCCCAGGTTGATCTCGAAACCGATGACCGGATGGGTTTCGTAGGCATCGGTCTTGATCACCAAGAGCAGGTTGGTCTTCTGGATGTCGGTTATAACTGACGGTGACGCAGTCTGGCCCAGGCTCTGCTTAAGCCCTTCAGTAAGGGCGGCATGGGCATACCCGGCGGAGTGATCTACCGCCTCGATCCCCAGAGCGCCGCCAAAGAACTTCTTGGCGAGGAACAGTTCCTCGTTTGTCAGACGCGGCGAAACCAGTGCCGCTGCCGAGGCGGGATTCTGACGTGCCGCCTGCAGACGCTCGGCAATGACGCCCAGAGCCTCTTCCCAGCTGGCTGCCACCAGAGAATTCCCCTTGCGGATGAGCGGGGTCTTGAGCCGCTGGTCACTGTTGACGAACTGGTACGCAAACCGGCCGCGGGTACAGAGCTGACCGTTGTGGAACCCCTGGTCTTCATCATAAATGGTGGTCATGACTTGATTGTCCTTGACCCCCAGGGTGAGCTGACAGCCGGTGCCGCAGTAGGAGCAGACGCTCTTGACCTTGTTCAGTGCCCACCAGCGGGCCTTGAACTTGAACGGACGGGCGATGAGAGCGCCCACCGGACAGACCGATACGCAGGAGCCGCAGTACTCGCAATCCAGCTTGCCGTCGTACGGCGTGCCGATCTTTGCCTCGATGCCACGGTTGATGAAGGAATATGCACCAAAGGAGACGATCTCGTCGCAGATCCGCGAACACTTGCCGCAGTGGATGCAGCGGTTCTGATCGCGCTCCAGTAGCGGGTTCTCGTAGTCGATCGGCCAGGCAAACTTCTCGTCGACAAAGTGGTTGCTGTTGACCTTGTACTCGTAGGTCAGGTTCTGCAGGTCGCAGTCACCGGCGGCGTCGCAAACCGGACAATCGATCGGGTGCTTGAGGAGCAGGAGCTCCAGCACCAGCTTGCGTGCCTTGACGATCTCGTCCGTGGTGGTGCGGACGATCATCCCTTCGCTGACCGGCGTGGTGCAGGCCGGGATCAGACGCCCCTTCATCTGCTCCACTTCCACCAGACACATCCGGCAGCCGCCGAACGGATGCAACTTCTTGTCGTGGCAGAGGATCGGAATCCTGATGCCCACCGATTTTGCGGCGTCAAAGATGGTGAAGTCCCTCGGGACCGTTACCTGCTTATCGTCTACTGTCAGATTTACCATCGCGACCTCTGTTCCCTCGGATCTTGAATGCTACTCAATGGCCATGAAACGACAGGCATCGTAGCAGGATTTGCACTTTGTGCACTTCTCCTTGTCAAGGAAGGCGATCTGCCCCTTTTCCCAGACAATGGCATCTACCGGACAGGCCTTGAAGCAGGCGCCGCACTTGACGCACTTATCCTCCACCACCTGCCACAGGAGCAGCTCCTTGCAGCAGTTGGACGGACAGCGCTTGTCGTTGATGTGGGCCTCGTACTCGTGGCGGAAATACTTAATGGTGGAGAGGATCGGGTTCGGCGCCGTCTGACCGAGACCGCAGAGGGAGGCCTTCTTGATCGTCATCCCCATCTCCTGCAGGGTTTCGATGTCGGCCATCTCGCCACGACCTTCGGTGATCCGCTCCAGGATATCCAGCATCGCCTTCAGACCGATCCGGCACGGTACGCACTTGCCGCACGACTCCATCCTGGTGAAGCTGAGGAAGAAGCGGGCCACGTCCACCATGCAGGTGGTTTCGTCCATGACGACCAGCCCCCCGGAGCCCATCATGGCGCCGGCCTTGATCAGCGAATCGTAGTCAACCGGGGTATCGAGGATCTCGCCGGGGATACAGCCGCCCGACGGCCCGCCGGCCTGAACGGCCTTGAACTTCCGGTTGTTGAGGATACCGCCGCAGACATCATAAATGACCTGACGGACCGACATCCCGGCCGGGACTTCGACAAGGCCGGTATGCTTCACCTTGCCGGTAACGGCGAAAATCTTCGTTCCCTTGGTGGTCTCGGTGCCGAGGGATGCATACCAGGCGGAACCGCGAAGAATGATATGACGGACGTTGGCAAACGTCTCCACGTTGTTGATGTTGGTCGGCTTGGCCCAGAGGCCCTTGACCGCCGGGAACGGCGGACGGGGACGGGGCATGCCCCGCTCGCCCTCGATGGAGGCCATGAGGGCGGTTTCCTCGCCGCAGACGAAAGCACCGGCACCCTTCTTGATCCTGAGGTCGAAATCCATCCCCCATCCCTGGATGTTCTTGCCGAGCCACCCCTTTTCATAGCAGGTGTCCAAGGCCTTCTGGAGACGCTCGATGGCCAGCGGATACTCGGCACGGACATAGACGTACCCTGCATAGCAGCCGATGGCATAGGCAGCGATCATCATCCCCTCGATGACGCAGTAGGGGTCGCCTTCCAGGATCGAACGGTCCATGAAGGCACCCGGGTCGCCTTCGTCGGCGTTGCAGATCAGGTATTTCTTGTCGCCGGGAGAGGCGGCACAGAAGGACCACTTCATCCCGGTGGGGAACCCCCCGCCCCCACGGCCACGGAGTCCGGACTTCTTGACCTCCTCGGTCACCTCGGCCGGTTTCATCTCCTTGACGCACTTCTCGATGGCCTTGAACCCATCCACGGCCAGATAGGCGTCCAGGCTCTCGGGGTCGATCTCGCCGCAGCCGGACATGACAATCCGCATCTGCTGATCGACGAAGGTGTTGTAGTAGGGCTTGGCCTTGCGTTTCTCCAGGACCGTTTTGTTGACAATATGCTCGTCAACGATCTGCTCGACCTCTTCGGGAAGGACAAAGTCGTAGGTCACCCGCCCCTGCTCGGGAGTGATGATGTCCACGAGCACATCGTTGGCACAGAGTCCACGGCAGCCGGTCTTGACGATATCGCAGCGCTTGCCGACAACGGCGTCGACCCCTTTTTCCCTGATGACCCTCAGGAACTCGGCCTCGACCTTTTTCGCGCCTGCGGATACCCCACCGGTACCCTGACAGATAAGTATCTTTACTGCTTCACCCATAGCGATTCGCCCTCTGGTGTTTTGTTGAACTCTTGCTTACTTCATTGGCCGCTGGCTGTAGTCGGCAACGATCTCGTCAACCTTCTGGACGGTCATCTTGCCGAAGGTGTCGTCGTTCACCATGGCCAACGGTGCCATCCCACAGGCCCCTAGACAGGCAACCTTCTCGAAGGTGAAGCGCAGGTCTTCGGTGGTTTCGGCATGGCCAATATGCAACTTGTCGAAGAAGGTCTCGACGATACGCGGAGCACCCTGGACGTGACAGGCGGTGCCGACGCAGACCCGGATAATGAACCTGCCCCGTGGCTTCAGGTGGAACTGGGCGTAAAAGGTGAGCACCCCGAATATCTGGCTCGGATATACGTTTAGTCGCTCGGCCACCAGGTCGATGGTCGGTTTCGGCACATATCCGTACTCGTCCTGAATCCCCTGGAGAACCGGCATAAGGTTCCCGGGCAGGTGAAAGTACTTGTCGATCACCGCATTGGCGGGTCCAAGATCGATATCTTTATCTTCTGGCAACTCTTCGGCCTGAGCGTGGCTCATGGGCGCTCTCTCCTCTGCAGGGTTTAGCGGTCGATTTCACCGAGCACGATGTCAAGGGTTCCGATCACGGCAACGAGGTCGGCGATCATCGCCCCCTTGGCCATCTTCTCGATGGCTCCCAGGTTGACGAATGATGGCGGCCTGATCCTCATCCGGTACGGCTTGTTGCCGCCGTCGCTGACGATGTAGTAGCCGAGCTCCCCTTTCGGGGCTTCGACCGACTGGTACACTTCCCCTTCCGGAACAGAGAACCCTTCGCTGGCGATCTTGAAGTGGTGGATCAGCCCCTCGATGGAGTTGTAGACGTTTTCCTTCGGCGGATAGCAGACCTGAGGCGCATCGGCCAGCACCGGACCCGGCTTCAGGTCGTTGAGCGCCTGCTGAACGATTTTCACCGCTTCGCGCATCTCCACGAGCCGCACCTTGTAACGGTCATAGGTGTCGCACTTCTCGCCGACCGGCACGGTGAACTTGTATTTCTCATAACCGCTGTACGGATTATCACGACGAAGGTCCCAGTCAACGCCCGAGCCGCGCAGCGCCGGACCGGTAATGCCGAAGTCTATGGCGTCCTCGGCGGAGATCACACCGTTGCCGATGGTCCGCTGGAGCCAGATGGTGTTCTTGGTCAGAAGCCCCTCGTAGGTATCGAAGTGACCGGGGAAGGTATCCACGATCTCCTGCACGTCCTTCTCGAAGCCGTCATAAACGTCCGCGGAAAGGCCGCCGACGCGGAAGTAGTTGCTGGTCATACGGGCGCCGGAGATCTTTTCGTACAACTGCATGACCTTTTCCCGCTCGCGGAAGGCGTAGATGAAGACCGTCATGGCGCCGATATCGAGCGCGTGACAGGCGATCCAGACCAGGTGCGACTTGAGACGGGTCAACTCAGCCATGATCACCCGCACCGTCTGTGCCCGCTCCGGCACCTCAATGCCGAGCAGCTTCTCTACCGCCAGCACATAGCCCAGGTTGTTGCTCATGGGTGCCAGGTAGTCGAGACGGTCGGTGAGCGGAAGGGTCTGGTGATAGGTCCGATGCTCCGAGAGCTTTTCCACGCCACGATGCAGGTAGCCAATGTGGGGGGTGATCTTCTCGATGATCTCGCCGTCCAGTTCGACAACCAGCCTGAGCACGCCGTGGGTACTGGGGTGCTGGGGCCCCATGTTTACTGTCATGATCTCTTTTGCCATTGATCGCCTCTACGTTAGACGTTAAGTAATGCCCTGTTGGTTCTGGTTACGACAGCCGGCCCTTGTATGGCTCGCGGTCAGGTCCCTGGAGCGGGTAGTCCTTGCGCAGTGGATGTCCTACCCAATCGTCGGTCATCAGTATCCGTCGCAGGTCTGGATGATGGTTAAACTTGATCCCCATCAGGTCGTAGACTTCGCGCTCAAGGAAGAGGGCAGAGCTCCAGAGGCCGGTTACCGAATCGATGGTACAGTCAGCCTCGGAGACCGGCGCCTTGATGAGTATCCGGTCCTTGTTGGGGATCGAGTAGAGGTTGTACACCGCTACAAACCGGGGGTCCTGCTTCCCCAGGTAGTCCACCGCGGTGACGTCCGTAAGCAGATTGAAGGCCAGACCGGTCTTCAGGTACTGGCATATCTCGACGATCGCCTCTTTCTTGACCGTTACGGTCACCGTACCGCGAAACTCCTTCACATCCAGGATGGACGACGCGAACCGCTCTTTGAGTTTCACAACTGCACGATTATTTTCTGCCATCTCTGACATTCCTTTTCCCCTGGTCGTTCTGAATGCAGTCTATGCTGCCGGCTCAAGGCGCTCGCCAAAGCCGAGGGTGGCACCGAAGGAGTTCTTTTCCTTCATGATCTTGTCCTGAAGCTTCATGAGTCCGTAAAGCAGCGCCTCGGGCCGTGGCGGACAGCCGGGAATGTACACGTCGACCGGCAGCGCCTCGTCTATTCCCTGCACAACGCTATAGGTATCGAAAATACCGCCGGAGCAGGCGCAGGCGCCCATGGCGACAACCCATTTCGGCTCGGGCATCTGCTCGTACACGGTCTTGATGACCGGCAGCATCTTCTTGGTCACGGTACCGGCAATGATGATGCAGTCCGACTGCCGCGGCGACGCACGGAAGATGATGCCGAAACGGTCGAGGTCGTTGTGCGATGCCCCGGTTGCCATCATCTCGATGGCGCAGCAGGCAAGACCAAAGGTCATCGGCCAGATGGAGGACTTCCTCGCCCAGTTAACGAGGCCATCCAGCGACGTGGTGATAATGTTATCGCCCAGCGGCTGTCCTACTCCCATTCCAAGGCTCCTTTTTTCCATACATAGATATAACCCACAAAGAGGATGACGATGAAAACCCCCATCTCGACAAGGCCGAACACACCGAGACGCTTGAAGAGTATGGCCCAGGGATAGAGAAACACGGCTTCGATATCGAACAGGATGAAGAGCATGGCGATCAGGTAGAACTTGATCGAGAACCGCTCCCGCGCACTCCCCACAGGCTCGATCCCGCACTCATACGGCTGCATCTTCACAACCGACGGCTTCTTCTGGCCGATGATCGTCGACAGGATGATTGATCCGAGCCCGAAGAGCACGGCAATGGCAACCAGGACGACTATCGGCAGATACGCTCCAAGCATAGTGTTTTCCTCCATTTCAGACGCCCACCCCTGCCTTCGCCCGTCAATTGGCGTTGCATGGGCACGTATACTGTATACAATCGAGCGAACAATATGCCATTTACCCAATGAAGTCAAGCAGAAAAATTTTTTCTCATCTTCACCATTTATCCCCACACTCCTTTATATTCAAGCCCCTTACACGCTTGAAACTGCCACATCACTATGCTACCATCCGAACAGTTTTTACAAAACGCTAATAAAACACTGTTCCCGGAGGCAGCCATGTCAACCACCCGTTCCGCCACCCTGTTCGCCGAAGCAAAGAACATAATTCCCGGCGGCGTCAACTCGCCCGTCCGTGCCTTCAAGTCGGTCGGCGCCGACCCGCTGTTCATCGATCATGCAGCCGGCTCCAGGATCTTCGATGCCGACAACAACGCCTATATAGATTATGTCGGATCATGGGGCCCCATGATCGTCGGACACTGCCACCCGGACGTGGTTGCCGCCGTCAAGGCTGCCGCAGACAAGGGGAGCAGCTTCGGCGCACCCACGGAGATGGAGATCACCCTGGCCAAAATGGTCATCGATGCGGTCCCGTCCATCGAGATGGTCCGGATGGTGAGCTCCGGCACCGAAGCAACCATGAGCGCCATCCGCCTGGCCCGCGGCTATACCGGCCGGGACAAGATCATGAAATTCTCCGGCTGCTACCATGGCCATTCCGACTCCCTGCTGGTCAAGGCGGGGTCGGGTGCCGCCACTTTCGGGGTTCCCGACTCCCCGGGCGTCCCCCAGGACTTCGCCAGACTGACCCTGACCGCCACGTTCAACGACCTGGAGTCGGTGAAGGCCCTGGTGAACGACAACAAGGGGGAGATTGCCTGCATAATCGTCGAACCGATCGCCGGCAACATGGGGACCGTCCCTCCCCGGCCCGGTTTTCTCGAAGGACTCCGGCAGATCTGCAGTGACGAAGGAATTATCCTGATCTTTGACGAGGTCATGTGCGGCTTCCGCGTTGCCTACGGTGGCGCCCAGGAGCTGTACGGCGTCACTCCCGACATGACCACCCTGGGCAAGATCATCGGCGGCGGCCTGCCGGTCGGTGCCTTTGGCGGCAAGAAAGAGATCATGTCCCTCCTCTCCCCCTCCGGCGGCGTCTATCAGGCCGGCACCCTTTCCGGCAACCCGCTGGCCATGGCCGCAGGGATCGCCATGCTCAAACTATTGCAGCGTCCCGGCTTCTACAAGGAGTTGGAAGACAAGAGCGCCTACGTGGCCGACGGCATTGCCAAAGCGGCAAAGGACGCCGGCTTTCCGATCTACTCCACCCGCGTCGGCAGCATGTTCTGTGCCTTCTTCACCAAGGGGGAGGTGCATGACTGGAACAGCGCGGCCACCAGCGACACCGCTGCCTTCGCCAAATACTTCCGCCTGATGCTGGCCGAGGGGATCAACCTCGCCCCGTCCCAATTCGAGACCGCCTTCGTTTCCAACGCCCACACGCAGTCCGACCTTGACCAGACCATCGCTGCGGCAGCCAAGAGCTTCAAATCCCTGTAGGAAACAAGCTGTTTTCGGTTGACAGTCAATAACAGCTATGCTATCTAGCGTGAGTTTTCGTGCGGCCCCTGACCGGGGCCGCTAGAAAGCGATCTGTAAGAATGGATGAAGACAAGAAAAACCTGCTGGGCACGCTGGGGATGGTCTCCAGCATGGGGATCTCGGTGGCGGTGGCCATCGCCATCGGCGTCATCGTCGGCCTCCAGTTGGACAAGTGGTTCGGCACCAAACCCTGGTTCTTCTTTATCTTCCTCTTTTTCGGCATAGCTGCCGGCTTCCGCAACATTTACATCATTGCCGGCAGGGAGATCAAGAAGAGCGACCGTGACCGGGATAAGTGACGAAAATCTGCTCGTCGTGCTGTTTCGAGGCGGGTGGGTCCTCCTGATTCTCCTGGTAACGGGCAGCCTGTTGTTTGCGGCACCCAAGTTTGCTGCCGGAGTTCTGGCAGGCGGGTTGCTCTCCCTGGCAAATTTTGCCTGGCTCAGAAACATACTGGCGCGTTCGCTGAATCTTGAGGCCCGCCAGGCAGCACGTTTTGCCCAAGTGCGCTACCTATTCAGGCTGACCCTGCTGGCAGGCGCCATCTACCTGCTTATCGTGCGGGTTGGCGTCGATATCTACGGCCTCCTGCTCGGCCTGTCGATCTTAGTCATAAATATCATGGCGGTCGCCATCTATCAGGTGACGAACCGTTCGGGAGGATAGAAAAGATGGTCCATCCATTACTGTTCCTGAAGTTTTTCCGCACTCTCCTTGAGCCGCTGCACATTTCCGAGGCCGGGGCTGATGCAGTTGCCTACACCTGGCTGATCATGGCCCTGCTCTTGGTGGTTTCGATTCTTGCCACCAAAAGCCTGAAATCAGTCCCTTCCGGTCTGCAGAACTTTATGGAAGTGATCATTGGCGGGATCGAAAACATGATCAGCGAGACCATGGGCGAAAAGGGGCGTGGCTACTTCCCGCTCATCGCCACCCTGGCACTCTTTGTCCTGGTTTCCAACCTGATCGGACTGATCCCCGGCTTCTATCCGCCGACCGCCAACCTGAACACCACCGCGGCCTGCGCCATCGTGGTCTTTCTCTCCACCCACGTGGTCGGGATCAAGGAGCACGGCATCCACTACTTCCATCACTTCACCGGCCCCATCTGGTGGCTGGCGCCGTTGATGTTCTTCATCGAGATCATCGGGCATCTCTCCCGTCCGCTCTCGTTGTCGCTGCGGCTCTTCGGCAACATGAACGGCCACGAACTGGTCCTGATGATCTTCTTCGCCCTGGCACCGTTTCTGGTACCGCTCCCGATGATGCTGATGGGCGTTCTGGTCTCGTTCATCCAGGCCTTCGTGTTCATGCTGCTGGCTATGATCTACATCCAGGGCTCGCTGGAAGAAGCACACTAAGATCCGTGACTGGTGACTGGTGACTGGTGACTGGAATAATCTAACAAAACCCTTTTCCTATACTGTTTAGGAAAATTATAAAAACTGCAGAAGGAGGAAGAAACATGAGCTTTTTCACAATGTGTATGCTGGCAGCAGGGTTCGGTATGGCAATCGGTGCATTCGGTACCGGCATCGGCCAGGGTCTCGCCGTCAAGAGCGCCGTTGAAGGCGTTTCCCGCAACCCGGGCGCTTCCGGCAAGATCCTGACCACCATGATGATCGGTCTCGCCATGATCGAGTCCCTCGCCATCTACGTCCTGGTTGTCGCCCTGATCATCCTGTTCGCCAACCCCTACAAGGACATCGCCGTCGAGCTGGCCAAGACGGTTGCCAAGTAACTAGTCGTTTTTCTTGGCGATGAATGAAAAAGGGTGTGCCGCAAGGCGCACCCTTTTTTCGTTTTCGGATTTGAGCGCCACCGCGGCGGGATATCAGCATCAGCAGAGGAGGGCTGCCTTGAGGTTGGTGCAAAACGCCGGACGAGTTCGACAAGGACGTCGAGAAGAGGCGTATCATGTAGTTAAAGGAGGTTATGACGCAGATCATAGGAGGTCGGCCATGAGAAGGAGTGCATGTCTGATTTTTGCCGTGGCGGTATCTCTGGTGATAGTCGCCTCGCCCCTCATGTCGGCTGAGACGGCCATAGAGCCGCAAGCAAGAGAAGAGTGTCTGCTGCTCGCGAGGAACTGTGTGGATGATATCTACACAGTCCAGCAGCGGATCGAGAGGCTACGCAAGGAAATTGAAAAGGGTACGGAGGTATACACCCCGGCGGAACTGCTGAAACTCAAAGATGCGTTAGCTGACGCGTATAGAAAACTGATCGATACCGTCGAAGGCGAATGAGAAAGGATGCGGCCATAACCTTGGCTGCAATTTCATTTTCCGTCATAACCCGATCTTTTTTCCCTGTTTGGTTTTTCGTTGCGTCGTGGCGGCGTTGCGTGAAAAAGGGTACGGTTCTCACCTGCGGCGGACCGTTGACATCGGCTCGGGACGGAGTATGCTCGCCAAAGATGATCCACGTAAGGGGAACGGTATGGAAAGAGCACTCAACCACCTGAGAGGGAAATTCGTCGCCGGTCTGTTCGTGGTAATCCCGGTGGGGATCACCATCTTCATCCTCAAGTTCCTCTTCAATTTTGCCGACGGCATCCTCGGCGTCTACCTGGACAACCTGTTCAGCGCCATCAGCCACCGGGAGACCCACTTCCCCGGTCTCGGCATGATCACCGGCGCCATCGTCATTTACCTGACCGGCCTCTTGGCCACCAATGTCCTGGGAACGCAACTCCTCACCTGGGGAGACGAACTGCTGTCCCGCATCCCCCTGGTAAATGCGATCTACACGTCCAGCAAGCAGTTGATGAAGGTGTTCAGCGAGGGAAAGGGCTCCTACCGGCGTGCCGTGTTCGTCGAATGGCCACGCCCGGGGATCCGGGCAATAGGGTTCGTAACAGCCGAGATAGAACGTGACGGTCAACGGCTGGTCGTAGTCTATGTGCCGACCATGCCCAACCCCACCTCGGGGTTCGCCCTCTTCTTCCGCGAGGACGAGGTGCTCGAAAGCGGCATGACCGTCGAGGAAGCGGTCAAGTTCGTGGTTTCCGGCGGCGTCGTGATCCACTAAGCAACGGCACAATGCACGGACACACCACGGCTATGCATCGTCAGCAACGACCCACTTCCTGACCTCGACCGCCACATCGTAGAGCGTGCTGCCGTTGCCCCGGTCGGTGAGCCTTTGCGATGTAAGGGTATTGACGCCCCGCTTGCCGTCAATGAACTCTCCCCACCACACTCCCTCGGTCACCACCGTTCCCGCCGGCACCCGCTCGGTCACCGTAAGCATAAAGAGTGCTTCCCCCTCTTGGTTGCCTACCGCCACCCGCTCGCCATCGGCCAGTCCGCGCTGTTCCGCATCGTCCGGATGCATCAGCAGCGCCATGCACGCCTGTTTCTGCCGCAGATCGTCCCGTTCGTAAAAGGAGGCATTCAGGGCGTAGGGGGTCGGGGCAGATTGCAGTAAGAGTGGCAGACCGTCGCCGGCAGCATGGGTGGGCAGCAGACAGGGAAGCGTTTCCGGCTCGAGCGGGTTCAGTATCTCGATCTTTCCCGAAGGAGTCAGCCACCCACCCCTTGCACTTGTAGGCACCGTCAGCGGCACCGGTTCGCCCCGCCGCAGCCTCTCGTTCGCGACCGGTCCGCGCCAGGCGGTTTCCTGATCGATCAGGAGATCGATCAGTCCGTCGGTCGTCTGGCGGAAAAACGGCTCATTCCACCCCATGCCACGGGCCAGCAGGCTGAAGACCTCCCAGTTCGGCTTCGACTCCCCCACCGGCGGAATGGCCGCGTCGCAGCGCTGGGCGATGTAGGTGCCGTAGCTGCGATACAGGTCGGCATACTCCAGTGACGAGGTTGCCGGCAGCACGATGTCGGCGTAGCGGGCAGTATCGGTCAGGAAACGCTCGTGTACCACGGTGAAGAGATCGGGGCGGGAAAGCCCTTCAAGCACCGCGTTCTGGTCCGGCGTGACCGACGCAGGATTGGAATGATAGACATACAGCGACATGACCGGCGGGTCGTTCAAACGGGTAAGGGCTTCTCCCAGCCGGTTCATGTTGATCAACCGAGTCGGCCGGGGGGAGAAATTTTCACGCAGCAGCGGGGAAAGCGGAAACGCCGGGGCACTGGTCGTACCGCATAAAAGGCCGGCACCGGGGCGCTGCCAGGCACCGATCAATGCCGGCAGGCAGGTGATGGTCCGCACGGTCATGGCGCCATTACCGTACCGGGTAAGACCGCTCCCCAGGCGGATGAACGGCGCCCTGGCCGCGGCATAGGCCCTGGCCAGGCGTTCGATATCCTCCTCCGCCAGTCCGCAGACCGGCGCCATCCGGGCCGGGGCGCAATCGGGCAGGACGGTGGCCGCGAACTCGTCGAAGCCGGCGACGTTCCCCCGGATAAAGTCGTGATCAACCAGTCCGTTCCTGGTCAGGACATGCATCATTCCTAAAGCCAGCGCCCCGTCGCCTCCCGGCCGGACCACAAACGACTCGTCAGCGGCTTCCAGTGTCGGGGTGCGCCAGGTATCGATCGCCCAGACCCCGGCGCCGCGCCGCCGCGCCTCTTGAACGTCCCGCTGGCAATGGATGCTGGTGGCAACGGCGTTAATTCCCCAGAGGATGATCAGGTCGCTCTCTGCCATCTCGCCGGGATCAAGTCCCGGCGTATCTCCCATGACCGCCTTCCAGCCCGCGTCCTTTGCCGGTGAGCAGATGGTCCTGTCCAGCCGTGAGGCCCCGAGATAGTGAAAGAACGGATGGCCGGCATTGCGTTGCACCAACCCCATGGTGCCGGCATACGAATAAGGGAGAATGCACTCGGCCCCGTGGGTCGCGATCAACTCTTGCCACCGGCTGCAAATCCGCTCAATCGCCTCGTCCCAGGTGATGGCGGTGAACGCCCCATCCCCCTTTGCGCCTTGGCGCAGAAGCGGTGTGGTCAGCCGGCGCGGCGAATGGACGGTCTGCTCGTACCGGATCATCTTCGGGCAGAGGAGACCCCGGGTGTAGGGATGGTCCGGATCGCCGGCAACGCTCACGGCACGGCCGTTCTCCACGGTCACCAGCATGCCGCAGGCATCGGGACAGTCATAGGGGCAGACGGAACGGCGGACGGTTGCGGACATGGAACACCTCCACGAGGGATTTGAAGGAGTATACCGCATGTGACAGCAAATCAGCCTGGAAACTTTTATGACGCAAACGGTTATGCGCCTTAGAGATTACCCATTTTTTGGAATGATAACGTCTGATTGTGCGGAGAAAGCTTTCGTTGTATAAAACACGGGTAGCCGACTCCACTTTGTCGGATTACGTCCCGTAGGGACAGAACGCCGGTAGCCCGGCGATTTATCGCCGGGTTTCGTGGACGGCACATGATTTTCGTCACGTACGTGACTGAAGGAAAAGACTGATCCATTTCCGGGGGATGAATCCCCCGGCTACAGGCATTCTGTCCCGATGGGACGTACGCGAATGTGACAACCTTGCAATTATGCTGCAATCGTGTTGAGTGCCGCCCTTCGCAGCCGAGAGGTTACAATGAAACAAAACGGTAGCTGGATGGTCGGGCCGGAGACGGTGCGGATGCTGGAACTGGGACACCCGTGGATCATTGCCGACGCCTACACCAAGCGATGGCCGGCTGGCAGTGCCGGTCAACTGATCGAACTGACCGACGCAAGCGGGCGTTTTATCGCCACGGCCCTGCTTGATCCGTCGGATCGGATCGTCGCCCGTGTCCTTTGCCGGGAACGTCTCCGCCTGGATCGGGCGTGGCTGCGCAAGAGGCTGGAGACGGCCCGTGAACTCCGCCGGACCCATGCCGACCTTGGCGATACCGACGCCTACCGACTGGTGAATGGCGAAGGAGACGGACTGCCCGGCCTTACGGTTGACCGGTATGGAGACTATCTCCTGATCCAGCTCTACTGTGCCGGCTGGCAGCCGCACCTGCGAACCGTGACCCAAGTACTGCAGGAACTGGTAGCACCGGCCGGGATCTATGAAAAAACCCGTCCCCAGAAGACCCGCGAGCTGGAGGCGGTAAGCGAAACCAAGCGCTACGGCCGGCTCCTGGCCGGCACGCCGGCCCCGGCTCCGCTCACGGTGCGGGAAAACGGCCTGCAGTACCTGGTAAGCCTGGAGCAGGGGTTGAACACCGGCCTGTTCCTGGACCAACGCCGTAACCGCCGGGACCTGATGACAAGGGTACGCGGCAAGCGGATGCTCAACCTCTTTGCCTACACTGCGGCCTTCTCGGTGGCGGCTGCAGCAGCCGGGGCCACCCTGGTGACCAGTGTGGACGCCTCGCCCGGCTACACCGAATGGGGGCGCGCCAACTTCGGCGCCAACCGGCTCAACCCGAAACGGCACGAATTCATCGTCGGCGACTGTCTGGCCGTACTGGCCGACTTGGCCCACAACCAGAAACGCTACGATGTCATCCTCATGGACCCGCCGTCCTTTTCCACCACAGCCAGGAGCCGTTTCACCACCCGTGGCGGCACCGCCGATCTGGTGGCAGCCGCCCTGCCCCTGCTGACCGATGGCGGACTCCTGATCGCCTCGTCCAACCACCAGAAAGTCGACACAGCCGACTACCTGAAGGAGCTGCGCCGCGGCGCCCTGCAGGCCGGTAGCGACCTGCGGGTCATCACCCTGGCCGGCCAGCCTGAGGACTTCCCCTACCCGGTTACCTTCCCGGAAGGGCGCTATCTCAAATATGCCATCTGCGTGAAGTGTACGCCGTAACAGGATTCAGGGAGCGAAGCCATGAGTAAGAAATACGCCGGCTCATCGCTGGTCTGGTCGTCGCAGCTGGGCCGTGTCTGCCCCGGCTGCGGCAAGGCCGTAGCTGCCTGCATCTGCCGGAAACAGGCAGCTCGGCCGGCAGGCGACGGCATTGTCCGGGTCAGGCGGGAAACCAAGGGCCGCGGCGGCAAGACCGTGACAGTGGTGACCGGGATCACCGGCACTGACGAGGCGGTCAAGGAGTTGGCCGGCGCGCTGAAACGCCGCTGCGGTACCGGCGGCACGGTAAAGGACGGAATTATCGAGATTCAGGGCGACCACTGTGATCTCCTCGTGGCCGAACTGACACAGCGGGGAATGACAGTCAAGCGCGCCGGCGGCTAGGTGGTTTATTTAATTAACAACTTTGTACTATTGAAAATTTTTGTATTGACTCCTCTGACTCATTAATTTATGGTTCCTCTGCACAGAGAAGGACAATTAGTGGGTAGACGATAATACTAAACCATCCGCGAGGATGGGACGGAAAGCCTACAGGGTCTCACCGAGACAGCCGGGTCGCCGAAATATCTGCACAGATATCGGTCCCGGCTTTTTTGTTGCCAAAAATACGAAACAGGAGACAAGCTACCCCCAGTAACGCTTAGCGAACATTTTGTGCCTCCCCGGCAGCAGTTGTCCGGTCGACACAAAACATAGGCGATAGACGATAATACTAAACCATCCGCGAGGATGGGGCGGAAAGCCTACAGGGTCTCACCGAGACAGCCGGGTTGCCGAAATATCCACGATATTTTCGGCAACCCGGCTTTTTTGTTGCGCAAACGCCGGTCGCCACTCGGGAGGTGAAAAGATCCAAAGGACGACGATCTCGGCGTTCCGGGCATGTCGCCGATGGGAATCTGGCCAATTCGCATCGGACATGAGACGACACGAAGCAGCAACCGCAATCACGATTTACGTATTACAGGAGGATTTATGAACTACAAACACATTATCACTTCAGCGATACTGGCAATGAGCGCACTCTCCTTTGCGGGGTGTGGCAGCGGCGGTTCCACCGGCAACGTCGCCGCTCCCGCCAAGTTCACCAGCGGCGTGATAACCGACATCTCCAACAGCACCCAGGCAACCGGCATCGTTGCCAAAGCGCCCGTCGGAACTCTGGCCATCAACGGCGTACAGTTCGACGTGGCTGGCGCGTCGATTGTCCTGGACAACAAGGACGACCCCTCCGACGACCAACTCCAGGTGGGGATGGTCGTCGAAATCCGCGGCGATCACGACGGGAAGAAGGGGGAGGCGCGGGAAATACATCACGAGAACCTGCTGAAGGGACCGGTTGCCGCTGTCGACGCTGCCGGGGGAAAGCTGACCATCCTCGGCCAAACCGTGCTCGTGGACTCCTTCACCCGCTTCAGCGGCATCTCCGGCCTGGCCGCTCTTGCCGCCGGCGACATGGTGAAGATCGACGGCCTCCCCGGCGAAGGTGGGATCATCCAGGCGACCCGCATCCACAAGAGGTCCGCCCCGTTTGTCGCCAACAGCACCCCGGTGAAGATCCGGGGGACGGTGACCAGCGTGGTTGACCAATCGTTCACCATCGGCCCCTTGCAGGTGACCTCCGACAAGAAACTGCCGTCACAGCTCTCGGTCGGTGCCTTCGTGAAGGTCGAGGGAACCCTCTCCGGTCTGACCGGAACGCTGGCCGCATCCGAAATCGAAGTAAAGAAGGCCGAGATCGAGCCTGAAGAGGGCCAAAGCGTCCGCCTGGAAGGGATGGTGACAAGCTTCGCGTCGCAGTCCAGCTTCATGGTGAACGGCATTACCGTTGACGCCTCCGCCCTCAACCTTACCGGCCTGGCAAACAACGTCAAGGTGCAGGTGGAAGGGTTCATCACCAACGGGGCAATCGTGGCCACCAAGGTGACCATACTCTCCGGTTCGGCACCGGCACCGGCTCCGGCCCCAACGCCTACGCCAACGCCGACACCAGCGCCGCTACCGGGTAAGGCCGTCTATGATGCCAACTGTGCCGGTTGCCACAGCCTCGGCACTTACGACGCTACCGGGTTCGCACCCAACCTGTCCGGCAAGGGGAGCCTGATCAGCAGCAAATTCCCGACAGCCGGTGTAGCCGGGCATAACGGGATCACGCTTTCCGCGACCAACCTGACCGATATCAAGGCATTCGTGAACGCCAACTAGCCATATCAGTCAACATCACGCTGCAAAGGAAAGGGGAGAGGCACTGCGCCACTCCCCTTTCCTTTAGCATCACTGACGGTTGACGCGCCTCGTGAAAAAGGAGATTATGTGCCCTCTATCAACCCGAACATATTGGAGCTACCGTGGCACTCATTTCCCTTCGCGCCATCACCCTCGCCTTTGGTGGGCCACCGCTCTTCGACGGCGTCTCGCTGCAACTGGAACCGGGCGACCGGCTCTGCCTGCTGGGGCGCAACGGCACCGGCAAGTCGACCCTGCTGAAGGTCATCAGCGGCGAACTCCCGCCTGAATCGGGCGACATCGACCGGCAACAGGGGCTCAAGGTCGCCCTGGTTTCCCAGGAAATCCCCCGGGGGCTAGAAGGTACCGTCTTTGATGTGGTGGCCGGCGGCATGGGTGCGGCCACCGATCTCCTGGCCGAGTACCACCAGGTCAGCCACCAACTGTCAGCCAAGGCGAGCCCGGAACTCCTCTCCCGCCTGGAGCAGCTGCAGAAGGCCCTGGAAGAGACCGGCGGCTGGCACCTGCACCAGGAGGTGGAGCGGATTCTCAGTCGCCTCTCCCTCGACCCGGATGCCCTGTTCACCACCCTCTCCGGCGGCACCAAGCGCCGCGCCCTTCTGGCACGGGCGCTGGTGGGCGCCCCCGACATCCTGCTCCTGGACGAGCCGACCAACCACCTGGACATCGATACCATCGTCTGGCTGGAGGAATTCCTCCTCAAGCAGGTCAAGACGTTCCTGTTCGTGACCCACGACCGGGCCTTTGCCCGGCGGCTCGCCAACCGGATCGCCGAACTGGACCGGGGCAAGCTCTACGCCTTTTCCTGCGGCTACGAAGCGTTCGTGGAGCGGCGGGAAGAACTGCTGGCGGCGGAGGTCACCCGCCAGGCCCTGTTCGACAAGAAACTGGCCCAGGAGGAAGTCTGGGTACGGCAGGGGATCAAGGCCCGCCGGACCCGCAACGAAGGGCGGGTCCGGGCGCTGAAGAAGATGCGGGAGGAACGGCGGCAGCGGCGGGAGAGGACCGGCCAGGTAAAGCTGCGGGCCCAAGAGGCCGACCGGTCCGGGGCCCTGGTGGTCGAGGCGGAAGGGGCCACCTTTGCCTTTGACGGCCAGCCGGTCATCCGGGATCTGACCACCACCATCATGCGGGGCGACCGGGTGGGGATCATCGGCCCGAACGGCTCGGGCAAGACCACCCTGCTTCGGCTGCTGCTGGGGCGGCTGGAGCCCCGGGAAGGGACGATACAGCTCGGCAGCCGCCGGGAGGTTCTCTACTTCGACCAGTTGCGTGAGCAGCTCGACCTGGACAAGAGCGTCCAGAACAACGTGGGCGAGGGGAACGACACCCTGATGATCAACGGCAAGCCCCGCCATGTCATCGGCTACCTGCAGGACTTCCTCTTCTCTCCGGACCGGGCGAGGACACCGGTGCGGATACTCTCCGGCGGCGAGCGCAACCGCCTCCTCCTGGCCAAGCTCTTCAGCAAGCCGTCCAACCTGCTGGTAATGGACGAGCCGACCAACGACCTGGACGCCGAGACCCTGGACCTGCTGGAGGAGCTGCTCGCCGAATACTCCGGCACCCTGCTCCTGGTGAGCCACGACCGGGAGTTCCTGGACAATGTGGTGACCAGCACCCTGGTCCTGGGTGGGGATGGCACGGTGCGGGAATACGTGGGGGGATATGCCGACTGGCTGCGACAGGCGGCAGCCGAGACCCCGGCCCTGCCGGCGGCGGCAAAGTCGGTGCCGGAAAAACCACGCAAAGCGGCCGACCGCCCCCGCAAACTCACCTTCAAGGAGGAGCGGGAGCTGGAAGCCCTGCCGGAACGGATCGCCGGCCTGGAGGAGGAACAGGAAGGACTGCACCGAAACCTTGCCGACCCGGAGTTCTACCGAACCGCAGGGACCGAGGTGGCGACGATCAATGCCCGGCTGGCAGAGCTGGAAGAGGAACTGGCCGCGGCCTATCAGAGGTGGGAAGAGCTGGAGGGGATCAGGGACCAGTCAGGACAGTGATCCACTATTCCGTTGCCAGACGCGACAGCCGTACCGTGATGGCCAGTGCCACTGCAAGCAGCACGCCGATGAGACCTGCCACCCCGTGCCACCCCCCATGGACCCAGAAATACCCCCCAATCGTGCCGGAGACGCTGGAGCCCAGGTAGTAGAAAAAGAAGTAGAGCGACGAGGCCTGGGCCAGGGCGGTCTTCGCCCGCCGCCCCACCCAGCCCGAGGCAACGGCATGGGCACCGAAGAAGCCGGCGGTAAAGAGCGCCACGCCGGCGATGACCCAAAAGAGTGGCTGTGCCAACGTAAGCAGGGCGCCGGCGAGCATCACCATGAGAGAGAACCGGATGATTGCGCTGCGGCCGAACCGGTTGACCAGCCGGCCTGCCGTGGTGGCACTCCCCGAACCGATGAAATAGACGACAAAGACCAGGCTGACGATTGTCTGACTCAGACTGTAGGGAGGCGCAATCAGCCTGAAGGTCAGGTAGTTGTAGAGGGTAACGAAACATCCCATGGCCACAAAGGCCAGGCCGAACAGGCTGGCGAGACCAGGTTCCCGCAGATGCTGCACCAGCGAGGTAACCAGGTACCCGGCCTTGAACGGCCGCCGTTTGAGCATGGTGGGAGGCGGCAGGGTGTAGATGAACACCAGGGTAAGTCCCAGGCAGATGACCCCGATGGTGCCGAGGGCGACGCGCCAGGAAAAGAGATCGGTCAGAACGGCCGTGAGGATGCGGCCGGTCACGCCACCGATGGCATTACCGCTGATGTACAACCCCACGGCCGCACCGACCGAGGACTGATCGATCTCCTCGTTCAGATAGGCCAGGGCAACCGACGGTAGCCCGCTCAGCACAATCCCCTGAAGCAGTCGCACAACAACCAGGGCAGTGAAGGTCTGGCTGAACGCGGTCAGGATCGCCAGAAGCGACGTGAGCACCAGTGAGATGGTCATGATCGGCTTGCGGCCCCACGTTTCCGAGACCGTGCCGGCAACCAGCATGCAGATCGCCATGGCACCGGTGGCGATGGAGAGCGGCAGACTGGCGTGTACCGGCGAAACCCCGAATTCACGGGCGAACACCGGCAGAAGCGGCTGGACCGCGTAGAGGGAAACAAAGGTGACGAAACCGGAGGCAAAGAGGGCCAGGTTCACATGCCGGAAGCTCTTCGTACCGCTGCGGATCAGTCCGCCCTCAAATGTTGCTGCACAGTCACCTGTCATGGCCAGCCCCGTTCCCTGCCACTGTCGGCCGGATCGCCGATACGTTTGTTTGCACGCCCCACTCCCCGCCTGTCCCCGCTGCTGAACAAGCATTTGATGCACGCTTCCGCGAAAGCGCTTCTCATGAATGTAACGTAGCAGTTGCCAATGGATAAGAAAAATATATTATAATTATAGTTACGATAAATAGTATTGATCGCCAGGAATGAACATGGAAATACGGCAGCTCCGCTACTTTCTTGAAATCGCCCGGCTCGGCAGCTTCACCAGGGCGGCGGAGCAGCTCCGCGTCGCCCAGCCCGCTGTCAGCATGGCGATCCGGAAGCTGGAAGAGACCCTGGAACTGGTCCTGTTCAACCGGCAGGACCGCAAGGTCTCGCTCACGGCCGAGGGTGAAATTTTCCGGGAACATGCCCGGAGAATTCTGGGCGACCTGGAATCGGCGGAACAGGAGATGGCCGAACTGCGGGGCCTCGGCAGGGGGGAGGTGAGGGTCGGCATCCCCCCCATGCTGAGTGCCTACTTCTTTCCGGCCATCATCCGCGACTTCACCAGGCGCTATCCCGCCCTGCACCTGTCGGTTCACGGTGAAGGGACCTGGCGGCTCCAGAAGATGATCAGCCAGGGAGAACTGGACATGGGGGTCATCGCCGGGCGCTCGGTTCCCGATACCCTTGAATGCCGCCACTTCCTGCAGGAGGAAGTGGTAATCTGCGTTCCCCCCGGTCATCCGTTCGCACAACACCGCTCAGTGCCCTTCGCGGAGTTCATTGGAGAGCCGCTGGTATTTTTCAAAGAGGGGTACTACCTGCGGGAACTGTTCTTCGAGGAGTTGCGGGAGAAAGGCGGGACACCCAACATCGTTTTCGAGACGAACCTGTATTCGCTCATCAAGCCGTTGGTAAGGGACGGACTGGGAATCACCTCCTTCCTCAGGATGGTAGTGGCGAACGACAACGACCTCATTGCGGTCTCCTTCGATCCGCCGCTCCATCTCGACCTGATGATCGCCTGGAAAAAACATACCTATCTTTCCCGGCCGAACCGGGCCTTCGTCGACTTTCTGCTGGCGCAGACCCAGGGGCATGGAGACACCTAACCCGGCATAACCACATGACAATATTCTGCAATTACGACCAGTGTGCCCGGCAGGATGCATTGACTACCGGTTGTTTCGGTCTATCATTTCAGCAGGGAACCAACCCCAACGAGGTGCGCCATGAAACGGATCATAGCTCTGTTGCCGGCGTTGCTTCTGATGACCGGCATCTGCTTCGGCTTCACCGAAGAGGCCTTGAAGCTGGTTGACGACACCATCACCTTCGACGAACTGCGGGACAACCCGGCCAGATACGTCGGCAAACAGCTGCTGCTGGGCGGAACCATCGTCCTGGCCAGGCCCAAAAGCCTGGAGATTGCCCAACTACCGCTGGATGCCAGGCACAAACCGGACGATTCGTTCAGTTCTCCGGGCAGCTTCATCGCCACCAGCAAGGAGCCGCTCAATATCTCCATCTACCGCGAAGGGAATCTGGTGGCCATTATCGGCACGGTGACCAGCGGGAAGGAGGTAAAACGGGGAGGCGAGGAACAGGTCCTGCCTGTGCTCGCCATCAAGGAGATCCAGCTCTGGAAGGAATACGGCACCGAGCGGGACTATGATCCGGACTGGATCTATGAAGAGCGCGACTATTACTACGAACCCTACTACCGGTACAGCTCCCCCTACTACCCTTACTACTACCCCTATGACACCTGGCCGCCCGGCTATTTCATCTTCCGCTTCGACGGAGGGCATGGCAGCTATCCCTACCCTCGTCATTTCCGGGGTGACGGCCGGTTCAGGGGGTTCGACGGCGGCCGCCGGCCAAGTCCGTACCGTTACAGGCGGTAGGATACGGCAGAAGCGATCTGCAACGACTTAATTCTTAACTCCCCTGGCCCCCCCTCTTAACTTAAGAGGGGGAATCAGTTTCCTCCCCTTAAGGTTGCAGGAGGGGTTACTTCTTTTGCCCCTTCTCATTCACCAGCTTGAGGATATCGTCGGTCACGTCCTGCACCGTAACGCTGCCCCCCTGGTAGAGCAGCTCTTTCTTCGCCACGATGGCGGCAAAACCGTTGGCCTTGGCATAATCGGTGACCACCTTCTCGATCTCGCCGAACAGAGAGCGGGTCAACTCCTCTTCCAGCGGCTTGAGCTCTTTTTCGGCGTTCTGCACGAACCGGCGGTAGTCATCCACCTTCTTTTCGAACTCCTTGGCCTTGGCAGCCCGCTGCTCAGGCAGAAGCGACGGCAGTTTCGCCTCGATGGCGGCCTTTTGCTTTTCCAGCTGCTTCTGTTTGGCGGTTATCTGCGTCTGATACTTATCGGCCTTTGCCTTGAAGCGCAGCTGGGCAGCCTTGCCGGGTGCTGATTCGCTGCCGATCCGGCTGATATCGGCATAGCCGATCCGAACCGTCGGGGCTGCCTGAGCCGGCTCGACCTTTTTCGGTTCCTGAGCAGGCACAATGGCTGGTGCCGGAACTGGTAGCGCGGAGGGGGCGGGCACTACTGCCGGGAGCGGGTCCGCAGCACGAGCGAACAGCGGCAGGACGACAAGCAGGGCAAGAACAAGTACGATCAAGGGGGTTACGCGAATGTTGCGCATCTGGCACCTCGTGACCCGGGCAGCACCTGCCGGGGGAATATGCAGCCGGATGAAGATAGCGCGTTTCTGCGCCAACGGCAAACAAAGTTTCCCGCCTGCTGGCACCGATGTGTGCCGCGTGCAGCGCACCGAGACCCGGATCTGCTCTCGCCCCCCTTTCGCTTCCCGGCGTCCCGATTAATCGGAGAGCTTGCAGCCGGCTACCAAACGTCTATACTGGTGCGCAATAGACCCGTAAGGATACACCATGAAACGACTGCTCCCCGGCGCCATCCTTTTTGCCGCACTGTGCATCGTGTGCGCCTGCCAGAAGAACGATGCCCCCCGCTCGCAGCACCAGAAGCTGCGGGTGGTCACCACCCTCTTCCCCCTGTACGATTTCGCCAGGGAGATCGGCGGCGACAAAGTCGACGTCACCCTGCTCCTGCCGCCCGGCGTCGAGCCCCACAGCTTTGAACCCCGGCCTGACGACCTGGTGAGGATCAGCAAGGCCGACCTGTTCATCTTTACCAGCGAGCAGATGGAGCCGTGGGCGATGAAGCTCATCAAGGGGGTGGCTGAGAAATCACTGCTGGTGGTTGATTCCAGCAAGGGGGCCAGGCTCCTTAAGGCTGGCGCCGCCAAAGAGCACAAAGGGGAACAGAGTGCCGGCATGACCGCCGGTAACGATGGGCACCATCATGGTGAAGGGATGGACCCGCATATCTGGCTCGATTTCAGCAACGCCCGGATCATGGTGGACAACATGGCAACAGGGATGGCGACCAAGGACCCGGCCAACAGGGAGTACTATACAGCCAGGGCTGCGGCCTACAAGACCGAGCTGCAGAAACTGGACGACGAATTCAAGGCAGGACTGGCAACCTGCGGCACGCGGGAATTCCTGCACGGCGGCCACTACGCCTTCGGCTATCTGGCCAACCGCTACGGGCTCACCTATCGCTCCGCCCAGGCGGTGAACCCCGACGCCGAGCCGACTCCGGCCACGATTGCCGGTCTCGTCAAGCTCATGCGGGAGCATCACCTCACCTACGTCTACAGCGAAGAACTGCTGTCACCACGCAATGCGGAGATGATCGCCAAGGAATCCGGGGCAAAGATCCTGATGCTCCATGGTGCCCACAACATCAGCAAGGACGAACTGGCCAGCGGTGCCACCTTCATCGCGCTGATGAAAAAGAATCTCGCAACTCTCCGGACCGGCCTGCAGTGCCGATAACACCCCAAAACAGTGGCCAAAGGGTGCCCGAATTGGTATAGTCGCCCCTGATCGCACACAACTCACCCCTTTCTCCTGAAACCATGAACATACTGCTCCTACGTCCCCATCCCGGCGATGACCGGTTCGGCCTCGGCCCGTTCTTCCGGGTCGAGCCGCTCGGCCTCGAATACCTCGGCGCCGCCCTCCTGGGGCAAGGCCATACGGTCACCATCGCCGATCTCCGCTTCCGCCCCGGCCCCGCAACCTGGGTCAGGCGCAGCCGGCCGCGACTGGTGGGCATCTCCTGCCTCCATGCCCTGGAGTACGACCGGATACTGGAAACCGCCCGGGAGATCCGCCGGGCCTGTCCCGAGGCGTTCATCGTCGTCGGCGGCCATGCGGCCGCAGCCTTTTCCGGGCCGCTGGAGCGGGACGAGATCGATGCCATCTGCCTGGACGACGGCGAAGAGGTGATGCCGGCCCTGGCTGAGGCACTCGCCACCGGGAGCGACCTCGAAACGGTGCCGGCCCTCCGGCTGAGGACCCGTGACGGCTGGCTCTCCACCCCGCCGCTTTTTGAGCGGACCTGCCTCGACCTGGTCCCCCTGCCGGCACGGCACCTGGTCGACCGCCACAGAAGCGGCTATCACTGTCTCCTGTTCAAGCCGGTCTGGCTGATCGAAACCGCCCGCGGCTGTCCGCACCGCTGCTCGTTCTGCTCGGTCTGGCAGCTGTACGGCCGTTCCTGCCGGGAGCGGAGCCTGGACGCCGTAGTGGAGGATTTCGCCACCACCGGCGACTCGATCTTCGTCGCCGACGACCTCTTCTGGTACAACCCGGAACGGAGCCTGGAACTGGCCGCGGCCCTGAAAAAGCGGGGGATATACAAACGGTGGATTCTCGTCCAGACCCGCACCGACCTCATCTGCCGCAGCAGCGAGATCATGGCGGCCTGGCGCCCCCTGGCCAGGGATTTCGATATCTTTCTCGGCCTGGAAGCGGCGAGCGACCGCGGCCTGACCGGACTGACCAAGGACAGCGGCGTTGCCGAGAGCATCGAGGCGGTCCGGGTCGCCCGTTCGCTCAGGTACGGTATCAACGGCAACTTCCTCATCGACCCGGACTGGAGTGAAGACGATTTCCTTGAGTTGTGGGAATTCGTGGCCCGTTACGGCCTGCAGCGCGCCGGCTTCACCATTCTCACCCCGCTGCCGGGCACCGAATTCTACGAGAGCGTCAAGGGGCGGATCGTCAACCAACCCTGGGCCAATTTCGACATGCACCACCTGCTCTGGGAGCCGCGTCTCGGCGCCAGGCGTTTCTTCGAGCTCTACGCCGAGACCTGGCGGCGCTCCATCCTCAACACCTCGGGCGAGAAGAGCCTCCTGGACTGGGTGCGCCAGGTCCGCCCGACCCAGATCCCGTACATCATCAGGGTACTCTGGCGCACCCAGCAGATGATGAAACCAGAGGCCTACCTCCGCGAGCACCTGGAAACCGCCGCATCAGCGGCGCAGCCGGGGCGCTGACCTCGGCACGGAAAAATATTTTGACATTTGCCAAAGCCAAATGATAAAGAATCATAAAGCTTAAACTTGTTGAGTCTGATAGACTTACAGCATTTAGAACAGACAACCGAATAGCAGCATTCTTATCCAGAGCGACTGAGGGACAGGCCCTTTGACGTCGCGGCAACCCCCCATGGGAAGGTGCCAATTCCTGCGAAACCATCGGTTTCGGGAGATAAGGAAGCGCGGACCACTCGCATGAGGCGTCCCCTTCCGCACCCCGGAAGGGGATTTTTCATTTGAGGAGAACGAACATGAGCACGAACATCGCCACCCAAACCGCACAGATCGGCCTCGACTGGGACACCCGCACCGGCGCGGTGACCGTCCCGATCTACCAGACCGCCACCTTCCGCCACCCGGGCCTCGGCCAGAGCACCGGCTACGACTATACCCGCTCCGGCAACCCGACCCGTCAGGCCCTTGAGGAAGGGATGGCCCGTCTTGACAACGGTCGTCGCGGCTTCGCCTACTCGACCGGCATGGCCGCCATTACCAGCCTGCTCCTCCTGTTCAGGCACGGCGACCACCTGATTGTCACCGAAGACCTGTACGGTGGCACCTACCGCCTGTTCGAAAAGATCTTCCAGCAGTACGGCCTGGAGTTCACCTACGTGGACACCAGCGACGAGGCGGAGGTCCGGGCCGCGCTCCGCCCCAACACCCGGGCACTGTTCGTCGAGTCGCTGACCAACCCGCTTCTCAAGGTGGCCGACATCGGCGCCCTGGCCGCGCTCTGCAAGGAGCGGCAGATCCTCTGCATCGTCGACAACACCTT
Organism: Geobacter argillaceus; assembly: GCF_007830735.1. Lineage (GTDB taxonomy): Bacteria > Desulfobacterota > Desulfuromonadia > Geobacterales > DSM-12255 > Geomobilibacter > Geomobilibacter argillaceus. The sequence goes on from NZ_VLLN01000001.1 coordinate 274,200, forward strand.
CCTCACCCCCTACCTGCTCCGGCCGCTGGACCTGGGGGCGGACATCGCCATCTACAGCGGCAGCAAGTACCTGGCCGGGCACAACGACACGGTCTGCGGCCTGGTGGTGGTGAAGGACCCGGCCCTGGCCGAGCGGGTCTATTTCCACCAGAACGCGGCCGGCGCGGTCCTCGCCCCCCAGGACTCCTGGCTCACCATTCGGGGGCTCAAAACCCTGGCGGTGCGCCTCGACCGACAGCAGCAAAACGCCCAAGCCATTGCCGAGTGGCTCCGGACCCAGCCGCTGGTCCGCGCGGTCCACTACCCGGGACTGCCCGACCATCCGGGACACGAGCTGCTGAAGCGTCAGGCAAAGGGGTTCGGCGGCATGATCGCCTTCGAGGTGACCGATCCCGCCCTGGTGGAACGGCTGCTCCTGAAGACGCAGGTGATCTCCTTTGCCGAGAGCCTCGGGGGGGTGGAATCCCTCATCACCTTCCCGGAGGTGCAGACCCACGCCGACATCGAGCCGGAAAAGCGGGCCCGCTTCGGCATCAGCAACGTGCTGCTCCGGCTGTCGGTGGGGATCGAGGATGTGAATGACCTGATCGCCGACCTTGATCAAGCGCTAAATTATTAATTCTGCTTCTTCAGGTTACGCCCCGTAGGGGCAGAATGCCCTGTAGCCCGGCGATTTATCGCCGGGATTCGAGCGATAGGTTCTTTTGTCACGTACGTGACTGAAGGATTAATCCAATCCCCACACCGGGGGATGAATCCCCCGGCTACAGGCATTCTGTCCCGATGGGACGAAAATCTTGTCAAATCGCGGGAGAGAGGCGGAAGCGGCCCCCCGCCCGTCACGGCTCATACGCAGCAGCAACGGCTTAACGATCACCTCCAAGGAGAACCAGCATGAAATTCGCCACTCAGCTCATCCATGGCAGCCATACCTTTGACCCGGCCACCGGCGCCCTGGGGATTCCGGTCTACCAGACCTCCACCTTTGCCCAGCACTCCGTGGACAACTTCGGCAAGTACGACTACGCCCGCTCCGGCAACCCGACCCGGGACGCCCTGGAGGAAGCCATCGCCCGCCTGGAGGGGGGAACCCGCGCCTTTGCCTTTGCCTCGGGCATGGCGGCCATCTGCTCCACCTTTCTCCTCTTCGCCCCCGGCGACCACCTGGTGGTCTGCGAGGACGTCTACGGCGGCACCTTCCGCGCGCTGACCCGGCTCTTTGGCCAATGGGGGCTGACCGTCACCTTTGTGGACGCCACGGACAACGCGGCCATCGAAGCCGCGGTCCGGCCCGAGACCAAGGCCCTCTACCTGGAGACCCCATCCAACCCGCTCCTGAAGATCACCGACCTGCGCGGCGCCGTGGCCATCGCCAAGACGAAGGGGCTCCTCACCCTCGTGGACAACACCTTCATGACCCCCTACCTGCAGCGGCCGCTGGAGCTCGGCTGCGACATCGTCCTCCACAGCGGCACCAAATTCCTGAACGGCCACAGCGACGTGATCTGCGGGTTTGCCGTGGCAAAGGACAGCGACTTGGGAAGCCGGCTCGGCTTCATCCAGAACGCCTTCGGCGCCATCCTGGGTCCGCAGGACTGCTGGCTGGTACTCCGGGGCTTAAGGACCCTAAAAATCCGGATGGAGGAGAGTCAGCGAAACGCACTGAAACTGGCGGCCTGGTTGTCCGACCAGCCGCGGGTCACCGGGGTCTACTACCCGGGACTGGCCGAGCATCCCGGCTCTGCCATCCACCAGGGGCAGAGCGACGGCCCCGGTGCGGTCCTCTCCTTTGAACTGGACTCGTTCGACCTGACCCGGAAACTCCTGGAAGGGGTCGAACTGGCCGCCTTTGCCGTCAGCCTCGGCGGGGTGGAAAGCATCCTCTCCTACCCGGCCAGGATGTCACACGCCGCCATGCCGCCCGAGGAGCGGGCCGCCCGCGGGATCAGCGACACCCTGATGCGCCTGTCAGTCGGCCTGGAAGACCCGGACGACCTGATCGCCGATTTCGACCGGCTGATCAACTGAATCCATGTGGCGTGCGAAGCAGCCTTTTGCTCCGGAAGGGCTGGCCAGCGAATGGCCGGCCCTTTTCCATTGCCGTGACCGGATTTTGGGTTGACAAACCCGCGATGCAAAACGAGAATGAGCCTCTTTGCCGGGAGTGAATAGCGAGGAGGCTCTGTTGACCGAACCACAAAAGATCCTGATGCAGGGAAATGAAGCACTGGCCCGCGGGCTGGTGGAGCATGGCTGTGTTGTGGCCGCGTCCTATCCGGGCACGCCGGCCTCCGAGATCCTGACCGCCATCCAGGCTTGGCAGAAGGCCGAAGGACTCACCATGCACCTGGAATGGTCGGTCAACGAGAAGGTGGCCCTGGAGATCGCCTATGCCGCCAGCCAGGCCGGCCTGCGCGCCGCCACCGCCATGAAACAGGTGGGGCTGAACGTCGCCTCCGACCCCCTCATGAGCGCCGCCTACCTGGGAGTGGTGGGCGGGTTTGTCGTGGTCAGCGCCGACGACCCCGGCCCCCATTCGTCCCAAACCGAGCAGGACAGCCGGCTCACGGCCATGCTGGCCAAGATCCCGGTGCTCGACCCCGCCTCGCCGGCCGATGCCCGCGAGTTCGCCGGCATCGCCTTTGAACTCTCCGAGGCGTTCAGCATCCCGGTCATGCTCCGCCCCACTACTAGAGTCTGCCACGCCTGCCAGGACATCGCCCCGGCCCCGGTCGAAAAGCTCGGCCGGCTGGCCGCCTTCACCAAGGATCCGAGCCGCTGGGCAGCCACTCCCAATTTCCGCTACCGGCTCCATGTGCAGCTGAACGAGAAGCTGGAGCGGATCGCCGCCTATGGGCAGACCGCCCCCAGGCTCATCAACCCGCAGGCCAAGAGCCGTCGGGCCCTGGTGGCCTCCGGAGCTGCGGCCGGCTACGCCAGTGAGGCCCTGACCAGCCTCGGACTGGTGGATGAGCTGGCTTTTTATCAGGTCATCCAGCCCTATCCGCTGCACACCGCCTTTACCGAAGAGGTACTGGCACGGTTCGACGAAATCCTGGTGCTGGAGGAGACCACCGGCGTCATCGAGATGCAGCTCCGCGACCGCTACAAGGTGCGGGGCAAACTTTCCAGCACTGTTCCCGAGGCAGGGGAACTGCTCCCCGAGATTGTTGAACGGCTCATCGCCGGATTTGCCGGCTGTCCGGCCCCTCTCCTGCCGGAACCGCCGACCGGAGGCGGGCGGCGCCCCACCCTCTGCCCCGGCTGTCCCCACCGGGCCAGCTTCTATGCCATCAAGCGGGCCGCACCCAAGGGGATCTACCCCAGCGACATAGGCTGCTATACCCTCGGCCTCAACCTGGGCGGAGTGGACACGGTCCTCTGCATGGGGGCAGCGGTCAGCCAGGCCGCCGGCTTCCACCAGGCCTACCGGATCACCGGTCAGGAAAAGGATGTCGTGGCCACCATCGGCGACTCCACCTTCTTCCATGCCGGCATCCCGCCGCTCATCGACGCCGTGGCCCAGGGAGCCAGGTTCGTCCTGGTCATTCTCGACAACGCCACCACGGCCATGACCGGCAACCAGCCGACCCCGGCCCACGGCACCCCGGCCGGCCAGCCCGTGGTCATCGAGGATATCGTCCGCGGCTGCGGGGTCCGCTTCTGCACCACCGGCGACCCGCTCGACCTCCCCGGCTTTACCAGGCTGGTCAAGGAGGCAGTGCTGTTCGCCCGGGAAGAGGGAGTGGCGGTAGTCATCGCCAAAAGCCCCTGCCTGGTGGACCGGAGCCGACCGGCGGCGAAGCGCCCCCAGGCCGCGGTGGACGCCACCTGCACCGGCTGCAAGGTATGCACCAGCCAGTTCGAGTGCCCGGCCCTGGTCTATGACGACGCAACGAAAAAGGTCACCGTGGACCTGATGATCTGCAGCGGCTGCGGGGTCTGCCTGGACGTCTGCCCGCAACAGGCGATCTCACGCCGGGAGGAGCGGCCATGAACGGACAGCAGCTGATCATCGCCGGCGTCGGCGGCCAGGGGATACTCTTCATCACCCGGCTCCTGGCCGAGACCGCCATCGCCAAGGGACTGCCGGTCCTCACCTCCGAGACCCACGGCATGGCCCAACGGGGAGGGATCGTCGTCTCCCACCTGAAGGTGGGGGAGTTCTCCAGCCCGCTGGTGCGGCCGGGACAGGCCGACGGCCTCCTGTCCCTCAAGGCGGAGACCGTGGCCCTGCACCGTCACTTTCTGAAGGGAGCCGGCTGGATCGTGGCCAACGCCACCCCCCTGGCAGTAGTGGAAGCGGACCACCCGATCGCCACCATCGACGCCGACCCCATCTCCTTAAGCCTCGGCAACCCCCAGGCGGTCAACCTGATCGTCCTCGGCCTGGCCCTGGCCGCGCCGGGACGGCTCTTCTGCACGGCCGCCGAGATCGAGGAGACGATCCGCCGCAAGCTTGTTGCCAAGCCAACCCTGCTGGAAGGGGCGCTGGCCGCCTTCCGGGCCGGGCTGAAAGCATAAATTCATACCGCTGTCAGGAGTTGCTTCATGCTGAAACGTTTCCCCCCCAAGGTATCCTCTCCGGCGGAGCTGCCGGCCCTTCAACTGGCCGGGCTCAAGTGGAGTGTCAGGCACGCCTTCGACAACGCCCCCTTCTATCGCGAGCGGCTGACACAGGCCGGTATCACGCCGGACGACATCCGTTCCCTGGACGACCTCCGGCGACTGCCGTTCATCACCGCCGACGACCTGGCCGCCGGCTATCCGTTTGCGCTCAGGGCCGCCCCGTTCGCGGATCTCGTCCGTATCCACGCCTCCAGCGGCACCACCGGCAAGCGGAAGATCCTCTGCTATACCCGGAAGGACCTTGATGACTGGCAGGAGATGTTCGCCCGCTGCTTTGAGCTGGCCGGCCTGATCAGGGAGGACCGGGTCCAGATTGCCGTCGGCTACGGGCTCTGGACCGCCGGAGTCGGCTTCCAGCAGGCGTGCGAAAGGTTCGGCGCCCTGGCCATCCCGGTCGGCCCGGGGAACCTGGAGATCCACATCACCTTCCTCCAGGACCTGCAGTCCACGGTCTTCTGCTGCACCGCCTCCATGGGGCTCCTGCTGGCCGAGGAGGTGCAGCGCAAGGGGCTGAAGCATACCCTCAACCTGAAAAAGATCATCATGGGGGCGGAGCGCGCCAGCAGCGCCATGCTCGCTACCATGCGGGAATGCCTCGGGGTGGAGGAGATCTACGACATCACCGGCCTGACCGAGGTCTATGGCCCCGGCACCGGTCTCTCCTGCCGCGCCAACGACGGCATTCATTATTGGGCCGACCACTACATCCTGGAGGTGATCGACCCCGAGACGCTGGAACCGGTCAAGCCGGGCGAGATCGGGGAGATGGTCTACACCACCCTCGCTAAGGAAGGGGCGCCGCTGCTCCGTTACCGCTCCCGCGACCTGACCCGCCTCATCGAAGGGGACTGCCCCTGCGGCTGCTGGCTCCCCCGCCACGACCGGATCCTCGGCCGCTCCGACGACGTGGTCATCTTCCGCGGGGTGAACATCTACCCCGGCCAGTTGGACGAAGTGCTGCACCAGGTCCAGGGGATCGGCAGCGAATACCAGGTGCTGTTCGACCACGGCCCGGACGGCCGCGACTTCATGCAGATCAGGGTGGAGCGGGCCGGTAACTGTCAGGCCCTGCCGGACGACGGGGTGGCAAAGCAGATCGCTGCCGGCATCAAGCACACCCTGTTGGTATCGCCGGTGGTGGAACTGCTCGACTACGGCAGTCTGCCGCGGTCGGAGAAGAAAACCAAGCGGATCTTCGACAACCGGCGGTTCGAATAAGTCATACGCCGGGCACGGACTGCCCGGCCTACCAGTTAGCTGCTCAATGCAGCCGAGCAAAAAGATAGGAGTCAGAATGAGCAGTCTGCCCACATGCCCGCAATGCAGTTCGGAATACACCTATGAAGACGGAAACCTGTATGTCTGCCCGGAGTGCGCCCATGAATGGGCTATCGTTGCAGCCGGGCAGAGCGGCGAGCAAGAGAGGGTCGTGCGCGATGCCTTCGGGAACCTGCTGCAGGACGGCGATTCGGTGACGGTGGTCAAGGATCTGAAGATCAAGGGCTCGTCAGCGGTAGTCAAGGTGGGGACCAAGGTCAGAAACATCCGTCTCGTCGACGGCGACCACGATATCGATTGCAAGATCGACGGCATTGGCGCCATGCAGTTGAAATCGGAATTCGTCAAGAAGGCGTAGCTCAGCAGCTTGTGACAAGTAGCGGCGACATTCGTTGGTCAGTGCCCCTTTTCCAACGGGCTCCGGTTGACCAGAAGCCAGTAACAGCCAAGGGTGCTGACAATGGTGGCGAACTCACCGAAATCGACCGGCTTGCGGATGAAGCTGTTCACCCCGAGGCGGTAGCTCAGCACCAGATCCTGTTCCTCTTTTGACGAGGTGAAGATGATGACCGGCAACCCCTTCAGCCGGTCGTCGGCCCGGATCGCCCGCAGCACCTCGATCCCGTCCACCCGCGGCATATGAATATCCAGCAGCACGACCTGCGGAAAGTGCATGCCCCCTTCCAGGCACCCCTTGAACAGGTAATCAAGCGCCTCCGCCCCGTCCTTCAGCCACACCACTTCATTGAGTACATTGGCCTTTTTCAGAGATCGCTGGGTCAGCAGCGCATCGTCAGGACTATCTTCGACGAGAAGAATCGTTTTACCCTTTGCCGCAATCTGGTCTTCGTTAGAAAAGTTGTATCCCATATCTTTCCCTTACCAATGCCGGTACCTGCACGGACACGCCCGGATGCGCAGGGACTATTCCGAACGCGTGACAGTACTCAGTGCCAATATTATTCGATTGTCGGTTAAAAAAGCGCCGCTTCAAGGAGCTTCAGCCGCTCACCCTTAAGCCCGTCAAACCGGCAGCCGATGCCGGGTATCCGCATGGCCACCCCCCACGCCTGCTCCCAGCGGACTTCGACGCGGAACGGGCGGTCGTCCAGTTCCATGATCTTCACGTTCAGCATACGCCCGACCGGGTACGGATCACAGGTGCAGACGAACATGCCGCTGCGCGACATATCCAGGCTAAAGGCCCGCCGCGCCTGCGCCTCCGATTCGGACTCCCCCCAGACCAGGAGGTTGAAGTTCTTCGGCTTGCGATCATCCTTGCGCAGGGAGCGGGGTTTGAAAATCTCGCAGCGGGCCAGGAACGCAAGCAGGTTCTCCTGACCGCTCTTGGTACTGTCGGAAAAGAGCGCCCGAAATCCGGCCTTGTGGTTCCAGTTGATCCTGATATTCGCAAAGACCGTCTCCAAAGTCTGGAGGAGCATCCGCTCCCGTTCAGTGGCCTTGATGATCGCGGGAATGTCCAGAATGAAACCGCTGATGGGGATCTCCGCAAGTTTCTGGTACATCTCGGCAATGGAAGAAAAATGAATGGCAACGGCACCATGGGCAGCAAGAAAGTCCGTATAAGCCCTCTGGGCTTCCCCTTGACGGGAGACGAGCGCAATATTCACAAGATCCTCCAGAAGTGATTCGACACGGAGGGAGTATAACATCCGTGTACATTTTTTCATCTTATTGAATGCAGATCACGGATCAACTCTGATGAAAGCGGATCAACGTGGATAAAGCGAGTCCGAAATAGTTTTCTTCAAATCCGTGTGAACCCGCCTAATCCGCGTTCTATTGAAGTTCAGGTTTGCTCACTTCTTGTAACGTGTTACGTCATAATACCGAAGCCCGGAGCCGGTAGCCCACCCCGAGTTCGGTGACGATATAGCGGGGCCGTGAGGCATCGACCTCGATCTTGCGCCGCAGATTGCTGATATTGACCCGCAGGACATGGGGCTGTTCCACGTAGGCAACGCCCCATATCTGCTTGAGGATCTGGCCATGGGTCAGAACCTTATCGGCGTGGATCACCAGCAGGCGGAGAAGATCGTATTCTGTGGGGGTCAGCTGCACCTCCTCGCCACGAACCGTCACCCGCCGGCGCCCCAGGTCGACCTCCAACTCCCCGACCCTGAAGATCGGCTCGGTCACCTGCTGCACCGAACGGCGGAGCGATACCCTGATCCGCGCCAGGAGTTCGCCGATACCGAACGGTTTGGTCAGATAATCGTCGGCACCGGCGTCCAGCGCGGCGACCTTGTCGTCCTCCCGCTCGCGCACCGAAAGGACGATGATCGGCACCGTCGACCATTCGCGAATCCTTCTGATCACCTCGACCCCGTCAAGGTCCGGGAGTCCCAGGTCAAGAAGGATCAGGTCCGGTCTGACCGTGGCGGCAGCAACCAGACCGGACCGGCCGGTCTCCGCCTGGTGAAGGGAAAACTCTTCGCCGTTCAGGGCGGTCTGGAGAAACCGCTGAATGGCAAGCTCGTCATCCACGACGAGGATGCGGGGTGGATTGGTAGCGCGCGAATCATTGGTCATGGAGTTTTTTCCTATCGCGGGCCGGCCGCCTGAGCGGCAACCGGATGTCGACGACGAGCCCGCCGTCGGAACGGTTTTCGGCCCGAATCCGGCCGTCGTGGGCTTCGACGATCCCCTTGCAGATGGAGAGCCCCAGGCCGGTGCCGCCGGCCCCCTCGGGAACCGGAATCCGGTAAAATTTATCGAAGATCCTCTTCAGATCGTGGTGGGGGACGCCGGGCCCCCGGTCGGAGACCTCGATGATCAGCCAGGCGCCGTCGATCCGGGCGGAGATCCCGATCGTTCGATCCGACGGCGCATATTTCAGGGCGTTTTCCAGCAGGTTCACCAGCACCTGGGTCATAAGTGCCAGATCCATGGTCACCAGCGGCAGATCCGGCGCCAGATCAACATTGATGGTACGCGTACCGATCCGCTGTTCGAGGGCCGCCAAGGCACAGCCCACCAGATCCTGAACGTCGCACAGCTCCTCCTTGAGCCGGACCGCTCCGGCCTCCAGCCGGGTCATGTCCAGCAGGTTGCCGACGAAGCGGTTCAGGCGAACCGCCTCCTCCCAGGCAGTTTCCAGAAGATTCCTCCTGGCGCTTTCGTTCAACAGCTCCCCCTCCCCCTTGAGACTGCTCAGCACACCAATGATCGAGGAAAGGGGCGAGCGGAGGTCGTGGGAAATGGAGTTGAGGAGTGCGCGCTCCAGATTCTCACGGGCTTTCAATATCTGGGCCTGCTCCGCTTCATGGGAAAACTGGACCCGTTCCAGGGCCATGGCGGTCTGGCTGGCAAAAGCGTCCAGCAGGCGGCGGGTCTCCTGGGATCGGTACTCTGCCTCGTTCTCCAGCTTCACCCCCAGCACCCCCAGCGGGTCTGCCGACGTCTGCACCGGCAGGTAGAGAAAGTCCGCTGAGATCAGGGTATCGGTTCCCCGGCCGGCGGACTGGCTGTTGCGAAAGGCCCAGTCGGCCACAGCCCGCTCGTTCAGGTCGAACTCCAGCCCCTGGCTGGCGGCGACGATCTCCAGCCTCTCTCCCTCCGGGAGGAAAACGGCAATCCGCGCATTTTGGGTCTCCTCGATGTTTTTCACTACCGCCTGCAGGATGGAAGCCACATCGGCCGCAGCGGCCAGGTCACGGCTCAGGTAGTAGAGGCTGGCGGTCTGGACCTCCCTAACCCGCACCGCATCGGCACGTTCGCGCGCCTTGGCGACCAGCGTGCTGATGACCACCCCGACGGTGAACAGTGCGATGAAGGTGATCAGGTACTGGGTATCGGCAACAGCAAAGGTCAGGTGGGGGGGGACAAAGAGGAAATCGAAGGCGAACACACCGAGAAAGGCGGTGAGAATGGCCGGCTTCTGACCGAGTTTGATCGCCGCCAGCACCACTGCCAGGAGATAGATCATGACCATGTTGGTCGGGGCGATAACCGGACTCACCAGGGCACAGACCGCCGATGCCGCCGCAACCAGGATCAGGCTCCCTGAATAACCCGACCAGGAGATCGGCTGCCAGCCCCTGACCGGCACAGCCGCTGACGCGCCTTCGCCGGCGGAGATACTGACCACGAAGACGTCGATCACCCCGCTCAGGCGGATGATCTGATCGACAATCGGGGGAATGAGAAGCTCGCGCCAGCGCGGCTTGGTAGGTTTGCCCACCACGATCTTGGTGACGTTGTGCCGTACCGCGTAGGTGATGGCCGCTTCGGCCACCGAGGTGGCCGTCACGGTCGACACCTGGGCACCAAGGCTTTCGGCAAGACGCATGACGTGCCAAACCTGCTCCCGGTTCTGGCGGGCATGCTTCGACGTGCTGGGGGTCTCGATATAGACCGTGTGCCAGGCTGCCTTCAGTTCGTCCGCCAGGCGCCGGGTGGTGCGGATCAGCTTCTCGCTGTACGGACTGCCGCTGACGCAGACCAGCAGGCGCTCCGCAGCGGGCCATGGACCGGAAATGGCGCGGGTCTCCATGTACGCCCGCATCTCATCGTCCACCCGGGAAGCGGCTCGGCGCAGGGATAGCTCACGCAGGGCGAGCAGGTTGCCGGGGCGGAAAAAGGTCTCCATGGCCCGGGCCGCCTGCTCGGGGATGTACACCTTCCCCTCCCGCAGCCGCTGGAGCAGATCGTCCGGCGAAATGTCCACCAGACGAATCTCCGCCGCCTGGTCCAGTAAGCTGTCCGGGACAGTCTCCCGCACGATGACGCCGGTGATCTGCGCCACGACGTCGTTAAGGCTCTCGAAGTGCTGGACATTGACCGTGGTGTAGACATCGATGCCAGCGTCCAGCAGCTCTTCAACATCCTGCCAGCGCTTCTCGTGACGGGAGCCAGGGGCGTTGGTGTGGGCCAGTTCGTCCACCAGGACGATCTGCGGCTTGCGGGCCAGCACCCCGTCGATGTCCAACTCCGGCAGGAGCACCCCCATATACTCGACCTGCGCCCTGGGGATGACCTCCACCCCGGACAGCGCAAGGAGCGAATCGGTCTCGAACCGGCCGTGGGACTCCACGTACCCCGCCACCACATCGCGGCCGTCCATCCGCCGCTGCTCAGCAGCCTCCAGCATCGCGTAGGTCTTGCCCACGCCTGCGGCATAGCCGAGGAAGATCTTGAGCTTCCCCCTCCCCTCTTCCGCCTCGGCCTCTTCGGCCCGGGCAAGCTTCAGGAACGCCTCCGGAGAGGGACGGGTATCATCGCCGTTATCGGTCATGGTGCCAGTGTATCCAACTCCAGGTTCACCGCAAGCACATTAACCCGCGGCACGCCGAGAAGACCGAGCTGGCGGTTTTCGGTATGGGCGGCAACGATACGCTTCAGGAGATCGGCGTTCACGCCGCGGGCCGCGGCTACCCGCGGAATCTGCACCATGGCGGAATCCGGCGAGATGTGGGGATCGAGCCCGCTGGCAGAAGCCTGTACCAGGTCGGCCGGGATACTGCCGGCAATGCCGGTGTTACGGAGGGACTTGACCTTGTCGGCCACCGTCTTCAGGTAATCGGGGTTGGTCGGGCCGGCGTTGGAGCCGCCGGAGCCGAGAGGGTTGTAGCCAAAATCGCTGGTAGCCGAAGGCCGGGGCCAGAAGTACTTCGGGGCTGAAAAAGGCTGGCCGATCAGTGTCGAACCTATCTCTTTACCGCTCTTGTCGGAGATGAAGCTCCCGTTGGCCTGCCCCGGGAAGAGTACCTGGGCAACGCCGGTGACCACGGCCGGGTAGATGCCGCCGCAGATGATGGTGAAGGCAAGCAGCATCAGAATTGCTGATTTCAGGTCCTTCATGACTTGTTTTCTCCCGTAGGGGCGGGGTTTCCCCGCCCCGGGCGCGGCAACCGCACCCCTACATTATTGGTTACACCATCATCCCGATGACCAGGTCGATCGCCTTGATCCCCACAAACGGCGCGATAATCCCACCCACGCCGTAGAGCAGGAGGTTGTGGATCAGCAGCTTCTCGGCCGGCATGGGGCGGAATTTGGTCCCCTTGAGTGCCAGCGGCACCAGCATCGGGATGATGACCGCGTTGAAGATGACTGCCGACAAGATGGCGCTGTAGGGGCTCCCCAGCCGCATCACGTTCAACACCCCCAGTTGGGGATAGATGGAGAGCATCATCGCCGGAATGATGGCAAAATACTTGGCCACGTCGTTGGAGATGCTGAAGGTAGTCAGGTTGCCGCGGGTCATCAGAATCTGCTTCCCCACCTCCACGATGTCCAGGAGCTTGGTCGGGTTCGAGTCCAGATCGATGATATTGGCCGCCTCGCGGGCCGGCTGGGTGCCGGTGTTCATGGCCACCGCCACGTCCGCCTGGGCCAGGGCCGGGGCATCGTTGGTACCGTCGCCGGTCATGGCCACCATGTAGCCGGCCTCCTGGTTCTCCTTGATCAGGCGCAGCTTGTCCTCGGGCTTCGCCTGGGCCAGGAAGTCGTCCACCTGGGCCTCCGCCGCTATGGCTGCGGCAGTGAGCGGGTTGTCGCCGGTAATCATCACGGTCTTGATCCCCATACTCCGGAGTTGCTGGAAACGCTCCTGGATTCCCCCCTTGACGATGTCCTTCAGGTTTATGACCCCGAGGATTTCGGTGTCGCGGCAGACCACCAGCGGGGTGGCCCCGGCCCGGGCGATCCTGTCGACGATCTCCCCAAGGTCCGTGGGCACGCTACCGGCGCCCAAGCCCCGGACAAAGGCAACGGTGGAGTCGGCGGCCCCTTTGCGGTACTGTTCCCCCCCCGTGTTCAAACCGGAGAGGCGCGTATCGGCGCTGAAGGTTATGGTTTCCGCACCGGCCGGAAGCGCATCGTCGGGGAGTCCGTAGTTCTTCCTGGCCAGGACGACGATGCTCCGCCCTTCCGGCGTTTCGTCGGTGAGCGACGCCATCAGGGCCGCCTGCGCCACCTCCTGTTCGGTATGGCCGCCTACCGGCACGAATGCCACCGCTTCCCGGTTGCCGAGGGTAATGGTACCGGTCTTGTCCAGGAGGAGCACGTTCACGTCGCCAGCCGCCTCGATGGCGCGGCCCGAGAGGGCGATGACGTTTTTCTGGAAGAGCCGGTCCATGCCGGCGATGCCGATAGCCGGGAGGAGCGCGGCGATGGTTGTTGGCGCCAGGCAGACAAAGAGCGCCACCAGGATGGTGAGCGATACCGGCGTTCCCTGGCCGGCAGCCTTGACGCTGTAGGTGGACATGGGGCTGATATTGACGCAGACCAACAGGAAGACCAGGGTCAGGGCTATCAGCAGCACTTCCAGGGCGATCTCGTTGGGGGTCTTGCGCCGCTTGGCCCCTTCGATCAGGGAGATCATCCGGTCCAGGAAGGTTTCGCCCGGGTTCGCGGTGATACGGACGATGATGGCATTGGCAATGACCGTAGTGCCGCCGGTAACCGCGCTCCGATCGCCCCCCGACTCACGCACCACCGGGGCCGATTCGCCGGTGACGGCCGACTCGTTCACCAGGGCCGCGCCTGCAACCACGTCGCCGTCGCCGGCGATCGTATCGTTTGCCTCGACCAGGATCAGGTCCCCCTTGCGGAGTTGGCTGGCACCGACCGTGGTAAAGGCGCTCCTGAATTCCGGCTTTGAAAGCAGCTTGGCCGTCACGTCGGTGCGGCTCTTGCGCAGGCTGGCGGCACGCGCCTTGCCGCGCCCCTCGGCCAGGGCCTCGGCAAAGGTGGCGAAGATGACCGTCAGCCAGAGCCAGAGGGAAACGGTACCGGTGAACCAGGCCGGCTCCCGGTTGGCGCCGGTCAGGGACAGGGCGAAGGTGACAAGGGTGATGAGGCTGGCGATCTCCACGCAGAGCATGACCGGGTTGCGCCAGAGAGCACGGGGGTCCAGCTTCCTGAAGGATTCCGCCAATGCCCCCCGGATCAGTTCGGGGTCAAAGGCCGATTTCGGCTGTTGGGTATGTTTCGACATTTCGGTTATCTCCGTAGGGGCGATCCTTGTGATCGCCCGCCCTTGGCATTCGTGGTAATTCCATCGGGGCGAATACCAGATTCGCCCCTACGACGCCATGGTCAGCTGTTCCACGATCGGCCCCAGGGAAAGGGCCGGGAAAAAGGTCAGCGCCCCGACGATGAGTATGACCAAGGTCAGCCAGAGGGCAAACGGGACCTTGTCGGTGGGGAGGGTCCCCAGACTGGGCGGCACATACTTCTTCCCTGCCAGCGACCCGGCCATGGCCAGCACAGCGACCGCCGGCACGTAACGGCCGAGGAGCATCGCCAAGGAGCCGCAGATGTTATAGAAGCTGATGTTGGCATTTAAGCCCGCAAAGGCACTGCCGTTGTTGTTGGCCATGGAAGCGACAGCGTACAGCACCTCTGAGAGTCCGTGGGCGCCGGGATTGGCCATGGATGCCGTGGCGGAGGTGGTGATCATGGCAATCCCCGACAGGATCAGGACCACGACCCCGGCGGTCAGGATCGTGACGATCGACATCCACATCTCCCGCACCTCGATCTTTTTCCCCAGGTATTCAGGGGTCCGGCCGATCATCAGGCCGGAGACGAAGACGGCGATGACAGCAAAGGCGAGCATGGTGTAGAGTCCGGAGCCAACCCCGCCGAAGACGATCTCGCCCAGCAGGATCAGCGAGAGCGGGACCATGCCGCCGAGGGGGGTCATGGAGTCGTGCATGGCGGCGACCGCGCCGCAGGAGGTGCCGGTGGTGGCCACCTCAAATAGGTTGGTGGCGGCTAGTCCGAAGCGGATATCCTTCCCTTCCATGTTGGCCCCGCTCACGCCGAGCCTTGCCACCAGAGGGTTGCCGCTCGTTTCGGCCCACTGCAGGACGCCGAAGGAGACGATCAAGAGTAGCAGCATTACCCCCAGGATCGTCCATCCCTGGCGGGGATTCCCCACCATGACGCCGAAGGTGTAGGTCAACGAACCGGGAATGAGGAGGATCAGCAGGATCTCCACCATGTGGGAAAGCGGGGTCGGGTTCTCGAAAGGATGGGCCGAGTTGGCGTTGAAAAAGCCGCCGCCGTTGGTCCCCAGCTCCTTGATTGCCTCCTGGGAGGCGACCGGCCCCATGGGGATGGTGACGTACTTTACCGTAACACTTTCGGTGACCGGATTTCCTTTGGCATCCTTGATGACGTCCCCCTTGCCGTCCAGCTTCGGCTTGTCGTAGGTTACCGCCTGCACGAGCGGTACCGTCTTATAGGCGCTGAAGTTCTGGATCGATCCTTGGGAGACCAGGAATACGGCGGCAATCAGGGAGATCGGCAACAGGATGTAGAGGGTGCAGCGCGTCATGTCGACCCAGAAATTGCCGAGCAGGGAAGTCCTGCGCCGACTGAAGCCGCGGATAACGGCAATCGCGATGGCAATGCCGGTGGCGGCGGAGACGAAGTTGTGGACCGCGAATCCCACCATCTGGGTAAAATAACTGGCCGCCGATTCACCGCTGTAGGCCTGCCAGTTGGTGTTGGTGACGAAACTGACCGCCGTGTTCAGCGCCAGCTGCCAGGTAAAGGCGGGAAACTTCTGCGGGTTGAGCGGCAGGAACTGCTGCAGCATCAGCATGGCGAAGAGCGCCACGAAGAGCACCAGGTTGAAAAGGGCCGCGGCAACGGCATACCCTTTCCAGTCCATCTCTTCGTCCTTGTCCACCCCGCAGATCCGGTAGAGACGGTCTTCAAAAGGGACCAGGATTGGCGACAGGAAAGTCCGTTCTCCCCCGAAAACCCTGGCCATGAAGGTGCCGAGCGGCTTGATCAGGACCAGCAGGACGACAAAGAAGAATATGATTTCCAGCCATTCGTACGTATTCATACGTTGGTCTCCCCGGCCGCATTTCCCTCAAGTCTACCACGCAATCCCATGATCTGCCGAATAGTGGACTGCAGAACTTCCCACCGTTGCCTGGCCCGGTCGAATCTCAGGATACCGTTCACCGTTTCCGGCGGAGCAATAGTAGTGGCTCCTTCCGGCAGCCGATACTCCCCGGGCCGATCTCCTTCGTCCGCAAAATCTTCTCCCAGGTAGATGCCGGTTTCCGTATCGAACAGGTAGATTTTCATGGTCTGCCACCTCACTTTTCTTAACGATGTCCCTTGGTCTGATTATCACTCTAGCGCGCTCGGCATAAATTGGGGGTCAATTTACCGGGCAAAGAGGTCAAAATATCGTCAAGACCGGAGATGTCTGTAAAGGCTTGGGCCGGTTCAGAAAGATAAGGAGAGGGGAAAAAGGGGGGGCAGCCGTATGGGGGCTGGTGAGGGCGGAATGCTCCGCCCTCTTCTTCAGATTCTCACCCTGATCGGCAGGATCACCGTGGTCAGCCCGTTCCACTGCAACCGGCGCTGAATGGCAAAGGCGGTCTCGTTGTGGAGCATCTTGTGATAGAACTTCTCCAGTCGGAAGGTGAGCTGACCGGTAAAGACCGTGGAGCGGGGATACTCTTCGGCCAGTTTTTCGCACAGGTCAACGGCGCTTTCTACCACCTCGGTCCCGAGTGTCATCCGGTAGTCAGCTGCAAAGCCGAGCCGGCGGGCCAGATTCGTGTAGCGCTCCAGACCGTATTTCACCGACTCCTCCAGAGATTGCATCTCCTCCGCCCCCTTGAAGGTGCCGGAGTCGATCATCGCCACAGAGACGAAGATGATGTTCTTGTAGGTCTTGGGGAAGGTGGTCAGGATGGAAAGGAGGGTGTGGACACCAAACCCGCTGTAGCCTGACACCAGCTGAATGGCGGTCGGCTCGTTCTTCTGCAGGGGATCCATGTTGATCGGGCCGTGGGTGGGAAAATCGAGCAGGGTCTCGTCCAGTTCGGCCATCCCCTGCCGCACCCGCTGGTAATGCCCCTTGATCAGGTAGCAGAGGCCGATGACCAAGGAAGTTATGAGCAGGGTCAGCCACCCTCCCTCGGTGAACTTTTCCACTGTCGTGATGACCAGAATCGTCACACAGAGCACCAGGCCGACCAGATGAACCGCCAGGTGCTGCAGCCACTTGGGATCCTCCTTCCGGCGCTGGATGAAGAAACGGGACATCCCGAGCTGGGAGAGGGAAAAGGTGACAAAAACGTTGATGGAGTACATAACCACCAGGGCCGACACCGAGCCTTTGGTATACAGGAGAAGGGCTATGGATGAGACCCCCATGAGGACAATGCCGTTTCGCATGGTGAGCCGGACGGATAGGGCTGCGAAGCGGTGCGGGAACCAGGAGTCTACCGCCATGTTGGCCATAACCCGGGGGCCGTCGACAAAACCGGTTTGGGCAGCCACCAGCAACAGGGCACCTTCCGAAAAGATAGTTATGAACGCGATAATGTTCCCAAAGGGCCAGTTCGCAAACAAGCCGTCGGCCAGGACCGCATTAAGGGTCTTCCCCTCCACCGGTTTGACCCCGATCAGTGCATAGCAGAGAAAGAGAACCCCGGCGGTGAATGCCAGAGAAGTGGCCATATAGATCATGGTCCGCTTGCCGGTCTGTACCCGCGGCTCGCGCATGATCTGCAGACCGTTGGAGACCGCCTCGATCCCGGTGTATGTACCACCTCCCAGAGAATAGGCACGGAGAAAGAGGAGCAGAATGCCGAACAGGCCGATAGTGGAGAGATCGTGGTGCAAACCGGTTTGAAAATCACTGGTCAGGGGGGCGATCCTGTCGGTATGGGTAATGATGCCGTCGAGCAGCATCAGCAGGTGGGTGAGCACGAAGATAAGGAAGATCGGTGCCATCACAGTGATCGACTCTTTGACCCCCCGGATGTTGAGAATGATCAGTCCCAGTGCCAGAACGCAGGCAAACGGCACCTTGTAGTGATGATAATGCTGCGGGACGTAGCTGAACAGCGCATCGACGCAGGAGGCGATGGAAACGGTGATGGTCAGTACATAGTCGACCAGGAGAGAACTGCCTGAAACGACCCCGGCCTTCTCCCCCAGCATGTGGGTGGCGACGATGTAACCACCGCCGCCATGGGGAAAATGCTCAATGATGCGGGAGTACGCATAGGAGATGATGAAAACCGTAAGAGCGGTGGTCAGCCCCAGGAGGATTGCCAGATACGTGTGACTCCCGAGCGCCCGGAACGCCTCCTCGGGACCATAGGCCGACGACGACAGGCCGTCGGCGCCCAGTCCCACCCATGCCAGGATCGGAATGAGCGACATCTTGTGGAACAGGTGGGGGTCCTTCAGGTACTTGGGGGCACCGAAGATGGTGCGGACGATTTTCTGCAGCAGGTTGCCGTTTCCGTTCTTTTCCAATTCCATTATTTCACGCTCCCTTAATTTTCCACTTTAGCCGGTTCCGCATAAAGGTGATATCAAGATCAACGGAGAACAGGTCAAGAAATCATCAAGAACAGGCAGAGGAAATGGGCTCGGGTTGCAAGAGGGTGGGCAGGATATACACTGTAGGCATGAATCTGAACTCGTTAGCAGGTGGGTTCGCTGCATGTGCACTGATCAGTATGGCGACCTGCCGGGCACAGGCCCAGGAACTCCACGGCTTCGGCGGGATTATGCAGCATACTGACACCGACGATAGCTCCTACTCGTGGCAACTGGAATACCGGGAAGGGCTGGGCGAGCACTTTGCCTACAGCATCAGCTACCTGAACGAAGGTCACGTGGCAGGCCATCATCGCGATGGCCACATGGCCCAGCTCTGGACCCGCACCAACCTCATGGACCGGCGGCTGTCACTGGCAGCGGGGATCGGGCCGTTCCGCTACTTCGACACCACAGCCGCAAAAGCCGGCGCCTCCTACGAAAACGATCACGGCTGGGGAGTCACCATGAGCCTGGCCGCCACCTGGTATACCGCAGATCGCTGGCTGTTCCAGCTGCGCACCAATTTTGTCGAGACCACTTCCAGCATCGACACCATCTCGACCCTGATCGGCATCGGCTACCAGTTGGAGGCCCCGCCGACACCGGGCCCGCTCCGCTCAGCCAGTCCCCGGCGATGGAAAACTACCGAAAACGAGCTGACCGTTTTTCTCGGCCGGACCATCGTGAACAGCTTCAGTTCCGAGCATTCGGTCGCTGCAGCAGTGGAATACCGGCGGGGCCTCTGGCGCTATGTGGACTGGACCGTTGGCTGGCTCTTTGAAGGGGATAACCGCCTGAGCAGACGAAACGGCCTGACCACCCAGCTCTGGGCGACCAGGGCGGTCCTTGACGACCGCCTCTCTCTCGGTATCGGTGTCGGCCCCTACATCAATGTCGATCATTACCGAAATCCGCTGCAAACGAGTGAGCGGACCAGGGCCATATCCGGCATCGTCACCCTCACGGCCAGCTACCGTCTTGCCCCCGACTGGGCGCTGCGCAGCTCATGGAACCGTATCGTCACCAGCTACAACCGGGATACCGATATGATCCTGGGAGGGGTGGGGTACCGGTTCTGACGGCAAAGCTCAGCGGTAGACCGCTCCCCCCAGCATGGCCGCCCCCAGGATGATAAAGGCAGGGTTGACCTTGGTAAAGGTGAGCAGGCCAAAGGCGACCAGGATAATCAGTAGTTTGTCCCAGCCGAGCATTCCGGCACCCACCCACCCGTGCTTTCCTGCCCCGAATACCGTGTAAGCCATATCGTAGGCCGTCCAGAGCAGGAGTCCGACCACCACCGGCCGCACCATCTTCAACATCGACTGCACGGTCAGGCTGTCCTTGATCTTGAAGAAATAAACGATCATGAGCAGCATCAGCAGTGTAGTGGGCAGGACGGTGCCGGCGGCGGCAGCGATGGCGCCCGGAACGCCGGCCAGTTTGTACCCCGCATAGGCCGAGACCTGTGGGGCAATCGGTCCCGGCAGGGCGTTGCCAACGGCGACCGCATCGGCAAACTCCTCCGGAGTCAGCCAGGGCACCGCTGTCATGCCGCCCGGCGGTATCCAGAGAGCCGCAGTCGTCTCACGCTGCATCAGGGCCAGCGACGCCGGCCCTCCTCCCCAGGAAAAAAGGGCCACCCGCGTATAGAGCAGGAAAATCTTCCAGAGTAACATTACTCCTCCTATGGTACCGACGTGTCAGGACAACTAATGACGCCATGGGGCAGATCCCATGGCGAGAGAGAAATCGCTGACGGGTGAATCGGAAACCGTGCGAACTATAAGAGATTGTTAGCACAATCGACGGGCAATGGTCAACGAAAGGAAATTTAACCAACAGGGCAGAGAAGGACAGGTACAGGACGTTTCAACAGTATCCGGTCGGGGTCGACGATCCGGCCGCAGTCGATGGCGCAGACCATCAGGTGCACCCGGATCGCCCCTTTGACAGGGACCGACACCTCCGCCACCTGGGCGACGAAACTGCCGAACGACTCATGCACAGCGATCCCAAGGCCGTGTCCGGCCGGCAGAGGTTTTCCCCAGCCGGCATGGTAGGGAGTGCATCTGAACATAAAAAGCCGGGAGTGGATTTCTGAGCCACTGCCAGCTTTTTATGTTTCCACATCAGAATAAAGCAGACTACCTATGGTGCGTAATTGACTTTACAGCCAGTCAAAGTACGAACGTTTGGTCCATTCAACCAGAATTGTCCGACATAAGGAGAGGCATCAGCCGAGGGGAACGTCGAGCCAGGAGTGGTAATCAGTGTAGCGAACTCCGTTCCCTTGCCTGCGTTGCTGGTTGTACTGCTCGACATATTTTTGAAGCGATCCATACTAACGTTGATCGTCAAAACCTTGCCGACAGTATCATACGAGGCGGTGGCAAGTGAAACCTTGGCCGATGGAACCAGGACCCCGCTACGTAGTTGAAAGACTGTGGCAGTTGAGCCGGTCGGTGCCGTATAGTCTTTAAAATTCGGTACGATTACGGATGTGTCCACACTCGCAATGTTGTAATTCGACGACATGGTACCAAAGAGATACAGCTTGGTGCTCGCCTTCGAAGGGCCACCGCCACCACCGCCACCTCCTCCGCCGCATCCCGCGAGTGTCAGTGCCCCAACCGTCCCCAGAATCAAAGCAAGGTTACATTTTCTCATTGTATGCATCTCCTGTGTAGTGTGTGAGTAAGGGCACCCTCTCGGAGAGGGGTCCGGGCACCGTACTAGAACCCCGTAATGATGTTGACCTGGCGGAGCAGGATGGTAAAGGCGTCCAGCGAGTTCATTAAGCCGTCTGGTAGCGATGCCCCATTGCGGTACGGCGCCACATCGGCGTGGGCCATGTCCAGGTCATCGGGAATAGCCATGCCACTGGCGAATTTCATCACAAACAGCGCACTGGACAGATAATTCGTCGTGCCGGGTATGAGACCGTCCTTGATACCGAGCACGATTGACGTTGCAACCGGATCCATGAAGTTGTTCGTCGTCTTGTCGCGGAACTTCACATACACGGTCTTCACCCCTTCTCCGGAAGTGAGGAGCCAGTTCCTGCTGGCGCTGAATGGCTCCTCGGCGCTCCAGTCGGTGGCATTGTTCCCCCCCACATTGGAAATCTGCATGGAAGACGCATTGGGGGCGGTCAGTGCCAGGTTGACTGACGGAATACCGGTGCTGAAGGCACCGTTGTTGATCTTGACCCCGACCGTCGGCGTGGCCGAGACAATGGTCCAGGTGCCCGTCTTGGCCTGTTCGGTGTTGCCGACCGTGTCCATGGCGAAGTACTTGATGGTGGTGGTGGCACTCACCTGAATGGGCTTCGTATATTTGGTCGACGAAGTAGTAGGCGCAGTGCCGTCAAGCGTGTAGTAGATGATGGCCGGTGAACTGGCGATCAGGCGCACCGTTACCGGACCGGCATAGGAGCCGGCAATCGGGCTGGCCGACGTGACCGGCGCCGCAGTAGCAAGGGTGATGGCCGCGGTGAACGGAGGATAAAGGTTACCGGCGGGTAACGACTTGTCGCGGAACTTCACATACACCGTCTTGAAGCCGTCACCCGTTGACAGCGTCCAGGCCTTGGTGGTGGCGTAGGGCTCCTCGGCGCTGTAGAATGTCCCGTCGTTGGAGAACTGCATGGTGGCCACCCCGGTCGGGTCGGTTGCATTCAGGGTCAACGTGACATTGGGGCTGTTGGTGACGGCAGCGCCGTTGTTGATCAGGGCCGTGGCCACCAGGTCGGACTGATGAATGGTCCAGGTGTCTGCGTGTACCGCCTCCTGAATGCCGTTCACATCCACGGCAAAGTAGTTGATGGTAGTGGTGGCGGTCAGCGTTATGGGTCCGGCATACTTGGTGGATGCGGTGGTTGGCACAGTACCGTTAAGGGTGTAGAAGATGGTGGCCGGCGGCGAATTGGTGCTGGCAGCCAGGGTCACGGAGAGCGGATTGGTAGTATAGGTGCCGGGCACCGGGCTGGCCACGGTCACCGGTGGCTGTGGTGGTACCACCACGGTGTATGGCTTGACTTCGGCAGTCTTCACTGCGCCAGCCGGGCTGGTACGTGCCTCGACCTTGATGGCGTAGGTACCGGCCATGGTTGAGGCAGGCATGACCCAATAGGCGCTGGTGCTGTACGGCTGCACCACCGTATAGGCAGTCCCGGCGCCGGTGGTGTCCAGCGAAAACTGATATTCGTAGCTGATCTTGAGCGTAGAGGCAACACCTCCCACCGTGGCAGTGGCACCGGAGGCAAAGGCGGTGAACTGCACGTTGCTGCCGGTTACGTGGGGAGTTGGCTTGCTGGCCGCAAGCGTCACGTTCAGGGGTGAGGTCCAGTTCAAAGTGGTGAGATCCGCAACGGCAGCCCCCCCGGAATTGACCGTCGAATTAACGGCATTGAAGGCGTATACCTGATAATTGTAGGTGTTCCCCGGGGACACCGTAGAATCGGTATAGATGGCGGGGAAGCCCGGCAGGTACGATACGAAGGCAATCGGCGCGAACGCACCGCCATTCGTGTTGCGGTCGATCCTGAAGCTGCTCGGCTTGGAAACCGGCGTATTGATGTTTTCTGCCCATTGAAGAACGACCTGATTGATGGACGGGTTTGTGTATGCGTTCACATAGTTGGTCTTGCCCGGGACAGGCTGTCCGCCGACAAAGGCCCCGACGTTGGCATTGGCATTGACGGTAAACGAAGGCGCCAATGGTGGTGTCGTGGACACCGAGAAAATCATCGGGCGCATGAAGTCGTTTTCCTCATGTCCCAGGATGTGGCAGTGCCAGACATACTCGTAGTCCAAGTCGTTGGTATTCATGGTCGCATTTGACTGGTTGTTGGGAATAGTCACCTGCGTACCGTTTATAGGCGTCGCCTGGGGACTTACCCCCAGGTTGCCGATGTCGGTGGTGATGATGCTCGCACCAGCCGGCAGGGTGGGATCTATCAGGCGGTTGCTGTGATTCCCGGGAATAGCAAGCGTTGCGTCGAACGGGGTGGTCATCTTTTTAGGGAGGATGGCCACAATGGCATCCTCCAGCGGATTCATCCGCACCGTTTCCTTCCACCCCAGCTCATTGGGATCGGGCGGCCGGATGGCGCCGTCCCAGCCGACCCGGTTGATCAACTGCACGCTCATCATGTGGAAGTGCACCGGATGGGTATCAACGCCGTTATGGGTGATCTTCCAGATCTGGGGCAGGCCGTCGATGATCCGCTCGGTGGCCGGCTCGGCATACCCCATGGGGATAGTAGTCTGGGTCAGGTTGCTGGTAAAGGGGAGTTCGATCCCCAGGGTGGCGTTCATCCGGCCGTACGGGTCCCACAACTCCTGGATCGCTTTTGGCTGGAAGGGAATGGTCATCGGCACCGGCGTAGCAGCGCCATTGGCCGCCTGCAGTTTTTGCAGGTCCGAACCGGTTGGCGGCGTAAAGGTAAAGGAATAATCCTGAATCTTCGAATAGAGGTCCGTCGCCGCCCCGTCCCAGGTCGCCGGAACTACCGCAGTAGGCTGGGTGGCGTCGAACGCCTTGGCCAGTTCGGTCTGCAGGGTCTGCATCTTGGCCTGATCAAAGGGGGTGACCGGCGAGGTGGGTGCCACTACCCGGAACTGCATGACGGTGCGGGTGTTGGGACCGTAGCCCCGCATGGTCGATGGGGCACCGCCACTGGTGGTCTGATCCGGGTTGCCCGTGTAGTAGTCATAGCGGGTATCGAAGCCGGGGTTGGGCGTCGGTGAGTCATTGTAAAGGATCAGTTTGGAGCCCACCGGCACCTTGGAGAAATCGACGATGACGTCCGCCCGCTCGGCCGCCCCCAACATGAGTGCGGTCTGGTTGACGTTGAGCACGACGATGTTGCGGCGGTTGTACTCGTAATTGACCGGATGGTTGGGAATGACCACCGGATTACGCAGGAAGCCGCTCTCGGTGCCGATCTGGATCATGTTCGGCCCGGCCGTGGCCGGATCGGGGACGCCGCCGGCCCGGCCATCGGTCGGCCAGTCGGGCGGAAAGCCCGCCGTTGGCGCCGCCGGCACCATCTTGACCTCGGTGCCGAGGGGATCGTTCGGGTCGGCATAATATAGCTGCAGGTTAAGGGTCCGGTCGTTGGAGGCGTTCAGGATGCGGAACCGGTACGGCCGTGCTTCCACCGACAGATAGGGATAAGCAGCACCGTTAACTACCATGGTGTCCATGAAGGCTTCGGGCGTTGCTGAAGGTTCGGGAAGAACCTTTTTGGCAGGATCGGCGATCACCACCGGCGGCCAGAACCAGGGACCGTAGTCCCAACGGCCGAATGGGTTGGCGCCGTCCGGGCTGTTGGGATCCTGGTTAGGCTCGTACACATGGGGAAACCAGAGGTCGCCGGGCTTTCCCCACTTGGTCGTATCCCACTTGGCGTCCTGGACAGCAACGTTCTGGGGGACGAAGGTCTTGTCCTGAATTACGAGCGGGATGCCGTATTTGTACGGTCCTCCCACGTTCGGCAGCACCCCGCGGTTGATCATGTCATCCTCGGTTGCATCCCACAACAGATACCCGGCAGCTTCGCCGGCATAGACGTTGAGACGGGTGATGCCATAGGAGTGATCGTGGTAGAACATGAACCGGTTACTCTGTTCGTTGGTCCAGTAGAAGGTCATAGCCCCGTCGCCGGAGGCTGGCATGTCAGGAACATCCCTTGTCGATACGCCTTTCCGCATTGCCAAGGGAACCGAAGTCTCGCCGACCGGCGCGGTCCACTGGTGAGGGGTGCCGTCGCTTATCCAGGGGCTATTGCCGCCATGAAGATGAAAGGTGGCCCTATTCTGGGTATACAGGTAATTGTTGCAGGCAGTGTTGGAACTCCAATCACAGATGGCTGTGTTCGTTTTCGGATCGCAGGTGTTGTCAGCGGGGAATGCCTTACTGCAGGGTCCGTAACCGGACCCCATGATTGTAGTATCCACCGGGATGAACAGGTCACCCTTACGCACCCTGGCCGAAGTACTGTTCTCGAACGGAAGCAGGTTGACCAGCTTGACCCGCGTGGGTGTACCGCTCTTGGCAATGATCACCGGACCCAGGTAGTTCGCCCGCCGGTATGCCGTCGACAGGGTCCCGAACACCGGATTCAGGTCCACATAGCCACGCAATTTGGTCTTCTTGGGCAGGTCGGAATGCATCTGTTGGGAGTACTCGACCACCCCGATCTCATAATAATTACCATCGGCGGGAACCCCCGCTTTGCCGGTGATCGGCGTTGCCACGGAGATATAATTCCCCAGATTGTTGGCTCCCGTTGGTCCAAGCCCCGGCAGGGAATCAACGAATTTCCTGAGCGCTGTGCCGGAAGCGCCGCCGGCCGGACTGTTGGCGTAATAGGTACCACCACCCGGCCCGGCATAGGCCGGAGTACCCAGTGAAAGGAAAGCCACTGCCGCCAAGAGGTACTGCCATTTCCATGAATATTGCCCGTCCATGTTCCCCCCGATTTCTTGCGTGTTCTTGTCAGTTATGGCTTTGCCGTTAACGAGTCGAAATCACTTGAACCGAACTACCCCACTCGAAATGTTGCCCATCGTCGCCAGCCTCTTGCTCACAGCCTGTCGGCGTCTCAGCTCACTCTGAAACGAAACGATTGAGCCACGAAGCTCCTTTTCCGAGACAAGAAGCGGCCTTCCCGAAAGACCGTCCTTTACCCCCTGAATCAGCAGGTCCAGATTGACATCGACCCCCTGATTTTTCAGGTTTCTGGCCGTTTCGACGCCAATGCCGTAATTGAGCCTGTCCATGGAGTTCTTGAACACCTGCTGCTCCTGGGCATTTACCTGGAAAGCAGCCAGGATTGCTCCCGAGGCTATCATCACAGCCAGTTTCATCTGCTCTCCTTGTGTTTGATTAAAACCCCTTCCCGCCGCTCTCCGGGACAGTGCCAAGTGTACTTGATGTGACCGGGGCTTCAAGCCGCTGCGCATTCATGGTGCGGATTTTCTCCAGTTGCTGACGCTGCCTCGATACGTGCGCCCCACGGGGGTTAATCTGTTCCGTAGCCATCGGTTCAGTCCGTTCAGGGGCACCGTTACAGACCGCCTCGACATGATCCGGGAACTCGATGACCCGGCAGTTGCTGTCAGCAACGGCAGCGCACGGCAGCAACATAATGCTGCCAAGGACTATTTTCCGTGTAAGTACTCTCATGCGGCTCTTCCGGTTATTTTTTTACCTCAAGCAACTCCACATCAAACACCAGGGTGGCATCCGGTAGGATGAGGTCCCCGGCACCGGCATCGCCATAGGCGGTGTTCGGCGGACAGACCAGCTTGGCCTTGCCGCCGCTCTTCATCTTCTGCAGCCCGTCGGTCCAGCACTTGATGACACCGTCCAGCCGGAATTCAGTCGGAGTGCCGCGCTTGTACGAACTGTCGAACTCCTTCCCGTCAGGAAGCGTCCCGCGGTAATTGACCTTGACCGTATCCGTAACGGTCGGGCTGGTTCCGGTCCCCTCTCTCAATGAGAGATAGATCAAGCCGGAGTCCGTCTTCACTGCCCCCTTCTCTGCAACTGCCTTGGCAATGAACTCCTTGTTCATGGCAGCCAGCTTCTCGCCCTGGGCTGTGCGGCGCGCCCGTGCCAGTTCCTGCACCTTATCGTTGTAACTACTCAAATCAACATCCGGTTTTTTCCCGGTAGCGGCATCCGTAAGCCCCTGCTTGACGAATTCCAACTCTTCGGGTGACAGATTGAATACAGCAATGGAGCGGGACACGAGCAGGCCGATGGCATAAAGGGTTTTCTGCTCCTCGGTCTTGGGCGGACCGGCTGCAAATGTTGGAGAGGCAAGCAATGCAATCACAAAAATGAGAATGAGTCTGAACATCAGTTTCTTCCTTTAGAAGATATTTTTAGAGGATGCGAATGCCAGCCTGAAGGTGTGTATTACGTTCGCAATTGGCATACCGTTGGTAGCAACAACAAATTAATCTCTAAGATTTGGCGTGTTACAGAAGTATAACAAAGATTTGATGATACAAAAGGGGTGTCAAATACTTTTACTTGGGTCAACAACCCTTGACAGGCAAAATGATTTTATTAATTAAATACAGCATTACATCCGCATTCGATTCAAGCCCTGACCGGAAGAAGCACATAACAACAAGCGACCATATTACCAGCCACAGCACTCCACCAGGAACCGTGGTACATTTTACGATTGACAGGCTAAAAAATCTCATGGTATAAGACCAATGCTTTTCGGCACATGTTTCATTGAAATGGAGTCCAGCAAAGACACCGGATCAGAAAGAGGCTGAAAAGCCTGTAAGGCTAACAACTTGCAGACACATATTCCCCAGTAGCTCAGTCGGTAGAGCAGGTGGCTGTTAACCACCTTGTCCGTGGTTCGAGTCCGCGCTGGGGAGCCAAGTGTTACGCTCAGCAAAAACTTTTGTTGAGCTTAGGTTAGATGGATCTATGGGCGGCAACTCCCATAGATCCATTTTTATTTTCCCCACCTTCTTACCGTCCTCTGTTGCGTCCGCCTCTTCAAAATAGACGACCTTCTTGATCAGCAGGTGGAGAAGATCGTATTTTTCTTCTGGGGTGAGTTGGTCATAGACTTCTCTGAAGACCTTGAAGTTCTCGAGAATGATGTCTGCACTGTAAATCTTGTTCTCGAGATCATGGATTTGAAATTCAATCCCTTCGATTTCTGTCCTCAATTGTTCCCTTTGCAAACCCAGCTCTTCAAGTTCCTTCATGATCATACCAACACCGCCCTTAGTCTCGACCCCACTTTCCCCCAGCACCCCAAGCAAATTCTTGGCTTTTTTATCCGCGTGACCCTGCTTGTCCTGTAGAGACTTTTTCTTTGACGCAAGCACATTCACCTTTTCCCGCTGTTCCTTCGTCGCATTTTCCACTACTCCGACAATAATCCGAGGGTCGCTTGCGAGAAATTTCAATTCGTCCACAACCAGTTCCTCAAGTTTTCTAGCACTGACGCTGCCTATACGACAGGTGGTCTTGCTTTGGTCGTTATTTACCGTACAGCGATAATAGAAGTACTTATTGCCCTTTGAAATGGCAAAACTCGGTGCCATTGCCGAACGACATGAACCACACCTGACGAGTCCTTTAAGGTAAAAGGTGTTCTCAAGCTGGCGATAGCCAGTTTTGGTCAGATTATTAGCCTGCAAAATTGCCTGCGCAGCATTGAAAAGCTCCTCGCTGATGATGGCTTTTTGCTGGCCATCATAAACACTGCTCTTGTGCTTTACCTTGCCGATGCACACCGGATCGTTCAAAATTCGGCTGAGACTTGTCTTCTGAAAGCGCTCCCCTCCTCGTTTTTTCCCAGCCTTGGTCGTCCACGTTTTCATCCTGTAACCTCGATCGTTCAGATCAGTTGCAGCCCCGCTCAACGAGCCAAGCCTGATGTAGGTTTCAAATACCTCCCGTAAAATCGGCATTTCATCTTCATTGGGCACCAAGCAGTTATTCTCATAGTCAATATCGTAGCCTAGCCGGGGGTAGCCACCGTTATACAGACCTTGTTTCGCCCGGTATGCCATGACATCAATCGTACGTTCCGACGTTTGCTCCCGTTCCAATTGTGCAAAGATCAATACGATCCGGATGACACTGCGTCCAATGGCCGTCGACGTGTCAAAATTTTCCTGAATCGAAATCAGGTCGACATTATTCTCCTGGTATTTCTTGTACAAGTTTTCGAAATCGATTATGGAGCGCGACAACCTGTCAATTTTCTTGACGATGACCGTGTTAATATTGCCCTTGTGGATATCCGCCATCATCCGCTGGAACGCCGGCCTGTTGAGGTCCTTCCCAGAAAACCCCTCCTCCCGGTATACGGTGACATCCTGCCATTTTCGGTAACCGCAAAAGCTTTGCAGTGTCCGAACCTGTTCATCCAGCGACTCGCCCTCTTCTGACTGATGTATCGTTGATACTCTGACGTAGAGAGCACATTTTCTGTCCTTATCAAGTAAGTCAGCCATACCGTCCTCCTTAGTTTTTCAAGCGTAACAGATACCCATATTAAATCCAATCTTGTTTCTATTGATCTACACAAAAAAAAGTTAGCAGCATACCATCTCACCAAATCTCCATGTTTTTTGCTTAGTTACATCCATGCCACCGTCTCTGCATGGTCTATATGTGGCTCTCAAAAGGCACTGTAGCCCCCGACAGGTGTTGCTGGCCGTCACACCTAATAGAAAATCTTCTATTTTTTGCGGACGGCAGCGATGGAGCCAAAACACAGATTGCAGCAAATAACGTCAATTCTCAGTTTGGGCGTCATACGTTTGATAACGGTACGGAATCAAGGGACAGACGATGACGGCAACTTGGGACGTAGTCGGCAAAGACCTAAAACTGCCCCTCCTGGTACCCCCGGCGACAATAGCACTGAAGGGACCAACGCCACACGGCCCCGAAAAGGGGCGAAGGGCAAGAAGTCATAGAGGGCAAGTCCAATTGCGACAAGGCTTCGCACCGGTTGTCGGAGTTAATAAATGGTGGGCTGCTAGGCATCGGGGCTGCTGCCGGCACCAATTCAGTTTAAGGAGGCGGGGATGGATCCAACAGATTACAAGACGTTAGAGATTCGGGAGTTCATCGGTCGGCATGCGGACACGCTCCGTGGCGACTATGCAGATATTGCGTATGACATTCTGTATCTGCTTGACACCGAAGGGGGGGTCTCTTCCATCAGCACAGAGCATATAAAGGGAGATCCAGCCAGGTGGAAGATCCATAGCGAACCGCAATTCGAAAAACTTGCAATGGTCACCGTCAGGCAGCACTGCATCGATACTGCGGATCGAATCGTACAGCTTGTAGATGACTCGGGACTCATGCGACCGATCGCGCTCATCGCTGCCCTGAGCCACGACATCGGAAAGATCCCCCGTCTCTACAACAGGGACCTCGGGATTAGCCACAAGCGGGCGCATGCCGCTTCTAGCGCCAAGGTTCTGACAGCTTTGCTTCTTCCTGGCCGTTTGCCTGAACGGGAAGCTGAGTTGATTCTGTCAGCCGTAAATCGTCACCATAATCCCGAGGATTCGGGTCATTTGCTGGACATTCTCAAGAGAGCTGACGCCTTGGCGCGGTTCGATGAAGGCGCTGATTTCCAGAGCGCAAAAGAGACGGTTGCGCAGCAGACGGAACCTAAACCAATCCGGCGTAGCAAGCGTAATGACGAGTATATTCCACGACCTATTGACCGAAAGCTGCTGCCCTTCTGGAATATCCCAGAATATCTCAGAATACTGGCCGAACACGTAAATGCCCCTACACATGATTATGTCGAGTCTTTTTCGACTAAGCAGGGCATTTGTTATTTTTACCCTAAGATACTATTCGCCGCGTTGCACGACCTCTGCACTAACCACAGATCCATCATTGCCGACATATGGAGTGCCAGCGAACAGCGGCAGAGTGATGCGGCAAGCTTTGTCGCCGGAGAACTGCTGGCGGCAGGGGCCATAGCTACTGATTTGATCCCCCCTGGACGAACGGGTGGAATGTTCTGGATCAACTTTAAAGGTCGGGTTGTGCCGAGCAGAACTCATTATCTCGTGCCAATTCGCGCAACGTACCTTACTTCTGACCTCGATCTGTTAGAACGCCGGAAGAAATGGAGGCTGTCAGCCAGGATTTCTTACGTCACCCCGGTCAAACCGTCAGTCAACGTCCTGCGTGAAGGAGGGTCTCATGAAGACGAAAGCGAGTAAATCAGATCTGAGTCGTCTGTCGAATGCGCTTGGGTTTCAGTTTGCAGCAATTCTCGAATTTCAGCGGCTAGGCCTTATTGACCGCGACCTGAGCAATGTAAAAGAAAACGATCCGTTTCTGGTCCGAATGAAAGCCATCTGGAGCAATAGACGGCTTATGCAGGCCCGATTGGCTGGTCTTTCCAAGCACGAGCGCGAAGAACTGATCAGAGAGAAGGAGGTCGGAGATTTGGAAGCTGATGTCATGGAAGTCTTCGTCAATAACTACCGCACTGGCAAAGCAGCAACCACAAGAGAGGTTCTTGGCAGATTGTTATACGCTCACGCGATCACTCCTGAGACCATCAAAAAGGCAAATCAAATCCGCCGGGCAGCCAGAGAAAGGGTCCGGCGGGAAAAAAAGTGCGGGGGTATGCGATGAAAGCGAGTGTGCCTGAACAAAAAAGCCTATCTGCTAGACTGGCTGACTTGACCGGACTACACGTCAATATCGTCTCTGAATTGCAGCGTTGCGGAGCATTGCCGCGTGACCTTAATAAGTTTTCCGCAGAAGATGCCCTGTTCATCAAGAATTTTAAAAAGATATTCGGCAATCGAGAGATTTTGCGACTGCAACTTGCAAGGATCACCCAGAAGGAACGGGAAGACTTGGCGAAAAACCCCGGGGATTGGCAGCTAAAGAAGTGGGAACTCTGGGTTATCAACCGGTTTCTGACGCTATACGAAAAAAAGAGCAGACAACCGGAATACAGAATCGATACGAATCAAGTCATCGAGGAATTGAGAAAATTATTCCAAACCCTTCCAACTCCTTGGGTCGCCCGGAGAGTATCAAAATTGCGTCAGATCGCTGCAAGGCGCTTTAAGGCTTCACGGGGACTCTAGCACCAGAGGCCCCACAATCCCTCCCTCATCGGCATCAAACTCTAGCCGTTAACCGCCCATAACAAGCTGCGTGTCCGTAAGGCTACTAACAGCATGCCCTTCCCGAGATCACCGGGAATATTTCGTAGCATGACATTATTTAACCTACGGAGTCCGTGCCCTATGTTTGGAGGTACCTTATGCCGTTCTATTTGGCGGGGCGAGCCTATCATTTCAGCAGCGTCACGGCCACCAACGAGCCCCGTTCATCCAGTTTCCAGACGGTCACCCGGCCAGAATCAGCTCGGAAGTGATCTCTAAGGTCAAACGGTAGTCGTGACTTTTCAGTGACTACCGGCGACCCACCTCTATGCCAAGTCACACCATGGCCGGGGATATTTCACACATCCCGCTTAGCCGACGTCGCGTTACCACCTGTCTCGCCCATGAGCCTCAGCATTTCCAAGGCTCGATCCTGATCAGCAATCGAGAGGCTAAGGAATCTGGTTACCAGGGTACCTAGGAAAGCTCGCTGGGGCATCGTAGTGGACAACGGGCAGGAGGTAACATCATGAAAAAAATCAAACCTCTTGACCTGGAAAGGGTAAGAACCTCCCTGAGGTACGGCCAGATGACACTGTCCCTGATGGGCACATTGATACCCTGCTACGTACCAGGCTGCAAGTATTCACCAGCAATTCCGGAAAGCCGGCTGTGGGAATGGGAACAGGGGAGAGGTCGAAGTGTTCCGGAATATGTCTATTACGGGTACGGCGTGATTTTGGTTGACGATTGGGCATGTGACAGACACGAAGCCGATCCATCACATGTTCCGGAAATCGATCATTTTTACGCAAGCCTCCTTAATCCAGGTTTCGGAGAGCTTTTGAAGGTAGAGCACCAGGTGCGACAGTCGCAAGATCCCGGGCAGCTGGCGTGGCTGGCGAGCCTGGAAGCGATGCGCGAGGGGTGGCAGCAGCATTACAGAGACCTGCTGGGGTTGGATATGCAACACGTGTTCGTAGAGCATCTGGAGGATCTGTTTAAGTAGATTGCGAATAAGCCGTGTGGTTGATGTGGATCGGCACTGAATCCTAACCCACCATCGGCGTCGAAGCGTGACCCATACCCAAGCCTAATACGATACGTCTACCACCTAACCGGTTTAGGCTCATTCTTGACGAGGAGGACCGAGCAGGGCATCGTTCGAACGATTTCTTCGTTACTACGGCCGAAAAGAAAATGCTCGAGCCGCCACTCTTGATGTGCCAGCATGATTAGAAGATCGATCTTCAACTCTTTCACTGCTTTAAGAATCTCTTTGGTCGGTTCTCCCTCCCTGATTAACTCGGTCACTGCGAGCCCTTCACTACGCTCGTTCTTCAGAATTCGATCCAGGTCTTGCTTGGCCTGCCGCGTGATCTCCTGGTACTCCTTCTCAAGGGAGATGGTCGGTAGGTTCCAACCTTCGAGCCCGAAGGGATTGTGTATAACGTGAATAACGGTCAGTTCCGCCTCGTGTTTACGGGCCAAGGATACACCGAAGTGAACCGCCTTCTGACAATTTGCGGTCATTCTGCTCACGACGAGAATACGTTTGAAATCTTCCATTGTTGTACCCCCCATACTGTTTTAGCCAACTCGATACAGCTCTAAACTACTTCTACTTCCAGCGTAGCACTCTTTAGAAAGAGTATGGATGCGGGATTAACTATCCGAACCGTCATCCGTCGCTCGCCTTCGCACATTGTCATCTAACGGGTTGATGGGCTTGGTATTGTTTTCAGAAGCTCCGAGAATTTTTGCCAGGCCCTTCAACGCCAAAGCAATCCGGTCAATCTCTTCTTGATAGAGATCTTCCAGACGTGCCTTCAGAAGTCGATGGACCACCTCGGGTGAGTTGGTTTCATACAGCTTCCCTTGGCTGGTCAAGTCTACATGAACAACTCTCCGGTCTTCCAGGGAGCGGGTGCGCGTGATGAGTCCCCTGGTCTCGAGGCGATCGAGAATTCCACCTATAGTTGCAGGATGCAGGTGCATGCGACGCGCTAACTCGGAAACCATGACCGGTTCAGCCTCAGCAATAGCTTTAATAGCCCATTGTTGAGGGCCGGTTAATCCCGTTTCGCGCTCGGAAATTTTCGATTGTTCGTTGACCACTTGGATGATTCGTTGAAGGTTATCGACGATTCCCGCAATGGCCTCTGATTTCGTAGACATAACTGCTCCAAAAACCAGTTGACAAAATAGTATTCATATACAAATAATATGCGACAGAAACAAAATGCGCAAGCAAAACGTTAGACTCATCAAATCGATACGTAAATAGTCATGTAGAATTGGCCACTTTTATGCGTCCCCCCGCAATTGAGGGAAGATCACCCGACAGAAAGGAACAACAAAAATGAAAAGAAGAGTAATTGGTATGATTGTGTCATTTTGCGGAGTCGCTCTGGTCGTTAGTGGGTGCGCCAAGCAGGAGATCGTCAAGAAGGATGAGTCATTGGCGCCAAAGACGTTGTTGCCGGCAGCTACCGACAAGGGGGTGGCAAAAACGGATAAGCTCGGTACCCAGCTTGTGAAGCAGGAGCCCAAGCAAGCCCCCTCACAAGCAACCCTTTCGCAGAAACCTGACCAAGGGATCGAACAGCTGAAGTCGGCTCTAGAAAAAGTATATTTTGACTTCGATTCCGCAAAACTCTCCCAGAAGGCCCGTCAAGCACTTGTCAAAGACGCAGCCGTTATCAAGCAACACCTCAAGGGCAGAATTAGAATAGAGGGGAACTGCGACGAGCGCGGTTCCGACGAATATAACCTCGCTCTGGGTGAAAAACGAGCCAAAGAAGCCATGGAGTACCTTGTAACCATGGGTATACCGACTGATCGACTTTCAGTGATCAGTTACGGCAAGGAAAAACCTGCCAATCCGGGCCACAACGAAAACGCCTGGGCGCAGAACCGCAGGGATGAATTCGTCCCGGTAAATCCTTAAACATCAAAACCGGCAGCCCCTCTGAGTCCGGCGTAAGCCATACATTGGGGCTGCTCCCCATGGCCTCCGATCGCATAAACAGTCGACCTGGGGCCATCACAAACTGATGGAAAGTCTTTCTACAGCCCGCAAGGAATAAGATTCGCTATGAAACAGAAGCTTAATGAGCAGATAACCCTCGTAGCGAGTGTAGTAAAATGGAGTTGTTATGCCTCGATCGTTGGGGTCTTGGTGGGGCTCGGTACAACCGTCTTCCTCCGGGCGCTTTCCTGGACATCCGGACAGTGCGAAAGGGTTCCCAACTCTTACCTGTACCTGCCTCTTGCCCTTCTAGCGAGCAGCTTGCTAGTACAATGGTTGGCCCCGGATGCAGCCGGACACGGCACGGAAAAGGTCATTGAAGCGGTTCACAAGCGTATGGGACGTATCCCCCTAGCGGTGGTCCCCGTGAAGCTGGTGGCTACTGTAATTACCTTGGCAGGTGGTGGGTCGGCCGGTAAAGAAGGCCCCTGTGCCCAGATCGGCGCTGGATTGGCGTCAGGTTTCGGCAGACTATTGCGGTTAGAGCCGCTGGATCAACGTAAACTTGTCATCTGCGGGATTAGCGCCGGCTTTGCCACCGTGTTTGGAACCCCCATTGCCGGCGCTCTTTTCGGTATTGAAGTCCTGGTCTTGGGGCAGATGCTTTACGACGTGCTTTTCCCGTCGTTCGTGGCCGGCATTGTCGGCTATCATGTCGCCACACAGCTTGGAGTACAGTACTCATACCAGGTGGGTCGAGTCATCCCGGAATTGACCAGCAGGAGTTTTGCAGAAATGCTCCTGCTTGGTATCTGGTGCGGACTTGTAGCCCTGCTCCTGATCGAAGCCATGAAAGTCATTCATAAACTTTTCGACAACCTACCTTGGCACAGATCGATGAATGCACTTCTGGGAGGATGTATCCTCGTCCTTATTGGGGCATTAGTGTCCAAGCGCTATCTTGGCCTGGGCCTGGAAACCATCGACGCAGGACTGAGAGGAGAAGTGCTTCCGGTTGGAGCTTTCCTCTGGAAGGGGCTAGCCACTGCCATCACTCTGGGATGCGGTGGAAGCGGCGGGGTAGTCACTCCAATTTTCTTCATAGGTACAGCTGCTGGCAACCTCTTCGCCCAACTTCTAAGCGAGCCGTATGTGGCCACGTTTTCCGCTATTGGCATGGTGGCTCTTCTGGCTGGCGCGGCCAATACTCCTATCGCAGCGTCGGTCATGGCTATGGAGCTGTTTGGCCCGGCCATAGCCCCCCACGCAGCGGTGGCCTGCATGGTTAGCTTCCTGATTGTTGGCTACCGCAGCATTTACCCGAGTCAGGTCCTGGGAATACAGAAGAGTGCTTCCCTGAAAGTTGCCACAGGGAAACCGGTTGGAGAGGTGGAAGTTGCGGTCGTCTCCCACCGTGAAAAGTCCCTGATCGGCTTCATGGCAATGGCTTTGCGTCTGGTCAAAAAAAGGGAGAGATGACACATCACACTTCAACCGCTACTGGTCTTAGAACCCTTATTGTCAGGGGAGGTTAAGGTGACGAATCGTTCTTTCTTCATAACGCTCCAGAAATTGGTTCCGATAAAATAGTCAGCGTCACTCATATTTTTCAATGATGGAGCCTCATAAACCCGTCAATGCTTGATTAGCGGTCATCTTTATTGGATTCCAAGTAAAGGAGGCACGAATGAAGAACCATGGTGCATGGTTACATCTGGTATTGAGTTGCGTACTGTTCGTTGCCAGTGGTTGCGCTAAGAATGAAATGGTGAAGAAGGATGAGCCGATTACGCGGTTTTTAACACCCTCCAAATCAGTCCAAACTGATCCGACAGTCTCGGTACCTTCCAGTAAGCAGCAGAACAGGCAGTCTTTGAACCAGGAAAGTATCACCCATGATACCTTGGAGCCGATCCCGAATGCAGGCGAACTTAAGGTAGTTATGGAAAACATATACTTCGATTTCGATGCGTACGTACTATCGCAAAAAGCCCGCAGAATTCTTTTGAGGCATGCCGAAATCATGAAAAACGATCCTGACGTTACCGTGCAGATAGAAGGGCATTGCGATGAACGCGGTTCGGACGAATATAACCTGGCCTTGGGCGAGAAGCGGGCTAGGGTTGCCATGCAGTACATGGTGGCGATGGGGATTCCCCCAAAGCGGTTGTCAGTTATCAGCTATGGCAAGGAAAAGCCCGTTGCCATCGGGCACGATGAAGCATCATGGTCCAGTAACCGCCGGGATGAATTCGTAATCGCGACAAAATAGTCTTATGCAGGCCATCTCCCGCCGGTCTCAGGGATATTAGGCATGAGTTGGTGAACCGTTGAATCAAGGAGAGGGTAATGATCCGGAGAACAATCTGTGCTGCTTTGTTGACATATTGTATGGGTATTCTTGCCGGCTGTGCAACGACTACTATTCCCGTGTCAATTCTGTACTCCCCATCTGTTGAAGCCAGAGGAGGTTCGGGTAATCTGTTTCTGAAATCTGGAACTGGTAACACAGCCATCAGTAATGCGGATAACGTCCGGTGGGTCATTGGCAAACGGAAAGATTCCGACGGGATGGTAACAGGCGAAATACTGTCGGCAAACTCTGCGGGTGACATAGTGCTTGATGCACTCAAGCGGGAATTGACCGTTGCTGGGTACAGGGTCGAATTAGGGGCATCAATGCCCTCGGGAGTCTCCAAAGGCATTGATCTGGCTTCGGTACAGGTTGAACTTGAGGAAACCGCCGGCATTCCGAAGATCGAGGTGACATGCACGGTCAAGATCTCGATGGATGTTTGGAAAAATGGCGCAAAAATGAAACGGCTGAGCTATGAGTCGAGGGTATCCGATTTTGCGATAATAGACAGGGAACGCTTGCCAAGAGATATGATCGAGAAAGGATTGCGCGGTGTCATGAGCCAGGCAGTTCCAGAGATCGTCGCGGTGCTGAACGGAAAATCGTAACTTAAGAACCGTCAGTTGATTACCTGGAGAAATGCCATGAACCGGTTGATGACGGGAGTAATACTGATTGCATGGTGTGCTGGCACGATTGCCGGATGCGCAACTACGGGTCGGAATGCTTCCTTGCGGTACAAGCAGGTCGTTCATGCAACAGGAGGTAGTGGAGTAGTGTTCTTGTCGATGAATGGCAGTCCCTGGAAGGATACCCAAGAAAAAAGACCTTCCCGCCTCATGCGGAGACTGGAACAGGTAAGTTTTAGGCCCAGGAAGAAAACAACCATTCCGCCAAAGATCACGGTCGTCAACGTGAAAAGCGGCTACGGGATAACCATTGCCAAACGGGTGATACCCGTATATTCCGGGGATATCCTCGTTGATGCGCTGAAGCAGGAACTCAGTGCGGCAGGCTATACGGTATTATTGGTTGAGAAGTTGCCGAAGAATGTGGGAACTGGGATCGACATCTCAAGGGTTTATGCAAATTTAGAGCAGAATTCGGCGCTGTTGACCCTTGATGGAAGATGCCATCTGGATATCAAGGTGGATATGTGGCGAAACGGTGCGCTGCATGTATCGCATGAGTATGCAACAACCGTTTCCGATTATTCGATCTCAGGTCAACCTCTGCTTCATGAGGAGCTCATGTTGAAGGCAGTACGAAACATGATGAGAAAGGCTGTGCCTGACATATACAGGGATTTTTCAAAATTGCAGGCATAGTCATGAAACGTTTCCTGCTCCCGCATCTCATTTGTCCTGTTTGCCTTCCATATGAATATCAGCTGGATCTTTCCGTTGATTGCGAAACTGATGGTGACATCATCACGGGAAGCCTCACATGCAAAAAATGTAAGCGCCGTTTCCCTATTCGGGAAGGGATTGCACAACTGCTGCCAAGTCCTGACAGTTGCCCGGCAGGTGCGCAATGGCGGTATGAGGAGGCGGGGATGGTTGACCAATACCTTTGGTGCCATTATAGGGATCTGCTAGGTGATACTGAAGAATGTTCGATAGCTGCGTTGGTCACTTGTCTGGCAGGTCATGTTTCATCGGCATTCGATGCAGGGTGTTCTGTGGGGCGGGTTGCCTTTGAAATGGCCGCAAGGAGTAGTTGGGCAGTGGGGTGCGACCTTTCGCTCAATTTTATCAGAACAGCCCGTCGTTTGGCCCGGGACCGGCATCTGACATTCACATTGCCCTTGGAAGGAAATCTTCGCGAAACGTTCCACATTAAGCTCCCTGAAGCCTGGAAAACAGACAACCTCGAGTTTGTGATGGCGGACGTGCTTAAGGTGCCTTTCTCCAAGGGAACTTTTCAACAAATGGCTTCCCTCAACCTGCTAGATAGGGTCAGCTATCCCCTTGCCCACTTGTACGAGATGAACAGGGTTGCACGCGATCAAAGTGCATCGTTTCTTTTTGCGTCACCATTTTCCTGGACAACAAGCGCAACGTCTGAGGAGTTGTGGCTTGGAGGGACGACAGCTGGCCCGTATAAGGGAAGGGGATTGGAAAATGTCCGGTCTTTACTGGAAGGAAAAGGTAAAGTGCTCTCTCCTCCTTGGCACATTTCTCGGGCTGGGGCTATAACGTGGAGGATGCGTTCTCATTGTAATCACTACGAACTTATAAGGAGCGAGTTCCTGGTCGCTGCACGGTGAAAAGTTTGGTTTGGTCCCCTCAATGCCTACACCGGCAAATTCGGACAGGATTAGGTTCGATTATCTATCCCTGATCGATCCGTTCTCCCATCCTGTCACTGATTTGGGATTGCAGGATGGAGGGAAAAACGCTTAAAAGTGATGAATATTTAAGAGATTTTAGAGAGCAGAAAATCCAATATCCTCAGTGTAACAGCCGATATTGGATTATGTAAGTGACGATCCCGCCGAAGTACCCCACCAGCGCCAATCCGCTGATCCGCTTTACATACCAGAAAAAATGGATCCTCTCTAGCCCCATGGCGGCCACCCCGGCCGCCGAGCCGATAATCAGGATCGAACCGCCCGTGCCGGCACAGTAGGCCATGAACTCCCAGAGGAAGCTGTTGGTCGGGTACTGGGACATGCTGTACATTCCCATTGAGGCGGCCACCAGCGGCACATTGTCCACGATGGCGCTCGCCATGCCGATGATGGTGACAATCACATCCTCGCGCCCCACGGTTTTGTTAAGCCAATCGGCCAAATTTGTCAGGATGTGTGTGTGCTCCAGGCTGGCCACAGCCAGCAGGATGCCGATGAAGAAGACGATAGAACTCATGTCTATTTGCTTGAGTGCCCTGGCTAGGGTCAAGTGTTCCTTGGCCTCATCATCCTTCTTATTGTGAATCAGTTCGCCGACCAACCAGATGATCCCCAGGCCGAAGAGTATCCCCATGAACGGGGGAAGATGGGTGATGGTCTTGAAGATCGGTACGCAGATCAGGATGCCGAGTCCCATGGCGAACATGAGATTTTGCTCGAATGGGGTGGTTTTGTCACGGTGACCGAGTTCAACGCTTTCGACCGGACTTGCCACCTTCCGCCCCCGCAGAAACCAGCTGGTGATGGCCAGCGGCACGACCATGTTGATGATCGAAGCTAGGAAGACCCCTTTCATTATTGCAAGGGTGGTGATCTGGCCACCGATCCAGAGCATGGTGGTGGTGACGTCACCAATAGGTGACCAAGCGCCGCCGGCGTTGGCAGCGATAACGGTGATGCCGGCAAAGAAGAGGCGGTCGTCGTGCTTGTCCAAAAGTTTCTTGATCAACGAGATCATCACGATGGTGGAGGTCAGGTTATCCAACACGGCGCTCAGGAAGAATGTTACAAATCCAACAAGCCAGAGGAGCGAGGTCAGTCTGGTGGTCTTAATGCGCGAGGTGATAATATCAAAGCCATTATGCGCATCCACCACCTCGACAATAGTCATGGCCCCCATCAAAAAAAAGACGATTTGGGCGGTTCCTATGAGGGATTCGCCGAGCTGCTCGTTCACTAGGTTATGATTTCCGGTTGACAGAGCATAGATCGTCCAGAGCAGGCCAGCGCCGATCAGGGCAGAAGCGGACTTATTAACCTTAAGCGGGTGTTCCAAGGCGATGGCAGCATAGGCGATGACAAAAATGATGACGAGAGCGATGAGCATTGCGAATTCCTTCACCATTCACCATTAATGTTTATGATTGAGCAGCTCATAGCACGCGAGATCGATTACGGACAGCATCTCTAAAGTTGCGATCGTCTCTTCCGGGGCAGATTTATCTCTGAAGACAGGATCAGCTGCGGCGGGATCTCTTCAGCCCCAAGAATCTTCACCAGTTCCTCAACACCCTCAGCGACTTTTAGAAGTTTTTTGTCTGTCAGGTTCTCCAAACCTCTTACCAGATATCCTTGTGGTACTTCGGGTGCTAGGGCGAGCAATTCCCTCCCTTGTTCGGTAAGTGAGATTTCCACGACCCGCCGGTCTTCATTGGAGCGGGTACGTGTAACTAATAGTTTCCTTTCCAGCCTATCGATAAGCCCGACAACAGTAGCCGGATGAAGGTACATGCGGCGTGCCAGTTCGGAAGGTTTGATGGGCGCGGACTCGGCGATCATCTTAATCGCCCACAGTTGGGGACCAGTCAATCCCGTTTCCCTTTCAGCCCGTTTTGAGTGTTCATTAACCACCTGGAAAAAACGTCGAATATTGTCAATAATCCCAGCTACCACTTCGGGGGTGTTTACCATAAAAAGTCCTTAAAGGTTGTGAAAATCCTGTACGTTGATGTCTGATTAATTGATGATGAGATAATTACCACAAAACACCCATAAAGCCTATGGTAAAGCCCCGTCTCTTGACCTGTGCCTTGATCCGAACATTCGCTAAAGGGGTGGCAAATTAATCCGCTAATGTAGATATGGCACAGCGTTCACGAAGAAATGTGTACTAAACTGGTACGTTGCGTGCGTTGGTGCACGGATGAGATTTGTTGTTGCGAACAAAATAAAAAATTGTTATATACTTAAACAAATTTGTGTATACAAACCATATGTGATTGCATATGGTTCATACCACCGAAATAATTTCAGCATGGCGTAGAACACGGGTTACCATGAACCGAAAGATTCTCCTCATAACCATACTGGTCGCCTCATCCTTCCTCGTTTTCCTGGGGATGCGGAATCCGTACCTGTCAGGAGGAAGCGCTCCCAAGCAGCGTCCACGAGCTGTTGTTGAACATGTTGTCAAAAATGCCCTAGAAGTGGTTCAACAGGTGAAGACTGAGGCTGCTGACCCTCACGGGTTTTACTTCGTCGGGCCTGTTCAGTACAGCACAAAGTTAGCACCTGCCATAGAGTTTACCTTTCCGCCTTTCATTCCAACTACAAATTTGGTCGCCCGCGCACCACCTTCACACTTACCTTTTCATTCCTGAGCCCCCCACGATTTGTAGCACAACGTGAACTGCCGTAGGACGGCTGCATCCTTCCATGTTGCCGTTTCCCGGGAAAACTGCCGCTTTAGGCGGCGAGAGCTCGGTGCGTCTCGCGCTTTGCTGGTCCGTTACTCTGTGACAAGCGACAGCAGGGCAACTGCCATCGCGATTTCGTCGCGGTCTTTCGCTAAGCGCGTGTCCCGATACTCAGAAACTGATGAGGATTCAATGAGGTCCGACATGGCTAAAACAAACAAAACCGATTACTCCGTGCGAACCGTGGATATCGTATTCGACATGCTGGAACTGATAATCGCCGAAGAGACGATGCTGCTAACGTTGCCGCGCCTTGCCTCCGCATTGGGTATCAGCAAGGACAAGGCGTTTCGTATTCTGGCAACACTTGAAAAGCGGGGACTGGTCGAAAAGGACCCCGGAAGCGGCAAACTCCGCCTTGGAATCTGTGCCGTGGGACTTTCTCAGAAGATACTGAACGGCACCAGTATCATCAAGCATGCCCATCCGGTTCTGGAAGACTTGGCAAAGAAGCATGATGAAGCCGTATACATGACCGTTCTGAAGGGAGATGAAGTGATGTTCCTGGACATGGTCGACTGTGACCAGACGGTCAAGGCTGCTCCCCTGGTGGGTCAGCTTTTTCCGTTTTTCAGCAACGCTGCCGGTAAGGCCATCAAGGCTCTCGAATTTCAGGACATGGAAAAAATGATCAAGCGGGGGAGGAGCAGACAGGTTCCATGCGACTTGACCCAGCTTCAAAGAGAACTGGACGACATACGCTGCAAAGGGGTCGCAGTGGACTCCAACTGCCTGGGCGACGGTATTATCAGTGTAGCTGTCGCTGTGAAAGATTACGCCGGCAAGGTCGTTGGTGCCCTGACGGTGTTGGGTCCTTCGTTCAGGATGCTGGCTGAACGCTTGGAAAACGAGATCATCCCATCCTTACGAGAAGGGGCTGAGATGCTTTCGGCTAGATTCGGTTATGCACGCGGATAACTGAAAGGAAATTAGCTCTTCGGAAAGGAGGAAATTGTCTGGATTTGTATGAGGTCAGAAGCGGGACGCCGTTTCATGGACAAATTTATTTCAGAAAGGAGTAACAAATCATGGCGCAAGAGTACGACTGGTCAGCAATCGCCAGAAACCCGAAGTTCGTCGAACTTCACAGGAAGAAATCCGTTTTCCTCTTTGGCTGGTGGATCTTTTCAACGGTCTACTATTTCCTTCTTCCGATCGGTGCGGCTTACACACCAAGCCTCTTCAAGATCAAGGTCATCGGTGTTCTAAACTTCGGGTATATCTTTGCCCTTTCACAGTTCGTAGTTTCCTGGGCTCTGGCCCATTACTATGCCCATGTGGCCAATAGGGATTTCGATCGTCTGACACGAGAACTGGTGGACGAACTCAGGTAACGGAGGTCACATGGAAGAAGAATTCGAGCGAGAAGAACGGTTGTCGTACGACCCCTTCACCAGATCCGATGCCTTTGGTCATCTGGGCAATTTTCTTCTGAAGGTATCCCGGGCGTTTGCTCTTTGCGGAGGGCTGATTTTCTTGGCGCTGGTCGTCATGCAGTTGGTTTCCGTTGTCGGCCGCAAGCTGTTCAGCTTTGCAGTACCCGGAGACGTGGAGATGTTGCAGATGTGCGCCGCCATCGCCCTCTCGAGTTTTT
Organism: Geobacter argillaceus; assembly: GCF_007830735.1. Taxonomy (GTDB): domain Bacteria; phylum Desulfobacterota; class Desulfuromonadia; order Geobacterales; family DSM-12255; genus Geomobilibacter; species Geomobilibacter argillaceus. Next base: position 318,140 of record NZ_VLLN01000001.1, read on the forward strand.
TTGCCTACTGCCACCTGATTCGTGGCGACATAAAGGTCGATTTCTTCACCCACAACCTGTCACCCAACAAGGTTGCGTTTCTTGATGCCATCGGTTCACTGGCGATTGGACTGTTCGGAGCGTTGATCGCCTGGAGGACGGCCGCAGGGGCTCTGTCCGTCAAGGAGGTTGGTGAAACATCCCCGATTCTCGCATGGCCTGTCTGGATTCCCCAGATGCTGATGGTTCCCGGTTTTGTTCTCCTGGCCGTTGCCGGTTTCTACATGTGTGCCCATCAGCTTCGCCTGGCCTTCTGGAAGTCTTTGTGAGAAATGCCTAGACGGTTCCATGACGTCAAAGAGCCCCTTGTTATGTATCGAAAGGTACCTAAAAGTAATTCATCCACGAGAAGTTGCTATCTTCCATGGGAGGTTTAAATGAAAAAGTTGTTCATAGGTTTCGTACTAGCCATCATTATGGGTTCTGTCGCACTTGCTGCCGATCAGGCCAATGGAGTATCTGCATCAAATTCAGTATCAGGTTCCGGTCCTCCTGCCGTTGCCGTTCCATCAACCCCGACACCAACCCAGGCCGCAACTCCCTCAACAGCGCCGCTCACCAAAAAGAGGGAACTGAAAGCTGACAAGGCCATCACCCTGACAATGTTTGCCGTCATCATCGGCATCACCATGTGCGTTGTCGTCTGGGCCGCCAAACAGACAAAAACCGCAGCCGATTTTTACGCTGCCGGCGGCGGCATCACCGGCACCCAGAATGGCTGGGCAATTGCCGGCGACTACATGTCGGCAGCCTCTTTTCTGGGGATTTCCGGCCTTATCTCACTTTACGGTTATGATGGGTTCATGTACTCCGTCGGGTGGCTGGTGGCCTACATCACGGTACTCCTGATCATCGCCGAGCCCTGTCGAAACGCCGGCAAGTATACGTTGGGCGATATCCTTTCCTTCAGGACCAATCCCAAACCGGTCCGCGCCGTAGCCGCCATCTCCACCGTGGCCGTTTCCACCTTCTATCTGACAGCCCAGATGGTCGGCGCCGGCAAGCTGATGGCACTCCTGGTTGGCGTCCCCTATAAGACCTCAATCATTGGCGTTGGCATACTAATGGTCGGTTACGTCGTTTTCGGCGGCATGACCGCCACCACCTGGGTCCAGATCATCAAGGCCGGCCTGCTCATGTCCGGAGCCTTCCTGCTCTCCGTATTGGTCATGGCCAAGGCAAATTTCAACCCGATCGGCTTTTTCTCCGATATCGTCAACAACCCCTATATTCAGGACCATGTCTCCAAAATGGTGCTGAAGGACGGAATCACGCTGGCCGGTACTGATGCCGGTCAACGCTTCCTAGAACCTGGCTTGTTTCTCAAGAAACCGCTCGACCAGATTTCCCTCGGCATGGCCCTGGTGCTTGGTACCGCCGGCATGCCGCACATCCTGATGCGCTTCTTTACCGTGCCTACCGCCCAGGCTGCCCGTAAGTCGGTCATCATCGCCATGTGGATCATCGGCGCTTTCTATGTCCTGACCACCCTGCTTGGATTCGGTGCCGCCATTCACCTTACTCCGCAAGGTATCATTTCGGTTGACAAGGGAGGCAACATGGCCACCCTGCTACTTGCCCAACAGATGGGTGCCGATATTTCCCCGATCATCGGCGATATCTTTCTGGCCTTTCTCTGCTCTGTTGCCTTTGCCACCATCCTGGCGGTCGTTTCCGGTCTGGTCCTTGCTGCTTCCGCGGCCATTGCCCACGACATCTACGTCAACGTGATCAAGGACGGTCACGCCGATCAGCACGAGCAGGTCATGGCTGCCCGCATTACCTCTCTGGTAGTTGGGGCTATCGGCATTGTCATCGGAATCATGGCCGAGAAAGCCAACGTTGCCCATCTGGTGGCACTGGCCTTCGCCGTTGCCTCTTCCGGAAACCTGCCGGTCGTCTTCCTGTCACTGTTCTGGAAGAAATTCAACACCGCCGGCGTCATCTCTGGCCTGGTGGTCGGCACCATCGTCTCGATCGCGCTAGTGATGGTTTCTCCCAACATGACCTATCCCAAAGTTGTAGCGTCCGGCGCCCAGAAAACCATAGAGGCCCTGGAGAAGAAGCAGGCCGCATTGCCGCCGGGAACCATGCTTGAGGAGAGTGACACAAAGGCCCTTGTTAAAGCCAAGGAAGATTACGAGAAGAACAAGGATGGCAAATCCATGATGGGTCTCGACAAGCCACTCTTCGGCCTCAAGAACCCCGGAATTGTTTCTATTCCGATTGGCTTTCTGGCCGCGATCTTAGGCTGCCTCGCCTTCCCGAGCCGCAAGTCGGAGGAGATGTGGGACGAGATCTATGTCCGCCAGAATACCGGTATCGGCATGGCCAAGGCCATCGATCACTGATTTTCTCCGCCAGAGAGTGCAATGATATGGGGGAGGGCGATGCCCCCCCCTTTTTTATTTAGTCAGTCTCAATACGTCCATCTGCCACGTCCAGTCCGCTTGCATCTCATAACTTGACGAACGAGCTTTATATACTTTATAGTTTGTATTAAGATATAATTTGTGTAGCAAAATAATATGCCGTGTCGTGTTCACACCTTAAAAAATGGGTTTTTCGTACTGCCAGTAAATCAAGGGAGTTCGAGGAAGCGCGCTTCATTACGACCTGGAAGACCCGATGATTAAAACCGCCAAGTGGTAAATGAATCATCTCCGTGCGGAAATTTCCTTGAAGGATTACGGCTGATAACAACCATGCGGGGTACCAACTCTGGTTTGCACGTCTGAGCCTCCAGTTACATCTGTGTATGGTCAGCCAGATAGCAGTCGTAAAGGGATAGACATATGAAGAGTTCCCTTGACCTTGCATTGATCGGCAACTGCCAGATCGGTGCTTTGATTGATCCTGTGGCAGAAATTGTCTGGTACTGCTTGCCTCGCTTTGATGGAGACCCCGTGTTTTGCTCTTTGTTGCAGGAGCATGAAACCAGTTCAGGCAATGGGTATTGTACGATCGAATTGATCGACCAGATCAAGGATGAACAGAACTATCTGCCCAACTCCGCAGTTCTCGTAACACGGCTGACCGACACCAATGGATCGGTTGTGGAGATCACTGATTTCGCGCCCCGTTTTAGGCTGCACGGGCGGATGTTCACTCCGATGATGCTGGTGAGACAGATTCGCCGAGTTCACGGAAGCCCTAGGATCTGCCTCCGTGTTCGCCCGACCCATGATTATGGTCGAAATCAATGCGACATCACATACGGCAGCCACCATATCCGCTATGTGTCTCCCGACTGGGTCCTGCGACTGACTACGGATGCATCCATTACAACGATTGCCCAGGAGCTGCCATTTATCCTCGAAGAGGAGCTGACGCTCGTTTTCGGTCCCGACGAGACAATTGCGGAGGCAATTCACGAACTGGCACGCAGATTCAAGCATGAAACCCTTGCCTATTGGCATGAATGGGTCCGCGATCTGGGGGTCCCTTTCGAATGGCAGGATGAAGTGATTCGTGCCGCCATTACCCTGAAGCTCAATACTTTTGATGATACCGGCGCCATTGTGGCCGCAATGACCACATCGATCCCGGAGGCGCCAAACTCCGGCAGGAACTGGGACTATCGATACTGCTGGCTTCGTGATGCCTATTTCGTTGTCAATGCCCTGAACCGACTCGGCACAACTAACACCATGGAGAGATACCTCAGGTATCTGGTCAACCTGGTGGCCGGCACCAATGGCGGGCGCCTGCAACCGGTCTACGGCATAGACGGCATGGACCGGTTGGAGGAGCGGGAAATAGAGACGCTTGCCGGATACCGAGGGATGGGGCCGGTAAGGGTGGGAAATCAGGCTTATGAGCAGACCCAGCATGACGTGTATGGCTCGGCAATTCTGGCGGTTACCCATGTCTTCTTCGACCGGCGCCTGATGCACAGGGGAGATGCTGCTCTCTTTCATCGGCTTGAGCCGCTTGGAGAGACCGCCATTCAGGTGCACGACCAACCGGATGCAGGCCTGTGGGAGTTACGTGGCAGCAAGCGGGTTCACACATTCTCCAGCATCATGTGCTGGGCTGCCTGTGATCGTCTGTCAAAGATCGCTGACCGCCTCGGTCTTACGGAACGAGTCATCTACTGGAGCACCCAGGCTGAACGGATTCACGCCACCGTCTGTGACCGGGCATGGAATGACAAGAATAAAGCCTTCACCGCAGCCTTTGAGGGAGACTCACTTGATGCAAGCCTGCTGTTGTTGCATGACGTCGGCTTCCTTACCGCTGACGACCCCCGGTTTGCATCAACCGTCGCGGCTATTGAGCGGGAATTGCGACAAGGGGACTATATTTTCCGCTACGTCGAAAAAGACGATTTCGGCGCCCCAGAAAACGCGTTTATCGTCTGCACCTACTGGTACATCTATGCCCTTGTGGCCCTAGGCCGTAGCGACGAAGCCAGGGTGCTGTTCAAGAACCTGCTGGCGCGGCATAACCGCCACGGTCTCATTGCCGAACATCTCGACATCCGTTCGGGAGAACAGTGGGGCAATTTTGTGCAGACTTACAGCATGGTCGGCCTGATCAATGCCGCCATCCGTCTCAGTAAACGCTGGGATGCCGCTTTCTAGAGAGGTGCTCCAGAATGATCACTATGAGATCTCTTCGCTTGTCACTGCGTTTCATCATACCCCTGGTCATCGCGCTGACACTGCTTGCCTATGGAGTTGTACCGCTGGTTGACAAGCTTACCCTCCGCTGGTCTGTCCGGGACATGGATATCCGCTCCCGGCTGATTGCCAACACCCTCCATGATCCTCTGGCTGAACTTCTCCAACAGGGGAACAAAACCAAGATCAACTCCCTTCTGCTTCGGGCCATCCAGGACGAGCGATTACTGGCCTTGGGGTACTGTGGTGGCGATGGCAAGCTGCTCTATCGGACATCAACCTTTCCGGAATCACTCGGCTGCTCCTCGGCAGTATCACAAGATAAGGCGACAGGACCGCTTCATATGCTCCCGCAAGGGGCTGTTCACGTGGCAACGTACCCCATGGATTTAGAAGGGGGACGCAGCGGCTCCCTAGTCCTCGTCCACGACATGAGCTTTGTCGCGAGGCGCAGCGCAGATACCCGCAAATATGTCATCATGTTCTTTACGCTGCTTGGGATTGTCGTCTCCGTCATCACCGTATTCGTCGCCCACTTGAGCTGGCGTGGATGGATCGATGGCGTACGGGCCATGCTGCGCGGAGAGGGAATACTCAGACCATTTTCCCAGCCGGCAGTGGCTCCTGAATTACAACCGCTCGTTGGTGACCTGCGGACACTCCTGCGGGCACTCGACACAGAACGCCGCTTTGCCGATGACGCCACCATCACCTGGAGTCCCGACTCCCTTCGCAAACTGCTCCATAAACAGCTCACTGGCGAGCGAATCATCGTTGTTTCCAACCGGGAACCGTATATTCATATCAGAAAAGACGAACGGATAGAGGTCCATCGGCCCGCCAGTGGTCTGGTGACTGCCGTCGAACCGGTCATGCGTGCCTGCTCCGGCACCTGGATTGCCCACGGCAGCGGCTCTGCGGACCGGGAAACCGTGGATCGGTACGACAGGGCACAGGTCCCCCCTGAACATCCTGAATACACGCTTCGGCGAATTTGGCTCACCAAGGCAGAAGAAAGCGGATATTACTACGGCTTCGCCAACGAGGGGCTATGGCCCCTCTGCCATATTGCCCACGTTCGCCCTATCTTTCGCTCCAGTGATTGGCAACAGTATGTGGCCATCAACCAGCGCTTTGCCGATGCGGTGGTCAAAGAGGCTGACAGTGACGATCCTGTGGTGCTGGTACAGGACTACCACTTTGCACTTTTGCCAGGGATGATCCGCAGGTCGCTTCCCAAGGCGACCATCATTACGTTCTGGCATATTCCATGGCCCAACCCTGAGTCCTTCGGCATCTGCCCCTGGCGTGAAGAACTCCTGAAAGGGATGCTCGGCAGCACGATTCTCGGTTTCCATACCCCCTTCCACTGCAAGAATTTTCTCGAAACCGTTGACCGCTACTTGGAAACGCGCATAGAGCATGAATCGTCGACTATCTCCCGTCGCGGTACGCTGACAATGGTGGAAAGCTACCCGATTTCAATCCAGTGGCCACCCCCCTGGCAGGATACGCAAGCGCCCGTCGAGCAGTGTCGCGCAGACGTGCGTAAAGAGCTGGGACTCCCGTCGAACCACAAAATCGGGCTCGGAGTTGACCGTCAGGACTATACTAAAGGAATTCTCGAGAGGTTCCGTGCCGTAGAAAAGCTGCTTGAACTGCACCCTGAGCTGGTCGAACGGTTTACCTTTATCCAGATTGCTGCGCCGACCCGCTCGGCCCTTGATGATTACCAGGCTTTTGAAGCACAGGTCCGAAATTTGGCCATACACATCAACCAGCGGTTCTCGAGCGGAACCTGGCAGCCGATCTGCCTCAAGGCGGAGCACCACGAGCCTGAAGAGGTAAACCGATACTATCGGGCGGCGGATGTCTGCATGGTGACCAGCCTCCACGACGGGATGAACCTGGTGGCAAAGGAGTTTGTTGCTTCCCGTGACGATGAGCAGGGGGTGCTCGTCCTGAGTCAGTTCACCGGTGCGGCCCACGAACTGCACGAAGCACTTATCGTAAACCCCTACCATATCGAACAGACCGCCGAGGCCCTTTATCGGGCGCTCATCATGCCTGACTTGGAGCAACGGGAGCGCATGCTCAGCATGCGGGCACTGGTGAGAGACTTCAATGTATACCGTTGGGCCGGCAGGATGCTCCTTGACGCTGCACGCGTGCGCCAGCGGGAGAAGCTGGCAACCAGAATCGGAGGAGAATCGTAATGTCATCGTATTTGTTCAACTCTGAAGGACTTGTCGCTCTTGCTCGTTATGTAACTCCTGACACGTTGTTCGCCTTCGACCTGGACGGCACGCTTGCTCCCATAGTTGAAGATTACAAAGCTGCGCGGGTTGCCGACCCGACCCGAATCACCCTGGCACGGCTTATCGAACTCGTGAAAGTTGCCGTGATCACCGGAAGGTCGAGGGAAGACGCCCTGGCGATCCTTGGTTTTGAGCCGCACCTGCTCGTTGGCAATCATGGGGCCGAATGGCCATCTCAAGATAGCAAGCGAAACTGGCAGTTCGCCAGGCATTGCCTCAAATGGAGGGACCGGCTATTCGACATGCTTTTCAATGAGCAGGGCATAGAGATCGAGTTCAAGGGGGAGTCACTGTCGCTACATTACCGATATGCAACCGACCGTGAGAATGCGCTCAAGCGAATCAATGCAGCCATCGAACAACTGGCGCCTAGGCCCAAAAAAATTGGCGGCAAACTTGTGGTCAACCTGGTTCCCATGGAAGCATTCACCAAAGGGGAAGCACTTATCTCAGCAATGGAACTTTTCGGCTCAACAAGGGCGATCTATTTTGGAGACGACGAGACGGACGAAGAAGTCTTTCTATTGAGGGCTATAGATGTATTTGGCATTCATATTGGGAAGAACGATCAAACGGTTGCACCCTATTATCTAAGTGGCCAGTCGGAGGTGCTGGGGCTGCTCAATTCGATGGTTGGTATACTTGAAACCTGCTGCAATGTGGGGAAAACAGGGTGATCCTGGCAGGCGCCCATTTTCTCACATCCTGGTTCTGTGGCGGTACACTCGATTTGGCGTCATTATATTGATTTCTTTTACCTTTTTGTTAAAGTCACAGGTGCTGGCATTTCGATTTCGCCGCTCTATACTAGACATAATGTCTGTCAGTAGAAAGTAAGCGACCTGCCCCTTGCAAACGTGGGTTATGTTGGGAATGGGAATTCACCACACAGAGCCACAACCAAGGAGGCAGGTCATGAAGAAGAATACCATATTTGTCGGGCTTGATGTTCACAAAGACTCCATCGATGTCGCACTGGCTGATGTCGGCCGTGACGGTGATGTCCGGTTCTACGGCACGATCGGTGGCGACCTGGATTCGCTGCACAAGGTTGTTCGCAAGTTGCAAAGCACGGGCGCTGAACTTCGCTTTGCCTATGAATCAGGCCCCT
>NZ_VLLN01000002.1 GCF_007830735.1 Geobacter argillaceus
AAGTAGAACTGCGGACGGTAGCCGTTGAAGAACGGGGTGTGGCGGCCGCCTTCTTCCTTGGTCAGGATGTATGCCTCGGCCTTGAACTTGGTGTGCGGGGTGATGCTCCCCGGCTTCGCCAGTACCTGGCCGCGCTCAATGTCTTCTCGCTTCACACCGCGCAAGAGGGCGCCGATGTTGTCGCCGGCACGTCCTTCGTCCAGAAGCTTGCGGAACATCTCCACCCCGGTGACGGTGGTCTTGGTGGTGGTCTTGATCCCAACGATCTCCACTTCCTCGCCGACCTTGACGATCCCGCGCTCTACACGACCGGTAGCAACCGTACCGCGACCGGAGATGGAGAAGACGTCTTCCACCGGCATCAGGAACGGCTTGTCAATGGCGCGCTCCGGCTCCGGGATGTAGCTGTCAACGGCATCCATGAGGGCAAGGATGGCAGGCTCGGCCAGTTCGCCCTGCTCGCCATTAAGAGCCTGAAGGGCGGAACCCTTGATGATGGGGATATCGTCGCCCGGGAAGTCGTAGGAGGAGAGCAGTTCGCGAATCTCCAGCTCAACCAGTTCCAGCAGTTCGGCATCGTCCACCATGTCGGCCTTGTTCAGGAAGACAACGATGTACGGTACGCCTACCTGGCGGGCCAGGAGGATGTGCTCACGGGTCTGGGGCATCGGACCGTCGGCAGCGGACACGACCAAGATTGCGCCGTCCATCTGCGCCGCACCGGTAATCATGTTCTTGACGTAGTCGGCGTGGCCCGGGCAGTCGACGTGGGCGTAGTGACGCTTGTCGGTCTCGTATTCCACGTGGGCCGTGGCGATGGTGATACCACGCTCACGCTCCTCGGGGGCGTTGTCGATCTGGTCGAAGGCCTTGAACTCTGCCTGTCCCTTGCCTGCCAGCACCTTGGTGATGGCCGCGGTCAGGGTCGTCTTACCATGGTCGACGTGACCGATAGTGCCGATATTTACGTGCGGCTTCTTACGCTCGAATTTCGCCTTTGCCATTGGCTTACCTCCCGGGCTGATACTAATATTTCAGAGTACGTTCTCTGGTCGCGTAGGTGATACAGAATATTCAATATTGTCCAAAAATGGAGCCCACATCCGGACTCGAACCGGAGACCTCTTCCTTACCAAGGAAGTGCTCTACCTCCTGAGCTATGTGGGCTTAGTCAACATTGGAGCGGGAAACGGGACTCGAACCCGCGACCCTCAGCTTGGAAGGCTGATGCTCTAGCCAACTGAGCTATTCCCGCCTAATTCTGCATATTACTTCTTTGAGATGACAGCCCTTGCTCCGGCCCCAGTTCTCACGACCCTTCGGCCTCCTGGACATCGGTGCGCATACTAATCATCTCTGCGGATTTTCTGGTGGAGGGAGGAGGATTCGAACCTCCGAAGTCGTACGACGACAGATTTACAGTCTGTTCCCTTTGGCCGCTCGGGAATCCCTCCAGGGTGAATTGGCCGTTGTTTCATTCAGTGGAGCTGGCGATGGGACTCGAACCCGCAACCTGCTGATTACAAGTCAGCTGCTCTACCAATTGAGCTACGCCAGCAGAGCCCGCCTTCAACTGCGGACGCGAAGCGAATTCTCTATTTAAAGCAAGCCCGCATTATTGTCAAGATTTTTTTCGCCTGTTGTTTGCATTTGCTCTGCCGGTGCCGGCCCTTCTTTGAGCGGAGCGAACCGGTTGCGCCTGCCACCCGTCCAGCAGCCGCGCCGCATCACTCTCCCGGCCACACCCCCGCAGGGCCTCCAGCACCTGCTGTCGTTCAGCCGGAAGGTGCCAGAGGAGTAGCGCCTTTTGCCGGCGCTTCTCCTTGTCGCTTCTGGCCACATACACCGCCTCTCCCGTAAAAGGATCGATTCCGGTATGGTAGATACAGGTGGCAACGGTCCCAGGGGTGGGGGTAAAGTCCTGGACCTGCTCCACGCGGATATTCAGCTGCTTCAGCATGAGTGCGAGGTCGACCATATCGGCAACGGTGCAGCCGGGATGGCCGGAGATGAAATACGGCACCACCGCCTGCCGCTTGCCGATCCTGGCGCTTTCCTGCCGGAACAGCTCCAGAAACGTTTGGAACGCCTTCCCTCCGGGCTTGCGCATCACCCTGGTCACCCGCTCCACCAGGTGTTCCGGCGCCACCTTCAAGAGCCCCCCCACCTGATGCGTCAGAAGCTCGCGAAAATATGCCGGCTGCCTCGACAGAAGGTCATAGCGGATACCCGAGGCCACGGCGGTGTGGCGCACCCCCTTGATCTGGCGCGCCTTGGCCAGCAGCCGGGCACCTTCCCCGTCGGGCACCTCAAGGTGCGGACAGATCGCCGGAAAAAGACAGCTCTGCCGGCGGCAGTTGCCCCCGGCGTCGGGACCGGTGCAGCGCATAGCGTACATATTGGCGGTCGGGCCGCCGATATCGCTGATACTGCCGCGGAACCAGGGCGCTGCCGCCAGCCGGCCGATCTCTTCCAGCACCGATGCCTCGCTGCGCGATTGGATCGTCTTTCCCTGGTGATGGGTGATGGCACAGAAGGCGCAGCCGCCGCTGCACCCCCGGTGTGTCGTTATGGATGCCTTGATCTGTTCCCAGGCCGGAATCGGCTCATGGTACGCGGGATGGGGCAGCCTGGTAAACGGCAGGGCATAGACCCGGTCCAACTCCCTGGTGGCAAGGGGGGACGCAGGCGGGTTACACACGAGCCAGCGTTCACCGTGACGCTGCACCAGCGGCTTGCTGCTGCCGGGTTGCTGTTCGAGAGCGCTCAACCGGAACGCCTCGGCATATTTAAGGGTATCGCTAGCCACCTCTTCAAATGACGGAACAGCCGTTCCGGCCGGGGGGAAGTTGCGGGCGATGACCGCCGTGCCCGGCAGATCCCGGATCGCAGCGAACGGCTCTCCGTTGCGCAGTCGCTCCGCCAGCTCCAGCAGCGGCCGCTCCCCCATGCCGTAGACCAGCAGGTCGGCCTTGCTGTCAAAGAGGATGGAACGGCGAACCTTGTCCTCCCAGTAATCGTAGTGGGCCAGGCGGCGCAGCGACGCCTCGATGCCGCCGACCACCACAGGCACATCCCGGTAGGCAGCCTTGCAGCAGGAGGTATAGACAATGGTCGCCCGGTTGGGGCGGGCACCGTGACGATTGCCCGGCGTATAGGCATCGTCGTGACGCAGCTTTTTGGCCGGCGTGTAGTGGGCAACCAGGGAGTCCATGGCCCCGGCGGAGACCGCAAAAAAGAGTCGCGGCCGGCCGAGCAGGGTAAAGGCGTCCTTACTTCGCCAGTCCGGCTGCGCAATGATGCCCACCCGGAATCCGTGCGCCTCCAGCCAGCGGGCCAGGAGCGGCACCCCGAAGGCCGGATGGTCGATGTAGGCGTCACCGGTGACAAAGATGACGTCCAACTCGGCCCAGCCGCGCTGGTGGACCTCTTCGGGTGTTATGGGAATAAAGGACATGCGGCTCCTGGTCAGGGAAACAGTGCCAGACCTTCCAGCCCCATATTTTCGGGCAGGCCGGCCAGGATGTTCATGTTTTGGATCGCCTGGCCAGCGGCCCCTTTTACCAGGTTGTCGAGCGCACTGGTGACGATCACCCGGCCGGTTCGCTTGTCAACCGCCAGGCCGATGTCGCAGAAATTGCTCCCCCGCACAAAGGCGCTGGACGGATAGCTCCCTTCGGGGAGAATCCGGACGAAAGCCTCACCGTCATAGAACTCCCGGTACAGGGCAAGGAGTTCGGCCGTGGTGGCCTCGGCCGCCAGCCGGGCGTAGATGGTGGAGACGATCCCCCGGTCCATCGGCACCAGATGCGGCGTAAAGGAAATAGTGATGGTTTCGCCCGCCAGGACCGACAGCTCCTGCTCGATCTCGGGGATATGACGGTGGACCCCGCCGACACCGTACGGCTTGAAGCTGTCGTTCACCTCGCAGAAGAGGTTGTCCACCTTGGCACTCCGCCCGGCCCCGGTAACGCCGGACTTGCTGTCGGAAATAATGGAATCGGTTTCGATGAGCCCCTTTTGCAGCAGTGGCGCCAGCCCGAGGATGACGCTGGTGGGATAGCAGCCGGGATTGGCCACCAGCCTGGCACCGGCAATCTCTTCCCGCCGGATCTCCGGCAGACCGTACACTGCCTCGGCCAGCAGGTCCGGGCTCGTATGGCTCGCATACCAGGCGCCATAGGTTTCGGCATCATGCAGCCGATAATCTGCCGAGAGGTCAACGACCTGCTTCCCCAGACGGAGGAGGGTCGGCACCACGGCCATGGCTGCCTGATGGGGCAGTGCGGTGAAGATCAGATCGGCCTTTTCTGCCGCGGCCTCGGCATCTGCCTTCTCCAGCACCAGATCACACCGGTCCCGAAGAGAGGGGAAAATATCCGATATCCTTTTGCCGGCGCTCTGCTCCGAGGTAACACAGGTCACGGCCAGCTCCGGGTGGGTGTAGAGAAGCCGCAGCAGCTCGACCCCGGTGTAGCCGCTGGCACCAATAACAGCAACGTTCAGCATGAGAAACCTCCTCGCAGAAGTTTGGATTCAATCAGTTTTGTCCGATTAAGAAATTGCTGTACAGTTTTGAAGCCCCGTTAGGGGCGCTCGCTTGTAGCCGGGGGATTCATCCCCCGGCAGAGTGTCAATACATCTCTTCGTCACGTAGGTGACGAAAGTGGCGTTTTGCCAAAGCGACCGGGGAATAAATTCCCCGGCTACAGGCATTCAGTCCCGATGGAACGTAAGCAAAAACTTACGAACACTGCTGGGACGCAATACAGAAAAAGGGGAAAACCCTGACGGATTTTCCCCTTGTCGACCGTATGGCCTTTAGCGTTAACGCTTGGAGAACTGGAAGCTCTTCCGTGCAGCGGCCTTGCCGTACTTCTTCCGTTCCTTCACGCGGGAGTCACGGGTGATGAAGCCGGCCTTCTTCAGGGTGCCACGCAGTTCGGTGTCAGCCTCAAGGAGGGCCTTGGTGATGCCATGCTTGATGGCACCGGCCTGCCCCGAGTCGCCGCCGCCGCGGACCGTGACGTAGATGTCGAACTTGTCCACGTTCTCGGTCAATTCGAGCGGCTGCCGCACGACCATCTTCGAGGTCTCGCGACCGAAGTAATCGTCGAGGGACTTGCTGTTGACCATGATCTTGCCGGAGCCGGGCTTGAGCCATACCCTTGCAATGGAGGACTTGCGCTTGCCTGTACCGTAGAAACTCTTAGTTGCTGCCATCTGTGCTATCTCCTACGAGGAACTTTCTCGCTGTGCGATCGATTAAATGTCCAGCACCTTGGGCTGTTGGGCCTTGTGCGGATGCTCGGGACCGGCGTAAATCTTCAGCTTGCTCAGCATGTGCCGGGCCAGCTTGTTCTTGGGAAGCATTCCCTTGACTGCCTTCTTGATGACATCTTCCGGCTTCTTCTCAAGAAGCTTGCCGGCAGTGATGGTCTTGAGCCCGCCCGGGAAACCGGTGTGATGGTGATAGGCCTTGTCAGCCAGCTTGTTGCCGGTAAGAGCGATCTTGGCGGCGTTCACCACGACGACGAAGTCACCGGTGTCAACGCTCGGGGTGTAGATCGGCTTTTTCTTGCCGCGCAGCACATTGGCTATCTCGGTGGCAACCCGGCCGAGCACCTTGTTATCAACGTCAACCAGGAACCATTCCCTGGTGATATCCTCTTTTTTTGCTACCTGCGTTGTCTTCATTGCTCCCTCACGACTGCGGTAAATAAACCCGGTATCCACGGAAAGTTCGTAAACTAATTCATTCCCCCCATCCTGTCAAGGAAAAAATCCTACGCAAAAACTCTTTAGTAGTAAACTTCCATCAAACAAAGCCCGTGGGCCGGGGCCGTCGGACCAGCGGCGCAGCCCTCCTCCAGGCAGCGGCTGACGCGATCGGGCTCAAAACGCCCCGCCCCCACCGCCACCAAGGTACCGACCATGATCCGCACCATATTCCTGAGGAAGCCGGTGCCATAGACGTCAATATGGATAAACGCCCCCTCCCGGACTATTTCCAGGGCAGTGATCCGCCTGACCGTGGTTCTGGCGGCACAGCCGGTGGTACGGAACGCCGCGAAATCATGTTCCCCGACAAACAGCGCCGCTGCCTGCCGCATCCGCGCAAGATCCAACGGCTTCCGCAGGTGCCAGGCATACAGACGTGCCAACGGGGAGCGGCATTGTGCGGCCAGGATGGTGTAGCGGTACTGTTTCCCAATGGCGTCCCGGCGCGGATTGAACTCTAAAGCCGCCTCGACTGCCTGACGCACGGCGATGTCCGGCGGCAGAAGCGCGTTCAACCCGTCGCGAAACGCCTGTACCGGAACGGCGGTTTCCGTGCCGAATGCCGCCACCATCCCCCTGGCATGCACCCCGGCATCGGTCCGGCCCGACGAGGACAACCGGACAGGATGTTTCACCAGCCGCGCCAATCCCTCTTCCAGCAGTTGCTGGATCGCCAGGCCGTTGGGCTGCACCTGCCAGCCGGCGTAGTTGGTGCCGTCGTATTCGATAATCAGCTTGATCGTACGCACATGCTCTCCAGCGGATGGGCTAGCCCCACCCACGTTGTCACCCGCCGCTACGACACATCCAGTTCGCGGTTTCGGTACATTTTACCATCTCCATACAACCGTTGCGGTGCTATAATTTAATGAGAGAGGAGGGAGGTCTCTGGTCATGATAGACCTCCGCATCGATACCACGCCATACCGGCTGCTTTTGAACGCTCCCCGGGAGCAGAAGAAACCGTCACCCGGCAGATCCCTACCGCTGAAGGACGCGGCAGAGAATCCGGCAGTCAATCTGAAACGAGCACCAATCGACCTGCTGGCAATCCCCCCCCAGAGCGTCAGCCCTGCCCTTGCCGCCAGCATCTACCAGGCGAACATCCCCACGGAGATCTATACCTACCCATTCCACGTCCCCCCGAAAGAGCAATCCGACACCACTGGCAACAGCGGCAACGTCCGGGGCGGGCAGGGCCATGAAGCCGTCACCTTGATCCAGTACGAACCAGGCACCCTGGTCGACTGCCACGCATGAGTCGACAAGGAAGCTGTCCCGGAAATAAAAAGCGCCCCTTGAGAAGGGGCGACTTTTCATCCACCATTGAATTCTTCACCAAGGAGAAAGGCGCTACTTCTCCAGCAGTATCCGCAGCATGCGGCGGAGCGGCTCGGCCGCCCCCCAGAGGAGCTGGTCGCCACAGGTGAAGGCCTGGACGAACTGCGGCCCCATCTTCATCTTCCGTACCCGGCCGATGGGAACCGTCAGGGTCCCGGAAACCGCCGCCGGCGTAAGGTGGGTAAGGGTATCGGCCTTATTGTTGGGCACCAGCTTTACCCACTGGTTGTCGTTCTTGATCAGGCTTTCGATGTCGCCGAGCGGCACGTCCTTGTTCAGCTTGATGGTCATGGCCTGGCTGTGGCAGCGCATGGCGCCGACCCGCACGCAGATGCCGTCCACCGGGATCGGCGAGCTGGTGCCGAGGATCTTGTTGGTCTCGGCAAACCCCTTCCACTCTTCACGGCTCTGGCCGTCCTCGACCTCGCGGTCGATCCAGGGGAGCACGCTTCCCGCCAGCGGGAACCCGAACTCCTTCTTGGGGAGGGCATCGCTCCGCAGGGTGGCGGTGACCATACGGTCGATCTCCAGGATGGCCGAGGCCGGGTCCTGGAGCAGGTGGGCAACGGAGCCGTGCAGCACCCCTTTCTGGGCCAGCAGTTCGCGCATGTTGGGTGCGCCGGCACCGGATGCCGCCTGATAGGTCATGGAGGAGAGCCACTCCACCAGACCGGCGCGGAACAGGCCGCCAAGGGCCATCAGCATCAGGCTGACCGTGCAGTTGCCGCCGATGAAGTCCTTGTCGCCCCGCGCCAGGGCCGCGTCGATAACGTTGCGGTTGACCGGATCGAGAATGATGACCGCGTTGTTTTCCATCCGAAGGGTGCTGGCGGCATCGATCCAGTACCCCTGCCACCCCTGCTTGCGCAGTTCCGGATGCACCGCCTTGGTGTAGTCGCCACCCTGGCAGGTGATGATCACATCAAGCTTCTTCAGCTCCTCGATGTCCGAGGCGTTCTTAAGGGTCCCGGCGTTCAGCGGCGCCGGAGCACCTGCCTGGGAGGTGGAGAAAAAGACCGGCTCAAAACCGAGGCTAAAATCTTTCTCCTCTTCCATCCGCTGGAGGAGAACCGAACCGACCATACCGCGCCAACCGACGATTCCGACTTTCATAGTCCAGATTCCTTTTCTTTGGGTGAAATTTCGTGAATCCGTGAGCCCCGAGCGCCACCGTTACGCTCCAAGTGCCGCTCGCACCGCCGCTGTACGGCTCATTACGCGCCAGCCCATCAACTCGCCCTGACGGGCTCAGACACGATGGTCCGACTATGCTTCATTTCGCCTACAGCGGCTGGTGTTCGGGCACAGTCGCTTCACGGGACACCAGGTTCTCACGGATTCAGATACTGTGGTTACAGCGCAGCGATGATCGCGGCGCCGATCTCTTTCGTGTTGACCAACTTCTCGCCTTCCTTGTTCTGGTAGATGTCCCTGGTCCGGTACCCCTGATCAAGCACCGTGGCCACGGCCTTGTCGATGGCGTCGGCCGCCTCAAGCATGCCGAAGGAAAACTTGAGCATCATGCCGGCGGAGAGGATCTGGGCGATGGGGTTGGCAATCCCCTGCCCGGCTATGTCAGGCGCCGAGCCGCCGGACGGCTCGTACATGCCGAAGGTCCCCTCGGCCAGCGAGGCGGACGGGAGCATCCCCAGCGAACCGGTCAGCATGGCCGCCTCGTCGGAGAGGATATCGCCGAACATGTTCTCGCACAGGATGACATCAAACTGCTTGGGCCAGCGGACCAGCTGCATGGCCGCGTTGTCCACGTACATGTGGGACAGCTCCACGTCCGGATACTCCTTGGCAATGCCGGTCACCACCTCGCGCCAGAGCACCGACGAGGAGAGGACGTTGGCCTTGTCGATGGAACAGACCTTCTTGCCCCTTTTGCGCGCCGCCTGGAAGGCGACATGGGTAATCCGCTCGATCTCCGGCACCGAGTAGCGCATGGTATCAAAACCGACCCGGTCGCGCCCCTGGCCGTCGATCCCTTTCGGCTGGGCAAAGTAGATGCCGCCGGTCAGTTCGCGGATGACCAGCACGTTGAAGCCGCCGGCAATGACCTCTTCCTTGAGCGACGAGGCACCGGTAAGCGACGGGAAGATGATGGCCGGCCTGAGGTTGGCGTAGAGGCCGAAGATCTTCCTGAGCGGCAGGAGTGCGCCCCGCTCGGGCTGTTCGTCCGGGGGAAGGGTCTCCCACTTGGGCCCGCCGACCGACCCGAACAGGATGGCATCGCTGTTTTTGCAGATAGTGACGGTCGTGTCGGGCAGCGCCTTCCCTTCGTTGTCGATGCCGGCCCCGCCAACATTGGCATGGGTCCGCTCGAACGTCACGTCATAGCGCTTCTCCACGGCATCCAGCACCTTGAGGGCCTCTGCCATCACCTCCGGCCCAATGCCGTCACCCGGCAGAACCGCAACCTTGTACACCTTGCCCATCCCGATCCTCCTCGTCGAAAAAACCTGGAAATTTCCCGCTTTGTCTGGTTAGAAAATTGACTGTAAGTTTAAGCCCCGTTAGGGGCGCTCGCCTGTAGCCGGGGGATTCATCCCCCGGATGAGAGTTGCCAATCATCTCTTCGTCACGTACGTGACGGGTGTGGCATCTTGCCAAGTTACCGGGGAATAAATTCCCCGGTAAAAATTCCCCGATATTATTCAGCCGGCCTGCGCCTTGTCAATAAGAAAAGGGGGGCATAAGAAGAGGGGGGCTACTGACCTCATCCGATCTCCTCGATCGCCCCGCCAGGGAGGAGCCGGAACAGATGTCCGCGCCAGCGGACCCGGTTGCCGAGGAACGCCAGCGCCCAGGTGGCAAAGGCGAGCAGGTCGCGCAGCGGCAGAAGCCACAGATAGCGGGGGAGAAGCCGGTCCCGCACGTACCAGCGACTGAAGATCGTGACCACCAGACCCCGCACGGCATAGAGGAGCAGGAGTGCCCACCAGCCGGCCGGGGAGAACCCGGCGATCAGGAGGGCGGCGAGCAGCCCCGCGAACGGCTGGGTGATCCCCGAGGCAAAATAACCGCCGGTACGGGAGGCCCGCATGGTCCGGCACCAGCGGAGTTGGCGGGAGAGGATGCCGGTCAGGCTCTCCCGCTTCATGACGCTCTCCACGAAATAGCCGGACAGCTCCAGCCGGTACCCGGCTAGGTGGATCTTGTTCCCCAACTGGTAGTCGTCGGCCAGGTAGTTCACGAGAGAAGGAAAGCCGCCAATGGCGTCCAGCGCCTCGCGGCGGCAGGCCATGGAGGCGCCCAGCGCAAAGGAAAGCCCTTCCAGCCTGAGCGCCACCATGACATTGGGGATCATCTCCGCCGTAAAACCGAGCGCCTCGAAGACCGTTGCCAGGCCGTCCACCCGGGAGCTCCGGTACAGGGAGGTGACCAGCCCGACGGCCGGGTCGGCAAAGGGGGCGCAGACCCGGGCGAGATACTCCGGGCCCACCCGGATGTCGCTGTCGCAGACGATGACGATCCCGTGCTTCGCCCTTGGCCAGGCGTTCATCAGGTTGCAGACCTTGTAGTTGGGACCGTGGATCGCCGGGTTGATCACCAGCTCGATATCAACCATTGAGAAGGCCTCGATCAGCCGGCGGATTACCGCTACTGCCGGGTCATCGGCCGCGGCAACGGCGAAGAGCAACTGGAACTCCGGATACTCCTGTCGGCAGAAAGATGCGAAGTTCTCGAAGCTCTCCGCATCCATCCCCTTCACCGGCTTGATGACGGTAACCGGCGGCGTGTGGTCCGCTGCCAGGGGGCGGCCGCCGAAAAAGGAGCGGGCGCAGAACAGGCTGATCAGGCCGTAGGCAAGCGACGGGAGAATGACGATAAAGGGGAGCATGGATCGGAGCATAAAACCGGTTCGAGGTTCGAGGTTCGAGGTTCGGAAAAGACATCGAACGTCGAACTTCGAACAGAATTTTACCGGCAGGGTACCACTCCATCCGGCGGCACGCAAGAATTTCGGCGCCACTCGGCCTTCCGCGGATATTGCAGTGCTGCCGCGCCTGTGGTAACGTTGCCAAAACGCGCGCGGAGGAACCCGCATGGACTTTACGGCCGCCCTGGCCCAGATCAAACCAAAACTCGGCTGCCTGGCCGACAACCTCACCCTGGTGGAAGAGGCGGTCGAAAGGGGTATCCGGGAACAGGCAGACCTGATTCTCTTTCCCGAACTGGCCCTGACCGGCTATTTCCTCAAGGACCTGGTGCCGGACGTGGCCCTCTCCCTGGACGCGCCGGAGATCGCCCGGCTCGCTGCACTCTCCCGCCACATCGCCATCGCCGTCGGCCTGGTGGAGGTCACTCCGGACTACCGCTTCTTCAACACGGCCCTGTACCTGGAGGATGGCGCCATCCGCCACCTGCACCGCAAGGTCTACCTCCCCACCTATGGCCTGTTCGACGAACTGCGTTACCTTGCCCGCGGCGACCGGTTCCGGGCTTTCGACAGCAAGTTCGGCCGGATGGGGATACTGATCTGCGAAGACATGTGGCACCTCTCCGCTCCCTACATCCTGGCCATGGACGGCGCTACCACCCTTCTCTGCCTCTCCAGCAGCCCGGGCCGCGGCATCTCCACCGACGACAGGCTCGGCTCGACCGCTGCCTGGCAGCGGCTCACCGCCACGACCGCCACCTTCCTCAACGCCCGGGTGCTCTACTGCAACCGGGTCGGCTACGAAGACGGGGTCAACTTCTGGGGAGGGTCGGAGGTGGTGGCCCCGTCCGGCAGCGCCATCGCCCGGGGTGCGATCCTGGCCGAGGATTTCGTCCTCGCCGGGCTGAAGGAAGGGGAGCTCCGCCGGGAGCGGATCTTCTCCCCCATGATGCGGGACGAAAACCTGGCCCTGACCGTCCGCGAACTGTGCCGGATCGAGGAGGAGAGCAGCCGATGAGCCAGTTGACCGTCAATACCGTGCTGCTGCGCCAGATCCTGGTCGGTTTCATCCGGGACGAGGTCTGCAAGGTGGGAGTAAAAAAAGGGGTGCTGGGATTATCGGGCGGGATCGACTCGGCCCTGGTGGTCTTCCTGGCGGCCGAAGCGCTGGGGCCGGAGAACGTCCATGCGGTCTGCATGCCGTACCGGACCAGCAACCCGCAGAGCGAGGCCCACGCCCGTCTGGTGGCCAAGGCCTGCGGCGTCCGCTTCTCCGTGGTACCGATCACGCCGATGGTCGACGCCTACTTCGACAGCTTCCCCGATGCCGACAACATGCGGCGGGGGAACAAGATGGCACGGGAGCGGATGACCATCCTCTTCGACCAGTCGGCCCTGCACAGCGCCCTGGTGCTGGGCACCAGCAACAAGACCGAGCTGCTCCTCGGCTATGGCACCCTCTACGGCGACATGGCCAGCGCCCTGAACCCCATCGGCGACATCTACAAGAGCCATGTCTGGCAGCTCTCCGAGGCGATCGGCGTACCGCGGGAGGTGATCGAAAAAAAACCGTCCGCCGACCTGTGGGACGGCCAGACCGACGAACAGGAGCTCGGCTTCACCTACCGGGACGTGGACGAACTGCTCTACCGGCTGGTGGACCTGCGGATGACCAGGGCCGAACTGGTGGCCGAGGGGTTTGCCCCGGAGTTCATCGACACGGTCTCCCGCAAGGTGCAGAACTCCCACTTCAAGCGGCGCCTGCCGGTCATCGCCAAGGTCTCCAACCGGACCATCGACCGTGACTTCCGGTATTCGCGGGATTGGGGGAAGTGAGCGGCGTTCTCTACATAATAGCCACCCCCATCGGCAACCTGGAGGATATCACCTTCCGGGCGGTGCGGACCCTCAAGGAGGTCGATCTGATCGCCGCCGAGGATACCCGCCACAGCCGCAAATTGCTCTCCCATTTCGGCATCGGTACAAAGCTCACCGCCTATCACGACCACAACGAGCGGCTGAAGAGCGACCATCTTCTTAGCCAGCTCCGGGAAGGGAAAAACCTGGCGCTGATCACCGATGCCGGCACCCCGTGTATCGCCGATCCCGGGTACCGGATCGCCCAGGCCGCTGTCGCGGCAGGCATCCGTGTCGTGCCGATCCCCGGCCCGTCGGCGGTCATGGCAGCCCTCTCCGCAGCCGGCCTGCCGACGGACCGTTTCGCCTTCGAAGGGTTCCTCCCCCCCCGTCAGGGAAAGCGCCGGGCACACCTTGCCGAGCTGGCCGCTGAAGAGCGGGTAATGCTTTTCTACGAGGCACCGCACCGGCTCGCCGCCACCCTGGCCGACATGCTGGCCGTGCTCGGCAACCGTCAGGTCGTGGTGGCCAGGGAGCTGACCAAGATCCACGAAGAGTTCCGTCGCGGCACCGTCGCAGAGTTGATTGAGTGGTGTGCCGCGCAGGAGCCGCGGGGCGAGGTGGTCATCCTTGTGACCCCGGCAGAGGTGGGCGAGGCGCCGGTTCAGGACCTGGGGACGCTCCTGGCCCGGCACCTTGTCGACGAGGGTTTCAGTGTCAAGGAAGCCGTGGCCAGGGTCACGGCAGAGACCGGCCTTCCCCGCCGGGAGGTCTATGCAGCGGCGTTGAAGATCAAGACGGCTCAGGGCTGAGGGTTCGGGGTTAGATTTTTTTTTGGGGGGGGGAATTAATTTGTTCAGGGGGATTTCGGGCAACATTCTGGCCTTGGGGCTGATCAGCCTCCTGACCGACGTCTCCAGCGAGATGATCTATCCGCTGCTCCCGCTGTTTGTCACGTCGGTACTCGGTGCCGGCCCCGCCTTCCTGGGGATGCTGGAAGGGGCTGCGGAATCCACCGCGGCCCTGCTCAAGCTGGCATCGGGGATTGTCTCCGACGGTCTGCCGCGCCGCAAACCCCTGGTCCTCTTCGGCTACACGCTTTCCTCCTGTGCCCGGCCGCTCATCGCCGCCGCCACGTCACCACTGGCCGTGCTCCTGATCCGGCTTGCCGACCGGGTGGGCAAAGGGGTGAGAACCTCCCCGCGGGACGCCCTGATCGCCGATTCTGTCGATCCATCGCTCCGCGGCAGGGCCTACGGCTTCCACCGCTCCATGGATCACGCCGGCGCGCTCATCGGCCCCTTGGTGGCCACCCTGCTCCTGGCCACCGTGGTGCACGATCTCCGCACCCTCTTCTGGCTCGCCGCCATCCCCGGCATTGCAGCAGTGCTGGTCATCGTCTTCTTCGTCAGGGAACCTTCCCGCCGTGATGCACCCGGCGCCGCCATCCGCCTGGTCACCCCACGTGGCGACCTCCGCGGATTTCTCCTGATTCTCTTCCTCTTCACCCTTGGCAACTCGTCGGACGCCTTCCTGCTCCTGAGGGCCGGGACCCTGGGGGTGACACCTGCCAGGATTCCGCTCCTCTGGTCCTTTTTTCACCTGAGCAAGATGCTCACCGCCACCCCGTTCGGCGCCCTCTCCGACCGACTCGGCCGCCGGCAACTGATCATCGCGGGCTGGCTGGTCTATGCCCTCGCCTACCTGGGTTTCGCCGTTGCCACCAGCGAATGGCAAATCTGGGCGCTCTTCGCCTTTTATGGCCTTTTCTACGGGCTTACGGAAGGGGTAGAAAAGGCGCTGCTGGCCGATCTGGCGCCGACCACGGAGCGAGGCAGCGCCTTTGGCTGGTACAACTGCGCCATCGGCGCCGGTGCGCTTCCTGCCAGCCTCATCTTCGGCTTCGCCTGGCAGCGGTTCTCGCCACAGGCGGCCTTCGGCATGGGAGCGGGATTGGCGCTCATTGCCGCACTGTTGTTGGGGTCTATGGTTAAAGAGAAGACCTGATGAACAACCCCGCCGCAAGCAGCGGGGTATCTTGGATAATTATTTTCTCTCATCGCAGCAAGCTGCGGGGAATTGCACCCCAAGAGATTAAAACATCTGTCCTTGTTTTCCTTCGTTCCCGAGCATCCAAGTCTGCCCCCTGTACCAGGGCAGAAATCATAGATAGCAAAAAGCCCCGCCTCATGGGAGGGGGGGCTTTTTGCTAAACGGTTCGAACCTTCCTTGCTACGGGCGCTCTAAGGGAGTCGTCCAGGCGCCCGTTGTCCTGCTCCACCCTATCAGATACAGCATACTGTCGGTAGTGCCGGTACCAAGGGTCGTAAGGGTCCCATCGGTGTATGCCGCCGAACCCTTGCCGTAGAGGGCCGGGTTCTGGGCTATGGCTGTGGCGCCTGCAGACCAGTTCATCACGCCGTCATCAAGGAAATCGATGGTGTCATACACGAGACGACGGGTGTAGGTGCGGGCATGGACATAGGCTGCCGGCTCACGCTGCAGCAGGTTCAGGTTGAAACAGGCTCCCGCAAGCTTCCTGGCACTGGCAAGAGTCAGAGTGCCGCCGCGGGTCCAGTCTTTTATTGCCTGCTTGTTACCGTTAACAAGCGGCAGGCTCTCGTCGTAGAAGTAAGGATATGCAGCCTGATTATAACTGATGTTGTATCTGGTCTTGAGAATATTAAAGGCCAGGTTCAGCGCGTTCTGGAACACTGCACCCTGCGGATCGACAAAAACGGACAAGAAATTGCTGGAGGTGAGTGTCGTTGCGCCTTCTTTGGTGTGACAGTTGCCGCATACCCGGGTGAAGGAGTCCGCATTGATCGCCAGAGAGTGGCCCCCCGTCATATGACAGGTAACACAGGGACCGCCGGAGTTGAGAGCAACGCCATTGAAGGCAACGTTGCCGGGAGTCCCCAACCGGCGATGGTAACTGCCGATGGCGCCGCCGTCATCAGTAGAGGTAAGCGACTGGCCATAGGTACTGGTCCCCAGCACCGCCCCGGCGGAGGTGAACCCGGTGAAGCCGGCTTTGACATACATCAGGCCGGCAGCGGCCATGTAATGGGAGTTAAAGGCGGCAAAACTGGTGTTGGTCAGATCTGCGGTTGAGGTCTCCACAGCTTGGTAACCGCCGTTCAGACCAGTATGACAGGGGATGCAGAGCTGGGTATCGCCGTTGGTAGCGGCAGGCGGGAAGCTTGTGGATGCCCCCAGTGACGGAGTGTAGGGAGTCACGAACGCAGCGGCAGGAGTAATCCGCTTCCAGCTGTAGTCGGTATGGCAGCCTTTGCAGCCGAGCGCCTCGTGGCCGGCGGTATATTTGCCGAATATGGCGGAAGTAGGAGCAGTACCGGTCGTCATTAAGTAACGGAAACCGCCTGCGGTGTGACAGCGCTGGCAGAAGTTAAAGGAGGTTCTTCTCCACTGGTAGTGTGTCCACGGATCTGCGGTGACGTTCCCATGCCCCGACTGTCTCCACTGCCGGTTAACGGTCAGCAAGGAGGTGGTGTCGTGGGGGTTATGACAGACCCGGCAGCTGTTTGCGTCATAAGGCGTCACAAAAGAGGCCTTGCCCGCCTGGTATGTTGCACCGCCATTGAAGTGGCTGCTATAGGTTTTCATGACGGCAGAGGTGTGACAGTTGAGACAGACCGTATCACCAGGTATGTTCGGCAACGCTCCACTGGACGGGTGTCCGTTGGTGGCATGGCAATCGGGGCAGGCAGCACCATTTCTGGTATTATGGGCAGAATTCTGCCATTCGGTAACGATGCTGTTACCGGTTACCGGTGATGTTATTGTGGTATGGCACGCGATACATGCCTGGGATGCGGTAAACGACGCTGTTGCCGAGCTTTCCCGGTTGTCGCTGCCACAGCCGGCAAGGGATGCTATGGCTGCTGCACCCAGCAAGGAAGCGATGAGATTCATACGTTTCATGCGTTCACTCCTCCTTCTGATGTTGGTTTAGTTAGTGACAGACCCTGCAGGTCTTATTGGTGCGGGAACTGATGTTTCCACCCTTGAAACTCTTGGGATGCGGATTGACCCTGGCACCGCTCTTGGAGCTGTGGCAGCGCAGACAGACGTCCCCTTCCGGGTGACAGGTCTGACACGACTGCAGGTTGCGCCGGGCCTCGCTGGCATGCTCGCTGCTCCAGATAAACGTCTGCCCCGAACGGCTGCTGGGGAGGTGGGACTTGATCCGCATGCTCCCTTTGGGGAAGCGGGCGTGACAAGCGTTGCAGTATTTCTGGTCATGGCAGCGGTAGCAGGTCTGCGGGTTATCCAGCGCCTTGACCGGGTGCAGGTTGACGAAGTCGCTCCGATGGCTCTTCGGGATGTAATCACGTCCGAAGGCGTCTGTAGAGAGGTCGGCGTTGATCCCCCCACCCTGGTGACAGTCGAGGCAGAATGACTGGATGTGGCACTGGGAGCAGTTGCTTCCAGCCTTACTGGCCAAGGTGCGATGGCTGCGCAGCCAATCGCTGTCGTGGTTGGGCGCAATCCCTTCAGCCTTGTGGCAGCTGTTGCACTCGGAGAGCTTTGTGTCAGCATACTCCTTGTGCTGCTGTTTCTGGGCAGACGCCTGCTGTACGTACAAGGCAGACATGACCAGAAGCAGACAGACGAAAAACAGTTTTTTCACAGAAGCACCCCCTTTCTAAAAGTCGTAATCGAACACCAGGCGTCCGGTGATATTCTCGGTGAAACGTGCATTGACGTCGTCCTGGATACGGCCTGACACGGCAAGGGCCTTGGTCAGCTTGTACTTGCCACCGATCCAATACCTGCGGGCGATCTCGTCGTTGGTCAAAGAGTCGCGCTGATAGACGTCGTACTGGAAGCCGGCCGCCACCTGGGCATTCTTGTTGATCTCTAAGTCGGCGTCCACGATGACCCCGTTCGTGCTGCCGTAGTAGCCCTGGCGGTTGTCGTATTCCACATTCAGCTTGAGCTGCTCGATCGGCCGAATCCCCGTTCCGAGGTGGTAGACGTTGGCCGCTGCTCCTTCCCCGTATCCCTGCCGGCTATACCCACCGTTGACCGACACCATGTCGTTGATGGCGTAGTCAACACGGAACAGACCTTCCTGATACTGGTTCACGGCGAATACGGAGTAGATGGAGGTGGTATCGAAGGTTGGGTAGCTCTGATAGTACTCACCGGTAAAGACCAGGTTGGACAGGGGATAATACTTCAACCCGGCCTGAACCTCGTTGAACGTTTCCGAGACGAGGTCGAAGCGGGCGTTGCCGTAGACCCTGATGCTGTTGAACAGGTACTGCTTGAATGAAGCTCCAAGAACATCGCGAGCCACGTCGCTCCGGTCCCACTTGCGAAACCAGCTGATCTCCGCGTCCGTGTTCTTGAAGCCGGTCAGGTAGGCAGCCAGCCCCAGATCGGCATTCCCGCCGTTTCCGATCTCGCCGTTGAGACCAAACAGTACATCCCGCCCGCCGAGCAGGGTGAAGCCGACCGGCCCGACGTTTTTCAGGTCGACCTGCAGGCCGTCGATGATGGCGCTGCCGGCGGCGAGGTTGACGAACTGGCGGCCAAGCTTGAAGTCGACCTTGTCGTACAGATCCCGGTAGTCCGCATAGAGGTAATACAGCCGACCGTTCAGCGCCTCGCCTTTGGTAAAGTCCTGGGATAACCGGCCATACCCGTAGAGGGATAGCTTGCCGGCCTTGTCGATGTTGGTGATCCCCACCCTAAGGTATTCGGCGGCCTCGAATTGGCGGCCATCGACGAATTCGTTGTTGTACCATAAGAGTTGGGTGGAGCTTCGGCCATGGATTTCCGCGCCCCAGCCGACAGCGGCAGGGAATAGCATCAGCGAGGCCAGAAGTAATCTCGTTACTCCTTTAATGACCATCAAGTGAACCTCCTTTCGTGAAATTGCATAGTTCAACTTCTTTGCTGACAGACTTTTTCTTGACCGTTCCTCCCTTCGTAAGAGTATTGGCAAGTTCTTCCGGCGACTCTCTACGTTCGGTGCCAGCGGCAAAGATACGCACGAATTCCGCCACAGCCCGGCTACGCTCGGTAGCCCGGTAACTCTTCCGCTGCAGAATCTCTTCAATATTGAAAAAACTGAAAAGCATCCCGTGAAACGCCCTGGCCGCCAGTTCAGGGTCGAAATCGCGCAGGCTGCCCCGCTGCTGCATGGCCCGGAAATAGGAGGCATACGTGGCAAAGAGCGTATCGAGAAAGGAATGATAGATCTTATGCATCCTGTCGGGGGAGTGCTGCAGTTCGTCATGAAGGATCTTTATCCAGTCCCGCAGGCCATCAAGTTTTGTCAGCAGCTGACTAGCCAGGATGGCAAGCCCCTCTTCATACGGGTAATCGACGATATCGGGAATGAGTTCCTGCACCTCGGACAAGGAGTAGCGGTTGATGACCTCCCCCAGCAACTGCTCCTTGGTGGGGAAATGACGAAAGAGAGTGACTTCAGAGATTTCCGCACTGCGGGCGATCTCGCGGGTGCTCGCCCCGCAGACCCCTTTAGCGGAAAAAAGCTGGAGGGCAGCTGCCAGAATGCGCTCGCGAGTACCCTCACCGGTCTTTCCGGAACGGTGATCAGGCTTCTTTGTCTGTGAAAGGGGCATAGTTTGCATGTAAGTACTTAAGTACTATCGACGGATAATATTTTTCTTTAGTGTATCAGTTAAAAAAGTTATTGCGAGTGCATTAATAACTTTTTTTGTTTCCTAACATACCGTAGGTCAACGAGTAATTCTCGGCTTACCCGTTAAACAACCATATACTGTATGCTCTCAAACGTTGGGATATTATTAATATTTTCTCTTTATCAAGCATCATTCGGTCACCGACACGCCGGTATAACCGTACGTAATGCTGGGACCATATGTTTTCGGGTTGAGGGATATTGGGCCGTGTGGTATCAATTGTTTCTGGCAACGATCATGTCGATAGCCAAGGCCCACCCCAACACTCAAGAATTCTGTGCCGCACTCCCCACTCGGATGAACATGTATCCATCTGTCCGGCTCTATCGAACACTCAGCGTCTTCTACCTTGCGACTTCCCTGGTTGCCCTCTCTCCTGGCATGCCGGTCAGCGCAAAACAGCAGCCCACTGCCACGCCGGCCGCAACTCTTGACGACGCCAACGCCTGGATTCGCCAGGGTCTCGCTAGCAACGCGGCCGGTCGTTTCCAGGAGGCACTGGATGCCTTTCTGCAGGCAGTGGCCATTGATCCGGCCAATTCCTTTGCCCTGTTCAACCTGGGCACCACCTCGGCACTGCTGGGCCGCTACCGGGAGGCTGCCGATTACCTGAAGCAGGCGGTCCGGATCACACCCGACCTCCTGCCGGCATGGAGCAACCTGGGAGCCATGTACAACCACCTGGAGCAGCCCGCCGAGGCCCTGGCCGCCTTCCGTCAGGTACTTCGGCTGCAGCCGGGCAACGCCGATGCCCATTACCAGGCAGCCCTATCCCTCCTCGCCCTGGGCAGAAGGGACGAGGCGTGCACCGAATACGAAGCACTCCGCAGCCTCGATCCTTCCCTGGCAGAAAAGCTGCTCCCCCTGCTTTCCGAACGGAACAAATAAAAAGCCGCCCTGCGGGGTGCAGGGCGGCTTTCGTAACGGTCGGAATGGCCTTTTTTCGTCTCAGGTCAGGTTCCAGATCGCCATTTCCACGATATCTTTCCAACTCTTTGAAATCTCGTTCACCACGGTCGGCTCGAAGCCGCAGTGCATCATGCACTGGGCACAGCGCTCATCCCGCCCGACCCCGTAGCGGTTCCAGTCGGTCTTCTCCATCATCTCCCTGAACGTTGGGTAGTGGGTGTCGGTGATCAGGTAACACGGCGCCTTCCACCCCTGCGGGTTGCGGGTCGGGTTCCCCCACGGGGTACACTGGAGCTTCTTCTCCCCCTTGAGGAAACGGAGGTACATGGGGGTCGACCAGAAGCGGAACCGCTTGCTCATTTCGTACACCTGCCCGAACTTCCGCTCGATCTCCTGCCGCTCCAGGAACAGCAGCTCGCCTACGGCCTCGTAGCTGAAGCCGGGGGCCACCAGCAGGCCGTCCACGCCAATTTCGGTAAGCATGGAGAAGAGCATGTCGATCTCCACCAGATCGGTGTCCTTGAAGATGGTGGTATTGGTGCAGACCCTGAAGCCGAGCTGCTTCGCCTTCCTGATCCCCTCGATGGCGGTTTTGAAGGTCCCCTTGCGTTCCAGTATCCGGTCGTGGGTCTCTTCCATGCCGTCCATGTGGACGTTGAGGGTGAAGTTGGGATGGGGCCGCAACCGGTCCAGTGACTTTTCCAGCAGGAGACCATTGGTGCAGAACTGGATATGCTTGCCGCGCTGCAGCACCGCCTCCACCAGGTCGAAGACGTGGGGGTAGAGAAACGGTTCGCCGCCGGTAATGGTGACGATGGGGGCCGGACATTCGTCCACCGAACGGAGACACTCCTCCAGGCTCATCATCGCCTGAATGGTATCGGCATACTCCCGGATCCGGCCGCAGCCGGAACAGGCCAGGTTGCACAGGTGGGTCGGCTCCAGCATCAGGACCAGGGGATATTTCTCCACCTTGGCCAGCTTGTTCTTCGCAATGTATTTCGTTAGATCGTAATTGAGTCGCCAGGGAAAACGCATCTGCAGTTCTTTCCTTTCAATCATGTAGGGGCGCCGCTTGCTGCGCCCGGTTCGGCAATTTGTCGCAAGCAAGGGCGCGGCAAGCAGCGCCCCTGCAATATCGTCTATTTCGCCACGGCCAGGACCGGCCTCTCCTTACTTCTCATGAACGCTTCCACCGTGGCGGCAATCCCTTCGGCATCAAGTCCCAGGTCCTTGCGCAGTTGGGCTTGGCTACCATGTTCGACGAACCGGTCGGGAATGCCGATCCGCTTGACCCGGACAGCGGTTTCCCGCTCGTCGGCGAGGAGTTCCAGCACGGCAGTGCCGAAGCCGCCCTGTAGGGCATTCTCTTCAACCGTGACAACGGTGCCGCACCGGCGGGCAACGGCGAGGATCAGCTCCCGGTCCAGCGGCTTGACGAAGCGGGCATTGACCACCGTGGCCCGGATACCGGCGGTCGCCAGCCGTGTCGCTGCCTCGACTGCCGGGTAGACCGTGCTGCCGATGGCGATGATGGCCACGTCGTCCCCGGCAACCAACTGCTCCCCCCTGCCAATGGGAAGTTCACGGATTTCCTGATCAAGCTGCACGCCGTAACCAGTGCCGCGCGGATAACGAAGGGCCATCGGCGCACCGGCATAGAGGGCGGTCTTGACCATGTGCCGCAGCTCGTTCTCGTCTTTCGGCGCCATCAGGGTCATCTCCGGCAGATGACGGAAAAGTGAGAGGTCGAAAACCCCGTGGTGGGTCGGCCCGTCATCCCCCACCAGACCGGCGCGGTCCATGGCCAGCGTCACCGGCAGTTTCTGCAGGCAGATGTCGTGGAAGATCTGGTCATAGGCGCGCTGGGCAAAGGTCGAGTAGATGGCCGTCACCGGCCGGTACCCCTCGGTCGCCAGGCCGGCGGCAAAGGTCAGAGCATGCTGCTCGGCAATTCCCACATCGAAGAAGCGGTCAGGATAGGCCTTGGCAAAGGGGGTCAGGCCGGTGCCGTCGGGCATGGCCGCGGTAATGGCAACGATCTTTTTATCGTCCGCGGCGAGTTGGACCAGGGTCTCGCCAAACATTGCCGTGTAGGAGGCGGGACCACCCTTGGCAGCAGCCACTTCCCCGGTGGCAATATTAAACGGACCGACGCCGTGGAATTTGCCCGGATTGTCTTCTGCCGGCTTATAGCCGCACCCCTTGCGGGTCATGACATGCACCAGCACCGGCCCCTCTACACTCTTCAGGTCACGCAGGATCTCCACCAGGTGCGGCAGGTCGTGCCCCTGGACCGGCCCCACGTAATCGAAGCCGAGCGCCTCGAACAGGGAGCCGGGGGTGAGAAACCCCTTCAGGGAATGCTCCGCTCGTTTGGCGAAGTGAAGGATGTTGCGGCCAAAGGCCGGGATGCTGGACAACAGCCCTTCCATCTCCTTTTTGAGGTCGCGGTAGTAGCCGCCGGTCATCTTGCGGGAGATGAAGGTGGAAAAGGCTCCCACATTCCTGGAAATGGACATCTCATTGTCGTTCAGGACAACGATCAGGTTCTTGCGCAGGTGGCCGGCCTGGTTCAATGCCTCGAAGGCCATGCCGCCGGTGAGGGAGCCATCGCCGATCACAGCCACCACCTTGTGCTTCTCGCCTTTCAGGTCATTGGCAACCGCCATGCCGAGTCCGGCGGAGATGGAAGTGGAGGAATGGCCGGCACCGAACGGGTCGTGGGGCGACTCACTGCGCTTGGGGAAACCGGAGAGACCGCCGTACTGACGCTGGGTATGGAACCGGTCCCGCCGGCCGGTGATGATCTTGTGGGTGTAGGCCTGGTGCCCCACATCCCAGATGAAACGGTCATTGGGGGAGTCGAAACAGTAGTGCAGGGCCAGGGTCAACTCCACCGCCCCCAGGTTGGACGCCAAGTGGCCGCCGGTCCTGGAGACGTTCTCCAGGA
This sequence comes from Geobacter argillaceus, assembly GCF_007830735.1. Classification (GTDB taxonomy): domain Bacteria; phylum Desulfobacterota; class Desulfuromonadia; order Geobacterales; family DSM-12255; genus Geomobilibacter; species Geomobilibacter argillaceus. The sequence goes on from NZ_VLLN01000002.1 coordinate 23,429, forward strand.
GAAACTGACGCACCTCGCCGGCCAGGGTGCCGAGCTGCTCCAGCGAAAGCTGTTTCAGATCGGACGGACTGTTTATCGTTTCGAGTAACTTGGACATGGCAATCTCCAAAAATGTTCGACGTTCGATGTTCGACGTAAAAACTGCGAGCCGTTAACCTCGAACCTCTAACGTCGAACGTCGAACAGCTTTACGACGCATACCCATTGGCGCGAAACCAGGAAACCGCCCGCTGCAGCGCCTCACTGGCCGGCCGCCGGGGCAGCCCCAACTCCCGGACCGCCTTGCCGGAATCGAAGAACATGAATTTTTTCGCCATCTGGACCCCGGCCAGGGGGATCAGCGGCTCGCGGCCGGTCAACCGTGAGATGGCTTCGTTCAGATAGGCCGCGGCCAGGATCGGGCGGTACGGCAGCCGGAACCGGGGGGCCGGCTGCCCGGTGAGAGCGGCCAATTGGCCAAAGATCGCCTTCAGGGTGAGGTTTTCCCCACCCAGGATGTATTTCTGCCCGACACGCCCCTTTTCCCGGGCCAGGAGGTGCCCACGGGCACAGTCTTCCACGTCGATGATGTTGAGGCCGGTGTCCAGGAAGGCGGGCATCTTCCGGTTCAGGAAGTCGACGATGATCTTGCCGGTGGGGGTGGGCTTCACGTCATACGGCCCGACCGGCGTGGACGGGTTGACGATCACCAGCGGCAGCCCTTTGGCTGCCAACTCTTCCGCCACCCGCTCCGCGAGGAACTTGCTCCGCTTGTAGTGCCCCACCATGTCGGCCAGGGTCACCGGGGTATCCTCTGTGCCGGGCGTGCCGTCGCCGGGATTACCCAGGGTGCCGACGCTGCTGGTGTAGACCGTGTGCTGCACTCCCGCCGCCAGGGCAGCTTCCAGGATCGTGCGGGTGCCGTCCACGTTGGCCGCGTACATGGCGGCCGGATCGTTCGTCCAGAGGCGATAGTCGGCAGCGGCATGGAACAGGGCCTGGCAACCGTCGAGGTCACGCGCAAGACGGTCCCGGCTGCGGAGATCCCCTTCCCGCACATCCACGTCAAGTCCCCGGAGATTGCGCCGGTCAGAGTCGGGGCGGGCCAGGACCCGAACCGCCCAGCCGTCCTTAAGGAGCTCCCTGACGATGCTCGCCCCGAGAAAACCGGTGGCGCCGGTAACAAATGCCTTCATTGCTGAACCCATAAATAAGTTGAGTGGTTGAGTAGTCGAGGGAGAAACTGCCCCCTCCTCAACCACGCAACCACCCAACGATTCTCCTGATGTAGGGGCGCTGCTTGCCGCGCCCCTGCCATTCCCACCGAATTACGCCTTTTCCCGCGTCAGCGTCCGGTAGGTGCCGAGCGCGGTCAACGGAAAGCAGTTGCGGTAGATATGGTACTTGATCATGAAAAACTTCGGGAACCCGGTACCGGTGTACTGGTCCTCGTCCCAGGTGCCGTCCCCCTTCTGGCTGGCCAGGAGATACTGGATACCCCTGTTGACCGAGGGGGATTCCGCTTCGCCGGCCGCCATCAGGGCCAGGAGCGCCCAGCCGGTCTGGGAAGGAGTGGTCTCGCCGACTCCCGCAAGAGACGTATCGTAGTAGGACTCGCAGGTCTCACCCCAGCCGCCGTCCAGGTTCTGCCTGGACTTGAGCCAGTTCACCGCCTTCTGGATGTACGGCTGGGACATATCCTCGCCAATGGCCGTCAGGCCGCAGAGCACCGACCAGGTGCCATAGATGTAGTTGACCCCCCAGCGGCCCCACCAGGAACCGGACGGCTCCTGCTCGCGCTTCAGGAACTCAAGCGCCCGCACCGCGGCAGGATGGTCTTTCGGATAACCGAAGGCACCCATCAGTTCCAGCATCCGGCCGGTAAGGTCGGCAGTGGGAGGGTCGATGAGAGCCTCCAGGTCGGCGAACGGGATCTTGTTCAGGAGGTGCTTGGTGTTGTCCTTGTCAAAGGCACCCCAGCCGCCGTTCTTGCTCTGCATCCCCAGGCACCAGTTGATACCGCGGACGATTGACGCTTCCTTGGCCTTCCCGTCCTTGGTCTTGATATCCTTGATGGCCATCATGACGAAACCGGAATCGTCCACGTCCGGGAACCAGTCGTTGAGGAACTCGAACGCCCAGCCACCTGGCTCAAGTTCGGGACTCTTGATCTTCCAGTCGCCAGGCTTGCGCACTTCCCGGTCCAGCAGCCACTGGGCACCTTTTACCAGGGCCGGGTGATCGGTGGGCACGCCGGAATCAACCAGGGCCTTGAGGGCCAGGGCCGTGTCCCAGACCGGCGAGACGCACGACTGGAGCACCAGTTCATCCTCGCCTTCGATACAGAAGTTGGCCAGCGCCTCCAACCCCTTGGCAACAGCCGGGTGGTCATTGGCATAGCCGAGGCTGTGAAGCGCCAGGACCGAATTGAGCATGGCAGGCTGGATGCCGCCCCAGTCGCCGGTGGTCTCCTGGTGATCGAGCACCCACTGTTCCGCCCGCGCCATAGCCTTGTTCTTGAAGGGGCGGATCGGGCTCGACTCGTATATCTTCAGCATATGGTCGACACCGACGAAAAAGTTCTTCCAGGTCAAGATGCCGTCTTCCTTGCTGAAGGTGTAATCGATCGGCCGGGGGGGGCGTACGTAGAGTTCCTGCACCCGCGCGCTCGGAGGGAGCTTGCGGACCGGCCGCTCGGCCATGACCAGCGAAAGGGGGATGATGGTTCCGCGCGCCCAGCTGGACAGCTCGTACATGTTGAAATAGGCCCAGTTGGGCAGCAGCATCAGCTCGATCGGCATGGAGGGAACGCCGAACCAGGCGAATTCACCGAAGAGCGCCAGGAAGATCTTGGTGAAGACCCGGGCCTTGATGATTCCCCCCTTGTCGAGAACGAACGCCCTCGCCTTGGCCATGGCCGGATGATCGGCCTGGTAGCCGGCCAGCTTCAGGGCAAAGTAGGCCTCGATGGTGGTGGAGAGATCGCCGGGGCCACCGTACCAGATGGTCCAGGACCCGTCCTCGGTCTGTTTGCTGAGGAGATAGTTGGCGATCTTCCGCTCCCGCTCCTTGTCCACCATGCCGAGAAAGTGGAAGAGCATCAGGTACTCGGCGGTAATGGTGACGTTGGACTCCAGTTCGGCCCACCAGTAGCCGGCAGGGAGCTGCTCGCGGAAGAAAAAGTCCCGACTCCGCTCAATGGCGAGATCCAGGGGGCTTTTCGCCTCTCCTCCCTGCTTTTTCCAGATGGAAGCCGGCAGGTGATGGACCTTGCCGGAAGATTTCGTTGCCGGGGCCGGCACAGGTTCAACGGCAACGCCGTTGAACGAGGTAAGCGCATGGGAGATGGGATGCTTCAGGGGTCGCATGGACGCTTGCTCTCCTTGATAGTCAATGTAGCGGCAACGGTTTCCCGAGGGACACTCGCTGGCGCAGGGCACAACAAATTTGGGTTTTTACCACATTCTGCCAAAAAGGTATACCCTTTTCAGCCCGGGCCTGGCCAAAATTGCGGCGAAACCGTTGATTTTCCTAGCCCCGTGTGGTAGATGTTCACTCCGGTTCTTATTCCCATCAGATGTCCTGAAAACGGCAATTGAAACACTGAGGCACGGAGAACACGGAGTTATCACCGACTCTGAATCCCCGTTATGGCCGATACGCGGCTGCTCAAGCGGAGACGGACTTCCAATACCCGCAATGTCGGTCTCTGTTGTTCTTCTCCGTGACCTCCGTGTCTCCGTGTTGATACTGTTTCTGGATTTAGAGGTCCCATGCGCAACCAAGCATCATACCGCGGCCTGTACGGCTTCGTCGTCAGGTTCCCGCGCCTGATCATTTTTGTGGCACTCCTGCTCGCCGTGGTCTCGGTTATCTACACGAAGCAGAACATGACCTTCCTCACCGGCAGGGATCAGTTGATGCCGGCCAACACCACGTTCAACCGCGACTATCAGGCATACCGCCAGGAGTTCGGCGACCAGGAAGAGATCGTCGTCGTCATCGAGGCGAACGATACCGAACGGGCCGGCCGCTTCGGCACACGGCTGTTCGATAAGTTCAGCAAAGACCAGCAGCATTTCCGCGAGGTCTTCTACCCCTTTGGCCTGGAATTCTTCAAAAAGAACGGCCTTCTGTTCGTTTCTCTGGACGAGGTGCGGGCACTGCGGCGCAACCTGACCCTGGCCAAGCCCGTCCTTAAGGAGTTGGCCGCCAACCCGTCGGTGGAAACCCTCTTTTCCTTCCTCACCAGGGAGATGGACGGGTATCTCCAGGCGGACCGGAATACGCCGGCAGCGAGGGAAAAGCTGGCAAGCCTCGCCTTCATGCTGGACAAGCTCGGGCTCGGCTTTCAGCAGTTCGGCACAAACGGCTCGACCGACTTCTCCCTGGAGGAGTTCTTTTTCAACGGCCCCGGCGGCCAGGCGTCCAGTTTCAGCAAGGCCGGTCGGCAACAGGTACTGACCCTGCTGCCGGTCAAGGATTCGGAGAGCTTCGTTCCGGCCGAGGAGGCGATCCGGATCATTCGCCGGGAAATCGCCGCCCTCAAGAAGCTCCCCGAGTTCAAGGGGGTGACGGTGGGGCTCACCGGGACACCGGTCCTGGAGCATGAGGAGATGACCACCAGCGAGCGCGACATCACGCTGGCCACGGTCATCTCCCTGGCGCTCACCGTGGTCCTCCTGGTGCTTGCCTTCCGCGGCGTGCTGAACGTCGGCGCAGCCGTCGTTTCCCTGGCCGTTGCCATCTGCCTCGCCTTTGGCTTCGCCACCCTGGCGGTCGGCCATCTCAACATCCTCTCCATGGTCTTCGCCATCATGCTGATCGGCATCGGCATCGAATACGGCATCCAGGTGGTGCTCCGTTACCAGGAGGAACTGACCGGAGGGGCGACCCACCTTGACGGGATCGCCACCGGCCTCAACCGGAACATCTGGGCCATCGTCATGGCAGCGGCCACGGTGGCCGCCGCCTTCCTTACCTTTGTCGCCACCGACTTCAAGGGGATCGCCGAGCTGGGGATCATCGCCGGCGGCGGCATCGCCATCTGTGTTCTCGTCACCTTCACGGTCCTGCCGGCACTGCTGGTTGTTCTTGCGCCGTACAGGAAGAAAGGAGTGAGGAGTAAGGGGTTAGGGGCAAAATCCGACCCCTCGCTCCTCACCCCTCACTCCTCACTCCGAAGAGCGGGCGTGAAACGCCTGCTCTTCGGCTATCCGAAGGCGGTCATCGCCCTGACCGTCATTCTCTGCGCTGCCGCCATCTATCCGGTTTCCCGTGTTTCCTTCGACTTCAACCTGATGAATCTCCAGGCCAAGGGGCTGGAGTCGGTGGAGTACGCCTACAAGCTGATGAAGAGCAAGGAAAACGCCGGCTACTTCGCCGTGGTCATGGCCAACTCGCCGGCCGAGGCCGCGGAAAAGGCGAAGCGGCTGGAGCGGCTGCCGACGGTGGACCATGTAGTGAGCCTCGCTACCTTCGTCCCGGAACAACAGCGGGAAAAGCTTGCCGAGCTGGCCGCCCTCCGCGCGGATCTGGCCGACATCAAGGGTGGGGCCTACGAGGAGAACCTGAATCTTATGGCCCTGCCGGCCGTGTTCGAGCACTTCCGTAACAGCGTGGAGCGGCTGAAGAAGCAGCTCGTTGCTGAGCAAAGACCGGAGGCAAAGCAGGTCGGCAGCTTTCTGGCAACCCTGGACAGTTTTTTCGCCTCCCTGGAGAAGGAAAAGGACAAAAACGCCGTGGGGATGCTGAAGAATTTTCAGGGTGGGATGCTCTCCGGGCTGCCACAGCAGATCAGCCTGCTCAGGGAGAGCCTTGCCGCCACACCGGTGACCGAGACGGACATCCCGCCCCAACTGCACGGCAGGTTTGTCGGCAAGAGCGGCAAATACCAACTCCAGGTGGCGCCGAAGAAGGAGATCTTCGACCGGGCACCGCTCAAGGAATTTCTTGATGACGTCCGCACCGTCGATCCCCATGCCACCGGCGAACCGGTCATGGTCTACGAGTCGATGACGATCCTCAGGAACTCCTACTTCGGCGCCTTTATCTACGCCTTTGCGGCCATTGTCCTGATCCTGGTGGCCACCTTCCGGAGCCTCAAGTTCGCCCTCATCGGCCTAGTGCCGCTGGTGGTCGGCATCCTCTTCATGGTGACCGGCATGTGGCTCTTCGGCATCAACTTCAACTCGGCCAACATCATCGTCCTGCCGCTGGTCCTGGGAATAGCGGTCGACTCGGGCATCTACCTGATCAACCGCTTCCGGCGCGAGGACGGTGACGGGGTCTCGGTGGTCTTCAGCAGTACCGGCGTCGGCGTCCTGTACAACACCCTGACGATCATGGCCAGCTTCGGAGCCCTCATTGTCGCCCACCACCAGGGGGTCTTCAGCATCGGCGCAGTCATGTCCCTGGGGATGGTGGCCTGCCAGATCGCCTTCGTACTGGTGCTGCCGGCGGTGCTGTCGCTGGTGAATAAAGGATGAGGAACGAGGAACGGGGAACGAAGAGCGGGGAAAACCTGCGGGGGGCCGTTCCTCTCTGCCATCTCTTTCTGCGGGAACGGGTCCGGCCAGGGGACCGGGTGGTTGACGCCACCTGCGGCAACGGTAATGATACCCTCCTGCTGGCTGGGCTGGTCGGGCCGCAGGGAAAGGTCTGGGCCTTCGACAGCCAGGAGACGGCCATCACTGCCACCGACGCGGCTCTACGCGCAACCGGGTGCCGGGAATGGGTGGAGATGGTGCAGGATGGCCATGAGCGGCTGGCACAGTATGTGGCCGGGCCGGTCGCTGCCGTGGTCTTCAACCTGGGGTATCTGCCCGGCGGCGACAAGGGATTCGTTACCAGGCCCGCATCGACCCGGGCCGCCCTGGAGCAGGCAGCATCATTGATCGCGCCGGGCGGCTTTGTCCTGGTCGTGGTCTACACCGGCCACCCGGGTGGAGACGAGGAATGGGATGTGGTCCGCACCTGGGGGGAAGCACTCGTGCCAGGGGAGTTCAATGTCTGGCAGGCCCGCCAGTTGAACCGGTCGGAGGCGGCGCCGTTTCTGGTGGTGGTGGAAAAGACAGCAGGACGCTAACCTTTTCACGCGAGCGAGATCTGATGGCTTACGTCTCGCGGAAGTTAATAGGCCAGGTCAAAGGCGTTGGGAATATGTTCGATCCGGTGGGTGCCGTTCGCAAGGAGCATGACGGCGATGACGTCGAAACGGGCCGGGGCGTCCTGCTGTCGGTTCTTGGCCAGCCAGGTAAGGGCAGCCTTGCTGATCTGGCGCTGTTTGAAGGAGGTCACTGCCAGCTGTGGCGGGCCGTAGGTCATGCTGCGGCGGGTCTTCACCTCCACAAATACCAGGGTCTTCCCGTCACGGGCCACGATGTCCGCCTCTCCCCCCTTGCAGCGGAAGTTGCGCTCCACGATCCGGTAGCCGGCCTTACGGAGAAAGTTAGCCGCTAACTCCTCCCCCTGTGCGCCTACACTCTGGTTATTGCCAACGGGTTTCTCCTCGCCCGTCACTCCCCACTCCTCACATGTTCCCGGACCCCCCGGAATGTCGTCCGGTGGATCGGCGACGGACCGAGGCGGGCAATGGCTTCCAGGTGGGCCTGGCTGCCGTACCCCTTGTGGCCGGCCAGACCGTAACCGGGGTAGAGCCGGTCGTACTCCACCATCATCCGGTCCCGCGTCACCTTGGCGATGATGGAGGCGGCGGCGATGGAGACGCTACGGCCGTCACCCTGCTTGATGGTACGCTGGGGCACGGCGAGCGGAATCATGGAGATGCCGTCGATCAGCAGGAAGTCGGGTGCCGTTGCCAGCTGCGCCACCGCCTGCTTCATGGCCGCCAGGGTCGCCTGCAGGATATTGTCCCGATCGACGACGTCGTGGTCCATGATCCCCACCCCGACCGCCAGTGCGGTCGCCATGATCCGGTCAAAGAGTCCCTCCCGCTGTTTTTCCGTCAGCTTCTTGGAGTCGTTGATACCGTCGACCACAGACCCGCTATCGAGGATCACCGCAGCCGCCACCACCGGTCCTGCCAGTGGCCCCCGGCCGGCCTCGTCAATACCGGCAATGGAGCGGTATCCCTGGCGGCGGGCAAGGTCTTCGAACTCCCACATGGTCGGTGCCGGCTCGTCGCCAAACAGGGTCAGGGTCATGGTTGCTCCGGATGGTTGTCCACAATAAGCAAAAGGCCCCGGTTTCCCGAGGCCTTTTCTTGCTTAGATGGCGCCTGCAACGTACTTTTTCTCGCGGATACGGGCCGCCTTCCCCCGGAGCTTCCGGAGGTAGTAGAGCTTGGCGCGGCGCACGTGGCCCCGGGTGATCACCTCAACGGTCTCCACTGTCGGGGAGTGCAGCGGAAACACCCTTTCGACACCAACGCCGTTGGAAATCTTCCGCACGGTGAATGACTCGCGGACCCCACCGTTCTGACGGCCGATGCATACGCCCTGGAAGGCCTGGATACGGCTCTTGTCGCCTTCCACGATCTTCACGTGGACCTTGACGGTGTCGCCCGGCTTGAACGGTACCACGTTCTTCTTCATCTGCTCCATTTCGATTCTGTCTATCGTGTTCATGTTTTCCTCCCTACGGTTAAAGCCGAAGCTTTTGATAGTAGTAACCGTCCTGACGACCGGACTGATTGCTGTTAGTGTCTGTCAACCCTGCCGTCCGCGGTCGCCCCGGAGCCGGTCCATGATGATGGCGGCTGCGGCCCGCACCGACAGGTGGTTGTATGTATCATACCCGCGAATCGGTTCCAGGACCATGTCGGCCCGGGCAAAGACCTCTTCCGTAAGCCCCCAGCCGGTGCCGAACAGCAGCAGGTGGGGTCGTTCATCCCTTGCCAGCCGTGCAGCCAGGTCAGGACAACCGATGGTATCCGTCCGCTCGGCAGCGCCGGTTGCCACCAGCAGCGGTTTGACTCCCGTTTCCCTCGAAAGGTCGGCCACTGCCTCATCCAGGCTCGGCACGACCCGCACCAGGGACAGGGCCTCTTTCCGCTTGGGGTTGTAACCGGCCCCCCACCCTTCCTGCCAGTGACCGACGATCCGGTTGGCCAGTGCCTGTTGTTCCTTCACCGGTGTCACCACGTAGTAACGAAACAGGCCGTAGGTTCTGGCGGCGCGGGCAATATCATGCAGGTCCAGATTGGTCACGGCCGTGGCCACCACCTGCCGGTTCTTGTCATAGACCGGGTGATGGATCAGGGCGATACTCAGACTGCTCATGGCGCCGCTTCTCCGGCAAGCTCACGGAGGAACTTCTCATCCTCCCGGGTCAGGTGCGCCGTGGCCAGCAAGTCGGGCCGGCGCTGCACGGTCTGGCGCAGAGCCTGCTGGCGACGCCAGCGATCGATCTCCCGGTGGTTGCCGGAAAGAAGAACCGGCGGCACCGTGCGTCCCCGGAACTCCGGAGGCCTTGTGTACTGCGGATACTCAAGGAGTCCGTCGCTGAACGACTCGTCCAGTGCCGACTCCTCGCTCCCCAGGACACCGGGAACCAGTCGGGAAACCGCATCCACGATCACCATGGCCGCCAGTTCGCCGCCGGTCAGGACAAAATCGCCGATGGAGAGTTCCCGGTCCACGTACAGCTCCAGGACCCGCTCGTCGATCCCTTCGTACCGGCCGCAGAGGATGATCAGACCATCTTCGGCAGCCAGCTCCCGGGCCATTGCCTGGGTAAACGGCTCACCGCGCGGCGAGGTGAGAATTACCCGCGCCCGCGGTGCCTGTGCCTTCACCGCTTCGATGCAGGCGGCCAGCGGCTCGACCTTCATCACCATCCCGGCGCCGCCGCCATAGGGGGCATCATCGACGGTCCGATGTCTGTCCAGGGCGAAGTCGCGGATGTTATGGAGGTCGACGCTGATGGCGCCGCTCTCCACGCCCCGCCGGAGAATGCTCTCGGTAAGCGGTCCCTGGAACATGGCCGGGAAGAGGGTCAAAATCTGGAATTTCATAGATCAAGCAGCCCTTCGAGAGGGCTTATGGTCATGATGCCGGCTTCGAGGTCGATGGCCTTGACCACCTCGTCGATCGCCGGTATCAGGTATTCCTTTTCATTGGCCCGGACCAGATAGACGTCGTTGCTGCCGGTCTCCATGATATTTTCGAGACGGCCCAGTTCCGTGCCGTCGTCGGTGACCACCCTAAGCCCAATCAGATCGAACCAATAGAACTCGTCATCTGCCAGGGGCGGAAGCTGACTGCGCTGGACGTAAATCTCACGTCCCACCAGATGCTGCACCTGATTGATATCAGCCATCCCTTTAAGGGTAAGGAGAATCTTCCGGCCATGGGCTGCTGCACCTGCTACGAAATACGTCTCTTCTTTACCGCCCGTATCTTTCAAAATAACCCTGTCGAGGGAGAGAAACGTCCCGCTCTCCCCCGAAAAGGGTGCTACCCGCAACTGGCCCTTGATGCCATGGGTGCCAGCCACCTTACCCAACAGAACCAGCTCACTGCTACCGGACATTACTCGACGATCTTGAGGACGGCCTTCTTGTTGTCCTTGGTCGAAACAGCGTTCAACAGAGTCCGGATGGCCTTTGCGGTCCGCCCTTCCTTACCGATGATCCGGCCCATATCCTCCTTGGCCACCGTCAGCTTGATAACTGTCGTATCCTCTTCCAACTCCTCGGTGGTCCTGACCTGGGTCGGGTCGTCAACAAGTGCTTTGGCGATGGTCTCTACGAGCTGTTTCATGTCGGTATCCTCGTGCTCTGGAGTGTCCGGCGGACCGGGGAAAGTCGAGCTCAGGCAGCGGTAACGAACTTGGCCCAGATTCCTTCTTTTTTCAGGAGCTGCTTCACGGTGTCGGTCGGCTGTGCTCCCTTGCCCAGCCAATCCAGGGTCGCCGTTTCATCGATGCGGCAGGCGGCCGGATTCTGGTTCGGGTCATACGTGCCAACGTTGGCGATGAAGCGACCATCCCTGCGAGCCCGCTCATCAGCTACGACAACCTGGTAGAAGGGCTTCTTCTTTGCGCCGGCCCGGGCGAGTCTGATCTTTACTGCCATTGTTTCCTCCTGGTGTTACAGCGACTGTCGCCGCCGTTCGTTTATTGGTGTATGGTGAACGCCATGCTTTACATGAAAATCAAAAAGGAAGCATCCCCTTCATCCCGCCGAGCCCCTTCATGAGCCCCTTAGGTCCCAGCTTCTGGAGCTGCTTGATTACCTTCTGGGCCTCGGTGAAACGCTTGAGCAGCTGGTTCACTTCCTGAACCGTTGTTCCGCTCCCCTTGGCAATCCGCAGCCGCCGGCTGCCGTTGATGATCGTATGGTTGGCACGCTCGCCGCGGGTCATGGAATCGATGATCGCCTCGATCCGCGTCATCTCCTTCTCGGACGGCTGGGCGTTACCCATCTGCTTCATCATCTTCCCCATACCGGGGATCATGCCCATGATCGACTCCAGGGAGCCCATCTTCTTGACCTGCTGGAGCTGATTCTTAAAGTCTTCCAGATCGAAATCGCCCTTTTTGACCTTTTTCTGGAGCCGCTCTGCCTCCTTGGCGTCAAAGGTCTGATGGGCCTTTTCGATCAGGGTGAGAACGTCACCCATGCCAAGGATACGGGAAACCAGCCGGTCGGCGTGAAATACCTCCAGGGCATCCAGCTTCTCGCCCAGGCCGACGAACTTGACCGGCTTGCCGGTGACCGCCCTGATGGAGAGGGCCGCGCCCCCCTTGGCATCGCCATCCAGCTTGGTCAGCACCACGCCGGAAATCTCCAGCTGCTCGTTAAAGCCGCTGGCGACGTTTACCGCCTCCTGGCCGGTCATGGCGTCGGCCACGAAGAGGATCTCCCGCGGCTCAACCTCGTCCCTGATCCGGACCAGTTCGTTCATCAGGTAGTCATCGATCTGATGACGGCCGGCAGTGTCCAGAATCACCGTATCCAGACCGTTCAGCTCGGCATAACGGATCGCGCTGCGGCAGATCTCCACCGGGTCCTGGTCGGCCCGCGAGTCAAAGGTCTCGATCCCCAGCTGCCGACCGAGGGTCTTCAACTGCTCGATGGCGGCCGGACGGTAGACGTCGGCCGGCACCAGCAACGGACGGCGGCGCTGTCCCTTGAGAAAGCGCGCCAACTTCCCGCAGGAGGTGGTCTTGCCGGCACCCTGGAGGCCAACCATCATGATGGCCACCGGCGGTTTGGCCGCCAGATCGAGGCCGTTCTCCTCGCCACCACCCATCAGAGCGACCAGTTCGTCATGGACGATCTTGATCACCTGCTGGCCGGGACTGAGGCTTTGCAGCACCTGGGAGCCGACGGCCTGCTCACGCACCCGCTCGACAAAATCCCTCACGACCTTGAAGTTGACATCCGCCTCAAGGAGAACCAGCCGCACCTCGCGGAGCGCCTCCTTGATATTGTCCTCGGTCATTACCCCCTGGCCGCGGAGCTTTTTGAATACCAGTTCAAGTTTGTCGGATAGTGTATCAAACATCAAGATCACTTATATTTCAGTTAATTACCCCACCCAACCACAACGGACAAACCACGGGCAGCAGTGGGACTTGTAAAGGATGGAATATAGAGGAGCACCCAAAACTTTGTCAAGACAAAAATCGGACGTTACCGTGGATTGGCAATGGTGATTGTGGCCGGTCGGTTGGTCTGGTATATACTTACGCAATGTCCAAAACGCTCGACGCCATGCCGACCGCCTCAATCGCCCTGATAGCCGCCCTTCCGGAAGAGATCAAACCTCTGCTGGCGAGGGTCGACATCATCAAAAGGGACCGGGTTGCAGGCTTCCCGCTCTACCGCGGCCGCGTTGGCGACCAGGATCTCATCCTGCTGCAGTCCGGCATGGGGCCAGCAAATGCCGAAGCAGCCACCAGGGCATTTCTGGAGACCACCAGCCCGGACCTGATCATCAACTTCGGCCTGGGAGGGGCCGTTGCCCCCGGCCCGCAGGTCGCCGACCTGGTGGTCGCCACGCGCCTCCTTGTCAGCGACGGAGTCGGATTCAGCGAGCAGAACGGCCCGGACTTGTCGCTTGCTGACGAATTTATGGTAAAGGCCGGCAACAGTCGCTGCCATCTCGGCACCTTCATCACCGCTGCCGAGACAATGCCCAAAGCAGCACTGCGCGGAAAACTTCCCGAGAACACCGAAACACCGGTCCTGGAGATGGAGACCGCCGCCATAGCCCGGGTAGCGTGCGAGCACGGCATTCCGTTCCTGGCCATCCGGGCCATCAGCGATGACTGTGATGAGGAACTCGGCTTCACCGTTGCCGAATTCTGCGACGCAAACCTGCGCATCCGGCCCGTCAAGGTCCTTTCCACCATCCTGAAACGGCCAGGGATCATCCCCCAGCTCATTCGGCTCGCCAGAAACAGCAAGCTGGCAGCCGAGGCCCTTGCAACAGGCATCATCAACTATCTGGAGCAGAGCCATGCATAAGAGAGCACTCATCGCAGCACTTGTCGCCAGCCTGACCATCCCGGCCGCGGGTCTGCCGATGGGAAGCCGGCCCGACGATAGCCGCACCATGTACTTTGACGGCAGCGCGTTCCGAGAGGAGAGCAGAGTGGGCCAGCCGGCAATAGCAACCAGGATCGGCCACTACCCCAAGCTGCTCCAGGAAGGTTCTCCCGGGAAAACCCGCCCCCTTCCCCCGGAAACCGGCGCGCTGGCCGGCATCTGCTATATCCAGCAGAGCGGCGGCAAGCTCGGCAGCCACCCGGCATTTCTGCCGCGGCCCGACATGCCGGTGACGGTGCGCGGCGCCGGCGTAGAAAAGGAAACCCGTTGCGACGGGAACGGGTTCTTCACTCTCGCCCTGCCGCCCGGTCGTTATGAAGTGCGCAGCGGGGCCGACTCCGGGACCGTGACCATCGAACCGGACAAGACAACCCTCATCCCCCTGCGGGGCGGAAAAAGGATGGTGGACTGACATGAAACGGCTGACGATGTTTCTCTGCTCATTGGTGCTGGCAGCATTGCCGCTTCTGGCCCACGGTGGCGAACTGGATGACTACTACCTCAACGCCTTCACCGGCGCCAGTGGTGGGAACCCCCCTCTGGCCGGCGCCATCCTCCAGACCGAACCAGCCACTGTCGGCGCCCACTGCGGCATGCCGCTCCGTCGCGGCGTCTCGCGGGACTGGAGCAAGCTGGCCACCGCGACCCAGGTGGTCCTGGCCAAGTATGTTGCAGCACCGGTGCTCACCGGCGAAACCATCATTCCGTCAAGCGGCGGCCACTTCAGAATCCACTACGCCACCTCCGGAACTGACCTGCCTACCCCACTTGTCCCGCTCAACACATGGATCACCACCGTTGCAGATACATTCGAGAATGTCTATAAGACCGAAATCACCTCGATGGTATATAACGCTCCACCCGTATCTGGCGGAATCTACGACGTCTATCTGCAGGCACTCAGCACCCAGTCGGAATTCGGCTTCACCCAGTCTGATGCGGCTATAACCGCAACGTCTTATTCAAGCTACATAGTCATTGACAAAGATTTTCTCAATACTATTTTTCAAAACTCGATCCCGGGTAACGACACCGCAAGCGTAAAGGCCACAAAGGCGCTCCAGATCACAGCGGCCCACGAGTTCCACCACGCCATCCAGTACGGCTACAATTTCTTCTTCGACGTATGGTACGCCGAGGCCACCTCCACCTGGATGGAAGACGAGGTGTATGATTCGGTTAACCAGCTTTACAACTACCTGCCACCGTTCATGCAGAACACCAACCTGAGTCTCAATACTGCCGTGGATGTCAACACCGGCGGTGGTTACAGCCGCTGGATATACAACCGGTATCTGGCCGAGACCTATAACCCGACCATCATCAGGAACTTCTGGGAACAGCTAGCCAAAATCCCGTCACCGACAGGCGCCGATATCCCCATGACCCCGGTGATGGATGCCGTCCTTCAAGGGAAGGGGACCACAGTCGGCTCCTCTTATTTCGACTTCAGCCGGCGCCTTTACAAACGCGACTGGCAGAGTCATGTCGGCGATATACCCATCATCTACCAGCACCCCATTGTGCCAGTCGCCTCCTATTCGGCCTTTCCCATCACATCAACCACCACCCCTTCACCGGTCATCACACTTCCCCACTACTCCATCGGGTATGTGAAGCTGTCAAAGGATACCTCAGCACCTACCGACCTGTCTCTCACCTTCAGCACGAAACCGGTGACCATGGCCATCACTGCCCTGAAAAAGCTCACCGACGGTACCTTCGTCGAGTTCCCGTTCGACACGTTCGCGAGCAAAATCGTCATCACCGGCTTCAGCAGCGCCACCACATCCGAGGCGATGCTCATCATCACCAACACCAGCACGAGCGACAACCAGTCCATCGCCTTTGCCAGCGACGGCAGCACGCCTACCGTCCCACCGTCAGGCCCTCCACCAACGACGACAACCCCGACGACTTCAACAGGCGGAGGCGGCGGTGGCGGCTGCTTCATCGCCACGGCCGCCTACGGCAGCTACCTCCACCCGAAGGTCCAGGTGCTGCGGGATTTTCGCGACCGATTCCTTCTGACCAACGCCGCCGGCCGGCAGATGGTTGCGCTCTACTATCGCCTCAGCCCGCCACTGGCCGACGTCATAGCCCGCCACGAAACG
Source organism: Geobacter argillaceus (assembly GCF_007830735.1). Taxonomy (GTDB): domain Bacteria; phylum Desulfobacterota; class Desulfuromonadia; order Geobacterales; family DSM-12255; genus Geomobilibacter; species Geomobilibacter argillaceus. Next base: position 39,041 of record NZ_VLLN01000002.1, read on the forward strand.
CTCAGGACCGCTACCCGCTTCCTTCTCACGCCCGTGGTCTTCGCCGTAGCTCACGGGAAAGGGACCGTCATCGCCCTCATATTAACCCTGATGGTCATTGGTAGCACAGTAACCGGAAGAAGGCGTTCTGGGCATTAATTCTTATTTTGTCAGATTACGTCCCGTTGGGACAGAATGCCCGTAGCCCGGCGATTTATCGCCGGGACGCGCGGATTATATTATATCGTTTTCGTCACGTACGTGACTGAAGGACTGCGCTAGCCCCTACCGGGGGATGAATCCCCCCGGCTACAGGCATTCTGTCCCGATAGGACGAAACTGAATGTGCGAAGTAAAACTTCTTAGTAACTTCAGCCTTGATCCATCCAGACCTCTCCCTCTGGAAGAGAGCAAACACAAAAAAGCCCCACTGGCATCCCAGCGGGGCTTTTCTGATTTCGGGTTTACCCGACTGCCTGATTAGGCCTTGCGAACGTTGGCAGCCTGCAGACCTTTCGGTCCGTTGACCACGTCGAAGGTAACCGCTTCACCTTCTGCCAGCGATTTGAAGCCTTCGCTCATGATTGCCGAGAAGTGTACGAACACGTCGTCGCCGTTCTCCTGCTCGATGAAACCGAACCCTTTAGCGTCGTTAAACCACTTAACCCTACCCTGTGCCATTTTTCCTGCCTCCTTTTGCCTTTTGTTGCTCCGGCCTGGTGCCGGATTGTGAAGGTTACTGCAGCTGCCGGAGTCTTGAGGCAGGAAAACTACGGTTCTTCTGGCGAACGGCGAGATTTCCTGATACTGCAAAAACTTCCGAATCCTACTGCGGTGGATAGCATACCATCCACCGCAAATACTGTCAAGGCATTTTCCACCTTTTCAACCAAAACATTACAACGTGTTCACTTTTCTGATAAAGGCCATCAACAGCCCATAGTGCTGGTGATCAAACTTCATAACCAGCCGGGGAAGCTCCAGCAGATCCGGCTCGTCAGACTCCTCGGAAAGCGGCCCCGACCGCTCCATCCGGCTGCCGGGACGAAGAAGCTCCGGGAACTCGCTCTCCAGTTCGGCGATCTCACCATCCGACAGCTCCTTGTTGAGCCGGATAACCAGCAGACCGTCGACAAAACGCAGCGAATGATAGTTCCGGTAAAAATCCTCGATGGCCTGAACTGCCTCTTCGACACTCTTCGTTATGGTAAAGAGCGAAAAATCCTCGCCGGAAATCAGCCCCCGTACCAGAAGCGCCCTCTTGATGAATTCGAACCAGCGATCCCAGTAGCCACTCTCGTCATCCACCAGCACGAGCGGCTTGGGAGAGGTCTTGCCGGTCTGGATAAGGGTAAAGACCTCCATCGCCTCATCCAGGGTACCGAACCCGCCGGGGAAGACGGAAATGGCGTCCGACTCCTTGACAAAGGCCACCTTGCGGTTGAAGAAGTACTTGTAGGTAACGAGCCGCGGATTCCTGGCCATTACCACGTTGGGCGACTGTTCAAACGGCAGCCGGATATTGACGGCAAAGGAATTCTCGCTGCCGGCCCCCTCGTTCCCCGCCCGCATGATCCCCCCACCGCCACCCGTGATGATCATATAGCCACGGGCGGCCAGCTCGCGACTGAACTGGATGCAGGTCTGGTAGATCGGTTCACTGGGCTCGGTACGCGCCGAACCGAAGATGGTCACCTTCTTCCGGTGTCGATAGGGGCTGAAGACCTTGTTGGTGTAACGCATCTCCTTCATGGTGTTGTTGAGCATCTTCAGGTCGGCCAGGTAGCTGGTTTCCTGTCCCGCCTTGAGGGCAGAGATGATCATCTCGCGCACCAGGCCGGCATGGTGCACCCCTTCAGCCTTCGCGACCAGTTGGTCAATCAGGGCATCGATCTCTCCGTTCTTGTGTGTAAAACTCAGCTCCATCGGCACGTGGCTCCCCATGAGAAAATGAGCGCGGATTATAACACCGTGTCGCAGGGGTAGCAAATGTTAAAGGATATCGAACAAAGATTACATTGCACGCTCACCACGTTTTGTTTACAGTATGCTGGCTACGCGACTCAAGCCCTGAAAGGAAGCTGCTACTTATGGGAAAAACCACTGCTGAAAAGATTTTTGCCACCCACCTGGTGAACGAGCCATTCCCGGGAACCAAGGTTCTGAAACTTGACGTGGTCCTCTGCCACGAAATCACCACCCCCATTGCCATTGCCGACCTGATGGCCCGCGGCAAAGACCGAATCTTTGATACCGGGAAGATCAAGGCGGTCGTAGACCATGTGACGCCGAGCAAGGACTCCAAAACAGCCACCCAGGCCAAGATCCTCCGGGACTGGGCCCGCCGGCACAATATCAAGGACTTCTTCGACATCGGCGCCAACGGCGTCTGTCACGCCCTCTTTCCGGAAAAAGGGTTCATCCGGCCCGGCTATACGGTCATCATGGGCGATTCCCACACCTGCACCCACGGTGCCTTCGGCGCCTTTGCCGCCGGGGTGGGGACGACCGACCTGGAAGTGGGCATCCTCAAAGGGGTCTGCGCCTTTCGCGAGCCGAAAACCATTCGGATCAACCTTAACGGCTCGCTGCCGAAAGGGGTGTTCGCCAAGGACGTCATCCTCTACATCATTGGCCAACTCGGCGTGAACGGCGCCACCGACCGGGTCCTGGAATTCCGCGGACCAGTGGTCGATGCCATGACCATGGAATCCCGCATGACCCTCTCCAACATGGCCATCGAGGCCGGCGGCACCTCCGGCATCTGCATGCCCGACGCCGTTACCGTCGACTACCTCTGGCCGTTCATCCAGAGCGATTACGCCTCTAAAGAGGCAGCCCTGGCCGATTTCCGCACGTGGTGGTCCGACGAAGACGCTACCTACGACAGGGTCCTGGAGTTCGACGTCTCCAAGTTGGAGCCGACGGTCACGTTCGGCTACAAACCGGACCAGGTGAAACCGGTCGGCGAACTCGCCGGTGAGCAGGTCGATCAGGTATACCTCGGCTCCTGCACCAACGGCCGCCTGGAAGACCTGCGGATTGCCGCGCAGATCCTGAAAGGGAAGAAGATCGCCCCGACGGTGCGCGGCATTCTGTCGCCGGCCACCCCGAAGATTTACCAGGACGCGCTGCACGAGGGGCTGATCGACATCTTCATGGAAGCCGGCTTCTGTGTCACCAACCCGACCTGCGGCGCCTGCCTCGGCATGAGCAACGGCGTGCTGGCGGAAGGAGAGGTCTGCGCCTCCACGACCAACCGGAACTTCATGGGTCGCATGGGAAAGGGTGGCATGGTGCATCTCATGTCGCCGGCCACCAGCGCGGCCACGGCCATAGAAGGAAAGATCGCCGACCCGAGAAAGTACCTGTAGGGGCGGGGTCTCCCCGCCCGGGCGCGGCAACCGCTCCACTACATTCATGCATAAGGAGAACGAATATATGAAAACGTTTGGCGGACCGGTCCTTTTCCTTGACCGGTCGGATATCAACACTGACGAGATCATCCCGGCAAAGTACCTGACTGAAATCACCAAAGAAGACCTAAAGCCCTACATCCTTGAAGACCTGAAGCTCCCCGGCTTCGATCCCAAAGGGGAGAAGACGAAAGCGGCCCGGGTCATCGTCAGCCGGGCGAACTTCGGCTGCGGCTCGTCCAGGGAGCACGCCCCCTGGGTCTTCGAGGTAAACGACATCACGGCGGTCATCGCAGAATCGTTTGCCCGCATTTTCCGGCAGAACATGTTCAACTGCGGCATGGCGGCCATCGAACTCCCCAAGGAAGACCTCGACCTGATCTTTTCCCATGTGAACGATGCCGATGCCACTATCTCCATCGACATTGAAGCCCAGACCCTTACCATGAGCGGCGGAGGGAAGCAGAAAACCTTCAGCTTCGACGTCTCCCCCTTCGACAAGGCGCTGGTGACGGCCGGCGGCTGGGTCGACTTCGCCGACCAGAAGTATTGATTAACCAGCTCTTCCCCCTGCAAACGAAAAAGCCCGCCGACAAAGCGGGTTTTTTCGTTTGCAGCAGCTGTCAGTCCGTATTTTATACCGCTTTCGGGTTGACTCTGCGCCTCTGGCAGGGATAATATGCACTGCTTTCGCGTTGTACCGGGAACCAGATTCGTACATCCCGGCAGCGCCCCGGACAAGATACCCGTGAACATGCGCCTGCTTCCCATATCGCAGATCTGCCTCCTGGTCGCCCTCCTTGCGGTCCTCGTACCGCATCGGTCTGCCCTGGCTGACGGGACAGGCTCTGCCGAAGGGACCATTTTCACCCTCTGGCCCCTGATCGACTACCGGGAAAGCCCGGCTGAAGGGTTCAGCAATCTGAGCATCCTCGGGCCGCTTTTCAAATTCCAGAACCAGAAGGACCAGTCGACCGTTGCCGTTCGCCCCCTCTTCTTCCGTACCGGCAACAAAAAAAACGAAACAGCCGCCACCGAGTACCTCTACCCGCTCGCCTCCAGCGAGAGCACTCCGGATGTCACCCGTTTCCAGGTACTGAAGCTCTACCAGAAGAACCTGTTCCGGAAGGACCGGGAAGAAGAGCGGGAGCGGGACTTCATGGTCTTCCCGTTCTACATTACCGGAACATCGAAGAAATACGGCCCCTACACCTCGGTCCTCCCCTTCTACGGGGATATCTACGAGCGGTTCTGGCGGGACGAATACCACTATCTCCTCTTCCCGCTCTACGGCCGGACTGTCAACAAGGGAACCACCAACTACAACGTGCTCTACCCCTTTTTCTCGGTCACCCGCGGCGAACGGGAGTCAGGCTATGCATTCTGGCCCCTGTACGGACAGTCGGCCAAGGAAGGGGTCTACCGTAAGCGCTTTGCCCTCTGGCCATTCTTCCACCAGGAAGAAAAGGGCCTCAATACGGACAACCCCATCAGCAGGTTCCAGATCCTGCCGCTCTACGCGACCGTAGACTCCCCCAAGCTGACAGTACGGGACTACCTCTGGCCATTTTTCGGCCACTACGAGAACCGGGACCCGAAAGAGGAGGGGTGGAATCTACTCTGGCCATTCTGGCAGGTTGTGCGGGGCGAAAAACGGAACGTCACCCGCTTCCTGCCGTTCTTCGACCGGGAGCGTAACGGCGACGACGAAAAACGCTGGTACCTGTGGCCGCTCTACAAGGAAGAAACGTCGGTCGCCCCCTCCTTTCGTCAGGAAAAGGAGCGGTTGCTCTATTTTCTGTACAGCAACAACCGCGAAAGTTGGCCGGCCGACGGCGCCAGCCGGCAACGGATCGCCTTCTGGCCCCTCTTCGTCTACAATCGCACCACCGACAACGTGAAGTCGTTCAGCTTTCCCGCACCAGTGGAGCCGGTGCTGGACAGGGAGGGGATCGAGCGCAGTTGGGCCCCTTTCTGGCGGCTCTATCAGCAAAGGTGGAACGATAACGGCGACTCGGCAGCATCCTTTGCCTGGAACCTCTACTGGCACGAGGCGCGTAAAGACGCCCTTGCGTACGAGCTGTTCCCGCTGCTGCGCTACCGTTCCACCACGGCTACGTCCGACCTCCAACTCCTCAAGGGGCTGTTCCGCTATACGACCGACCGGGAAGGGAAATCGGTCCGACTCTTCTGGCTCCCCTTCGGCATCTCCTGGGGAAGCGGATCGCCCGAGCACAAGACCGTGACGCGCGCCAACGGGGGCATTAACCCATGAAACCGTTCGAATTCATCGGCAGACATCTGATCCGTTTTAACGAGATCGTCGGGGAGATGATCATTCTCCTCGGCCAGACCTTCTATTTTTTCAGGGAGATCCCCCGCAACCTGCCGAGCATCGCCACCCAGATGATGATCATCGGCTACGAAACCCTGCCGGTTGCCTCGGTCATGGCCTTTTTCGTCGGCATGGTTCTGGCGCTCCAGACCGGGGTGGAATTGAACAAATACGGCAGCCAGGACATCATCGGCGCCATTGTCGGCCACTCCATGGTGCGGGAACTTGGTCCGGTCATGACCAGCTTCCTGGTTGCCGGCCGGGCCGGCTCGGCCATGGCTGCCGAAATCGGCGTCATGAAGGTCTATGAGGAAATCGACGCCCTGAAGACCCTGGACATCAACCCGGTCCGCTACCTGGCCATGCCGAGGCTCATTGCGTGCCTGATCTGCGTTCCGGCCCTCGTGGTATACTCGGACCTGATCGGCATCACCGGCGGGGCGATCATCAGCAACCTGCATCCGCAGATTTTTGTGTCATACTACACCTACTATGACAGCCTGACCAACGCTCTAAAGATCAAGGAAGTGGGCAACGGACTGATCAAGGCAACTGCCTTCGGCGGGATCATCGCCCTGGTCTCATGCTACGTCGGTTTCAACACCAGCGGGGGCGCCCGCGGGATCGGGGTATCCACCACCCGTTCCGTAGTCCTTTCATTCATGCTGATTCTTGTTGCCGACTACTTCCTCACCCGCATCCTGATGTGAGGTTCGAAACGATAGGAGCAGTCCATGGCATTTTCCACTGAAAAGAAAGTAGGCTTATTCTTTATCGTCAGCCTGATCATCCTTGGCGGACTTCTGGAAGTGGGTGAAAAATGGAACCCCTTCGAAAAACAGATCCGTTACCGGACCTATCTCTCCAGCGTCACCGGCCTCAAGCTCGGTGACCCGGTACGCTTGGTCGGGGTGGACGTGGGCCGGATCAAGGAGATCAACGTCAAGGATGAAAACGTCGAGCTTGTTTTTGACGTCAAACCGGGAACCCAGATCAAAACCGACAGTGTGGCCAGCCTCCGTCTCACCAACCTCCTGGGGGGACAGTTCCTGAGCATCTCTCTGGGGACACCGAAGGCTCCTGTCCTGGAACCGGGCGGCACCCTGTACGGCAAGGACTCGGCCAACATCGACGTCATCGTCGACAACGTGGGCGCGCTGACCAAGGACGCCAAGACCTTGATCAACAACCTGAACCGGAACCAGGACGAGGTCCTGAAAAAGATATCGGCCATGCTGGACGATAACCGGACCAATCTGCAACAGAGCGTGGCCAATTTCCGGAGCATCACCGACAAAATTGACCGGGGCGACGGCTCATTGGCCCTGCTGTTGAACGACAAGGCGCTCTACACAAATGCCAACGATGCCATCGTCAGCCTAAAGAGTGTGACTACCAAGATCGATAAGGGTGATGGCACCATCGGCAGGCTGGTCAACGATCCGGCCCTGTACAACGATGCCAGGGAAGCGGTTGCCAGCCTGAAGGACGGGGCCAGGGAGATGAGCACCGGCTTCAAGGACATCAAGGAGATCGCCGGCAAGATCAACCGCGGAGAGGGGACGGCAGGCAAGCTGGTTAATGACGAGGCCCTTTACACCGAACTGCGCGACGCCTCCAAAAACATCAAGGAGATCAGCCAGAAGATCAATTCCGGCGAAGGAACCCTGGGCAAGTTGGTGAACGAGGACAAACTCTACCGGGATACCACAGCCGCCATGAAGAAGGTGGAAAAGGCGGCCGAAGGTCTGGGTGACAGCGGCCCGATCTCGGTCCTCGGCAGCATCATCGGCACGCTTTTCTAAGCAGGTTGCTGAAAAACAGCCATCTTGCCGCCGTCCTCGCGAGCCGCCTTGTGCGGCGTAGCGCTGCTACGCCTCCGCGGTGCTCGCTGCGGGTGCGACAATCTGACTATTTTTGAGCAACCTGCATGTTCCAGCTACCTTCTGGGCTCTGGATCAAACTGACGGCTTTCTTGTACGCTGTTTCTCTTTCATTTTCTTCTTTGCGGTAACCCTGATACTTACTTCCGGAGTACTGTCTTGCCTGACTTCCTGCAGATCGCCGTTGGTACGGTCACCATGCGGCCGTACGTTTTCGCCTTCTTTGCCGCCTTTCTCCTGGCTGCGGTCCCCCATATCGGCTGGCGCCGGACCCTGGCCTTTACCGGCTGCGGCTACCTGATCTCCTTTGCCTCCGAAGTCTCCTCCATCAACACCGGCTTCCCCTACGGCTGGTACTACTACGTCGACAAGACCAGTGCAAAAGAACTCTGGATCGCGGGGGTGCCGTTCTTCGACTCCCTTTCCTACGTTTTCCTTTGCTATTGCAGCTATGCCACGGCCCTGTTCGTCCTCTCGCCACTCAAGTCCTGGCGCTGGCAACTGGTTCCGCTGGAGACCCGCGCCATCCGGAGATCGTTTGCCGCACTCTTCCTCGGTTCCCTGCTCCAGGCCTACCTGGACATCATCATCGACCCGGTCTCGCTCCAGGGGAACCGCTGGTTCCTGGGGCAGATTTACGGCTATCGCGAGCAGGGGTACCATTTCGGCGTTCCCCTTTCCAATTACCTGGGGTGGTGGCTGGTGAGCGCGGCCATGATCTTCACCCTACAACGACTGGCAGCCTCCGGCAAGCCCACCGACAAGCCGCCGGCCGGGGTGGGGAACTTCTTGTTCAGTGCGCTCCTGGGGCCGATCCTCTACCTATCGGTGCTCGGCTTCAACCTGACCATGGCCATGGTAATCGGTGAGATGACCATCGCGGTCACCGGCTTGTTCATCATCGTCCTGCCCCTGGCGCTGGTCGTCACCCTGGCGCTGCGCCGGGTCAACCGTTACACGAAGGATGAACTCGCCGCCCATATCAGGGACGTTCCCTGGTCTCCCGCAGCAGGGAAGCGGTAAAGCAATTCTTTCGCAGATGCAAAAAGGCCCACCGGCAATGCCGACGGGCCTTTTCTGCGCTATGCATGTAACGAGTTATTTCTTGCCGCCGGAGGCGATGGCTTCATGCCCCTTGTGCACGGCCTTCTCCAGGCGCCGGCGCCTGGGCCAGGTAACGAGGTAGGTAATCGGGCCGGACAGGATATAGCAGAGGAAGAACACAAACATCATGATTGCCGGCTCTGCGGCAATGATGATGATGAGCAGGACCGCCAGGACCAGGAACCCGAACGGCTGGCGCTTGATCAGTTCCGGGTCCTTGAAGGAATAATACTTGACCCCGGAGACCATCAGGAACGCCAGGAAGTAGATGAGAACCAGGATGGCCAGCTTTTTGTACGAACCGGGCCAGCCGAAATGGTAGAAAAAGATGACCGTTGACGAGACCATGCTCGCCGCTGCCGGAATGGGAAGGCCGATGAACCGCTTGCTTTCGACGGTGTCCACCTGCACGTTGAAGCGGGCCAACCGCAGTGCCCCGCAGACGACGAACAGGAAGGCCGCCAGCCACCCCAGGCGGCCGAACGGCTTCAGCGCCCAGGAGAACATCAGGAGGCCGGGCGCCACGCCGAACGCCACTAGGTCGGCCAGGGAGTCGTACTCCACACCGAATTTGCTGGTGGTGCCGGTTGCCCGGGCCACCTTGCCGTCCAGACCGTCAAACACCGACGACACCAGAATCCAGATGGCCGCGGTCCGGTAATCCCCCCCCATGGTGGCCACCATGCTGTAAAAACCGGCAAAGAGGCTGCCAGTAGTAAAGAGATTGGGGAGGATATAGATCCCCTTACGCATGCTCTCGATTCGGTGGCTCTTTTCCTCGCTCACGGCAGTATCCCCAGCACTGTTTCGCCACAACGGGTCTTCTCACCCATGGCGACCTTGATTTCGGTCCCCTTGGGAAGATATACGTCGAGCCGGGAGCCGAAACGGATCAGCCCGTACCGTCTTCCCCGTTCGAGTGTATCACCTTTTTTAGCATAACAGACAATCCGACGAGCAATAAGTCCGGCCACCTGCACCACGACAATCTTCACTCCCCTGGCCGTCTCCAGGATGATGCCAAGCCGCTCGTTTTCGAAGGTGGCGCGTTCGTCCCGCACGTCCAGAAACTTGCCGGACACGTAGAAGGTATCAACCACCCGACCGGTAAGTGGCGCCCGGTTCACGTGCACATTGAAGACGGACATGAAGATGCTCACCTTGCTCATCTCCTGCCCCAAATGTTCCTCGTGGGCATCGCCCAGGTAGACGATGACCCCGTCGGCCGGGGCCAGCACGGCACGTTCGTCACTGGTACCGGTCCGCTGGGGATTGCGGAAAAAGAAGACAATGAAGCCGGTCAGGAGCAGCAGGAAACAAACTAACGCAAGCAGCCAGGCAGAGCAGGTGCGCCAGTACAGAAAGGCAACAACGGCCGTGAACGCGGCAGCGATGGCAATGAACGGGAAACCTTCGACAGCTATCGGTGTATGTGTATTGCGCATAATACGGAGACACCTTCAGCAGAAAGGCCGGGCAAGGGCACTGGAAATTACCAACCCCGCCCGGCCCTTACGGAAAGTGCCGCTGTTCTCCTAGTTCTTGGTCTTGTCGACGATCTTCTTGATCCAGGGCATCATGCTCCGCAGCCGCTCGCCAACCACTTCGATCGGATGGGCGGCATTGAGCCGGCGGCGTGCCGTCATCTCGGGATAGTTGGCCGCCCCTTCGAGGATGAAACGCTTGGCGTACTCACCGTTCTGGATATTGGCCAGACACTCCTTCATCGCCTTACGGCTCTGCTCGTTGATCACCTGCGGACCGGTGACGTATTCGCCGTATTCGGCATTGTTGGAGATGGAGTAGTTCATGTTGGCAACGCCACCTTCGTACATCAGGTCAACGATCAGCTTGAGCTCGTGCAGGCACTCGAAGTAGGCCATCTCCGGGGCATACCCCGCCTCCACCAGCGTCTCGAAGCCGGCCTTGACCAGCTCCACCGCCCCGCCGCACAGCACGGCCTGCTCGCCGAACAGGTCGGTCTCGGTCTCGTCCTTGAAGGTGGTTTCGATGATGCCGGTACGGCCGCCGCCAATGGCGCTGGCATAGGAAAGCGCCACCTCGCGGGCCTTGCCCGAAGCGTCCTGGAATACCGCGATCAGGTCGGGAATCCCGCCCCCCCTGACGAACTCGGAGCGGACCGTGTGACCCGGTGCCTTGGGGGCAATCATGATCACGTCGAGGTCGGGCCGGGGGACGACCTGGTTGTAGTGGATGGCAAAACCGTGGGCAAAGGCCAGGGTGGCGCCCTGCTTCAGCTGCGGCTCAATCTCGTCGCGGTAGAGCCGGGACTGGAACTCGTCGGGGGTAAGGATCATCACCAGGTCTGCCGCGGCCACGGCGTCGGCAACGCTCGCCACCTTCAGACCGGCATTCTGTGCCTTGACCGCCGAGGTCGAACCGGCGCGAAGGGCCACGGTCACGTCAACCCCGGAATCCTTGAGGTTGCAGGCATGGGCGTGCCCCTGGGAACCGTAGCCAACCACCGCCACTTTTTTGCCCTTGATGATCGCGAGATCACAATCTTTGTCATAATAAACGTTCATGTGCTTCCTCCATGTATTTTCTGCGCAGATAAACTCTGGCACGTGATTCTATTGCCATTCGGGATGGCTCGTGTAGGGGCGCTGCCGGGCTACGGTTCTTAACCTTTCCAACCTTTGGAGCCGCGACCGATAGCCACCGCCCCGGTCCTGACCAGCTCCTTCAGCCCCAGTGGCCGGAGCAGTTCCAGGATGGCATCGATCTTTGCCGGCGCGCCGGTTGCCTCGATGGTATACGACTTGGGGGTGACATCGATGATCTTGGCCCGGAAGATGTCCACGATCCTTAAGACCTCGGTCCGGCTGTCGTCCTCGGCCGACACCTTCACCAGCGCCATTTCCCGCTCGATGGCGCTGCCGTCCGTGAAATCGATCACCTTGATCACGTCGATCAGCTTGTTCAACTGCTTGGTGATCTGCTCCAGAATCTGCTCGTCACCGCGGGTAACCAGCGTAATCCGGGAAATAGCTTCATCATTGGTCGGCGCCACCGCCAGGGAGTCGATATTGAACCCCCTGCCGGAGAAAAGCGCCGCCACCCGCGATAGTACTCCGAATTCGTTCTCGACGAGAACCGAAATTGTGTGTGTCATGGAAGAACCTCCATCAAAAGGGTCATTACGCGTTCAGCACCATCTCGTTCAGCGACGCCCCGGCAGGCACCATGGGGAGCACCTTCTCCTCCCGGGCGATCTTGAACTCCATGATGACCGGTCCGGGTGTGGCAAACCCCTTCCTGATGGTCTCCTCCACCTCGTCATGCCTGGTGGCCTGAAAACCGGTGGCGCCGAACGCCTCGGCCAGCTTGATGAAGTCGATCGGCAGTTCCATGCAGGTCTGCGAGTAGCGTTTGTCGAAGAAAAGTTCCTGCCACTGGCGGACCATCCCCAGGAAGTTGTTGTTCAGGATGACGATCTTGACCGGCAGGCGGTTCTGGACCAGGGTGGCAATCTCCTGCATGTTCATCTGAAAACCGCCGTCGCCGCAGACCGCGATCACCTGCCGGTCCGGGAAGGCCGCCTGGGCACCCATGGCCGCCGGCAGACCGTACCCCATGGTGCCGAGTCCGCCGGAGGAAAGGAGGGTGCGGGGGCTGGTAAAGGTGAAGAACTGGGCGGTCCACATCTGGTGCTGTCCCACGTCGGTGGCAACAATGGCGTCCGGTTCCGAGAGTTCGCGCAGCTTCTCAATGACGTACTGAGGCTTGATGACCGCAGCGGCATGCTTGTAGGTCAGCGGATGCTTGGCCTTCCACCCCTCGATCTCGGTCTGCCAAAGTTTGATCCCTTCCAGGAACTCTGCCAGCTTGCCGGGATGCGCCTCGACCTCCTTGATCATCTTGGCGAGGACGTCCTTCACGTCGCCCACGATGGGGAGGTCTACCCGGACATTCTTCTTGATGGAAGTCGGGTCCACGTCGATGTGGATGATCTTGGCATGGGGCGCAAAGGTGGAGAGCTTGCCGGTCACCCGGTCGTCGAAGCGGGCACCGACTGCCACCAGCACATCGGTATGGGTCACGGCCATGTTGGCATAGTAGGTGCCGTGCATGCCGAGCATCCGCAGGGCATTGGGCGCATTTTCCGGATAGGCGCCGAGCCCCATGAGGGTGGTGGTCACCGGTACGTTCAGCATTGTGCAGAGCCGGGTCAACTCCTCGGAAGCATTGCCCAGGATGACGCCCCCCCCCACGTAGACCACAGGTTTCCTGGCAGTCATCAGCATGGCCACGGCCCGCTCGATCTGCTTCGGGTGCCCCTCAACGGTCGGCTTGTAGCTGCGGATCTCGATGGTCTCCGGGTACTTGAACTCGGCCAGGGCGATCTGCACATCCTTGGGGATGTCCACCAGCACCGGGCCGGGACGGCCGGTACGGGCAATGTAGAAGGCCTTCTTCATAATGGTCGGCAGTTCCTTGACGTCCCGGACCAGGAAATTGTGTTTGGTGCAGGGACGGGTAATGCCGATGATGTCCACTTCCTGGAAGGCATCGTTGCCGATCAGGGCCGTGGGGACCTGACCGGTAATGATGACCAGCGGAATGGAATCCATGTACGCCGTGGCAATGCCGGTAACGGTGTTGGTTGCGCCGGGGCCGGAGGTGGCGATGGCGACACCGACCTTGCCGGTGGCGCGGGCATAGCCGTCGGCCGCATGCACGCCGGCCTGCTCGTGGCGCGGCAGGATGTGCCGGATCCCCTTGAAGCTGAATATTTCGTCGTAGATATTGATGACCGTGCCGCCGGGATAGCCGAAAACCGTATCGACCCCTTCCCGCTTCAGGCACTCCAGAAGCATTCGTGCTCCGTTTATTTTCATATATATGTCCCTCTGTAGGGGCAAACCTTGTGTTTGCCCTGAACATGGGCGATCACAAGGATCACCCCTACAATCATGGTTATTCCGCCGTGGTTACCGCACCGGTATGGGCCGAGGTCACCACCTTGGCATACCTGGCCAGCCAGCCGGTCCTGATCTTCGGTTCCGGGGCCGTCCAGCGCGTCCGTCGGGCCGCCAGCAGTTCGTCGTCCACCAGGAGCTGCAACTGGCGGTTGGGGATATCGAGACGTATCCGGTCCCCCTCCTCGATCAGGGCGATGGGTCCCCCCTCGGCTGCTTCGGGAGAGATGTGGCCGATGCATGGCCCGCGGGTGCCGCCGGAAAAGCGTCCGTCGGTGATCAGCGCCACCGAATCGCCGAGCCCCATCCCCATAATGGCGGCCGTCGGAGCCAGCATCTCCCGCATCCCCGGACCACCCTTCGGCCCCTCGTACCGGATCACCACCACATCGCCGGACGTGATCCGGCCTTCCATGATGGCAGCCATGGCAGCCTCCTCGGAATCGAAGCAGCGGGCCGTCCCTTCGAACTGCATCATGGCCGCTGACACGCCGGACTGCTTGACAACCGCCCCCTTCGGCGCAATGTTGCCGAAGAGGACAGCTATCCCTCCTTCCTGCTTGACCGGGTTGTCGAGCGGCCGAATAACCGTTTCGTCGACATTTTCGACACTGGCAGCCAGCTGCAGGGTCGAAATACCCAGTACCGTAGGATTGTCTTTGATTTTGTTGCCTAACTGTTTGAGCACGCCGGCCACGCCGCCGGCCGTGTCCAGGTCCTCCATGAAATGCTCGCCGGCCGGGTTCATGGACGCCAGCTGCGGGGTCTCCTTGGCCAATTGGTCGAAGGTCTCCAGCGGCAAGTCGACTCCTGCCTCGCGGGCGATGGCCAGCAGGTGGAGAACCGTATTGGACGAGCCTCCCAGGGCCAGGTCGACCCGGATGGCGTTTTCGAAGGCAGCGCGGGTCAGGATGCTCCGCGGGGTCACATTGTTCTGTACCAGCTCGACGATCCGCTCGCCGGAGGCAAAGGCGATCCGCCGCTTCAGCGCCGACACCGCCAGGGCCGTGCCGCAGCGGGGCAGACTCATCCCCAGGGTCTCGGTCAGGATCGCCATGGTGTTGGCGGTGAACAGCCCCTGGCAGGAGCCCATTCCGGGACAGGCGTTATCCTCGCAAACCTGGAGCTCCTTGGCGTCGATCACGCCGGCCTTGTAACGGGCCATCGCCTCGAAGGTATCGGTCACGAAGGAGTACTTGCGATCCCCCTCCCCCCGGCCGCTCATCATCGGTCCGGCAGTTACCACGATGCAGGGGATATCGAGCCGGGCGGCAGCCATCAGCATGCCCGGAGTGATCTTGTCACAGTTGGTCAAAAGGACCAGGCCGTCCAGCCGGTGGGCCTCGGCGACCGACTCCACCATATCGGCGATCAGTTCCCGGGTGGGGAGGGAGTAGTGCATTCCCCGGTGCCCCATGGCAATGCCGTCACAAACGCCGGGGATACCGAAGAAAAAGGCATAGCCGCCGCCGGAGTGCACTCCCTTCTCGATGAACCGCTCCAGATCACGCATCCCCACATGGCCGGGGATCAGGTCGGTGAAACTGGTGGCCACACCGATGAACGGCTTGTCGAAAGCGCTCTGGGGAACGCCGGTCCCCTTGAGGAGCGCCCGGTGGGGGGTCCGCTCCAGCCCCTGCTTTATGGTATCACTGCGCATATGCACGCTCCACTTTGGCCATCTGCACGGAAAAACTGTCAGTGCGTAAATAAGATTGTTGAAAATACTACAGGATAGAATCGGTGTCAACCGCAATGAAAATGGCACTATACCCATGTTTCGGGGGGTCAAATTTCAGTTTCGCGAAGACGGCCATCAGCGGCACAACCGAAGGGATCAGGAGGCGGCCAACCTGGCCACTTCGGCCTCGGAAAGACGGTGGTAGACGGGATTGAGGAGGGGGAGCGGCGGAATGTCGCCCTGGGCAAAGGCAGCAAGGGCAAGTTGGGCGCCGGCAGAAGCGCGGGGAGTGTTCGCCGACTCCGGCGCAAAAATGGCGAGATCACCCAGGCGCTCCGCAATCAATGCACGGTAACGCACTGCCCCGTCGCCCACAAAGATGGTCGGCTCGCAGATCCCGTCGACAAGTTCGGCGGGCGGTACTGCCCGGACTGCCACCAGCGGTTCCGGCAGCTCACGGCAGCGGTAGATGCCTGCGTACACCTCTCCCTTGCGGGCGTCAAACAGTGCACATACCGGATGGGCCGCCCACGGCAGATTCTGGGCCAGCATGGCCAGGGAAGAGAAGCCGACCGCCGGCTTTCCGGACGCAAGCGCCAACCCCTTGACCGTTGCCAGTCCGACCCGGATACCGGTGAACGAACCGGGACCAAACGCCACGCCGAACCCGTCCAGCTCGGCGATCGGCAGTCCGGCATCGGCAAGCAACTCCCGGATGGCCGGCACGAGCCGTGCCGCCGCTTTCTTGCCGGGAGAAAACAGGTACTCCGCAACAAACCGGGAACCGTCGCTCAGGGCAATGCTGCAGACATTGGTGGAGGTATCAACGGTGAGAAGTTTCATAAATCCGTGACTCGTGACTCGTGACTCGTGACTCGGCAAGGCACTGGGTCTGCATTTCCCAGTTACGAGTCACCAGTTACCAGTCACGGCTTTTATCCCTGATTGACGAAATACCGGACGATATCGTTGTAGAAGGCCAAGACCATGAGGCTGAGGAGCAGTATCAACCCTACCTGCTGGGCGATCTCCCGCGCCTTGAAGCTGACCGGCTTGCGCAGGATCAACTCGATGACGTAGAAAAAGAGGTGGCCACCGTCAAGGATCGGCACCGGCAACAGGTTGAGGATTCCCAGGTTGACCGAGAGCAGGGCCATGAAGGCGATGAAACTGACCGCACCGGCGGTGGCCTGCTGGCCGGCCATCTTGGCGATCATGATCGGCCCCCCCACCGTGTCGAGCGGGATGGCCCTCTCCACCAGCTTGACAATGGAAAGTGCCGTCAGCTTGATGACGCTCCCGGTCTGGACCGTCCCCTTGACCAGGGCATCGCCGGCGCCGAACCGGTCGACCACGGTCTCGCCGGCCGACACCACACCGATGACCGGCATCGTAACGGACTCGCCGAACAGGTTCTTGCTGCTCCTGGTCTCCGGCATGATCCGGAACGAGAGTTCCCGGGCTCCGCGCCGTACCCGCACCTCAACGGCCTGTCCCTTGCCCGTGGTGATCGCCTTGGCCACATCGTCCCACCTGGTAACCGCGGTGCCATTGATGGCGGTGATCAGGTCATTGGCCACGACCCCGGCCCTGGCCGCCGGCTTGTCCTTGAGCACCTCGCCGATGCGGGCCGTCACGGCCGGCACGCCGACCATATAGACAACGATAAAGGCAAGCCAGGCAAAGAGGAGGTTGAAAACCGGCCCGGCAGCAACGATGACGATCCTCTGCAGAGGGGGCTTGGCCTGGAATGAACGGTCCAGGTCCTCCGGGGAGAGCTCCGCATCGGGCGACTCGCCCACCATCTTTACATAGCCCCCCAACGGAAAGGCGGACACGAGGTATTCGGTCTCGCCTCTGCGGAAACCAACCAGTTTGGGGCCAAAACCGAGGGAAAACTTCTCGACTCCCACGCCGAACAGTTTGGCAAAGATAAAGTGCCCCAGCTCGTGCACGAAGATGAGCACGCCAAGGACAACGATTGCGGAAAGAACACTGATCATAAGAATAACCCGTGACCCGTGACCCGTAACTCGTGACCGGTAAGTCGCAAACTCAATTTCATGCCTGATTCCTCCTAGTCCCTAGTCCTAGTCCCCAAAAACTCCCTGGTCTTTTCCCTGCTCCATCGGTCAACGGCCAGCACCTCGTCAAAGGAGCCCACCCGGTGGGACTGGTGGGCATTCATGGTCCGCTCAATCAGTTCGGCAATGGCCAGGAAGGGAATCCTTCCCCCGAGGAACGCCTCAACAGCGATCTCATTGGCAGCGTTCATGACCGCCGGCATGCTTTCCCCCGCCTCCATGGCGTCATAGGCAAGCTGCAGGCAACGGAACTTCTGCAGATCCGGCTTGAAAAAGGTGAGCCCTGAGAGCGCCGTCAGGTCGAGGGGTTTGACGCCGGTGGCGACCCGCTCAGGATAGGAGAGGGCATAGGCGATGGGCCCCTTCATGTCCGGCGTTCCCAACTGGGCGATGACACAGCCGTCAATGTATTCGACCATGGAGTGGATAATGCTCTGCGGGTGAATGTTCACGTCGATCTTGGCGGGAAGCACATCAAACAGCCAGCGGGCCTCGATCACCTCCAGCCCCTTGTTCATCATGGTGGCCGAATCGATGGTGATCTTCTTCCCCATGCTCCAGTTGGGGTGATTGAGCGCATCGCTGACCGTAACCTCGGACAGCTTTGCCAGTGGACTGTTCAGAAACGGCCCCCCTGACGCGGTCAGGATGATCTTCTCGATATCCTCGCTCCGGTGCCCTTCCATGGACTGGAATACCGCGCTGTGCTCGCTATCGACCGGATAGAGCTTGACGCCGGCATCGGCAACCGCCTGCATGATCAGGTGGCCGGCAGTCACCAGGGTCTCCTTGTTGGCCAGGGCGATCTCCTTGCCGGCCTTGATGGCGGCAGCGGTCGGCACCAGGCCGGCAGCCCCGACAATGGCAGCCACCACCATGTCGGCTTCGGCCACCGTGGCCGCGGCGATCATCCCCTCGACGCCGGCCATGATCTCGGGCCGGTTCGCCAGCGGCAGCATCCCCTTCAGCTCTTCGGCCAGCCGGTCGTTCAGCACCGCCACCAGGCGGGGGGAAAACGCCTCGATCTGGCGCTTCAGGAGATCGAGATTGGACCCGGCAGTAAGGGCCTCGACGGAAAATTTGTCCCGATGGGCGTCAACCAGTTCCAGGGTGCTGACACCGATGGAACCGGTCGAGCCGAGTATGGAAAGTCGCTTCATAGCTGTGTCCTTGTTGGTCTACGATCTCTCAAAACAGATAATGGGCATACCACCAGGCAGCCGGCGCGGCGAAGAGGATGCTGTCCAGCCGGTCCAGGATACCTCCGTGGCCCGGAATGATGGTGCCGGAGTCTTTCACGCCACAGCTCCGCTTGAGCAACGATTCGAACAGGTCCCCCAGCTGCCCAAGCGGGCCGAGGAGCAGTGCCGTGCCACAGCAGTCGGCAATGGTTAGTTCCGGGAAAAAGGTTTGGCTGGCGATCAGGGCTCCGACCAGACTGCCGGCCAGGCCACCGATGGAGCCCTCGACACTCTTGTTCGGGCTGACCACCGGGTAGAGTTTGCGGCGACCGAGCGTGCTCCCCACGTAGTACGCCCCGGTATCGCCGCACATGACAATGACCAGCAGCAGAAAAATCCAGGCGACACCGTGGGGTTCGTTACGCAGCATGATCATCTGCCCCAGCAAGAGCGGGACATAGAGAAAACCGAACAGGCGCAGCGACACGTCGCCGACCGCAGCGCGAATTTCACCGAACCTGAACAGGGCAACGAGACAGCAAAGGATGACCAGCCCCACGCCGACAGGGAGGATGAGCGACTGGAAAACGGGAAGGAAGCCGATGGTGAACAGTCCGCCGATCAGGGCTGCCGGCAGGTTTTCTGCTCCTCGGTTTGGCAGGGACATCCGGAAGAATTCCCGGAGCCCCAATAGCGAAAGGAGACCGATGAACACCGCAAACAGACGTTGATCCGCCTTTAGTACAAAGAAAATGAGAAGCGGCAGGGCAACGGCCGCAGTCAACAGACGCTTAATGGTTGTCTCCTGTAGTAGAAACGCTGAGGGCTCAGCCTTCCCTCAGCTGGTCGCTGGTAAGACCGTAGCGCCGCTCCCGCTGCCGGAAGTCGTTAAACGCCTTGTGCAGTTCCTGAACGGTAAAGTCGGGCCAGTTGACCTCGGTGAAGTACAGTTCGGTGTAGGCCATCTGCCACAAGAGAAAGTTGCTGACCCTGGTTTCGCCGCTGGTCCTGATGAGCAGGTCCGGGTCGGGCATGTCCGCTGTGTAGAGATAGCTGGCCAGATCCTTTTCCGTCATCGCTTCCGGTGCGATCCTGCCGGCAGCGATATCCGCGGCAACACTACGGCACGCCCGGACAATCTCCTGACGGGCACCATAGGAAAGGGCCAGGGTAAGAGTCATGCCGGTATTGCCGCTCGTTACGGCAATGGCATCGCTGACGACCTGGCGCACATCGGGCGGCAACTCCTCCCGGGCACCAATGACGTTGAAGCGGATGTTGTTCTGCTGCATCCGCGGCACTTCCATTCTGATGTACTTTTTGAGAAGTGCCATCAGGGCATGGACCTCGGTTTTGGGCCGGGACCAGTTTTCCGCGGAAAAGGCATAGAGCGTGAGAAAGCCGATACCGACCCGGGAGCACTCCTCCACGATCACCCGGACCGTCTCCACCCCCTTGCGGTGACCAACTATACGGCGCAGCATCCGGGCCTTTGCCCAGCGGCCGTTGCCGTCCATGATCACTGCCACATGCCTGGGAAGCTTGTCACCCTTTATCATTACCACCGCCATCTCTCGTGCCCATTACGGAGGCACAAACAAAAAACCCCCATATCGGGGGAATGGCTCATATAATCACAACCAGGTTGCCGGCGCAAGGAAAAACCTGGGGAAGTCCGAGTCGTCGTGAAACGGTTCAGACTTCCATCACCTCTTTTTCCTTGTGCAGAAAGACCTCTTCAACCCGATGGACATGCTTGTCGGTCACGTCCTGAACCTCTTTCTCGGACCGCTTGAGCTCGTCTTCGGAGATTTTCTTGTCCTTTTCCAGCTTTTTCAGATGATCGATGGCATCCCGGCGGATATTCCGGATGGCCACCTTGGCATCCTCGGCAAACTTCTTCAGCTGTTTCACGGTCTCCTTGCGGCGTTCTTCAGTCAACGGCGGGAGATTGAGCCGGATCAGCTTGCCGTCGTTGGCCGGGGTCATGCCGAGGTTGGCGTTCATGATCGCCTTCTCGATGACCGGGATCATCTTGGTTTCCCACGGCTGCAGGGTGATAGTCCGTGGTTCGGGAACCGCCAGGGTTGCCACGGCGCTCAGCGGCGACGGCGTCCCGTAGTAATCGATTCTGATCTCCTCCAGAATACCGGTACTGGCGCGCCCGGTCCGCACTTTCTGATACTCGCGCCGGAGGGATTCGATCGTCTTGTCCATATGGGCGGACATGTCCGCGATGACTTCCTTGCTCACGTCACTCTCCTTTCACGATGGTGCCGATCTCCTCGCCGAAGACCACCCTTTTCACGTTGCCGCCGGTAGTCACGTCGAACACAACGATCGGCAGGCTGTTGTCCATGCAGAGGGAAACGGCCGTGGCGTCCATGACCTGCAACCCCTTGCGCAGAACGTCGATATAGGTGAGGGAGCGGTACTTGACAGCCTGGCTGTCCTTCTTGGGATCGGCGGTGTAGACCCCGTCCACCTTGGTCCCCTTCATGATGACGTCGGCCCCGATCTCCATGGCCCGCAGGCTCGCTGCCGTGTCGGTGGTAAAATACGGATTGCCGGTGCCGGCGCCGAAGATGACCACCCGCCCCTTTTCCAGATGCCGTATGGCCCGGCGCCGGATATACGGCTCGGCCACTTCCTGCATGGCAATGGCCGACTGGACCCGGGTATCCACTTCCAGGTGCTCCAGGGCATCCTGCATGGCCAGGGCGTTGATCATGGTGGCAAGCATTCCCATGTAGTCGGCGCTGGCACGATCCATCCCCTTGGACGAGGCTGCCAGACCGCGGAAGATATTGCCGCCACCGATCACCAGTGCCAGCTCCACGCCGCACTGGACCACTTCCTTGATCTCGTTGGCAATGGAGGTGATGGTCACGGGGTCGATGCCATACCCCTGCTCACCACCGAGCATCTCCCCGGAGAGCTTCAACAGGACCCGCTTATATACCGGTGCAGCCATCCAATCCCCCGATTTGTTGGTAAGCCGCGCTACCTATGAGCGGAGCACGGACACAAAAAAGCCGACCCTCATCAGGCCGGCTCTTTGTTTCGTTAAAGGCCTGCTGCTGCCGCGACTTCCGCGGCGAAGTCCGATTCCTTCTTGGCCAGCCCTTCACCCAGGACATACTTGGTAAAGCGCCGTATGGTTATGTTCTCGCCGATGCCGGAGATGGTTTCGTTCAGGTAGGTCTGAACCGTCTTGTCCGGGTCCTTCACGTAGGGCTGCTCCAGCAGACAGATGTCAGCGTAGAACTTGTTGACCTGCCCCTCGATGATCTTTTCGATGATGTTCTCGGGCTTGCCGGTTTCACGGGCCTTGGCGCGGTAGATCTCCTTCTCGCGCTCCACCACGTCGGCCGGCACCTCCTCGCGTCGTACGAACTGGGGACCAGCGGCGGCGATGTGCATGGCAACGTCCTTGACGAATGCCTGGAAGTTCTCGTTCTTGGCCACGAAGTCGGTCTCGCAGTTGATCTCCACCAGCACGCCGATTTTGCCACCGGCATGGATGTAGGACCCGACGATCCCTTCGCTGGCAACCCGCCCGGCCTTCTTGGAGGCGGCAGCCAGACCCTTCTTGCGCAGGTAGTCGATCGCCTTCTCGTGATCGCCATCGGTCTCGGTCAGGGCCTTCTTGCAATCCATCAGGCCGGCGCCTGTTGCTTTTCTCAGTTCATTTACCTGTGCAGCTGTGATACTCACGGCATCCTCCCTATCTCAGGACAGCGCCAGTGCGCGCTGTGCGTGTGTCTAATATCGATTACTCGGCAGCCCCGGCCACTTCACCGGCTTCGGCGCCAGCCTCTTCCCCTGTAGCCTCGTCACCGGTCTGCAGGTACTGGTCGCGGGCCTCACGCCCCTCGAGAATCGCGTCGGCCATCTTGCTGGAGAGCAGGCGAATGGCGCGAATGGCGTCGTCGTTGCCCGGGATGACGTAATCGATGTCGTCCGGGTTGCAGTTGGTGTCGACAATGGCGACCACCGGGATGCCGAGCTTCTTGGCCTCGCTGACGGCGATCTCCTCATTGTTCGGGTCAACCACGAAGAGGACGCCGGGGAGCTTGCCCATCCCCTTGATGCCTCCGAGGGTCTTCTCCAGCTTGATCCGGTCCTTCTCCAACTGGAGCCGCTCCTTCTTGGGATAGGCCTCAATGGTGCCGTCGGTGAACATGGCGTCGAGCTTCTTCAGACGGTCGATGCTCTGCTTGACGGTGGAAAAGTTGGTCAGCATGCCGCCCAGCCAGCGCTGGTTGACGTAGTACATGCCACAGCGGCTCGCTTCTTCGGCCACGGCGTCCTGCCCCTGCTTCTTGGTGCCCACGAAGAGAAAGGTCTCGCCGCCCCGGGCGGACTCCACCACGTAGTTGTACGCATTCTTGAACATGCGTACGGTCTTCTGCAGGTCGATGATGTAGATGCCGTTACGTGCCCCGAAGATATACGGCTTCATCTTGGGGTTCCAGCGCTTGGTCTGGTGGCCGAAGTGTACACCGGCCTCCAGCAGTTCCTTCATGGTAATCGAGGACATTGCTTATTCTCCTTTGGGTTTTTCCTCCGCCCCCCGCTCCAGCCGCGGAACCCGACAATCCGGGCACCCCCGCGCAACAAAGGGGACGTGTGAAATGAAATAGCGAGCTTGTATAGCATGATGGCCGGTTGATGGCAAGATTTTTTTCCTGCAAAGGGAGGGGGGTCTGATCAGTAAAGACACAGGGTGCGTAGATAGCTTTTTTCGCTGGTCACTTCAGTGGGTCGGCAACAATGCCAGAGAAACCTCGTGTAACCTTTTGTCGCGTGTCCATAGAGGCATCCTGGTCAACAGGGCGGACATAAGCAGATGGATATCGATGTAACCAAGGCCTTTCCCCATAAGCTTGTGATCTTCGATGAAGCGAATCACCTCGTCATCGTCTGCGTGGGATGTCATTGGCAGGTCCTGAAGGAGAGAGAGTATCTCCGTTCTGTTTTTGAGGTTTCCGCAGGCCAGTTCACCAAGTATGAATGGATGACAAGCCACATGACCATCACGCAATAACGCTTCAAGTTCGACAGTTCCGGATCTAAGGTGTTCAACCCAGACCGACGTATCGACAAGAATCATGTCAAATATCCTCTATTCTTCTTCGCGGAATCTTCTTCAACTCCCGTTCAGTCCCCCCCAATCCGGCAAGACGTTTCGCGCTTTCTCTGGCAATAAGCGCCTGCAAGCCAAGTCGTACAAGAGATGTTTTTTCCGTTACGCCGGTCAATTTGGCCGCTTTTTCCAGCAAGCTATCTTCGATATTAAGCGTAGTCCTCATGAAGCCCCCATATGCATAAATAGTATGCCTCAATATGCATCCGTCATATGCATTTGTCAACGGGGATCTTAGACCTTAGACCTTAGGGGACGTTGTTAATTTTGCAAACCAACCTCAACATCATGCAGCGCCGGGGTCATCTTATAAATCTCTTCGCCTCTACGTGCTGCCAGGCTTACTCCGGCGCGACTGATATTCAGTGCTCTCGCTACCGATGCTCCATTAAGCCCCATCCTGATGACGGCAATATAGCATAATGCGCCCCTGGCATCGGAAAGCTCTTTGCGTTTGCCCCCTTGGCGTAATGAAACCGGTTCTATGGAAAATAAGTGCGCGATGCTACGGATAATCACTTCAAGGGACACGCTGCCCGTTTTTGCCGATGTCTGCGGTTCCTGTTGCAGGCGCTCCACAAACGCACCGCTGCCCAGAATTCTTTCATCGTAAGCTTCGTATTCTTCTGATCCTGACAAGTTACGTGACCTCCGCAATCCACCACCAACCAATTCATCTCTTTTCCCCTGTCGAATTCCGTCCTCGATAAATGATCGATACTTTTTGCGCGCACTCCCTTTTCTGTTACCGAACATCAGGAGCAGCTCATCCTCGTTCTGTCCTGCGAATGCTCCCTTCCCCATGATAACAGCATGCCCCGACCACTTATACGAATCCAAATCGTCCAGCGAATCAACCAGACCGACCCGCAACGGGTTGAGATGAATATAGCGGACAAGCTCAAGTAAGTACGCATCTTCTTCGCAAACAATTGACTTGTAACGGTTCTGAAAGAGATGGCCGCTACGGTGGTGGCGAAGGTTGAAGACCACTGCATAGCCTGTCAGAAGGCGACGCATTAAGACGGATAGCTTAGTCGCTCTGGGGCGTAGGAGTAGATGGAAGTGATTTGACATGAGCGCCCAAGCAAGGCAGTCAGTTCCGGTCGCAATGAGGAGTTTCGATAAGCGTTCAATAAATAGCGCTTTGTCATCGTCGTCGAGGAAAATATCTCGCCGCTCAATGCCGCGCACGATCACATGCTGGAGAAGACCTGGAATATCAATACGGGCTGATCTTGGCATATCTGAATTTTAGCGAAAAAAATAAATAAAGTAAACAAACTTAACTACGTCCCCCTAGCCCGCCTATCGGCTTTTCATTTTTCCAACGGCTATGAGCGTGACCGGCGCGGGGTCTTTGCGTCCGCGTCCACGCGAGAGTTGTGACTCATCTTGTCGCCTCTTCCATGAAAATGGAAAATGGGGAGTTGACCCTTACTTACGTCTGCTCGGTTCTGTTGTCCTTTCTAATTCTTTCGTTTTGGTGCCGAACAATGCTCCAATGCCGACGGCTATCGCAGCAATAATTCCTCCGCCAGCGGCAGAATAACCTTGATCAAAGACTGCAACTTTACCAACCGATGCACCAACAAGAGCAGCGGCAAAAATTATAAGAAGCCTTGGGAAGATCCATTGCATTTTCATGATCTTCAATTTCTCTCTCTTTTGCACAACCCGTTAATCATCAGTTTCCCTATATAAGCGACTCAAGGCCTCCTGCTCATTTCGCTCAGCATGTATCCCTCCCCCCCCTGCAACAACAGATGGATAGTTTGTAATCCCCGAGCCAGTCGCTGTCAAGCAACGGGATGGCAAAATCCCCCCCGTATTTACTTCACCTGCCACATGGGGTATGATGCCCGCCGATGAAGCGCCTACACCTCTACATTCTGCGGGAGATCGCCGCCCCCCTGATCCTTGGACTGGCGACCTTCACCGCCGTCCTCCTGATGGGGCGCATGCTCAAACTGGCCGACATGGTCATCAGTAAGGGAGTGCCGCTCGGCGATGTCCTGCTGCTGGTCACGTATCTCCTCCCCTACTTCGCCATATTCACCATCCCCATGGCTTTTCTCCTGGCGGTCCTGCTCGCCTTCGGCCGTCTCTCCGCCGACAGCGAGGTAACCGCCATGAAGGCCTGCGGCATGAGCCTCTCCGCCATGCTGCCGCCGGTCCTTCTGGCGGCTCTCGTCGCCTACCTGGCAACGACCTTCATGGCCCTCTACGCCCTGCCCCGCGGCAACACTGCCTTCAAGGAACTGCTGCAACAGGTGGTGGAAAACAGGATAAACCTGAGCGTCAAGCCCCAGGTCTTCAACGACGACCTCCCCGGCCTGGTCCTCTACACGGACCGGTTCGACGAACGGACCGGCACCATGCACGGCATCCTGGTCCAGGACGACCGAAACCGCACGACCCCGACCACCATCTTTGCCAGGAGTGGCACCCTGCGCCATGACCAGGGACGCTCAATGGTCATTCTCACGCTGGAGCAGGGAAGCATCCAGCAGTTGGTTCCGGGCAAGACGTTTCGCCAGCTCTGCTTCGACTCCTATCAACTGGCCGTGAGCCTGGCACGGGCCGACAAGGATATCGCCCGCAACGAACTGGACATGGACCTGGACGAGATCCGGGGGAATTTGCGTACCGGCGGCTTCCCGGCCAAGCTGATGAAGGACATGGAACTGGAGGTACACCGCCGCTTCGCCCTACCCTTTGCCTGCTTTGTCTTCGCCGTCATCGGCCTCCCCCTCGGCATCCAGAACCAGCGTTCCGGCAGGGGAGCCGGCTTTGCCGTCAGCATCGGCGTGCTGCTGGCCTACTACATCGCCTTTTCCGCCTTCCGAACCCTGGGGGAAAAGGCGATCTTGTACCCGGCCGTGGCCATGTGGTTGCCCAACGTCCTGTTCCTGGCCATCGGCCTCCTGTTCTTCCGGCAGGCAAGCGAAGAGCAGCGCATCCTCCCCTCCAGGCTGCGGCTGACACGGTTTCTGCGGCGACGGGGGGGCACTGCATGAAGATCGTCGACCACTATCTCCGGTCCTGCCACCTGCGGCTCATCAGCCTCTGTCTCGGGGCGTTCGTCGCCATCTTCCTGGTCATCGACTTTCTGGAAAAGATCGGCAAATTCAGCCGCGGTGGAGCCACCCTGGCGCAGATGGGGACCTTCTTCGCCTGCCGCCTGCCCGAGGTGCTGGTCCAGGTTATCCCCCTGGCGGTCCTGATGGGGACCATCCTCAGCATCGGCGCCCTCTCCCGCCAGAGCGAAATCACGGCCATGCGGAGTGGCGGCATGAGCCTGCTCAGGATCGGGCGGCCGCTGCTCATGGTCGGTGCGGCAATCAGCATCGGCACCTTTGCGATGGAAGAGTTCCTGGTCCCGCCGGCCAGCGGTAAGGCCAGCTACCTGGAAGAGGTGGCGATCGGCAAAAAGAACCCGAACACCTTTTTCAGGCAGGACAATATCTGGTACCGGGACCGGCAGGCCATTCTCCAGGCCCGCCACTTTGAGCCGGCCACCCGTTCCCTGCGCGGAGTTACCCTCTGGCGTCTGGGCGATGACCTCCAGCCGCAGACCCGCCTGGATGCCGACCGCGCCCTCTTCACGGACCGGGGATGGGAGTTTCAGAAGGTGAGCGAACGGCAGGTGGCCGGCGGCACTGCCATAGCACCACGGAGCCTTGACACCATGACTGTTCCGCTCTCCCTGAAGACAGATGACCTGAAGGTCGTGGGAAAGTATTCGGAAAACATGGGGTATTTCGCACTGCGCCGCTACTGCGCAAAGCTGGAGCAGGGTGGATATGAGACCACCGCTTACCGTGCACTCCTCCAGTCCAAACTCTCGCTCCCCTGTACTTCCCTGGTCATGGTCTTTCTCGGCATTCCATTCGCTCTGAAGAGCAGCCGCTCAAGCGGCATCGCCGTCGGGGTGGGCTTAAGCCTCGGCATCGGCTTCAGCTACTATATCCTGAGCGCAATCCTGATCTCCTTTGGCCAAGCCGGCACCCTGCCGCCACTGTTGGCGGCCTGGGCCGCCAACGTGCTCTGTGCCGGCGCCGGCGTCTGGCTGGCCATGACCGTCGAGCGTTGACAAGAGGGCCGGCGGTGGTTTACTTGACGAGAAAGGCCCCAAGAGGAGAACCCGTCATGCCCGTACGACTTCCGCTGCTCCTGCTCCTGCTCCTGACGCTGGCCCAGCCGGTCCTGGCCCAGACCAGCGTCAAGGCCCCTGCGGCCAAACCGGCCATTCAGACGAAACAGCCGCCGGCGCAGCCAAGCCCGGCGATTCTCAGTATCATTCCCGCCCAGGCCGAACCGGCGGCCACCGTCACCCTCTCCGGTTCCGGCTTCACCGCAAAGACCACCGTATTCCTCGGCAGCACGGAAATAGCGGCCCAGGTTATCGATGCCGGGCATCTCTCTTTCACGCTCCCCGCCCTTGAACCGGGAATCTATGCCCTGTACCTGCGCCGCGAGGATGGCATCGCCAGCCGGACATACTCGTTTACCGTCCAGCCGCTCAAACCGACGGTGAGCGACATCTCGCCCGACTCCGTCCCGTTCTGCGCCACCGGCACGGAGCGCAACGTCACGGTCGTCGGCAGCAATTTCCGAAAAGGGGCACTGGTCCTGTTCGACGGGGTGGCAGTGAGGAGCCGCTATGTTTCCAGCGAATCCATATCCTTCACCGTGCCCCAGATCAAGGGCGGCCTCCACCAAGTCCAGGTGAAGAACTCGGACGAAACTGCCTCCGGAGCAGTCGGGCTGCTCATCGACACCAAGCCCGAAATCAGTAACGTCAGCCGGGGCGAGGACTATGTGAACTACTACAACCTGATCATCGAAGGACGGAATTTCCTGCAGAATTCGACCATAGTGGTCATGGAAGAGAGGACCTTCGAACTGACCGGGCAGTCCCCCATGGTGGACGTCCGGCGCCTTTCCAGCGGTTCGGGCGGCGGGGCCGAGCGGGACCGGGTCACCTATGTCAACTGTAACCGGATCATCTACCAGCGCTATCCCTACAGCCCGGTCAGCAAGAGTTTCCAGGTCCAGGTGATCAACCCCGGCGGCGAAGAGAGCGCGACCGTGTCAGTCAGCGCGCCGTAAGCGGGTAGCAACGACTACCATCTATGGGACAACCGACTTGGCGGCGGCCCCCCCCCTCTATCTACCCGTGCTGCGGTGGAACGCCGCACTCCGACCCTGCATCGGGCCATGACGGCTGCGGCGGTGCGATACATAAGAAAAGGCCGTGCACTTGGCACGGCCTTTTTGACGTTGCAACAGGTACCCCTTCCTGATCAGGGGAGCGGGGGGATCGTTAACGGTTCAGCCGATTTGTGGGACGTTACGGTGCGCAGCAGATTCTTCACCTCTTCGGGCATCTGCTTTCCACTCTCCTTCATCGCAGCCTTCATCTGACCGGCTAAATAGGAATGGTTAATGAAAATATCGAGCACCGACAGCATGAACTCCTGCTTCCAGGGTGTGAGTTCGTGGAGATGCTGGAATTTGTGCATGTAGAATTTCTGGGAGGCCTTGCCAAGCTCCCGCTCCAGTTCCGCCATGGTCATATTCTTTGGCTTGAGGACCGGCTCCACCAGATTGTACTTCCGGTAATCCTTGGTGCCGACGTATGGTTCAAGCTCGGGATAGAGCTCGGCATATGGCCACGGGGCGATGGCCAGAAAGAACGCCATATCCGGGTTGTAGTGCTTGGCCAGCTCAATAGTCTCGGCAATCGACTCGGGAGTATCCTCCGGCATACCGAGAACAAAGGAGGTTTCTGAAACGATATCGGCGCCGTTGATCAGGTCGAGTGCCTGTTTGGACTGCTCGACCTGGGTATCCTTCTTGAAAAGGTCCAGGGTCGCCTGGGAACCGGCCTCAACGCCGACATAGATATGCTCTACACCCGCACGCCTGTACTTGTCCATGATATCCGCATCCCTAAGGATGTCATCCACCCTGGTCTCCATCAGGAGCTTGACGCCGACCTCCCGCTCGATCATCAGGTCGAGGATCTTCACCCAGCGCTCCCGGTCAAAGGTGGGAATCTCGTCGGAGAGCATGGCCACCTCGACGCCGTACTTCTGGCTGAGCAGTTCCAGCTCGGCGACAAAATTCTCGGCACTCCTGGCCCGCCAGGATTGCGACCAGAAGAGCTGCTGGGAACAGAAGGAACATTTCTGCTGGCAGCCGCGGGACGAGGAGACTATGGCCAGACGGGCGTTATGCTTGGCCCGGTAGGTGTAGATCGGCCACTCGACCAGGTCCCAGGCCATGGGCAGGCTGTCCAGGTCGTGAATGTACGGCCGCCGCGGTGTCACAACCACCCCGCCGCCCCGCCAGTAGGCCAGTCCCTCGACCTTGGCCGGGTCATCACCGGCATTGAGGCAGGTCAGGAGCTCAGGGAGGGTGAGTTCCCCTTCCCCGCGGACGACGAAATCAACCTTGTCGTGATCGGCTTTCAGCAGTTCGTCGTAGCAGAAGGTGGCATGAACGTTGCCCAGCACCGTTACGATGCGGGGGTTTATCTCCTTAGCAAAGCCGCAGAGCCGGACGGCATCCACGATGGAGGCGGTGAAGGCCGTGGTGGCAACCACGTCGGGCCGGAACGCCTCGATCCGCTTCCGGATATCCGGCCATTTATGCCAGAGCGACATGGCGTCGTAATAATCGACCTCGAAACCGGCAGCCCGCAGGGCACCGGCTACGTAGACAAAGCCGACGTTCAGCCAGGTACCGGCAGACTCAACAACACCCGAATGATAGGGGGGGGTTATCAGGGCAATGCGTTTGATCGTCATTTGACGTAGTTCCTTCTGAAGTCTGGTGGTGTTCCGAAATGACAGCAATTTCTGCGCCGAATCAAGGAAGACAACGTGCCAATAATAGTTAAATCAGTTTGTTTTGTCTTCTATTTTTTCACCAACGCTTTGCCCCTCCGCAAAGACAGCCGAAGTTCCGCAAGCAACCGGGCACACTGCGCCACCGGTTGTCATCAGAACGCGATCTCCTTGTTGGCGTATATCTTTGTCAGTAGCCCCGCACTGTCCTCAAGCGGATAACTGTAGAATGTGCCATCAGTCTTTGCATCAATTTTCGACACCATTCCCACAAAAAAGGAACCGTCCGGATTGATAACGAACTTCACATCTATCCCCCTGGCTGAAACGCCATCCTTTATGCTCACAGCATCAAGGGCGTTGGTGCCAACCCAGCCAATAAAGTCAATATAGATCTTTCCATTCTGCGCAGATGTTTCTTTCCATTCCTTTTTCGTGAAATACTTATAGCTGTCGAACGCAGTTCCTATGGTAGTCGATTCATAGCCAGCCAAAGTTTTATCCTTAAGTGCGTCGGCAATACCGGAACCGGTAATTCCCTTTGCATTACTTTTATCTACCTGGTTTTCAGCAGGATACTCGTCGGTATTCTTTGTGTCATTTTTGGAACAGGCAATGACACTCAAGAATGTTGCTATCATCAGTGTCAATAAAAAAAAGTTCCGCACTGTCATCTCTCCCATTGTTATCGTATGTAATGGTGGATACAAGACCGGGAATGGAGCGCTCCACGGTAAAAGGAATGCCCTGAGGAGCCTTATCTGTCGACTTCGATCAGATTCCGGAAACCGGCCCTCTTCTCCTGCTTTTTCTGATCCGGCCGATGGTAGTGATGATCATGCCCAACAGCCCCACACACAGGCTCGCCAGCACAATCGGCTTGCCCGGCTCGTGGCGTACGTTCATGGCAGCCCAGTAGCGAACCTCCCTGGCCGAAAGATAGTATTCACCAGCGTCAAATTTCTCTCCGATCGCCGCCTTCCCCTCTGCAAGAACCTTCCCCCCCTGTCTCACATCTGGTTGAGGAAGCGGCCACACCTGAAAAAAAACGTCTCCCCCCCGCTCCTTTATCGGTACCGGTCGATAGGCCACCTGAAGATTGAGCAAAGGTTTCGCCATAACCTGCGGGAACGGGAAACTTCCGGGGCCATCCTTTGTCCCGGTCGTGTAGAGATATGCGCCGTTCTTCTGTTTGATGCTCTGCAGCGGGACGTACGCGCCGCCAAGCTCTCTCCCCTGCTTGTCATAGAGGACAATCAGGACGGAATAACCTTCCTTGTCGCGGAAATAACTGAACCCGTCGGAGTCGAAGCTGTTCGTGATGTAGACAACTCCCCGCTTCCTGGTGCGCCCCTCACCGACTGCGATCTCGTATGCCACCTTCTTGTCGGCACCGTCAACCTTGTAGCCTGTCTGCATCCTGATGAGCGTTGTTTCGCCTTTCAGGTGCGAAAGGTTGAAAAAACGTCCCTGTTCGGTCAGATCGTAACTCTGCAACTGCCCATTGGGAAGAGTTTCCCCTTCGGTAAGCCTGATAATCCCCCTAAAGCTGAACAGGCTGTTATAGATAATGCCTGCGAACATGGCAACGAAGCTCAGATGAAAGAGAATCATGCCAAAGGAGATGATTGTCAGCCTGCGGCCCCATATTCTGCCGAAAAAACAGCAGGCAACGTTCACCACCAGCAGGACCAACAGTCCGTTGAACCAGAGCGTTCCGAATATCAACTCTCCGGCCCGCTGCCCACGAACGACGGTTACGCCGGCAACGCAGCACGCAAGGATGATCCCCAGCAGAGCCATGGCCAGCTTGGAAGAGGCCAGGAAATCATAAATTTTCCGTGGTATCCTGTGCACAGGGTGATAGCGGGGCTCGATCGGGAACTGCTCGTTCTCGGAATCCGGGTCGGGCATGTTATTGAATTCAGTCATTACAAGTTCTCCACCTTCCAGATAAGCTGCTGCCCATCCTTGACACCATAGGCAACCGATTTCCCGTCAGCGGTAAACACCGGGGGAAACACCATCTCGTAGTTGGGGTGCTGGCGCATCACCACGCCGTTTGCATCCGCTACCACGACAAACCGTTTGCCGTCCTTGCGGGCCCGGTAGATGAGCCGACTGCCGTCAGGGCTGAACATGGGCGTAACCACCCGGTCGAACGCCGGCCCTTCCTTGCCGTTCACAACCAGAAACCAGTTCTTCCCATTCCGCGCGGTATATGCATGCCGACTGCCGTCCCTGTTATAGACCAGTTCAGCTGCCTCATCGTACTGTTTTTCCTTTGGCTCATCATGGGAAAAGGGCTCATGCAGGAAATAGCGGTGCTTAATGGCCATAATGATGCCGGCTTTTTTTCGGTCCGGGTGGACCACGGGCGCCTCTATCAGATCCCCCTCCGGCAGGGGGCGCTCCTGGCCGTTCAGCACCAGCACCCTCGCCTCACCTTTCTTCGCTACGTACGCCACGGCATCACCGTCTTTGCCAAATGCCGGAAATTCGATGGAATCGTACAGCGGACCTTCCTGCATCGCATCAGGCCGGTCAAAGCCGAACACTATCACCCTCTGCTTGTTGTTTATGTCGTTGATCGCGGCAATCCTGGTCTTGTCTCTGTTTGTAACCATGAGACTCCCGCAGGATTCCTTGACAATCTTTTTCTTGAATGCCAGGTCGCTGACAATCAGTCTCGTCTTACGATTCTCCTCTGCGCCCTCGACATACGCGACTTTTGCGGAATCGGCGCTGAATACAGGATTGCCGCCATACGCCCGGTACCCGTCACTTAACTCGTTATCCACAACGATGTGGATCTTCCCCCCCATGATGACCTTATGGGCAACATGCCGGCCATCCGGACTGAACACAGGGACGCCTGTATCATCGAACAGCTGCCCTTCCCTGCCATCCGTCACCGGGCAACGCTTGCCGTTAACGGAAGCACTGTAGGCTATGCGCTGGCCATCGGGATTTATTTGCAAATTGTCGATCGCTTGATAGGGCCTGCCAATCGTGCCGTCATGAACGACATGAAGTGTGCCCGCTATCTCGGCAATGTATGCCACGCCCCTTCCCCGTTCGTTGAACACAATGTTGAAAACTGCTTTGTTTCCTGCAGCGTAATCGACACTGTGCGGTTTCTCCCGGTCACCGATAGTTGCGAGAAGGGTTGTTTGCGTTACGACATCGCCGGGGGGCTGCAGATGGGATTCTTTCTGTTCTCTGCGGCACCCGGTGACTGACAGAAAGACCGCGATACACATGCATATCCGAAGGGACAACCTCTTTGCAGACAGATAGTTCACGCCATGCCACTCCACTTCTCAATCCGTAATAAAGCCTCAAGCTACTCACCATACCAGTTTTTCAGGGCTTGTGACAAGCTTGGGAAGAGTCTTGATAACCACAGAGAGCGATGGGGTATTCCAAAAAAAGCCCCGCCTTTGCGGGCGGGGCTTTTTGGGCTTGACCATGTCAGCTGCTGCTAATACACGCCACCAGGGGTGTACCCGGTCATGGTGTCGCCGCAGGTTGAGGTGGTCATATTGCCGCCGCATTGGGCGCCACCGGCCGGGACACCCGGGCCTGACAGCGGTTGCCAGTTGGTACTGCTCCATTGATTCGTGTTCCTGATGAACGCATACATCTTGTACGTTTCGGTTGCGCCGCGGGGCCACATCTTGTCCGTACCGTTACCGGCGAAGTAGCTGAACCCGTGGGCATCCTCGGCCCGCGTCGGACGTACTGCCGTATCGGTGCTGGCATGACATTTCTGGCACTGGTTCGTCATGTAGGTGTCCATGCCGGAGTCTACCGAGGAATAGAACGCCGAGCCGGAACCGTGGCCCATCCCGCCAGTGGCGGTTTGATACCCGTTATGGCATATCTTGCACAACGAGTTGGTGGTGTCGTACACGGTGCCGCGCAACCAGGCCGCGTTGCCGTGTGCGGATACCGTACGGCGGGTGAGCGGTGCGCCGGAGACGTTATGGCAGTCGAAGCAGTTGATGACGACGCCGGCTGACGGTGTGCCGTTCGTCTTGGTTGCGCCGTAGGGGGCGTTCATCCTGGTGTTGGCCGCATAGCTGTTGTTCTGCGGCCCCTTGACCGGATGGAACGTGGAGTTGGTCGTTGCGAACATGCTATCCACGTCAACCACGCCATTGGTGACCCCGGCGCTCAGAGGCACCACGTAGTTGGCGTCGCCGGTGTTCCGGTTGAACGGCTTGTACTGGGAGGTCGCCGCCCCCCCTACCCGGGCGCCGGGGTTGGTGGCGCCGGTGGCATCATGGCACTTGAGACAGAACTTCTGGGTGATGACGTTGTCGATGTTGTTCGATGTGTTGCCGGTGGAGGTTCTGGAACCGGCAACATACGATGTGGTGAAGCGCTGGAAGGTGAAGGCCGCTCCGGACATGTTGGTGATCGGTGCCTCGGTGGTGGCGCCGTCCGGGTCACGCAGGTCGATGTTGCCGTTTTTGTGATAGGTTGCCGATACCTTGCCGGTGGTCGAATCGCCTTCGAGGTGGCAGACGATGCAATCCGCATCGGTAACCGCACTATTCCCGGATTTTTTGTGGCCAAACGCGAGGCCGAATTCGGCGACGATATTTGCCAGCTGCTCTCCAGGTCGGCCAAGGGTACGGGTTATGGTGGTATTGTGGCAGTTCACGCAACCGAGCTGCCCACCCCATTTCGCCGACCCATGGCAACCGGGGGTCGCACAGGTTCCCCCCTTGACGCCGAAGGTGTAGCCGAGCGACGCCTTCAGGCTGTACCTGCCATTGTTGTGGGACGTATACGTGGTATACGTAACGCCGCCGTTGGTGGTGCTGACGCTGTTATGACAGACATCGCAGGTCTGCGCCAAGTGCGTGGTGCCCTGATGGCTGTTGGCCTTCTGGCCGGTGATGCTGGTGTTGCTCGTGTAGTTGGCATAGTTGGGCGGCGAGGCGTGACAGGTGGTGCAGCTGTCGGTGCTGCCCCAGGCCGGCGACGTATTCGCCGCGATGCCGCGGGTATCGCCGGTCTGCAGCGTACCGCCGGTGCCGTTGGAGTGGCAGTAACCGTTGGAGCAGGTACCGTAAACAGCGCTGCCGGGGGTGATGCTCTTCCCTTTGCTGTAGGTGGTCCCATTGGCATAGCCATTGGTGGAGATATTGATAAAACCGTTGGCATGCTTCGGATACGTTACCGTGGTGGAGTTGTAGCCGACCCCATGACAGAGGCTGCAGGCAATCTTTGCGGTGTTGGCATGCTTCGGATGGCTGCCGCTGCCGGAGACGCCGGACATGTCAGCATGGCAGCTGCCGCAGGTCAGCGCCGCCCCTCCCCAGGTGGGGGTGGCATAGGTGGCCGGGGCACCGGAGCCGGTGGCCCCCTGAACGGTGCTGTGGCAATAGACGTTGTTGCACTGTCCATAGGAGGCGCTCGGCGCCACGGCATTGGTGCCGCCAGTGGTTGCATAGACGCCGGCCGGCGTCTTGTACTGAGCCGTGGCGGCGATGCCGGTCAGGTCCCATTTCACATTGCCATTCACATGGCTGTTGTCGGTATGGGCGCCATGGCACTTGTCGCAGGTAAGGGCCAGACTGGTGGCACCGTTACCGGCATGGCGGACATGGCTGCCGGTGGTTGGCGGAGTTGCCGCCGAGGCGCCGTGGCAGGTGCCGCACGCCTTCTGGGTGCCGTCGGTGATCACCCAGGAAGGGTTGAGGGAGCCGTTGCTGCCGGGCCAGTTGGCATGGCAGTAGACGTTACAGGAGTTGCGGTAGCCGGCGCCGGTGGCAACCGTGGTCGTGACGCTCCCGGAGTTGAAGGTGTAGGGTGAGTTGAGCGGGGTATGGCCGCTGTAAGTATTGTAGGTACCCACACTGCCGACAAAGCCGGGCCAGTTGCTGCCGTTGATGGCAAAACCGACAGTGATCTTGTTGTCGAGCGTCGGCATGGTGGTGCCGGTGTGACAGGTGTTGCAGGTCATGCTGCGGGTGGTCACGTGGATCGCGTGAGCGCCGGCGCTGGCAGGGCTGGTGGCGCCGGAGACCGGCGAAACCAGGCCGGTGGAGGTCCCGAGGGTGGCGTCTGTCGGCGGATAGCCATGACAGCCGCTGCAGCCCGCCTTGAAGCCGACGCTGTGCGGGTGGCACAGCATGCAATCCTTGCGGTTGTTGTGGGTCAGGTTGACGCCGGCCTTGGAGGAACTGTACTGGTGATAGATGGTGTTGTGGTGACAGACCTCGCAGACGTTGGTCGTCTGGGTCAGGGTGGCGCGCTGGTCGTTGCCGAACACCCCCATGGCCGTGGTCTGGGAGGCGGTCA
Organism: Geobacter argillaceus; assembly: GCF_007830735.1. Classification (GTDB taxonomy): domain Bacteria; phylum Desulfobacterota; class Desulfuromonadia; order Geobacterales; family DSM-12255; genus Geomobilibacter; species Geomobilibacter argillaceus. Next base: position 75,971 of record NZ_VLLN01000002.1, read on the forward strand.
ACTGGTTGAAGACCACTGAGCGGGCACCGGTCGGCGTGGTAATGGTGGCGGCGATGTTCTTGATGTTGTTCGTGGCCTCGTTGTGACAGGTAGTGCAGTTGTAGCTCGTCCCCCAGTTGCCGTACTTGGTCCCCAGGTTGACGCTGCTGTGGGTAAGGGGACTAATGACCGTGTTGTTGACCGTGGTCACGCCGGTCACGTTCGCCGGTGCAGTGTGCCCGGTTGCCGAGACACCTACGGTGGAGGTGTTGGCCGCGCCGGTGGCAGCGGCCGCACCAGCCGTTACCGTGAAGCTGGAGGTACCACTGATGCCCGGGGCAAGTGAAAGCGTCAACGGCGTCAGGGAAGTTGTCGTGAAGTCAGTCGTATTACTGTTGGCAAGGCTCAGGGTAAACGTGGTCGAGCTGCAGGCTGTGGTATCGTTGTTGACCACGGTCACCGTATACCCCTGGCCATTGCCGGCCTTTACCGTGGCCGAAGCGGGGGCGATACTGAGGGAGGGAGTGTTCGCCGTGCAGACGACTGACGCGTTGACGGTGAAGCCGTTGGTCAGGGTCGCCGACTGGGTATCCGGGTTGGTGACCGTGATGTTACGGACGCCGGTGGTGGCGCCAGCGGCAATCGTGATGTTGGCGGTCAGTTGGGTAGCACTGACAAAGGTGGTGGAGTTGACGGTAACCCCGGTGCCGCTGAAGGCGGTCGTGGCGCCGCTCGCGAAGTTCGTACCGCCGATGGTGACGCTCAGGCTCGTGGCCCCTTGTGTGCCACTGTTCGGGGTGGCCGAGGTGACGGTCGGGGCCGGGTTGCTCACGGTGGTGGTGGCCGTGATGTTGGCCGGTGCAGTATGTCCGGTGGCTGAGACCCCCAGGGTGGTGACGTTGGATGCGCCGTTGGCGGCCCCGGCCGGGGCCGCGACGGTGAAGGTGGCGGTGCCGTTGGCACCGGGAGCAAGGGTCAGGGTCGTCGGGCTCAGCGTACTGCTGGTGAAGACACCGGCGTTGTTGTCCGATTTGGTCAGGGTGAAAACCGTGCTGGCGCAAGCGGCCGTATCGTTGTTGGTTACCGTTACGGTGTAGGTGGTGGCGGCTCCGCCGGAGGTGACCGTCGACGAGGCTGGGGTCACCGAGATGGTCGGCGTATTTGCCGTGCAGACTGCTGCCGGGTTGACGGTAAAGACTCCGGTGCCGGTGCCGGCCCCTGCATCCGGATTGGTGACCGTTACGTTGAGTGCTCCGGTGGTGGCTCCGGCTGCAACGGTAACGGGAACAGTGATGGTTGTTGCGTTCACGACCGTGACAGCGCCGGTGGTGACCCCGGTACCGCTGAAGGCGACTGCGGCACCGGACTGGAAGCCGGTCCCGGTTATGGTTACCGTGGTCGGGCCGGTTCCTTGCGCCATATTGTTCGGTGATGTAGAGGTGACCGTGGGAGCCGGGGCTCCGGCCGCCGGCTTGAACACGGCGATGGCACCGGCCCACCAATCGTTGGCGCCGGTACACCCCATGGTTGCCGATCCGGCGGAGTTCGTGATGGAGTCGGCAAGACCGAGCTGCGTACCAAAGGCGGCAGTTTGCGCGTACATGGAGGCGTTGGTTCCGGTAACGGCACTAAGCGTTGAGGACGTGTTGTCGCCAAAGGCACCGATCCAGAGTTCGTTGGCCGCGCTGCTCGTGGCCGTGCCGGTGCTGAGGGTGCTACTTGAGGTACTGCTTCCGGCTGAGGCCGTAACGTCAAGCGGGCTCGTGGTGGCAATCCCCGAGTATTCGGCGACAACGGCGCCGTTATCCACCGCAGTACTGGTATAGGTCACCGTTGTCTGCCCGGAGGGGATGTTTGCCAGGTACCAGATCGAGACATACTGCGGACCACCGCTGACAACTATGTCTTTTGCCAGTGTCAGCGCCGTTGACCCGAGCTTAACGTTGGACACATTGCCGGTTGCAGTCTGAATCCCGCCGATTACGACGACCAGAAGGTTTCCGGCATGGGTGGGCGCAATGGTGATCGTCCCAGTGGTGTTGGACCCGTTGTTCAGAGTCACCGACTGTACACGGGCAATCGCCGCCTCAGCATTCAATGGCTTGTACCACCCCTTGTACATGAAAATACTGGTTAGCAGGGTGAAGAGCAGAACGATGCTCCACTTGGCCCAGCGGCTCATCCCCCCGATCTTCCCGGCGATCACTTTTCCCATGACATCAACTCCTTTACTTTACCGCAAGATATTCGTCTTTATGTGCATCATTGACCGGCCAGTGCCGGAACTCTAACGGCCAACAGACGGCCTTGCTGCAGAGTTACCGGCGACGTTGCAATCATCTGAACCTGTTTCCGCGCTGGCTGCTCCGCAGAGCGAAGATGGCCGAACGACAGGCCTTCAGGTTGCTGATATAGGTCGACAGCGAGGCGCTCTCGCCGGAGTAGAGCCGACCCATTTCGTCGGAGATCTTCCCGTGCACCTGGAAGGAGACCTTGCCGTCGGCCCCCTGCACCGGCTTGTATTTTATGCTCGGATCGAGGGTCACCAGTGCGGCTACCAGATAGCTGTCCTCAATAATGGATGTTTCCTGATCCTTGATAATGATGGTCTTGAAGCGTTTAGCTGTTTCCAGTTGCTCTGTGTTACCCATGATGACCTCACCTTTTCCCGGAACGGAAACCGTTCCCGTAACTAACTATTATCTCTCAATGAACACGAAGCTCAGAAGATGACTTCGCAATCACAACGAATGCGACTCCATATAAACGAAACGCGTCACGAATGCACTGCACGCCTTGGACGGAGCCATTAAGAGACCGTCGTCAAATGATTATGATTCAATGCGGATTTTTAGTTGGAAAAACCTGGGATCAAGCTGGTGGTGCCCGGGCGGGCAGTGATACGGGGAACGTTACTGATGCACAGGCAAAATGGACAACTTCATGCGGTGCCGGTGCAACCGGCGGCAGGAGAAGCTGCCATTTCAACGGTACAAAATTGACGAGTGCCTGAACCTTGTGCTTCGAATCATCGGCAACACAGGCCGAATTGTCGCTGCTCTCCAGGTGGGATTTCTTGAAATCGAAATGATAGTCGGAAAAATCGCAGGCATCCGCCAGCCTCCCGCCCAAAAAGGCGAAAACTAACAGGAGCGGGAGAAACCAGTTTTTGAAGATACGTTGGAACATTGTGCGTGTGTCCATCGATTGCTGGCCGTTTTTGCGGGTCTATCGGGCAAGGCATTCTGCAAAAAAGGTGCCACCCATAACAGGAGTCATCGAGAATCTTTCGTTAAAAATTTGAAAGGAAAGCGAATCGTACACCTTCGTTAGAGAAAAAACTACCGGTTTACCACAACTGATTTCTGACGCTATCGGTCCTCGGCATCGAGTCCTGACCGACATACGCCAATTGGCAGATTATTAAAACTCGCTAACCGCTTTTTCGCCGCAAGGAAAACAGTCATGACCATTCAATGAAATGTCGCCCGATAGGCCCACCAGCCACCCATCCCGAAGATGGCCAACAGGACGATATGCTTGATGATCAGCATGTTTCTCCGGGTTACTTCGGTCTGCTCGCCAAAAACATTGTCCACGTAGGTGAAGGTACGGCCGGCACCGGTAGCCAGGATCACGACAGCTGCAGCAAGCGAGTTCCAGAAAAAAAACCGCTCGATAACATTCAACTGTGAGGAAAATTCCGGATACCTGGCCTGATATCCATGAAGAAAGTAGATCGCGATCAGGTCGGACACCCAGTAACCGGTCATGAAATCGTGAATGAATCCGTTCAGAACGATGGCGCTTTTTTTCAGGTTCATGTGCTAACCATCCATTTCTATTTCAAAATATCCCACAGGGATGGAGGTCCCCAGTAGGAAGCAACAAAGGGGGGCACCGATGAAGTCAACGATGGAATACCAGGCAGCCGCCCTGGACCAGAGAGCAATCTTCCAAATCCCGGCAGCGGTTGTCAACGTAAAATCTTTCCTCCGGCAGATTACACGGCTGTCAAAATCCAGATTGCTCTTTACAAACGGCCCGGGCATGACTACGTTATTTAATGAACAGTAGCCTCAGCAGATACCATCGAGACCGCCATTCCTTTTTCGACCTCGCCACCGATTACAACGGCTAGTGGCGATTATAGCGGCAGCATATTTCAAAAGACCCGTCAGGCTATTTTCACGTACTCTTCCGAGCCATCTGCATGCACGATATACATACACCGTATTGCCCAATTAATCGGCAACCGGTTACCCATGCAACTACCAGGGACTAATCATGTCCCGCTTATCAGCGCCGTCATGCGCCACAGCGCTTGACGGCACAAATATTGCGTGTTTGGCGCTACCCAATCAATCCAGCCGAAAAAACCAGCTGTTTGAACAGGAGATGTTTTTATGTCCACGAGTAACAGCACCAGTCATCGTCTGACCGAGGAGATCCTCGGCTTCATCGAAGCAGGGGTCGATGCCGAGCTTTCCGATGCCACGTTCAACGATTACTGCATGCAGTTGTTCGCTCTGCACTACGAAACCAACAAGATTTTCCGGGAATTCTGCGATATCAAGAAAGTGGGGCCGGGCGACATCAATCGCTGGCAGGATGTCCCCATGGTCTACAACGACGTCTTCAAGACCCATCTGGTCGCCTCCTTCCCCCTGGAACAGTCGGTCATGGCCTGCCTGACCGGCGGCACCACCAGCCTCACGCAGAGGGGACGCATCTTCCGCGACGAGGACGGCAAACGCCTGGTCTTTGGTGCCAACAAGATGATGACCGGGTCATATCTGTTCCCCGATTTCGAGGAGGGGAAACGGTGCCGCATCCTGATCCTCGCCCCAAGCCCTGAGTTGGCCCCCTCCATGGGAATGGCAATCGGCATGGACCAGACGAGACAGGCATTCGGCACGCCCGACAGCACGTTTCTCCTGGGCAAGACCGGTATCGATGTCAAAAATCTGCTCAAGGCCTTGCGCGAGTCGGAGGCATCAGGCGTCCCGGTGGCTCTGATCGGCGCCACGGCCGCCTATGTGTTTTTCTTCCAGTCCTGCCGCCGCAAGAAGATGAAATTCAAGCTGCCACCCGGAAGCCGGATCTGCGATGGAGGCGGCTATCGGGGCCGTTTCGGCGTCGTCACCCGCGACGATTACTATGCCATGGTAAAGGAGATTCTCGACATACCGGAGACCCACTGCGTCAACGTGCTGGGAGAAGCGGAAACCGCCACCAACCTGTTTGACGATGCCCTGCGCCGCCACGTCAAGGGGCTCCCACCGCGCAAACGAACCCGGCCGGTTCCCCCCTGGTCCCGCGTACTGGCCATGAATATCGATGACTTGAGCCCGCTGCCGGATGGCGAAGTCGGCCTGCTTGCCCACTGGGATCTTGCCAACGTACCGACGGTCCTGGCGGTCATAACGGACAACCTGGGCTACACGACCGACAACGGTACCGGCTGCGAAATGGTCGGCCGGGCCAAGATCGAGAACGGCAAGGTCTCGCCCCTTCCAGATGAGGACCGCACCATGGGGCCGATGGGAGACTCGGGAATCTTCCGCATGCTGGAGGCGTACACCAACTTCTCCATTGACCTGAAGATGCGTTTCGCCAAGGATCTCAAGGTGGAGCCCGCGGTCAGGGAAGAGATCGAAGCCCGGCCCGGCTCGGTTGCTTCATGCCCGCAGGTGGTGGACGAGATCCTGGTGGCCCAGGCCGACGCAGAAGCCGCCAAACTGCGCGACGCATCCCTGAACACATTCAAAGATCAGACCGAACGACCACTGGAGTGGTACGTCAAGGAAGCGGAGAAGCAGAAGCTGACGGACCATCCGGCAGGACTGCAGTCGGAAAAGCAGGCGCAGCAAAAAAAGACGTAGGGAAAGACGAGCAAGCTTCCGCTGATCAGCCCCCGCACCGCCCAACCTGCGGGGGGCTGATCAGTATTTCAGTCAGTCATCATTCCCCGTATTGCCCCTCCCGGTTCGTACCTTTTGACCGTCACTGCAAAATAGATTACAACTGACTAACAAGTCTGCCGATAAGAAGAACTCTGTACCGACCAGATGAGGAGGGCAGATCCTTTTGAAAAAGATCAGGGTGCTCATTGTCGATGATTCGTACCTCGTATGCAAAACGCTCAGCGAGATCCTCACCTCGGACCCCCATATCGAGGTCATGGCGACCGCCGGCGACCCCATCACGGCAGCCAACAAGATCCGCGACGAACTGCCGGATGTTATGATCCTTGATGTGGAAATGCCCCGGATGGATGGCCTGACCTTTCTCCAGATGATCATGGCCCTCAGGCCGATCCCGGTGGTGATGTGCTCAAGTCACGTGGAACAGGGCTCGAAAACCGCATTCAGGGCCATCGAGTACGGCGCGGTGGAACTCATCCACAAGCCGCGCCTCGGTGTCAAACAGTTTATCGAAGAAGCGAAAATCAGGATCTGCGACATCGTCAAGGCAGCAGCCCAGGCAAGGCCAAGCTCAGCACTCCCCCACTTTCCGCGCATGGAAGGGGAACCCAAGCTGACCGCAGATGTCATGCTCGACAAACCTGCCGCGCACGTTGTCCCCTCGATCAGCACCACAGAGAAAGTGGTGGTGGTCGGTGCGTCAACCGGCGGCATTGAGGCGTTGCGGGCCGTTCTCCAGGAATTGCCCGCCGATGCGCCGGGGGTCGTAATCGTTCAACATCTGCCGGAGCACTTCACCCACGACTTCGCCGCCCGGCTCGACTCCCTCTGTAAAATAGAGGTCAAGGAAGCCGAAAACAACGACCGGGTAATCCGGGGCCACGCCCTCATCGCCCCCGGCAACAGGCACACCCTGCTCAAAGAAGCCAGTGGCACCTATCACGTTGAGGTAAAAGACGGGCCACTGGTCTCGCGGCACCGGCCATCGGTCGATGTACTGTTCCGTTCTGCCGCCCGCTACGCCGGAAGCAATGCCGTGGGGGTGATCATGACCGGCATGGGAGACGATGGGGCGGCGGGCATGCGTGAGATGAAGGATGCCGGCGCCGCAACCATAGCCCAGGATGAAACGAGCTGTGCCGTCTTCGGTATGCCAAGGGAAGCGATCGCCCATGGCGGCGTTGATATCGTCGTGCCGCTGGACCGGATCTCCAAGGAAGTCCTGCGGCTGTGCGCAGCATAAAGGGCCGCTACAACTCCCCCACGATCAACCATATGCAGCACCGTTCCATCATCCTCAGGAGGAGACATGTCCGCGGCTTCTCTGGCTGTCCTCACCGGCGCCCTCTTTCTTGCCGCTGCGCCTGACTTCGGTGAGATCGAGCAGCATATCGACCCGCAGTTGGCCGCGAGTATTGAACGGATAGAAATTGTCAACGTTAACGGCACCTTCTCCCATATCGAATACCAGACAACGCCAAACCCCATCATTCCGGTAACTCCACCCCTCTCCGGATATACCATCATCGATCCCAAGCTGATACCGTTCGGTCCATGCCCAGTCAACGGGCCGGAGCTGAGCCGCCCTGACAACCGTCCGTGCGGCTTTCTGCTTGATCTCGGCCAGAAAACCACTGCACTCAACGTCCTTCCTTTCGACAGGCTGGAGCTGGTCGGCAACGTTACCGGCAGTTGGCAGATAGCCATGGCAGACACAAACCTCGCGCTAAAGGAGGATAATATCCCCTTTGCCCGTCTGGAAACCGGTGGCCCCTTTTCTCTGCCGCTCCCCGCCCCGACCGGCCGGCTTGATCCAACCCGGGCCAGACAGTTCGTATTCATCCTGACGTCACGCCACGGCTCACTGGATATGCGCCAGATCCGCCTGCACCGAAACGAAAGGATACCAGCCAATAACATACGGGGTATCTGGCTCTGGGATCGCCGAAAGATCATCGATAGCGGCAAGGAAGTTATAAACGAGCTTGTCAGTCGGGATATCAATCGTGTATATATACAAATCCACGATCACCCCGGAGAATTGATCCCCTTTCTGCTGGCAGCCGGACAGGCAGGCATCGCCGTCTATGCCCTGGACGGCAGCCCTTCCTACGTCAATGCACCGGAAAAACTTCTGCAGCGACTCGGAGCCGTGCTCGCCCATAACCGGGCACACCCGGAGGCGCCATTCGCCGGTTTCCAGATCGATGTGGAACCCTATCTGCTCAAGGACTTCAACCTGAAGCGCGACATCTATGCGGCGCGCTTCACCACCTTGATCAGTTCACTACGGAAGCATGCCGCCGGAGCACTCCCGGTCTCGGTAGTCATCCCCCTCTGGTTCGACCAGGTGCCGGCCGGCGACCGCTCACTGGCCCAGCGCACCGTAGCCGAAGCCGACGAAGTAGTGGTCATGGCATACCGGACAACCCTTGACGCCATTGTCAATAGCGCCGTCACCACCCTTGCCTGGGGGGAACGGCTGGGGAAACCGGTCCTGTTGGGAATTGAGCTATCCAGGCTTCCCGACGAGGAACATCGTGTCCTGGAGAAATCTCACCAAGGGGGAACCGGAACCGTCCTGTTGGGCGGCACCCGGTGGCGCGAACGCCAGAGTTACCGGGTGTACGGAGGCAACCTGTCGTTTGCCGGCAAACAGCATGAACTGGGAGCAATACTCGAACACCCACCACCGTTCTCCTCTTTTGCCGGCTGGGTACTACATGATTATGAAGCACTGGACCGCTAATCTCATCCTCACCGCCTTCCTGATTCTGCAACAGACCGCTGCTGCCGAGGCAATCGGCTACGAACAAGGGCTTGCTGAAGTAAGAAAAGCCATTACCGGTAAGCAGTACATACGTGCTGAACGTCTTCTCAACCAATTGCGCCGCCGCGAGCCACGCGACCAGGAACTGGCTGCCATGGCAGCTCGGGTACAGCTATGGCAGGGACGGCACCAAGCCGCGATCCTACTCTTCCGGGAATCGCTGGCAATCCGGCCGAACCGGCAGCTGCAAACTGAATTGGAACGGGTGGAAGCACTGGATGCCCTGGCACCGATCGACCGGCTGCTTGCCGCCGGCAGGGATGATGAGGCGGAAACCAGGCTGTCCGATCTCTACCAGAGCGGCAGCATCCCCTACGAAGCTGGACGTCGCCTCGGGCCGCTCCTCATCAGCCGCGGCGATATGGCTGCGGCCCGCAGCCTGTATGCTGCTCTGACCGGGGAATTCCCCCGGGACCGGGATTTCGCCTACCGGTATGCCAGACTGCTGATCCGGCTTGGCGAATGGGACAAGGCCAAAAATCTGCTCGACCAGGTCCCGTGGCAGGAGCATGCCGAACAGGCGGAACTCCGTGCCGAACTTGACGCAATCTCCGGGAATCGGTCAGTTTCGGATCATACTTCGCGCACCTCTTACGGTGTAGAACTGACCAAGGCTGAGGTGCTGGTTCAGAACGGCTCCACAGCTGAAGCGGAACAGCTGCTGCGCACACTTATCGACAATGGCCGCAACCGCTATGAAGCCGGTCATCGCCTGGGCTACCTCTACCGGAAACGGGGTGACAACGCTGCTGCCCGCGATCTCTACGCCGAGCTGCGTCGCAGCTACCCCACGGACCGTGATTTTGCCAAGCTCCAGATCGCAGCCATGCTGGCCATGGGAGATGACCGTGGAGCAGAACGTGAACTGGACGCAATCCCGGGACCGTACGATGCCGAAACGACCGCCATCCGGGGGCGCCTGGCCGTTCGGCAAAAACGCTACGACGAGGCCATCGCCTGGTTCAACGCGTCACTGGCCATCCAGGAAGACACCGGCGTCAGGGAGGAGCTTTCCCGCCTGGAAGTGGCCATGCAGCTCGCCGAAGCGGACAGGGCCGCACAGGGGAAGGACCGGGCAAAGGCCGAAGAAGTCTGGCACGAGCTGTTCAACAGCGGCCGGGAAACCTACCAGAGCGGATACCGCCTGGGAATGGCGGCAGTCGCCCGTCGCGACTACTCCCTGGCCCGCGATCTGTTTTCCGACCTGTCTGCACGCTATCCTGCCGACAGCGGCTTCCGCCAACTCCGGATCGAATCGCTCATCCTGGCCGGCGATTACGAGGCGGCACAACGGGAAATCGCAGCCCTGCCGCCCGGAGAGCTCGCAAAGCTCAAGAGTGAACGGGAGGATCTCCTCTACCGGGTCCGCCACAACTCGCTCAAGCTCTCTGCCGGCTGGTATGGCTACACCGGCGGCTACCCCAACGAGCAGGACTACTCCGTCACCCTGACCCAGCACCTGAAGAGAGTCACCACAGTCGCGACCGCCTCGGCGACCACGCGCTTCAACAAGACGGACAGTCAGATAGGCGTTGATTTATACCTGGGGAAAGGGGAAGGGGCGCGCCGCTATGGCTATCTCTCCCTGGCAGCAAGCCCCAACGCCAGCTTTCTTCCCTGCACCCGGGCCGGCGGCGAACTGTTCCAGGCCATCGGCCCTGCCGAATATTCCCTCGGCTACTTCCGCATGGATTTCAAGGACTCGTCAGCAAACATCATTGTTCCCGGCGCCTCCCTCCCCCTTCCGGCCGGTCTTGCACTGAACGAACGGATTTACCTGGTCACGGACAATGGCGGGTTTTCCTTCCTCACCACCCTCCTGTATGAGCCGAACCATCGATTCCGTGCCAGCTATTCAGTTGGTGCGGGCACCGCCCCGGACAAGCTGCAGGACAAACTCGACACGGAACGGCTCTTCACCCTGACCAACCGGTTCACCATGGAATACCGACCTGTTTCGGCCTACAGCTGCGGAGCCGAGATGGGCCACGAGCACCGGGCGGGGCAGTACGACAAGGCGGGCGCCACCCTCTTCTGCCGGTACTGGTGGTAAGATGTACGATACCCTGGTCCGCATCCTTTCGCCGTTCCTCTCCAAACCGTTGCTGTCGGCAGCCATCCGGGGCATCCTGCTCAGTACCCTGGTCATGGTTGCTGTCATGATCGGCCACAAGCTGCTGGTCGAGCACCGTGAACGCCTGGCCAGACGTCTCAGGGGCCGTTATCTCTCCTTTTTCCTGAGTCACGGCATCCATCCGACACCCGATCAGGTAAGGCCGACCGGCCGGCTCAGCTGTAACAGTTGCGCCGATGTGGCGATCTCCCTTTGCAGCCGGGTACGAAGAGACGAAAGCACCCGCTACCGGGAGATGCTGCAGGGGCTGGGTGTCATTGACCGGATCAGGCGCGACGCAGTTGCCCGCTCCTGGATCATGCGCCACAAGGCTGTGGAAAAACTCGGGTTCCTGCTCTTTCCCGAGCTCGCACCGTTTTTTCGCCAGCGACTGGCATCGGAAAAGGACGTCAACGTACGAAGCAAGCTCATCTGGGCCTTGAGCCGTATCGCCGAACCGGACGACATCCCCCTCATAAACGGTTTCATCGACGATCCCCGCTTCATGTCGGCCAAATTCAACGAGTCGATCTACTGCAACATTATTACCGCGTTCCGGTCCCGGAATGAAGAGAACCTCTGCCTGGATCTTCTCGAACGCTGCATCATGGACGAAGGACTCCATCCGCTCCTGAGGCGCGACATCATAGAAGCATGTGGCGCTGCGGCATTCTTCGCGGCCAATCAGTTGATCACGGCCGCCTATTACCGCCTGAGCAGTCTGCCGGAGGTAAAAATCACCTGTCTGCGGGCACTGGCAAGCATCGGCGGCGATACCAGCGGCACCATGACCCGCAGTTGCCTGACCGACCCGGACTGGCGGGTGCGGGCAGTGGCTGCCAAGGGGGTCCAGAAGCGGCACGGCAGCCAGACCATCGCAGTCCTGGCCGAACTCCTCGGCGACCGGAACTACACGGTCAGACTCAATGCAGCCGTAACGCTCGGCACCCTGGGAGAAACCGGCAGGGTCCTGTTGCACAAGCAGGCCGACAGCAGCGACCGTTTCGCCCGGGACGTGGCCCGCTTCATGCTTGAGGGACACTGACGTGCTGGCCATCATCACCCTCTGCCTGCTCCTGTTCCAGTTGATCGTCCTCCTCTTTTTCCTGCTGGTGAACGGCTCCTACACCCTGTTCACCATCATCTCCCTGCTGGACATCCGCGGACAGCTGGCCATCGCCACCCGGCAGCATATCCGCTCGCTCGTCAGTGGTGTCTTCTACAAACCGATCACGATCATCGTCCCGGCCTACAATGAAGAAGCGACCATTGTCACCTCGGTGGCCCAGCTCCTGGAGCTGAACTACCCCGAATACGAAGTCGTCGTGGTCAACGACGGCTCCACCGACGCCACCCACGCACGCCTCACCGAAGCATTCCGCCTGGTAAGGATCGAACGGCCGATCGCTCTCAATTTGAGCCACGAACGGGTGAATGCCGTGTACATCTCCATCGACCATCCGAACCTGACCGTTCTGGTGAAGGAAAACGGCGGCAAGGCCGATGCCCTCAACGCGGGGATCAATGTGTCGAGGTTTCCGCTTTTCTGCTCGGTTGACGCCGATTCCATTCTGGAAAACGATGCCCTGATGCGGGCCGCAAAGCTGTTTGTCGAAGACCGTGAGGTGATTGCAACCGGCGGCATCGTCCGGGTGCTGAACGGCTGCAGCGTGGTCAATGGCGCCGTTACCGAAATCAAGGCTCCGCGGAAGGGAATTGAATGCTTCCAGGCCGTGGAATACGTGCGGGGATTCCTTACCGGCCGGACATCCTGGAGCTTCGTGAAGGGTCTTCTGATCATCTCCGGCGCCTTTGGCATCTTCCGCAAGGACCTGGTGCTGGCCATCAACGGCTACCGCAAGACAGTCGGGGAGGACATGGACCTGGTCGTGCGCCTCCACCGCCATTGCCGAGAAAAGAAGATCCGCTACAAGGTCCTGTTCGTTCCCGACCCGGTCTGCTGGACCCAGGTCCCCACCGACTACCACTCCCTCCTGAAACAGCGCAATCGTTGGCACCGCGGCCTGATCGACAGCCTGCGCCACAACGCCGTCATGTTCTGCAACCCCCGTTACGGCGCGGTCGGGCTGTTCGCCTTTCCCTACTTCCTCTTTGTCGAGGCACTGGGTCCGCTCATCGAGTTCTCAGGCTATATCGGCTTTATTGTCTTCTACCTGCTCGGCCTCATCGACCGGGAGTTTGCCCTGCTGTTCTTCATCGTCGCCATGCTCTGGGGGATGTGGCTGAACGTGGGCGCCATCCTGATGGACAACCTGGTCTACCGCCGCTATCAGGGGGTACGGGACCTGCTCAAACTCGCCCTGTTCGGGTTTCTGGAATATTTCGGCTACCGCCAGTTGATCGTTGTCGAGCGGGTCATTGCCACCTTCTTCTTCTGGCGAAAAGCTTGGGGAAAACATAACCGACAGGAAATCAAGAATGAAAAGACTGCTCGCACGAGGTAGGTGGGTGCTGTACTTCCTCCCCCGCCTGCTGATGGTCGGGGTCTTTTTCGTCGTGCTGGTGCTGACGCTCCTGGGCAACTTCGACGCGCTGGAACCGTACCTGTTTCCCCTGCGAGCCGCCCAGGGGACCGAAACCCGCCTGAGCGAGCGCCTGGCCATCGGCCCCTACCCCCAGCGTGCAGACCTGCTCCGCCTGAAGCGGCAGGGGTATGGAACGGTCATCGTCCTGCTGGACGACCGCCTGCCCCAGGAACGGGCATTAAAACTCCGGGAAGAGGAACGCGCCCGGGAGATCAGCCTGAACATCAGCCCGTTTCCCTTGGGCTACCTGCCGGTGAACAGCGCCGCCAACCGGGCAATGGCCGCTCGACTGGCCAACTTCGTGGCCGCACACCCGAAGGAGAAGATCTACATTCACTGCTACCTGGGAAGACACCGGGTGGGTTTTGTGCGGGACACGCTGATCAGGCGCGGGCTGCTGACCATGCCACAACAAGGCAATGCCTCAATTTTGCCGAAACGGATCAGGTAAGGGTTCATGCGGCAGATTACCACAAGGGAACATGGAGAAGGACTGAAAAATCTATCCCTGACAGACGGGACACCAGCAGGTGGACCTGCCTCCGAGGCGGTTTGAGAGGATCGCCGCTCCGCAGCGGCGGCAGGGCTCCCCGGCCCGGCCGTAAACCGCCAGCTTGAGCCGGAAATAACCGGGACGCTCCTCGCCGACCATAAACTCGTTCAGTGTGGTTCCCCCCTCTGTGATCGCTTCTTCCAGCACCGACCGCACCGCCTCCACCAGCGTGGCACACTCCCTATCGGACAAGGCCCCGGCCGGTCTGGCCGGATCGATGCCGGCCCTGAACAGCGCCTCGCTGGCGTAGATGTTCCCCACCCCCACCACCACCCGGCTATCCATCAGGAACGGTTTTATCGCCACCCGCCTGCCGCTGCTGGCCGCACGGAGGTATGCCCCGTCAAATCCGCTCTCCAGCGGCTCCGGTCCCAGTGAGGCCAGCAGCGGATGCTGCAGCGGCTCACCGGCGGTCCAGACGAGCGTCCCGAACTTGCGCGGATCGGTCAGCCGCAGCAGCAGGCCGTTGTCCAGCGCCAGGTCGACGTGGTCATGCCTCCCGACCGGGGTATCCGTCGGAACCACCCGCAGATGCCCGGTCATCCCCAGGTGGATGATGAGGCACCCGGCGCTGCAGCGCACCAGCAGGTACTTGCCGCGCCTCACGACCTCGGCGACCCGCTGGCCGACGAGCTGCCCGCTGAGGTCCTCCGGCAGCGGAAGCCGCAGCTTCGGGGTCCGGGCCGTGAAAGCGGTTATGGTCCGCCCGACGAGGTGCGGCTCAATGCCGCGCCGGGTGGTCTCTACTTCGGGTAACTCAGGCATGATGACTCCTCGTTAAATACGATTGTTCTGGATAAATTAAGTTGTCACCCTCTGCCCGTCGTGCTATCAGGCAACGTTTACCATGACATCCAGAACGGGGCAGACCGATGATCCACCTTTCCAATATCGTTAAACAGCACGGCTCGCAACTCCTTTTCCGCGACGCGAGCTTCCAGATCCTTCCCGGCACGCGGACCGGCCTGGTCGGTCCCAACGGGGCCGGCAAGACCACGATCTTCCGGATCATCACCGGCGAGGAAGAGGTGGACAGCGGTGAGATCACCTGTGCCAAAAGGACCACCATCGGCTACTTTTCCCAGGACGTGGGAGATATGGCGGGCCGTTCGGTCCTGGAAGAGGTCATGGCCGGCGCCGGCGATACGGTCAGGCTCGGTGCCGAGCTCAAGGTGATGGAAGAGGCCATGTGCCGGCCGATGCCGGACGACGAAATGGCTGCCCTGCTGGAGCGGTACGGGACTGCCATGGAGGAGTTCGAGCACAAGGGGGGGTACGACCTGGACGTCCGCGCCCAGACCGTGCTGACCGGCCTCGGTATCGGCCCGGACCGGTTTCACCATCCGGTGGAATCGTTCAGCGGCGGCTGGAAGATGCGGATCGCCCTGGCCAAGATCCTGACCCTCAAGCCGGACGTGATCCTCCTGGACGAACCGACCAACCACCTGGACGTGGAGTCGATCATCTGGCTGGAGGAATGGCTGGCAGACGAGTTCGACGGCGCCCTCCTGATGACGAGCCACGACCGCGACTTCATGAACCGGGTCGTCACCCGCATCATCGAGGTGGCCAACAAGACGGTCACCACCTATGGCGGCAATTACGACTTCTACGAACGGGAGCGGGATATCCGCCGCGACCAGCTCCTGGCCAGCCACAAGCGGCAGCAGGAGATGCTGGCCAAGGAGGAGGAGTTCATCGCCCGCTTCGCGGCCCGGGCATCCCATGCGGCCCAGGTGCAGTCGCGGGTGAAGAAGCTGGACAAGATCGACCGGATCGAGATCCCGGCCGAGGAACGGGCCATCCGTTTCGAGTTCAACGAGCCACCCCGCAGCGGCGAAGACGTGGTGGCGATGGAGGGTCTGGGTAAAACCTGGCAGACCCCTGACGGCCTGGAGAAGCGGGTCTTTTCAGGCGTTTCCGGCATCATCCGCCGCCAGAGCAAGATCGCCGTGGTCGGGGTGAACGGTGCGGGGAAATCGACCTTCCTCAAGATCCTGGCCGGCCAGACCGCCCCCAGTGAAGGGAGCGTCACCCTCGGGGCCAACGTGGAGCTCGGCTATTTCAGCCAGCACGCCATGGAGATCCTTGATCCGGGGAAAACGGTCTTCGAGACCGTGCAGGACGCCATGCCCCTGGCAAACATCGGCGTCATCCGCAACCTGCTCGGCGCCTTCCTCTTTTCGGGGGATGCGGTGGACAAACGGGTCGCTAACCTCTCGGGCGGGGAAAAGAGCCGGGTCGTGCTCGCCACCCTCCTGGCGCGGCCGGTCAACTTCCTGGTGCTGGACGAGCCGACGAACCACCTGGACATCAGGTCGCGGGAGATCCTGCTCGACGCCCTCCGGAACTTCACCGGCACGGTGGTGCTGGTCAGTCACGACCGCCACTTCCTGCGCCTCCTGGTGGACCGGGTGTTCGAGATTGATCATGCGGAGATGCGGGTCTACGAGGGGAGTTACGACTACTATCTGGGGAAGGTGCATGAACGGGAGCAGTGATCTACCCCTTCAACAACTCTCACACCTTGCCGACCATGGCAGAATGCAGTATAGTTCCGCAAACGAGGTGCCGCCATGAACATCAACAAGACAGCTCTTGAGTTGTGCATTGCCGACATGCCCGATCCGGTAGACATCGACGAGGTCATGTACCGCCTGTATCTGCTGGAGAAAATTGAAGCCGGCGAGGCCGATATCAAGGCCGGCAGAACTATCTCGCACGAAGATCTCGCCGATCGGCTTGCCCGCAGATGGTCCGCCTGACCTGGTCGGAAAAGGCGGCTGCCGATCTGGAGCAGATTCGCGACTTCATTGCCGTCGACTCACTATTTTACGCCCGTGTCCAGATTGAACGGCTGATAACGGCCGTAGGACGGCTACTGCATTTCCCCGAATCCGGCCGCTCCCTGCCGGAATTCCCCCATCTTCCCCACCGTGAGCTGATTGCCGGTTCCTACCGTATCATCTATCGCTATGAGCCTGCTGCCGAAGCGGTCATGATAGTCACCGTCGTTCATTCCGCACGACTACTCCAGCAGGATCAAATCGCCTGAAACCGCGAAGAAGCTTGGCAGAATTCACCCTACGCGGGATGATCCCCGTATATAGTCCTTGACACACCGCGTTTTTCTGGTTACTCTATCGCGCCTAACCCATTGGATTGCGTAGGGTTTTTCAGCCCCACCAAATCCGTTTTTACCTGCAATTAATTTATCTATTTACCCAAGGAGGGTACATTCGTGACCTTTCAGGACCTGATCCTCTCCCTGCAGGGCTACTGGGCCAAGCAGGGGTGTGTCATTCAACAACCCTACGATACCGAAAAGGGGGCCGGGACCTTCAACCCCGCCACCTTCCTGCGCGTTCTCGGTCCGGAGCCGTGGAAAGTGGCCTATGTGGAGCCGTCCCGCCGACCGACCGACGGCCGTTACGGCGAGAACCCCAACCGGCTTCAGCACTACTACCAGTTCCAGGTCATCATGAAGCCCTCCCCCGCTAACATCCTCGACCTCTACCTGGACTCCTTACGCGCCTTCGGCATCGACCCGAACAGGCACGACATCCGCTTCGTGGAGGACGACTGGGAATCACCGACCCTGGGGGCCTGGGGGCTGGGGTGGGAGGTCTGGCTGGACGGGATGGAGATCACCCAGTTCACCTACTTCCAGCAGGCCGGCGGCATCGACCTGAAACCGGTCTCCGGCGAGATCACCTACGGCTGCGAGCGGATCGCCATGTACCTGCAGGGGGTGGACAACGTCTACGACCTGGAGTGGGTCAAGGGGGTGAAGTACGGCGATATCCACCACGAAAGCGAGGTGGAGTTCTCCCGCTTCAACTTCGAGGAGGCCGACGTGGCGCTCCTCCTCGACCTGTTCGGCAAGTACGAGAAGGAGTGCATCCGGCTGGCGGAAAAGGAACTGGTGCTCCCTGCCTACGACTATGTCATGAAATGCTCCCACACCTTCAACCTGCTGGACGCCCGGGGCGCCATCTCGGTCACCGAGCGGGCCTCCTACATCGGCCGGGTCAGGAACGTGGCCCGCATCTGCGCCGAGGGGTACCTGCGGATGCGCGAGCGGTTGGGCTTTCCGCTCCTGAAAGGAGGTGCCGCCTGATGAGCACGAAAGAACTGTTCCTCGAAATCGGCACCGAAGAGATTCCGGCCGGCTTCCTCCCCAAGGCGATGGCCGACATGGAAGCACTCATCAAGAAGGAACTGGAGAACGCCCGGCTCGGCTTCGGCGAGATCAGGACCCTTGCCACCCCCCGCCGCCTGGCCCTCTCGGTCAAGGATATCCCGGCAATCCAGCCCGATGCGGAGATCACCGCCATGGGGCCGGCCAAAAGCATCGCCTTTGGCCCGGACAACAAGCCGACCAAGGCTGCCGAAGGTTTTGCCCGGGGCCAGGGGGTCGATGTGACCTCGCTGCAGCTGATCGCCACCGACAAGGGCGAGTACGTGGCCGCCGTCAAGAAGGAGACCGGCCGGCCGACGCCCGACCTCCTTGCCGAGATGCTCCCCCGCCTCATCGCTACTATCCCGTTCAAGAAGTCCATGCGCTGGGGCGACTTCGACGTCCGGTTTGCCCGGCCGATCCACTGGATCGTGGCCCTGTTCGACAGGGTCGTGGTGCCGTTCACCTTCGGCCCGATCGCAAGCGGCGACATCTCCCGCGGTCACCGGTTCATGGCCAACCAGCAGTTCCCGGTCCGCGACTTCGTCCACTATGTGGAGGAGTGCGAACGCCACTTCGTCATCCCCGACCCGGAACAGCGCAAGGAGACCATCCGTCGGGAGATCCACCGGGTGGCCAAGGCCGCCGGCGGACATCTGCTCCCGGACGAGGGACTCCTGGACGAGGTGACGTACCTGGTCGAGTACCCGAGCGTGGTGCACGGCACCTTCCCGGCCGACTTCCTCAAGGTACCCAAGGAGGTACTGATTACGTCCATGCGGAGCCACCAGCGCTATTTCTCCATTGTCGACGACAACGGGAAACTGCTGCCCGGCTTCATCACCATCAACAACACCCTGACCGAGGACCCGACCGTGGTGGTGAAGGGGAACGAGCGGGTACTGCGCGCCCGTCTCTCCGATGCCCGCTTTTTCTTTGACGAGGACCGGAAGGTCAAGCTCGAAACCCGCGTGGAATCCCTGAAATCGGTGGTCTACCAGCAGAAGCTCGGCACCTCCTTCGAGAAGATGGAGCGTTTCCGGGCGCTGGCCGAGGGGCTGGCTGACCGGCTCAACCCGGCAGTGAAGGCCAAGACCTCCCGCGCCGCCTTCCTCTGCAAGGCCGACCTGGTGAGCGGCATGGTGGGGGAGTTCCCCGAGGTCCAGGGGATCATGGGACGGGAATACGCCCTGCTGGAGGGAGAGGACGCGGCGGTGGCCACGGCCATTGCCGAACACTACCTCCCCACCCAGGCCGGCGGCGACCTCCCCGCGTCCGACATCGGCGCCTTCGTTTCCATCGCCGATAAGCTGGACACCATCTGCGGCTGCTTCGGCGTCGGCCTGATCCCCACCGGTTCCGCCGACCCCTACGCCCTGCGGCGCTCGGCCCTGGGGGTCATCAACATCATCCTCGACCGGGAATACCGACTCTCCCTGGAATCCCTTACTGATGCCGCCCTCGGCCTTCTGGCCGCCAAGCTGACCCGCCCGGCAGCCGACGTGAAGACCGACGTGCTGGAATTCTTCAAAGGGCGCTTCGTCAATCTCCTGGCAGACCGCTACCCGACCGACGCCGTGGATGCGGCGGTTGCCGCCGGTTGCGACGACCTGGTGGACACGACGGCCCGGATCGGCGCCCTGGCCGCCTTCAAAGGGCGCGACGATTTCGAGCCGCTGGCCGTGGCCTTCAAACGGGTCGGCAACATCGTCAAGGATGGGACCGACGCAGCGGTGCAGGCAGGTCTCTTCCAGGACGTAGTTGAAGGGGAACTGCATGCCACCTTCCTGGAGGTGCAGGACAAGGTAGTCGCTGCCGTTGCCAGCCGCGACTACGTGGTCGCCCTGGCCGAGATTGCCACCCTGCGCGGCCCGGTTGACCAGTTCTTCGACAAGGTCATGGTCATGGCCGAAGACGAACAGGTCCGCACCAACCGGTTGGCATTGCTGACAAGCATAGCCAGGCTGTTCGGCGGCATCGCCGACTTCTCCCGCATCACCACCTGACAAAGGAAGCCGCCCACTGGGCGGCTTTTTTCTTTGCCGATTTTATTGCCATTAAACCGACGTGAGTTTTATTAAATTTATTTCAATATCTTTAAACAGAGTTCAGCAACAGTAAATATGAAGGAGGCACATCATGGCAGCTAAGTACGTCTACTTCTTCGGCAACGGCAAGGCCGAAGGAAATGCGGAGATGAAAAATCTTCTCGGCGGCAAGGGAGCCAACCTGGCGGAAATGACCAGCATCGGTCTGCCGGTACCACCCGGCTTCACCATCTCCACCGAAGTCTGTACCGAGTTCTACAAGAATGACAGTCAGTATCCGGCCGGACTCACGACCGAGGTGGAGGCACACCTGAAAAAGGTCGAGGAGTTGATGGGGCGCAGATTCGGCGACGCGAAGAACCCGCTCCTGGTCTCGGTCCGCTCCGGCGCCCGGGCATCCATGCCCGGCATGATGGACACGATCCTCAACCTGGGGCTGAACGATACCACGGTCCAGGGAATCATCGCCCAGAGCGGCGACGAGCGCTTCGCCTACGACGCCTACCGCCGCTTCGTCCAGATGTACTCCGACGTGGTCATGGGGATGGAGAAGGATATTCTGGAACACCTGCTGGAGCAGAAAAAGGACGAAAGGGAAGTCCATCTCGACACCGACCTGACCGCAGCCGACTGGCGTGACCTGGTGACCAAGTTCAAGGTGAAGATCAAGGAGACCCTGGGCAAGCCGTTTCCGGACGACCCGCAGGAGCAACTCTGGGGCGCCATCGGTGCCGTGTTCGGCTCATGGATGAACCAGCGGGCCATTACCTACCGGAAACTGAACAACATCCCGGCCGACTGGGGGACCGCGGTCAACGTCCAGTCCATGGTGTTCGGCAACATGGGTGACGACTGCGCCACCGGCGTTGCCTTCACCCGCGACCCGTCCACCGGCGACAACTACTTCTACGGCGAGTACCTGGTGAACGCCCAGGGCGAGGATGTCGTGGCCGGCATCCGCACCCCGCAGCCGATCAACAACCACCAGAAAAAGCCGGGCGATCTCCCCTCCATGGAGGATGTCCTCCCGGAGTGCTATGCCCAGCTGGCGAACATCCGGCAGATCCTGGAAAAGCATTACAGGGATATGCAGGATATCGAGTTCACCATCGAGAAGGGGAAACTCTTCATGCTCCAGACGAGAAACGGCAAACGGACCGCCAATGCGGCCATCAAGGTTGCCGTTGACATGGTGCAGGAAGGGCTGATCGACGAAAAGACCGCGGTGCTCCGGGTCCAGCCGTCACAGCTCGATCAGCTCCTCCACCCCTCACTCGACCCCAAAGCGGATAAAAACATCATCGCCAAGGGGCTGCCCGCATCGCCGGGCGCTGCCAGCGGGGCAGTGATCTTCACCGCCGACGAGGCAGAGGCGGCCGCCAAGATCGGCCTCAAGGTGATCCTGGTTCGGGTGGAGACCAGTCCGGAGGACATCCACGGCATGCATGCCGCCCAGGGGATACTTACGGCCCGTGGGGGGATGACCTCGCACGCGGCGGTCGTGGCCCGCGGGATGGGCAAGTGTTGCGTGGCCGGCTGCGGCGACATCAAGGTCGACTACGCCAGCGACACCTTCACCGCCAAGGGTGGCGTGGTGGTGAAGAAGGGGGATGTCATCACCCTGGACGGCTCCACCGGCGAAGTCATGCAGGGCCAGGTGCCGACCGTCCCCCCCCAGTTGACCGGCGCCTTCGGCGTTCTGATGGGATGGGTGGACAAATTCCGGAAACTGAAGGTCCGGACCAACGCCGATACCCCCAACGACTCCCGGGTGGCGCGGGAGTTCGGGGCCGAGGGGATCGGCCTCTGCCGGACCGAGCATATGTTCTTCGAAGCCGACCGGATCGCCGCGGTCCGGGAGATGATCCTGTCCGAGGAGCTGGAAGGCAGAAAAAAGGCGTTGGCCAAGATCCTTCCGATGCAGAAGGGGGACTTCATCGGCATCTTCCGGGAGATGAAGGGGCTGCCGGTCACCATCCGGCTCCTCGATCCGCCGCTGCACGAGTTCCTCCCCCAGGAGGACAGGGAGATCGAGGCGCTCTCCCGTACCATGGGGGTTTCTGCCCAACAGCTGAAGCACAAGGTGGAGTCACTGCACGAGGTAAACCCGATGCTCGGCCACCGGGGATGCCGGCTGGGCCTTACCTACCCGGAAATTTACGACATGCAGGTCCAGGCCATCATGGAGGCGGCCTGCGAGCTGGTCAAGAACGAAGGGTTCACCATCGTGCCGGAGATCATGATCCCGCTCGTCGCAACGGTGAGCGAGCTGAAGGCGCTCAGGGCCAATGCCGTCACGATCTGCGACGAGGTCATTGCCCGCTACGGGGTGAAGATAGAATACCTGATCGGCACCATGATCGAACTGCCGCGGGCAGCCCTCACCGCCGACGAGATCGCCACCGAGGCGGAATTCTTCTCCTTTGGCACCAACGACCTGACCCAGACCACCTTCGGCCTCTCCCGCGACGATGCCGGTAAGTTCCTCCCCTTTTACGTGGAGAACAACCTGCTGCCGGAAGACCCGTTTGTCTCGCTGGACCAGAGCGGCGTCGGCAAACTGGTGAAAATGGCCTGCGAACTGGGCCGGAGCACCCGCACGAACATCAAACTCGGCATCTGCGGCGAACACGGCGGCGATCCGGCATCGGTGATCTTCTGCCATAACGTCGGCCTCGACTATGTCTCCTGCTCACCCTTCCGGGTTCCCATCGCCAGGCTGGCCGCAGCCCATGCGGTGTTGGCCGGGAACTGACTCGAAGGCCAGCGGGTGAGTTTCGAGGTCGTCAAGGGGAACAAAGGGCTGACAACGAAAAGCCCCGGAGAACCGCTCCGGGGCTTTTCGGGTAAAGGAGACAAAAATGACGCAGCGCCTGACAGCTGCACTGCTACTCGCAATCTGTCTTGCTGCGACCGGTTGCAGCGGCGACAAGGGAAAGGAACTGTTCGACACCGCCCAGTTCGAGGAGAAGCAGAATAATCGGGAGCACGCAACGAAACTCTATGGGGAGATCGTCCGAAAGTACCCGGACAGCCCGATGGCAGCCAAAGCGAAGGAGAGGCTGAACGCCCTTACGATAAAACAGTAAGGGCAGGTGGTTCGAGGAAAAAAGATTACAGACGACAACCTCGTTCCTTGATCCTCGCTCCTCGATTCTGCCTTATCTCACCAGTTTGGACAGCTTCTTGAACTCTTCGGTGCCCGCCACCCGAAGCAGCTGGAACAGGGCCGCCTCGGTGGAGGTGATGACCGCACCGGCGTCCCGCGCCGCCTCCATTCCGATGAACCAGTTCTCCTTGCGCCGGCTCATGACCGCATCGCGAACAACGTGTACGACAAAGCCCGCATCGAGCAGCTGCAGGACGGTCTGGAGCACGCAGACGTGGGTCTCCATCCCCGTAATGATCACCTGCCGGCGGCCGAGCGCCTTCAGCCGGCCGACAAAGGCATCGTCACCACAACAGCTGAAGGTCATCTTCTCCAACGCGGCATCGGTCAGCCGTTCCGTGAGAACCGGCAGGGTCTCGCCCAATCCCTTCACATACTGCTCGGTAGCCACCATCGGCAGCTCCAGCTCACGGGCCGTCTCCTGAAGGATGACAACATTGCCGGTCAACCGCTCCAGAACCTTCTCGTTCATTGCCCGGCAGAGCTTTTCCTGCACATCGATCACCACCAGTATTGCCTGGCTCCTGTCCAGCATGAACTTTTCCGCTATTCCCATGACGTTCTCCTTGACCATTTAGAATTGTAGGTTGGGTTAGCGCCAGCGTAACCCAACAAATACCGCTGATTCGTTGGGTTACGACGATACAATCGCCTCGCTAGTCTTTCTTCACCGGAATCCCGAGCTCCGTAATCCTTTTCCTCAGGGTATTCCGGTTGATGCCGAGGATCGAAGCTGCCCGGACCTGGTTGCCCCGCGTCTTTTCCAGTACGAACCTGATGAGCGGTCTCTCCACCTGCTCCAGGACCATGGCGTGAACATCGCCGCTCTCCAGCTTGTCCAGATTGATGAGACTGCTCCTGAGTTTGGTCTCCACCAGGCTTTCCAGTGAAAGCTCTTCGCTGGGGGCCTGACTACTCCCCTTTTCCCGGCGGAGCCCGGGGAAGTCCGCCACGGTCAGCAACGGGTCGGCAGACAGGATGATTGCCCGCTTGATGGTGTTTTCCAACTCCCGGACGTTGCCGGGCCACGAGTAGCCCATCAGGAACTGCATCGCCTCGCCGTCGATCTGCTTGGGCGGAATCTCCAGCTCCGCAGAGGTCTTCTTCAGGAAGAAATCGGCCAGGAGCGGGATATCTTCGGACCGTTCCCGGAGCGGCACCAGCTGGAGCGGCACCACGTTGAGGCGATAGTAGAGATCCTCCCGGAACGCCTTTTCCCGCACCAGCTGTTCGAGCTCCTGGTTGGTCGCCGCCACGATCCGGACATCCACCCTGATGCTCTGGTTACCGCCGGTCCGGGTAACCTCCCGCTCCTGCAGCACCCGGAGGATCTTGGCCTGCAGATCCAGCGGCATGTCGCCGATCTCGTCCAGGAAGATGGTGCCGCCGTTGGCCTGCTCGAACTTGCCGAGCTTCCGTTCGGTGGCGCCGGTGAACGACCCCTTCTCGAAGCCGAACAGTTCGCTCTCCAGGAGCTCCTTGGGAATGGCAGCGCAGTTGAGGGCGATGAACGGCTTGCCGATGCGGCGGGAGTTGAAATGGATGGCGCGGGCGATCAGCTCCTTGCCGGTGCCGGACTCCCCCTGGATCAGGATGGTCATGTCGCTGGGGGCCACCTTGCCGATGGTCTTGTAGATCTCCCGCATGGCCGGCGAGTTGCCGATGATGTTCTTTTCCAGCTGATAGCGGTCCTTCAGCTCCTCCTTGAGGACCGCCACCTGGGAGGTCATCTCCCGTGCCCGGCTCACCTTTTCGATCAGGGCGTCGATCACATCCAGATCGAACGGCTTGGTGAGATAGTCGTAGGCGCCCCGCTTCATCGCCTCCACCGCGTTACGCATGCTCGCTTCGGCGGTCATGATCACCATGAGCAGGTCGCTTCTCACCTCCCGTGCCTTTTCCAGGAGATCGAGACCGGAGATGCCCGGCATCTTGATATCCAGGATGGCCAGGTCGTAGCTCGCCGTCTGGATAAGGCGCAACGCCTCGTCCCCGTCCCTGGCGAGATCCACCGTATACCCCTTTTTGCGCAAAGCTTTGGAAAGGACCCAGCGCATACTCTCTTCGTCGTCGGCCACTAAAATACGGTTAATCATTAGAACCTCGGTTCGATGTTCGATGTTCGATGTTTTAACCCTCGAACATCGAACGTCGAACAGCTTCATTGAATTAACGGCAGCATCACCGTAAACGTCGTTCCCCTGCCAAGGTCGGACTCCACCTTCAGCATCCCCCGGTGTTCGGCCACGATCTTCTGACAGATGGCCAGGCCGAGGCCGGTCCCCCGCGCCTTGGTGGTAAAGAACGGGGTAAACAGGTTGTCCAGCACCTCCGTCGGGATACCCGGCCCGTTATCGCTCACATCCAGGGCCACCATCCGGGAACGCCCCTCCCCCTTCTGGGTCAGGCTGTAATCGGCCACGATCCGGCTCGTGATCCTGACCATCCCCTCCTCGGCAACGGCCTCCACGGCGTTCCGGATCAGGTTCAGCAGGAGTTGGGTGATCAGCCCCTCGTCCACCAGGATCGGTGGGATACTCGGGTCCAGGTGCTGCTGGAAGACGATGCTCTTACCAACGACTGCCCGCTTCTGGAGCAGCACCAGATCGCCCAGTACCTTGTGGATATTGACCCGCGACAACTGCAGCTTGCGGGGCGCTGCCAGGTGCAGCAGCTCTTCGACTATCCGGTTGACCCGCTTGACCTCCTTGAGCACCACCCGGATATGCTCCTGAAGTTCCGAATCATCCGGCAGCTCCATCTCCAGGAGCTGGGCCGCCCCCGTGATCCCTCCCAGCGGGTTTTTGATCTCGTGGGCCAGGCCGGCGGCCAGGGTACCCAGCGACGACAACCGGTCGGAGTGGCGGACTGCCGCCTCCAGTTCCCGGATACTGGTCAGGTCCCGCAGCACCACGATGGTCCCGACCCGCTCGCCGCTGCTCATCAGGAGCGGCGAGGTAATGACGCTC
The DNA here is from genome assembly GCF_007830735.1 of Geobacter argillaceus. Lineage (GTDB taxonomy): Bacteria > Desulfobacterota > Desulfuromonadia > Geobacterales > DSM-12255 > Geomobilibacter > Geomobilibacter argillaceus. Next base: position 102,285 of record NZ_VLLN01000002.1, read on the forward strand.
ACCGGGGTGATCTTTCCCAGCTTACGCAGCACCACATTCTCGTGGTCTGCAACGCTCATCCCGGTGGCGGCGGTCTTCAGGACCATCTCCAGCAGCGCTTCCTCCCCCTTGAACAGGGTGGCGAAGGGGGCACCATAGGCCTGTCGCCGGGAGACACCGGCAATCTCCTCTGCCGCCGGGTTCATGAGCGTCACCAAGCCGTCGCGGTCGATGACGACGACGCCGTCGCCCACGCTGTCGATGACGTTGGAAAAGAACTCCTGGCTTACGTCAACTTGCCGCATCATTGGCCGAAAAATTCCTCCATGGCCGCGATCAGCTCATCGACCGTGGCCAATCGGTTCACCCGGTCCCGGAACTGGGCCGCGCCGGGAATACCCTTGGCATACCAGGCCGCATGCTTTCGCATCTCCAGCACCGCCACCCGTTCACCGGCCGTAGCCACAAACAGCTCCAGGTGACGCCGGGCTACGGCCAGCCGCTCGGCCGGGGTCGGCATGGCAGGTTCCTCACCCCGGAGGAAGGCCAGCGACTGGCGAAACAGCCAGGGATTCCCCAACCCGCCCCGGGCGATCATCACCCCGTCGCAGCCTGTCTCCGCCAGCATGGCCACTGCATCGCCCGGCCGAAACAGGTCCCCGCTGCCGATCACCGGAATGGCAAGGGCCTTCTTCAGTTCCCTGAGCCGGTTCCAGTCGGCGCGCCCCTCGAACATCTGGGCCCGGCTCCGGGGGTGCAGGGTCACGGCATCGCACCCCTCTGCCTCGGCAATCCTGCCGATTTCCAGAAAGGTCGGCTCCTCGCAGGTCCAGCCGGTGCGGATCTTGATGGTCAATGGGAGGCCGGTGGCCCGTCGCACCGCCCTGACGATCGCCCGCACCTTGGCCGGCTCGCGCAGCAGGGCACTGCCGGCGCCGCTCCCCACCACCTTGCGCACCGGACACCCCATGTTGATGTCGATCAGCTCCCCGTACCCCTCCACGAGCCGCGCCGCCTCTGCCAGGAGTGCCGGGTCGTCGCCGAAGAGCTGAATCCCCAGGGGCCGGTCCTCTGGCGTGCCGGCAATGAGGGCGAAGCTCTTCTGCCCCTCCCGGACCAGGCCGTTCACGCTCACCATCTCGGTAAAGCAGAGCGCGGCCCCTTCCCTACGGGCAATGAGCCGGAACGGAAGATTGGTGATCCCTGCCATGGGGGCGAGCAGCAAAGGATTGGCCAGAACCAGGGAACCTATTTTTAGTGGTTGTGTCATGGAGCAGAATAAAAAGAGAGGTGGGGCTCCCATGATGCGGCTCCCCACCTGCTTAATTTTTGGGCATACTATCACAGCGGAGAAAAAAGGCAAGATTTTTCCCAGGGCAACAGTCCAAAGAAAAAAGTGTTTGGAATCGAAGAATTAACTCAGGAGCGCCGGCGCAGATAGGCGAGAAACTCGTCCCTGCTGAGGTCCTTTTTCCGCACCAGGTGCTCCACCTCGCGACTCATGGCGAGCCGCTCCCCCTCCTTCATGGAATCCTTCAGCAGCACGAAGAACGGAATTTTTCTGGTCTGGGGAAAGAGCTGAAAGCGCTCCAGGAGCTCGAATGCGGACATATCCGGTAGCATGAGGGCCGAGAAGACAAGATAGGGATGAGTGGTGGTGGCAAGGGCAAGCCCCTCCTTACCGGTATAGCCGTTCACCACGCTGAAGCCGAGATGATCAAGTGCCCGGGTAACCCGCTCCTCCCCCTTGCGGGTCACGACGAGGGTCTGGAGATCGTAGTCTTCGGTGTCCTCGGTGAGTCCGAACACCGCAAGCCGCTCGGCCATATGCTCCGGGTCAACCGGGAGGAGAAAGAAGCCGGCCACCGGAAAGACCCCGCCCACCGTCCCCTTTTCACTGAGGAACACGGGAAGGACCGGAATATTGCGGGTTTCCGGATTCCCCTTGAGGGTCAGAAGCGTTCCCCAGCCGTCGACAGAATGGGGCGACAGATCGAGGACAATCCCCAGCGGGCGCTCCTCGGCCACCTCTTCAATCCGGGCTGTGCGCGCTCGATATCCTCCTTCGGCCAGATAGCTGCAGATCACCGCACCGCGCTCGATCTGCTCGCCCAGCCCCATCAGCCAGAGTTCCCGTTCGTTGACGGTATCCCTCATAGCGGTATCACTCCTCCATGCATAACGCTTATTGAATCCTTTATCATACTTTCGGCGCACTGCAACCGAACTTGACCCGTGAGCCGTTGAAAATTGGCGTTTTGTATGGTAGCGTCCTACAATCACCCCGCTACGGAGGAACGCACCATGACAAACAAGGTCTTTTTTGCCGACCTGCGGACCGGTCAAAGGGAAAACCTCTTTGGGAAGATCGGTCGCCTGATGAAGAGCTGCGACCTCTCAAACCGCATCGCCGCCGGCGACCTGGTGGCCGTGAAGGTCCACTTCGGCGAAAAAGGGAACCATACCTTTATCCGCCCTATCTTCATCCGCCGGGTGGTGGACGAGATCCGGTCGGTCGGCGGCCGGCCGTTCCTCACCGACTCCTCCACCCTCTATGTGGGCGAACGGAAAGAGGCGGTTTCCGCCCTTACCTGCGCCATCGAGAACGGGTTCGCCTATGCCGTGGTCAACGCCCCGCTGGTAATGTGCGACGGGCTCAGGGGCCACACGGCCGTAGACGTGCCGTTGAACGGTGAGATCCTCAAGAACGTCAGCATCGGCGCCGAAATCATCGAGGCCGACGTCCTGGTGGCGGTCTCCCACTTCAAGTGCCACGACCTGACCGGCTTCGGCGGCGCCCTCAAGAACCTGGGGATGGGGTGCGCCAGCCGGACCGGCAAGATGCAGCAGCACTCCACCCTGGCCCCGACCGTGACGGCCGCGTTCTGCAACGGCTGCGGCGCCTGCCTCAAGACCTGCGCCCACAACGCAATAGCCATCATCGAAGGGAAGGCCGAACTCGATCCGGTCGACTGCGTCGGCTGTGGCCGCTGCGTGACCGCCTGCCAGCAGAAGGCGATCAATGTCCAGTGGAACGAGAACAGTTCGCTGATCATGAAAAAGATGGCCGAGTACGCCACCGGTGCCGTGGCCGGCAAGGGCGATAAGCTCCTGTTCATGAACTTCATCACCCAGGTGTCGCCGTCCTGCGACTGCTATGGCCATGCCGATGCGCCGATCGTCAACGACATCGGCATCTGCGCCTCCTGCGACCCGGTGGCCCTGGACCAGGCCAGCGCAGACCTGGTGAACGCGGCCCCCGGCAACGCCAACACGGCCCTGGCAACCGGGCATGAGCCGGGCGGCGACAAGTTCAGGGGGGTCCACCCGGAAATCGACTGGGAGGTGCAGCTGGCTCATGCGGAAAAGATGGGGCTGGGAAACAGGCGGTATGAACTGGTAAAGATCTGACGGAGCGAGCCCCCACTCCGAACGTCTGCGAATGAGGTTGCCATGAAGCCCGACATGAATGAGATCAGGCAGGTTTTCGCCGAGGCAGACTGCCTCTTCACCCCGGACGACGTGGAGGCCGCCCTGGACCGGATGGCCACCGCCATCACCGAGCGGCTGGCCGACACCGACCCGGTGGTGCTCTGCGTCATGCACGGCGGCCTGATCGTCACCGGCCGCCTCCTCCCCGGGCTCGTCTTTCCCCTGGAGATCGGCTACCTGCACGCCACGCGCTACGGCCACGACTTCTGCGGCAGCCACCTGGACTGGCGGGTCAGGCCGACCGAAGACCTGCGCGGACGCACCGTCCTCTTGGTGGACGACATCCTTGACGAAGGGACGACCCTGGCGGCGATCATCGACTACTGCCGGGAGGAGGGAGCCAAGGAGGTCTTCACCGCCGTCCTGATCGACAAAGACCACGACCACAAGGCGCCCGGCCTGACCGCCGACTTCGTCGGCCTGGTATCGCCCGACCGTTTCCTGTTCGGCTGCGGCATGGACTATCGCGGCTACTGGCGCAATGCTCCCGGCATCTATGCCGTGAAGGATCTATGACATGGAAACTGACGACGTTGCTATCGCTTCCGGGCTGCGCGCCCTGCGGCGGAGAAGATGGTTCCTGTGGGGGGTCATCCTGATCTATGTGCCGGCGATCTGGCTCTCCCTTGCGCTGACCGGGTCGGACCGGAAAACCGGCTACCTGTTCTGCGTCTGGCTGGTCTTCGTCTGTATCGCCGTTTTCCGGGCCGCCTTTGCCCGCTGCCCCCGCTGCGGCAACACGTTCCACATGCACGGCGTCATCCCGATGTACCTGCGCCAGTGCCTGCACTGCCAGCTTCATGTCTGTGCGGATAAACGGCGAAAGCCATGACAGATATTTCAACACCTTTTCAGTGCGCCTCACTCCAGTTATTCCCGTAACTCATATCCACCTTCAGCGGCACCCTGAGCGGCACGGCCTGCTCCATCTCATGGGCCACCAGCTGCTCCATGGCCACCAGTTCGCTTTCCGGTACCTCGAAGACCAGTTCGTCATGGACCTGCATGATGAGCCGGCTTTTGAGCCGTTCCCGCTGCAGCCTCGCCGCGATGTTCACCATGGCCTGCTTGATGATGTCCGCCGCCGAACCCTGGATCGGATAGTTGATGGCGTTTCGCTGGGCAAAGGCCCGGACGTTGAAGTTGCTGCTTGAAATGTCGGGAATCGGAAGCCGCCGGCCAAGCAGGGTGGTGACGAACCCCTGCTCTCCGGCAAGGTGAATGCACCGGTCGAGAAAGGCGATGGCGCCGCTGTGGCGGGCCTTGTAGCTGTCAATGAAATCCTCGGCCACCCGGCGCGCCACCCCCAGTTGCCTGGCCAGGCTGAAGGCCCCCTGGCCGTAAATGACACCGAAGTTGATGGTCTTTGCCTGGCGGCGCATCTCCGGAGTGACCATCTCCGGGAAGAGGCCGAACACCTCGCTGGCGGTCCGGGTGTGGATGTCCTCGTCCCGGGCAAAGGCGTCGCAGAAGACCCGGTCCTCGGAGAGGTGGGCCAGGACCCGGAGCTCGATCTGGGAGTAGTCGGCGGAGAGGAGCAGGTGCCCCGGTTCGGCTATGAAGGCGTGGCGGATCAGGCGTCCCTCTTCGGTGCGGACCGGGATGTTCTGCAGGTTCGGCTCGGACGAGGAGAGGCGGCCGGTGGCGGTCACGGTCTGGTTGTAGGAGGTGTGGACACGGCCGGTGACCGGGTCGACCATCTTGGGCAGGGCATCGGTATAGGTGGACTTCAGCTTGGCCATGCTCCGGTACTGGAGGATCTGGAGGGCGATCTCGTGCCCCGCCTCGGCCAGCCGCTCCAGCTCCTCCACATTGGTGGACCAGCCGGTCTTGGTCTTGGTCTTCTTGCCGGTGGGGAGCTTGAGCCGATCGAACAGTATCTCCCCGAGCTGCTTGGGAGAATTGATGTTAAACTGGCCACCGGCCAGGGCGCAGATCGACTCTTCCAGTCGGGCCAGTTCCCCCCCGAAGCGTGCCGACAGCTCACCGAGGAGCTCCAGATCGAGCCGCACGCCGGCCAGCTCCATCTCCGCCAGGATCGTCACCAGCGGCATCTCCAGCTCCCGGAAGAGCCCGGTCATCCCCTCCTTTGCCAGCATGGGGAGGAAGAGCCGGTGCAGGAGGAAGGTGGCATCCGCATCCTCGCACGCATAGCGGCTGGCCGCGGCCACCGCCACGTCGGCGAAGTTCTTCTGCTCCTTTCCCTTCCCGGTCACCTCGGCATAGCTGATCATCTTGTGGTCCAGGAACTCCACGGAGAGCGAGTCGAGTCCCTGGCTCTGGCGGGACGGGTTGTGCAGGTAGGCGGCCACCATGGTGTCGCACCAGACTCCGGCCAGGGTGACGCCGGCGCGGCGGAGCACCTGGTAGTCGTACTTGATGTTCTGGCCCACGATCCGGCGCTCCGGGTCAATGAACAGTGGCCGTAAAGCGTCGAGGACGACGGCGAGGGGAAGCTGTTCGCCGGCGCCGGCCTCGCGGTGGCCAACCGGGATGTAGTACGCCTGGTGTTCCCGGTGGCTGAAGGAGAGGCCGACGATATCGGCCTCCAGAGGGTTGAGGCTCGTGGTCTCCAGATCGAAGGCAAAGGCCTCGGCCCCGGCCAGCTCCGCCACCAGCCGCTCCAGTTCCGCGGCGGTCGTGACGGTCCGGTACTCCTCCGTGGAGAGGGTGGCCTGGCTGGTCAGCTCCCGCATCAGGGTGGTGAAACCGTACTCCTTGAACAGTTCGGCCAGCCGCTGGTTGTCCGGCGCACAAGCCGCAAAGTCGGCCAGGGCAAAGGGGATGGGGGTATGGTCGTCGATGGTGGCCAGCTGCCGGGAGAGTCGCGCCTGGTCGGCGGACTCCCGCAGCCGTTCGCCGGTCTTTCCCTTAACCTCGCCGGCCCGCTCCAGGAGCTCGTCCATGGAGCCGAACTCCTGGATCAGCTTCATGGCAGTCTTCTCCCCCACGCCGGGAACGCCGGGAATGTTGTCCGAACTGTCGCCGGCCAGCCCCAGGATGTCGATAACCCGTTCCGGGCCGACGCCGAACCGCTCCACCACCTCGGGGGGGCCGCTCTCCTTGTCCTTCATGGTATCCAGGAGCCGGACCGAGTCGGTGACGATCTGCATCAGGTCCTTGTCGCCGGTCACCACCATCACCGCCAGCCCCTCTTCCCGGCAGACCCGGGCAATGGTGCCGATGATGTCGTCCGCCTCATAGCCGGCGAGTTCCAGGGCCGGGATATTGAAGGCCCGCACCATCTCCTTGATGGGGGCGATCTGGGGAACCAGGTCGTCGGGCATGGAGGCCCGGTTGGCCTTGTAGTCGGGATAGAGGGCGTTGCGGAAGGTCGTGCGGCCGGCGTCGAACACCACGGCCACGTGCTCGGGCCGACGGTCCTTGAGGACCTTGAGGAGCATCTGGGTGAAGCCGTAGAGGGCGTTGGTCGGAAAGCCGCTCGGCGAGGAGAGGTGGCGGATCGCGTAATAGGCCCGGTAGATGTAGGAGGAGCCGTCGATCAGGTAGAGGGTGGGGCGGTCGGCCATCTTAGGCCCCCTCTTCCGTGGTAAAGAGCACAAAGCCCATGGACGGCCGTTTCTGGGACTCGCGCATGGCGAAATGGATGCCGTCGAAGCACCACCCCTTGGCAGTCCACTCGTTCAGAATCTCTTCCAGGACATCCTCGGAAACCGTGTTCACTTCGACCACCTTGTAGCGCAGCATCTCTCCCCCTCGTCTCCCATGATGCGGCCATAGTAGCCGAGTTACCCCCACCCTTCAAGGGGATTCGTCGCAGGTTGCATCCCTCGTCCCTTGTGGTATCGTTTGTTCACCCGCCACATGTCTGGCAACCATGGCGAAAAGGAGCGTGCACATGACAGAGAAGGAGATTGCGGTGCTGGAGCAGTTGGCAGAAGAAAAGGAGCTGGCACTGGAAAGCGACTGTAGCCGCAAGGATCTGAAGGAACGCCGGGCAGTCGCCAAGACCATGCTCTACGACGGCTCCAAGAAGTTGAAACACAGTGTCCCCAAAGGCAAGAAAATCTAGTCAGCGCACGGCACCATACGCCAATCCATCGGGCGGGAGCAGAATGACTGCTCCCGCCTTGACTTTTCCAATGTCATGATTATGTTGTTGGCAACAAGAGACTGTTCGGAAGGAGGAAACAACCATGGCGATCGTCAAGTACAATCCGTTTCGGGACCTGCGGGCCATGCAGGAGCAGATGAACCGGCTCCTCGACATGGCGTGGAACCGGGAGATCGGTGAGGAGTTGAAGGAAGGAATCTGGCAGCCGCCGGTTGACATCTACGAGGACGAGAATTCAGTGGTGATCAAGGCGGAACTCCCCGGCGTCGACCAGAAGGAGATCGACATCAGGATCGAGGACAACACCCTGACCCTCCGGGGCGAACGGAAACACAGCCAGGAAGTGAAGAAGGAAAACTACCACCGGGTCGAGCGCTTCTACGGCACCTTCCAGCGCAGCTTCTCACTCCCCCACACCATCGACCAGGAGCATGTCAAGGCGACCTGCGACCAGGGGGTGCTCACCGTCACCCTGCCGAAACGGGAAGAGAAGAAGCCGAAGCAGATCAATGTGGAAGTGAAGTAATACGCTCGGTGCTGCTTTTCAATTCATGCTTCCGGTCCGATACCCTTCCAGATCCAGGGCAACGTACCTGAACCCCGCCGCCTTGAAAGCCGCGACGAGTTCGTGCCGCAGCTCGGGTTCCAGAAGGCGGCCCATTTCCTCCGGTGCCAGTTCGATGCGGGCGGTCTCGCCGTGGTAGCGCACCCGGTAGACCCGGAACCCCCGCTCCCGCAGGAACTCCTCCCCCTGCCCCACCATGCCGAGCCGCTCCCGGGTAATGGCCGTTCCATAGGGGAAGCGGCTGGAAAGGCAGGCGAACGGCTGCTTGTTCCAGGTCGGCAGCCCCAGCTCCCGGCTCAGCTCACGGATGTCGGCCTTGCCGAGCCCGGCCTCCAGCAGCGGGCTCCGCACGGCCAGCTCCCCTGCCGCGGTGCGGCCCGGGCGATAGTCCCCCAGATCGTCCGTGTTGCTGCCGTCAACGACCCAGGCAAGACCCAGTTCGTCCGCCTTGGCCCGGCAGAGGGAGAACAGCTCCTTCTTGCAGTGGTAGCAGCGGTCCCGTGGGTTGTCCGCAAAACCGGGGATCTCCAGCTCGTTGGACTCGATCACCACCTGCCGCACCCCCGCCAGCTCCGCCAGCGACACCGCCTCCCTGAACTCGTACTCCGGGTAGGTGGGAGAGGTGGCCGTCACCGCCACCACCCGGTCGCCCAGCAGTTGATGGGCCACCGCAACGAGAAAGGTTGAGTCGACGCCGCCGGAAAAAGCCACCAGCATCGACCCCATATCCTTGATGATCGCATTGAGCGTGGCGAGTTTTGTGTGCAGTTCGTCCATTTGCATCCCCGTAAAAAAACAAGGCCCGCCAAAGCGGGCCGCGTAACCCTCAATTGAGCAGGTCAGATGTAGTACACGAAGCGGTGATCCTGTTCCCTGGTCACCCCCATGGCCACCCCTCGGTCACAGAGGGTCTTCAGGGTGATCTCGTCGAAGTAGCCGTTCAAAAGGGTGCTGGCTTCCTGCCAGATGATCTGGGTGACACAGGCGCCGTCAAAGGTGCACTCACCCGTTTTTTTGCGTTTGGTAGTATTGCACTCCACCAGCACCAGATCCCCCTCAGTCGCCTGGATAATCTGCTTCAGGGTGATCTCCTCCGGCTTTTTGGCCAACATGTATCCCCCTTGGGGACCACGTTTGCTCTTCAGGATGCCCGCTTTCTTCAGGGATTGGAATATCTGCTCCAGGTAGCGCGGCGAGATCTGCTGGCGCCGGGAGATGTCCTGGATCTGCGCCGGGAGGGTACCGGAGTTGTAGGCAATGTCAAAGAGCGCCCGCAGACCGTAACGACTCTTGGTGGAAAGACGCATTGTTTTCTCCTCGTGCAATAAGATACATCACTATAGAAAACTCTAGCGCTTTTGTCAAAAATAACCTTATGAATAACCGACCATTCCCCGGTCTTTTCCATGAGGTCATCCACACACCGTTGGCATCAGATCTGGTGGCAGGCAAGGCAAAGAGAACTCCGGGTCATACCGACCGGCAGGTGCCACGGTTCCCGGTTGCGCAGATCATGGCAGGTAAGGCAGGTAAGTTCACCGTTTTGCACGTCAATACCCCGTGCGGCCAGCTGCCGGACGGGAGTGTAGCGCTGCTCGCTCCCCGACGGAGGATAGGGAACATGGGACGGGTGATGACGGGCTTTCTCGAAGGTATGACATTCAACGCAGACCGCCTGCCGGTCCATGCCGACCAGAGAACGGCCGTGGTGCTCCGCACCGCCTGTACCCCGGCCAGTGACGCAGGCAGCCACCGGCACAACCAGTATCCCGACCAACAGCATTCGCATGCTCGCCATGATTACCCCCACACGTTCACTGCACCCCGACCATCATTCCGCCGGTTCGCCGCTGCCGCGCTCCAGCCGTACGATCTCGTCGTTCTCCACCCGGAACCGGTCGCCGAACTGGTTGGTCCAGCTGTCCCCCTCGTCCAGCGGATAGGGAACCTCCCTGCGGCCGAGAAACAGTTCCTCGTCGCCGATATAGGCAAACCAGTCAAGGTTGCCGGTCATCCAGATCTTGTTCTTTATCGCCATGGTTCCCCCTGAATGATGTTTGCTGTATTGAAACACAAACCGGGCAGCGGTTCAAGCGCTCCTGTGTTTTTGCTTGTTGGTTGTCGGCAATTTTGCTATGTATTTGCAATTCCCGCCCGGAAACGATCCCCATTGCACCAAAGGAGCCAGACCCATGAAATTCACCAAAATGCACGGTGCCGGCAATGATTACGTCTATGTGAACTGTTTTGCCGAACCGGTTGAGAATCCAGCAGACACCGCCATTAAGGTTTCCAACCGCAACTTCGGCATCGGCTCCGACGGCCTGATCCTGATCCTTCCCTCGGACAAGGCGGATGTGCGGATGCGGATGTTCAACAGCGACGGCTCGGAATCGGAAATGTGCGGCAATGGTATCCGCTGCGTGGCAAAATACGCCTATGACCACGGCATCGTGAGCAAAAAGGAAATCACCGCCGAAACCGGTGCCGGCATCCTGACCCTGCAGCTCTTCACCGGCAGCGACAACAAGGTGGAGCGGGTACGGGTCAACATGGGCAAACCGCGGCTCACCAAGGCGGAGATCCCGATGATGGGCGAGCCGCAGGGGGATCAGACCGTCAACCAGCCACTGAACATTCTGCATACCACCTTCAACATCACGACCGTTTCCATGGGGAATCCGCACTGCGTCATTTTCGTGGATGACGTCGAAACCTTCCAGGTGGAGAAGTACGGCCCGCTCATCGAGAACCACGACCTCTTCCCCCGGCGGACCAATGTGGAGTTCGTCCAGATCATCTCCCGCACCGAGGTGCGCCAGCGGACCTGGGAGCGCGGTGCCGGCGAGACCCTGGCCTGCGGCACCGGCGCCAGCGCCGTCTGCGTGGCCGGAGCCCTCAACGGCCTGACCGAGAAGAGGATACGCAACCACCTCTCCGGCGGCGACCTGGAGCTGGAATGGGCCGAGGACGGTCACCTGTACATGACCGGTCCGGCAACCGAGGTATTCTCCGGCGAGATCAACCTGAGCAAGCTGTAACCGTTGCCACACTCTCAATCACAAGGGCTAAAGGCATCCACCTTTGGCCCTTTGTCGTTAAGGACGATATTAAGAACCTCAGGTTGCTCAAAAATAGTCAGATCGTCGCACCCGCAGCAAGCTTCGAGGGAGGCGTAGCAGCGCTACGCCGCACCGAAGAGCTTGCGAGGACGGCGGCGAGATGGCTGTTTTTCAGCAACCTGCTATGGAGCGCCGGATGACCGACTGCCCGATGTGCCGCAAGTGGAGTGACGACGCCGATCTCAGGATCGCGGAACTGGAGCGGTGCTATGTCCTCCTGAACCGCGACCAGTTTTTCCCCGGCTATACCTTTGTCTTCACGAAAGAACATGTCACGGAGCTGTTCCACCTGGACCGCTTTACCCGGATAGCCGTCATGGAGGAGGTAACTGCAGTGGCCGCGGCCCTGTACAAGCTCTTCCAACCTGATAAAATCAATTACGAACTGCTCGGCAACATGGTGCCGCACATGCACTGGCACTTGGTGCCCCGCTTTGCCGGTGATCCGCTCTGGCCCCGCCCCATCTGGAGCGAGCCGCACGAGCCGGCGACCGTTTCGGCTGCGGCTTACGCGGAACGCATTGCCGCAATACAACAGACCCTGGGGGAGCGATGAAAGACTATCTTGGCGCGCACATGTCCATTGCCGGCGGTATCCACCTCGCCATCGATCGGGGCGTTCAGGCCGGCTGCGGTGTCGTCCAGGTATTCACCCAGGTCTCCAACCAGTGGCGCGGCAAAATGCCGTCCGACGCCGATGCTGCCCTGTTCCGCGAAAAGCTGGCCGCCTCCGGCATGCACGAGGTGGTGAGCCACGACATCTACCTGATCAATCTTGCGGCCGCACCGGGCGAGACCAGGGACAAGAGCCTGGCAGGCTTTGGCGAGGAGATGCGGCGCTGTGCTCTCCTGGGGATCAACAAGATCGTCATGCACCCCGGCTCACATGTGGGGGATGGCGAAGCAACCGGCATCGCCCGCATCGTCGAGGCATTCGATCACCTATTGACTGCTGTGCCCGAATTCACCGGCACGGTGCTGCTCGAAACCACCGCCGGCCAGGGGACCAACCTGGGGTACTCCTTCGAGCAGCTCGCGGAGATCATCCACGGATCAAGCTTCCCCGACCGCTTCGGTATCTGCTTCGACACCTGCCATACCTTTGCCGCCGGCTATGACCTCACCACCCGGGAAAGCTACGACCAGGTCTGGGCCGCATTCGACCGGCTCATCGGCATCGACCGGCTGGCCTGCTTCCACATTAACGACTCAAAGAAAGGGCTCGGTTGCCGAGTCGACCGCCACGAACATATCGGCCAGGGTGCCATGGGGCTGGAGCCGTTCCGGTTCATCATGAACGACCCTCTCTTCGCGGCCATTCCCAAGCTTCTGGAGACCCCCAAGGGGGACAGCGACGAGATGGATGCCATCAACCTCTCGCTGCTGCGGGGGCTGATCAAAACATAGGGGGAACGTTCATGCACGAGCGTATCGAAATCATCCCGGGAGACCTCACGAAACTGTCAGTGGACGCCATTGTCAATGCGGCCAACACCTCGCTCTTGGGCGGTGGCGGGGTGGATGGCGCCATCCATAGGGCTGCCGGGCCGGAACTGCTGGCCGAATGCCGGAAGCTGAACGGCTGCGAAACCGGCGATGCCAAGATAACCAATGGGTATCGGCTGCCGGCCGGACATGTCATTCACACCGTCGGCCCGGTCTGGCACGGTGGCAGCCGGGGCGAGCCGGAGCTTCTCAGAAGCTGCTACCAACGGTCCTTTGCCGTGGCCCACGAACACGGCCTCCACTCCATAGCCTTCCCTGCCATCAGCTGCGGAGTTTACGGCTATCCACTGGCCGAGGCCTGCGCCATTGCCATGGAAGAAGCCGAATCTGCACTGGAGCGCTATCAGGAACTGGAGCGGGTGGTATTTGTTCCGTTCGGCGCAGAAGCAGAAGCCGCCTACAGGCGCACGGCGCGTCATGCACCGGAATGACACACCCTGGCCACTGTCTCAAAACGACAAAAGGCCGGTCAGATGACCGGCCTTTTGTCTCGTCACCATGGGTAACGACAGACAGTGACCCAGCAGGCTCATTTTGACTTGCGGCCGAGTACAGAAACATAGAGCATGAACAGAACTCCGATCCCGCCAAAGAACGCGCAGGCCATCACCAATCCGAACTTGACCGACTCCATACCGTGTACCTCCGTCAAAGTGATTGTGTTAAATCCGACTATATCAATAACTACTAATCCGTCAATCCTAATATGCTGTTTCTATTTAAAATATTTTCACAATACTGTTTTACCTAATCACATTTTCCCGCTGGGCACAGCCGTATATCTACCAGCAACGACAGATAACAGTATTTCGGAGGCATCATGAAAGCAGTGATTCAGCGTGTCAGCGAGGCACGGGTGAAAGTGGACGGGGTCACGGTCGGAGCGATAAATCGGGGGATACTGGTGCTGCTCGGTGTTGAACGGGGGGATGAAGAGCGAGACGCCGATTGGCTGGCACGAAAGATCGTAGAACTGCGGATCTTCGAGGACCAGACTGGCAAGATGAATCTGTCGGTGCAGGAGATCGGCGGGGGGCTCCTGGCAGTATCCCAGTTCACCCTGGCTGGGAACTGCGCCAAAGGGCGGCGACCATCCTTCGATACCGCAGCCCCTCCTGACGAAGGGAAACGGTTGTACGACTACTTCGTGGACAGGGTCGGGGAAACCGGAACAACTGTGGCAACGGGGATTTTCCAGACCGACATGCAGGTATCGCTGGTGAACGACGGACCAGTGACGTTTATTCTGGAGAGCCGTTAGAGGATCGAAAAGACTGATCAGTCCTCAACTTTGGCGCACGTTTTTTCCTATTTCCTCACATATACACCATCACACAGAAGGAGATCGTCCCCTCGGTGTTCTTGAACGGAATGGTCACCCCCTTGCACTGGACATTGACACTGGGCGTCTCGGGCTCGGGCTGGGGAGGCTCGGCAAGGGGACGCAGCTTCCCGGAAACCACCAACGGCAAACCCAGGGCAACACTGCCGTACTGCTCGTGGTACTTGGTCTTGAAGGCGCCGGCGATATTGTTTGCCAGTTCGCCGAAGGCGTCGCGGATATCGTCCCCGCTCGGATCGTCGCACATGAGCATCTCTCGCGCCACGTGCTGGGCCGTATCGTTGTCCGAGGCACAAAGAATGTATCCCACCCGGTCTCCGGCCACACCGACGATGCTGATGACGTCCGATTCCACCGGTTCCAGCTTTTTTTCCACCTTTCCCGCCAGCAGGTCGATGTTCAGGTAGCTCTTGAACGTGTCCTGGGTGGCGGACATGATGGTGAACATGATCTCTTCAAAACTGATGCTGCTCACGCTCTCCCTCCTTTTACCATTGGTGCCGGTCGATTGCTTGTGATACTTTATCATCCGTCTGTTCAATGTCCATCGGCCGTTCGACGGCCAACTTAAACGAATGCAAACGAATGCATATAAAGAAACTCCTCGATGGGCTCTATGCGGCCCGCTCTCCAGCGCACCTGGCCAACGACCCGCTCGCCTTCTGCCACCGCTACCCCGACCCGGCCGATCGGGAGGTGGTCGGGCTGATTGCCGCACTGTTCGCCTACGGCCAGGTAAAGATCATCCGCAGCAATCTGGAAAAGATCTTCGCGCCCATGGGGAGTGCGCCACGCCGTTTTCTGGAACAGCTTGAGCCGCGGAAGGCCCTCAGCATCTACAGCGGCTTCAAGCACCGTTTCAACGACGATCGCGATCTCTGCGCCCTGCTTCTGGCCATCAGGACCATACTGGAGTCGGCCGGCTCCATCGAGGCGTTCTACCTGGCGGGACACGATCCGTCGGCCCCTGATGTGACCGAATCCATGGCCTCCTTTACGGCCCGGGTCCTGGCGCTCGACTATGCCCCCGTCTTCGGTGCACCGGCCATCCCCGGCGATTCCTATTTCCCGTTCCTTTTCCCCTCACCGGCAGCGGGAAGTGCCTGCAAGCGGCTCTGCCTCTACCTGCGCTGGATGGCGCGCCCGGAGGATGGGATAGATCTGGGCCTCTGGCAGGGGATAGCCCCGGCGCAACTGATCGTGCCGGTGGATGCCCATATCCAGCGAATCTGCCGCTTCCTCGGCTTCACCGACCGCAAGCAGGGGGATTGGCGGATGGCCCGGGAGATTACCGCAGCTCTGAGGCAATACGATCCGGTCGACCCGGTCAAATACGACTTTTCCCTGTGCCACCTGGGCATCTCAGAAGGGTGCGACGGCAAGGATCTGACCAAATGCCTCACCTGCTCCATTGCCGGGATATGCAGGCTGGGGCTGGGGCAGGCCTGAAGGTACTGGAAAAGGCAAAAACAGAACTTCACAGGAGGATTTTCATGCAAACATTCGGCTTCATCGGCCTCGGCATCATGGGGAGCGCCATGGCGAAGAATCTGCTGCGGGGAGGCTTTCCGGTGACCATCTGGAACCGGTCCGCCGACAAGTGCGCCGAACTCGTCGCCATGGGGGCGCAGCAGGTGCCGACCCCGGCCCGCGTGGCGGCGCAGTGCAGCATCACCTTTGCCATGCTGGCCGACCCGGCCGCTGCCGAAGCGGTCTGTTTCGGCCACGACGGCGTGCTCGACGGAATAGGTGCCGGCCGGGGATACGTGGACATGTCGACCGTGGACGATGGCACGGCACAGCGGATAGCCACCGGCATCGCCGCCAGGGGGGGCCGCTACCTGGAGGGACCGGTTTCCGGGAGCAGGAAACCGGCCGAAGACGGCAGCCTCATCATCCTCGCCGCCGGCGACCGCTCCCTCTACGACGAAGCTTTGCCCGGCCTGGAGAAAATGGGCAAAAAGATCCTCTATCTGGGAGAGGTGGGAAATGGTGCCCGGATGAAGCTCGTGGTCAACATGATCATGGGGGGGATGATGGCCACCTTTTGTGAAGGACTGGCCCTTGGCGACAAGGCCGGCCTGCAGGCTGGCGATATCCTGAAGGTGCTTGCCGCCGGCGCCTTGGCCAACCCCATGTTTCAGCTCAAGGGAAGCGCCATCGGCCAGGGGAATTTCGCCCCGGCCTTTCCGCTCAAACATATGCAAAAGGATTTGCGCCTGGCCGTAGCCCTTGGTGACCGCCTGGACCAGCCGCTTGCCAGCGCTGCCACGGCCAACGAGGCCTTCAAACGGGCAAAGGCGGCCGGATTGGGCGACGAGGATTTCTGCGCCCTCATCAAGACGATCACGACCTGACAACGGCGGGCGCATGGCACCCCTCCAGCATCCCACTGTT
The DNA here is from genome assembly GCF_007830735.1 of Geobacter argillaceus. GTDB lineage: Bacteria > Desulfobacterota > Desulfuromonadia > Geobacterales > DSM-12255 > Geomobilibacter > Geomobilibacter argillaceus. The sequence continues at coordinate 118,763 of NZ_VLLN01000002.1, forward strand.
TTCAAAGAAAAATTTAACTTGCTTTTTCTCCCCATTACCCCCATAGTTGCAAGGTTTTGACGGGCTCCTGCCCGTCTTTTTCTTTGTTGAACAGAAAAGGGGTATTCCATGCAGGAACTGATTCGCAACATAGCCATTATCGCCCACGTCGACCACGGCAAGACCACGCTCGTGGACGCCATGCTGAAGCACGCCGGGGTTTTCCGGGAAAACGAGGCCATTACCGAGCGGGTGATGGACTCAAACGATCTGGAAAAGGAGCGTGGCATCACGATCCTCTCCAAAAACCTGTCAGTCCACCACGGTCGCTACAAGATCAACATCGTCGACACCCCGGGCCACGCCGACTTCGGCGGCGAGGTGGAGCGGGTTCTCACCATGGTCGACTCGGTGCTCCTGCTGGTGGATGCCCTGGACGGCCCCATGCCCCAGACCCGTTTCGTGCTCAAGAAGTCCCTCGACCTGGGACTGAAGCCGATTGTCGTCATCAACAAGATCGACCGTCCCGGCGCCAGGCCGAGCGAAGTGGTGGACATGGTCTTCGACCTGTTCTGCGAACTGAACGCAACGGATACCCAGCTGGACTTCCCCATTGTCTATACCAGCGCCAAAATGGGGTACGCCAAGCTGGATATGGCCTCGGAATCCACCAGCATGGAGCCGCTCTTTGCCGTGGTGGAAAGCAACGTTCACCCCCCCAAGGGTGATGCCAATGCACCGTTCCAGCTGCTGGTGACCAACATAGACTACAACGACTACATCGGCCGGATCGCCACCGGCAAGATCTACAACGGCAAGGTAAAGACCGGCGAGACACTGTCAGTTATCAAGCGGGATGGCAGCAGCACTAAAGGCCGGATCAGCAAGCTGCTCGGCTACGAAGGGCTGAAGCAGGTGGAAATCGCCGAGGCAGTGACCGGCGACATCGTCACCATTGCCGGCTTCGACGAAGTGGGCATCGGTGAGACCCTGGCCAGTGCGGAAAACCCGATTGCCCTGCCCTATGTGGCCATCGACGAGCCGACCATCAGCATGAACTTCATCGTCAACAGCTCCCCCTTTGCCGGTCGTGAAGGGAAAATGGTCACCTCCCGCAACATCCGCGAACGGCTGGACAAAGAGTTGCGCACCAACGTCTCGCTACGGGTGGAAGACACCGACAACGCCGATACCTTCAAGGTCTCGGGCCGTGGTGAACTACACCTGTCAATTCTCATCGAAAACATGCGCCGCGAAGGTTTCGAGATGGCCGTCTCCAAGCCGGAGGTAATTTTCCGCGACGTGAACGGCCAGAAGCTGGAACCGATGGAATATCTGGTAGTGGATGTGCCGACTGAGTTCCAGGGGGCGATCATCGAGAAAATGGGACCGCGCAAGGGGGAGATGACCTCCATGCAGCCGATGGGTGAATTCATCCGCCTCGAATTCATCATCCCGGCCCGCGGCCTCATCGGCCTGAGGAGCGAAGTCCTTACCGATACCCGCGGCACAGCGGTCATGACCCACACCTTCCACGACTATGCCCCCTACAAGGGGGAGATTCCCGGCCGCAAAAACGGCGTCCTCATCGCCATGGAGCTCGGAGAAACCACCGGTTACTCACTGGACGGCCTCCAGCCCCGCGGCATCCTCTTCCTCGGCCCCGGCATCGAGGTCTACGGCGGCATGATCATTGGCCAGCACGCCAAGGACAACGACCTGGACGTGAACCCCTGCAAAGGGAAGAAACTCACCAACGTCCGGGCCTCCGGTACCGACGACGCCCTCAAACTGGCGCCACCCCGCATCCTCACGCTGGAGCAGGCGCTGGAGTTCATCGACGACGACGAACTGGTAGAGGTGACCCCCAAGTCGATTCGTCTCCGCAAGAAGGAGCTGGAGCCGACCAAAAGGAAGAGGAAAGGCTAGGAACGAGGAGCGGGGTTAAAGGACTGGCAATATCTCTTTGAATTGTATCCTTTATCCTCGCTCCTCGATTCTGTTGACTTTCCCCGTCTTTTTCACTACGTTCAGCAGGAATCCAATCCCACAACGAGGGTCTCATGCGCCATAGCCTGCTGCGGAGTAGTGTCCTATCCTTCATCCTGTTCACCCTCTGTGCCTGCGCTAGCACCGGACCGGTTCAGCGGTCGGCCCAGGAGCACTTTCAGGAGGCCGAAGATCTCTATTCCTCCAAACACTACGAGGATGCCGTTGCAGAATGGAAGCGGGTCAAGGAGACCTACGCCTCGCCCGAGCTGACCACCCTGGCGGAACTGAAGATTGCCGACGCCCAGTTCGCTGCCGGTACCTACATAGAAGCAGCCGCCTCCTACGAAGAGTTCCGCAAACTCCATCCGACCCACGAGAAAAGCGCCTACGCCCTGTATCAACTGGGGGTCTGCCAGTACAATCAGATTGCCGGTATCGACACGGACCAGACGCCGGTAACGAATGCCATATCCTACTTCGAGGAGTTTCTCCGCAAGTATCCCAAATCGGAATACGTGCAGGACGCTACGGAAAAGCTGGAGATTGTACGACAAAAGCAGGTCCAGTACGAAACCTACGTCGGCAGCTTCTACTATCGCAGCGGCAAGTACCCGGCTGCCATCAAGCGCCTTTCCGAAGCCCTCCAGCGCTTTCCCCAGGCCCTCCACGACGAAACCCTCTACTACCTTGGTGCCGCCCATCTCCGCAATGGCGACCGGGACAAGGCCCGTGACAGTTTCAACCGCCTGGCCAAGGACTACCCCACCAGCAGGTTCGTGAACGAGGCCAGAAAGACGATGGACAAGTATTACTGATGCACCGGCTGATCGCCGTGGCGCTCTTTATCCTCGCGGCCTGCAACGACGGCAGTGCCGACCGTAAGGCGGTGTCCCTTGTGGCGACCGGCCGCTACCAGGCCCTCACAACCAGAAACGTCGGTCTCTACCTCACACTCATCTCCCGAACCTACCACGACAAAGAAAAAGACTACAACGGGAAGGCCAGGGAGCTGGCAGATACCCTCGTCAACAGCGATGGCTTCGCCTACCGGGGAACGATCGAAGAGATCGACGTCACCGGCGACCACGCCGTCGTCAGGGGAGCCTACACCATGCGGGTCAGGATCAAGGGGCAAACGTTGGCACTTCAGGGCAAAGAGACGATCCGATTACAGCGGGAGGCAGGCGGCTGGCGTATTACGGGAGGATTATAGCGTGTCAGCCTTTGCGATGACAGACATGCCGGGACTTGTTCTGATACATCTGCTTGTCAGCCAGTTTCAGGGCATCGAGAAGCGTTCCCGGCTGCACGGCGATTGCCATCCCCAGAGAGAGACTCAAAAGCGCCCCATTACCGTTCGCCACCTGCTCGGAAAGACTGGAGCGGACACGCTCCAACGCTTTTGATACAGCCGCTTCGTCCGCACCGGGAAGCAGGACCACGAATTCGTCCCCGCCGATCCTGGCGACCATGTCTTCACCCCTGAAGACCGAAACGAGCACCCGTCCCGCCTTCTGCAGGATTTTATCCCCGGCAGCGTGTCCCAGCGTATCGTTAATCTGCTTCAACCCGTCCACATCGATCATCACCACACCGACGGGAAAGAGGCGGCTACGCTCCAACCGTTCCAGTTCTTCCTCGAAGTAAAGCCTGTTGTACAGGCCGGTCAGCGGGTCATGGGTGCTGAGATAGCGGAGCTTCTCTTCGGCCTGCTTCCGTTCGCTGATATCCCGGATCACCCAGATGGTTTCGGCACCGTTGAACACGGTCAGGGAAACTTCCTGCGGAAAGGTGCTGCCGTCCTGACAGGTGCCATAGGCCTCACCTCGCCATTGGCCATCCCTGCGCAAAGCCGGGATTGCTTCTTCCTCCAGCCTTTGCCGCTCCTCGTCCCCATAGAAGATATGCCAGCTTTTTCCTATCAACTCTTCGTCTGAAGAATAACCGTACAGGGCAATCTGGGCATGGTTGAGAAAGAGAATCCGTCCACCGTCGCCGGTGATCACCATGCCGTCAATGGAGCTCTCCATGGCGGCAAGCTGCTTGCGGATTACGATCTCCGCCTCCTTGCGGGCCGTAATATCCTCGCAGGTGGAGATGGCAGCTATCGGCGTCCCGGCCTCGTCATTAAGCAGCGTGGAAATGATATAGGCGGGGAAGAGACTGCCGTCCTTGCGTTGGTTGACGCTCTCACGGTGGTAACTGGCATCGCCGGACGGACCATGATGCGGCGTGTAGGGTCGCCAGGTTCGTTCAGGGGCCATGGCCCGAACATTGAGACCAATGAGCTCTTCAACGGTATAGCCATGCATGGCCGCTTCGGCAGGATTGGTAAATATGATCCTACGCTCCATGTCGCAAATCGTCACCCCGATGGGCAGGGTTTCGATGGCCTTTTTCAGGAGGGTCAACTCCTGTTCCGACTGTCGCCGCTGGCGTCTGATGTCGGCCTCGGCAAGTTCCCGCCGGATAACCGGACCGAGACGGGTCAACTGTCCCTTGAGAAGGTAGTCACCTGCACCGGCACGCATCGCCTCGACGGCAGTCTCCTCCCCCATCTTCCCGGAAATCATGATAAACGGGATATCCAGCCCTTTTTGCAGAATTATCTTGAGGGCCTCAAGCCCGCTAAACTGGGGCATGACGTAATCGGAGAGGGCCACATCCCACGACTGGCCATCCAAGGCGGCTTCCAGTTCGGTACTGGTCTCAACCCGCTCCCACACCACGGTAAATCCGGCCTTTTTCAGTTCCCAGACCAGAATTTCCGCATCGTCGCGGGAGTCTTCTATTATCAGGACACGGAGCGCAGTTTCCACTTTCCATCCAGTTCATGTTGGCACATAGGCGAGACCGGCACGTGATCAGGTGTATCAAATAATCCCCCAAAAGCAACGATCAATGCAAGAGATAAAGACAAGTGCCCGGGTTGTTACCATCCCGGGCACTTGTCTGCTGGCAGTTATGATCGGATATTACTTTGCCTTCGGCTCCATGGCGTCTTCCAGCACCTTCACCCCATCCTTGGCCGCCTTGATGGAACCGGTGAGGGTGTCGCGGGCCAGATCCGGGTTATGGAAGCCGTCGGAGTTCTCGGCGGTCCAGAATTCCCAGAGGACATGGGCCTCTTCATGCTTCCCGCGGGCCTTGGCCAGGGTCTCTTCCGGCACCCCGGCCCGCTTGGCCGTGGCATAGGTATCGATCAACTTGCCGATCCAGTATTCGGCCTTGCGCATCTTCCCCTTGGTGTAGTTCTGTATGGTCTCGATCTGGTACAGCTTCTGCTCGACCGTGTATTTCGGATGGCAGCTGAGGCACGCCTCCTTGATGTGGTTCTTGGGGCGGATCACGCCGTGGGTGGAGAACAGCTTGCCATTTTTACCCTTCTGCTTCGGCATGTGGCACTGGTGGCACTGTACCCCGGCCTTGTCGTGGACACTGCCGGCAAAGGTCTCGGCCTCCGGGTGCTGCATCTTAATCAGGCGGGCACCGGTGACGGCGTGCTTGAAGTCATAGAAGTCGAGCTTTTTGTAGTGGGCCAGCAGATCCCTGGCGTTTTTGAGCGGCATGTGGTTGGTCCGCTGGTCGTCGTATCCCACCTTTTTGCCGTCCGACCACTGACTGCCCGTTCCACAGGCATACTCCACGTGGCACTGGGCGCACATCATGCGGGAATCGGTCTTGCTCATGACGCCAATCTTACGGAAGCCCCGGAAATCCACCTCCTTCAGGTCGGTCTTGCCTCCTTTGGCAAAAATATTGCCGGCCGGGTCTTTGCCGATGGCCTGAATGAGGGCGTCACGCACCACCCGCGGCTGGGTGCCGTGGGGATCGTGGCAGTGAATACAGCCGACCGGGTTGTTGGTGTCCCTGGCCACGTCGTTAACGTTAGATGTGCGGTCCCACTTGGCCTTCGGGTCCTTGTCCCCCATAAATTTCCACTTCAGGATGTGGTCGGAGGTCTTGCACTGGATACAGGTCGGGTTGCCGGCCATGGCCGTTTCAGGGAGATTGGTCTTCTCACCCTTGTCCACCAGCACATCCCAGGTCTTGCCCGGCTTGTCATACCCCTTCCACCCCTCTTTATACTGGTAACGACCACCCTGGAAACGGTCGACGATGAACTGGTCGGTAACCATGAAGGCGTGACCGCGGGGCTCGTTATGCTCGATAGTGAACCCGTAGGGCGCCAGCAGTTTGTCCTGTTGGGGCGAGCGGCCGGTGGGCGTCCCCTTCTCCTTGCGGGCCGCCGCTTCGTGGTTCGTCTTGTAGAAACTGTCGTACTGGTCTTTGTGGCACTTGCCGCAGAGTGCCTGGTCGATCGTGGTAACGGGCTTGACCTCCCCCTGGCTTTCCACATGTTTTCCCAGGTTGCCATGACAGACACTGCAACCCAGCCTGGCATGTTTCGAACCTTCCTTCAGCGCCTTGATCTCGTCGTGGCACGTGTAGCAGGTATCTCTGCCCGGTTCCTGTGCCGTGGCAGCAGGCTTCCCCTTGGCCGCGGCAGACAGGTGAGGAATTGTCACTGCGCTGGCCAGCGCTGCTGTCCCGCATACCAGAACAAAAACCTTCTTTGCGTTCATGCTCATCTCCTTTCCGATTTTATGGACACTGACACTATACTACTTCTCAATACGTCGGGATGGTTGCACCATTAAAAGCTATCAACTTTTACCGAAATGGCAACCCATCCCAAGCGCTTTACTTGACTGCCAAAAAATTACCAATACTTCATTGAAGCACCTTTACGTAAGTCAAAAACAACCTGACGCTTCCGGCCATTTACCTGAGTTCAATTTTGTGTATAATGGCCGCATCGTTTGCGCATACCCTCTCGGAGAAAACTCATGAGTGATGACAAGAAGGACCCCTGGCTCAATTATCTTGCCCTGTCAACGGTAGTCCTGGCGGTCTGCGCTACGCTTGCCACCTTCAAGGCCGGCGGGTACTCAACCCGTTCCGTCATGAGCCAGACCCAGGCATCCGACCAGTGGGCCTATTTCCAGGCAAAGAGCGTCAAAGGATACCTTTATGAAATGAGCAGGGAAAAACTGGAACTGGAACTGAAATCCATGTGGGGCAAGGGACAACGGGGCAGATCCGCAGAGTATGAAAAGATGATAGCCGAGTATGGCAACAAGATAGCAAAGTATGACGTGGAAAAGAATCAGATACAAAAAGAGGCAAAGCGGTTCGAAAGGGTCAGGGACGACGCGCAACGCCATGGGCAGGCCTTCGGTATCGCCGTCATCTTCCTGCAGATTGCAATCCTTCTCTCCTCGATAGCTGCCCTGCTCAAACAGAAATTGGTCTGGCTCCTCGGGCTTGGCATCGGTATTGTGGGGATCGTTTCATTCACCAACGGATTTTTGCTGTTCATGTAGCTGATACCAAAGTGGAGCAATAATGCCGGGCAATCTTCGGGAATTGCGCATCAATGGAATTTACACTCAACGGGACGGCCGCTACATGCAGCGGATCAAGCTGGCTGCCGGCCGGATCACGGCCCGACAGGCCGTAACGGTGGCGGACATCGCCGATGCCTTTGCCGGCGGCAGGGTGCACCTGACGACCCGCGGCAGCATGGAACTCCACGACCTTACTGACGCTGCCCTGGCAGATGTCGGCACACGCCTGGCCGAGGCCGGCCTGGCTACCCGGGGTTCCTGCGGCGGCGCGGTCAGGGGAATATCCTGCAGTTCAACCGGCACACGGAATATCCCGACGGTACAGGCCTTCTGTCAAATACTTCACGACCACTTCACCGGCAACCCGGAGTTCGAGGATCTCCCTAAAAAATTCAAGATCAGTGTGGATGCGGGCTATTTCGGCGCCCGTCATCTGATCCAGGACGCCGGTCTGGTCCTGACGAGGACAGATGGCCCGATCTCCTATTACGATCTCTGGGCCGGTGGAGGCCTGGGGCGTGAGCCCAGGCCCGGATTCCTGCTGTTCAGCGGGGTTCCGGAGAATTCGGTCATTCCAATCATCGAGGAGATCATCCGCACCTACCGTGCACACACACCTGCCGGCAAGCGGCTCAAGCACCTTATCGCCACGAACGGTGAAGAGGGATTCCGCGCCCTCCTGAAATCTCCCCGCACCGAACCCATCCAAACCGGAGCCAACGCCACACATTCCGGTACACCGTCCCGGAATGAGGCATTGATCCGTATCGAGGTCGGCATCTTTGCGGGAGAATTGAATACGGCCACGCTCCGGGGCGTGGCCGGTATCGCAACGGGCTTCGCGGATGGCATACTGGCGGTGACCGCTGACCAGAATATCACGATGTATGTCAAGACCATCGAACAGGCCACAACTACCTGTGCGCAACTGACCGATCTGGGACTGAGCGGCACCACACCGGAAGAGAAGGTTGTGTTTCGCATCTGTCCGGGAAACCACGACTGTCGAATGGGGCTCGCCCCAACACGCACGATAGCGAGAGAGCTGATCAGTCGCATGAACTCTTCCTCTTGCCACCGTTCCTGGGCAGTGGCAGGCTGCAATAACTCCTGCTCCCAGCCACAGCTCGCCGATGTAGGCATCTATGCTTCGCGTATCGCAAAAGAAGCGGACGGCTCCCAAACGCCCCGTTTCACGGTGCTGACCCGCAACGGCGACCAACCTTTTGCCGTGCCCACCCACCGGGATATCACCTTTGATGAGCTTCTCAGCGCAGTGAACACGCTCGCCTGAGCCTTACCCGCCTTTTCTCAACCTTTTTGTTCATGCATCCGTGCGTCCCGGACCCACGTCTCCGTTGACGTATAAAAAAAACCCCCTGTCCGTTTCCGAACAGGGGGTTGATCGTTGCCGGGAGTCCTTTCGGACTCCCGGCAGTTGCGGCATTATCAGAGCCTGGTATGGCAGCTGTCGCAGGTGACGGTGGTCGAGGTCCAGGTAACCGTCTGACCGGCGTGGCAGGCCACGTTGGAGCAGCTGCCACCGCTGTACGAGGCCGTACCGAAGAGTGTGGTCTTGGCCAGGTCGTAGGAGCTGGTGTAGTTCTTGTAGCCCCTGTTGCGCGACCAACCTCCGGCCGTGGCAGCGGTGTAGCTGTCGAAGCTGCCGTTCCTCAGCTGGGCCTTGGTGGCGATGTTGACCGCCGCGAATTTCACATCGGCGCTGCCGTTCACGTGTGCCGACAGGTCGGCGATCTCGGCGTTACCTCTGAGGGTAGCGGTCGTGCCGTTGTGGCAGGTGACGCAGATGCTGTTCTTGTCGTTGTAGGATACCGAAACGGTCCTGTTGTGACAGATGTTGCAGTTAATGGTCGTGGCACGGTTGCCGGCGCCGTGGGCGGCGTTGACTGTTGGTTGATTGTACGGCGGCGCCTTCGCCAGCTTGCCGCTGGTCCCGCTGAAGGTGTTGTCGTAGTGGATGCCGACGGCATGGGCGGAGTGAGCCGCCGTGGTCGGCTGGTTGCCGTGGCAGTTGGCGCAGCGGTCGGCGTTGGTGAAGCTACCGGTCCAGACCGGAGACTTTCCGTTGGTGCCAATGACCAGCGGATTTTTGCCATCGCTGTGGCAGTAGACCACATCGCAGGTCTTGTCGCCGTTGTAGACACCGTTATTGGTGCCGTTGGTGTTCTTGTTCTTCAGGGTGCCGGCACCGGCGATCGGCGTCAGTACGACGTCGACCGTGCCGTTCATGTGGCTGGCACTTTCGGCGATCGGGTGACAGTTGGCGCAGCCAAAGCCGTACGGAGTGGTTGGTCCGCTGCCGGCGCCGGTGGACCGGTTGGCAGTGAAGTTATCGAACCCGGGGATGCTGGAGAGCGCGATCTGGCCCATGTGGCGGTTGTGGGCGCCGGAGAGGGTTGGGTGGCAACCGTCGCACTTGAGGATGGAGCCCCACTGTACGGCGACATTATTGGAGCCGGCGTTGTGGCACGAGATGTTGGAGCAGGTGCCGGTGGACTGGGCCCAGGCAAACGAGACGCCCTTGCCGGCAATGACGTTCGGTGTCTTGTTCAGGTGATAGGAGGCAGCGGTGTAATCCTTGAACTTGCTGGCGGTCACGGCATCCACCGTCTTGGCATGGCAATAAGCGCAGCCGGTGGTGGTGGTGATTCCCAGGTAGTTGACGTGGGTCGGGTGGCTGTTGGCCGTAGCGGTGCCGGCACCGCCGTTGGCGTAGTCCGGCGCCCCGAAGCCGCTGGTGCCGTGGCAGCCGTTGCAGGAGAGGGTCTGGGTGCTGTTCCATGCCTGCGGGTTCACGTAGACCAGGGCACCCGGGTTACCGTTCGAGTGACAGTAGACGTTGCTGCACTGCTTGGTACCGACGGCGTACTTGGCGCTCCCGCCGCCGCGGACCGAGGAGAAGTCGACGAACTTGTTCACGTGCTTCGTCTTGTCCGCAATCGTGGTATTGTTGCTCACGGTCTTGGCGTGGCAGTCAACGCAGTTGAAGCCGTTGTTGAGGCCGATCATGCCGTTGTTGGTCGAGTTCATGTGCTTGTCGTGCTTGCCGGAAAGCCCGGTCGCCGTGGTCCCGGTCTGCTTGGTGTCGTGACACTGGACGCAGGTCCCGGTGCTCGCAGTGGTGGACCAGGCCACCGAGGTCAGGCCGTTGCCTCCCTGACCGTTGCTGTGGCAGTAGGTGGTGTTGCAGCCGGTACCGCCGGCCGAGTAGTTGAAGCCGTTGTCGCTGCCGGCCAGGGTGCCGTAGCTGTAGCTCCCCTTCATGGTCGCCGAGGTGAAGGCGAAGAAGACCTGGGCCACGCCATTGGCGTTGGCCGGACCGTTGGCATGGATCGCCCCCTTGGCGGCGCTGTGGCAGCTGCCGCAGGAGAAGCGGTAGGCACTGGTGCTGCTTACGTTGCCCGAGTAGGTGAGGTAGCTGGCAGCCACCGTGGTAGAGGCATAGTGGATGCCGTGGGCGCCGGGCAGGACGTTGTTGGCCGAGTGGCAGGCGTTACAGGCAAGGGACGCGGAGCCCCAGGCCGGCGAGGCGGCCGTGCCGTGGCAGTAGGTGGCGGAACAGGTGGAACCGCTCCAGGTTCCGGTCTTGCCGCCGAGCGCATTGAAGATGACGTTCGGGCTGCCGTTCAGGTGGTAGGAGGCAGCGGTGTAATCCTTGAACTTATTGGCCGTAGCCAGGTCTGCGGTCTTGACGTGGCAGGTGGCGCAGCCGGTGGTGTTGGTGATGTTCAGCTTGGTGACGTGGGCCGGGTGGCTGTTGGCCGTAGCGGTGCCGGCACCGCCGTTGGCGTAGTCCGGCGCCCCGAAGCCGCTGGTACCGTGGCAGCCGTTGCAGGAGAGGGTCTGGGTGCTGTTCCATGCCTGCGGATTCACGTAGACCAGGGCACCCGGGTTACCGTTCGAGTGGCAGTAGATGTTGCTGCACTGCTTGGTACCGGCGGCATACTTGGCGCTCCCGCCGCCGCGAACCGAGGAGAAGTCGACGAACTTGTTCACGTGCTTCGTCTTGTCGGCAATCGTGGTGTTGTTTCTCACGGTCTTCCCGTGGCAGTCGATGCAGCTGAAGCCGTTGTTGAGGCCGATGATGCCGTTGTTGGTCGGGTTCATGTGCTTGTCGTGCTTGCCGGAAAGCCCGGTCGCCGTGGCCCCGGTCTGCTTGGTGTCGTGGCACTGAACGCAGGTCCCGGTGCTGGCAGTGGTGGACCAGGCCACCGAGGTCAGGCCGTTGCCCCCCTGACCGTTGCTGTGGCAGTAGGTGGTGTTGCAGCCGGTACCGCCGGCCGAGTAGTTGAAGCCCTTGTCATTGCCGGCCAGGGTGCCGTAGCTGTAGCTCCCCTTCATGGTCGCCGAGGTGAAGGCGAAGAAGACCTGGGCCGCGCCGTTGGCGTTGGCCGCGCCACCTGCGTGGACCGCCCCCTTGGCGCCGCTGTGGCAGCTGCCGCAGGTGAAACGGTAGGTGGTGGTGGTGCTCTGGTTGCCCGAGTAGTTGTAGTAGCTCCCGGTTGATACCGCAGTGGAGGCGTAGTGGATGCCGTGAGCGCCGGGGAGGCTGCTGTTCGCACTGTGGCAACTCGTGCAGTTGGTGCTCCCCACGTTACCCCAGGCCGGGGTTGTATTGGCACCTCCGTGGCAGTAGGTGGCGGAACAGGTCTTGGCACTGGTGCTGTAGGCACCGGAATAGGTGCTGAAGGTGCCGTTGAAGTTGGAGAGCCGGGCATTGACCGTCCTGTCCAGGTGGTCGTTGCTGCCGCTCACCAGTTGGCCGGCGGTGGCACTGGCCGTGGTGCGGTGGCACTTGTAGCAGTCGGTTGCCGCCGGGTTGTGCTTCTGGTGGCTGTTGGCCGTGTAGGCGCCGGCCCCGCCGCTGACGTAGTCGGGGAAGCCCTGGGCGGTGGTGGTGCCGTGGCAGCCGTTGCAGCTCAGGACTGAACCGCTGGTCCAGGTCGGCGGGGTGAGGTAGGTTCCCTTGCCGTTGGAGTGGCAGTAGAAGGTGGCGCAGGATACGTGCGAGCCGGTGGCTACGGTGCTGTGGCCGGCATTGGCGCCGGTGTAGTTGATGTAGCCGTTGGCATGGACGGTCCGGTTGGCCAGGGTCCGGTTGTCGGTATTGGTGATGGTGGCGGCGTGGCAATCCTTACACTTGAAGCCACCGCCGGTGGTCGACTTGTTCAGGTGGTTGGTATGGGCACCGGAAAGGGCGGTGGAGGAGGTGGTCTCGTTGCCGTGGCATCCGGTACAGTCGGTCGGAAGCGTGCTGCCCCAGGTCGGCGTGGTCGAAATGTGGCAGCTGACGTTGGAACAGGTACCGAAGCCGTTGCCCGGGGTGTTGACCGCCTGGCTGTAGGCGGCGGAAGCGCCCCAGGTGGTGTTGAAGCTGACGTCGATATTGCCGTCGGCATGCTTGGCCGTACCGGAGCCGGCGCCGTTGTGGCAGTCGGAGCACTGGTAGCTGTAGATGGCGATATGCTTGCGGTGCGTGCCGGAGCTCATCGGGGTGAAGGCCGTTGCCAGACCGTAGTGGCACCCCGTACAATCACTCGGCAGCGGTCCGCTTCCCCAGGTGGGTGTCTTGTATGAAGTCGCACCGCCAGTACCGTTGGGAGACTGGACGTTGCTATGGCAGTAGATGTTGCTGCAGGTGCCGTAGGCAACGCTCGGCGCCAGGTTGCCGGTGCCGCCGCTGACGGCGAGGGAGCCGCCCGAGGGGGTATAACCGCGGCTGGCTGTGCCGGAGAGGGCGGTGAGGTCCCACCCAACGCTACCGTTGACATGGGCGTTGCTGGTGATGCTGCCATGGCACTTGTCGCAGGTGAGGGAGAGACCGCCAGCGTTGTTGCCGGCGTGGCGGGTGTGGCTGCCTGCTGTCGGGGCGCTGGCTGCGGTGGTGCCGTGACAGGCGCCGCAGGCCTTTTGGGTCCCGTCGGTGACCGACCAGTCAGCAGTGCTCGCGGAACCGCCGGTCAGGGTCGAGCCGTGGCAGTACAGCGAACAGGTGGATGTGCCGGCAGACTGGTTGATCGTGGTGCCGACGGAGTTCGTGTTCCAGGTGTAGCCGTTGGTCAGGTTGGCGTTCAACTGCCCATTGTAGGTACCGGTCGTGACCGGGGTCGTGCCGAAGGTTGTCCAGTTGGTGTTATTGATGGCAAAGCCCAGTTCGATCTTCTTGTAGGTCGGTGTATTGTGCTGGGCGCCGTTGTAAGCGTTGTGGCAGGTCTCGCACTTCATGCTCAGGGCGTTGTGGGCCGTGTGGGCGCCGGACTTGGTAGCCGGAAGGGCGCCGGTAGCGGGCGATGCCAGGCCACCGGGTCCCGGAGTGGCACTTGCGGGCGGGTAGCCGTGGCAGGTGCCGCAGGATGGGGCAAACGCCGTATTGTGCGGGTGGCACAAGAGACAATCGGTATTGTTGGCCTGTTGGTGGTTCAGCTCGGTCTGACCGGTCGTGTTGTACCGGTGGTACTTGGTCTGGGTATGGCAGACCTCGCAGATCCTCTGGGAGGTGAGGTGACCGCCGGCATCATTACCGAAACCGGTCACGTTGTTGAAGACGATCGACTTCGGGGTGGTGGTGCTCACGCCGATGAAGGTCGCCATCGACTGATTCACCCGCTTGATGTTAGTGGTCGTCTTGTTGTGGCAGGTGGTACAGGTAAACTGACCGTACTTACCGCCGGTGACGCCCCAGCCACCGTTGCCGCTCCAGTACGTGGAGTTGGTGTTCAGGCTGTTGTGCGTAAGGGTGGCACCAAAGCCCCCCCCTCCCCAGAGACAGACAACCAGAACCACCAGCCATCCCATAACTCTGCTTCTGCTCTTTCCCATGATAAGCTCCTTTTTCTCGGTAACCTTGAAACACTTCTGCATACTTTGTATTCATTAAAAAATGCGTGCTAAAAAAACGTTGTATGCCGGAATCCCTGCCTGATAATTCCGTGAAATAACCGTCCACCTCTACACTGCATCGCCGAACTGTCCACCTAACACATTACAATCGCTGAATGTTTCGCGGATACAGCCAGTTGCGTGAGTACAAGAAGTAGCACGACACATGCCACCTTTTCTATAACGACAGAATGTTGGTGGTTTTTTTGAACAGGTTCTTGTGTTTACGGGTTAATCGTCTATAACCTTTAATACTTATTAAAACTAATTTTCAAAACCCGCTTGCCCAGATTGTTTTTTACTGATATTGAATTAGTTCATCCTGACTAAAAAGGAGTGAAGAGCATGAACATTCACGAGTACCAGGCAAAGGAGATCCTGGCCACGTACGGGATACCGATCCCGCGGGGCCGGGTGGCGCTCACCTCGGACCAGGTGGAACGGGCCGCCAAGATGATGGGGGGACGCTGCGTGGTCAAGGCCCAGATCTACGCCGGTGGCAGGGGCAAGGCCGGTGGCGTCAAACTGGTCCACCACCCGGAACAGGCCCAGGAGCTGGGCAAGGAGCTGTTCGGCAAACGGTTGGTCACGCCGCAGACCGGGCCGGAAGGTCTCAAAGTCCGCCGGATCCTCGTCGAGGAGGCGGTGGAGATCGCCCGGGAGTTCTATCTCTCCCTGACCCTGGACCGGGAGAGTTCCCGCTACTGCCTGATCGCTTCGGCCGAAGGGGGGATGGAGATCGAGGAGGTGGCCCAGAAGTCGCCGGAAAAGATCCACGTCCTGAACATCGACCCCTACATGGGGCTGCGCCCCTACCAGGCCCGCAAGATCGCCCTGGCGCTCGGGCTCACCGGCAGCCTCTGCGAGGACTGCGTCGAGCTGATCCTCAATCTGTACAAGGTGATGCTGGACAAGGACTGCGCCCTGGTGGAGGTGAACCCGCTGGTAGTCACCAAGGCCGGCTGGCTCATGGCCATGGATGCCAAAATCACCTTTGACGACAACGCCATCTACCGTCACCGCGAGTATCCGGACATGGTGGACTACTCCCAGTTGGACACCCTGGAGATCAACGCCGGCAAGTACGACCTGGCCTACATCAAGCTCCATGGCAGCATCGGCTGCATGGTCAACGGTGCCGGCCTGGCCATGGCCACCCTGGATGTGCTCAAGGAGTACGGCGGCGAACCGGCCAACTTCCTGGACGTGGGGGGCGGGGCGACCCGGGAGAAGGTGGCCGAGGCGTTCAAGATCATCCTCCAGGATCCGGACGTGAAGGGGATCTTCGTCAACATCTTCGGCGGCATCATGCGCTGCGACGTCATCGCCCAGGGGATCATCGAGGCGGCCTCCGAGGTTCAGTGCGCCCTCCCCATTGTCGTCCGGATGGACGGCTCCCAGGTGGAGGAAGGAAAGCGGCTCCTGGCCGAATCGGGACTCAACGTCCAGACCGGCGACACGCTGGGTGACGGGGCGGAGAAGATCGTCGGGATGTTGGGATAAAACGGAGAAAAACCATGTCCATACTGTTGAACAAAGAGTCGAAGATCCTCGTCCAGGGAATCACGGGCCGCAGCGGCCTGTTCCACACCCAGCAGTGCCGGGACTACGGCAGCAAGATCGTTGCCGGTGTCACTCCGGGCAAGGGGGGTATCCACATAGAAGGTATCCCGGTCTTCAATACCGTCGATGAGGCGGTCCGCTACACCGGCGCCAACGTCTCCATGATCTTCGTGCCCCCCCCGGGAGCTGCCGACGCCATCCTGGAGTCGACTGCAGCCGGCATCGACCTGGCGGTCTGCATCACCGAAGGAATACCGGTGCGGGACATGGTCCCGGTCAAGCGGATGCTGGAAGAGAGCAAGACCAGGCTGGTCGGCCCCAACTGCCCGGGGGTCATCACCCCGGGCGAGTGCAAGGTCGGCATCATGCCGGGCTACATCCACAAGCCGGGTAAGATCGGCGTCGTTTCCCGCAGCGGCACCCTCACCTATGAGGCGGTCAAGCAGCTCACCGACCTGGGGCTCGGCCAGTCCACCTGCGTCGGCATCGGCGGCGACCCGATCATCGGCATGAAGTACATCGATGTCCTGAAGCTGTTCAACAGCGATCCGGAGACCGAAGCGGTGTTCATGATCGGCGAGATCGGCGGCGGTGCCGAGGAAGAAGCGGCCTACTGGATCAAGGAGCATATGAAGAAGCCGGTGGCTGCGTTCATCGCCGGGGTCACGGCCCCGCCGGGCAAGCGGATGGGCCATGCCGGCGCCATCATCACCGGCGGCAAGGGAAAGGCCGAGGACAAGATCCGGACCCTTGAGGAGTGCGGTGTCACCGTCGCCCCCAGCCCGACCAAGATGGGGAGTGCCATGCAGGAGGCGCTGAAGGCCGGGCCGAGGATAAAGGGGCGAGGATAAAGGTTCGAGGTTCGAAGCAATACACAAACGGCCGTCTGCTGCAACCAGCATGGCGGCCGTTTCGTCTTTATCATTTAACCTCGTTCCTTCATCCTGCCTTCACGGTTTCAACAGCAGATACAACAGCCGCGTCCGCAGGCCGAGGAGCCGGTGGATCGCCAGGGCGACCGACCCCCGCCACCCCAGGGTAGCGGAGTGCTCCCTGGCCGTGGCCAGGGCGGCAGCCAGCTGTTCGCCGGTCCGCATACTACCCTTGGCCGCGCCGTGCACCCGGAAGTCGGCCAGTTCGTCCGGTAGCACCACCGGTTCGGCAACCGCGGCAAACCTGAGCCAGAGGTCGTAGTCCATGTCCAGGTCCTTCGCCGTATCGAGCACGCCGGCACGCTCCCACATCCCCCGGTTCCAGAAGGTCGCCATCTGGGGGACGAAGTTCTCTGTCAGGAGCTTCAGCCGGGAAAACCGCCCCCCCCGCCAGTTCTTGTACCTGACGATCAGGCTGGTAATCGGCCTGCCGCTCCCGTCGATCATCCCGGCCCGGCCGTAGAGCCAGGCCGGCCGGCCGTGATCCAGACGGCCGGCAATCCGTGCCAGCGCTCCGGGCCGCAGCCGGTCATCGGAATTGAGCCACCCGAGCAGCTGCCCACGGGCCAGTGCCATCCCCCTGTTCACCGCATCAGACTGCCCCTCGTCCGGCTCGAAGATCAGCCGCAGCCGCTCGCCGTACCCCTCCCTGAGCCTCTCCAGCAGCTCCCAGGAGCCGTCCGTGGAGCCCGGGTCCAGAACCAGGAGCTCCACCGCCACCCCATTCTGGTCGAGGACCGACCGGACCGCCTCCTCCAGGAACGGGGCCTGATTGTATGACGGCATCACGATAGATATGAGCGGCATAGAAGGTTCCAGGCGAGAACAACCCGCCGTTTGATCTGCAGCCAGGGCCTGAACTCGATCCTGAAGTCGGTCAGGCTGGCGCCATGCTTGCGGTACTGCATCGTGATCTCCGGGACGAAGGCGGTCGTGCCGATCCGCTCGCAGAGCTGGCCGAGCCAGATGTCGTGCATCGGAATCCGGCGGGGAAACGGCAGCGCCCGGTCGAGCAGATCGCGGGAAAAGGCCATGCAGCAACCGAGATAACGGTTGTCATAGAGGTTCTTCCAGAATCCCGGACCGGCCTTCAGCTTCCGCAGCACCGACGGGTGGATCATTGCCTCGTTCTCGTCCACCACCCGGGCATCCAGCACCACCAGATAGGGCCGCCGCGACTCCCCGGCAAAACAGTCCCGCACCACGGCCAGCTTGTTATCCAGCCAGACATCGTCCTGGTCGGCGAGCACCAGTATATCACCGCGAGCCTGCTTGAGGGCGAACTCAAAGTTGAAGATCGGGCTCAGGAAACGGTTTCCCGTGAAGAGGCGGATGCGCGGGTCTGCGAAGGAGCGGACGATCGCCACGGTCCCGTCCGTGGAGGAGTCGTCGGCGATCACCAGTTCGTCGCCGTCCGCCAGCTGGGGGAGGATCGTCTCCAGTTGGCGGTGGAGGAACCGCTCGCCGTTGTAAGTGGCCATGCAGACGGAGATCATGACGTCAGGGACCGGGAACGGCCGGAAGGGGAAGGTGCGAATACCGGCAGGAATTCGGCC
The DNA here is from genome assembly GCF_007830735.1 of Geobacter argillaceus. Lineage (GTDB taxonomy): Bacteria > Desulfobacterota > Desulfuromonadia > Geobacterales > DSM-12255 > Geomobilibacter > Geomobilibacter argillaceus. The sequence goes on from NZ_VLLN01000002.1 coordinate 137,096, forward strand.
GGCGTGAGTACCTCGACTCCCCATACGAGCCAAGGTACCACTGCCGCAGAAAGCCGTTGAACGAGTCGAGTCGGGCATATACCTCAAGCCCCCCCCCGCTGGCCCGGCGTCAGCCGGTCGCGGTAGCGGTCGAGGAAGCCGGCGCCCTGGCCCAACACAGTGCAGCCATCATCCCGCACCAGCAGTTGCCAGTCGGCGTGGGTCTGGTCCAGGAGGGAATCGAGTGGTGCAGGGAGACAGGATACCCCGCTGTAGGTGGCGAGGAGGATAGAAAGTGCGTGCTGCGTCACGGTGCTGTCATCTTTCGGGGTGGGACTCTGTCAATTGGGAAACCTGTTCAGCCATGCCTGGCAGATCATACCGGATAGTCTTCCAGACAATTTCCATGTCAACCATGAAGTAACCGTGTGCCAACGCATTACGCATTTCGTAGGCTATTACCCACGGCACTTCAGCATGTTCGGCTGCAAAATCCGGGTGGTAACGCTCCACATTGCGTGATGCTTCACCGATAATTTCAAAATTGCGGATTACCGCATCCTGGGTCTTTTCGTCCCTCAGAAACTCTTCCTCGTCCATGCTCCCGACATAACGGTTGATGCGCTCAATCGCTTCAAGGATGTGACACAGATAATCCCTGACTCGGAGTTGGTCGGCTCGGCTCATAATGGCCTTGCCTCTTTTATTACGCGGTCACGAAAGCTGGCGGGCAGAGCCTTCGGAGTCAGCACATCCACCTGGATACCGAGCAGTCTGCGCAGTTCAAACCTGATAGCGCCGATGTCCATCAAGGTAGTCTCCGGGGTAGGATCGACCAGGAGATCGAGGTCGCTCTCTTCGGTGTCGTCGCCGTGAAGTACGGAGCCAAAGACACGGATATTCAGGACGCGGTGGCTCAATGCAATGCTGCGTACTTGTTCACGATGGGCTTGCAGTGCCACGGAGGGCTTCATTGCTGAACACCTTTCCTCATATCTTTTAATCCAATGTTTATTACCGTACCCGGCTTTGGGCCACTTTTCAAGCATTCATCCCCAACAACACCTATCCAGGCTCGGCCGTCAGTCCGGTTTCACATGCATTTATCATCCTATCACCAGCCGTCCCACATTCCTGATTATGCCGGTATAAAAGAAGCGGTACTTCAAGAGGTACCACCGCCGGAGGAACCCGTTAAACGAGTCGAGCCGGGCGTAGACTTCCAGCATCTCCCGCTGGGCCGGCGTCAGCCGATCGCGGTAGCGCTCCAGAAAGGCGGCGCCCTGGCGCTGGAGCCGGGTTATTATTGCCCGCGTCTCCGGCCGGCAATGCAGCTGGCCGACAATGTCCCGCACGTTGAACGGCCGGGCACCAATGTCGTTTGCGCCGTGCTGCCGGTACAGTACCATCGGCACCGCAACGTGGCCAATTACACCAAACGCCGTTGCCGCAAGCGCCAGCCACCAGTCGTGCATTACTGCCTCGGGAGGTATCGGCAGGGCCAGCTCAAGCAAGGCACGGTTGATCATTACCGTGCAGCCGGTCACCGTGTTCTGTACCAGGAGCCGGTTCAGCGCCTTCCCGCCAACCGGATCGGAATGCTGGAAACGCCAGAGGGAATCGGCTACTCCACGCAGTGCTTCATCAACCACGGCCAGATCCGTATGTACCATCAACGGGGTCGTTTCTCCGTGGCTCTTCTCAAGCCTGCGCATCTCCGCCAGGGTCTGCTCGATCTTGTCCGGGAGCCAGACATCGTCCTGGTCGCAGAACATCAGGTAGTCGCCATCGGCCCGGGCCATGAGGGCGGCAAAGTTGCCACGGGCACCGAGACTTCGCCCTTCGCCGGGGACAATGGTTATCCTGTCGGGGAGCTGAGCCTGGTATGCGCGAAGGATTTCGGGGGTCGTGTCCGTGGAGCCGTCATCACGCGCCAATAGCCGCCAGTCGGCAAACGTCTGGCCAATGATGGAATCCAGCTGCTCTATCAGGTAGTCGGAGCCGTTGTATGTGGCGAGGAGTATGTCGATCGTTGGTTTCACAGAATAACCCAGCCCTCAGCTCCGAGCTTCTTCCCACGGCTTATCGACACGAGGCGGCCAGGCAAGGCTGAAGTCAGCCATTTCCAAGGTCAGGTTGGGATTGTAGTAAGGGTCGTTGAAGAGGAGCGCGCCCCACCGCTGCTGCATGTATTCGATCTCTTTTTCGAAGCGTGCCTTTTTTTCGGGTGTATCCTCATGGCCACGGGAATACGACTCGTGGTGATAGAGTCTGGCCATGGGGGTCCAGAGGTTGCGATAGCCGGCCTCTCTGACCTTCAGGCAGAAATCGATGTCGTTGAAGGCAACCGCCAGATTTTTCTCGTCCAACCCACCGACCTCGGTGAATATCTCCTTGCGCACCATGAGGCAGGCGGCGGTTACCGCCGAAATGCCCTGGGGCAGGATCAGGCGCCCCCAAACATCGACATAATCCTTGGGGGAGCCCTGATAGGCATGACCGGCAACTCCGCCGATTCCCAGCACTACCCCGCCATGCTGGATACGGCCATCGGGGTAGTAGAGCTTTGCACCTACAGCGCCGATCTCGGGTCGTATGGCATGCCTCACCATGGTTGTCAGCCAGTCTGCAGAAATTACTTCGAGATCGTTGTTGCAGAGGCAGATAAGGTCACCTTGCGCCTGCCGCACGGCATAGTTGTTGACCGCTGAATAATTGAAGGGGGCGTCGTACGGCAAGATCCTGATCCGCGGGTCTCTGCGCAATTCGGAAAAATAGCGGATCGTTTCCGGCTCAGCCGACTGGTTATCGACAATGATCAGCTCGAAATTCTTATAGCTGGTCTTTGCGATGATACTCGACACACAGGTCTTCAGCACCTTGACGCAATCGCGAGTAGGAATGATGATCGAGACCAGGGGAAGGATTGAGGGTAAGGGATAGGTGACGAAGTACGTAGTCGACCGGTCTCCCTTGCTCACCTCGATTTTGGGGTCGATCTTGGCGAAATGATCCTTGAGTGCCTTGATCCCTGCATTTTCGGCATATGATTTCTGGCTGGTCGAAACAGCGGTCGACCCTTTTATCGCCCGCCAGTGGTAAAGGATCTTGGTGATATGCCTGATGTTGGCGGCAGTACTGGCAGCTGAACAACGAAGACACAAGTCGTAATCCTGGCTCCCTTCAAACCCTTCCCGGAAACCGCCTACCTTGCCGACAAGCGATCTTCTGTAGGCGGCAAGGTGGCAGATGTAATTCTGGGAATAAAAGAGGTCGGGGTTCCAGTCCGGCTTAAAGAACGGCTGGAAGCGGCAACCATCTTCATCAATCTTGTCTTCGTCGGAATAGACGATATCGGCATCCGGATAGCGGTTCAGTTCCACCGCGATCATGTATAGAGCGTCGGGGGTAAGTTCATCGTCGTGATCAAGGAGCGCCACGTAGTCACCAGTCGCCAGTTCCAGAGCGCTGTTCGAGGCCGCGGATATGTGTCCGTTGTTTGTCCGAAAAATGCCCCTGATTCGCGGGTCCAGACTCTGGTACTCCTCAAGGATGGGCCTGACATGGGAAGCGGTCGAGGCGTCGTCGGCGATACAGAGTTCCCAATTGGGATATAGCTGTGCCCGTACCGAATCGATGGCCAGACGTAACCATTTTTCAGGGGTGTTGTAGACCGGCATCAGGATGGAAATCAAGGGTCTGTAGGGAAGCTGCTCAATATGGTCAGCAATCTTTTGCCGCTCGTTCTCGCCGAGGATATCGAATGTCCGCAACCATTCCGCATACATCAAATCATTTTCATTTCGTACGTTGCTGACTGCCGCAAACACGAGGCCCGTCTTGCTGCCGAGCCAATCGGCGATACGGCGCACGGGGCCGGTAACGCGCCAACTTAAGGAATCATGCATCGCATTCAGCTGCTGCTGCAAGTTACTGACACGAAACTCGCAGCATTTCAGTCGAAGCTGAGCTGATTCGAGCTGTCTTTTCAGTTCGCTGACAGTTGACGGTCCTTCTTCATCTGGACCGACATGCTTCTTATAGTTATGATTCTGTTGGGTCATAGAAGATATCGAAGGAAAACAGATTATTCTTTTTAAGAATGCTAGGCCCTACAATAGTCATAGAGGAGTTCCATCAACCCAGCAGGTTACTTTTCCTAAGAAAATAATTTATATCAGTTGCGTGATCAAAGAATTTTTCGTAGCAAATTGATTTAAAAAGATCCTTAACTTTTGTATTAAAGCTGGATCTACTGAATTGCATTGCTTTTAAAGCAGAGCCTTCTGATACTTTTTTGAGCTTAACACTGTCATTAACAATAATTACAGTATTACTGATAAGATCATAGATATCATTGAATAAATACCCTGAAACACCATGTTCAACTATTTCTTTTTGACCACCACCATTAAATACAACTGGAACACAATAATTTTGCATAGCCTCAACCGTAGTCATACCAAAATGCTCCCTCAGATGAGGATTATCCTCACTCAATCCACATGCATGCCAAAATATTTTAGATTTGGCATATAATTGCTTAAGTTCAATTAATCCCAAATTTGTCATTATATTTATTTTTAAATCTGCATTTTCTGATACTATTTTTTTCAGCTTTTCCAGATATGGATTCTCACTGATAGTTCCCCCAGCTAAACATAAGGTCCATTTTTCTTTTACATTAATATCTAAAGCGCATAATTGGATAAATGCATTGATCATTTCTAGTTGTTTCTTAGATCCGCCAGGTTCGAATCTAGCAACTGACAGAATTATATTTTCCTTGATATCCGGGATCATATCATTTTGCATATCTACAGATGGGTAAAGAAAATTATACGCTTCAATGTCCCACCTTTTAAGTGTCCACTCCGACCCATACTTACTATTATTGATTACATAATCATAGTTATCGGCATAAAAATATCTGCTACGTTCAGCATCAGGAAAATGACAGATGAGAATAGACACAGGGGATAATGGGTTTACCTGCACAGCCATATTGGCATTTACGAATATATCATACCCTGCGGAAACTTCAGAAATCGGCTCTAACGGGTTTTGTGGTGCCTGAGTTGCCAGATTTGGGTCAATGATCTCATCCCCGAGATTGTCGTAATAAGGCAAATGAATAATCTTCAGCTTAACACCCTCAAGTGACAAGCCATACCATCTTTCCAAGTCATGTAGAGCAATTTCGCGATTCCCGATATAGGTGACGTTGTAATTCTCCTTGTTCAGCTCTTCGGCAATCGTTGCGGCATAACGTTGGCCGCCTCCAATAACATGCATGACATGGTCATAAATCGCAACCTTGATCGGTCTATTAAAATGATGAATTTCAACCCGAGCAATGATCTGCTGAATATCTTGCGGGTTAATAAACTGTTGCAAGTACTTATTGATCTGCAATAAACCGGTCCTTAATCTATCAACATCATCTACTGCAAATAATTTGACAATAATCAATGGCATAATGTCCTTGATTATCTCCATTTCTCCATTCAGGTGTAGTTGGGAGTTTAAGAGAGATTCCCCCAATTGATCCGAATGATACCTCGCTACATACAGAAGTCTATTTCTATTACTGAGCAGATAGGCAAGGTAGTTGTTTCCGCTGCCATGAAATTTATGATAAACAACGCTTTTATAGCTATACATCAGTTTAAAACCACTAGCCATACAACGCTGAGCAATTTCTACATCCTCATAATACATGATATAATCTTCATCATAGAGGCCTAATAGCTCAAGACACTTTTTATTCCACAGAATTGATCCGCCACATATTCCATCACTGACACAAATTTTATCATATTGTCCCTTGTCAATTTCGTTAATACCCAGATCCATATAATAGTAATCACCAAGCGCTTTATGGCCAACACTATTGATAGTTTTACGATCTTCGAACATTATCTTACTTCCTACAGCGGCAACGTTATCAAATCTATAAAAAACTAACACCATTTCCATAAGCCAATTTTTGTCAACTTCCATGTCGTTGTTCAAGAAACCAACATAATCACCAGATGCAGATTCAATAACTAAATTAAGAGCCCTGGCAAAATTATTGTCGCAATTAATTATTTTTACATTATTATAATTTGAAGCCATAAATTCCACAGTTCCATCAGTAGAGCCATTATCAACCAGAATTAGTTCGAGCCTCTCACTTGGGTAATTAATATTACCCAATGACTTGAAGAGCTTATCGAGATATTTCTTGCCATTGTAATTTACAATACCAATCGTACATACAGGAAATGATTTCATAAATGTTACCGCTTATGACTTTCTAGTTGTTTTTTTATTAACTGCACTTCTTGATATATATCGTTTATTTTAATTTCAACCTCAGACGTCAAAACTACTTGTTTATTATTGATATTTGACAACAACATATTTATTTCATTCAGTGCATTTAATATTTCTACATTAAACTGTCTTTGCCGATCAGTCATAAAACTCAAAAAATATAGAATAATTTCCCCTGTAAACCGTGCCACATATCCTAATATTCCAGAAAAGCCAGCCATAGGTGTCACTGTTGCACCAAAATCTGAAATTGTGCTTGCATGATTCAAGATATCGTTAATTTCAGCAATAACTTGCTGTGTATCTAAATTAATATCATTTTTCAAATTACTGCCGATGATTTTTCGTTGAGTAACGGCGTCATTATATACACGTTTGAGCAATTCGAGTTTAATGTCATGATTGTTCATTTAGTTACCCCGCTTTAAGGTTTTCTGCAAAACATTAAACATTTATCAACTATCTTCCTGACAGGTTCGGTAAGTTTCCAACTTAAAGATTGCTCCATAGCACTCAAAGAGTGTTCCACATAATTCAACTGCACAGAAAGTTCAACACACGTTTGCTCAGCAGTTTGTAGATTCGTATTTGTTTCATTTAATTGTTTATACGAGTCGCCCAGTTTTCCATGCATCAGCTTTAGTTCATTCCATGCGGCCCAGAGTTGTGGCTGTAACGCGGACAACTCTTCCACATAAGAAATTAGCTTATCCCTTCCTTCACTCCCCCCATGTCTGTTGATCACCAAGCAGGCGTCCACAATGGACTTGGGGGCTTGAGCATGGGTCTTGGCATCAGCATGGACGAGACTCACTGAAAGATTCTCAGGGATGGGAACGAATACAAATTTTTTGGCAATGCGAAGCCAGAGATCGAGATCCATCGCCAGGTGCAAAGACTCGTCGAGCGGGCCGCATTGTTGCCAGGCTTCCCTGGTAAATAAGCAAGACGGCTGGCAGAAGTAGCGGTCAACGAACCGATACAAGGATTCGAGTGTCACCGGAAAGGGCTCAACCAGGTTAACCTTCCCCGTCTCTTCATACAGCATCTCCCCGGCTCCAACCACCGCCCCGGCATCGGGATTGGCGGCAAACGCTTCCGCAACCGTCTGCAGCGTCCCCGGATGATACCAGTCATCGGAATTCAGCCACCCGAAGATCTCCCCGGTCGCCCGCGCAAACCCCTTGTTGATGGCATGGCTCTGCCCCCGGTCCGGCTCGCTCACCCAGTACGCCAGATGCTTTTCGTACTTTCTGATGATCTCCACCGACTCGTCCGTGCTCCCGCCGTCGATGATGATGTACTCCAGGTCCGGGTACCCCTGTTCGATCACCGACAGGATGGTCTTTTCCAGGTACTTCCCCTGGTTGTAGGAGGGGGTGACAATCGAGATTTTGGGATAACGATCAGCCAGATCCTTGTCCATCAGTTGGGTTACTCGTCCTTCCCGTTATTGAATTTCTTCTTTAACTGCAAGGACCTTGCCTTCGCCTGCAGTCCTGATGCCATCTGACAAAACAGCCCGAATTTGCGTGGCTTTCCACGTACGTGTCCAGCCTGATCAGTGATCCACTCGCAAGATTGCAGGATAGTTAATGATCCAGCAACGAAAAGCACGCAGCACCTTCCGCGATATTGCCGATAACAGCGACGTCCGACAGTATCAACCGCAAATGGACGCCAATGAACGCTGATAACACACATGCTTCGAGTGCCAGTGAAAAGATCGGCACCATATGGTCACGTACGATAATGATCTCTGGCTCATTCGCGTGAATCTAGCGTGCATCAGCGGTCAAACCCGCCCCAAATGCTGATTCTATTACACTGAATCCACCAATGTCTGCCTAAAGTCGTTCACGATCCGTTTTATTTCAACTCTGGTTCCACCAAAATTTATCAGCAAGCAGACTGAAAGCCTTGTAGCCTTCAGGTAATTGATACACTGTGCAACGTGGACTGGGTCAATAGCCTTGACTGATTTCAGTTCAACCAGCACGGTAGAATCTACCAGAAGGTCGGCAATGTAGTCCCCAACAACGATCCCGTCATACAGCACTTGAATTGGCTGTTGCTGACGAACAGGGACGCCCGCCTTCATCAACTCATGGGCAAGCGCATTTTCATATACCTTCTCCAGAAACCCTGTTCCCAGGGTATTGGCAACTCTGTAAGCACAGCCAATTATGGTTTCAGTACTATCGCTCATAAATATTTTCCATTAGCGTGAATCTTCCGTCCGGTTCGTTTAACCGCAGATGAACGCGGATGAACGCCAATAGGTAAAAACATTAAACCGGACGACGTTACCCTCAGTGACCACGATGATAACCTCGGCCTCGCTTAGATCTGACATTAGCGTGTATCTGCGTGCATCAGCGGTTAACTGTCTATAAAACGTCCGCGAAGTGCGGCCGTAACCTCCGGAACACCACCGCGCCGACCACGAAGATGCAGCCGGTGACGGCCCAGTAGTAGAGGGTCAGCATGGGGTGGCTCTGCCAGAACCAGGTGTGATAGATGAAGCTTTCCCGGTACCCTTCCACGAGGTAGTAGACCGGGTTCAGCTTCACCAGATTGAGGTATTTCACGGGGAGCATCTTGGCGGACCAGAAGATGGGGGTGACCCAGAAGGCGAACTGGAGGGCCATGGAGACGATCTGCCCCATGTCGCGGAAGAAGAGCACAACCGAGGAGGTGAGCCAGGAGAGCCCGAGCAGGAGGACGATGGCCGCGAACAGGTAGTACAGGATCTGCAGGACATGAAGGGTGAGGGGTAAAGAGTAGAGCAGAAACATCACGACAATGACGACGACAAAGAAGAGATGGAGGACGAGTGCGGAGAGGATCTTGACGATGGGTAGCATACCGACACTGAAGTTCATCTTCTTCAGCAGAAAGGCATTGTCCAGGACTGCGCTGGTGGCACTTGCCAGGCATTCGCTGAAGAAGAACCAGGGAATGATGCCGCAGAGCATCCAGAGCACGAAGGGGGTATTGCCCGCTGGCTGGGACTTGAACCCCACCTGGAAGACGAACCAGAGGATGACGATATAGACCGTAGGATGAACGAAGGCCCAGAGTATCCCCAGGTAGGAGCCGAGATACTTGGTCTTGAAGTCGCGCTTGGCCAACTCCAGAATCATCTGGCGACGGGAGAGGAGTTCGGTGATAAAGGCAGAAAATATACGGATGAATGGCATTGTGTTGAATATAGCCCGCGCCTCTAGCGGGAGTCAAGGCAGATTCCCCTCAAGTTACCCCACTCCCCAGCGCCGGTGGACAAATTCCTCACCCATCCGGAAGAGCAGACGGTCGGTTATCAGGCCGATGCCGACAATGATCAGCATTGCCGCGACCACCAGGGCCATGTCGTGCAGTTCACGCCCGGTCATCAGGGTGGAACCGATGCCGGTGGTCACATAGAGGAGTTCGGCAGCCATGAGAGACCGCCAGGCAAAGGTCCAGCCGAGCTTGGCCCCGGTCACGACGGAAGGAAACGATGCGGGAAACAGCACATAGCGGTAGAAGCGCCAGCCAGTTGCCCCGAGGATCGGGGCGGCACGTAGATAGGGGGTCGGAATTGTCCTGACCCCGTCACGCACGGTTAGGGTAACGGCCATGAGCGACCCCATGATGATGACAAACTGCATGGCCGCCTCGGAGAGGCCGAACCAGAGCACTGCCAGCGGTAGCCAGCAGATGCTCGGTAACGCCTGCAGCCCGATGGCCAGGCTCCCCACCGTGTCGTCCAGCAGCCGGATACGCCCCAGAAGCAGGCCGAGGGGGATGCCGATCGCGAGCGAAATGCCGTAGCCGATGCCGAGCCGCACCAGGCTGGCCAGCACAGCAGTCGGGAGGGTCCCGTCGGCAAGACCGCCCCCAAGGGCCAGCACCACCTCCGCCGGCGCCGGAAAGATGAGCTCGTTCCAGATCCCGGCAGAGGCCAATCCCTGCCAGATACAGACCAAAAGGAGCAGAAAGGCGGAGCGGACAACACCCTTCCGCAACCGGTCCCGCCAGTACCATCGGTCACCGGCCATTGACACCTCCGGCCTCTCCCGCCCGAAGTACTTCCCGGCGCAGGTCGTCGCGAATCACTGAGGCGATCGTCACCACCTCCAGGTCCTCCAGGTAGCGGTTGCGGGGAAGGCCGATCGGATACTCCCGCAGGATACCGCCACCCTGTGCCGCCATCAGGACCACCCGCGTACCGAGTCGCACCGCCTCCCGCACGTTGTGGGTCACAAACACGATGGTCTTGCCGGTCGCCTGCCAGACCTCTTCCACCGCCTCGTGGAGCATGTCCCTTGTCTGGGCGTCCAGGGCGGCAAATGGTTCGTCCATGAGCAGGACATCGGGGTCCATGGCCAAAGCGCGGGCCAGGGCCACCCGCTGTTTCATCCCGCCGGAGAGCTCGGTCACCCAGGCATTGGCGAACCGGGCCAGATGCACCGTCTCCAGCAGTTCCATCCCTTTCGCATGCTGGGCAGTCGGTTCGACGCCCGCCATCCTGAGCCCGAAGATCACGTTCTGCAGGACATTCAACCAGGGATAGAGTGCCGGTTCCTGAAAGATAACGAACCGGGACGGGGACGGGCCACTGACCCGCACGCCGTTCACCAGCACCACGCCGTCGGTCGGGGCCTCGAACCCGGCAATGACGTTCAGGAGGGTGGTCTTGCCGCACCCCGAAGGGCCGACGACACAGAGAAACTCGCCGTCGTTGATGGTGAGATCCACGCCGGTCAGGCCGTGGACCGGTCCGGACTGGCCTTGATAGGTCTTGGCTACCCGTTTCAGTTCAACCAGAGCCATGAAGGTTCAATTCCCGCGGACCGCGGGGAGCGACCGCGCTTTCAGGAGTTCGTTGAGGAGGGTCACATCCACCACCCCCCGGAGCCCCACGCCAAGGTCGGTCCCACGGGGGAGGTAGCCAAGTTCGAGGGCCCAGCGGGCGGAAGTGGCAAGCGGTCCGGCCAGGGGGTCATGGGTAATCTGCACGCGACCGAGCGCCTCGGTCAGGGTCTGAGGGGGGAGCGGCCTGCCTGCCAGCCGGGCAAGCTGCTCGTTCAGCTTCTTTCCGGCCTCTGCGGGATGCCCGTTGATCCAGGCCGTCACCTCCAGATGGGCATCGAGAAAGCGCCGGACCTGTTCCCGGTTCCGCTCGTAAAACGCCTTTCGCACCACAACCACGGCGGTCGGAAACCTATTGTCGGGCCAGAGGGAGCGTTCGTCGAGAAAGATCCGTCCCCCTCCCTCCCTGATGAGCCTCGTCACCCACGGTTCCGGGACCCAGGCGCCGGCAAGTTTCCCCTGCCGGAACAGCATGAGGATGTCGGCATTTTTGATCGGCGCCACCTGGACGTCTTTTCCCGGCACCAGTCCGTTACTCTTCAGCCAGCGCCGCAGTGCCACGTCCTGCGTATTGCCGAGTTCGGGCGAGGCGATCCGCTTCCCCCTGAAATCCTGCGGCCGGCTCACGGTGGAAGTGGCCGGCACCACCAGTGCCGCGCCGCCGCTCGCGGCGCCAGCTATGACCCGCAGCGCCTTGCCTTTGGAGCGGAGGAACAGGTTCACCGCCGGGTTCGGCCCCACATAGGCGATGTCCAGCTGACCGGCAATCAGGGCCTCCATGGCGGTCGGCCCGGCGTTGAAGACCTTCCAGTCAACCGGGTTCCCCAGCCGCTGGTCGAATGTGCCGTTGGCCCGCCCGACCAGGGCCTGGGCATGGGTGATATTCGGGAAATGGCCGATCCGCACCGGTTCGACAGCCGATGCGCTGCCGGCAACGATGCAGGCCAGCATGAGCGCCAGGATCAGCGGAACCGCTTTCAGCCATGACGCGAGCCCTTCCCGACCCCCTGAGCACCGGGCGTCCCGTGGAGCGACTGTGCCCGAGCACCAGCCGCTGTAGGCGAAATGAAGCAAAGCCGGCCCATCGTGTCTGAACCCGTCAGGGTGAGTTGATGGGCCGGCGCGAAATGAGCCGTACAGCGGCGGGGCGAGTGGCACGCGGAGCGCAACGGGACGCCTGGTGCTCACGGACCCATGCAGCAGCTTACCCATGAAGAACCCCCTCCAGCCGCTCAAGCAGCAGGGCAACACCCTGCTCCACCGAGTATGTCTCCGTATCGATCGTCAGTTCCGGCTGTTCCGGCGGCTCATAGGGTGCGGAGATGCCGGTAAAACCGGGCAGTTCGCCGGTACGGGCCTTGCGGTAAAGCCCCTTGGGGTCACGACGTTCACATTCAGTAATGCTCGTGCTGAGAAAGGTCTCAACGAACCGCTCCGGGCCGATGATCTGTCGCGCCATCTCCCGGTCTTCCCGAAACGGGGAGATGAACGAGGTAATCACGATGAGGCCGGCCTCGTTTATCAGCCGTGCTACCTCCGCAACCCGGCGGATGTTTTCCGCCCGGTCGCGCGGCGAAAAGCCGAGGTCGCGGTTGAGTCCGTGCCGCACGTTGTCGCCGTCCAGCACGAAACAGGGGTGCCCCGCCTCGATCAGCCGGCGCTCCAGGGCAAAGGCCAGGGTCGACTTCCCGGCACCGCTGAGTCCCGTGAGCCAGAGGGTGATGGGGCGCTGCCTGAGCACTGACTCCCGCAAGGCCGGTGTCACCTGCCCTTCGTGCCAGACCACGGTGCGGAGGGGAGGAACGGACCGCTCCGTTTTCAGTTCCGCATCGTAATCGGTCCGGTCGACGATGGTGGCTGCCCCCAGGGTATCCCCGGTGGAGACGGACACTACGATAAAGGCGCCAAGCGCCCGGTTCTTCCGGTACTCGTCGGCAAAGAGAGGCCGATTGAGGGAGAAACGCGCCCGGCCGATGTCGTTAAGAGACAGGCAGTCCATTTCCTCTCGCCGCAGGCTGTTGGGGTCAACCCGGTAATGGATCGCTTCACAGCGCCCCTTCACCCAGGTAGTGGCCTGCTTGATCCAGTAGACCTCACCCGGCTGCAGCGGCTCGTCGCCGGTCCAGACCAGCATCGCCTCCAACTCCCGCCGCTCCGGCGGTACATTGCCGGGATGGACCAGGATATCCCCCCGGCCCACATCCAGATCATCCTCCAGGGTCACGGTCACCGACTCTCCCGCTACCGCGCGGGAGGCGGAGTTCATGCCGACGCCCACCGTTGCGATACGGGTGCGAAAACCGGAGGGAAGCACCATCACCTCGTCGCCGGCGCGGAGCACCCCCGAGGCTACCCGGCCGCCGACACCGCGGAAACTGCCGGAGAGATGGATCACCCGCTGGACCGGCAGGCGGAAGTCGATCAGGTTCCGGTCACCGGCTACGTACACCTCCTCCAGATGTGAGAGAAGCGGGGGACCGGCATACCAGGGCATGTTCCCCCCCTTGTGCACCAGGTTCTCCCCGCTCACGGCACAGACCGGGATGAACTGGAGATTGGCCAGCCCCAGCCGGACGGCGAACTCCCGGTATTCTTCCTCGATCTCCCGGAAGCGCTCCTCGCTATAGCCAACCAGGTCCATCTTGTTGATCGCCACCACGAAACGGGGTATCCCCATGAGGGCACCGATGAAGGCATGGCGTTTGGACTGGGTGGAGACGCCGAGCTTCGCGTCGATGAGCAGCACTGCCAGATCGGCCTGGGAAGCGGCTGTGGCCATGTTCCGCGTGTACTGCTCGTGGCCCGGCGCATCGGCGATGATGAAGCGGCGGCGGGATGTGGCAAAATAGCGGTAGGCCACGTCAATGGTGATCCCCTGCTCGCGCTCGGCCCGCAGGCCGTCGGTCAGAAGGGAGAAATCGAGCTCCGCGTCCAGGTCGGCGCCGGGCCGCCGAAGGGAAGCCACGTGGTCGTCGTACAGGGCGCCGGCGTCGTACAGGAGCCGTCCGATCAGAGTCGACTTGCCGTCGTCCACGCTGCCGGCCGTGAGAAAGCGGAGGATCCCCTGGTCGTGAGTCTGCGCCGTCATCAGAAGTACCCCTCCCGCTTTTTCCTCTCCATGGAGCCGTCCCGGTCGTGGTCGATGACCCGGGTGGTCCGCTCGGACAGGCGCACCTCTTCCAGCTCCCCGATGATCTCCTCGACGGTGGCGGCCGTCGACGCCACGGCCCCGGTGCAGGGGTAACAGCCCAGGGTGCGGAACCGGCAGAGCCTGATCTCCTTCCGTTCACCGGGGTTGAGCCGGGTGCCGTCCCCTATCGGGATCAACTGGCCGGACCGCTCCACCACCTCCCGCTCGGCGGCGAAATAGAGGGGAACCACCTCGATCCGTTCGCGGGCGATATAGCGCCAGACGTCCAGCTCGGTCCAGTTGGAGAGGGGGAAGACCCGCATGCTCTCCCCGGACTGCAGGCGGGTGTTGTAGAGCTGCCAGAACTCGGGCCGCTGGCGGCGCGGGTCCCACTGGCCGTGGCTGTCGCGAAACGAAAAAACCCGTTCCTTGGCCCGTGAACGCTCCTCTTCCCGCCTCGCGCCCCCCAAGACCATGTCATATCCACCATCCCGCAGGGCATCAAGCAGGGCCTGGGTCTTCAGGAACCCGCAGCAGCGGACCGTCCCCATATCCCACGGGTTGACGCCTTCCGCCAATGCCTGGCGGTTTGTGTGGACACGGAGATCAAAGCCGATCTCCCGCGCCATCCGGTCGCGGAAGGCTATCATCTCCGGGAACTTGAGGGAGGTATCCACGTGGAGGAGCGGAAAGGGGACGGAGGCAGGGTAAAAGGCCTTACGGGCCAGGTGGAACATGACCGACGAATCCTTGCCGATGGAGTACATCATCACCGGCCGCTCGGCCTCGGCGGCCACCTCGCGGATGATCTGGATCGCCTCGGCCTCCAGTTCGTCAAGCAGGGTCAACGTAAGTCGTTCGTTCAACACGGCTCCCCTCATCGCGCAATTGGTGAAATACGTACCGGTTGAATTGACGCCGAATCGTGCAGGTGGTCGAAGTTGGAAGGCCTGAAACTGTTCAGACGGTCATGATTCCCGCTCCGTACCTGGAGAGCCGGGCATCAACCGTTACGAGCATCATCCCTTCGGCCCGCGCCCGGGCGATCAGAATCCGGTCATCCAATGTCCTTCAAAGCGCCGCTAAAGCGACGTGTGTGCTAATCAGCCACCCCTACCCACAGGGCCAACAGCCTGGTGATCTCGCTCATCTGCTTTTCAGTCAGTCTGCCGATGACCTTCACCGCCTTTCCCCCGGGGACAGTCATGATTTTGTCTAGTTGAACCTGTGACGCCTCCTGAAGGCCATTCTCATGCGACGGCTCAACAGGATAGCGAAACAATGGTGTCTGCTGCAGATGTGTTGTCAGAAAACAGAGCGTAATACTCGGATGTTCTGCAAACAGACGCGACTGGACGATCAATGCCGGCCGAGGCTTGCCGTAATCGCCGGGAGTTGCAACCAGCACCAGCTCTCCCCGCCTCACTCCTCGCCCCAGTCGGCAATTTCGGCCAGCATCTCAATATCTATCAGCTCATCACGGTCGTGCTCGATCATGCTCGACTGCCGGCGACATTCTTCGGCAAAGCCAGGCAGGGAAGGATCAGGCACCCATATCTGCACCGGTTTCAGCCCGGATGATTTAAGTCGTTCCCGATAATTTCTAACTCGCTCCCTTACAGGATTTGAACGCATTGCCATCACCTTTTCATGCCGCTATTGTTAAGACCACCCACAAGTTACATGTAACAGTGACCAACCTTCCTGTCAACCAATCTCGAGCCGAACATCTTCCTTCATGATCCTCTTCGCCCTATCCCCCTTCACCGTCTGATCGCATCAATAATTTTCCTCAGCGGCGCGGTCAGGCGCCAGGAGAGGGATTTGACTATCGTTCCGACTACGGGTATAGTCGTTGGGCACAAAGGAGAAATCGTCATGCCTGCAAAAGCCAATCAACTTGACCTTACACCTCTCCCTGCATCATTACGGCGCGAAATAAGGGATTTTTATCAATTCCTGCTTGCCCGTAGCGGGCAAAAAAAATCTCTTCAAGCTCCCAAATACTCATTCAGTGACATCTGCGGGCAACTCTCCTGGAAAGGCGATGCGGTAGCAGCCCAACGGAACATACGAGATGAGTGGTAGCCGCCGGTTTGTACTCGACACAAACGCAGTAGTTGCGCTTCTGGCTGGGAACCGTGATTTGGCGCATCGTCTTGAATCCGCTGAGTATGTCGGGATATCAATCATCTCCTATCTGGAATTCCTCGTATTTGAAGGACTTACCGATACCGACCGTAACTGCTTTGCCCGTTTTTGCGAACGGGTGGAAATTGTGCCTCTCTTACATGACAAAGCGCTAACCGGGTTGACGATCGATCTCCGTCAGGAATACAGGCTAAAACTACCGGATGCGATCATTGGTGCCACCGCATTATTCAAGCGTGCAACCTTGCTAACCAATGACACCCATTTCAGCACCATAGACAGGCTGTCCATTCAGGCATGTTAAGCCTCGCCCTCCTCCCCGTAGTCTCCAATTTTGAATCACGAATCCAGAGTCACGAGTAACAGCCTTTCCAGTAACCAGTCACAGATTCTACGCAGTGGCGCGGTTCAGGCTGCGGATTCCCCGCACACCACATCTGCGTGTATCAGCGTGCATCTGCGGTTAAATGCCCTTCTTACGCGACTCCCGACTTCGGGGAGTGCCCCTGGATTGTGACGAGAATGGCAGAAAGTCTAACCTGCCCCCAAGGGATGACCCCGCCCCTTCACAGATCCATCGACATGTGATAAAGTTTAATGCATTCAGCTTGTAAGGAGATCCAAATGCAAACAATTAACCCTCAAGAAATTCTTTCATTGAGCATCCCTGAGCGGATTCAACTAGTAGAAGACCTTTGGGATAGCATAGCTGCGGACCAGAATGCCGTTGAAATCACCGAAATGCAAAAACACGAACTGGATAAGCGACTTGCAGACTATGCTCTCAACCCTGATGATGGCGACACCTGGAACGAAGTACGAAAAAGGCTATGGCACGCGTTGTGACCTACACCGTCATTGTCAGAAAAGCTGCGGAAGCTGACATGGGGGGAGCTGCACAATGGTATGAACATAAAAACCAAGGGCTTGGAAGTGAATATCTTCGTGCAGTCGAGAGTTGCATCGCCTCCATATCCAGACACCCTCAACAATATCCAATTGTTTACAATAATATTCGTAGGTCGCTGCTCAGGCGATTCCCGTTCGGCATATTCTATCTGACCACATCAAAATCTGTCATTATAGTCGCCTGCCTTCACGGAAAGAGGCATCCAGCCACGTTTAAATCCAGGACATAATTCATCCCGATCGTAATGTCCCCACCATTTCAGTTTTCCCATCCCCCATTCCGCCTGTCTTCACCCTTCACCGCCTTTCCCAGTCACGAGTTACCAGTCACAGACTTTCCGCAGTGGCGCGGTCAGGCGCCAGGAGAGGGAGGATTCGAGCGGCTCTGGACGCTCCGGCCGCTTTCGCAGGGCGGCGATGGTGGCGTCGCGGCTTGCACCCTCGAAATTTCCGGAATTTTCATGAATGTCCCCGGAATCGCCGCGATCATTATCCGCCCTGTTCAACGGTTAAAATAAATCTGGATGTCCCGGTTTCCTCAGTTTTCTCGATTGGCATCTATTACGGGAAGTTTTGTATGTCTTGAGCTGCGTGGAAGACGCGCAGGATAAAGATGACCTCTTTGTCGATTGAATATATGACAATGTAGGGGAATTCTGGAAATATCAGTTCACGTGTTCCGTTAATCCGTCCGGGCTTCCCACTGGATGGATGCTCGGAAAGCTGATCAAAGGTTCTCTTTACTATCTTGAGTACGGTTTTTGCGGCAGCGGCAGGGTTATCTTGAGCAATGTACCGTTCGATAGCATCAAGATTCCTTTCAGCTCCGTTAGTCCATTCTACTCGCAAGCCTTTGCCTCCCATTTGGCAAGAACGGTTTCATGGGAGGTTGTCTGTCCTCTTTCCACCTCATTCAAACCTTCAAGGATGCTTTTAATCTGCCATTCATTCAGTTCGAGGTAATGGGTTATGGCTTCTTCAATAACAAATGTTTTGGAACGTCTGGTTGCCGCGGCAAGAAGCTCGATTCTTTGCTTCATCCCTGCCGGGAGCCTGAAGGATATGGTGTCTCTTGCTGTTGACTTTTGCATGAGAGAGTCTCCTGAATGGGTTACTGCATTACAATGCAATACACCTTACCAAGATACACTATATACGTCAAGAATCCTTGGTTCTTTCCAACCGCGGTTCCCTTACGTGCTCATCTGCGTTTATCAGCGTCCATCGGCATGTCGGTAAAAGGCGTGACTACGTCAGGCGCCAGGAGAGGGAGAAGTCACCATACCGCCGGTTGCTTTGAGACCTTATGTATTGTAAAGTGGTCGTCAGAAGCGAACTATCTCCTTTAAGGAGGGCACAAGAATGCCGGTAAAAGACATCGCCTCGTTTGAATCTGATGCATTAACGCTCCCGGCCACACAGCGGGCCATACTGGCCAAACACCTTCTGGCAAGCCTGGATGATCTTGAGGAACGGGAAATCGAACAGATGTGGCTTGATGAAGCAGAGCGCAGATACCAGCTTCACAAAGATGGATCATTATCGTCACGTGACGCCTTTAAAGCGATAGCCGAGGCACGGAAGCGCTTGTGAGCAAATTCTTACGCGACTCCCGGCTTCGGGGAGTGCCCCTGGATGGTGACGAGAATGGCAGAAAGTCTAACCTGACCCCAAGGGATTCTGCTCCGTGATGTCCGGATCAGGGATGCAGTTTTGTCTGGACAAGAAACTCTGCCGGGGTAACGATTCTTATGCCGCTGAAGGCCTTGAGGTCGGTCAGGTGATGGTCACCGGAAACGATGAAGTCGGCCCGACCCTCCACGGCGCAGATTAGGTATTTGGTGTCGTCGGGATCTGCGGCAAGTGGTGCAATCGGGAGGGTGCCGTCGGTGAACAGCGCCACTGTCCGAATTTTCGCCATGAAATGGCACAACTCTTCGGCTGACGCAGCAATACGACAGCTTATCTTGGGATAGGCGAGAACCCGCAGAATTTCGTCGCAGATCGCCTCGGAAATTACCAGCAGCAGTTTCTCCTCGCGCACCAGACGCATGATGACATCCGGTGTGGAGCCGGGCTTGAGCAGTGCACTGATAAACTGGTTGGTATCGAGCACAACCCGGATCATTGTCGGGCTGCCTCGAGCGCCTCTGCAAGATCTTCGTCAATAGTGCCCGCATCGCCGCTGACGCTCCCCTGAAGCGCCTCGTACAGACGGAAAAACTCCTCCCGTTCCTGCTTCATACTGAGATATTTCTCAATCGGTATGATGGCGACCAGCGGCTTCCCCGCCCGTTCAATGATATACTCGTCCGACTTGAGCACGACCTCGTTCATGACCTGACCCAGATTCTGACGTGCCTTGATGGCGGAAACTGTTTTCAGCATAGCTGTCTCCTATGATCATAATGGTTGATATAACCATACCAAAGGAATGTTCACGGAGCAAGTAAATCAATTTGCAACAGAGCTGTCGGATCATTCCCCATTAGCGCGCATCGGCGGTCAACTCTGCACGCCAAGCCTTTCTTCACCATCCCGTTCCCCTCTCCTCGATCCAGCCAGCGCCATAACGCCCGACAACTTTCACCACACGCTGAAATTTTGTCCCCAGATCCCTGCCCTGCTTATATCCCTACCAATTGTGTGCTGCAAAGTGTCAAACTTCGGTGTCCCGGTTTCGTTCCCTGTCTGGCCCCGGAATCTGCAGTGGACATTGCTATGTCGCCAGTTGCTTTAGCCGGGTCAGCGTGTCGGGGAACTTGCGAACCAGCAGTATGAGGGCAGCGGCCTGGTCGTTTGGCTTGGCCCGCCCCTGCTCCCATTTTTCAAGGGTGCGGGGGGAAACATGCAACTGATCCGCGAAGACCGGACGCGACAGGTTGAGTTTCTCCCTCGTGTCCCGGATGATCTCCGGCGTAACCTCCGGCATGGTCCTCTGTTCAACGGAGTACGTCTTGAGGGTGATCTTGCCGTCAAGATGCCGATTGATCTCATCGATCCCCTGCACCAGTTCGGCAAACAGATTACGCTTTTTCATCGGCTCCATGCCTCCACCAGCTTTTTGAGCTGTTCTTTTTCCTTTGCCGTCAGATCGCTTACTTCATTCTTGCCGTAAATGTTCAGCAGATAGATGTGGCCGTGGCCGGTTCTCCAGTAGCAAATCACCCGCACCCCGCACGTTTGCCTTTCCCGTGCGCACTCCACCGGATTTTCCTGATTCCGCCGGTTCCCTTGATGATGTCGCCGGCATCGGGGCGATCCTTCAGGTGGGCTTGCAGCTCGCCGTGCTCTTCATCGGAGAGGTACTCGGCAACTATGCGGCTGTAATGTGCCGTCTCGATAAATAGCATAATTCACTATACCCTTTTAGCGTACCCCAGACAAGATAGTTCAGCGTTCCCCGCCCCTTACTCTTCAATCCTCGTTTCACCGCCGTAACGCATCGAGGATTTTCCGTAGCGGCGCGGTCAGGCGCCAGGAGAGGGAGGATTCAAGCTGGTCGAGGCGTTCCAGGCGTTTTTGCAGGGCGGTGATGGTGGCGTCGCGGTTTTTCTCAGATTCACCTTTCAGATCTTCAACCGAACATTTCAACGTTTCGATTTCTCCAGCAGCAGCGCAACATTCTCTTCTTCTGTCAATCATGTACCGCCGCATCGATTCAAACTGATGCATGCCGATAGTTACCCGACTGCCATTTGCTCCCTGACAATCAAAAACAACCCGACTGGCATTATCAAGAATGTACTGTAGAACAACAAAACTAAAAATGGTGATTTCATTTGATCTCGACACTTCCAACAAACCTGTTGCCAGTTCCGGATCGAGGTCGAATGACTCTGATATTTTTTGTATTTCACGTATCAGAATCTTACCAAATTGTTGAAAATGATCGGGTGCCCATTTGGTTTCGTGCCAGACATGGTAAGCCAGTGGCGAGACTATTTCCTTGCACGGAATGCCCCGGATCAATGGGACCATCGGCGCCCAATAATCCCACCATGGTGCGCCAAGACAGAATTCCGACGGTGGATAACAGGCAAGAATAGACCGGTCGAAAAAGAAAAAATCGAACCCTACGAAAAATATCTCGCCGTCGCTGTCTTCTGGTGACGTGACATCAATCCGGGAGCCAAAAAGAAAAGAACCGCGTGACTCTCTGCTGATGAACTCTTTGAAATCTCCGTCAGCACGCAGAAAAATGTCTGAATTGATAATGCCACAAATGTCAGCACCTGATTCAGTCAAAGCCCTGCATACGTCGTCGAAATAGACAAACGGCTTGCCGGTAAGCTGCTCTGCTGTTCTGTCTGCTGACACAAAGGAAACAGAAGGGAAATATTGTTGAACTGCTTTGATCTCAGAAGAAGAGTTGATGGAAATGACATCAAACCCCAGAGCCTGCCAACTGGCAATGGCTGACTGCTGGAGTTCGATATTGCGGGGAACGATGCTGGTGGCAACAACTAAGCGTGTTGGCATATAGACACTCACTCTTCACAGCTTTTTAAACAGATCCAACATCTTTCTCATCGGGGCAGTCATGCGCCAGGAGAGAGTTTGTGTCAATTTTTCTGCTAACATCAGTCTGTTAGACAATTCTTCAAACTCAGTCCTTAACCTTGAAGTCACTATTTCCAATGAATCTTTTTCTCTCTGAAGGAAGGAATAGGTCTGATGAGATGAAAAATTCGGCCGCTGACCGGGAGGCAACAGTTCATTGTAGAAATCCCTCATGGCTGCATAATCAATTTCAACAGGAGATGCCGCATCAATGATCGTACCAGTCCCTTCGTTTGTTACCACAGATGTTTCTTCGCGGACAACGGCGTCAACCTCCTCCAGGTATCTGTCCATTGAATTTACCGCCTTCTGGTTCCCATGGCTTCTGTACCCGCCCAGAAGGGCGTTAACAGAATAGATCCGAGCATATCTCGAAAACCTGACCCACAACTCAAAGTCTCCGGCATATCCCAAATCCGAACGGATATACCCACCTGCACGCTCCCAGAGCGAGCGGCGCCAGAAGGTACTCTCCTGCTGCATCCAAGGCACATCGTTTCTCATTTTCAGAAACTGATCGCGGCTGTACGTCATTAGTGAGGCACTGAGGCCGATCAGCTGTCCGTCCTTGTCCCAACAGGTATGCCTGCCGGTGAGCCACTCTATTTCAGAATGATCGGCAAAAACATACGCCGCCATGAACAAGGCGTTTGCATGATATTTGTCATCCGAATTCAACCAGGCCATGACCTCGCAGGAGCTACGGCAAAATCCGTTCTGTATTGCGGCATACTGGCCGTCATCGGGCTTGCTCTGCCAGTAAGTGAGGTATTTTTCGTATCTTTTGATGATCTCTACGGAACCGTCGCTGCTGCCGCCGTCCATGATGATGTATTCCAGGTTGGGGTAGTTCTGGGAAAGGATTGAGTCGATGCACTCTTCGAGATACTCTCCCTGATTGTAGGAGGGGGTGACGATTGTGATGGTAGGAAGTTGGCAAGTTGTCTGTTGAACGCCTGATTTCATTAGCCGGCTCGAAATCGGGTTTTTACTTTAGTAACCAGACGCTTGAACTTGGAGAGAGTCCGCTCGTTTTCGCCAAGAAAAATTTCACGTTGTGAATACCCTTTCTTCTGGCATTCCTGCAGATACAGGTCGTGAAAAAAGTAGTTGTAATTACAACCGCACGACTTGTTCGGGCATTTTTTCATGTCGCGCAAGAGGTAGTGGGAAATTCCAGGGAATCCTTCTTCGACCAGCGAAACGTTATTCCCTGTCTTTCTTGTTGTACACCACAAATCATATTTCAAAGTCCCGTTAGCCTCTATCAGGAAATAGAAATACCCCAGCGTGCATCGCTTGCCCAGAGAACGATTAAAGCTTGCAGAGGATATTTTCTCTCCATCGACAACTTTGCCGTTATCAGTCCAGGGGGGAATGAAGGTCTGATACTGTATGGTCAAACCGGTTTCGTTCTGAATCCGGGCCAGTTCAGCAAGATCTTTGCTGGTGAGCCCGTTATCAACCTGGGAAATAGTTACGGGTAGTTTCTGTTTGTATTCATTGACAACCGAAATAATATTGTTTATTTCCCGCTCACTTCTTAGTGCAACGTGAAGGCTGACCCCAACCTGTGAAACATACGGCGCTATTCGTCTGAACCTATCAACAGCCCGCAAGTTTGTGATAAGGCGAATCTCGATGTTGCCAGCGGCAGCAAGCAGACGAACTGCCTCCTCAATTCTTACGGCGACAGTCGGTTCTCCTCCGGTTAAATTAACAATGACTTTTTCAAACTCCTGACTGACATCGACCAGTTTTTGAGCAACTACAATCTCAGCCCCAGGCCTATAAAGCATTTTAAGAGAGTTTTTGTGTGAGTACTCTCCCTTATTCACACAATATGGGCACCTGAGATTGCAGTTATCAATAACAACCCATTCAAAAAAACCCAAAGGTCGCACTAGTTACCTCTTGAAAAACTTTCTTACAAGTAAATTAAAGAGTGCCTCTTTTTGATATTCACAGCACCATACCTTTTTCACTATTTCATCAAGATATTTTTTGTCGTTCTTGATTTCAGAAGGGTGTCGCAGTGGGAAATCCATAGATTCCGATTTCAAACGTGCCGTAGGGTAATTCGGATCATGCGTATGCGTTGCGTTCTCACCGAAGCCGACATTCGTGACCATGTTTTTTGAAGGTATGATTGAAAGCATATTGTATTTCAGCTGATGGTAAACCCATTGGTAATCCCATGTCGCAAATCCGTCGAGTAACCATGAAATTCTTTCATCCCAGTATTGTATCCAGTTGATATCCAGTTCAAAGTAATTGCCGACATTAAGTTTTCGATACAGCCATAGCTTCCTGAATTTCATTTTTTTCCAATACAGCAAGTCATAATCGATCTTATTAGCCACCCTCCTCCAGGTAGCCCAACCCCACATGTTCATGAACCGCGAAAAGCAGTAGCTGAATTCACATCCGGAATAGGCTAGATTGCTACCGTTTATAGAGTATATCCTGTTGTCATTGTGATAACGGTTCAGCAAATCTTCACAATACGTGAAAAAGCTGTGGTCAGGAAGGCAGTCGTCCTCAAGGATAATTCCCTTTTCAACGTTTTCAAAAAACCAGCTTATTGCGGTGGACGGGCCAAAGCGGCAACCGAGATTTCGTTCCTGGAATAATGTTTTCACGTCACATTCCCAGTCAATTGATGAAACGACCTTTCGAGTCTCTTCACAACGTAACCTGTCAGTCACAACAGCATCCCGTGGGCCATCAGCGGCAATGAACAATTGTCGAGGTTGTGCCTGGCGGATCGCTTGGAATACTTGTGAAGCTGTTTCTGGGCGATTGAATATGATGAACAATATTGGAGTTGATAACATCGGTAGCTTAGGTGTAACCGAGGGATTTTAAAAATTTCCCATAATGTTTTTGAATATAAACTGTTTCTTCATCTTTAAAATGTTCTTTCCATCTACCAATACTGCTATCATCGATGCTTTTCTTATGTTCAAGGTCGTATGTTCCAGCTTCCCACTTTGGGAGCGTATGATTAAATTTACTGTAATTTAATATTTCAGGTTCAAAATCAACCCCGATGAAATCGCATACTACTTTCAAAGTACTTTCAGGCTTAGTAACAAGGTCTTCATACTTGATTCTTATTTTTATTTTATCTTTTTCATCGAGCAGTTTCCTTATCTTCAGCTCCCAGTCGTACCAACGCTTAAAAGCATTTAAATGGTTCAATTCACCATAATCATCTATTGCTCCAAAGACTTGACTCTTATTTTCCACTAGAGAACAGGCTGAATCTCTTCCATCTCTAAAGATATGTATATATTTAGAGATGGGGTATAAAGAAAGGAGAAATTCTAGATATTTTATATCTTGCGGTGTCTTTAACACCAGGATATCTTTATTCTTATTACGAATTATTGGAGTAAATATTTCAGATATAAAACATCTTGTGGCATGCAGTATAATATTTTCATCAACATCAGGCAGATTTTGCACTGGACCCCATTTATCATCTACAAGAAACTGAGATAATTGTCGTACTGAGTTATCGCCATAACCACCAAGTATCCAAGGTGTTTCTGATGGCGCTACAATTTTGCTGTGACTGTCAAGGATAATTCTTAATAATGTTGTTCCAGACCTAAGAACTCCGATAATAAAAATCGGGACGAGTGGTTTATTAATAATATTAGTTTTCAGATGATCTATATTAATTTTTTTTCGCGATCTAAAAAAACTGATCATATCTTCCACCGTTAAAAGGTTAAATTAATTTATTCCTGCGACTATCTCTTGCGCAATCAAAACAATTAACTAACTACAATCTATAAATAGCATCGATAACTATATGATATGTCTAAATATCAAGTCGCCCCAGCAATGTAACCCTGCGTTTCTGACTATAGTCGTCTAAGTGTAACAATCCTATTGGTACGGGGTCTGGTATTGTCAACTCCTCTAGCTTGAATCCTAGACCTTCCAGTACTGACACCAATCGCTTCAGACTCGGCACTTTTTTGTAACTAGTTTCAGCAATGCCATCGAATTTCCAACCACCTGGCTCTTGAATATATTTTTCCTCCTCTTCAACCCTCGTATCAACTAGAATTGCTTCACGAGTCATCGACCGTAGAAACTCTAGTAGGTTCTCATAATTGGGAATATGATACAAAATCCCACAGCAGAGAGTGAAATCAAATGGACCACGTCTACGAATCTTATCCCAAGTTTCCAGATCACAGACATTTCCATGAATAAATTCCCAATCACCTTGAGGTAAAATACGGTTTTGTTCCCAGAAGAGTTGTCCCTGACGCACTGTGTCCAAACGGCCTTCAACCCCTAAAAACCGCGAGGCGCCTAACTGCACGTACTTTGATGACCAGTACCCACAGTTGCTTGCGATATCAAGAAGAGATTTCCCGTGGAAATCATATCGCTCCTTTACCAGATCAATCCATATTTTACCCATATACTGTACACGGCTTCTCAAGCCTTCTGCTGACTCCCTAGAACCTATTCCTGGCACGACTTCAATGCCAGCAATCCTAAGAGGATAATACCAAGGATTCAGTGCCTCTATTTGCCCTTCAAGCGACTGCCCAACCGGGATAGGATGCATGTATTTGACTTCCTCTGGCGGGAAGACGGACTCAAAGTAATTACGATGAAACGTGTAGACCTCCCTTTGAGTTACATCTTGTGGCAGCGCTTTGGTAAACTTCTCATCCCAATCACGACCGTAATGTTCAAGAAAGTAGTTCGCTGCAAACTTCCTTGCGCTATCTTCGTATTCTTGACGACTCACCACATTTTTAGTCTTCCCATAAGTGGTGCCTCCGAGATGTTCAAACTGTACAATGTCGCAATAAGCCAGTGCCCATTTCCCTGTAGAATAAATTTTATATGATAATTCGTGAATAGCTCCCCAGCAGTAACGAAAATCTGGATTTAAGAAACCGACTTCTCGTAACACCTCTCCACGCACCATAAGTGACAAATATTCACAGACAGCGACTTTGCGAAAATCTTGCCCGATTTGAGGACATGCGCCGGGATATTCCTTTCCTACACCCACATTGGTTGGGCTCATAAGCCCCAACTCAGGATGTTCTTCCATAAGTTTCACCATGCGAGTCATGGCCAACGGTTGGCCATCAAAACGAAGGTCATTCATCATCACCCAATAGTAACGATAGTTGGCAGCTACTGCTGCTTGGCGAATGCCAACGTTGTGTGCGTAACATTTCCCACGGAAATGGGTATCTTCATATTCGATTGTTGTATAGGGGCTTCGTCCTTCGGGTTGCGAGCCGATATCGACCACATAAAGGTCAAATGTCAGATTACTTTCATTGCTGAATGCGAGGATCTGCGCGCAAAGGTAATCGGTCAAATCGCGCCGATCACGATTGACAATAACAAATGCAACATCCTTGACAGGTTTTTCTGCAAAAGAAATGGGCAGTAACTGTCCTTTTGAATCCCAAATCCTGCTAGCAATATTAATCATGAAGGCTCTTCCTCCCGGTGAACCACTTTATTTGCAACGTCTTGTTCTTTGAGTTGTCTGGAAATCTCCTCAACCAGTATATAACTCCTATGTCGCCCTGAATTACAACCGAATGCAAAAACCTGTGACTGATCCAATGGAGCAAGCATTTTTATAAGAGGCACGACATATTTTAGAAACTCTATAACTGAAGGTTGCTGCAAAACGTAATCACGCATTTCATCATCAGGGACTGCAAAAAAACCCCATTTCGATTCTCTTGCCGGATTCTTGATAAACCCAACATCGAAATAGTAATTAGCATTAGGGATACCATATTTAAACCCGAATGACATAAGCTTCACAGATACTTTGCCTTTTCTTGACATGTTTACCGCCCTGAATATGTTTTCAAGAATGAATATTTCTTACACTGACCTTTGGCTCGAGATTCACTATCGAACTTGGATGTTGTAAGCAGTCACCTACCACAGTAAATAAAATTTGATCATCTAGCAAATCATAATTAGTTTCGACTGTCCCTAAACCAAAAGATAAGAAATATTTTCCCGGTGCCAACCACATACGGATGTCAACTAAGCTTTCAAGTAGATCTCCATGTTTTAGTTGTCTTATTTCAATTTTTTGAATATAGCTATTGACACCAAATAAAAATAATCCCTTAACGTCTTTAATTGGGTACCCAAAGTATATTGCATCAAGATCACCATAAACAATTGCTCTCGCAAACAAAGTATAGCGATCCCCTGTTGTTAGAGTAGTAACTAATTCTCCATGTATGTCTCTTATTCCTGCATCGATAATTTCGGCCTTTTTTGTTCCATTCCAGTTTTTTAACTTTTCTTCTGCTATCCGCTTTACTTTTAAATCGCAGGCTGCCACCGCTGTTTCTCTAATATCCAAACTATAATTATCAACTCCACAAATACGCTCAAAATTGTTAAGTTCGTTTTCAAAATTATCGACTTTATCTCTTACTATGTCATCACCGAGCATCATTTCCTGATAGGTTCTAGTGACAGTTTTAGGCACTCCATACATCTTAATAGCCCCACTATCCATTAATAGTGCTTTAGAACAAAGCATATTTATGCTATTGATGTCATGTGAAACAAATAATATGTTTTTCCCCAAATTAGAGAACTGCTCAATTTTTGAATAACACTTCCTCTGAAACTTTATGTCGCCAACACTCATCGCCTCATCCACAATCAAAATATCCGGATCTACATTGATTGCCACAGCAAACGCCAACCTAACGAACATTCCACTGCTATAGGTCTTTACCGGTTGATATACGAATTCGCCGATATCGGCGAAGGAGAGAATAACATCTAACTTCTCTTCCATTTCATCACGCGTGTATCCCATGAGCATGCCATTGAAGTAGACATTCTCGATTCCAGAGAGCTCTGGGTTGAACCCAGCGCCAAGTTCTAATAGGGCTGATACCTTGCCGTTTACAGTAACATTGCCGATAGAAGGTGTAAGCACACCGGTTAAGATTTTCAGCAACGTAGATTTACCAGAACCATTTTTGCCGATGATGCCTACGGATTCACCTTTATTGACCTCGAAACTGACATCTTTTAAGGCATAAAAATCGTGGTGATATTGCCTACGCAAGGGGTGAAGTGATTCCTTCAGGCGATCAACAGGGGTGTTATAAAGTTTGTATACTTTTGAAAGACTTTCTACTTTTATTACAGTGTCTTTGGACATCAATACATCCAGTCTTACGGCAATAATAGTCCTGAAATCAGGCTTCTCATGTCACAGAATCATAAGTTGGGATATAACATGACCTATTTGGGGCTACAAAGGCGAAGGAGAAAATTTGTACACAATGGATTTTAACGAAAACGCTTCCAGTATGAAGCATCCCATTTATCACCAGACTTGAGAACCAGATTACGATCTTCCGCCCAAGCATTAGAATCAATACATTCTCTGCATGGAGATTCCTTTTCCAATATACTGCGACTTCGTGTCTCTTCCCAGGCTTTGGATTTGAATAACTCTTCAAGAGTTGCATCGTTGATGTTTCCAATAGTCAATTCCATTTCAGTGTCTAGATTGCATGGGGAAACATTCCCTTGCCAATCTATTGCGGCAAAGCGCTGACCCCAAACATTGCAAGGATGAGGTTTTAGAAGTGGATCAGAGATCTTGCCCCCATAAGTCAACAAACGTTTGGCTCTTAATTCATCCATTGTGCCAAATAATGGAACCCACTTCTCAACATACAAAGGTAGTTCATCAATATTAATTGAACTTACTGTATAGACATGCCTGGTTGATACATGATTTGAAAGAGAATGCCACCATCGAACTTTTTCATCGATCAGGTCTAGGCGGTTACCTTCATATCTAGTCCCCTCTAAATCTAGAGCGAATTCTGCAGGACGTACAATTCTATAAGTTTCTTGTGTTGCAGCATCTACACTAAAGCGAACTTGGTTGAAAGGAACATCAATTAATGCATTTAGTATTTCACGTGTGGCACATGACAAATTGGTATTGATTGATAGGTAAAGGCTACTTCGTTTAGCCTTCATATATGCCAAGATATCCATAAATTGAGGATGAAGCATTGGTTCGCCAAAAAAAGCTATGCATAATTCTTTGGTATTTTTCTGGCAATCGTTAAATATTTTCTTGAATAGATCAACGCTCATATTGCCAATCGCCCTATCGAGACTTCTATGAGGACAACTGTAGCACGAATAGTTACATTGGTTAGTGATTTCAGGGGTAACCAAGTCAATTATAAATTTACTATCAAATACACTCACTAATATTATCCTTTTAAGCTTTAACTTTTACCAACACTGCATTTCTCTCTACTTGATCAATCTGCTGATACCTGCCTGATGCTAATGCTTCATCAACTATCTGCTTAGGGCCTGTAAATGGCGGTAATGTGTCGTGTATAGCAATTATTCCACCTACAGGAACAAACGATTCCCAACAATCAAAATCAATCTTTGCACCCTCGTAAGTATGATCGCCATCGATCCATAATAATGAAATCGGCTTAGAGGTGTCCCATGCCTTTGAAGCTTCTAAACTAGACAAATTTACAAGACGAATAGTTTCAACTACATTTGCTTTTAACATATTACGAAAAAATTGAACTCGGTCTTTAGAGCCAAATTCGTGTCCAAATATTCCTTTTGAATAATCATGCGGCTCAATACAATACACTGGTATTGATAAACCTGTCGCTTGGACAGCTAAGGCCAAGGCTACGCTTGTTCGGCCATGATAACTTCCAATTTCTACAATACAGCCCTTATTTATGTTACGAGCTAACGTATAGAGATTTGCGCACTCTGCAGCAGAAGTATTACTATGCTCAATAGACATGATTATTTTAAGATATTGTTCCAAGCAATCCTCCTTTGGAAATAAAACTGAAGATTGACCACTTAAAAAGGGGAGGCTTCATAAGCCCTCCCCTTTTTAGTATTAAAGCACAATTTTTGCACTATTAGCATTAAAACACAAATAATTACACTATTAATATGCTGTGAATGCTGTCCTCATCCATGAGTTAGTAGCTGTACACAGGTACAAGAAACCGGTTGACGGACTAAGTATCATGTCACCAACAGTACAAGGGGCGTTGCTTGCCGGAGCAGCAGGTTGATTCGATATTCTCAATCTGCCATCACTGGTGATCCTGAAGCGCTCCAGACGGGTTGCAGCATTTGAACCTGTCCAGAATGACATCGCCGTAGGAGCTACCCCATTGCTAGTTGCACCGTCTACCCCGAAGATAAATGATGCTGTAGGCATATACCAGTTGCCTGAAAGGTTAGTGGCATCATAAGGTTTTGCATGAAAAGCAGCTATATTGTCACCATTTTGAAGATTTGAAGGAGTTGCCTCCAAGCCTCTACTTCTATTAATTGCAATAACGGCAGCTGCAATATCAGTAGTGTGCTGTGCAATCGTTAGGCCTCGTGTTAGACCTGCGGTAGGTGCTGATTCGGTCAAATGCAACGCAGACAAAGGATTTAACGTTCCGAATCCGAAGGTCTTGGTGCTGTTATTGAACACCATATTGGGTCCAGTTACGTTTCCAGCATCATCCACCTTAAACACCGGCGTCCCGGTAGAGTTATTCACAATCAGCTTATCCACCGCCGAGGCAGTGCTCGCGATGCTCAGCAGTGCCACCAAAGTGAGTACCATTTTCCCGACTGTCTTCATAACGTCCTCCCTTTTGTTCCGATCTAGTATTTAGTTCTTCGTGAGATTACTGGATCACAATCATGTCGGCAACGATAGCGTTGCTCTGGATGGTCAACGAACCAAGTCGCGTGTAGTTGCCGGCGGTCCGGGTCGCGAAGCCCATGTCGTCCCAGCCGCCGCTCAGGGTCACCTGGGCCGTACTGTAGTTGGCCACAATGTTGTCAACCAGATAGAGCGTGTCGTAATTCTTCACCACTTTGATGGTCTGGCCGTTCGCTGCTGCCTGAAGGGCCGCGCCGATGGTCCCGATATACGCACCGGTCTCGGCGATCATGACCTTGTCCTGCGGCGGCTTGTTCTGGAAGGTGATCTGGACGTTCGTTGCCGCATTCAGTGTAACGGTACAGCTGCTCACAAACGGGGAGACACCGGCACAGGCCCCGCCCCAGGAGGCGATGGAACGACCCGGATACTGGGTGAAGTCGGCGTTAATAGTCACCTGGCTGGCGGTGGGGTACTCGGCTGTCATGATGCCGCTGGTGATGTCGATACCGGTCGGAGTCGTATAGACCCGTCCGCCGAGGTTCATCAGCTCAACGGTGAGGGGCTGCACATTCTTGCTGGCAGCAGTGGCGAACTTGACCACCAGGGTCTGGTTGGCGGTGATATTAGTGATGTCAATGCTGGTCCCCGCCCCCTTGGCAACACCGTTCAGGGTGACGCTGTCGACAACGGAACCGACTGCCGGAGTGAAGTAGAAGGAGCGACCATAGGCGGTCACCGGAATGGCGCCAACACCCGGGGCTACGGTTCCGGTACCGGTGCCGGTGGCGTCGATACTGGCATTCACCACATACGGATAGGCCGGGCTCATGAAGTTACCCATGCTGGTCGGCTTGACGCCAACCGGCACCGAGTTAAGAACGCTACCGGTTACCGCATCGAGTACCGATACGGTACCGGCCTGGTAGTTGACGATGTAGAGCTTGCTGCCGTCTGGCGTCACCGCAGCTCCCCAGGGCTGAGAACCAACCACGGGGGCAGGGGTGGTCAGAACCGTGTCGTTAGGCGTTGACCCGGTATTAATGAATGTCACCTTGTCAAGGACGCTGCTCGGGGTATAGGCAAACTTGTTGGCCGCCACCGGGTTGACAGCCACGCTGACCGGGGCCGTAGCAACGCTGAGTTTGACCTTGAGCGCCCTGGTGGCGGTGTCGATCACCGCAACGCTACCGGAGTTAAAGTTGGCCGCATAGAGCTTGGCACCGTCCGGACTGAGCGCCATCCCCATGGGGTAGTCGCCCGGATCGAGCGCAATCTCGCCGGCCTTGGTGTAGACGTCGGTGACGTCGTTGGCATTGACGACCGCAACCTTGCCGGTACCGGCATTCGCCACGTAGACCGTGTTGCCGGCGGCGTTGATCACTACCCCTTCGGGCACCGATACGGCCACCTTGCTGTCCAGCGTGACCTTGGCCACTTCGGCTGCGGCACCGGTATCGAACAGCTTGCTGACATCGATCACGGTCAGGGTGTTATTGTTGTTGTCAGCCACGTAGAGACGTGTTTCCGCGGCATTCACCGCCAATCCACCAGGCTTGAGAGAAGTGTTCAGCGTCTTCACAACCGTGTTGGTGGCAGTGTCGATGACGGCGATCTTCAGGGAATCCTGGCAGGTGACATAGGCATGGACACCATTCGGGCTCACGGCTACGGCATAGGGATAGCTCGGGGTCGGCAGCGGAATTGTGGCTGTCGCGACGGGCGGCACGGCACCAGTATCGATCACCGTTACGGAATTGCCCCCACTGTTTGCGATGTATGCAAACGGGGCGGCAGAGGCAAGGCCCGCATACATCAGCAGACTAAACATGGTGACCAGTAACCTGAAATACATAGCGTCCTCCTCAGGCATAGCGAAAATACGCTCTAATCTTTTCAACATTTCAGCAAAAATTACGCCAAGCCAATTGACTGTTCACCGCTCACGTGAGACGGCTAATTTCCCTCGACATTTTGGCCGGCCCGGCAACTGCATTGAAGCAAAATCTCTCCGAATGACCGCAAAGCTACGTCAAATAACGTGGCCGTTTCACAACCTCGGTTGTCCCAACGCCTTGACAACCCTGAGTTGCACCGCCCGTTCTCCGTTGCCGTCCCGCTCATACCGGGGACAGCAGAGGCCGGCAACCATCCCCGCCCCATAGCAAAGATGAAGTGCCGGCAGGGTCCAGAGCAGATGCAATCCGCTGCCGACGAGGCGAGCCGCGCATCCGGCCACGACCGCTTGACAGGCAACCAATGCCAGGTAACCGACAAGCGGCCACCAGACGGGCCACGGCGACATACTAAATAAAAGCGTTATAATGTATACCAGAAAGAATACTGGAAGGAAACTGGCAATTTTGCCTTGCCGGGTAATGCGGGTCTGTTCCCCCCGGCCCCGGCCATAGGTGTACAGCTGACGGAGATAGGCACCGGCCGTGGCCCGCTGGCTCCGATGTACGGCCAGGTCGGGATCATGGAGCAGAGCGTGCCCCCCGGCCTTGAGCCGGTCCATCAGCTCGTTCTCTTCGTTGGGGTAGAGGCGCTCGTCCAGACCGCCGGAGTCGATGAAGACCTTCTTCCTGAAGGCAAGGTTGCAGAGGATCAGCTCGGAGTCATCGGTACGCCGCACCATACCGGTCCGGCGATAGCGATTGCGCACGCTCCCGCCGCCGAGCGGCGATGAAAGCGTCAGACCGAATGCCTGTTGCAGCGGGGAGTCGTTGTCCGGCGTGAGCGAAGGACCGCCGACCGCTGCCACAGCTGGATCGGTGAAATGACGTGCGAGCCTCTCCAGATTGTCCGGCTCGACGAGCGAATCGTCGTCGAGAAAGTAGAGTATCTCGCCCCGTGCCTCGGCTGCCGCCCGATTCCGCTGGCAGCTGGGCCGTCTCCCTTCCGCGATAATGACCTCGTAGCGGTCGGCCGGATACGTGACGTCACGCAGAGGTACGAGTGCCCGGACCGTACCGCCTGGTTTGACCGGAAGAATGATGGAGATGGTGGGCCGGCTGTCAGTCATGAAGGGCATTGGTAACGCAAGACCGCAAGGATATCCCCCCTCATAACCCCTCCCTGCCTCTCCTTATCTTAAGGGGAGGTGGATTGCATTCCCCCTCTTAAGTTAAGAGGGGGTGAGGGGGAGTTACGCCGCATGTATAGAAAAACGGCCGGGATTACCCGGCCGCCTCGGCTTCTCTGTTGTGCCCAACCGTCAGAAACTCTTTTTGAGCGCTGCCGCGAGGCGGTTCTCCACGCGCTTGTCGGACGAACGTTTTGCATAGGTGTAGTCGACCGTTGCGTCGAGCAGCTTCATGTTCGCAGCGAGACCGAGCCCGTATGCCTGGGTCAGATCTCCGTTCTGAAGAGTGTAGGTGGCGCGGCCGTTCAACGAGATACGGGCATACAGGTAGTAGGTGCCGGCCAGGGTCAGGGCCTTCCTCGGTGTCTCACCGTTGTTCTGGAGATAGGCCATCTCCTCGTAGAGGTCGGCCACTTTCCGGCTTACGCCGCGGCTCCCCCAGATATAGTAGGTCAGCCGCTGCGCGGCATCTACAAACTTGTAGGTGGTCCCGGCGCTCTCCCGCTGATTCTGTTGCCCGCGAAAAGTGGCCTCCACGGTCCGGTTGGGCTTGTAGACAATTCGCGAATTGAATTGGATATCCTTGTCCCCGTTATCCTGCATGGCCACGGATCCGCCCAAGCTGGCAGCATAGGTTGGCTGCGTGTAACTGACGCCTGCGGAGACAGAGTTGGACATGGTGTCATTGCCGTTGGACTCGAACTGGAGATAGTTCGTGCCTGACAGGTCGGCGGTAAAGCGGGCAACCGGTGTCCAGGCAACGGAAGCCGTTGTGGACAGGCGCAGGAAATTCGAGGACGGGGTAGTCAGGTTGGTGACGGTACTAAGGGGGTTCTGGCTCTGGGCAACCGTGGAACTCGTAAAGCTGGTGGTGGAGGCAGCGTCGTTCTTCCCCTGGGTGATAGTCTCCCGAAGGGAGAGTTTCCACTGGGATGACGGTTGATAATAGGTGTGCATAAGCAGGTCCTGGTTATAACTGTACTCTCCGTTCCCCCGGTTGTATCGGGTGCGGAGCGCATAGCTGCCCGCCATGTTCAGCGTTCTGGCAAAACGGGAGGTGCTGACGGTCTCCAGGGTCAGGTCCCCGCCAACCTCACCCCCTCCTGCGGAATCCGATTTATTGATCAGAGAAAGGATAGATGTCAACGTGAAAGGACTGCGCTTGAACGTATTGAGCCGTGCGGACAGATTGTCCTCACTCGACCGGGATTCCTGCGATACCCCTCCACCGGAGTGCTGCTCGGTGGCCGAAACGGAAAAACTCCAGTCGGTGTCCGCCCCCAGAACACCATTGACGTAAAGCGGCAGCCGCACTATCTCTTCGGGTGCCCCTCCTCCGACAATCTTGCGGTTGTAGTTCGAAAAGAACTTGGCCTCCCACAACCGCCGTGTGGCCATGCCGAAAATGTTCAGGTCGAACTCTTCCTCGTTCTTGTCGGAAGCACCGTATTTTACCTGCTCGAAACGTGCGTCTGCCGACAACTTGATCCAGTTGGTGAACTGTATCCATTTGCGACGCTGATACTGGTTTATCGTCCCGAACAGGATCTTGGTTCTGTCATAACTATTATCAGGGTGGTAGTTATCGGTGAAACGGTTGCTCTGGTAATGCAGCCAGGTATCGCCAATGCCGCCGGCGGAAACGCTGAAGCGGTTGGAGCGCGAATCGAGCCTGGCCCCCCCTTGCGTGTTACGGCTTACCAGGTCCCAATAGTTGACATAAATGGCCGGAACTCCGGCCAGGAGGTCGCCGAACGTGCCCCGGGAGCGCCCGTCCTTGTTGGCGATGACAAGGTTCACCCCGCTCTCGATATTGGTTCCGCTTTGACTGATATCCGTCGGAAGATTCGGCGCAATAATCCGCCTACCGTCGCTCAGCTCCGGCAAGGTGTCGTTTACGAAACTGTTGTTATTAATATCGCGGCTGTATGCTGTGAGCTCGAACGGCGAGGTGGGGGGGTTAAGGGTAAAAGTACCATCAAAGAGGGGCCGGCCACTGCGCACGGACTGGTCGGTCCCGCCGCCGGGGTGGCTGAGCGAGGCATCGATGGACGACCATTCATAGCCAACGGAAAGATTGTAACTGGCGTGGCTCTCGATGCGCGCCTTGCCGTTCATATGATACAGCAGGGAATACTTCTGGACAAAAGTGCTGGCCTCCAGCACCTTGCGGCCGTTCTCCGCGGCATCGTAGCTGACATAGCCGAGCTCTGCACTGCCGGAAAGCCCCTGACGTGTCACATGACCGTCGCCAACGCGGGCACTGACGGGCATTGCCACGATCATCGGCACGGTGAGCCCGCCAATCAATACCAGCGTCGCACGTTTGAGCATCTTCATTGCCATCCTCTCCACACCTCAAGGCTCGCAGAAGAATAGTTCCGGCTACTTGCCGCGTTACTGCCATCAACAGTGCAACGACCATACCCAACGAGTACCATCCGCAGCGACTTCATCTTTTCCCCATTACTGGCAAGGGATTCCCGCTCACTAAAACGAGATAATGAGCCTCTTCTTAGCCGCAATCCGTTCTTTTCACGGACCATTCCGGCAAAAGCCCGACCCCGGCGTCGCATGTTCAGGTGCAATGCGCCACCAACCAGGCTGCCGGATAAAACCGTACCGGGCAACCAGCTACGACAAGGCGGAGAGGATGTAACACGATTTGCCGGTGGAAGCAAGAAGTCTAACAATAAAAAGGAGGGTGGTTGCCCACCCTCCTTTTCGACATCCAGCAACTGCCCGGCTTACTTGTTGTGGCAGCCCAGGCAGAGCTTGGAACCGGCGTTGGTGTCACGCAGGAACGGGTTGTTGTAGTCGTCGTGAACCGAGTGACAGCTGGAGCACTCAAAGCTCTGGGTCGCGGAACGGGCCGACTTGTAGAGCGGGAATTTGGTGCCCTGGAGACCGTTAATCCAGTTTGTGGTAACAGTGGAAAGATCGCCACCGCCATTTTTGTATTCAAAGTTAACCGGGTGGGTGGTCTTCAGCACGGAACCATCGGTGCCGCCTCTGAGCAGGTTGGCCTTGGCAGTACCGGGGAGACCGGTCGTAAAGGAGGTAAGCGCAGTTGCTTCCACTGTGGGAAGGGCAGTCGGGATGTTGACCAGCATGGTGCCACCCATGGAACTACCGTCATGACAGCTCATACAGAAGAGGGAGATACTGTCCGAGGTGAAGCCGGATTTGTTGGAAATGTTCTGCATGCCGAGACCGGAGTACAACTGATAGGTAATGGTGAATTGGGATTGATTGCGGTTCCAGATCGGGCCGCCGGCAGTGGAGGAGTTGTGCGGGGTGTGGCAGTAGATACAGATCTGGGTACCGGTTGTGCTGTGCAGGTTGCCGGTACCGGTCTTGGACAGGTTGTGCTTGGAGTAGACAATCGACTTGCCCGGGGCGGTGTTCGGGTCGATGGCCAGGGCTGCGGTACTGGCCATGGCGACGAGTGCTGCGGCTGCGATGAGTGCTAGTGCTTTCTTCATCTTCTTCTCTCCTTTTTTGTTTTTGGCCTTGGTGGCCCACCTTATTAATGCTGGTTCAGATTCAGCAATCCGTATGCCAAACGTCCCCGCCTTAAATAACCCGCTATATCGCTATTGTCTTAGCACAATTAATGCCAGCCAACCACAACCAGACTATCTACCTATAATCACTACAGCCGCCAAGATGGAGCAACTGAGTCAGTGCGTAAAGGTACGCAGTATGCTCACCACCTACCGCCAAATCACCAACCCAAAAATTAGCCAACACAAATTTGAGCATTCCAAATAGCGTCTCCCCGGCCGCTTAATGACGGAGCGGGCTACTTCAATTCGAAGCCGGGTATCGGATTTTTCCTGATGAAGTCGTCGGACAGGTACTGGATGACCTGGAACCGCTTATTCATGGAATCCACCACATAGATGACGTCATTGGCGTCAATCGTGATCCCCTGTGGGATGAGAAAGCCGTATGGCACGCTGCGTCCCGTTTCCAGCACGGACCCGCGGGCACCGACGGTGAGCAGATAGTCGCCGGTTGTGCTGAAGACCTCCACCTTGTTCCCTTTGCCGTCAGTCACATAGACATGGTCCTCGGAGTCGACAGCAACGGATTTGATCTGTTGGAACTCACCCGGGTTATCGCCGCGCACCCCGAACTTGCGCAGGAACTTGCCGTCGCCGTCAAAGACCTGAATACGGGCGTTGAACGCATCGGCAATAACGATCTCCCCTTTACTGTTGATGGTAATAGAGGAGGGGCGGTTGAACTGACCGTCCTGATCGCCGGACTTGCCGAAACTGCCGATCAGCTTCCCCTCGGAGGTCAGGAAGTACACCGTATCCCCCCTGGTATCGACACAGAGAAGTCTCTTGCGCTGCCGGTCCCAGGCAAGCGCGCCGCCGCTCTTCATGGTGTTGGCGTAGGCGATTTCGCGGACCGGCCGTTCGGCGCCGTCAAAAACGGCTATCATTTTCCGGTCCACATCCAGCACGTAGAGGTTGCCGCTGTCGTCCAAGGCGATGTTGGTAGGCCGTACAAAAAGTCGTTGCCCTTTCTCTTCACCCAGCAAACGGACATTCTGTTTTTTAAGATCGAAAATCACTACTCCCGGAAGGGATGTGTCGGTGATGAATACCCGCCCATCCGGGGCAGCCTTGATGTCGAGCGGACTATCAAGGGCAATGCCGACCTCCTCGCCGACAACATTGGCAAGGAAACTGCTCAGGCCGCCTTTTTTCTGAAAGGCGCTGTCATCCATATAGGCGTTCAGCCATTCAAAGCGGGGCCGCTCCGGGAGACGGGGGAAGAAGTATCTTCGTTGCTGCACCTGCTGGGTTGTGGTTGCGCATCCGCCCAGCGTGCCGGCCAGTACGACTGCGACCGCACCATACAGCATCAACCTGAAAAGTATGTTTCTCATGGCGTTCACTCCTTTTCGTATCTCGCGCTTCTATGCTAACGGCTTCATCGTACATTGGTCGGTTATTTGCGGTGGCAGAACTGACACAGCATCATCCGGTCGTCGGTATTGCTCTGGAAATAGTAGCGGACATCAGCTCCATGGGGGTTATGGCACGACGCACAGGAAAGCGTCTTCCCCTTCCGGTTCGGATTGAGGTCCTGACGCTCACCCAACGGGTGTCCGCTAGCCCCCCCCAGCGACATGGTGTTGACATGGGGCGTTCTGCCGATCTCTTCGTGACAGGAGAGGCAGAGCTGGTTGATCGGCTGCCGAAGCTGGGCCGGGTTCGGGCTTCCATGGGGATCGTGGCAGACCTCGCAGTAGCCTGCAGCAACCGGGCCGTGCAGATATTTCCATTTTTTGAGTTTAGCCGCCATATCCATGTGGCATTCTCCGCACAGGAGCGCATCCCGCTTGGTGGCTGCGTAACGGGGTTGCCCCTGCAGCGAGTGGCAATACACGCAGGAAAAGGAGCCGACAGGGCCGTGAACCTGTTTCTGGTCCATCATGCGGCGATGGCAGGTGAAGCAGGGATTGTTCCGATCCGGACCGGCAGTTGCCTGGGCAGCTGTCGGCCGCATGTTGTGGCACGGCGTACAGAGGGCGTCCTGCTCGGGCAGGTGGAGAATGCTGTGCACATATTCGGCCGGAATCGGCAAGGGAACGTCTTTTGGCGTATAGAAAATCTCGGCGGTAGCGGTTTCGAGCAGGCGGTCGCCGGCCAGCAGGTCAATCCGCAGCGTATTCTTTCCTTTGTCCCACAGCGGCTGAAGGATCAGGAAATCCCGGAAAAGCCTCTGGTACTCCGAGCTGCCTACGTTCAGAGGCTCGCTGGTAATGCCGTTCACCGTCACTTTGACATGGGTAGCATCCAGGGTATTGAACTTGATGACCAGATGATCGGCCCGGTCCACCCACCCCTTGTCCCTGGGATAGATGAGGGACACCGTTGAGTGGGCTACTCCGGCCTGCAGCATCAACAATACGGCACATGTCAGTATGCGAACTATCCGCCCCATGGATTCCTTCTGTTACCCCAGATTCGATAGCTATTCGTTCATAACCGGCGAAAGACGGTCGTACATTCTGGTCTTGTGGCAGCCAACCATACAGGTCCCACCGGCCACCCCCCTGGTATAGGAAAGGGGAATTTCCCATCGGCCATACCCGGTAATCCTCCGCTTGAGGAGAGATGGCTGGGAGGAGGCATGGGGATCATGACAGACTTTGCACGAGCGACCATGGTCGGGCAGGTTGACATGCGCTGCATGGAGGTTCAGGTCGCCATTGCGAAAAGCGGTCCGGCTGAGGGTGCGCTCCTCCTGGGCCAGTAAAGGGGTATGACAGCCATAGCAGAGGGCATACTGGTCGTCTCTGTACGGAAGATACATTCCCTCCGCGTAATGACGGACCAACAACCCTTTTTCGGCGGAAGCATGCGGCGTGTGACACCCCATGCAGTCGCCTTCGGCAACCGGCTGGTGGACTGATTCGCCCTCGGCGATGGACTTCCTGTGACAGTTGAAGCAGAGAGAAGCGCCCCGTTCCTTCAGCAGGCGACGGTTGGAAGAGTGGTGAGGTTCGTGACAGCCCAGACAGTCACCCGCGGCAACCGGGGCATGGACAACCTTGCCGGTGATCGCGGCGTGATGACAGGTGACGCACAATTCCGTTACCGGCGATTTGAGTAATTTTTTGAAGCGGGAGCGGTGGACCTCATGACAGGCTCCGCATTCTCCGGCAGCAACGGGATTATGCACGCTCCTGCCGGCGAGGAAGGTGCTGTGGCAGGTTTTACAAAGCTTTGTTCCGCCTTCGACCAACTGCACCGAAGCGGTCATCTGAGGGTGCCGCCTGCCCGGCACCAGGGCGTGACACCCCAGGCATTCACCAGCCGTCGCCGAGGGGTGCACCGAAACTCCGGAAACCTTGTCCGGATGACAACTCCTGCAGACAGGCTCTTCAGCTGCCCCGACTGAGGGCACCAACACAAGGATCAGTGCAACCACTAAAAGCAGCTGTAGCGCAGAGACGCCAAGGCGCAAAGACAACCTGCTCGTTCCGATGGCCGGACGGTGCATCCAGTCGGTTAATCCGCC
Source organism: Geobacter argillaceus (assembly GCF_007830735.1). Classification (GTDB taxonomy): domain Bacteria; phylum Desulfobacterota; class Desulfuromonadia; order Geobacterales; family DSM-12255; genus Geomobilibacter; species Geomobilibacter argillaceus. The sequence continues at coordinate 178,868 of NZ_VLLN01000002.1, forward strand.
TTGCATCTGATCTTCTGTGCGTCTCTGCGTCTCTGCGTCATTAATCTGCCGTATGATGTGCGACACTGCAAATGTACCACTCTCCCGATCCGTTTTCGCTCTGCTGCTCCCGGCTATCTCCCGCCGCCGTAGCTATGCAGACCGGAGAGGAACAGGTTGACCCCCAGGTAACAGAAGATCGTGGCGGCAAACCCGATGATCGAAAGCCAGGCGGCACGCTTGCCGACCCAACCGCGGGTGATCCGGGCATGGAGAAACGCTGCGTAGATGAACCAGACGATCAGGGACCAGGTCTCCTTGGGGTCCCAGCTCCAGTACGTACCCCAGGCGTAATTTGCCCAGGCAGCACCGGTAACTATTCCCAGGGTGAGCAGCGGGAACCCGATCATGATCGAACGGTAGTTCAGGTCATCGAGAATTCGCGTCGAGGGGAACATGGCGATAATGCCGCCGGCCGACGGATTCGCGGCCTCGGTCTCCTGGCCGGCCTTGATCAGGTACATGATGGAGATGCCGCAGGCCACGGCAAAAGCGGCATAGCCGAGGAAGCAGGTGATGACATGATAGAGGAGCCAGTTGCTCTGCAGCGCCGGCACCAGCGGCTCAATGCCGCTGTTGAGCCCGAGCTGCGCCCAGGTCATGCCGAAAAGCGCGAACGGCACGACAAAAGCGCCCACCACCCGGTATTTGTACTTCATCTCGATGACGCCGTAGATCAGGATGATGGTCCAGGAAAAGAACACTACCGATTCGTACAGGTTGGAGAGCGGGGCATGACCGTGCCCCAGGTCGTAGGACTCTTTCCAGCGCAGCAGGATGGCCGCCGTCTGGATGAGCCAGCCGGCGTAGGCGACGAGGCTTCCCGCCAATCCCACCCCCTTGCTCTTCGTGGCGAGAAAGGCGAAAAAGACCAGCATGGAGACCATGTAACAAATGGTCGTAATGTTAAAAAGCATGGAACTGGACATCCGTATTTCCTCCCGGTGTTGAGGGTCTGAAGTATGCGCTACAGCTGCTTGATTCTGCCGACAAGGGCCTCGAATTTCCCCTGAAAGGCTGCCGGGTTCTTGCTGGCGCTCCCGCCGAGGACCACGCGCCCGCCGTCAATCCTCACCCAGTAGCGATCGTGGGACATGAAGAAGGCCATACCGATGCCGGCAACCATAAGTGCACAGCCGAGCCAGACGATCCAAACCCCCGGGTCCTTGGCCACCTGCAGACCGGTGTAGAGTTTAACGTCACCCCCTTCATAGGCAATGAGCTGGCTTCCGCCCCGCTGCTGCTCGACCTCGGGATGATCGCGGAACACGATAAACGTTTCCGGCTGCTTACCCGGCAGCGTAACCTCTACCTTGGCGGCGGGGCCGGAATACTGGGGCATGAATTGGGTGACATTCTGGGTTGCCTCGACAACGACCAGGTACCCCCCGCCCGGCAGGGAAATCCGCTCCCCGGTCCGCCCCATGATTTTCACCGCCGGCCCGCCGCTCCGCGACTGTACCGAAAGGTGATGGAGCGCCCCCTCCTCGGCCTGGCCGTAGCTGGACTGGTAGAAGGTGATCCCTTTGTAGGAGAGCGGGTCGTTCACGATAACCGGAATATTGACATACCCCGGAACCGGCTTCCCGTTTTCCAGGATGGTCAGCACGCTCTTGAACTCCCTGGGTGCCCCGGTGTTGTAGTACGAGACGGTAAACTTCTCGCAACGGACCGCAAAGCCGAGCGGGACCGGTTTTTCGGTGCGGGTGTACACGGTATCGGCGGCAACTCCTTCCGGAATCTGGACAAAGGCCTTGTAGCCGAAGAAGGAGCCGATGAGCGCCCCGACGAAGATGAAGATGATACTCAGGTGGGTAACATAGACACCAAGGCGGCAGTAGGGATTTTTCTGGGCAAAGAGATACAGCACCCCATCCCGTTCTGTGAGCACCGGTTGCGAGGCCTGGCCCCGCAAGGCAGCCTTCAGCTTTTCAGCGATCCCCTTTGCATCACCCTGCATCTTGAATTCATGGGTGTTGGCCAGTGAGCGCTCAAAGTTCTCGTCCATGATCAGCGTCGGTTCGGAAATGATCTTCCAGACCCGGGGCAGCCGCTTGATGGAGCAGGCGATCAGGTTGACGGTGAACAGGTAGAGCAGGAGGATATACCACCAGGAGTGGTACATGTCGAAGAAACCGAGGGTTTGATAGACTCTCAGCTTGGTTTCGCTGATGGTCTGCAGGTACTCGGGAGGGATGTTTCCCTGTGGAATTATCGTACCGATGATGGAGGTGATCGCCAGCGAGATGAGCAGGGATATCGCCAGCTTCAGGGAACAGAAAAAGTCCCAGAGAGATTGAAGGAAGCCTTTCTTGCCGGTGGTCAATGCCGTCTCCTTACCATAAAGTTAATGAGGCCCCTGCCTCGACACAAGCAGCGATTATATAAGAAATTGATCCGAAAAAGAAATCAGATTTTTGTGGCACAAAAAAAGGGATAACTTTCGTTACCCCCTTTTCGTGCAACCGTTATTATGATCAGACGATTACTTCTTGTGGCACTCGCCGCACTTGGTCGGGCCCTTCTTCCCTTCTTCATGGCACCCCTTGCAGGTCTTGTGAGCAAAGTCCTTGCCGAACCCTTCGATCTTGCCGGGACCCTTTTCGTGGCACTTCTTGCAGTCCTTGAGCAGTTCCTGGTGCTTTTTGTGCGGGAAGGAAACATTGCCATTCTTGGCCGGGAGGCTGATGACGTCGGCAGCCATGGCGTTGACGGCGAAGGCGAGGGTCAGGGCGAGTGCGGTTACCATTTTCTTCATAATTGTGTTACCTCCTTGCAGATGACTTGAATGATTAAAGCGTGCAAAATTTATACATGGTGCTGGTGTTTGTCAAGAAAAAAACCTTAAAATATCGCTAAATCAAGACATTAAGATTCGTCACGGGTACTTTTGCAACCGAACCTGCAGTTCGCTGTCCCTGGCCTCCACCTCGGCAGCCATCCGCTGCCGGTATGCATCCAGCTTCTCCAGCAGAGCGGGGTCTGCAATGGACAGCATCTGCACGGCAAGAATTCCGGCGTTCTTTGCGCCGGCCTTGCCGATGGTCATGGTTGCCACCGGAATGCCGCCCGGCATCTGCACCATGGCGTAGAGGGCATCGACGCCGTTCAGCGCCCCGCCGCCGATCGGCACACCGATGATCGGCAGCACGGTTTCCGCCGCCACCACACCGGCCAGGTGGGCGGCCATGCCGGCACCGGCGATGATCACCTTGATCCCCTGTCCAGCCGCCCCCGCGGCCAGGGCAGCCGTCTTGCGGGGCGAACGGTGGGCCGAGGAAACATGCATGGCGTAGCCGACACCGAATTCGGTCAGCACCTTGGCCGCCTCCTCCATGACCGGCAGGTCGGAGTCGCTTCCCATCAGAATAAGTACTTGTGCATTGTTCATCCAGATTACCTCGTGAATATATTCTGTGAGACGTAAGACGCTGGATGTAAAACGTGAAAGTCCGTTACGTCCAACGTCTTGGGAGCGGCCTTGCGGCTGGCGATAGTTACGAACGCCCCAGGGCCTTTTTACCGATATCCCCGCGAAAGTGGACCCCGTCCCAGCTGATGGCCGCCACCCCCTGGTAGGCCCGATCGATTGCCCCCTGTACCGTGTCGCCCAGGGCAGTCACCCCCAGCACCCGGCCGCCATTGGTGACGAAGTTCCCATCACGCTCCGCGGTTCCCGCATGGAAGACAAAGAGGTCGGAAATCTCCGCAGCCGCATCGAGCCCCGTGATCGTGTCCCCTTTCCGGTAGTCGCCGGGATATCCCGGCGCGGCCATGACCACGCAGACCGCCGCCTTGTCGTGCCACTCGATGGAGACACCGGAGAGATCGCCATCGGCAATCGCCAGCAGGACCGGAACAATGTCCGATTTCATCCGCATCAGGAGCGGCTGGCACTCGGGGTCGCCGAAGCGGGCATTGAATTCAAGGGTCTTGACCGAGCCGCCGTCGATCATGAGGCCGGCATAGAGGACCCCCCGGTACGGCCGCCCCTCGGCCGCCATGCCGTCGACGGTGCGCCGCATCACCTCGACCATGGCCTTCTCGTGAATGGCCGGCGTCACCACCGGCGCCGGTGAGTAGGCTCCCATCCCCCCGGTGTTGGGACCACGGTCCCCATCGAACACCGCCTTGTGATCCTGGGCACTGGCCAGGGGGATGATGTTCCTGCCGTCGGTGAAGGCGAGGAACGAGGCCTCCTCGCCCCGCAGAAACTCTTCGATCACCACCCGCGAGCCCGCATCGCCAAAGGCATTGCCGGAAAGCATTTCCCGCACCGCGGCAACGGCCTCGTCCCGGGTCTGAGCCACCACCACCCCCTTGCCGGCAGCCAGGCCGTCGGCCTTGACCACGATGGGTGCTCCCAGCCTGTCGATGAAGGCAATGGCCGGCTCCACCTCGGTGAAGACCTCATAGGCGGCGGTCGGCACATTGTATTTGTGCATGATCTCCTTGGCAAAGGCCTTGCTGGCCTCGATCCGGGCCGCGTTACGCCGGGCTCCGAAAACCTTCAGACCGTACTCCTCAAAGAGGTCGACCAGCCCCAGGGAAAGGGGGAGTTCGGGGCCGACCACGGTCAGACCGATCCCCTCCTGCCTGGCAAAGGAGAGCAGCCCCGGCAGGTCATCCACCGCAATGGGGACATTCTCGGCGATCCGGCCGATCCCAGGATTGCCGGGGGCGCAAAAAACCTTGTCCACCAACGGAGACTGGGCGATCTTCCAGACCAGGGCGTGCTCACGCCCGCCGCTGCCTATTACGAGTACTTTCATCGGTATCCCCCGTCTCCTGTTTTCTTAATCATCAGTGCCTGAAATGCCGCATGCCGGTGAACACCATGGCCATCCCGTGCTCGTCGGCGGCGGCGATCACCTCGCTGTCCCGCATGCTGCCGCCCGGCTGGATGACGGCGGTGATGCCGGCGCCAGCCGCATTGTCGATGCCGTCGCGGAACGGGAAAAAGGCATCGGAGGCCATGACCGCCCCCTTGACCTCCAGGCCGGCGTGCTCGGCCTTGATGGCGGCGATACGGGCCGAGTTGACCCGGCTCATCTGGCCGGCACCGACGCCGACGGTTGTCCGGTCCTTGCCGTAGACGATGGCGTTGGACTTGACGAACTTGGCCACCCGCCAGGTGAACAGGAGGTCCTGCAGCTCTTTTTCGGTCGGCGCCCTCCTGGTCACCACCTTCAGCTCGCCGGTGAGGGAGAGGTCGGCTTCCTGCACCAAAAGGCCGCCGCAGACCCGTTTGAGGTCGATACGCGATGCCGGCTTGGCCGACCACATGCCACACTCCAGGAGCCGGACGTTCTTCTTGGCCGCCACCACCTCGATGGCCCCCGGCAGCACCTTCGGCGCAATGATGACCTCGACGAACTGCCGGTCGACGATCGCCTTGGCCGTTGCCTCGTCCAGGTCGCAGTTGAAGGCGATGATGCCGCCAAAGGCGGATTCGGTGTCGGTCGCATAGGCCCGTTCGTAGGCCTCCAGCACGGAGGCACCAAGGGCCACGCCACACGGGTTGGCATGCTTGACGATGACGCAGGCCGAACCTTCGCCGAACTGTTTCACGCACTCCAGGGCCGCATCGGTGTCGGCGATGTTGTTGTAGGAGAGCTCCTTCCCCTGCAGCTGGCGGGCCGTGGCCACCGACGCCTCGCCGGCCTGTCGCTCAACATAGAAGGCGGCCGACTGGTGGGGGTTTTCACCGTAGCGCATCCCTTGCGCCTTTTGGTACTGCAGGGTCAGGGTGGCGGGATAGGGATCGACCCCCTCGCCCAGGCGGCTCCCCAGCCAGTTGGAGATGGCACCGTCATAAGCGGCGGTGTGCTGGTAGACCTTCACTGCCAACTGAAAATTGATGGCCTTGCTGACCGTGCCGCCGTTGTCCGCCATCTCGGTCAGGACCCGCCGGTAATCGGCCGGATCGACCACCACGGTCACATCGGCGTTGTTCTTGGCGGCCGAACGGAGCATGGTCGGTCCGCCGATGTCGATGTTCTCGATGGCATCCTCCATGGAGCAGTCGGGCTTGGCCACGGTTGCCTCGAACGGGTAGAGGTTGACCACCACCATATCGATCGGCTCGATGCCATGGGCTTGCATGGTGGCCACATGTTCCGGATTGCTCCGCATCCCCAGAAGACCGCCGTGGACCTTGGGGTGGAGGGTCTTGACCCGGCCGTCCAGCATCTCGGGGAACCCGGTGAACTCGGAGACGTCCTTGACGGTCAGCCCCGCCTCACGCAGGAGCTTGGCGGTACCGCCGGTGGAGAGGATCTCAACGCCGTAGCGGGCCAGCTCCTTGGAAAACTCGATGATGCCCGTCTTGTCCGACACGCTGATCAGGGCTCGGGAGATCTTTGCCATCGTTCTCATGCTCCTTTTATCTGGTAGATAGATTCTTGCGAAATGTGAACTGATGAAATGAGGTCCACGAAATAGTTTTGGTTACAACGTCTGGCGTTTATTCAAACTGGTTCGAGCCGGGGAAAGTTCATCTCGGCGAGAAAGCGCCGCTCAAATACCGGGTTCCCGGAAAGGGGGATGATTGTCAATGAAGCGGCAAGTTGTTCGACAGCTGCACAAGACGCAGAACGGAGGGTTTCCTCAACACCGGCAAGGGCACCCTCCGTCACGAATCGGGCCACTTGTACCATGTTTTCCGTGAAAATTCCAACGCTTTTTAGCCCAACCGGGTTGAGGGAAACGCCGAACGAGCCGGTCAGAACCACCTCCGCGAGGTCTGCGGCCTCTATCCCCGCCCGGTCCAGCAAAACATCGATACCGGCCCGAATGGCAGCCTTTGCCAATTGCACCTGCCGGATGTCCCCCTGGGAGAGGTAGACCATGGATGCGGCGTCCCGGTAGACGACAAAGGCGGACTCTCCCCCCAGTTCCACGATCCGGTTCGCCAGGTTGGTCCGCACCTCGGCCGGCAACAGGAGCTGCCCCGTTACATCCACCACCCGTTCGGTCAGGAGAAGCATCATGGTGTCCAATACACCGGAACCGCAGAGACCACGGGGAGTGCCGTCCCCTATCGTCTCCCAAACCAGGCGTGAGCCGGCCATTCTGACCGAGCGGATCGCCCCGTCGAGGGCCGCCATGCCACAGGCAAGGTTGCCTCCCTCAAAGGCCGGCCCGGCCGCCGCGGAGGTGGCATAGAGCCGCCCGCCCGCAAGCAGGGCTATTTCGCCGTTGGTGCCCAGGTCTAAGAAAAGCCGTGACTGGTGACTGGTGACTGGTGACTGGTCCTCACGACGGCCTCCTTCACCCGCGTCGGTCCTCGCTCCTCGTACACCGAGGCCGTGGAGAAAGGCCACCAGATCGCCTCCGACGAAACCGCCCGGCGACGGGAAGACGTACAACGGGACGTCCAGGCCCCAGCCGAGCGACCGGGCGGGAACCCGGTGGCTTGAGGTCACCCGCGGGCGGTAGGGGGGAAAGGCGAGACTCTCCACCGGCAGATCCAGGAGAAGATGGGACATGGTGGGGTTGGCGGCAATCACCACCTGCGTCACGGCCGTTGCCGGCAGCCCGCTACGGGAGAGCAGTTCCTCGATCAGCCGTTCCAGCTCGGCGTTGACCAGGCGGGAAAGGGTCCGGCGCTCGGCCTCGCCCCGGCAGGCATACTCCAGGCGGCTGATGACGTCGGAACCATAGGGGCGCTGGGGGTTCATGCCCCCCTCTCTGGCCAGAATCTCGCCGGAAACCGTATCGAGAAGGGAGGCGGCAATGGTGGTGGTGCCCAGGTCAACGGCAACGGCCAGAGAACGGGATGCGTCAGGCGAGCTCAATGGCGGCCTCCCCCAGGGGCACGACCTCCCCTATAGCGACGGCGAAGAGACCCTCGTCCCGGGCAACGGCCAGGAAACGGTCGGCATCGGCCGGGGCCAGGGCGATCAGCAGGCCGCCCGAGGTCTGGGGGTCGTAGAGGGGGAGCAGACGGTCGGCTCGACCATCGCCGGCAACGAACCTGGCGTAGTGGTCCCGGTTGCGGTAGCAGCCGGCCGGCACCATGCCGTCGGCCACCAGGGCCGGCAAACCGGTCATGAGCGGCACCTGGTCGATTGCCAGCCGGATCGTCACCCCGCCGCCGGTCGCCATTTCAAAGGCATGGCCGATGAGCCCGAAGCCGGTCACGTCCGTGGCCGCATGGGCCCCACATGCCGCCATCAGCTCCGCGGCCCGGCGATTCAGGGTGGTCATCCAGCGGATAGCCTCGGCCTCGGTATCCGCGTCGACCATCTCCGCCTTGATCGCCGTGGCAATGATGCCGGTCCCCAGCGGTTTGGTGAGGATCAGCCGGTCACCGGGCAGCGGGGTGGAGTTGCGGACGATCCGACCCGGATCGATCAGACCGGTCACGGCCAGGCCGTACTTGAGCTCGTCGTCCTCCACCGTATGCCCCCCCACCAGGCAAACCCCGGCCTCCCGGAGCATTTCGGCCCCGCCGGCCAGGATCTCCCGCAGGACCGTACCGGGCAGACTGCAGGCCGGGAAGAAGACCAGATTCATGGCCGTCACCGGCCGTCCCCCCATGGCATAGACATCGGAAACCGCGTTGGCCGCAACGATCCGGCCAAAGGTGTGCGGGTCGTCCACAAGCGGCGTGATGACATCCACGGTCTCCACCAGGGCGCAGTTCTCCGTCAACCGGTAGACCCCGGCGTCATCGGCCGTTTCCGGGCCGACCAGCAGATCGGGGTCGCCGGACCGGCCGATTCCCAGCAAAGCATCTTCCAGGCCCGCCGGGCCCAGTTTTGCCGCTCAACCGGCCGCTTTCACCATGGCAGTGAGTTTTATCTTCTTGCTGGTCATTTGAAACCTCAGTGTCTTGTGTCTTACGGCTTATAAATTCTCGGCACCCGCTTGCTGATGCCGCAGAATATCTCGTAGGGGATGGTGCCGGCCCAGGCACCCAGCTCCTCTGCCCTGACGACGTTACCGGCGCCGTCCTCCCCCATGAGGACCACCTCGTCCCCCACGGCCACGCCGGGGATCTCCGTCACGTCCAGCATGATCCAATCCATGCACACCGTGCCGGCCACCCGGGCCCGCTGCCCCCGGACCAACGCCTCGCCCCGGTTGGTGAGGGCGCGGGGGTAGCCGTCCGCGTACCCCACCGGCACGCTGGCGATCAGGGTCCGGCCCGGTGCCCGATACCTTCGGGCGTAGCTGATGCAGGTTCCCTCATCCACCCATTTGAGCAGGGCGATCCGGCTCTTCAGGCTCATGACCGGCTTCAGGTCGAGTCGGCCGGCAAAGTCCGTGGACGGCACGGAACCGTAGAGGGCAATCCCGGGCCTGACCAGGGTGCAGTCGGGAAGAGACCTGCTGAACAGGCCGGCGCTGTTGGCGATATGGACGAAGGGGGGTGAAAACCCGGCCGCACTGGCCGCCTCCAGTGCCTGAAAGAACAACCCGGCCTGCTGCTCGGTGTAGCGGTCGCCGTCCGCGTCCAGTTCATCGGCAGAAGCGAAGTGGGACACGATCCCTTCCAGCTCCAGGTTGGGAAGATCCCGCAGGGCGGCAAAGAACTGGGCCGTCTCACCCGGCGATATGCCGAGCCGCCCCATCCCCGTATCCACCTTGACGTGCACCCTGGCTTTGCGGTAGAGCCGGCGGGCCACCCCGTCCAGGGTTTCGGCCTGCTCCAGGGAAAAGAGGGTGGTGGAGAGGTTGAAGCCGACGCACTTCTTCTCCTGGCCGGGGTAGATCCCCCCCAGCACCAGGATCGGCCGGTCGATGCCGCTTTTTCGCAGCTGAATTCCCTCGGCCAGAAAGGCGACACCAAAGGCGGTCACCCCCAGGCGCTCCAGTTCCTGGGCAATGTCCATGAAACCATGGCCATAGGCATCGGCCTTCACCACCGCCAGGATGCCGCATCCTGCTGGCACCGCCTGCCGGACTTGGGCAAAGTTGCCGCGCAAGGCCGCCAGATCGATCTCGGCGTAGGTGGGACGGCTGTCACTGAGAAAATCGTTGATCATTGCTATATCCAAGAAGAGAGCGAATGGCGTTCGTACACGGACGATTTTTTCTACCACCACCGCCTTCCGCTGTAAAGGCAAATTCCCGAAAAGCCGTTGACTTTACACTGCGATTCCAGTAGGGTACCCTCACAATCGATGCCAGCTGGGGGAGTTCGCAAGAACTGAGATGGAGCCACGGCCCCAAACCCTTTGAACCTGATCCGGTTAATCCCGGCGTAGGGAAGCGGCCAGAAAACCTCTACCGTTCGTCTATTTCTGGAAGCCGCGACCCGCAATCGCGGCTTTTTTTGTGCCATCTAATGAATACACCAGCAGACGCCATACGGGGACTTTACCTCATCACCGACCACGGTGACAACCTGGTCGCACGGGTCGAAGCGGCAGTTCGCGGCGGTGTGCGGGTAGTGCAGTTCCGCTCCAAGACCCACGCCCCGGAGGAACGGCTCACTCTCGGCAGCGCCCTGGCCCGCCTCTGCCGCGAGCAGGGGATTCCGTTCATCGTCAACGACGACCTGGAACTGGCCTGCCGGTTGGATGCGGACGGCGTCCACCTCGGCCAGGACGACGGCGACCCGCGGGCTGCCCGCGCACGGCTGGGTGCCGGCAAGATCATCGGGGTCTCCACCCACAATCGGGACGAAGCCCTGGCGGCCGAAGCGGCCGGCGCCGACTATATCGGCCTGGGGGCCATGTACCCATCGGGCAGCAAGGATATCGAGCATCTGGCCGGACCGGCGGCCGTGGCCGTTGTGAAGGCGTGCGTCACCATCCCGGTGGTGGCCATCGGCGGTATTACCCGTGACAATGCCGCGCCAATCATCGATGGCGGTGCCGACAGCCTGGCGGTGATCTCGGCCGTCCTGGGAAGCGCCGACCCGGCCCTGGCCGCGGCCGAACTGGCGCTGCTCTTCAACCGCCGGCAGCCGTTCCCCAAAGGGAGCGTGCTGACCGTGGCCGGGAGCGATTCCGGCGGCGGGGCCGGCATCCAGGCCGACCTGAAGACCATCACCCTGCTCGGCTCCTACGGTGCATCGGTCATCACCGCCCTCACCGCCCAGAACACCCGGGGGGTCACGGCCATCCACGGCGCACCTGCCGCCTTTGTGGCCGGGCAGTTGACAACGGTACTCAGCGACATCCCGGTGGACGTGGTCAAGACCGGCATGCTCTTCTCCTCCGAGATCATCGCCACGGTTGCCAGGCAACTTGCCGCCTTCCACAAACGGTTGGTGGTAGTCGACCCGGTGATGATCGCCAAGGGGGGGGCAAGTCTGATCGATACTGACGCCGTGACGACCCTGAAGCGGGAACTGCTCCCCCTCACCTACCTCCTCACCCCCAACATCCCCGAGGCAGAGGCATTGACCGGGCTGGCCATCGGGGATGAGACGGGAATGGAGGCGGCCGGCCGGGCGATTGGCGGCATGGGGGTCGCAAATGTCCTGATCAAGGGGGGCCACCTGGCCGGTGCCGAGGCGACGGACCTCCTTTTTGACGGACAAGAGTTCAAACGCTTCACGTCCCCGCGCCTGGCCTCGACCAACACCCACGGCACCGGCTGTACTCTGGCCTCGGCCATCGCCACCTTCCTGGCACGGGGAGAGCCGCTCCCCATGGCAATCGCCAGGGCCAAGGAGTTCATCACCGCGGCCATCCGCCTGGCCCGCCCGCTGGGAAGCGGTCATGGGCCGGTGAACCATTTTGAAGCAGCACGGGAAGCAAACCTCGGGAGATGCTAGACGCTGGATGTAAGACGTAAAGGCTTTTACACCTCGCGTCTCACGTCTCGCGTTTCACTGATTCAAGACAAGGAGTATCACATGGCAACCACGCAATTGGAATACGCCCGCAAGGGGATCATCACCGACAAGATGACGCAGGCCGCTCTTGCCGAGGGGGTTACCCCGGAGTTCATCCGCGACGGCATCGCCGGCGGCAGCATCATCATCTGCCACAACGTGAAGCATGCCAACGGCGTCCCCCTGGCAGTGGGGACCGGTCTGCGCACCAAGGTGAACGCCAACATCGGCACCTCGGCCGATGACCTTGATATCGCCAAGGAGCTGGAAAAGGCCCGCGTTGCCGTGAAGCACGGCGCCGACGCCATCATGGACCTCTCCACCGGCGGCCCGGTGGACGAGATCCGGCGGGCCATCATCGCCGAGACCAACGCCTGCATCGGCAGCGTCCCCCTCTACCAGGCAGCCCTGGATGCGGTCCGGACCAAGAAGAAGGCCATCGTCGATATGACCGTGGACGATATCTTTGCCGGCATCATCAAGCATGCCGAAGACGGGGTCGACTTCATCACCGTCCACTGCGGGGTGACCCGCAGCACGGTGGAGCGGATGAAGAACGAAGGGCGGCTGATGGATGTGGTCTCCCGCGGCGGCGCCTTCACCGTGGAGTGGATGGCCTACAACAACAAGGAAAACCCGCTGTTCGAGCACTTCGACCGGCTCCTGGAGATCGTCAAGGAGTACGACATGACCCTTTCCCTTGGTGACGGTTTTCGGCCCGGCTGCCTGGCCGATGCCACCGACCGGGCCCAGATCCACGAGCTGATCCTCCTCGGCGAGCTGACCCAACGGGCCGTGGCAGCAGACGTGCAGGTGATGATCGAGGGTCCCGGACATGTCCCCCTGCACCAGATCCAGGCCAACATCCTCCTCCAGAAGCGGCTCTGCCACGGCGCCCCGTTCTATGTGCTGGGACCTCTGGTCACCGACATCGCTCCCGGCTACGACCATATCACCTGCGCCATCGGCGGGGCCATTGCAGCGGCGGCCGGCGCCGACTTCCTCTGCTACGTGACCCCCAGCGAGCACCTGAAGCTCCCCAGCGTGCAGGACGTGCGTGACGGGGTCATCGCCTCCCGCATTGCGGCCCATGCCGCCGATATCGCCAAAGGTGTGAAGGGAGCCATGGCCAAGGATATCGCCATGGCCAAATGCCGGAAAAAGCTCGACTGGGAAGGGCAGTTCAACCTGGCCCTCGACCCGGACAAGGCGAGGCAGCTGCGCGCCGAATCGGGCGTTGCCGACCACGGCGCCTGCACCATGTGCGGCGAGTTCTGTGCCTACAAGGTCATGGACGACGCCATGGAGCGCCAGCGGGTGAACGGCTGAAGGACGAATTTGTCAGATTGCGTCCCGTAGGACCCAAGGGCCTAAAGGACAGAATGCCCGTAGCCCGGCGATTTATCGCCGGGTTTTCGTGAATGGCTCATGATTTTCGTCACGTACGTGACTGAAGGGACGGTAATCCATTACCGGGGGATGAATCCCCCGGCTACATGCATTCTGTCCCGATGGGACGTACGCGAATGAGACAAAGCGGATTAGCAGCTTCATCGCGTAATGCATTGTTTTTTTGTCACGTTACGGCATACGTCAGACATAGACGATCGCCACCCCCCAGGCCGCCACCACGGTGCCAGCGCCGGCCAGCACCAGCAAAGCGTTGACCAAAGGGCCGGGCCGGCCATACCTATTGATCAGAAATTCACCCCCCAACCCGAAACCGATCCCGAACAGAAACCCGAAGAAGTGCGCACCCAGATCGGTCTGCGTCCCTTCCGTCCCGAGCAGACCGAGGAGCGCCAGGGCGGCAGCCGCCGGCAGGGTCCACCGTTTCGACGGAAACTGCCGGTAGCGGACCACGCTGATGGCGGCCAGGCTCCCGACTGCGGCGAACACGGCAGTCGAGGCCCCGACCGAGACATGATCCGGCTGCTGCACCAGGGTGTTGGCCGCGTTGCCGAGGATTCCCGAGCAAAGGAGCAGGCACCAGGCAACTCCCGACCCCAACTCGCGGCAGAGGCAGACGATGAAGAACCCGCCGATGGTAAGGTTACTGAAGAGGTGCAGCCAGTTGGCGTGCAGGGTGAGGGCCGTGACGGCCCGCCACCACTCGCCGTCCAGCATCCTGGCGGCATCGGCGCTGCCGATGGCGTACCAGTCGACGTAACGGTAACCGAACCGGCTGGCATCCAGCTGAGTGATATTGTGGAAGGTTGCCAGGAGCAGCAGGACCGACAGGGTCACCAGGGTGTTGTTGTACTGGACGGGCGTGACCGGGGCAGGAGGTGGCCAGTTGCGGTTCCGCTCCTCGTACTGGCGTAGTTCGCCGAGGGCCAGCGGGTACGCTTCAAGCGGCACCAGCAACTGCCAGCCGGTTCCACAGGGGGCGGACCGGTAGGGGACAGTGCGGGCCTGAAGCACCAGTGTCCAGAGCTGCAGCTGCCGTTCGGAAAGGATGGTCCCCCCGTCCTCGCCCAGATCCGCGGGTATCGCCCGCCATCCGTCCTCGCCTGTTCCGGGGTCACCGGTCACCGTCTCCATGACGGATACTATAATGACTGCTTCGTGCATTTACCATGGCACGGGCAAAAAAAGAGCCAATTAGGGCAAATCCCCCCTCGTCCCCCTTTCTTAAAGGGGGGGAACTGCCCGCTACCTGAACTGCATCGCCTTGACCTCCAGGAACTCTTCCAGCCCGTACCGTCCCAGTTCCCGGCCGTTTCCGGACTGCTTATAGCCGCCGAACGGGGCGAGCGGGTTGAAGGAGCCGCCATTGATATCAACCTGGCCGGCCCGGAGTTGCCGGGCCACCCCTTCTGCCCTGGCAGCGCTGCCGGACCAGACGGCACCCGCCAGGCCATAGACGGTAGCGTTGGCGATCCGGATCGCGTCCGCCTCGTCCCGATAGGTCATGATGGACAGGACCGGGCCGAAGATCTCCTCGCGGGCGATGGTCATTCCCGGCACGACCCGGCCGAAGACGGTCGGTTGGACAAAATACCCCTTTGTCAGTCCTGCCGGCGGTTCCAGGCCGCCCAGGAGGAGTTCCGCCCCTTCCGCGATCCCGCTCCGGATGTACCCCAGCACCCGCTCCCGCTGGGCCGCTGAAACCAACGGACCGAGCTTGGTCTGCTCATGCAGGGGATCGCCGGGAGTGTAGGCGGCTGCGGCCTCTGTAGCCAGGGCCGCTGCCTCGGCATAGAGAGACTCCGGCACCAGGAGCCGCGTGTGGGCGGTACAGGTCTGCCCGGAATTGAGGAAGCAGGCCCCGACCGTACCCTTGATCGCGGCTGCCAGGTCGGCATCATCGAGCACGATGGCAGCCGATTTACCCCCCAGTTCCAGAGCAACCCGCTTGACCGTTTCCGCAGCCAGCGCGGCAACGCGTTGACCGGCCCGGACGGAGCCGGTGAAGGAAACCAGGTCCACCTCCGGATGACGGGCCAGCGGTTCGCCAACGGCTTCGCCGGTGCCGCTCACCAGGTTGAAGACCCCGGCAGGCAGGCAGGCCTCCTGGATGATGTCGGCCAGGATGAACGCCGAAAGCGGTGCGACCTCGCTCGGCTTCAGGACCACACTGCACCCCGCCGCCAGCGCCGGAGCGACCTTGGCTACCACTTGGTGGAGCGGATAGTTCCACGGCGTGATGCAGGCCGCCACCCCGGCAGGCTCCCGCACCACCAGTGAATTACCGATCCGCTCCTCGAAGCGGTACTCGGCCAAGAGCTTCACGTAGCTTTCCAGGACAACGGCCGGCAACCCCGCCTGAATGCGGCGGGAAAGCTTGAGCGGCATCCCCACTTCGTCGGTTATGGTCCGGGCGATCTCATCCTGGCGCGCAATAAGCCCCTGAAGTATCTTCCCGAGCACGGCTGCCCGCTCCGCTACCGGCGTTCGCGCCCAGCCGGCGAAAGCGGCGCGGGCGGCAGTCACGGCCCGGTCAACCTCCCTGCTCCCGGCAGCGGGAACCCGGCCGATCACGGTTTCACTGGCAGGATTTACCACCTCGATCTGCTGCACGGACCCGGGAGTTTCCCAGATGCCGTTGATGTACAGTGTGGAACGGTTCTGCATTGCGTCGCCCTCCTCGAAATGGTTTCTTGCCCAGCAAGCCTTAAACAATATAACATAGGGTATGAAAAATTTCAGAATACGGCGCGATGACGACTTGCACAAAGCGACCATCCCCATTGTACCGCAAAAAGATCAGATGACTTTATTGTTCTAAACTGGTACTGTAATACCATTAATCACCTGGGACTCAAAAAAGGTACGATCCGAAAGCATGAAAGGAGTGGCTACCCATGCGACTCATTGATTCATTTGGACGGAAAATCAACTATCTGCGGCTCTCCGTTACCGATCGCTGCAACCTGCGCTGCAGTTACTGCATGCCCCATGAAGGAATCCACAAACGCCCTCACGCCGAAGTGCTGAATTACGAGGAGTTGTTCACCATCGCCCGGGCCAGCGTGGAGATCGGCATCGAAAAAATCCGGATTACCGGCGGTGAACCGCTGGTCAGAAGGGATATCATCCCGTTTCTCTCCCGCCTGGCAGCAATTCCCGGTCTCAAGCAACTGGTCCTCACCACCAATGGCGTTCTGCTGGACGAGATGGCAGTTCCGCTCCGCGATGCCGGGGTCCAGCGCCTGAACATAAGCCTCGACTCCTTTCGGCCCGAGATATTCTCGCGCATCACCCGTCGCGGAGACCTTGCCCGCGTGCTGACCGGCATCAAGGCCGCCGAGGCGGCGGGATTCCCGATCAAACTCAATGCCGTGGTGATGCGGGGGATCAACGACGACGAACTGCTCGATTTTGCAGCCCTGACCCTTGAACGCCCGGTCAAGGTCCGCTTCATCGAATACATGCCGACCATCAAGGAACCGGGCTGGCAGAAGCTGGTCGTCCCAGGGGAGGAGATCATCAGCCGGGTGAGCGCCCGCTACCCGCTGAGCCAGCTCGCACAGGGAGAGCTCTCCGGGCCGGCCCGTGAATTCAGTATCGATGGGGCAAAAGGAACCGTCGGCATCATTACCCCGCTCTCCAGCCATTTCTGCGGCGAATGCAACCGGATCAGGGTCACGTCGGCCGGAATGGCCAGGAGCTGTCTCTTCAGCGACAGCGAAACCGACCTGAAACCGTATCTGGCCGACAGCGATCCGACCCGGCTGACCGAGGCGCTACGGTCCATCGTCGGCGCGAAGCCGGGGAGCCATCGCCTTTCCCTGGACGAGAGCGATCACAGTGCCTTTACCATGGCCGCCATCGGCGGCTGATTCATCACGCACAATCAGGAGATGTTACCTATGTCAGCAAGAGTAGTCGCCGTTTGTATCAGCGAGAATAAGGGTGAGAGAAAGAAACCGATTGCCGTGGGCACGTTGCTGGTAGAGCATGGACTGGAAGGTGACGGTCACGCGGGCGACTGGCACCGCCAGGTCAGCCTGCTCGCCCAGGAGAGCATCAATACCATGCGGGCCAAGGGACTCGACGTCACCACCGGTGATTTTGCCGAAAACCTCACCACCGAAGGGATCGACCTCCCCTCGCTGCCGATCGGCACCCGCCTGGCAGTTGGGGAAGAAGCGATCCTCGAAGTGACCCAGATCGGCAAGGAGTGCCACACCAGGTGCGCCATCTATTATCAGGCCGGCGACTGCGTCATGCCCCGGGAAGGGATCTTTGCCAGGGTCATCAAGGGCGGAACCGTGACTGCCGGCTCGCCGATCCGCCGCCTCGACCCGTAGAGTGCCCGACAAATCACCAGCAGAGATATCTACTGTGCCCCCGCCGGGCAGAGGATGATGAAATGTCCGATATCCACACCTTTCTGAAAGAGCACGCCAGCGGCGACCTGGTCGCCTGGTCCGCACAACAGGAGGCGGCCGAGCGGTTCAACCTGACCCTGGCGCAGATTGAGGCCGCAATCCTGGAGTCGGGGCTGCTGCCGGCCCGCTACCAGCGCAACCGGCAGACGGTCTCAACCGCCGGCCAGTTGCAGCTGTTTCGCAGCCGGGTGGCAGTGATCGGCTGTGGCGGCCTGGGCGGCTATGTCATCGAGGAGTTGGCCAGGCTGGGAGTAGGCCAGATCGTGGCCATCGATCCGGACCGGTTCGAGGAGCACAACCTGAACCGGCAGCTCCTCTCCAGCCCGGCCGCACTGGGTGAAGCCAAGGTAACGGCCGCAGCCCGGCGCGTCGGCGAGATCAATCCCGCTGTCCAGCTGACCCCCGTGGAAAAGGCATTCGCGGCCGACAACGGCCGGGAGCTGTTGGCCGGCGCCAGGGTTGTCGTCGATGCCCTGGACAGTATCGCGGTCCGTCTGGAACTGGCCGACACCTGTTCCGCCATGGGCATCCCCCTGGTGCATGGCGCGATCGGCGGCTGGTACGGCCACCTGGCCACCCAGCTCCCGGGGGACGACACGCTGCGCCAGATCTACCGCTCCTGGAGCAGCGGCAAGGGGATCGAGCAGCAGTACGGCAACCCCTCGTTCACCCCGGCGGTAGTGGCAAGCCTGCAGGTGGCCGAGGTCTGCAAACTGCTGTTGGGCCAGGGAGAACTCCTGACCGGCCGTCAACTGACAATCGACCTGTTGACGATGGAAATTCACGAAATCCAGCTCAGGAAGGCAGATCGTTCCCCGGCATAGCCCCCGGACTAACAGCCCCCATTAAGCATCAACCCGCCCCAGATGACCAATCCCACCCCTGCGACGCGGCTGATTGTGCGCCCGGCGGGGATAATTTTTTCCACCAGCATAAAAACGGTCAGCAGTGCCATCCAGATCAGGTTCATCACACCCAAGCCAAAGCATATCAGCATCAAAAGCCAGCAGCACCCCACGCAATACAGTCCGTAGCGGCTGCCGAGCCTGAGCGCCCCCAGGCGGCCCGGTCGCCAGTGGGTGAGCAGGAACCCGAGGGGGTTGCGGCATTTCTGCATACAGGCATCTTTCCAGGGGGTCCATTGGAAAAGCCCCGCACCAATCAGCAGGAACCCGCCGAGGACCGGCCCTGAAGCCAGGCTGACGGGCGACAGCAACGCCGTCCGCAGGAGCCCCCATTGCAAGGCTGTGACCGCTACACAGTAGAGCGCCCACGCGCCGAGGTAGCCCGCGGTAAAGGCTCCCACCGGCACGAGCACTCCGCTGCGTCCGTTCTGCCGGTTAACCACGGCAAACGCCAGCACCATGGGAATAACGGTCGGCAGCATCATCGCCGCCATCATGACCCCCCACATGACAAAGGTCATCCAGGCTTCCGTCACTCCCCAGCTTGCCAGATGGGGCATGACGGCGGAATGCATCGCCCCGTGTCCGGCCGGGTGGTGAGCGCCATGTCCCATGGCCGCCGCAGCGGACTGCCCGGTCGCCCCCATGCCTTGTGCCATCCTGATGGTATAGGCCCAAGACAACGCGGAAACGACAACCAGTCCCCCCACAACCCCCAACCGTTCTCCCGCTGGCAATCCGGCCAGCTTCCCTCCCTCGCCGCTCATGGGCCGTTCCAGGAAAAGTGGGAGTACAGGGCATGGGTACCATCGGTGGCAAAACCCAAACCACTATCGGTGCAGCGGGAGAAGCCTTTCGCCAGCACATGGGTTTTGCCATGGATCGTATTGTAGAGGTTGTCCATGACCGGGTCACTGTCCGGGTCAGGCCCCCGCAACGTTTCGATCCTCGTCTCAAGCAGCCCCTCAACGGTGAGACTCTTTTTGCGCCTCTCGTCCACGAACGTGAACGGCACTGTCTGCGTGTCCAGCCAGGTAGCAACGAATTTCGCCAGGATTGCCCAGGGGCCGCCAACACCGCCCTTCAGGATCGCCTCCAGCGCTTCCCGCTGCGGTGCATCGGCCCGCTCATCCAGATACAGCCTCTCGATCCATCCGCCGTCGTACATCCGTTGCGGAGTGTCAAAGAGCACCAGCGCCATCAGACCCTGCAGAGACAGATCACCGTAGGCACCGTCCCCGAACCGGATAGCCCAATAACCTGTACACCGCTCGTGGGTGCAGTTCTGCTTGAAGGAGAGGTGTGCGGGGCAGATCAACTGGCAACTGCAGTTCTCGAACAGAAGCCCTGTGCCCCACCATTTTTGCGGATTGTCATTGTCGCTCATCGCCATCCTCCTTGTTTCCCTTCCGGGAAGAATGTGCCCTGTTCGGCATTATACCAATATTCCCCTATAGTTCAGGCAGCAGCGGAGCCGGACGTCCCGGTGACAGACTCTACACGACCCTGCTCCTTTTGAAAAGGTTTCGGAGATGCCCCCGTCTCCGGCGTAACGCTTGACACCGGCAGCGTCATAGGGTAAATACAGAGACGCTGCAACGACACACGCACGCCAAAACATTGTAGGCCATCTTAGCTCAGTTGGTAGAGCAATTGATTCGTAATCAATAGGTCGCCGGTTCGATTCCGGCAGATGGCTCCACAAAAGTCACAGAAGGGTTTGGCACACAGCCGGACCCTTTTTCTCTTTCCCCAAAGGGGCGTCCATGCACTTTCTCGAGCTACTCACGGAACAGGTACTGATCGGCGACGGCGCCATCGGTACCATGCTCTACGGCAAGGGGGTCGGTCTCGACGCCAACTTCGAGCACCTGAACCTGGTCCGTCCCCAACTGGTAAGCGAACTCCACCTGGAATACCTGGCCGCCGGCGCCAACCTGATCGAGACCAACACCTTTGGCGCCAACGTTACCAAGCTCCAGCCGATCGGCCTGGAGAAGAAGGTGCGAGAGATCAACCGCCGGGGAGCGGAGCTGGCCCGGCAGGCGGTTGCCGCGGCCGGCAACGGCTATCCACGGTTCGTTGCCGGCTCCATCGGCCCCCTGGCACGGCTGAAAGGGGAAGAACGGGAACCGGACCGGGAGACCGTCACCGCCGTCTTCCGGGAGCAGGCCGAGGCCCTGGCCGAGGGGGGAGTGGACCTCTTCATCCTGGAGACCTTTGCCGACCTGGGCCAGCTCACCTGCGCCCTGGAGGCGGTCAAGGGAATAGGGCTGCCGGCCATCGCCAGCATGGCCTACCTGGAAGGGGGCCGGACCGGCGGCGGTGTGGAGGTCGAGACTGCCGGCCGGGCGCTGGCCGATGCCGGCGCGGCAATGATCGGCGCCAACTGCGGTGCCGGGCCGCTGGAGGTTTTACGGGTCGTGGAGCGGCTGGCGCGGGTCACGGACCGTCCCCTGGCAGCCTTTGCCAACAGCGGCTTTCCGGAGTACGTGGATGGCCGCTACCTCTACCGCTGCACGCCGGACTACTTTGCCGAAAAGGCGCTGGAGATGGTGGCTGCCGGCGCCGGACTGATCGGCGGCTGCTGCGGCACCACCCCGGACCATATCAGACGGCTGGCCGAACG
The DNA here is from genome assembly GCF_007830735.1 of Geobacter argillaceus. Taxonomy (GTDB): domain Bacteria; phylum Desulfobacterota; class Desulfuromonadia; order Geobacterales; family DSM-12255; genus Geomobilibacter; species Geomobilibacter argillaceus. Next base: position 200,075 of record NZ_VLLN01000002.1, read on the forward strand.
GCTCGCCGGCATGCGTCCCGCCCCGCGCCGTGTCGGCCAACCGGTACGTGTCAGCGAACTGAAGCCGGCAGAACCGGCAGCGGCGACCGGTTTTCTCTCGTCGTGGGGCATCCGGCCGGTCATTACCGTGGAGCTCGACCCGCCCCGGGGGCTCGACTGCGGCAAGATCCTGGCTGGTGCCCGCTTACTGAAAGAGGCCGGCGCCGATGCCATCAACCTGGCGGAAAACCCCCTTGCCCGGGTGCGCCTCGGCAATATCGCCCTGGCCAGCCTTATCCAGCGGGAAGTGGGCATCGAGGTGATCGTCCACATTACCTGCCGGGACCGGAACCTGCTCGGCCTCCAGTCGGACCTGATGGGAGCGAGCCTGCTGGGCATCCGCTCCATCCTGGCGGTGACCGGCGACCCGGCCCGCCTCGGGGACCAGGCGGCCGCCTCGTCGGTCTTCGACCTGAATTCCTTTACCCTGATCAAGCTCCTCAGCGACCTGAACCGGGGGGTCAACGCCCTGGGGCATCCCATTGACCATGGAACCGGCTTCACCATCGGTGCCGCCTTCAACCCCAACAGTCCGAAGATGGAGGTACAGGCCGCCAGGCTGGCGAAGAAGGTCGCCAATGGCGCCGGGTTCGCCCAGACCCAGCCGCTGTACGACACCGAACGGGTCCTGGCAATGCTGGAGGCAACCAGGGACCTGTCGATCCCTCTCCTGCCCGGCATCATGCCTTTGGTGAGCGAACGGAACTGCGAGTACCTGCATAACGAGGTGCCGGGCATCGTCATTCCGGACCGGATCAGGGAACGGATGCACGGCAAGGAAAAGGAGGCTGGCGTGCGGGAAGGACTGGCGATTTCCAGGGAATTGATCGACACCATCAGGGGAGAGGTCGGGGGCTACTATCTCATTGCCCCCTTCGGCAGGGCCGAAATTGCCGCGGACCTGGTCCGCTTCATCAGGGAGGGGCAACGATGAGCTGGAAGAGTGTAACCAGGGGTATGTATGCTGCGCTCATGGTGCTGGCCCTCTGTGCCGCCTGCCACAGCCTGACCGGCACCGGCGAAGACCTGCAGCGCAGCGTCCGCGAATACAGCCGCATGCTCCGCTGGCAGGAGGGTGGCGAAGCGGTTACCCGCTTCGTGCAGCCGAGGCATCAGCCGGATTACCTGAAACGCCCCAGCGGAGAAGGGGCGCCTCACATCGTCGATTACCGGGTGGGCACGGTATCGTGGCTCTCGCCCGGCAGTGTGGCAGTGATACCGGTCGAACTGGACTACTACCTGCTCCCGTCGGCGACGGTAAAAACCGTGGTGGACAGCCAGGAATGGCGCTATACGGAAGGCCAGGGGTGGCAGATTACCAGCCCGCCACCGGAATTTCACTGATGCCGGAATCTACCACGGCTTCCCCTTTGTACCATCAATACGGGTAGGCACGGCTATGTGAAAGGTCGTTCCCTCAGCCGTCACCGAGTCGTACCAGATCCGCCCGCCGAGACGGCGAACCGTAGCCTTTACGTAGGCGAGCCCCATCCCTTCACCTTTTACATCCTGATGGCCGGCCCGGCGAAAAATCTCGAAAACCTTGTCGCTATCCTCCGGTGCAATGCCGCGGCCGTTGTCGCTGATGTGAAAAATGGTCTCCGTCCCCTCCTCTTCGGCACTCACCCGGATGACCCCGGGTCGTGCCGGGTCCAGGTACTTCACCGCATTGTCGATCACATTCCCCAGTATCTGTTCGAGTGCAGCATGGTCTCCCACAAGGGTCGGCAACGGACCAACCGTCACCACTGTCCTGGCACGCTCCAGCTGGTGGGCCATGGTGGCGAGTAGGTCGTTGACGAGAAGCGCGGTATCAAGCGATTCCGGGTTCAGTTCGCGATGTCCCAGGCGTGAAAGTTTCAGGACGGCGTCAATGAGGGCATCCATCCTGTTGACCGATGACGTGATGAAGCCGATGGCCTCCGGAATATCCGTCCGAAAAAGTTCATTGAGACGGGAGCGGTCCCGCTCATCAATGGTGGCGGCAAAACTCCCGAATCGCCCCTGCATCTCGGTCAGCAAGTTGGAGAGTTCGCCGGCAAACCCTTTGATGTTCACCAGCGGCGAGCGGAGGTCATGGGAGACGATGTTGGCAAAATTCTTCAGCTCCTCGTTGGTCTGTTGCAGCTCATCCGCAAAGCGCCTGAGCCGATCTTCGTCTTCCTTGCGGCGCGTGATGTCGTGCCCGACACAGACAATGCCCCGCATGGTCTCGTCCGGGTTCCACATGACCACGCCGGAGAATTCCACGGCAATCCGACGCCCGTCTTTGGCCAGATAGACCCGCTCCTGATTGCTGATGACCCCTTTTCGGGCCAGTTCGTCGAATGGGGGATCTGGAATGAGGGCCGACAGGGAAAGACCAACCGGCTCGCTGTCATAGCCGAGCAGGGTGCAGGTGGCGGCGTTGACCCGCTCGATTTTCCCGTCCGGCGTTGCCACGATCAAGGAATCCATCAGGGAGTGAATGATATCGTCCAGATAATTGCGGGCATCCAGGAGCTCGTCGTGAGATCTCTTCAGATCTGCGATGAGCTTGCTGCGAATATTCATCATGGTTCCTTGAAAATGGAAGTTCGGTAACTGCCGGATGGCTGCGACTATCTGCAGGCTATCGGCAACAGCCGGAAAAGCTGAAGGAGGGGGATCTAAGAGGCGTCGGCCGGAAAGAGCGGGTCAGGGAAGTTCCCCTGCCGTGGTGGTCATCACCAGCTTACCGTGTTTGACCCCTTTGACACCGATCAGCCCATCGGCAATCCTCTTCACATCCCTGGCCTTTCCCCGTACCACCAGCACCTCCAGACAATTATGGGCATCCAGATGAACATGCAGGGCAGAGACGATCTGGTGGTGGTAGGTGTGCTGGTGTTCGGTGAGCCTGTCGGACAGGTCGCGGACATGGTGGTTGTAGACCAGGGTAACGGTACCCACCGTCTCTTCGTCCCCCCCTTCCCATTTCAGTTCCACCAGAGAGGAGCGGATCAGGTCACGGATCGCCTCGGACCGGTTCATATAGCCTTTTTGCTCGATCAGCCGGTCGAAGCTCGCCAGCAACTGGTCATCCATGGATATACCGAAGCGTATGGTCTCTCCCATCGGGTCCTCCTCACTCCTTACAGCGCCGGAAGGCGTATGCCGCCACAAAGAGCACGGCATTGACGAGCACGATTACCCCACCGGTGGGGAGGTTAGCGACGAACGACACGAATATCCCGCCAACCACGGAGACAACTGCACAGACAGCCGCTATCACGATGGTGCTCCTGAAGCCTCTGGCCACCTGCAATGCGGTTACCGCCGGGAAAATGAGCAGCGCCGATATCAGCATGATCCCCATCACCTTCATGGCCAGGACCACGGTCAGGGCGGTGAGCAGCACCAGGAGGCGGTTGATGGCGGCGACCCGGATACCGGAGCTTCGCGCCAACTCTTCATCAAAGATGATGGCAAACAGGTCGTGGTAATACAGGGCAATGGCCACGAGGACGATGAGAAACAGGGCTGCGGCAATCCAGGTTTCCATGGGGCTGATAGCCAGGATGCTGCCAAAGAGGTAGCTGAACAGGTCGACGTTGAAACCGCCGGCCATACTGGCCAGGACAACGCCACTGGCAATACCGAGCGAGGAGACGATCCCGATGGCGGTATCGCCATAGATCCGGGCTTTGTCCGTCAGACGCAGGATGCCGAGGGACGCGAGCATGACCAGCGGAATGGCTGCCAGCGACACGCTCTGGGCGCCGACGCGGGTCAGCAGGAGAACGGCGACACTGCCAAAGGTCACATGGGCAAGGCCGTCGCCGATGAGCGACAAACGTCGCAACACCAGGAACACGCCGAGAATGGCACAGAGAACTGCCACCAGGGTGCCGGCAATGAGGGCTCGCTGCATGAAGCCGTAGCTGAGGATTTCGGTAATGGGCATGAATCAGGGACCTATTGTTGAGGTAGGGGCAGACTGCCCAACATCAGGGCGAACACGCGGGTGCGCCCCTACTGGTGGTGCCGGTGGCAGATCAGGTGCTGCGCGTATTCACCGAAAAATGCCGTCATCTCCTCGGAGCGGCAGAAATCATCGAAGTCCCCGTCGAACACCAGCCGTTTGTCCAGATAGATGAGGCGGCTGGCGTAGTGACCGATGCTCCAGGTATCGTGGGTTACCAAGACGATGGTAACACCGTGGTCCCGGTTCAACTGCTTAAGGACGGCGTAGAAATTCTCCCTTGTCTCCGGGTCGAGGGCGGTGGTCGGCTCGTCAAGGATCAGCAGCGAAGGCGACCCAACCATGGCCCTGGCCAAAAGGACCCGCTGCTGCTGGCCGCCGGATAGCTCGCCGAGACGGCGCGTTCCGAGACCGCCAATCCCCATGACATCCAGGACATTGTCCACCAGCACTGCGTCCTCCCTGGACCGCCGCCGGGGAAACCCCTTGCCGGCCAGGAGCCCAAGACTCACCACCTCGGCCACGGTGCCGGGGAAATTGGGATTGAAGTTGCGTAACCGCTGGGGCAGGTAGCCGATCCGCTGCCACGAGGTAAATTGGCCGACTGGGGTGCCGAAAAGAGAGATCTCTCCCCGTTTAGGGGTCACCAGCCCGAGCATGAGCTTGATCAGGGTACTCTTTCCCGAACCGTTCGGACCGACTATCCCCAGATAGTCGCCGGCCTGCAGCCGGAAGGAAATATCCTGCAGGATCTCGATGCCACCACCGTAACTGAACCACACCCCCTGGATATTCAGGAGATCTTCCGGCATTCCGGCCCCTTTCCCGCTCGTTTCGAATTAAAGTGCTCATGCCCTAAAGCATCCGTCCGGGTCAAACGGACAAATTGGCACGCACGGGACAGCGTGCAGCAAGGATTAACCAGCGGAGGGCTCCTGTCAAGGATTGATTGTCGGAGAGAGATTGCCGGGGGTCGTAAAAAGTGCCGACTACCGGGCGGCAGTGGCAAGTGGGACAAAGAACATTGTTTAGCCAAAATAGGTGGTGAGACCGCCGCCCTTTCTACGCTCCGGGCCCTCGTACTCCCGTCTTCCCTGGCGTACCGGACCCCTGCCGATGGTCACCCAACCGTCGGACCGGCAAAAAGCGACGATCCGGCCGGAAGTTATGAGGCCTTCCAGCAGATAATTCTTGACCATATCGGCAGTATTGTCGCTGTATATTACCTTGATCAGCATGGCACAGTCCTCCCTATTTTATGGCGAATCGATTATACAGCACTAATCTTTATTGTCCACCGCCATAAATAGAGTGGCATTTTTCCCAGCCAGGACTGATGATTAAAAAAATCTGGTTGCATGTGGCAGGTATCCGGGTAAAATAAACGCCTTGGATTGCTTCTATATCTCTTTCAGGACTTGGCATGGCACGTAACCTACGGTTTGGTTCTCGCCTGATTCACCTCCTGCTGCTCGTGGGCTTTGCCGTTTCAGGCATCGGCCTGCTTGCAGCCAGCAATATCCTCATCGTTATTCCCCCGGAACAGTTCGCTTTTTTCTGCAGATCTGCCTTTGGTGCCTGCGCCATCCTCTTTGCGCTGGTTGTCCTGATGTTAATAGCCCGCGGCTTGGCGAAGAGGATCAAGACTCTTGCCTCGGCACTCAGGAGAGGTGCCGAAGGCGACCTGACCATCAGGGTTCCGGTAACCACCGGCGATGAACTTGGGCAACTGGCGCAAAACTTCAACGGCATGCTGGCCAGACTTGGCGAACTGGTAACCAACACAAAAAAAGCCATCATCGAACTGATACGCATTTCCGCTGAAAACAGGGCCGTCGCCGCAACCGTCATCAACGCGGCGGAGACCCAGTCAAACGAAGTTGCAACGGCATCGGACGCGGTCAAACGGATCAATGGTTCGGTCGCCAAGGTATCCGACGGCGTCCAAAACCTGACCGCTTCAGCCCGAAAAAATACCGGTGCCATCGATGAAATGGCTGCCAGCATCAACGAAGTGCGTCACAACGTGGAAATTCAGGCCGCATCCATCGAGGAGGTCAGCTCCGCCATGGGCCAGATGGCGGCAGTTGTCGAGGAGATCGGCGGCAACGTGGAAAGCCTGATGCAGGCCGCCGACAAAACCACCTCCTCGGTGGCCGAGATGGACGAGACCATCAAGCAGGTCGAACAGAACGCCCGGGAAACGGCGGCGATTTCCGACAACGTCCGTCACGACGCCGAACTGGGAAAGCAGTCCGTTGATGCGACTATCGCCGGGATTGACGAAATCCGCCGTTCCTCCAAGGCGACCCTGGCATCCATCGCCAGCCTGACCGAACGGGCCGAGGCAATCGGTTCCATCCTCTCCGTCATCGACGAGGTCGCCGAGCAGACCAACCTCCTCGCTCTCAACTCCGCCATCATTGCGGCCCAGGCGGGCGAGCACGGCAAAGGGTTCGCCATCGTCTCCAGTGAGATCAAGGCGCTGGCCAATCGTACCCGTCAATCCACCATGGAGATCGGCGAGTTGATCAAAGGAGTGCAGGAAGAGACCGGCAAGGCCATGACAGCCATCAGCCAGACCGAACAGAAGGTCGCCGAAGGGGAACTGCTCTCCCAGCGCTCCGGCGACGCCTTGGCCAAGGTGGTCTCCGGTGTCGTGATGGCATCCCGGCAGGTCGGCGAAATCGCCGATGCTACCGTTGAGCAGGCGAGGGGGAGCCAGGAAATCCACGGCGCCATGCAGCACGTCGCTGAGATGGTAGCCCAGATTGCCCGCTCATGCCAGGAGCAGGTCGCCACCAGCAAAGGTGTCATGCGGGCCGTAGATCTGATGAAGGATTTTACCGGCCAGGTGCTGGCCTCCACCGACAGGCAGCATACCGTCGGTGGGGTCATCGCCACGTCAACCGGTCAGATGACCGACATCATCCAGGGAATTCGGGATGCCTGCCAGGAACAGACCGCGTGCAGCGAGCAGATCGACCATGCCATGGCAAGTGTCCAGAACTCGGCCAACTCCAACCTGGACTCGGCACGCATCCTGGAACATGGTGTGGAAAGCCTCTCGTTCCAGATTGACGTCCTGCGGCGGGAAATGGCAAAGCTTCAGGTGGAATGAACGGATCATCACGGCCGGAAGGCCAGAGCGGCTGCACGTTCATGAAGGAAAGCCGTTGACGGGGCATCCGCCAGGAGTCTGCCATGGTGCGCTACATCGAGGTAAAGAGCCGGAACCGGACGGAGATGATCGACATCACCGCCGAGGTCCGTGAAGTCATCAAGGCCTCCGGGGTCAAAAACGGTCTCTGCCAGCTGTTCGTCCTCCACACCACAGCCGGCATCACGGTCAACGAAGGGGCCGACCCGGCGGTACAGCGGGATATCATCACCTTCCTGAACCAGCGGGTTCCGGTCGACCTCTACTACACCCACCGCGAAGGAAACTCGGACGCCCACATTAAGGCGACCCTGACCGGCAGTTCCCTGTCACTCATTGTGGATGGGGGCAAGCCGCTTCTCGGCACCTGGCAGTCCGTCTTCTTCTGCGAGTTCGATGGTCCCCGGCCGCGCAAGGTGGCGGTAACGGTGGTGCAGGAGGTGTGATCGCGGAGGCATGAAACAACAGCATGCACACAAAAGAAAAGAGCGGTAGGGTCGTCCCCGCCGCTCTTTTCTTTTCCGAAAGTCGAAAAAAGTCACGAATTAAGGTACTGGTCGATCTTCTGCGCCAGGGTGTGGTAGATCCGCTCGCACTCCTTCAGGTCCCGCTCCAGGAGGGTCACCCGGAATCCCTGGAGACTGGTATTGAAGGAGGAGAGCGGCACAACGCAGATGCCGGTATGGGCCAGGATGTAATAGACGAAGCGCTTGTCAGGAGAGACATTCGCCCCGCTCACCAGGGACTCCACCAGCTCCTTTACCTCGGGCTTCTCGATGGGAAGGGACTGGCGGCTGTTGAGGAGCCCGTCGTGAAACGCCACCGACATGTAGAAGGCGCCGTTGGTCCGGTTGACGTTCAGCCCCGGCACCTCCCGGAGGAAGTTGTAGGTGATGTTGCTCAACTGCTCGTAGCGCCTGATCCGTTCATCCAGGTAGACCGGGTACTCCGGGTGGCTCATGATGGCCGGAATGCACTTCTGGGGGAGGGTGGTGGAACAGACCTCGTTCATCTTGGTGGTGAGAATGGCGCTCACATACTTCCGGAACCGCTCATCCCTGTCCGCGTTGTAGACCTCGATCCACCCGCAGCGGGAGCCGGGCCAGGGGAACTCCTTCGATATCCCCTTCAGGGCAATGGCCGGGACGGTGCCGATCACGTCGGAGATCGGCACCGTCTTCTGCCCGTTGTAGACGATATTGTTGTACACCTCGTCGGCAATGACGAAAAGGTCGTACTCCCCGGCAATGGCCACGATCTTCCGGAGGGTCTCCTCGGGATAGACCATGCCGGTCGGGTTATCCGGGTTGATCAGCATGATGGCGACGATCTGGGGATTGTACCTGACATGGTTGCGCAGGTCCTCCAGGTCCGGGGCCCAGTTGTCTTCGGGATTCAGCTGGTAGCAGATCGGCGCGGCGTGGGCGTTGCCGGACTCCCCGAGGGTATGGGTGGTATAGGTCGGGGACGGCATCAGCACGCGGCTCTCCGGACGGAGACAGCCGTAAACCTTTGCAATGGCGTCACCAAGGCCGTTGAAGAAGATGATGTCATCGGGGGTGATGCGTACGCCGCCCCGCCGGTTGGTCAACTCGCAGACATACTCCCGTGTTTCCAGCACCCCCCGGGTATGGCAATACCCCCAGGTGTCGTTGTCCATGGCCTCCCTGGCCACGATTTCCTTCATCCACTGGGGGATCAGTTCCCCCTTGACGATCGGGTCGCCGATGTTCTCCCAGTTGATGGCAACCCCGTGCTTCTGAAGCTTTTCCGCCACATTGACGATGTTGCGGATTTCATAGGTCATCTCGCCGGCACCGGGCCTTACCAGATCTGTACGCATGCTGCCTCCGTTAAAAATATGCTTGAAATGGAAAGAGGCCGTGGGGAACTCCCACGGCCTCTGGTATGCTTGAACTCAGTCGTCAGTTCATGATCGGGCAGCGGGCAGACCTGCGGCGTAGATCGCCGCGGCGATGGTAGCTCGAATTGCTGCACTGATGCCGGATACCTTGAACATAGCTAACCCGAATACCATATAGCCGGCAGTTGGTCAACGGTTTTGTGCCGTTTTTTGCTCCGCCACGGCAATGAGGAAGCGGCCGTCACGGTCGCGCCAGCGAAGCCAGCCGATCCGCGTGTACTCCACCATCACCTGTGCCCAATCGTCGTCCACCCGCAGGACCCTGAACTGGGAGCCCCGCCCAGGCGTTGCCAGTTCGGGGGCAGCATCGTCGGCCTCCTGCCGGACAACGCCGAAACCTTTGCGCAGTCCCGGCAGGAACCTGACGAAACGCCCTTTGAGGAACCGTTCCCAGGGCAGGAACTGCCAGGAACGGGGCCGCTCCAGCCACCCCTCACGATCGGCGTCGTCATATATGATCCGGCACCACTGGTCGCGCACCCCCATCACCACGGCCCGCCTCTCCCCCGCCGGCGTGACCATCACCGCATCAAGAGCGGGAAGCCGTGCCGGCGGGATCTCGACGATCCGGTCGATTCCCGGTTTCCGGTACAGCGGGATCGGGCCTGCGTCCTCATCGGGCACAACGGACCGGACGACCAGCAGGCCGATGCCGGCAAACGGACGGGGGGCCGGACGCTGGCTGGCACCGGCCAAAACCGCTACCGCGAGAACGGTCGCCAGCAGTATGGCTATGAAGGTGGACCGACCCATCGCCCGCCTCAAAACAGTGCGGCCAGGCCTGACAGATAGGGAGCCACGTCGGCAGTACCATCCTCCGGCGCCCAGACCGCCTTTTCCCCGTCCGCCAGCGGCAGGTAGGGGCCTGCCTTTGCCTCGAAAAAGACCGTACCAGGTGCCAGGCTCACCGCGGCATGAAAGATGCCGTGCGGGATATCGACCGCCAGGGTATCGCCGTCCGCCGACAGAAGGATCTTTTTGGCCACCAGACCCGCCTCGTCGAAAAAGATTACTCCCAACCGGCCGCGCACGATCACGAAGGTCTCGTCCTTGGTCGGGTCCAGATGCCGATGGGGTCGGATGTAGGAACCTGGTTCAACGGCGTTCAACAGCCGGTGGCAACAGAAGTCGTCGCTTGGGTGGATATTCCAGTTCTTGCGCAGCCGGGGATTCTCCCGAGCCTGAGCAGAAAGCTGATCGAGCAGTCTGCGATCGACAATTTTCATCGGCCTCTCCTATCTGTCCACCAGGGCGACCTGGTTTCCGTCCGGGTCTTCCACCACCGCCATGGTGCCCCACGGCGAGCGTTCCGGCGGTTCGGCAAACTTCACGCCGCTTGCTTCCAGTTCCCGGCAGAGCCCTTCGATGTCGTCCACCCTGAGTGTCACGCCGGTATGCCGGCCAACCAAGGGAAAGGCAGCCTCATGCACGGCCAATGCCACCCCGAAGGTAGTCCCGCCCCCCGGAAAGAACTCCATCATCATCTGGCTCTCCTGGGCAAGCGGCAGTTTCAGCCGTTCCAGGTAGAAGACCTTGGCTGCTGCCAGGTCACGGACGAATACCACCACATTCTTCAACTGCACCGCCATAGCGAGCCCCCTTGTGCTGTAATCAGTTCAGAAATTAACAGAGTGCCCGCCCGCTGGCAAGTCCCGTCTTGCCGCACTTGCCGCCACGGCGTTATTCGGTACACTGGATGTCATCCGGCATGCCTGATGATCCACACACTAGAGTGCGAGGAGATCGCATGGAACCTGCATTCACGCCGAGAAAGGTCTACGTTGCCGCCTCCTGGATGGCGCCGGTCGGACGGTACACCGCGAAAGAGCTCGGCGCCTGCACCTTCCTGGAGCTGGCCGCCCGGGTCGATGCCATCTTCGGCGACAGCCCGATCCGCCGCCGTGAGATCGACGCCGTCGTGGTCGGTTCCCAGAACCCGGCCGCCTTTTCCGGGGTGGACAACACGGCCGCCAAGATCTCCGGCGTGCTCGGCATCTCCGGGGCAAAGTCGGTACTCATCGACACCGCCTCGTCGTCCGGGGCCTCGGCCCTCGAAGAGGCGTACCTGCAGGTAGCTTCGGGGCGGTGCGACCATGTGCTGGCCATCGGCATCCAGAAGATGAGCGATGCCCCCACCCCGGAGGCGACCCGGATCGTCGCCGGGGTCATCGACCGGGACGAGGCCGAGTTCGGCCTCACCATGCCCGCCTGCGGCGCCCTGGTGGCCAGGGCTCTCATGGAGCGGCTCCGCCTCACCCCCACCGAGTGGACCGCCTTCTCGGCCATGCTCACCGAGCGGGCCCACCGCTTCTCGTCACGCAATCCCGAGGCCCACCTCCGCTTCGAGATCCCGGTCGCCGACTATTACCGCCAGATCGTCACCGGCAGGAATTACCGCTACTGGTGGCCGCTCCGCTACCACGACTACTGTCCCATGTCCGACGGCGTGGCCGCAGTCATCCTCACCTCCAGCCCCCAGGAGACGCTGGTGGCCGGCGTGGGGAGCGCCACCGACATCCCCACCATCGCCGACCGGAACTATTTTTACTCGTTCCCGGCCACTGTCCGGGCCGCGGCGGAGGCGTACGCCATGGCTGGGATCAGGAATATCCGCAGCTTCGCCGGCAGGCTGCACGTGAACATGCACGACCCGTTCAACGGTTTCGGCCCGATCAACATGGTCGATCTGGGACTGCTGCCACGCCACCGGCTGCTGGACGGGCTCCTGGACGACCGTCTCACCGGCGAGCAGGGGATGTTCCCCACCAACCTGACCGGCGGCCTCAAGGGGCGGGGTCACCCGCTGGGCGCCACCGGCATGATCCAGGTGGTTGAAAACCATCGCCTGATCCGGGACGGTCGGTTCCAGGCCGGGCTTTCCCACTCCATCGGCGGCCCCATCAACAACAACGTGGTCATCCTCCTGGAGCGAAGCTCCCACCATGCGGCAAGGAATCCGCACCCGTACCGGCCGTGGGGGCTCCCGCCCCTCGGCTCCCTGAAGCCGAAGGAGGTTACCGTTGACCATCTCCTGGCCGTCTCCGGGGCAGTGGAGGGGAGTTTCGTCACCGCCTCCACCCGTTTCGACTACCAGAGTGGCGATCCGCAGGCCACGGTCATTATTGTCGCCTGCCAGGCCAAGGGCCGGAAATTCCGCTTCCTGTTCGGCATCGGCGGCGAAAACTACCCGGAGGTAATCAAGATCCTCCCGGGCGACCTGGTCAGGCTGGAACAGGGTGACGGCGGCCTCCTGCTCAACCGGATGCCGGTGCGCAAGTTCTACCGCCGCACCCTGGACGGCCTGGTGGACATCGCCGGTACCAGCTGGCGGTTTATCACCGGAAAGGAAGAGGTTCGGTAACACACCCATGGATCGCCTGCACGGAACAGAGGAACGGAACATCTCGGCCAAGAACCGCTTTGCCGGTTACGACCGGATTATGGGTAATATCTCCTGGCTGCTCATCGCCCTGGTGGCGCTCCACATCAAGCTGCTCCCGCCGGACGACCGGGGAGTGATGCCACTTATCCTCCTCAGCCTGCTGCTGTTCATCTACAACGCAGCGGCCCGTTATCTGGTGTTCCCGGGCCGGTCCGGCCGGATCAAGACCTTCATCGACCTGATGGTTTTTCTCGCCTTTATCGTTGGCATCTGCTGGTTCAGCGGCAGGGTTTCCAGCCCGTTCATCTCCCTCATCTACCTGATCCTGATGGCCACAGCCCTGACGCAGGGTAAAAAGATCACCTATTTCATGGCCGCCTTGACCATCTGTTCCTACGTTTACCTGGCAACCGGCAACCTGTCAGGCTGGCTGGACGAATACCGCTCCCTCTCCCACCTGCTTCAGCTCTTCCCCTTCATGCTCATCGCCCACCTGGGGGCGATGCTGGCCGGCGAGGCGGAATCCGCCCGGGAAGAGGTGGAGCGGCTATCACTCACCGATGAGGTGACCGGGCTCCACAACATGCGCAACTTCACCAACCTGGCAGTCGTCCAGGAAAAGCTGGCTCAGCGTCATCAGAAGGCCTTTGCCGTCTGCATGCTGGACGCCGACAATCTGAAACAGATCAACGACCGCCACGGACACCTGGCAGGAACGGCCCTGATCCGCCACGTGGCGGACATCATCCGCCGGCACGTCCGGGCCAGCGACATTGCTGCCCGCTATGGTGGCGACGAATTCATTATCCTCTTCAACGAGACAACGACCGATAACGCCCGGGTGCCGGTGGAGCGGATCGTAACGGCCCTGGCAGAGACGCCGTTCACCGTGGGTGGACTCGAACTGCGCTCCACCCTCTCGGCCGGCATCGCCTCCTTTCCCGGGGATGGCAACGACCTGCGGGAAGTGATGGCCAAGGCCGACGAGGCGATGTACACCAGCAAGCGCCTGGGGAAAAACCGTCTGACGATCTTTGGCCGGGAACAGCAAACCCCTTGAGATAGGAGCAGTTGGCCCTGCTAACGGCTCCCTGAAAATCAGTTTACAAAGGACGGCAAATATTCTACAGTGTGCCCCACTAAATCCCCGCCGGAGCGCCTCCATATGGACGATCTGAAGTATACCCCCCTCTGCGCCGCCCATAAATCATTGCATGCCCTCATGGCCCCGTTCGGCGGGTGGGAAATGCCGATCCAGTATACCGGCATCATCGCCGAGCACCGCTGGTGCCGGGAACGGGCCGCCCTCTTCGACATCTGCCACATGGGCGAGTTCATCTTCCGGGGCGATCTGGTGGCCGATGGCCTGGAGGATCTGTTCACCTTTTCCGTCAAAAGCATCCCGGTCGGCCGTTCCCGCTACGGCTTTCTCCTGAACGACCGGGGTGGGATCATCGACGACCTGATTGTCTTCCGCCTGGCCGAGGACGAGGCGATGGTCGTGGTGAACGCCGCCACCAGCGACAACGATTTCAACGTAATCCGGTCCCGGTTGAAGGGAGGCGCCGACTTTACCGACATCTCGGCGACCACCGGCAAACTCGACCTGCAGGGACCGAGCAGCCGGGAGATCATGACCGCCCACTTCGGCCCGGCAGTGGGCCAGCTCCCCTACTTCAAGTTCATGAAGACCACACTGCTCGGCGTCGACGCCATCATCAGCCGCACCGGCTACACCGGCGAACTGGGCTACGAGATCTTCCTGCCGGCGGACAAGGTGGTCGAGCTCTGGGACCTGCTGCTCGCCGACGAGCGGGTGAAACCGGCCGGCCTCGGAGCCCGGGACGTGCTCCGCCTGGAGGTGGGATACAGCCTCTACGGCAACGACCTGGATGAAACCATCACCCCGCTGGAGGCCGGCCTGGAGGCATTCGTCAAGTTTGACAAGGCTTTCATCGGTAAAAGAGCACTCGAGGCCCAGCGGGCCGCAGGGCTTACCCGGGTCAAGGTCCCCTTTGCCGTCTCGTCCCGCCGCTCCCCCCGCCACGGCTACGGCATCGCCAGCGGCTCCGATACAATCGGCGAGGTGACCAGCGGCGTCTTCTCCCCCATGCTCGGCTACGGCATCGGCCTCGGATTCGTCCCGCCGGCACTGGCGCAAGCCGGCACCTTGCTCACCGTCAGCCACGACAAGGTCACCATGGAGGCAACGGTGTGCGACCTGCCGTTCTTTAAGGGTGGCTCGCTGAGATCGTAGCGGCACCCATAGCAGGATAGCAACCAACTGAAGCCACAATAGATTTTGCCAATACTATCAATTCCATCAGGAGGGAATATGGAAATTTTCTTCAGCAAAGAACACGAGTGGGTCAAGGTCAAGGACGGCATTGCCACCGTCGGCATCAGCGAGCACGCGGCCCATGAACTGGGAGACATCACCTTCGTGGAGCTGCCGGCAGTGGGCAAGAGTGTCAAGCAGTTCGAGATCCTGGCCGGCATCGAGTCGGTCAAGGCGGCCAGCGACATCTACGCGCCGGTTTCCGGCAAGGTGGTGACGGTCAACGAGGCACTGGAAACCACCCCGGAAATTGTCAACGACGCCCCGGAAGACGCCGGCTGGATTGCCGTAATGGAGGCAACCGACCTGTCCGAACTGCAAAACCTGATGACCAAAGCCCAGTACGAGGAATACCTTAAGAATCTGTGACTCGTGACTCGTGACTGGTAACTGGTGACTCGTGCTTCGGAGAAGTTTTTCCCGAGTTACGGGTCACCAGTTACAAATCACGGTTTCCAAAGGAAACAATTATGAGCTATTGTCCACACACTGTCGACGAACAGCAGTCGATGCTCGGCACAATCGGCGTCGCCAGTGTTGCCGACCTGTTCAAGCCGATCCCGAAGAAGCTGCGGGCCAAGTCGTTCGACCTGCCGGCCGGCATGTCGGAATTCGAGATGCTGCAGAAGATGACCAACCTTGCCGCCAGCAACGCCCAGGGGGTCATTCCGTTCATCGGCGGCGGGTTCTACGACCATCTGATCCCCACCGCGGTCGATCACCTGTCCGGCCGGGCCGAGTTTTACACCGCCTACACCCCTTACCAGCCCGAATGCTCCCAGGGAAGCCTGCAGGCCCTCTTCGAGTATCAGACCGCCATCTGCCGCCTGACCGATATGGAAGCAAGCAACGCCTCCCTCTATGATGGCGGTACGGCCCTGGCCGAGGCGGCTCTCATGGCGCTGCGGATCACCGGCAGGAACCGCCTGATCCTGGACGGTTCGGCCAACCCGTTCTACCGCGAGGTGCTCAAGACCTACCTGGCCAACCTGGAGGTGGAGATCATCGAGCTTTCTCCTCTGGACGGGGCCACGAACAAACCCGACTGTCTGGCAGCCCTGGACGACACGACCGCGGCGGTCATCGTCCAGAACCCCACCTTCTTCGGCGGGTTCACGGATCTGACCGATGTGGCCAAGGCGGCACACGCCAAAGGTGCCCTGCTCATCACCACCGTCTACCCCGTTTCGCTGGGACTGCTCAAGAGCCCGGGCGAGATGGGGGCGGACATCGTGGTGGGAGACGGCCAGAGCCTGGGGAACCCCCTCTCCTTTGGCGGGCCATCCTTTGGCTTCATCGCCACCCGGAAGAAATACATCCGCAACCTCCCGGGCCGGATCATCGGCGAGACTGTTGACCGGGAAGGCCGGCGCGGCTATGTCCTCACCCTCCAGGCACGGGAACAGCATATCAAGCGTCACAAGGCGACCTCCAACATCTGCAGCAACCAGAGCCTCTCGGCCCTGCGCGGTCTGATCTTCCTGTCGCTCATGGGCAAACAGGGGCTTGCGGAGCTGGCCCGCCTCAACTATGAAAAGGCCGAGTACGCCAAGGCGGTGCTGGGCAGCATCCGCGAAGTGGCCGTGCTGGCGGGTTCCCCCACCTTCAACGAGTTCACCCTGAGCCTGCCGATGCGGGCCACCAAGGTGGTGGAAAAGCTTCTGGCCAAGGGAATTGCGGCCGGCGTACCGCTGGGGCTGTACTACCAGGATGCCGACAACTACCTGGTGGTCACGGTTACGGAAAAACGGAACAGGCAGGAGATCGACCTGCTGGCAAAAGAGCTGGAGAGTGTCCTATGGAGCTGATTTACGAGAAATCCGTTGCCGGCCGAAAAGGGGTGCGGCTCCCGGCCAGCGATGTGCCCAAGGCCAAGGCGTTACCGAAAAAACTGCTGCGCAGTGAAGCGGCCGGCCTTCCCGAGCTCTCGGAAC
Source organism: Geobacter argillaceus (assembly GCF_007830735.1). Lineage (GTDB taxonomy): Bacteria > Desulfobacterota > Desulfuromonadia > Geobacterales > DSM-12255 > Geomobilibacter > Geomobilibacter argillaceus. The sequence continues at coordinate 216,795 of NZ_VLLN01000002.1, forward strand.
TGGATGTGGTCCGCCACTTCACCAACCTGTCGCGGCTCAACTACTCGGTTGACACCAACTTCTACCCGCTGGGCTCATGCACCATGAAATACAACGCCAAAGGGCTGGAAGCGGCAGCAAACCTCTTCGCTCCGTTCCATCCCATGACGGCGCTCCTGCCGGGCGGCGAGAAGCTGACCCAGGGCTCCCTCGGACTGCTCTTCGAGTTGGGAAGCCTGCTGGCGGAAATAACCGGCATGGACGAGGTGACCACCCAGCCGCTGGCCGGCGCCCACGGCGAGATGACCGGCATGCTCCTCATCGCCGCCTATCACCGGGCCAAGGGGAACCGGAAAAAATACGTCATCGTCCCTGATTCGTCCCACGGCACCAACCCGGCCAGCGCCGCCATGGTCGGCTACGAGATCATTACCATCCCGACGGCTCCGTACGGCGACATGGACCTGGACGCCTTCAAGGCCGCCCTGAACGACGAAGTGGCGGCGGTCATGATGACCTGCCCCAACACGCTGGGCCTCTTCAACCCGCACATCAAGGAGATCTGCGACCTGGCCCACGGCGCGGACGCCCTGGTCTACTACGACGGCGCCAACCTGAACGCCATCATGGGCAAGGTCCGCCCCGGCGATGTCGGCTTCGACGTGGTCCACGTCAATCTGCACAAAACCTTCGGTACCCCCCACGGTGCCGGCGGTCCCGGAAGCGGTCCGGTCGGCGTCAAGAAAGGGCTGATCCCGTTTCTGCCCATCCCCCGGATCGTCAGGAAGCTGACCGGGGCCTACACCGTGGAACACGAGAACCCGGAAGGGATCGGCCGCACCGCCAACTTCTTCGGCAACTTCGGGGTCATGGCCAAGGCCTACGCCTACATCCTGATGATGGGAAAAGAAGGGCTCATCCAGGTGAGCGAACAGGCGGTCCTGAACGCCAACTACATCATGAGCCGACTCAAGGATCTCTACGAGGTTCCGTACGACCAGACCTGCATGCATGAATGCGTCCTCTCGGCCAGCCGGCAGCTGGCCCACGACGTCCATGCCATCGATATCGCCAAGTTCCTGATCGACAAGGGGTTTCACCCCCCCACGGTCTACTTCCCCCTGATCGTCAAGGAAGCAATTATGATCGAGCCGACCGAGACCGAGTCCAAGGCGACCATGGATGCCTTCATCGCCGCCATGCGCGAGGCGGCGGAACTAACGGAGAACGATCCGGATATTCTGAAACGTGCCCCGGTGACCACCCCCATCTCCCGCCTGGACGAGACCAAGGCGGCCCGGGAGCAGAACGTCTGCTGCCAGTAGAGACGCACAATGTTGCATCTCCACCTCCCAACCCATTGAGTATCTGCACGCCCCTCTCCGTCAACCGCCGGACAGGGGCTTTTTCTTGCAGCCGCGCCAAAATGGAATATAATCCTACAACCTGTCGGAGTTGCTGCATCAACAGTTAGTGAATGGAGAGGGTACCACCATGTCCTTTGTCGGCGATTTAGAGCACATGCCCATAGTCGATGTGATCCAGCTGCTCCATTCGACGAGAAAATCCGGCATCCTGAGCGTGAAGAGCCGCAAGGGTGAAAGCAGGTTGGTCTTCAAGGACGGCTACATCGTCAGCGCAAATCACCTGAACAACATGTTACGCATCGGCAATATCCTTGTGGAACGGCAGCACGTTACCCCGGAAATCCTCGCAGCCGCCCTTCAGGAGCAGGAAAACGCGGGGAAGGATCGCAAACCGTTAATCATAACCCTGGTACAAAGCGGGCGCGTGAGGGAAAGTGATGCCTACCAGGCACTTGAGCATCTCATTGAGTTGACGGTTGTCGAGATACTGACATGGAAGAGGGGGACGTTCAGCCTGGATGTTGCCCAAGCCCACGTTTCCGATGACTACCGGTACTATCCGGAACGGATGAACCAGGAGATTAACATCGACACGCAGGGGGTATTGATGGATGCCCTGCGCATTTACGATGAAAAGCTGCGGGACGGTACCCTCCCGGAAGAAGAGTCATATGACGGGGATATCGCACCCGGCGAGTCATGGGCAGTCACGCCGGAAAAGCCGGCCATCACGGCCGACGTCCTTGGCCTGGACAATCTCGATGCCCTTGACAAGGTGATCCCGGATGTATTTTTGGGGGTAAAGGCGTACGATCCGGCCGAACCCCATCGCCAGGCGCTGGCAGACGAGTTGCAAAATCTGCCGCTTAGCGAACAGGAAAAACTGTTATCCTTCCTGGTGGCTTTTTCGCAACCACTAAAGGGGTCAGACCTGGTGCCAGCCGTTGGCCCGGCCCTGGCGGTCATCCTGCTCAGTCGGGATGTGCTCATAAGGCATGCCGTCATGACGGTGTGCAGGCATGAAGGCCTGTTTGCCTTCACCACGGACGAGGAGGCGAACATCGACCATATCGTCGACCAGTCTCACGCCAGGGATCTGCTGCCGGTTCTCCTCGTTGACTCTCCGGAACGGGCCGCCGAGGGATTTTCGGCGGACAAGATCGTCGCCCTGTGGCACCGGGAAAAGGCACGTTATCCACACTTGTCGATCGTGCAGCTAGCATCGCCACGGGATCACACATTTGCGCTCCAGGCGGTTGAGGCGGGACTCAGCGTGATACCCAGACCCTGCAGCGAAGAACGGAAAGAGACCATTGCGACCGATGCCATCGGCTTCATGAAGGCCCTGCAGGCCTGGCTGGCACACGCTCCGCCACATCCGGACCAGCAGATCTTACGGCAGTTCGCTGAACGGGTTCGTGAACTCGGCACTCTTTCGACAGCGCCGGACATCTCCTATGCGCTCCTGAGATTTGCCTCTGTCATGTTCGAACGCGCCATCACCTTCGTGGTCGTCAAGACGGAACTGATTGCCGAACGTGGCATCGGCATCAATGCGGACAAGAGCGCCGGCCCAACTCCGCCCCTGCGCTTCATGCTCCCCCTTGACCAACCGTCGGTTTTCCGGGAAACGATCGCCGGCGGTCGTTTTTTCTACGGCCCCAGCAGCGACCCGCTCCTGGCGAAACACCTCTATGCGGAGATTGGTGCCCCGCGCACCGCCAAAATACTCCTGGCCCCCATCAAAAGCCTTGGCCGCGTGTTCGCCCTCACCTACTGCGACTTCGGCACTACGTCCGGCAATCCGGTGCGGGCCGACCTCATGGAAACCCTGGCGCACCAAGCCGGCATAGTACTGGACAACGCCCTTTACCTGAATAAATCCGAAAACCGGGTACAATCACCCTAAAACGCTACCTGCACAAAGGATCGTTATGGACCTGAATATCCTGCATCAGATCCTGGAAATCGCCTTCCAGAAGAGAGTTTCCGATCTCCATTTCGAGGTGGACAATCCCCCCTTTTTCCGGGGACGGGGGCAGCTCATCCGCTCGAAGATGCCGAACCTGGCGGCCGCGGACACCGAATTCATCGCCGCACAGATCCTGGAGCAAAACGGCCAGCAGCTGAGCAATGACCTGAAAGAGCTCGATGCCTCCTACTCACTGCCGAGCGGCGGCCGGTTCCGGGTCAGCATCTTTCGCCAGCGGGGCCATTTCGGCATCGTCATGCGCGTCATCCCGCCCCATATCGGCACCTTCCAGGATCTGAACCTGCCACCCGTGCTCGGCGAGATCGCCAAGGTGCCGAACGGTCTGATCCTGGTCACCGGCCCCACGGGAAACGGTAAATCAACAACCCTGGCATCCATGATCCGCTTCCTGAACGAGCAGTACAGTTACAACATCATCACCATCGAAGATCCCATCGAGTTTCTCTTCACCTCGCAGCGGAGCTGTATCATCCAGCGCCAGGTCGGCATCGACACGAACAGTTTCAACGCTGCCCTGACGGCCTCCCTGCGCATGGACCCGGACGTGATCATGGTAGGGGAGATGCGCGACAAAGAGACCATCGATGCCTGCATCAAGGCTGCGGAGACGGGCCACCTGGTCCTCTCGACCCTGCACACCCAGGGCGCCGTATCAACGATCAACCGCATCGTCGGCAACTTCCCGCCCGAGGCACAGGAGATTCTCCGGCAGAGACTGGCGGACATCCTGGTCGCCACCGTCTCCCTGCGTCTGGTCAAGGGCAAATCCGGCGAAAGCATCATCCCTGTGGTCGAGATCATGCGCGCCACCACAACGATTCAGGCGTGCATCCGGGAAGGGCGTCTGGACGAAATCGAAAAGCACATCGAAACCGGCAATTCCCTCTACCAGATGCAGACCCTGGACCAGCACCTGCTGCAACTGTGCAAGCAGGACCTCATCACGGTGGAGGATGCCAAGCGCATCTCCCACTCCATGGATCTGGAACGCAAGCTGATGTTCGACAATTAGCCCACTGCTAGGGGGAGATGCGAAGGAGTACGAGCCGGAACGGAAGCCCGGCCGACTTGCTTGAGACAGTGCGGGGAGCGGGGCAGTAGCCCGGGATGGTTCAGATCCTGTCCAGCGCTTCCTGCACGTTGGTAACCAGATTCAACAACCGGGGGCCGATATCGTCCTCCAGCATATGCCGGCGTAACTGAAAGGCGGCGCCGGCGCAGTTGAAGACAAGAGTCCGCGAACCGTCCGCTGGAACCAGGGCGGTCGCCACCGCGTGTACGTCCTTTTTCCAGTCCCCCAGGGAAAAACAGAACCCCCGCTCTTCGTAGTCTTTCCGTGCCTGCAGGAACCCGGCCTCTATCTTCGGCCACTGCTCCCCACTTCGTACCCGGATCTGCTCAAGAAGCTCCACTCGCTCCGGCTCAGGCAGGGCACAGAGGAGTGCACGCCCCATGGAGGTGGTTGCAATGGGGATCTGCGAGCCCACATCGAGGGTAAGGGTGACCGTTGAACTGCTCCGGTATGCTTCGACGTACAGCATGTTCATGCGATCCTGCACACCGATCGACACCGAGGCCTGGGCATACTCGGCCAGTTCCCGCATGAACGGCCGCGCGACCTTGCGAACATCCATGTTGGCCAGCATGGTATATCCCAAGGCCAGCACGGAGGTCCCCAGATAGTATTTTCCGTATTTCTCCGAATAATTGAGATACCCCAGACCGGTCAGTGTGTAGGTCAGACGTGAGACGGTCGGCTTTGGCAGACCGGTGCGCTGGGAGATCTCCTGGTTCCCCAGAAACCGGTCGCCGGGCCTGAAGCAACGCAGGATCTCCAACCCCCGTGCCAAAGCCCGTACCGACTGGCGCTCGCTCTCCTCACCCGATTCGACACCATCCGTCGCCATGTTAACTCCTGTAATCATAGTAAGTTGCCGAACAAAGTTTGCACAAAGGGCGATGGAAGTCAAACGGAAAAACTCCCACGACATGTTTCGTGTCATGAAACAAGCGTATCACCTTTTCTGCAGGATCACAAACGTAGCGAACCCCATAACCTATGGCTCGCAGCCAAAATAACCCTATTATATCTTCAATAGGCAGTCATTTTTTTTGTTTACACTTTGCGCATTATACGCTAATGATAGTTCCAGCTACGAGAACTATGTTTCGCTAAGCGAAATCAAAAACAAGTTCCTGTTATTACGACGTACGCCCGGCCAACCGGGCAAGCTTGAACAGACACCACCGATGAGGAGTATAAGAAATGAAGAAAATCCCCAAATACAACGTGGTATCCCTGCGCATCAATGATGATGAAAAAAAGGCATTGCAACTGGTCAGCCGGGTCACCAGAAAAAGCGTGTCACAGGTCATGCGGGAGGCGATGCTCCAATACTCGCACCACGTCAGTATCAGCGGTCTCAAGAAGGAACCAAGATCGCGCTCGTCACGCAGAGCCAGGCCCCTGTCCGTGGGAGCAGGAGACGAGTAATGATCAAGGAAAAGCACATGCAGACGGTCCAAACGACTGAGAAGGCGCTCATGCTCATGGATATCCTCGCCGAAGGGAACAGCAGCATGAGCATCGGCGATCTGGCCTTCAGTCTGCGGTGTACCCGGAGCGAAGCACTGCTCCTCTTGATAGCACTGGAAAGCAGGGGACTGGTTTCCTGGGATGAACGGAAAAAGATCTACCGCCTCGGCGATGAATCAAGGCGCCTCGCCGTCAAGTTTCTGGACACTGCCGACAAACCCAACAAACGGGTACCCACTCCCCTCACCCTCAAAAAGGGGACACAACTCGCCACCGCCGTGCAGTGAGTTCCCCGACTCCGGCATGTACTCATCCCCCTGAGTGTGCTATTAAGGAAACTATCCTCACGCGCACAGGGGCACGTCATGCCCGACACACGAAAAAACGGTCCTCAACGGTGGCGCTGCATTGACACCGGTCCCGCTGACGGACCGACCAACATGGCCATTGACGAGGCACTTCTCTCCAGCTTCGACCCGAACGGGTCACGCCCCGTGCTCCGCCTGTACGGCTGGGCCCCGGCAACGCTGTCGCTGGGACGGTTCCAGAATGCGGAACAGGTCCTCGACCTGGATCGCTGTCATGCTGCCGGTGTCCCGGTTGTCCGCCGCATCACCGGCGGCGGTGTCATCTACCATGCCGCGGAACTGACCTACAGCCTGGTCTGCGCCCCCCACCACCTCCCACCAGCCGCTTCCATAAAGGAATCGTTCCGAATTCTGACCTCCTTCCTCCTCTCCCTGTACCGGCAGCTCGGCCTCGATGCCTCCTACGCGGTCGATCGCCTTCCACCCGGCACAGTTCTCGGTGAACGGACGCCGTTTTGTTTCGCCGGCAAAGAGAGCTACGACATCCTGATAGGCGACAGAAAGATCGGCGGCAACGCCCAGCGCCGGCTGAAAAACGCCATCTTTCAGCACGGCTCCATTCCGCTCAGGAACATGACCGACGTAGGGGTACGCTTTCTGCGGGAAGCCCCTGTCGGAGTGAAAGAGGGAACCACGAGCCTGTGGGAAGAGGGGATTCGGCTGGAAGAGGGGTCGTTGAAAGATATGCTGAAAGCAGCCTTTCGGGAGAACCAGGGGGGGACACTAGAAACCGGCACGATCAGTTCCCGGGAAGAGGATGTTGCCGGAGAGCTTCTCGTCAAGTACCGCGGGGCCGCCTGGAATCTTGGGGAAACGAGCGGGGGGTAATCCCGAACCAGCCCGTTATCCCGCAGAGAAGGTATCCCACGACGATCGCCTCCTTACTGGGCAACCGCGCCGAACTCGACCCGACTGCCTGACATCTCCTGCTGTTTCGGGGGGGCGAAGATATCGCCGCTCTTTTCGAAAATCCGCTCCTGCGGCAGTTTGACGTCGTTTACCAAAAAGGTGCGTACCGCCATTGCCCGTTCCCGTGCCAGTGCCCGCAGTTGTTGCTCTCCCACCACGGTGTTGGCCAGGATCAGCTTCTTCATCTCCGCATCGGGCAGGCTCTTCAGGGTGCCGATGATCGTGCGCGGCTTCGGAAACTTCTCCTTTTCGTACACACTCTTCAACAACACCGAGGACTCGGCCGGCAGGATCTCCGCACTATCCGTGGTCTGGCCGGCAACGTCCCGCTTCTCCTTTACCAATGCCAGCAACTTCTCGGTCTTCATCTTCTTCAGGAGCAGTTCGCTCCGGTACCCTTCCGCGTCACGCTCCCGGTCGACAAAGCCGGTCAATTCCAGCTTGATGGCCGGTCGGTCCAGCAACGCCTTGGCAAGATTGCGCAGTTTCCCCTCCTCGGCTGCGCTCAATCTGCTCGTTCCCGGGGCAAAGGCAACGCCGCTGAAGTCGTCGCCACCGCCGAACATGGACTGGAGAAGGGAGAAGGGGGACGTTGCCGCCTTGACCAGCAGGTTCTTCAGTATCTGCCAGACCACTCCCCAGATGCTGAAATCGGGATCATCGGTACGGCCGGCCACCGGCAGGTCGAGCCGGATCTCACCCTTCCGGTCTTTGAGCAGGGCCACGGCCAAACGGACCGGCAGCCTGGTTGCCTTGTCGCTCTCAACGGCATTGCCAAAGGTCAGCTGGTCCATGAACACCTTGTTTTCCGCCTTGAGACGCTTCTGCTCGATCAGGTACTTGAGGTCAAGCGTCAGCTTCCCCTTGTCCACGGTGTAGCCGAGATAGGTGCCCGAGTAAGGGGTCATGGGGGCCAGTTCGATATCGCTGAAACGGATCAGGATATCCAGGAACAGATCACCCTTGAGCGGATTGATCCGGCCGGTAATGCGCAGCGGCGACTGGTTCTCCAGATTGCCCCGCAGGTCCACGTCAGCAACCTTCCCCTCCTCAGAGGTCAACCCGCTCACCCTCCCCCCCAGATTGACCATGGTGGTGGAAAATTCCCGGCTCAGGTGGCGGTCGGTGAAATTGAGGACCCCGTCCTGAAGGGTGACGGTATCGATCCGGATACTCTTGTTAGGAGGAGCCGCCGCGGCAGAAGCCGGCGCCGCCGAAGGCGCGGCTACCGCTGGAGCCGCTACGGGCTTGGTGGCCACGGCTGCTGCTGGATCGGGCCGATAGAGATCCTGCAGGTTGACTACGCCCTGCCGGTTGATGATGACCCTGGCGTAGTAGTTGTTGAGCGAAACGCCGGCCAGCTGCAGGGAGAAGGGAGCAAGGGTGCCGCTCACCCCATCGAGTTGCAGGCTCTCCCACTTGAGCAGGTCCTCGTTCTCCTCGGCGTCGAGACTGTAGAAGTTGCGCACCCCCAGGCTCCCCTTGAAACTGCCGCCAATCCCGGCTGTACGGGCGGTCAGGTCGAGAGCCAGGGTCGCGTCCAGCGAGCCGTCGGCCAGCACCACGTTCACCCCGTCCGGCAGGTACGGATCGGCATCCAGCACCGGAATCCGCGCCAGCGCCACGTTTCCCTTGAAAAGGAACGGGACCGGACAGATGCGGCCGTCAACCTTGAGGGAACCCTTCTGGCCATAGCCGGCAGCAAAGCGAAACGGCATGGAAGTCATCCGGGGCCCGCGCAGGTCTGACAGGGAAAGGCTCGCCTTCTTCAGGGTAAAGGTCGGTGCGTCTTCACGGGTATGGTCGGTAAACGAGGCATTAAGGCCGCTCATCGTTACCTGCTTCACAGTAAAGCGCAGCGGCGTGCCCTTCTCATCACGCGTTTTCTGCTTCGCCGGCAGCGGCACCGATGCGGCCGGCTGCGTTTTGAGCAGGCGCGCTGGCGAAAAAACGCCGCTGGCGTCACGGGAAATAACGACCTCTCCCCCCTGCTGTGTCACCTTATCAACCGTGAGGGACTGCTCCTTCTGGCTGTAGGCCGCCCCGTTCACCGCCAGGAGCGGGATTCTGATCCCTTCCCGCGGGGCGAATGAAAGTGCCAGCTGCCGCAGCTGCAGGTCACCGCCAGCGATTCGCAGCCCCTCTTCTGCCGAGTAACTCAGCTCGCCGCTGGCATTGAGCCGCCCGGAAATCGGCGCGGTGAGATAGTTGGCAAGGTAGGGATAGGAAATCTCCACAACCCCGTTGGTGAGAACCGGACGGACGGTGAACGCCAGTGGAGTGACGCACAGGGTGCCGCTGGCGGCGAACTGTTCGTTGCGGGGGGTAGTGAACCCCAGGGAGAGGTTGGCGATTTTCCCCTGCTCGCTGGAAAAACCGGTCACCGTAATTGCCAGCTGCCTCGCCTCGGCCGTGAACCCACCGGGTGGGACGGCATCGCTGAAGCGCACCGTGCCGTTGGTCACCCGCGTCTCGCCAACGGCTATGAGCGGCTGTGCAGCCTTTCCTGCCGTCTGCCCCCGGGTCTTGCCGGCTTCAGTAGAGTGCTTGCCAGAGTTACCGCGGTCCGTCAATCGCTGGAAATTCCACCCTCCCTGCCGATTCCGGGCTACGGTAACCACAGGGGTATCCAGAGAAATGCTCGCGGCCCGGTATTCGCCACTGAGCAGCCCGATCCGGGCAATGGCCAGCTTCCCCTCTGACAGGGTAAACAGCGGCTCACCGCTACGTTCCCTCAAATCGATCCCGTTCAGGGTGACCGTTCCGGTTGCGGCGATATCGGGCTTTTCCCCTTTGGTCAGGCGGTGGTTGACAATAAGATCCGTGGAGAAACGGCCGGCCGTTACCCGCAGCGGCAACTCCTTGGGGAAATAGGCGGCGTAAAAGGGGATCTCCAATTCGCGGAGCTTTATGGCGACAGATGCCTCCATCCCCTTGGCAAACGGCTTCATCTTCCCCTCGAAAGCCAGGGGCGCGCCGTTGACCAGAGCGGTCAGTTTCGGCGCCACATACCGGTCGGCCAGGTAGGGGATGTTGCTGACAAAAGGGATCTGAATAAGGAGCTGCCGGACGGTATGCAGTTTCGGGGTCGACAGGGCATCGTCCCGGAAATCGATCGAGCCGTTGCTCAGGACGATATTGTTGAGGGAAAATCGGGCCGGTTCGCCCGGTTCCTTTTTCTTCTCTTCAGGCTTTTTCTCCAGCAGATCGCTGAAATTGAACCGATTCGGACCGGTCCTGACGATGCGCACGCGGGGTGCGGCCAGGCTGATGTCGTTGAGAACCGGCGCCAGTCGCCAGACTGAAGCGGGGCTCACCCGCACCCGGGCGCTGCTGAAGGAGACGAACGGGAGGCTGCTCCCCTTTTCGCTCAGCCTGACTCCCTCCAGCCCCGCACTCCAGGTAAGAGGGTTTATGGATATCCGGCCGACGGTGAGGGTGCGGCCGGTCGCACGGCTGACCTGCTGTTCCAGCTGGCTCCGGACGATGCCCGGGAGTATAAAGGCAATGAACCCAGCGCACAGCAGAGCTGCCACAAACACCCCGATCAACCATTTGCGCCAGCGTGCCATTGTGTTCTCCATGTGTGCTGTTCTGAACTGCTATCGTAAGACTATAACGCCGGGGAGCGTCGAGTCAAACGGATAGATTCCGGTTGCGCCTCGTCCCGGATCAGGGTAGAAAAGGGCAGAAGGGGGTATTAATGGAAATCCGGAGAAAACCGTCCTGGCTGCAGAAGAAGGTCTCCCCAGCCGCCAATGCCGACATGGAACGGCTCCTGGCAGGCCTTTCGCTGCACACGGTCTGCCAGGAGGCCTCCTGCCCGAACATCAGCGAATGCTTCCGGCAGCGGCAGGCCACCTTCCTGATCCTGGGGGCCATCTGCACCCGGCACTGCACCTTCTGCAACGTCGGAAAAGCGTCCCCCCTGCCGGCCGACCCCCAGGAGCCGGGGCGCGTCGCCGATGCGGTGCAGCGGCTGGCCCTGGCCCATGTGGTGGTCACCTCCCCCACCCGGGACGACCTTGCCGACGGCGGTGCCAACCACTACGCCGCAACGGTGGCGGCCATCCGGCGCTCGGCACCGGAGACCGCCATAGAACTCCTGATCCCCGACCTGCAAGGGGACCGGAAGGCGCTGGAAACGATCCAGCATGCCGGGCCGAACATCCTGGGGCACAACCTGGAGACGGTTCCCCGTCTCTACCATATCCGGGCCGGCGCCGATTACAACCGCTCACTGGAACTCCTCCGCATGGCACGGGAGATCGCCCCGGAGATCCCGACCAAGTCGGGGGTCATGCTCGGACTGGGAGAGACGGAAGAGGAGCTGCTTGCCGTCCTGACTGACTTGCGTGGCGTCGGCTGCGCCTACGTGAGCATCGGCCAGTACCTGGCACCCAGCCGCCGCCACCAGCCGGTGGTGGAGTTCGTCCCGCCGGAGCGTTTCGAGCAGTTGAAAGCGGCAGCCGAGGGGCTTGGCTTCGCCCATGTGGAGAGCGGCCCGTATGTCCGCAGCTCCTATCATGCGGACCGGTATCATGCTGCAGATGCCCGCACGTGAGCTGAGCAAAGGAAGTTGAAGCCATGCGTGTTCAGCAGCCGGAATGGATCGTTCAGGGCGCCTCGAAGGGAGATGGCATGACATGCCTCCATTCTGGCATTTCTTGCTGGTGGCTGATACCATCCTGAATCCATTAAGCCTCTACGACGTCTTAGCCCACCTCTCGGATTGCGACATATATCCACCGGAAGGTCGCAGTGTCGCCGTCCGGATATCGTTTCACACGCCCACCAATCAAGGTAACTCATCGCCGACGCAACCGTTTTCAGTAAGATATATCCACCTACTGTAAATTCTCCTTACACCCCTTTATTAGCCGCAAATAATCAATTTCTTTTCCGATCAACGGATAAAGCGACCTGATATCGCACGAATATTTCCCCCCAACACTGCCCGAACAACCAATGGCACCAAATTTGCCTGGAGCACCTTAGCGGCAGGGTAGCACAACCATCAACTCACAATGCAATCACGGGCGCATGGGGCGAGTCGTGAAAAGGAACTTGTTCCAGTGCCGTCGCGCTCGGATGGAAGAGGTTGCCCATGAATAATGTACTCCATAAGATCAACTGAGGGCCTGCATTGATGGCCCTTTTTTATTGCAATCACAAACTGTTTTACTCAACTTTCATTCCACCGCAGAACAGGAACACAATAAACAACTGCTAAGGGTACTAGGGGGAGCGTCATGAAAAAAATAATTTTCACTGTATCCATCCTTTCGCTTGTTTTCATCCTGAATGGCTGCGTCGGCAGCGATCCCGGGGGCTCGGCGCCCGTAGCGGGAAGGGTCTCAGGCGCCGCCACCGGCACGTATGCCCTCATCGCCTGGAACGACCTCGGCATGCACTGCATTGATCACGACTATTCGGTCTTTGCCATTCTTCCCCCCTACAACAACCTCCATGCCCAGCTGATAGACCGCCTCAGCGGCAAGCTGGTCACCTCGGGCGTGACCCTCACCTACGAGGCAACTCCCGACACGCGCGGCTCGCTCAACACCACGAGCCAGGGGAAAACGAATTTCTGGCAGTGGGTGTTCTCCCTCTTCGGGGTGACGCTCCCGACGGACAGGGGACTGGCGGGAAATCCCGTGCCGAGCCTCACCCCCGCGCCCATGGCCTACGACCCTGCCCTCGGCTTCTGGAAGGCAGAGGGGCTGCCGATCGTTCCCTATGACGACGCAGGGAACACCAACTACTACCCGATGGTGAAGGTCGTGGCAAAGGACGCCCGCGGGAAGGTTCTCGCCACCATCGTAACGGTCCTGCCGGTGAGCGACGAGTTGGCGTGCAGCCACTGCCACGCCTCGGGTACCGGCGACCCCGCGGCCCAGCCCTCCCCGGCCTGGGTCTACGACTCCAATCCCGAAAAGGACTGGAAGCGGAACATTCTCCGGCTCCACGACAATAGGAACGGAGCCAACCCGCTCTATGCCACGGCCCTCGCCTTCAACGGCTTTTCGTCGGCAGGTCTCCTGGCGACCTCAGACAGTGGCAGACCGATTCTCTGCGCCAGCTGCCACCCCTCCAACGCCCTGGGGACGAAGGGAGTAGCAGGGGTGAAGCAGCTCACCACCTCGATGCACTCGTGGCACGGGGTCCACGCCATGGATGACAACACCGGCATGCCCCTCGACCAGACCATGGACCGAACCGGCTGTTACTACTGCCACCCGGGATCGACTACCCAGTGTCTGCGGGGGGTGATGGGGATCGCCAAGAACCCGGACGGCTCGGCCGCCCTCCAGTGCCAGAGCTGCCACGGCCCCATGTCTGTCGTGGGGGCCTTGGGGAGGAAAGGCTGGATCGATGTGCCGAAGTGCCAGTACTGCCATTACCAGTCCGCTGACGGCACCTACGTGCGGGACAACAACGCCTTTGACGGTTCCGGCAATTTCCGCCAGGCAACAAGCATCTTCTCGACGGGCGCCGCGCTCTACAAGCTCGGCGCTACCCACGGAGCCATGCAGTGCGAAGCATGTCACGGCTCGACCCATGCCGAGTACGCAACTTCCGAGGCAAATGACAATGTCCAGAGCACACAGCTGCAGGGATACCCGGGGACGGTTGCGGAATGTACCGTCTGCCACCTGCGGGAACTGCCGCAGAGCGATGCGGGTGGTCCGCACGGTCTCCACACCCTCGGCCAGGGCTGGGTCTATACCCATACTCGTGCCGCCAAGGCCGACCCGCAGGCCTGCACCGTCTGCCACGGCAAGGACTACCGGGGAACCAGGCTCTCCCGGACCTTCACGACGCGAAGCTTCCACTCCACCGGACAGGACCTGAAGGTCTATGCTAAGGGGCAAACGGTGAGCTGTTATGATTGCCACACCAACCCGCCCGGCAGATAGTGGCCCGGATGGACGACGAAGGATTTCCCAAACTATCCGGAGGTACGCCAATGAAACGAGATAGGGTAACTCGCAGGGAATTTTTGGCCGGGGGCGCAGTCGCGGCCGCCAGCGCCTATGTCGGGCTTCATGCCGGCCTGGCCCGCGCCATGATGGGAAGCGGTGGCATGGGTGGTGGCACGACCATCATCGACCCGCCTCCGGGGTCGGCGCTCTACGACATCCCGGACGCGGTTAAGGACAGCATGGGAGCCTACAGGCTCACGGTCGGAGAGACGCGGCTGTCGCTGAACGGTACCCGTGTTACCCTCCTCACCTACGGGGGATTTCCACGGTCGATGCCTTGCCGGCTTCCATCAAGCCCGCGGCGACACGGTTGAATATGAACCTGGCCCTGCTGCCGCGGCGGCAGCTGACCCTCAGCATGATGATGGGGAGAGGGTACATCAACGGCATCTCGTTCACGGACATGGCCCACACCTACAAGGTCATGTCACACCTTGATTCATACGAGGTTTGGGAGATCGTCAACCAGAGCAACATGGACCATCCGTTCCACCAGCACGTCAATTCATGCCAGGTTCTCTCCATCTCGGGCGGCGACAGCGGCTACGCTTCGCTCTACACCTCCATTCCCGCCTGGAAAGACGTGGTCACGATCCCGAAGATGGGAAGCGCCACCATTCTTGTCCCGGTCATGGACTACGACGGCATGACCATGTTCCATTGCCACATTGTCGAGCATGAGGATATCGGGATGATGGGAGCATGGGACATTATGGGATGGGGATGTGAGAGGGCGAAGGATCTAAGTGAACAGCCCGGCCGACAGGACGTCGACCGGGCTGTTCACGCTATGCCGGGGAAAAGGCGCCGGTTACTTGACCGGCAGCTCCTGAATCGGCGCCGGCGGGGCGATCGCCTGCGGCTGCTCGGCAACGGGCGGTTCCGGAGCAGAAGCGGGTACCGCCACCGGGGCAGCGGGAGCCGGTGGCACCATGACCGGCGCCGGTGCCGATGGCACTGCAACTGGTTGGGCTGTTGCCGTCTTCTCTTTCTGCTCGGCCGACCGGCCACTCCCCATCAGCGACACCATGGCATCGAACAGGTCGCGGTAGAGGGTCGACACCGACGCCTTCGGCTGCAGCCGCGACTCCTCGCTCTTGGCCAGGGCGCGGCCGATGCCGGCCACGGTCTTGAACTTCACCTCGACCTCGTTGGCGGCATTGGCCTTGGCCTCGTCGAAGTCGGGATACTGGAGGGCCATGAACGCGGGGTAGCTGATAATCCGCTGACGGAAATTGGGATATTCCCAGAGCACGGTGCCGTCACGGTCGAGCACCTGGGCGGAGAAGGTCAGGAAGTTGTACTCCCCGGCCAGATAGGAGAGCAGGTTGCTGGAATAGAACTTGTCCTGGCGGGTCAGGCCGCTCGCGGTCACAATCATGACCGCGTCCGTCTTGTGCCGATCAACGAGCCCCTGCAGGGCCTCGGGCCGGAAAAAATACTTGTTGTAGATCACGCCGCCGTCGTCACGCCGCTCGCGCCGGGCGCCCAGGCCGGTAAACAGCTGGTCGGCGTCCTCGTCCAGCAGCCGGACGGAAAAATAGGAGCCCGTATCCTTGAGAAGCGCCACCAACTCCTTTTCGTTCTTCCGGTTCGCCTCTTTGAGCAGGGAGACGACGGCACCCTTTTCCGGATGGCGGATATCGGATTCCGCATCCACCAGGATTGGCACTACCCCCAGGACCCGGACCTTTTTCTCGTAACTCTCCCTCGGGATATTGTAATAGTTCTGGGCACACCCAAAGGCTGTCAACACCATGAAACCAATCAACACCATGTTCACTGCACGTCGCACGTCAAACTCTCCTTTGCCTGCTTTGGTCACGGATAGTCGGGTCGTCCCTGCCCTTATAACAGATGGCAGGGACGTTGACCAGAGCAATTCCGGGGCTCTTTGCAGATTTGCCACCAACTGCACCAACTCCCGAACCTCACCGATTCAGGGGATTACGTATGCCCATCCGCAGGAATCGATCCACGCGATAGCCGGCCGTCGCCGCTCGCCCAGCAAGGGTTGACGCGCTCTTTAGCAACGCCTTTCGCCGTGTGGCAGTAACGGCACCATTTTTCGCCGTGCCGGCCACCACGGTCAGGGCAGCGAGATACAACCAGCTCACCAGCAGATCCCAACGCTCCTTGACGAACCACTCATACCCGCCGCTCTCATGACGACCGATGAAGGTTGCCACATCGTTGTCGGAGAGCAGTTCGGCCAGTTGGGTTTCCACCAGTTCCGGTGCAGTCACCAGTGCCTCCTGCCAACGCAGAAGGGCTGCAAACAGGGCCACTATGGATGGCACCTCCAGCGTTGCCAGAGGATCGGCCTCCTCGCCGGCCTCGGCATGAAGCGCTTCTTCGAGCGGACGAAACAGGCCAAAACGGTGCGCCAGGTCAGCAGAGACGCCGACACTCCCCTTGTCTCCGTAAAGTTCGCCCGCACGGTGCAGGCAAAGCAGGGAAAAGGCAAGGATACGGGCAGTATACCCAGTCAGCGTCGCAACCGGCTCCATCTCCCCGCGTGCGACCGGTTCGGCAACCAGGCCTTCAAGGAAATCCAGCTCCTTGGCGATTGCTTTCTCGATCGACTGCGGATCCTCCGTCAGCCCGGCGGTTGCTGCCAAGGCAGCCAGGAACACGCCGAGGTCGGCACAAAACGCACGCTTCGCCTTGTCCAGGCTTGTTACCGGCACGTCACCGAAGGCCCCGGTAATAAGTCCGCTGTGCCGGTCGCAAAGCCCCCGCAGCCGGTCGATGAGGTCGGCGTAACGAACCTGTTTCACCTCCTCGTCCATGCTGGGAGCGGGCCGCCCATTGAGTTGGTGGCACAGCTTCCCCCAGGTACCGAACTCGTCGTCCCAGATCTCCCTGAAGTCCAGGAAGGCGTGGTATTCGTACGCCTCCATCTCCACGAACAGCCCCTGCTCGCACAGTTCGCGGCCATTGCGGATATACTCGAGGTCACTGGCATAATCGCGGAACAGGTAGTAGTGCCGGCCATCCCCCTTGAAAGAGAGCGCCTCGCCAAGGGTCGTCCGGCGCAGTTCCATATCGCCCGACCCGTTCTTTACCGCAAAGGAAGTGGAGCTCCTTATCCAGCCGGAGGTGGAAGCAAACCTGTTGTGGTAGACGATGATGGCCCGATGCTCACCGACCCGGTTCGAGTAGGCGAAGACATCTTCGTTGACGTGGGAGCCGCTCCAGAAGTCATAGAACACGAAGCTGTCGGCGCCGGAAAAGAGCCAGCGCCGCCGCATCAGCGGAAATATCCTCCGTTCGTGCTCCCGCACCAGGTGCTCGTCCACCGGCTCATCCCAATAAGCCTTCTTGTATTCCATGCCGTACTTCTCGTGGAACCCCTCCACCTGTCCATGGCCGATCATCGGCAGCCCCGGCATGGTCACCAGCAGGACGCAGGCACCGAAGTACTTGCTCTCCTTGCCGAACTGCTCGACCGCGGTCTTCTCGTCCGGATTGTTCATGAAATTGACGAACCGCTGCAGCACCTGGGGGTTGAACTCCAGCACGTTCTTCACGGTCTGGCGGTACTTGGCGTTCTCCTCCATTTTCAGCATGTTCATGAAGGCGCTGTTGTAGACCCGGTGCATCCCCAGGGTGCGAACGAAGTACCCCTCCATCAGCCAGAACGCCTCGGCCAGGAGCAGGGTATCGGACGCCTCGGACGCCACCCGGTCCACCACCTGGCGCCAGAACTCCTCGGGCATGGCCGCATCGAACTGCTCCCGGGTCAGGCCGTGCTCCCCCCTGGACGGCACCCCGCCGTGACCGGGCTGGGGGAACCAGAGGCGCTGGTAGTGCTTCTTGGCCAGGGTCATGGCCGCATCGAAACGGATAATGGGAAACATCCGGGCAACATGGAGGATGGTGCGGACCACCGCCTCCCGCACCTCGGGATTCAGGTAGTTGAGCTGGGCCGTATCGTTCCACGGCGTGCTGGTACCGTCGTTGCCGTGGTAGATGTAGCGGGTCCGGCCGTCGCGGTGGTCATAGTGCTTGAAGACCACGGCCGCATCCCGCCGTTCCCAGTAGCCATCCTCGATATGGAGGCTCACCTCGGGCGCGGAGGAGAGATCCGGGCCGTTGAACTGGTAGGCCGGGTACGGCGGATAGTCCAGTTGGACGAACCAGTCCGGGTGCTCCACGGTCCACTTGGAGTAAATGCCGGTGTGGTTGGGAACCATGTCGCTGGCCAGCCGGATGCCCCGTTTGAGCGCCCGTTCCCGCAGGTTCCAGAGGGCCTCTTCCCCCCCGAGATCGTGGGCGATGGTGTAGTCGAACAGGGAGTAGGCGGACGAGATCGCCTCCGGGTTGCCGCACATCTGCTTGATCCGCTGCGAGGCCGGCGAACGCTCCCAGAGGCCGATCAGCCAGAGGCCGGTGACCCCCCGGCGGGCCAGCCGGTCCAGTTCCGCGTCAGGAATCTGATCGAGCCGCGTGATCTCCCTGCCATACTGTTTCGACAGCTGCCCCAGCCAGACATAGACCATCTTGGCCAGGAGGACCACATTGGGCATCCAGTCCGTATCCGCCGAAAAGCGCTCGGGCTCGGGATAATAGTCGTTGATGCCGGCCCCACCGGCCCGGCCGAATTCAAGGACCGGCGCCCCTCCGGGCTCGCCGCGGGGGGCAAAGATGCGGCTTTCCTCGCGGACCACCGCAAAGGCCGACAGCATTTCAGTCAGCAGCTCATCCGGCAGGATTGCGCGCCAGTTTGTCCGAATGTACTCCAGTTGGTCATAGAGGGAAGCTGGTGCCGCCTTCAAGGGGAGGCGGAGCAATTCCGGCAGGGTCAGGTTGAACGGAGCCACCACGGGCGACCTGGCCAACTGCCGCTCCACACCGGATACGAGCTGGGGATAGCGGCTGCCGGCCGCCAGTTCAGTGTCGTCGAGGAGTTCGCGGAACGGATCGAGCGCCCGGTTCTCCGTTGCCAGCCTGAGCAGCAGCAGTTCAGCCGCAATCTCCTTCTTTCTGGCATGATCGGTGCTATCCTCCCCAAGCCAGGCTGCGGCATCGACACGGTCTCCGAACAGGAGGTCGGTACCGGGAAAGAGGGACGCGAACCGCTCCGCCACAGCAAAGAGGTCGGGCGAGTCGCAGGAAAAACCGGCAGCGGCCAGTACCTGTTCCAGTATCCCGGGGTGCTGTTCCCCGGCATAGCGGTCGATAACCGTCCGGAATATCCGCAGCTGCAGGGAGTAGAGACCGAGCATGCCGGCATGGACCGGCTGCCCGGCACGGCCCGGCTGGGGGGAGAGGCGGGCAGCCAGCTCCCGGTAGAACATGACCTGCGGCAACTTTCCGTCACGAATGGCGGTTGCTGCCGGCCCGAGAGAAAGGGTGTCCCAGAGGGACCGGCGGAGCTGTATGGAAAAGGGGAAATACCCCGGGGCAACTCTGTTGCGCTTCATGTCTGATCCTTCCGTGCAGGTATAGTGAATCCGTGAGTCATCAGCTTAGTGTGCATGATGATGGAGATTGCATTGACGAAATGCAACAGAAAGTTATAATGGAGAAAAAATTTAATTAATTAAACGAATACTATATGCACCGCAGCCTCACGACAAAACTGACGATCGTCACCAGCGTGGTCCTCCTCATCACCATGACCCTCTTCGCCTACCTGAACATCCATGGCGTACGGAAGCTCCTCTTGGACGACGCGGTGAACAATGCCGAACTCCTCAGCGAGACCCTCATCAATGTGACCCACTACCAGATGCTGGTCAACGACCGCAAGCAGGTCGACCGGATCATGCAGGATGCCGGCAGTCAAAAGGGGATCGAGTGCATCCGGCTCATCAACAAGGAAGGCCAGATCATCTTCTCCACGAACCCCAAGGAGGCGGGCACGGTTCTGGACAAAAAGGCCGCTGCCTGCACCATGTGCCACGCCAGTGGGGAGCCGCTGCTCCATGCCTCCACCATGAACAGAAGCCGCATCTTCACCCTTGCCGGCGGAAAGCAGGTGATGGGACTGGCCAAGGCCATCTATAACGAGACGAGCTGTTACGTTGCCGATTGCCATTTCCATCCGGAAAGCGCCAAGGTCCTCGGCGTCCTCGATGTAATCGTCTCCCTGGAAAACATGCAGGCCCAGCTCAGCTCCTCCCGTTCGTGGGTCATCGGCCTGACCATGGTCCTCTTGCTCCTCATATCCCTCTTCCTGGCGATTTTCACCCAGCAACTGGTCAACAAGCCGGTCAAGCATCTCCTGGACCACACGAACCTGCTGGCCCAAGGGGACCTGACCCAGACCATCCCCTTTAGCTCCGACGACGAGCTGGGTGAACTGGCCGAATCGTTCAACTCTATGACAACCTCCCTCAAGAAGGCTCGCCAGGAGTTGCAGGGATGGAACCGGACCCTGGAACTGAAGGTCGAGGAGCGCACCCGGGAGATCCAGTCGATGCAGGCCCAGCTCGTTCGTTCGGAAAAGCTCGCCTCCGTGGGCGAACTGGTGGCCGGCATCGCCCATGAAATCAACAATCCTCTGACCGGCATCCTGGTCTACTCAAACCTGGTGAGCGAAGATGCCAAGCTGGACCCGTCGCTGCAGGACGACATGGCGGTGATTGTCCGGGAGACGGAACGATGTGCCAACATAGTACGGGGACTCCTGAAGTTTTCCCGGGAGTCGGTTCCCCACAAGACCAGGACATCGCTCACACAGGTGATGGATGCGGCCCTTTCCCTTGTGGAACACCAGACGCTCTTTCAGGACATCATCATAATCCGCAACTACCAAAAAGCTCTGCCATTGATCTATCTCGACCCCGGCCAGATCGAACAGGTCTTCATCAACATGGTGCTCAATGCCGGCCAGGCAATGGACGGTACCGGCTCCCTGACCATTACCATTGACATCACCCCGGACGAACAATCCCTCTTCGTCCGGGTAATCGACACCGGTTGCGGCATTGCCGAAGAGACGCTGGCAAAAATCTTCGATCCGTTCTTCACCACCAAGGAAAACCGCGGAACCGGTCTCGGACTGTCTGTTTCGTACGGAATAATCAAGAATCATGGCGGAAATATCGAAGTGACCAGCCGGGTTGGCGAGGGAACCACGTTTACCATCGTGCTGCCGATCGCCCCGGACGAAGGATGCACCAAGCCTTTTCCGGACCAGGATGCCGACGGGGTAATGGGACATGACCACCAACAGGTCTGACACTTTGCAGAGATCGCCGAGGTCTCCAATCGTATCGTAACCGATTGGCCGGGGACTCAACCGACCGGCAAATCTCCCCCGGACTCCCCGTCGTCCTCCGGCTCGAAGTCATCGTCCATGATCCGGTCCAGAAACGTGCGATTATCCTCCACCAGCTTCCGCACCTCCCGGGCCAGTTGGGTCAATTCGCTCTCCGGCTCCTGGTCCCCCATCAGTACCCCCGCTTCTTCACCAGACACCGCCGATACAGGTCGTCATACTGTCGACTGGAACTGGCCCATGAAAAATTATGGCGCATGCCGTTACGCACCATGTGCCGCCAGCGGCTCTTGTCGCCAAATGCCGCGACTGCCCTTTGGAGCACGTCCCAAAGGGCAGTCGCGGTATAGTCGTCAAAGGTGAAGCCGTTTGGCTCCTTCGCTCCGCAGCGCTCGTCGCTGATGGTATCCGCCAGCCCGCCGACCTTATGGACCACCGGCACGGCACCATACCGGAGGGCAACCATCTGCGCCAGACCGCACGGTTCAAAACGGGACGGCATGAGAAAGATGTCGGCCCCGGCAAAGATGCCTGCTGCCAAGGCAGGATTGTAACCCTGCGAAAAGGAAATCTTTTTATCCTCCGACCGGGCAAGGGAGGCAAACTCCCGGACATAACGCTCATCACCCTCCCCGAGTATTGCCAACTGGATGTTTTCCGCTGCGATGCGGGGAAGCATCTCGACAATCAGGTCGAATCCCTTCTGCTCCGCCAGGCGGGAAACGATGCCAACCAAGGGAATGTTCGGGTCAACGGCAAGCCCCAACTGCTTCTGCAACCGCTGCTTGTTGAACTGTCGGGCGGCAAGGGAACTGGCGGTGTAATTCTTTGCCAGCGCCCGGTCGGAGGCCGGGTCCCAGCGCGCCGTATCGATTCCGTTGAGCACCCCGACCAGGTCGTCCCGGCGGGAACGCAGGACCCCGTCCAGGCCGCACCCCAGTTCCGGGGTCAGAATCTCGTTGCGATAGGTCGGGGAAACAGTGTTCAGCAGATTGGCGGTCAACAGCGCCCCCTTCATCAGGTTCACCTGCCCGTAGAACTCCAGCCGCTCAATCCGGTAACAGGTCTTGTTCAGCCCCATCTCCTCCAGGGCCTTCCGGGGGAAGATCCCCTGGAAGGCCAGGTTATGGATGGTGAAGAGGGTGGCCATCCCTGCAAAGAACGGATCGTCGTGGTGTTCGTAGCGAAGAATGATGGGCAGCAGGGCCGTTTGCCAGTCGTGGCAATGGAGGATGTCCGGTCGGAAGTCCATCCGTTTCAGCATGTCGAGTACGCCACGGCAGAAAAAAGTGAACCGGCAGTGGTTATCAGGGTAATCCCCACCCGGCGGGCCATAGAGATGATCCCGGTCAAAAAAGTCCCGGCTTTCGATCAGATACACCGTGATATCGTCAATCGTCGTCTGACGGAGAAACCCCTTGTATGAACTGGAGCCGCTGAGGAGCTCAATGCTCTTCCTCGCCTTGCGGATCGGCAGTTCCAAACGGTTCAGAGTCCGGTAGCACGGCATGATCACCCTGACGTCATGGCCGAGCAGCTTTAATTCCCTGGGAAGCGAACCAATCACATCGGCAAGCCCGCCCGTCGAAGCGAGCGGAGTCATTTCCGAAGCCACAAACAGAATCTTCATCTGGTAAACCTCGTTGAGTAGTTGTTTTTTCAGATATCCGCCTCACGGAGGAATGCAGCCGCATCCTCGGGAGAGGTGGGATTGATGTAAAAGCCGGTCCCCCACTCGAAGCCGGCAATCTGAGTGAGCCGGGGAACCAGCTCGATATGCCAGTGGTAGTCCCACTGGATGGACCCCCAGTAGTCGGGCTTTCCCGGCCGTGGCTGATGGGGCGGTACCGTATGGAGGATGAAATTGTACGGCGGGTCTTTCAGCACCTTTTTCACCCGCATGAGCATGTCCTTCAATGCCGCGGCCAGCTCCAGCAGCTCAGCGTCGGTCATCAGGGCGAAGTCATGGCTGTGGCGTTTGGGATAGAGACGCAGCTCGAACGGGAAGCAGGATGCATAGGGAGTGATCAGGAGGTAGTCGGGCGACTCCTTCACCACCCGCGCCCCCTCGGCGATCTCGAATTCGATCAGGTCGCAGAAAATGCATCGTTCCCGGACCGAATAGAAGTCCCGACAGACCTTGAGCTCGGTGGCGGCCACCGGCGGAGTCAGGGGAACGGCGATCAACTGGCTGTGGGAGTGGCTGAGGGTGGCGCCGGCCCGGGTACCGTGGTTCTTGAAGAGAACCATGTAGCGGAAACGGATGTCCTTGCGCAGGTCCAGCAGGCGGACCCGATAGGCCTTGAGTACGTTGGAGATTTCGTCCACCGTCAGGTCGGCCATACTCTTGTTGTGGTCCGGGGTCTCCACGATCACTTCGTGGGCGCCGATCCCCTCGCGGACATCGTAGAGACCGTAACCGCGGCTCTTCAGGTCGCCCTCGATCCTGAGCGCCGGATATTTGTTGGCAAAGACCCGCACCTGCCAGCCAGGCGTATTGGGTGCACCCGACTTCCGGATGGCAAAGATCTCCGGCGGGGTTTTGTCTTCATAGCCGTAGCAGAACGGGCAGACCCCGGCGTTATCGCCGGCCTCCTCAACCCGGAAATCCCGGGGTCGCCGCCCCCGGTCGGTGGCGATGATTACCCAGTGCTGCTTGATCGGGTCCCACCTCAATTCTGACATATCTTCTCCTCAAATCAGCCACGTTTCCAGCTCCAGCTCCGGCCCGACGTACCTGAGCCGCATCGGGGCATCGGTTGGCCAGCGCCCAACTTCGTCATCGCCCCGGGTCAGGGTGAAAAAGGCAAAAAGGTAGCCGCCGGGCTCGGGGTGCAGGATATCGAGCGGCACCTTCGCTTCGCAGATCTTGATGATCTTCCAGTGACAGCTCGTCCCGGTGTCGTGCCACTCTGCTCCGTCCCGTACCTGGAGCAGACCCTGTTCGCCGCCGAGCCCCATGACCAGACGGTATTCGCGATCGCTGATCAGGTGCAGGGTCAGGAGATCGCTCGGGTGCAGCATCTTTTCCAGGGACTGTTGTCCGTCAACCCGGAAATAGAAGGCATGCCGGTCGAAGCCGTAAAAGAACGACTGGAGCATGCTCTCGGCCGAATGCATGGCCGATGCCTGCTTGGAGAGGTCGAAGAGGCCTGCGGCGAGCCACTCGAAGTAATCGGTCACAAAGCCGTTGACAACCGGCGAGATCAGGGCTGCCGGCTCCCGCACGAAACCGGCGGGGCTCTTCTTTTTGATCGGTTCGTACAGTTCAGCCGGCACCGGCAGCCCCAGCAGCCGGTACACGTTCATCAGGTGGCGGCGGAAGAGGAGGTCGAAACGATCGCTATGGGGCGAAAAGTGGTCGTCACCGTACCACCAGAACCAGTCGCTCCCCTCGGCGGCGAAGAGCGAACGACAGATGAGGGCAGCGGTCCCGTCGGGCTCGTTCGGGAAATCGGCAACCGCTCCGGTGGCAAGGAGTTCGGCAACCCGGGGATGGTTGCGTACGGCCGCCTCCCTGGCCTTGTAAAGATAATCCCACCCTAGATTTTCTTCCGGGTGCCCGATCCAGATCCCGTAGTTGGCATTGATCCAGGAACCGGGGTAGATGCGATCCAGGCGCCGGTGCGTCGTATGTTCCGCCAGGAACGCCGAACAGGTGGTGAGCCTCACGTCGCGGTCATCCACAAGGGTCCGGTAAAGACGGGTGAGAAACGGATACCCGTTGTCCTCGTAGTATTCCCAGGCGTTCTCCCCGTCCAGGATGACCGGCACAACCCTGACGCCGTGGGTCTGGCGGCCGATGGCCAGGAGGCGCTCGCGAAAATCGTTTACGGCCCGCTCCCCATCCCACTGGGAATAGGTAAAGCCGATCAGGTCTGACAGGGCGTGATCCCGGAAGAACATCGCCAGGTCTGCGGCGCCACGCTGGAACCGGTACGACTGGTAGAGCGCCTCGCGGCCGGGACCGAGCCCCTCCGGAAGCGTATGGAGCAGCACCCCCTCATCGGTGGCAACCCACGTGAGGCCACAGTCGGCAATGATCTCCAGTGCCTCGTCGCACACCGATCCCTCGGAGGGCCACATGCCGGCCGGCGCAAAGCCGAAGAGCCCGGTGAAATAGTCGACAGCGGTTGTGACCTGGCTTCTGGCGTCCTGCGGGAAGCTGAACGGCAGGGTCGGCAGGGTCGCCTTCGGCATGGCGGTCAGGGCGTTTCGCACGTCGCAGAGGAGAGGCAGGATCGGATGAAAATAGGGAGTGACCGACAGTTCCAGCTTCCCCTCGGCATGCAACCGCTTGTAGAGGGGGATGATTTCTCCCAGGATCTGCCGGTGCGTGGCAAAGAGGAGCTCCTTGTCGGCCGCCGTGAAGCCGCTTCCTTTGCGCACCAGCTCCTGGAGCGCCGGATGCCGCCGCCTCGCCGCCTCGCCGGTCCAGGCGAGGAAAAACCAGACCTGGAGGTCGAGGATATCCTGGTCCCGGAACAGGCGGAGCCGGTCCCGTGCCCGCTCCCCGCCATCGCCGCCCGCCAGACAGAAAAGCTCGAAGTAGCGCCTGACCGGTTCGATCAGCCGCTGGCGGTTTGCGGCAAAGAAATTCTCCAGGACAAAGAGGCGGTCATCATCCCCCATGTCGGCCGGGTGCATCCGGCCCCGGGAAAGGAACGGATCGACCGCCTGCCCGGCGGCATACTCCTCCAGCTGCTCCAGAAGGGACGGCACCAGGTTGAACACCGCCCGTGCACCCGCCACCTCATCCACAATGGCCGCCATGTCATAGTAATCCTTGATGCCATGGAGATACGTCCAGGGAAGGATATACTCCCCCCGGAGCGGGTCCTTGTAGTAGGGCTGGTGCATGTGCCAGAGAAATATGACCGACAAAGGCTGTTTCATGAGAACCTGTTCAAGGTTCGAGGTTCGAGGTTCGAGGTTAATTTTTCAACATCGAACATCGAACCTCGAACCGGGTTTATTGCAGCTCCTTCTTCCAGTTCTCCACCTTCTTCTTGTACTCGTCCAGCAGCTTCTGGGCAGTCTTGGGGTCTTTGGCCTCAGCCACCAGGTGTACACAGGAGGCGTACTGGTCCGGCAGGACCAGCAGCCAGTCCTCGCCGAAGTGCACCTTGATCCCGTCAATAAAGGTCGCTTCCTTGTCCAGGCTGTCCTCGCTCATCTTGCGCATGATCCCCCCCTTCATCTCCCAGATACAGGCACTGGAGGTCTGCAGGAAGGTACGGTGCGGGATCTCGGCATGGATCTTCGAGAGAGGAACGCCACTGGCGGCGATCAGCTCAAGGGTCTTGGCAATGGCAAACATGCCGTCAAAGGCAGTCTGAAAGCGGGGAAATGCCAGACGGCCATCCATGGAACCGACCAGCACCACCTCGGAAGAGAGGGCCGCCTCCATCATGGCCCGTTCGCTATTTTTGGTACGGGTCACCTGGCTCCGTTTTTCCTGGACAATCTGCTCCACCACGGACGGGGCATTGACCGGCACCGCAAAGATCCCCTTGGCGCCGCTCTTCAGGAGCAGAGCCACCATGAGCGGCAGGAGCTCGGCAGATTCATAGATCTTGCCGGCCTCGTCCACCAGGGTGAACGCCTCGGCAGAGGGATCGAGCCAGAAGCCGGCCTGGGCCTCCAGGGTAACGACGATCTTGGCCAGCTGCTGCAAGCTGGCCGCTTTCTCTTCGGCCTTTTTCGCCCCCCGCTCCTCGTCCACATAGGCGTTGAGACCGATCACCTCGGACCCCAGCTCGTTCAGAATCGCCGGCAGGACCTGGCCGGCCGGGGAATGGTTGAAGTCGACGACCACCTTCAGGTTCTGCTTTTTGAACGCCTCACGGTCAATGGTCCTGAGGAACCCCTCCCGGTAGAACTCGCTTACCTGGGGGAGCTCGGTGATCCCGCCCGGTTCTTTGTGGTGAGCCCGCCGGAAGTTTTCCTTGTAGAAGATCCGTTCCAGGTTTTTCCCCATGGCACTGGAAAAGTCGAGGCCGTCGCCGTCCAGAAAGACGATCTCGGTTGAGGCGGGATCGTCCGAGGCCTGCCGGAAGAAGATCCCCCCCACCTCGCCAAAGGTCTTGAGCTTGTAGCGGAGCATGGGGAGCGGGATCATCTTCAGGTCCCTGACGTTGACCCCGGCAGAGAGGATGCCGCCAAAAAAACTCCGCTTGAGCATCCGCGAGGAGAGGTAGGCGTCACGCCCTCCCAGGACGAAGCTCCCCTTGGGAAGCGAGGTGCCATAAGCGCACCCCAGCTTGGCAACGAACTCCGGGGTCAGTTCGATATTGGTCAGCCCCTTGATCATCACCCCCTCGAACAGGGACCGTTTCCACTTTTCACCCCAGATCAGGTTGGCCGTTACCGTTGAGCCGGCCTCGATCACCTTGCGGGGCCAGATCTTCACATCCCGCTTGATATAGGTCTCTTCACCGATGGAGGTCTCTTCGGCAACGATCCCCCCTTCTTCTATGACCACCCCCTGGCCGACCCGGACACTGTTGCAGATGACGCTGTCGGTGATCTTCGCCCCTCTCTTGATGTAGACGTTGTCCCAGATGACGCAGCGGGAGAGCTTGACCCCCGCTTCAATGGTGCAGTTGCGGCCGATGACCGTATCCTTGATCTGGGCCTCGCCCAGAATCTGGCTGTTGTCGCCGACCACCACCGTTCCCTGGAGGTGGGACGGGTCGTCCAGACGGACATCGGCGCCGAGCCGTAGATCCTTCCCCACGAAGTCCTGCTTTGGCTCGTCGATCCGCACATTCACCTTGCCGCGGAAAATGTCGTGGTGCGCCTCCCGATAGGAGTCGGTGTTGCCGATGTCCCGCCAGTACCCCTTGGCCGGATACCCGAACAGCGCCTCCTCTTTCTCCAGCAGCGAGGGGAAAAGGTTCTGGGAAAAGTCGAAATTCTCTCCCTCCGGTATGTACTTGAGCACCTCCGGTTCCAGGACGTAGATGCCGGTGTTGATGGTATCGGAGATCACTTCTCCCCAGCCGGGCTTTTCCAGGAATTGGGTGATCCGCTTCGCCTTGTCGGTGATGACCACGCCGAACTGGAGCGGGTCCTTGACCGACGTGAGGGTGATGGTGGCAATCGCCTTGTTTTCCGCATGGAAGTCGATGACCTTCTGCAGGTTGAAGTCGGTCAGGAGATCGCCGCTGATGATCAGAAAGCGCTCGTCCAGGTATTTTTCGGCACACTTGACCGCCCCGGCGGTCCCCATGTCCTCCAGGGGGGTTACGTAGGTGATCTTCACCCCGAAGTCGGTGCCGTCCCGAAAGAAGTTCTTGATGATGCCCGGCTGATGGTAGAGCAGCATGATCAGGTCGGTAATGCCGTGCTTCTTCAGGAGTTCCACGGTGTGCAGCATGATCGGCCGATTGAGGAGCGGGATCATCGGCTTCGGAACGCTGCTGGTAAGGGGCTGGATGCGGGTACCGAACCCGCCGGCCATGATGACTGCTTTCATGCATTACCCTCCTTCATTGTAGTGAGAAGTGAGCCGCCTCACCCCTCACGAATTCATCGGTTCCGCTTCTTGGCCAGAAGCCGCTTGATCTCGTCCTTCAACTCCTGCGTGTCACTGGATTTCACCACATAGCCATCGGCCAGCCAGGCCGAAAAGTCGTCCTTATAGCAGGAGAAGGCAGTCGAAAGGATCACCACCATGTCCTGGCGCTCCTTGACGATTTTCTGCAGCAGATCGAGCCCACTCTCGTTCTTCAGTTTGATATCCAGGAGTGCCACGTCGAAGGTCGATGCCCGGAGCTTGTCCATGGCCTCGGCAATGGTGCCGGCAGTCTCCACCGCGTACCCTTCGTCAGCCAGTTCCTGGGCGAAAAGGAGCCTGATGGAGGCCTCATCGTCCACTACGAGAATGTTGGTCATCTACTGATCCTCCCTTAGAAGCGGAATGACAAAAGTGTATGCCGTCCCCCCCTCGGGACGGTCAATAATGGAAAACGTGCTACCATGGCGCTCCAGGATGATGCGGCAGAGCGGCAGACCGACACCGATGCCAAGCTCCTGGGTGGAGGTAAACGGGGTAATCAGTGCCTCCTTAACCGCATCATCGATGGTGGCGCCGTCATCGCTGATCGTTACCCTGAGGCCGTCACCGTCCCCGCTGGTAGCAGCCCAGATTGCACCTACTCCCGGCTGGGTCTCGATGATGTGCTGCAGGATTGTTTTCAGGCAGTAGGCAATCTGTTTATAGTCGAGCAGGATGGTGGGTATGTCCGGATCAAGATCAAGGGTAAGCGCGATGTTCCGGCCGGCCAACTGTTCGCTGAGTTCCCGACAGACGTTACGCACCAACTGGTTGATGTCCCATCGATCCATGACCGGATAGAGCGACTCGGAATAGTGCAGCACCTCTTCCAGCACATCCTCCAGGCGCTTGGCCTCCGTGACGATCTCCTCCAGGTATTCCCGTTTCCTGGCCACCTCGCCCACGTCCTTCATGAGCGACCTGGCATAGCCGCCAATGGTCATCAGAGGATTGCGGATGGAATGGGCGATGCTGGAGGTGATCCGCCCCACCACCGCCATCTTCTCCATCTTGACGATCAACGCCTGCTGCTCCTGCAGCTTGATGTTGGCAGCGGTCTGCTTCTCGATCTCTTCCTGAAGCTTTTCATAGAGGGACGCGCGCTCCAGGGCAAAGGCCACCGGAAACGTAAAGATCTCCATGGACTGAAGGTCCTGGGTAGTGATAGCTCGGTGGGTCACAAAGTTGTCGGCCAGAAGAACGCCGATGCGCCGGTTGCGGGAGATGAGCGGCATGACGAGGAAGCTATCCACTTCCAGGATACGTGCCAGATCCTCACTGACCTCAGGATTGTGAAAGGCATCCGTCACCAGGATCGGTTTGCGTTCCCGAAGCGCCCGGTTAAAGACGTGTAACTGGTCGGCATACGGCACGGTCAAGCGTTCGAGGATATCCTGGAATTTGACCTTTTCCGAAGTGATCTTGGTCTTGTGGAAATGGCGAGCCAGCTCCTTGAGGGTGTAGTTACCCTGCTCCAACTCGGACCAGATCCGCCACGCTTCGTCGTAGTTCCGTGGGCCGACCCCCAGGTACCCCTTGAGGCACTGCCGCTCCCGGTCGGCCATAAGGAGAAAGGCCCGGTTCATGCCGAACCCTTTGCCCGAGGTAATGGCTGTCATGGCCACCGACAGGACCTCGTCCAGGTCGAGGGATGTCTGGAGCACCATGCTCAATTCATGGAGAAACTTGATTTCGCGGGTCTTGCTGTCATGAAAGGCGATGAGGGACTGGAGCTGGCCCCGCTGTTCGATGAACTCGTCCACGAGGTAGCGCAGCACGTCGTGCATCGGATAGTCCCGATCGCTTAGCTGATTGAGGTCCTTCCTGAAGCTCGGGCACTCCAGGCACTTCTCCACCAGCCGCTTGCGGTGAGCAACGTAGAGCTCCTCCTCCCCCGCAGCGACATAGGGGCACTCTTCCGGCCTGATCTCATTGTTGAGCCAGCAGCATTCCCATTCCACAAAATCTGCTCCTGAGGCTGTTCCCCCGGCACGGGGCGCGAAACGCAATCAGTATAGCAGCCCGCCACGCCCTTTCAAGGCAACGGGCAAAAATGGCGTGCAGGAATCATAGGGCTCCGCACGTGGTGGAGGAGAAAAAACCCTTTTAAGGAGGCATTGACGAAACAGTGGAACAAGGCAAGCAGCTACCAGCTCACCCTTCCTTTTTCCCATCCTCTTCCTTGCGGGGCTTGATCTCGATCTCGTCCTTCCCATCCGACGCCCGCTTGAAGTTGCGGATACTCTTGCCAAGGGCACCACCGATCTCGGGGAGCTTGCCGGCACCGAAGACTACCAGGACGATGACCAGAATGACTATCAGTTCGGGCATACCGAATCCAAACATTGAGAAACCTCCACGGTTACTGTATCTTGCGCGGGAGTATGGCATTCTCCCTGGAAAAAATCAAGGACTGCCGCTGCTTATCGACACCGATATTGGCAACTTCTAATTAGTGCTGGATTTTTTCGCTAAAGCCTGGTATATAAGAGTGTCAAAATTGCAACAATAGTCATCGCTTCTGGATGGATACTCATGGAAACCAAACGGATTCTGCTTGTTGAAGACAACCCGGACGACGAAACCCTGACCCTGCGCACCCTCAACAAACACCGGATACCGTGCGAGGTGACCGTGGTGCGTGACGGTGTCGAAGCACTCCATTATCTATTTGCAACCGGTCCGTTTGCCTCCCGTGACATGGCGGTCATGCCAAACCTCGTGTTGCTGGACCTGAAACTCCCCAAGGTGGACGGACACGAAGTACTCCGCAGCATCAGAAACGACGAACGGACCCGGCTCATCCCGGTAGTCGTCTTCACCTCGTCCAACGAGGCCCACGACATTCAGCAGAGCTATAACCTGGGCGCCAACAGCTATCTCCGCAAACCGGTGGACTACAACCTCTTCAGCGAAGCGGTCAATCAGCTTGGTCACTACTGGCTGGAACAGAACCTCACTCCGCCATCTCTGGGCCACTACTGCCCTTCAGGCTCCTGACGACCACATTCTCGCACACTCCTGCGGCCAAGCCGACCCGCAATGTTTTTCTCGGCGCCGGCAGGCCAGACGTGTTATTATCCCCGCACATGAATCGGTTCAGACTCATCAGCGACTACCAGCCCAGAGGAGATCAGCCACGGGCCATTGCCGAACTGGTGCAGGGTATCGAACGGGGCGACCGGGATCAGGTACTGCTCGGGGTCACCGGCTCGGGAAAAACCTTCACCGTAGCCAACCTCATTGCCGCCACCAACAGACCGGCCCTGGTACTGGCCCCCAACAAGACCCTGGCAGCCCAACTCTACGGCGAGTTCAAGGAACTCTTTCCGGAAAATGCCGTAGAATACTTCGTTTCCTATTACGACTATTACCAGCCGGAAGCGTATCTCCCCACCACCGACACCTTTATCGAAAAAGACTCGTCCATCAACGACGAGATCGACAAGCTGCGCCACTCGGCCACCCGCAGCCTCCTCACCCGGCGGGATGTGATCATCGTCGCCTCGGTCTCCTGCATCTACGGCATCGGCTCACCGGCCGAATACCAGGCCATGCACATCTTCTTCCACGAAGGGGAAGACTACGGGCGGGACACCCTGCTGCAGAAACTGGTGGATATCCAGTACGAGCGGAACGATGTGGACTTTCACCGGGGCACCTTCCGGGTGCGGGGTGACAGTGTCGAGGTCTTTCCGGCGCACGACGACGAACGGGCCTATCGCATCGAATTCTTTGGCGACACGGTGGAGGCGATCAGCGAGATCGACCCGCTACGGGGCCAACTGCTCTCCCGTCTCGCCAAGGTCGCCATCTATCCCGCCTCCCACTACGTGGCCACCCGTGAAACCCTGGAGCGGGCCATAGAGGAGATCCGGGTCGCCCTCAGGGAACGGCTCCAGTGGTTCCGGAGCCGGAACATGCTGGTTGAGGCCCAGCGGCTGGAGCAGCGGACCATGTTCGACCTGGAGATGATGGAAGAGATGGGATTCTGCCAGGGGATCGAGAACTACTCCCGTCACTTCGACGGCCGGCAACCGGGAGACCCTCCGTACACCCTCATCGACTACTTCCCGCCGGACTTCCTGCTGTTCATCGACGAGTCGCACATCACGGTATCCCAGGTGGGAGGGATGTACCGAGGTGACCGGAGCCGCAAGGAGACCCTGGTGAACTATGGCTTCCGCCTCCCCTCGGCCCTGGACAACCGCCCCCTGAACTTCCCTGAATTCGAGGCCAAGCTGAACCAGGTGGTCTACGTCTCCGCCACCCCTGCCGACTACGAACTGCAAAAGGCAGCCGGGGTCGTGGTGGAACAGGTCATCCGCCCCACCGGGCTCCTCGACCCGGTGATCCAGGTCCGCCCGGCCTCCGGCCAGGTGGATGACCTGCTGAACGAGATCCGGACCACCATCGCCAAGGGGGAGCGGGTCCTGGTCACCACCCTGACCAAGCGGATGGCCGAAAACCTGACCGATTACTACCAGGAGTTGGGGGTGAGGGTGAAGTACCTCCACTCGGACATCGACACCATCCAGCGGATGCAGATCATCCGGAGCCTTCGCCTCGGCGAATTCGACGTCCTGGTGGGGATCAACCTGCTCCGGGAAGGGCTGGACCTTCCCGAGGTGTCGTTGGTGGCCATCCTGGATGCGGACAAGGAGGGGTTCCTCCGCTCCGAACGCTCCCTGATCCAGACCTGCGGCCGGGCCGCCCGCAACGTCAACGGCCGGGTCATCATGTACGCCGACGCCGTCACCCGCTCCATGCGGGCCTGCATCGATGAAACCACCCGCCGCCGCACGCTCCAGGAGGAGTTCAACACCGAACACGGCATCACCCCGCGCACCGTCCAGAAGGGGCTACGAACCATTCTCGAATCGATTGAGGAGCAGGACTACTACACCGTTCCCGTGGCGGCAGAGGCCCGGGAGGAGTACATGCCGCTGGAGAAGATCCCCGGACTGGTGAAGAAGCTGCGCAAGGAGATGCTGGCAGCGGCCAGGGAGCTGGACTTCGAAAAGGCCGCCGAGCTCAGGGATCGGATCAAGAAACTGGAAGATATGGAACTGGCGCTGAAATAACGAAAATCAACCAACGGAGGAAACTATGTCACTCACCCACGAACTGATCCAATGGAGCCACGAACAGAAGTGCGAAAAGGCCGTAGAGGCCTTGGGACAGAACGGCTTCACCGCCGTCTACTGCCGCTCCTCCCAAGAGGCGCACGACTACATCATCA
The DNA here is from genome assembly GCF_007830735.1 of Geobacter argillaceus. Taxonomy (GTDB): domain Bacteria; phylum Desulfobacterota; class Desulfuromonadia; order Geobacterales; family DSM-12255; genus Geomobilibacter; species Geomobilibacter argillaceus. The sequence continues at coordinate 250,967 of NZ_VLLN01000002.1, forward strand.
AAGAAGCTGCCAATGCCCAGTCGATCGGCTTCGGCGGTTCCCGGACCGTCGTCGATTTGGAGGTGCAGGCGAAACTGCGGGAGCAGGGGAAGGAGATCCTCGACCACGGCACACCGGGGCTGTCGGGCGAGGAAAAGATGGCCACCATGCGCCGCCAGCTCACCTGCGACCTGTTTCTCGCCGGCACCAACGCGGTGACCCTGAACGGCTGGCTGGTGAACATCGACGGCAACGGCAACCGGGTGGCGGCCCTGACCTTCGGCCCGAAAAAGGTGATCGTGGTGGCCGGCCGGAACAAGCTGGTGGACGGGAACCTGCAGGCCGCCATCGACCGGATCAAGAACTACGCCTCCCCTGCCAATGCCCGGCGTCTGAACCTGAACACCCCCTGCGCCAAGACCGGTTTCTGCAGCAACTGCAACTCGCCGGACCGGATCTGCCGGATCACCACCGTCATCGACCGCAAGTCGAAGACCATGGACTTCCGGGTGCTGATCGTCAACGAGGATCTGGGACTGTAGGGCTCGGGGCGATTAAAAAACTGGGGCCTAAAATCAACGTTGTCAGTTAGAAAATTGCTGCACAGCTTTGAAGCCCCGTTAGGGGCGCTCGCATTGTAGCCGGGGGATTCATCCCCCGGATGCGTTGCCGATATATCTCTGCGTCACGTACGTGACGCAATGGCATTTTGCCAAGATAACCGGGGAATAAATTCCCCGGCTACAGACATTCTGTCCCTATGGGACGTAGACAACCACTGGCCAAAAATGGGAAAAGGTTTTCACCAGTCACTACTTACGAGTCACCAGTCACGGCTTTCCAGCCTCTTCGGCGGCCTGCTCGACCTGCTCTTTCCTCCCCTCTGCCATGTCTGCAAGGAGTTCATCGGCAGAGGGGAAAAGGTCCACCTCTGCCCCACCTGCAGCGCCGGGTTCACGCCGATCGGTACGCCGCTTTGCACGGTCTGCGGCACACCTTTTCTGACCGAAGGGGGGATGGACCACCCCTGCGGCAGGTGCCTCAGCCACCCGCCCCCCTATGATGCAGTCCGGGCCGCCTTTCTGTTTCACGGACCGGCGCGCGAGCTGATCCACCGCTTCAAGTACAACCGGCAGATACAGCTGCGGCGCCCGCTGGGGCTGTTGCTGGCCGAACGGCTGGCGCCGGTTGTCACGCAGTGGGGTGTGGACCTGCTGCTGCCGGTGCCTTTGCACCGTCGGCGCCTCAGGCAGCGCGGGTTCAACCAGGCAGCCCTGCTCGTGGAACTGCTGGCCAATGAATGGCGGCTTCCCCTGGCACGGCACCTCCTCCAGCGGACCCGTTGGACCGAACCACAGGTGAACCTGCCGGCACACGAACGACCGGGCAACGTGAAGGGGGCGTTTGCGCTGCGACGGCCGGAAGAGGTAAAAGGAAGGCGGATTGTATTGGTGGATGACGTTTTCACCACCGGCAGCACCATTGCCGAGTGCAGCCTGGTGCTGAAGCGGTCGGGAGCGTCAGCGGTCTATGCCGTGACCCTGGCCAGGGCAGTCGGGGAATAGCCCTCCTGATTCCGTGAAGAGTGGCGACCCGGTGGAGCGGAAACGGGTTGCCACTCCTCACGGAATCAACGCTCTGAAATACCGGACCATTTCTCCCCTTGTAAAACAATATCTCATTTGATATGCTGGCAATCTTAAATTTACCACTAACATATTGAAACTTATGGAGAATGGATGAGCACGTCATTTGATTTCAAACGGTTGCGCCGATTCATCACCATCTATGCCGCTGTCCAGGTTGTGCTGGTTCTCCTGCTGGTCTACATGGCGGTCAATTTTCAGGCCGGCCTGCAGGCCGAAGGGCGGCCACAGCGTTTTCTCCACAGCGTGGTGGCCACCCTGGTCTTTCAGCTGATGCTCTTTTATCCCATCAGAAAGTTTGCTGCCAGCGAGGCGACACGGGAAGTGGAAGCCTGCGCCACCAACCTCGATCCCGACACGCTGAAAAAGATGCGGACCCGGCGGACCATCGGCGATGTGGTCAAGTGCGGGGCCTTCATCTTCTTCGTCACCTTCATCCTGAAGGCGCCACAGGACCGCTTCGTCCTGAGCATCATCTTTTTCACCTTTATCCTGACCTTTCTCTCCTACTTCCAGTGCTTCAACTTTGCCGCAAAGCGGGAGATGAAGCTGAAGGCCTGAAAAAGGCCGTCATCTCCGCCAGCACCTCCGCCCCGTCGCCGGTCGACGTCCCGGCCGGCGGCAGGGAGTGCAGAAACAGCCGGCCATACCCCTTCGACACGATCCGCCGGTCCAGGATCAGCACCACGCCACGGTCCTCCCGGCTCCGGATCAGCCGCCCGAATCCCTGTTTGAACTTGAGCACCGCCTGGGGAACCGTGTACTCCATGAACGGGTCCCCGCCCCGGGCCGCGATCTGCTCGGCCCGCGCCTCCTGCACCGGATCGGTCGGCACCCGGAACGGCAGCCGGGTGATCACCACCAGCTCCAGCGCCTTCCCTTGGACGTCAACCCCTTCCCAGAACGAGTCGGTACCGAACAGTACCGCGCCGGGTGTATTTCTGAACCGGGAGAGGAGCAGGTGGCGGTTCATCTCCCCCTGACGGAGCGGCACCAGCCCGGCATCGAGCAGATCTTTTGCCAGGCGGCCATGGACCCGCATCAAAAGGTCATACGAGGTAAACAGCACGAACGCCCGGCCGAGCGAGATGTACAGCGCCTCCCGCAGCGTGTCGGCAAGGGCGACCTCATAGCCGCGGGCCGTCGGCTCGGGCATATCTGCCGGAATGCCGATGAAGGCCTGGCGTTCGTAGTCGAACGGCGACGGCAGCAGCAGCTCCACCACCCGCTCACGGGGGAGCAGGCTGATGCCGGTCCGCTCGGCAAGGAAGTCGAACCGCCCCTCCACTGCCAGGGTCGCCGAGGTGATCACCACGGTCTTGAACTTGTCCAGGATGACGGCACGGACCATCCGGGCGACCTCAAGAGGGGCAGCGCAGAGCCTGACCACGCTTCCCGCCTTCCCCTTCACCACCTCGAACCAGCGGCAGACCTCCTCGTCGCCGGCGAGAAACTGGCCAATGGTCTGGCCGTAGCAGATCAGACGCTCACCGATCCCCTTCAGGTCGATGACGGGACCGGTCATGCGTTGTCCCACCCGTTCCGGCAACCGGGCACAGGCGTGGCAGAACTCGTCTATCTTCCGGGCAAAGGCCTGGAGCCGGCGGGCAAGTTCCTGCAGACGGGGGGCGTTCTCCTGCCAGAGCCGGCCCCGGATCAGATCGGGCGTTACCCGGATGCGCCGGTCGCCGCCCGCACCGCCTTTCCCCTTCTCGCGGTTGAGCGACACGGCGAGCCCGTCCAGCCCCTTGACCACCTCGTCCTTGAGAGCAGCAAGCTCCGGCACCAGCAGTCCTTCCAGGTGGGCCGCCAGCTCCTCGTAGAGATCATCGAGCTCTTCCGGCACCTCACGGGAAAGGAGGGCGGAGAGCCGGGGAATGAGGCCCCGTTGGGGCTTTTTCGGATGCTGCAGCTTGGCGAGGGTCTTCAGCATCCCCTGCTGGGTGACCTGCAGCGAGAGGTGACCGGTGACCACATTCTCCAGGTGGTGGCCCTCGTCGATGATCAGCCGTTCAAAGGGGGGGAGGATGGCGGAACCGGCGTAGCCGGTCTCCCGGCGGACCGCCAGGTCGGCCATGAGGAGGGCATGGTTCACTACCAGGATATCGGCGCCGGCAGCGGCCCGGCGGGCGGTGTAGAAAAAGCAGCGCTGATAGTTGGGGCATTTGACCCGGCCGCACTGGTCGGCCTCGCAGTTGACCTCCTCCCACAGCTCACTCCTGGGAATGAACGGGAGATCGTCGCGGCAGCCGGTGGGGGTCTGCTCCCCCCAGGCAACGATGGCCGTTAGCTCGTCCGCCTCCTCGGAGAAGAGGGACGGCTCCGACTGCACGGTCTCCAGCTTCCGCCGGCAGAGGTAGTTGCCCCGCCCCTTCACCAGCACGGCCCGGAACGTAATGCCGGCGTGCTCCCGGAGAAAGGGGAGGTCCTTCTTGATCAGCTGTTCCTGGAGGTTGATGGTGTTGGTGGAGACCACCACCCGTTCCTTGTTGCGGACCGCCCAGAGCACGGCCGGCAACAGGTAGGCCAGGGATTTGCCGGTGCCGGTGCCGGCCTCCACAACCGCCACCCGGTCCGCGTTGAACGCCTCGGCAACGGCAAAGGCCATCCGCACCTGCTCGGGCCGGTGCTCGTACCCGTCAAGGCTGGTGGCGATGGGACCGCCGGGCGACAGCAGGTGCTCGATCTCCGGCAGGGCGAGCGGTTCGATGCTCCTGCGGGCAAACGGGGCAACCGCCTGGTAGCAGTCGGTCACACCGTTGTCGACGATGTAGAAGCCGACCCCCTGGTTTCCCAGGACCGAGGCGATCTCTATATCCGGCGCCGAGGGGGTGAGCTTGCCGCTCGGGTGGTTGTGGATCACCACGTCGCCGAAGGAGACGGCGATGAGGATGGCGGCCACGGCATCCCGATTCCCCCGCGCCAGCGGCTCGACTCCGACCACCAGCCGCTGCTCGTCGGTCGTCCCCAGGAAGAAGACCTCATTCCCTCCGGCCGCTGTTATTTCCTCCCGCATCCGGAGGATCGCCTGCTCTGAAAAGTAGTGTTGCATCCGGATGAAGATACATGGTTGGGCCGCGAGGGGCAACAGGGAAAGAGGGGACGACCGGAGCCGTCCCCTCTTACTCACCCCCGGGATTTCAACACTCCACCTACTTCTTGTGGCACTCCCCGCACTTGGTCGGCCCTTTCTTCAACTCTTCATGGCACCCCTTGCAGGTCTTGTGTGCCCAATCCTTGCCGAATCCCTCGATCTTGCCGGGGCCCTTCTCGTGACACTTTTTGCACTCCTTCAACGCTTCCTGGTGCTGCTTGTGGGGAAAGGTGATGTTGCCGTTTTTGGCCGGCAGGGTGATGGTGTCGGCCGCCAGGGCCATGCTGGCGGCAAACAGGGTAAGGGCAACTGCAGAGATGATCCGTTTCATGATGATACTCCTTTCGTTTTTTGGATAATTTTTTATCCGTTTGTGGTAAAAACTACCCCATGGATTAGGGTTACGCCATGGACATCTACCGCCATACGACCCGATGTCGGGTTCCGGTCCGGCAGCCCCCACACGAAAACATCATTAAAAATCAGGTCGATACCTATTTGATTGAGAACCATGGATGAAATCCGGGAAAAATCTGCTCCTGCTCCCTCTCCGGCCCTTGCCATCGATGGCACCAGGATCAAGGGGATCAGGGAAACCAAGAAACTGACCCAGCTCTACGTGGCCAGTGTAGTCGGCGTCACGACCGACACCATCTCACGCTGGGAAAACAACCGCTACCCGTCCATCAAACGCGACAACGCCGAAAAGCTGGCTGTCGCACTGGAAGTGGATCTGGAAGAGATCCTCCGGCAGGAAGAGCCGGAAATACTCCCACGGGAAGCGGAACCAGAGTCGGAACAACCCTCTCTCCCCCCGCCCGCACGCCCCCGTTGGGGTCTCATTGCAGGCATTGCCCTGCTCTTGCTGCTGGCACTGATCCTGTTCTTTTCCCGCCAGTTTGCCGCCCCCCCCACCGCTATCCGCGTGCTGCCACCATTTGCCGCACCCGGGACGATCATTCCGGTCCAGGTAAGGATACTTAAGGGTTCCCCTTCAGGCAAGGGTTACATCCTCAAAGAGCAGCTCCCGGCTGGCTGGAGCCTGGTGAACGCCAATCCGCCGGTTCCGCCGGGCAGGGGTCCGGCCGACGAGGCCAAATGGCTGCTGCCCGCTGCCGAGGGTCAACAGACCGTCTCCTATACCGTCCAGGTGCCGCCGAATCTTCCCCTGAAAGGAAAGGCCTCGTTTGCCGGCAGCGTGGTCACCCATACCGGAGAGGAAACCAGGACCGAAGCGGTCGGCGGCTCCCGCACCATCACCGTTGCCGACCGGCACTGGGCCGACCAGAATGGCGACGCCAGGATCGACGACAACGAGATCATGCCGGCCTATTATCTGTGCGAAGAGATGAAGGGACTGGGGCTTGACTGGAAGAGCATCGAGGCGATCTGGAACGGCAAAGGGTACCGCTGGGATCCCACCAGCCGCACGTTTATCGTGATCAGGTAACAAGCCCGGCGGGGGCATGGGGACAGCCATGGCGCAGTTACAGTACACATTGTTTTTCAGGCCCGACCAGCCGGTCACGCTGCACCTTCACCCCGGAAGCGGGCCGCCCCTGGAGGAAAACGGCATTGTCCTCACGATGGAGGGAGCAATGCTGGTCGTGGAACTGCTGGGCAAGGGGCTCCCGGTGGAGATTGCCGCCACCGGCGACATGGCGGTAACGGTCACCAGCCTTGACGGCTGGGCGATTTATCGCTGTCACGCCGTCCTGGCCGGGCGGATCAGAGGGAGAGAACTCCGGCTCCAGCTCGTGGATGAAGTATCAGTCCACCAGCGGCGGGAATATTACCGCCTTGACCTGGACCTGCCGCTGCTCTATAAGGTGCCGGAAAATCAGTTGCTGAACCATGTCCGGGCCGAGTGCGAACTGCGCAACCGGTTCAGCGCCAACGGCTTCCCGCCACTTTTCGAGCCACATGAAAGCGGGTTCAAGGTGGTCGGGTGGGAGCCCGGCATGGATCTGCTCCCCCAGCACGTCAACCTGAGCGGCGGCGGCATTCGCATCGTGATGCCGTTCAAACTTCCCATCGGCACCATGGTCCTTCTTGACCTGTTTCTGGTCGGTCCGCCACCCCGGGTGGTCCACACCATCGGCTCGGTCACCAGGACCGGCGAACTGCGCCTCAACCTTGGCCACTCCGCCTACCCCACCTCCATGGCCTTTCGCTACCTGGAACAGCGTGACCGGGACGCCATCATCACCCACATATTCAATCAGGAACGGGAAAATCTGCAGAAAAAGTGATCCTGCCTGCCGCAACAAAAACGGCGGGGCGCACCGGAAGATGCCGCCCCGCCGACATATTGTCCTCTGAACAATTGGTTACTGTTGCTGGTTCGGCTTGATAAAGATGTTCACCCGCCGGTTCATCGCCTTGCCCGACTCCGTATGGTTGTCGCCAATCGGCTTGGACGCACCGTAGCCGATGGTATTGATGCGGGAGGCAGCCACCCCCTGTCCCACCAGGGCATTCTTCACCGCTTCGGCCCGCCGCTCGGAGAGCTTCTGGTTGTAGTCGGCCTTGCCGGTACTGTCAGTATGCCCGGCAATCGTGAGGGTTGTCTGGGGGTACTGGTTGACGACCCGGGCCACCCGGGCCAGTTCGTCAAAAGCCCCCCCCTTCACGGCGTTTGAATTGACGTCAAACAGCAGATCCGACTTGAAGTTGACTGCCAGGGTATCCAGGTCCCGCTGGACGCTGGCACCTTCCACGGCGGAAAACTCCTGGCGCAGGGCAGCTTCCTGCTTGTCCATGTAGTTGCCGATCAGCCCCCCGCTCAGACCGCCAACCGCCGCACCGATGCCGGCACCGATCAGGGTCGATGAGGTGTTGCGGCCAATGGCCTGGCCAAGGGCGGCGCCGGCAGCCGCACCGGCACCGGTTCCGATCAGCGACCCCTTCTGGGTCCGGCTCAGCGGTTCGGCACACCCCGCCAGTGTTACCGCCAACAAAAGTACTCCGCATACAGTTCTTTTCATATTAAATCTCCTCTCTCAGATTCCTTTGGGTCCTGTTATACCAAAGGTTTCCCAAAACTCAATGCTCCCCTGCGGGATCAGGCGCTCAGCAGTTGTCGGATATTTTTACACTGCAACTAAACTGCCCATCCCATCACAAGAGACGGCCTTAACTTTCAGCATGTTACACTGATGGCAAACTGCTTGCATTTACGCGAGCAGTCGCTATAGTAACGGTCAGAGAACAGTTCAAACGCAAGTTGCACCGGAGACAACGGAGGGAACAATCCATGATGGTCCGCATTATCTACCACGACAACCGGTACGACATGGTCAAGTCCACCAGACTTGACGACCTGATCAGTTCCAAAGCGGTGGCCAAGTTCGAGCGTTCCAGCGGTTGGGTCACCATCGGCGTCGACCCGATACGCACCCCCAAGAGCCGCCAGCAGTATACCGGCCAGGAACGGCGGTCGTCCGGCTCAACCACATAGCAGGAATCATCCGGAGACGTCACCCGTCACAACCGCTGATGCCAAGCCGGCCACGTATTCCCGTACCAGATGCTCCCTGTTCTCACCTTCTATGAATTCCCAGGGAAGGAACTCGTCCAATGGGATGGTGCGCCCTGTCAGCGCCTCCACATCCACACCGAGCTCCTTCGCGGCCCGACGCCAGTTCCCTGACTCGGCAGCCGCCACCAACAACGGTGCAAGCCGGCGGTCGCCTCGTGACAGGAGTGCCTGCAAAAGCGCCTCCTTGAGCCCCTCCACCTGTAGCTTCACATTCGGCACCTTGCCCAGCGCCTTGCGGAGCCGGGCGACCTTTCGCTCCAACTCCTTGAGCGGAGCCATGCCGCACCACTGGAAGGGGGTCCACGGTTTGGGGATGAATGGGTTCACTGACAGGGTGATCTCACCCAGCCGCCGGTTCTGCTTCGCCCGTTCAACCACCCGCAGCCTGATCTTTTCCACCAATGCCACCAACTCGGCAAGATCGCCATCCGTTTCGGTCGGCAGGCCGATGATGAAGTAGAGCTTCAGGTTCAGGATGTCCCGGGCGATGAGCCGCTCGCAGGCATCAAGAATCTGGTCCTCGGTGATACCCTTCCGTATCAGGTCCCGCAGCCGCTGTGAACCGCCCTCCGGGGCCAGGGTCGCGGTCTTGTGACCGCTCGCCGCCAGCACCTCGATCATCTCGCTATCCAGGCCGTCGATGCGAAGCGAGGAGACCGAGACCTGACCGCCGGCAGCGAGGATATGGGTGCAGAGTTCGCCGATCCCGTGAAAGTCGCCGACCGCGGCAGCCACCAGGCCGATCCGGCGATGCTCGTGCAGCGCCACGTCCACCTGCCGCTTGATGGTTTGCAGCGAACGCCCCCGGTAGGGGAGATAGATAAAGCCGGCAGCGCAGAACCGGCACCCCCGCGGGCAGCCGCGGGAAAGCTCCACCAGGTGCATGTCGCCGAATTCGGCCTGGGGCGCATGGATACGGGTGCCGGTCGGCTGGCTGTCCAGGTCGGCGGCCCAGACCCGCTGTACCCGGGGAGGGGCACCGCCAGTCGCCCGGACTGCGGCCAGGCGGCTATCCTCATATTCAGGGGTATAGAGGCTGGGGACATACATGCCGGGGAGGGTGCAAAGGGTGCGGAGCAGTTCGCTCCGGCCGACACCACCGTTCTCCAGGATGGCAGCAACCAGCGGTGCCAGCAGTGGCTCGGCCTCGCCGATGACCACCAGGTCGAGAAAATCAGCCGCCGGTTCGGGGTTGAGGAAGAGCGCGGCACCGCCGGCCATGACCAGCGGCATGCTGTTGTTACGATCGGCAGCAAACGGAGGAAGTCCGGCAAGGGAGAAGATGGTCGGTAGGTTCAGGTAATCGCTCTCGAACGAGACGGAAAAGGCGAGCATGTCGAAATCCGCCACCGGCCGCTGGCTCTCCAGGGAGAGGAGCGATGTGCCGCTGCGCCGATACTCCTGCAGATCATCGGCATCGGGCAAAAAGGCCCTCTCGCAGAGGACGCCGGGAATCTCGTTCAGCAGCCCGTGCACCGTCTGGAATCCCAGGTTCCCCATGGCGGTACGGTAGCGGTTCGGGTAGACAAGGCAGATGGAGAGCGATGCACCACGGCGGGTCGGGAGGGAGCCCTTCTCGGCAGCCAGGGTCTGCCTGAGTCTTTCAGTGATCTTCCACGACATGGGGGAAAGGTACCATGGGGGGACTGGGGTGCAAAGGGAAAAAAGACCCGGCCCCCCATCAGGGGGAGAAAGGGGGGCCGGGGTCAGGGGTAGTTGAGACTGATCTAATCGACCGACTTGCGCAGGAAGGTCGGGATATCGTATTGGTCCTCCTCATCCGAGAAGCCGGGCTGGCGGCCATAGAATGAGCGTCCCTGCTGCTCGCGGCGGATATAGGCCGGGATGTCGCGGTTCACTTCCTGCCGGGGAGGGAGCGAGGAGACCTTGCGCCCTTCCTGGCGGGCGTAGTCGGCGTCAAACCGGTCACCGAAGCCGGTGGCGATGGCGGTCACCTTGAGCCGATCCTCCATTGCCTCGTCCACCACCAGGCCGATGATGATATTGGCATCCTCGTGGACCTTCTCGTGGATGATCCGGCTGACCGCGTCATACTCATCCATGGTCATCTTGGACGAGCCACAGATATTGACCAGCACCCCTCTGGCGCCGGAGATGTCGATGTCTTCCAGGAGCGGGCTGGAGATGGCGGCAGTGGCAGCCTCCATGGCCCGGTTGTCGCCGGAGGAGATGCCGATTCCCATCATGGCCATGCCGCGCTCGCTCATGATTGCTTTCACGTCGGCAAAGTCGACGTTGATCATGCCGTGGGTGGTGATCAGGTCCGAAATCCCCTGCACCGCCTGGCGCAGCACGTCGTCGGCCGGCTTGAAGGCGTCGAGGATGGAGGTGTTCTTGCCGGCCAGACCGATCAGACGGTCGTTGGGGATGACGATGAGGGAGTCCACATGCTTCTTCAGCTCACGGACCCCATCCTCGGCCTGGGTCATGCGGCGACGGCCTTCGCGGGTGAACGGCTTGGTCACCACGCCGACGGTCAGAATGCCGAGTTCTTTGGCCGCATCGGCGATGACCGGCGCAGCGCCGGTACCGGTGCCGCCCCCCATGCCGGCGGCCACGAAGACCATGTCGGCACCCTGCAGGATCTCCAGCAGCCTCTCCCGGTCCTCGAGGGCGGCGTCGCGACCCTTGCTCGGGTCTGCCCCGGCGCCGAGCCCCTTGGTCAGTTCGCCGCCGATCTGCAGCTTGGTCGTCGCCTTGGAGGTACGCAGCGCCTGGGCGTCGGTATTGGCAACGATAAAGTCCACATGATTGACATGTTTGTCGATCATCGTGTTGACTGCGTTGCTCCCCCCCCCGCCAACGCCGAACACCTTGATTCTTGCCACCTGGTCGATATTCTCATCGAATTCAAACATACCTACCCCCTTGATAGTTTGGCTTCGCAGCATGTAAACTTGGTACTGGTCCTCACGCAACGTCAGAACCATGGCGTTGCGCTTAGAAGAACTCGCCGAACCACTCGCGCATCCGTCTACTCACCCGCCTAAAGACGTTGTCGTCGCTCTGGGTGGTGGGGAATTCGTGCACCCCCACGTTCTTGCTCCCGTAAACCACCAGTCCGACGCCGGTGGCATAGACCGGCGAATTGACCACATCCACCAGTCCGCCGATCTTCTGGGGCAGGCCGCGCCGCACCGGCAGATTGAACACCTGCTCGGCCAGTTCGGGCATCCCTTCCAGGATCGTGGTGCCGCCGGTAATGACCACCCCGGAAGCGATCAGATCCTCGAACCCGGACTTGACGATCTCCCGGTTCACCAGGGTAAAGATCTCCTCTACGCGCGGCTCCAGGATCTCGGCCAGCAACTGGCGGGAAAGGACCCGCGGCTTGCGGCCGCCAACACTCGGCACCTCGATGGTCTCATCCTTGCCAACCAGGGATGCGAGACAGCAGCCGTACTTCTGCTTGATCTTTTCCGCCTCGGCCATGGGGGTGCGCAACCCCACGGCGATGTCGTTGGTCAGGTGGTTCCCTCCCAGCGACAGGACCGACGTATGCTTGATGGCACCGTCGACGAAGATGGCGATGTCGGTGGTGCCGCCGCCGATATCGACCAGCGCCACCCCCAGCTCTTTCTCATCCGAGGAGAGAGCCGCTTCCGAAGAGGCGAGCTGCTCCAGGACGATGTCGGCGACGTCCAGCCCGGCGCGGTTGCACGACTTGATGATGTTCTGGGCGCTGGCCACGGCGCCGGTTACGATATGGACCTTGGCTTCCAGGCGGACACCGCTCATGCCGAGAGGCTCGCGGATACCATCCTGATCGTCGATGATGAACTCCTGGGGAAGGATATGGATCACCTCCCGGTCCATGGGGATCGCAATCGCCTTGGCCGCTTCGATGACCCGCTTCACGTCTTCCGGGGAAACCTCCCGGTTCTTGATCGCAATGATACCCTGGGAGTTGAACCCCTTGATATGGCCGCCGGCAATGCCGGCATAGACCGATTTGATCTCGCAGCCGGCCATCAGCTCCGCCTCTTCCACGGCCTTGCGAATGGAGGCGACAGTGCTGTCTATATTGATAACCACCCCTTTGCGCAAGCCGCGCGACGGGCTGGAGCCGATACCGACAATATCGATGCCCTCTTCGGTGGCATTACCGACAATGGCGCAGATCTTGGTTGTTCCGATATCAAGACCGACGATCAGATTATCCCGTTTACCCGACATATTCCCCCCAACGGCTTATTACCAAGCCCGTGTACAACGTAATCCATCCATTCATACGGCACAGCAACCGACTGCCGGGCTCAGACCTTTTTGACGATGATCCGGTCGCTATAATCGAGATCCACATACTCCAGGAGCGGCAGATCCTTCTGCAGGTCCCGGTAGATCCGTGCAAATCGCCGGAGCTTTGCCGGAAAATCGTTGTTTCCCAGCTTCACGGGCACGCCGTTCCTCCGGGTGAACAGGGTAAAACCGTAGACCTTGTCGAAGTGGATCTCAGAGACGTCGGCAAGGTTGAATTTCTGGTCATCCCTAAGCAGGCCGATCAGGCCGAGGGCCGACCGGACCCCCTCGCGGCAGCCCGCCGGGTCCCGGGCCATCTCCTCTTCGCTGAAACCGGTCAGGATCGGATAGTCGAGGCGGTCTCCCACGGTGAGGGGCTTGAACACCTCTCCCTGGCCATCCACATAGTACAGGAACCCCATATTGATGACGGCAACCGGCTCCCGCTCCTGCAGCACAATGGTCAGGGTGTTCGGGAAGGTGCGACGAATCCGGACCTTTGCCACCCACGGGTTCTTGGCGATATGCTCGCCCATCTGCCGAAGTCTCAGCCCCAGCATGTCTTCGCCGGTGCGCACGGTCGCCAGGGAGATGACCTCATCCCTGGAGAGCCGCTTCATTCCGGTCACCTCGATCCGCTCCAGCCGCAGAAAGGTGGTCCGGGAAATGAAGCCGCTGGCTCCGTAGCCGATCAGACCGATGAGGGAGACGACCACCACCACTGACAGAACCCGCACGGACCTCTTCAACAGGCCGCGGAAATCGATCTTCCGGCGCTGGCGCTTGAACCGGTTGCGGCTGGCAACCTTCTGCTTGTTGAGGGTTAATTCGCGCATGGTAACCAGTTCGTTACCGGCTCTTCCTGACCGGACAAATGTCTGGCAATGTTAGCCGGCGATACTAGCACACTTTCGTGTTGCTTAACAGTCACAAATCATCCACCCGCCTGAATTTTCAGCGCCGCGGAGCAGGCAATCCGCTCCACCAGTTCGGAGAAATCCATCCCCCCCCCCCGGGCAATCTCGGGGAGCAGGCTTAAGGAAGTCATCCCGGGCAGGGTGTTGACTTCCAGCAGGAAACAGTCGCCGGCCCCGGTCACCAGAAAATCGACCCGGCTGTAGCCGCTGCAGCCGAGTGCCCGGTGGGCCTCTTCACCCTGCCCGAGCACCTTGGCGTACAGCTCGGGGGACAGGGGCGCCGGCATGATATGGGTCGCCATGCCGTCCGTGTATTTGGCCTCGTAGTCATAGAACTCGTTCCGGGGGACGATCTCGATGGCGCCCAGTGCCTGTTCGGCAAGTATCCCCACCTGGATCTCCCGCCCCTTGATGAACTGCTCCACCAGTATCTCCCGGTCATACCGGAACGCTTCGGCCAGGGCCGGCGCCAGCTGTATGGGCTCCTTCACGATGCTGACCCCGACCGATGACCCTTCCCGGGCCGGCTTCACCACCACCGGCAACCCGAACGGCACCTGGTCCGCCTCCAGGGACTCACCCCGGGTAAGCACACGGTACGGCGCAACGGTCAGACCGCTGGCCGCGAACACCTTTTTGGCAAAGATCTTGTCCATGGCCAGGGCGCTGGCCAGGACCCCGGAGCCGGTGTAGGGAATCCCCAGAAGCTCCAGAAGCCCCTGCACCGTGCCATCCTCGCCGTAGCGGCCATGGAGGCAGACAAAGGCGACGTCGACCCCCTCCCGGACCAGCAGCTGGGCCAGGTCGCGCCCCACGTCGATGGTCACGGCCCGGTAGCCGCGATCCACCAACGCCTGATGGACCCCGGCACCGCTCTTGAGCGACACCTCCCGCTCCGCGGACAGCCCCCCCATCAACACGCCGATCTTCTTTGATTTCAGCTCGTCTCTTGTCATAGGCTTTACCAGTCCCCAGTCCCCAGTCCCGAGCCCCCATCCTCGCCAACGATCCGCACTTCCTCTTCAAGCTCCACCCCGCTCGTCGACCTCACCCGCTCCTTGACGAGCGCTGCCAATTCGAGGAAATCCCGGGCCGTTGCCCCACCGGCATTCACCAGGAAATTGGCATGGGCCTCTGCCACCTGGGCACCACCCACCTGGCAGCCGCGCAGCCCGGCCCGGTCGATGAGACGCCAGGCCTGCTCTCCCAAGGGGTTCTTGAAAAACGAGCCGGCATTGGGTAGCGAGATCCGCTGGCTTTCCTGCCGGTGGGCACGATAGTCGGCCAGAAGCGTGTCAATGGTATCGGCATCGCCCGGCGACAGCTGAAACTCCGCCGCCAGGATTACCTCGCCGGGCGCCATGACATGCCGGCGGTAGCCGAATGTCCGCTCAGTTGCCCCCCACTCCCGGAGACTGCCGCCGGTCCGGGTCACCAGCCTGACGACCCGCTCCATCACCGCCGCGCCGTACGCACCGGCATTTACCGCCAGGGCGCCGCCAACCGTGCCGGGAATCATGGCCAGAAACTCCAGGCCGGTCAACCATTCATCCCGACAGAACCGGGCCAGCTGCTGGTTGGTCGCTCCTGCTTCGGCCCGTATCCGGTCTCCCGGGAGACGCTCGACCGCAGCCAGCCGCTCCAGGGAGATAACCACGCCGCGGAAGCCACCATCACGCACCAACAGGTTATACCCCCCCCCAATGACCAGCCAGGGAAGACGTTTCGATTCGAGGACTGCCAGGAGTCCCAGGAGATCGTCCCGGTCGGCCGGCAGCGCCAACCAGTCGGCCGGTCCGCCCACCCGTAGCGATGTGTGACCGGCCAGCGGTTCGTTCTCCCGCAGTTCGCCGCGGAACTGCCGGAAGATGCCGTCATTGGGGCGGTTCATGAACCTCCCTACATGCAGTCCTGCAACCGTTGCAGGAGCGCTTCCCCTGCCTGCCAGATATTGCCGGCTCCCAGGGTGAGGACGATGTCGCCCGGCCTGACGATGCCGGCCAGGTACTCCGGCAGGGTCTCCCGGTCGGCCACGTGGGTCACGTCCCGCTGCCCGTGCTTGCGGATCTCGCCGGCCAGCGCCTCCGCGGTCACCCCGGGGATCGGCGGTTCGCCCGCCGGGTAGATATCGGTCATCACCAGCACATCGGCGTCGTGGAAACAGGTGACGAACTCGGTGAACAGCTCCTTGGTCCTGGTGTAGCGATGGGGCTGGAAGGCGACCACCAGCCGCCGCTCGGGCCAGCCGTTCTTGCCGGCCGCCAGGGTGGCCCTGATCTCGGCCGGGTGGTGGCCGTAGTCGTCCACCACCATGATATCATTCAGCTCCCCCTTCACCTGGAAGCGCCGCCCGACGCCGCCGAACCGGGCGAACCCCTCCTGGATCAGCGGGAACGGAACGTCCAACTCCATGGCCACGGCGATGCAGGCCAGGGCGTTGAGGACGTTGTGGGCGCCGGGCATCGGAAAAGTGACCTCACCCATCCGGTACCCCTTGTAGTGGGCAACGAACGTAGCGGTGTTGCCGGACAGGGTCACATGGGTCGCCCGGATATCAGCCTGTGACGACAGACCGTAGGTAACGAACCGCTTCTTCACCCGGGGCAGAATCTCGGCAACGTTCCGGTCGTCGAGACAGAGGACTGCCAGACCGTAGAACGGAATCTTGTTGATGAAGTCGACAAAGGTATCCTTGATCTGCTCGATGCCGCCGCTGTAGAAGTCCAGGTGGTCGGCGTCGATGTTGGTGACCACTGCAATGGTGGGGGAGAGCTTCAGGAACGACCCGTCCGACTCGTCCGCCTCGGCCACCAGGAACTTCCCCTGCCCCAGCTTGGCGTTGGTGCCGAGGGTGTTCAGCTTGCCGCCGATGACAATGGTCGGATCGATGCCACCGTGGGTCAGGACCGTCGCCACCATGGAGGTGGTGGTGGTCTTGCCGTGGGTGCCGGCAATGGCAATGCCGTACTTCATCCGCATCAGCTCGGCCAGCATCTCGGCACGCGGGATGACCGGAACGACCCGCTGCCGCGCCTCCTGCACCTCGGGGTTGTCATCGTGAACCGCCGAGGAGATCACCACCACATCCACGTTGGTCAGGTTCTCCCGGGCATGGCCGATATAGATCTCCCCCCCCAGCGAGGCGAGCCGCTCGGTGGTCTCGGACTGCCGCAGGTCGGAACCGGAGACCTGGTACCCCAGGTTGAGCAGCACCTCGGCGATGCCGCTCATGCCGATGCCGCCGATGCCGACGAAATGGATTTTTTCGATTTTTCCGTACATGGTCGCCTTCCGTAGGGGCGATCCTTGTGATCGCCCGTTCCGGGCAAACACAAGGTTTGCCCCTACAATTCTTTCGCCTTCAGCATCTCGTCCACGATCACCTTGGCCGCGTCCAGTCTGGCCAGCGACCTAGCCTGACGACCCATCCCGGCGAGCCGTTCCGGTTCACGCAGAAGCCCGCCGACAGTCGCAGCCAATCTTTCCCCTGACAGCTCCAGTTCCAGGAGCATCTCGCAGGCCCCCTTTTTCAAGAGCGCCTCGGCGTTACGCCGCTGGTGGTCGTCCACCGCAAAGGGGAACGGGATAAACAGGCACGGCTTGCCGCAGGCCGTCGCCTCGGCAATGGTGGTGGCGCCGGCACGGCAGACCACCAGGTCGGCCCGGTGGTAGGCAGCCGCCATATCGTCGATGAAGGTGACCACCTCCGCCTCCAGCCCGGCCTCCCGGTAGGCTTGGGCGACCGTTTCCTGATCCTTGTCCCCGGTCTGGTGGGTGATGGTCAGCCTCCCCCGCCACCCGGACAAAAGCGGTGCCGCGGCAGCCATCGCCTCGTTGATGGCATGGGCACCCAGGCTGCCACCGAAGACGAGGAGATGAAAAGAAGGCTCGGGGCTCGGGGTTCGGGGCTCAAGGCTCCCCCCTTTGAGAAAGGGGGGCTGAGGGGGATTTCCCTCCACCTGTTCCAGGATCTGCCGGCGAAGTGGGTTCCCGGTCAGGAGCACTTTGTCCTCGGGGAAATACCTGGCCGATTCGTCCAGGGAAATGAACACCTGGCCGGCAACGTAGGCAAGAACCTTGTTGGTCATGCCGGGGATGGCGTTCTGCTCGTGCACGAAGCGGGGGATCTGTAGCCCCCGGGCCGCCAGCACCGCCGGCCCCGAGGCGTAGCCGCCGACCCCCAGCACCAGATCCGGCTTGAATGACCGGAGCAGTTGGCGGGACTGTGAATAGGCATAGAGCAGCAGGCCGATTCCCTTCATCCGGGATAATGTCCCCTTGCCCCGAATGCCGGCTGCGGCAATGCATTCCAACCGGTAACCGAGCTTCGGGAGCAGTCGCGCCTCCACGCCTCGCTCGGTGCCGACGAAGAGCACCTCATTCGCCGGGTCGCGGGCCAGGAACTCCTCGGCAACCGCTATTCCCGGAAAAAGGTGGCCGCCGGTACCGCCACCGGCTATCAACAACCTCATACCGCACCCCGCATCCGGCTGGAAATGTTAAGCAGAATCCCGATCGCCACGAGCGAAAAAATAAGGGAGCTGCCGCCGTAGCTGATGAACGGGAGCGCCAGCCCCTTGGTGGGGAAGAGCCCGGTCACTACGGCGATGTTGACGAACGCCTCGGCGCCGAGCAGCACGGCGATCCCGAAGGCCAGGAAGCGGCCGAAACTGTCCTCGGCATGGATGGCCACCCGAAAGCTCCGGTGGACCAGGAGGAAGAACATGGCAATGATCACCACCACGCCGAGGAATCCCAACTCCTCCCCCACCACCGACAGGATGAAGTCGGTGTGGGCCTCGGGGAGATAAAAGAGCTTCTGCTTCCCCTCTCCCAGCCCCTGGCCGATAACGCCGCCTGTGCCGAAGGCGAGCCACGACTGGATGATCTGGAACCCGGTGTTGGTCGGGTCCTCCCAGGGGTTGAGGAAGGAGAGTATCCGCCGCTTGCGGTACTCCTTGTGCATGACCAGGTAGTAGAGGATGGGAAGCGAGAACAGGACGATGGAGACGATGTGCGAGACCCGCATTCCGGCGGCGAAAAGCATGACGATCGCCACCCCTGCCAGGGTGATGGACGAGCCCATGTCCGGCTGGATCATCAGGAGGCCGATCATCACCAACAGGACGATCATGTAGGGGAAGAGCCCCTTGAACCAGCGGACCTGTTCCTGCTTCCGGTCCAGAGAATATGCCATGAAGATGATCAGGGCCAGCTTGGCCAGCTCGGCCGGCTGGAAGTTGAAGCCGAAGAGACGTATCCAGCGGGTCGCCCCCTTGGCGCTGCCGCCGATGCCGGGAATGAACACCGCCAGCAGGCAGACCATGCAGACCAGGAGGAGCGGCACCGCCGCCTTCTTCCAGTGGTGGTAGTCCAGGCGCATGGCACCGTACATCAGCCCGAAGCCGATCAGGGCAAACATCCCCTGCCGCTTCAGGAAATAGAAGCTGTCGTGAAATTTCTTGACCGCCATGATGGAAGAGGCGGAGTAGACCATGACCACCCCGAAGCAGGTGAGTGCCACCGCCATCAGGAAGATGATCATGTCGTACCCCTCCAGGCGCCGGATCATCCCCTCTCCTCCGGCAGTGCCCGTACCAGGGCCTTGAATCGCTCGGCCCGCTCCGCATAGTCCTTGAACATGTCGAAACTGGAGCAGGCCGGCGAAAAGAGCACCACCCCGCCCGGACCGGTCAGTGCCGCGGCAAGCGTCACCGCCTCTTCAAGGGAACCAGTCAGCCGGGTGTCGCTAAGGTGGCCGAGTTCCCGGGCGATCCGCTCTTTGGCCTCGCCGATCAGGACCAGGTGGCGCACCCGCTCCCGGACCAGTTCCGCCAACGGTGCATAGGAGCCGCCCTTGTCCTTGCCGCCGGCGATCAGGGTGATGTTGTCGAAGCTGGCCAGCGCCTTCTGGACGCTCCCCACATTGGTCGCCTTGCTGTCTTCGTACCAGGGAACGCCGTTCACGGTCCGAACCAGTTCCATCCGGTGGGGAAGACCGCGGAAAGCGGTCACGGCCGCCTGGGCATCGGCTGCATCGCACCCGAGCAGCAGGGTAGCGGCCAGGGCTGCCATGATGTTCTCGATGTTGTGGACCCCTTTGAGGTGGTAGCCGGCCACGGGAAAACGCTCCTCGCGCCCCTGCCAGCGCCAGACGATTACCCCATCCCGGTGGAAGATGCCCTCGACCAGTTCCTGCTGCTGGCTCATGGGGACCACTTTCGCCTTTACCCGGTCGGCAAACGCCCGGGCCAGGGGATCGTCCAGGTTCAGCACGGCGAAATCGTCGCTGGTCTGATTCTCGAAGATCCGCCCCTTGGCCGCAATGTATTCGGTCATCCCCGGATAGCGGTCCAGGTGGTCCTCGGTGATATTGAGGAGCACTGCCACGGTCGGCCGGAAGGTGTCGATCCACTCAAGCTGGAAGGAGCTGATCTCCACCACCACCCGCTCGATTGGCTCATCCGCCGCGACCAGTTCGATGAGCGGGGTGCCGATGTTCCCGCCGACAACGGTGGCAAAACCGCACGCCGCAAAGATCTCGCCGGTGAGGGTGGTCGTGGTGGTTTTGCCGTTGGTGCCGGTGATGACCACCAGCGGGGCGGTGATGAAGCGGGACGCCAGTTCGATCTCGGTGATGACCGGACGACCGGCACCACGGGCGGCCGCCAGATACGGGCTCTCCTGGGGAACGCCTGGGCTTACCACCACCAGGTCGCTGGCAGCGAAATCGGCCGCGTCGTGGCGGCCGAGCACGTAACGGATCGGCAGGCCGGCCAGCTGGTCGAGCTGCTCCTGCAACTGGGGTTCGGTCCGCTGGTCGGTAACCGTGACCCGTGCCCCCCGGCCAGCCAGGAAGCGGGCGGTTGCCACGCCGGTGCGGGCCAGACCGACGACGAGAATGTTCTTGTCTATTAATTTCATGATTGGAAAACCGTAGGGGCGGGGTTCCCCCGCCCCGGGCGCGGAAACCGCGCCCCTACGTTGTTGGTTCTAACGCATCTTGAGCGTCGAAATCGCCACCAGCGCCAGGATGATGGTAAGAATCCAGAAGCGGACGATGATCTTCGGCTCAGCCACCCCTTTCAGCTCGAAATGATGGTGGATAGGGGCCATCCGGAAGATCCGCTTCCCCCGGTACTTGTAGGAGCCGACCTGGAAGATGACCGACAGCGCCTCCACCACGAACACGCCGCCAACGATCACCAGGAGGATCTCCTGCTTGGTCAGCACCGCCAGGGTTCCGAGCCCCCCGCCGAGGGCCAGGGAGCCCACATCCCCCATGAAGACCTCGGCCGGGTACGAGTTGTACCAGAGAAACCCCAGTCCGGCCCCGACCATGGCCCCGCAGACGATAGCCAGTTCGCCGGTGCCGGGAACGTACGGAATCTGCAAATAGGCCGAGAGCCTGACATTACCGGCAATGTAGGTGAAGAGCATGTAAGTGGCGGCATTGATGGCAACCGGTCCGATGGCCAGGCCATCCAGGCCGTCGGTCAGGTTCACCGCATTGCTGGCCCCCACGATCACCAGGGTGGCAAAGGCGATGAAAAAGATCCCCAGATCAGGGTGCAGCCGCTTGAAGAACGGGAAAAAGAGCTGTTTCGTGAACACCGGATCAATGTACAGATAGATAGCCACCCCGCCGGCCAGGAGCACCTGCCAGAACATCTTCTGCCGCGGCGACAGCCCCTTGGGGTTCTTCTCCACCACCTTCTTGTAGTCGTCCACAAAGCCGATCAGCCCGTAGCCGGCGATGATGAGCAGGGTAATCCAGACGTATCTGTTGGTCAGGTCGGCCCAGAGCAGGGTTGGCACGATGATGGCGGCCAGGATCAGCACCCCCCCCATGGTGGGGGTCCCCTGTTTTTTCAGGTGGGACTCGGGGCCGTCGGTCCTGATGACCTGCCTGGCCTGCAACCCCTCAAGCCTCCTGATCACCCACGGACCGATGAGAAACGCCACGGCCAGGGCCGTGATCATGGCGTAGATGGTACGGAAGGTCAGGTACTTGAAGACATTGAACAGCCGGATGTCGGCAGCCAGCGGATAGAGAAAATGGTAGAGCATCTCAGTCCTCCTCTCCCGCCGCGCCGGCATAGATGCTGCGAAGCGCTGCCGCTACCAGGTCCATCCGCATCCCCCGGGAACCTTTCACCAGGATACAGTCACCATCCATATGATCTTTCCGTATATCGTCCACGATCGCCCCATGATCGGTTGCCACCACGATCTCCTCGCCGGCCACCCCGGCGTCGATGGCAGCAGCAGCTACGGTCTCCGCCATCTCCCCCATGAGGTACAGGCGATCGGCGCAGGTGGCGGCCAGCCGGCCCAGGTCCTTGTGCGCCGCAACGGTTTCCTCGCCCAGTTCCAGCATGTCCCCCAGGACCGCAATGACCCGTCCCTGGCCCTTCAGGTCCCGCAGGGTCAGCAGTGCGGCGGCCATGGAAGCGGGGTTGGCATTGTAGCTGTCGTCAACGAGGATTATCCGTCCCAGATTTTCCAACTGGAATCTTTTATCATACGGCCGAAACGATGCCAACCCGGAAACGATCCGTTCGCCGCTAACCCCCAGCGACCAGGCGGCGGCAGCTGCGGCCAGGGCGTTGTAGACATTGTGCAGGCCAAAGGCTTTGAGCTCGACCCGGCAGCTCCAGCCCGGCAGTACCAGGGTAAAGGCCTGTCCCTCCCAGCCACGGCCGCTGATGTCGTTGGCGGTCACCATTGACCCGTGGAGCCCGAACCCGACCCTCCGTACCCCCGGGGGGACCGGACAGGCGGCAATGAGCGGATCATCGGCATTGTAGATCGCAACCCCTTCCGAAGGCAGGCGCAGGAAGAGCTCTCCCTTGGCCCTGGCCACCCCTTCCACGCTCCCCAGGGTCGCCAGGTGGGCCGGATAGGCGTTGGTGATGATGCCGACGCCGGGCCCGGCGATCTCTGCCAGCCGGTCGATCTCACCGAATTCGCTCATCCCCATCTCCAGAACGGCCCATTGGTGCTCGTCCGTCAGCCTGAAGAGCATCTGGGGCAGGCCGATCAGGTTGTTCAGGTTCCCCTGGGTCTTGAGTCCCGGTCCGGTCCCGCCGAGAATAGCCGCCAGCATCTCCTTAGTGGTCGTTTTCCCGTTGCTGCCGGTTATTCCCACTATTGGCAGCTCAAAGCGGCGGCGATGAAAGGCAGCAAGATCGCCCATGGCGCGCAACGTGTCCGGCACGGCAATGCAGCTGCAGCCGGCCGGCGGTGTGTTGTCGGCCAGCCAGCCAATGCTGGCAAGCACCACCCGCACCCCTCTGTCAACGACTTCGGCGATGAAGTCGTGACCGTCGAACCGATCACCCGCGAGCGGCACGAAGAGCTCTTCCGGGAGAACCCGCCGGGAATCGGTGCCGACGCCGGCGACCTCACCCTCTGTGCCGCAGACGAGAGTGCCGCCGGTCGCTGCGAGTATGTCGGCAACAGTGAACATCCTACCCTCGCCCTTTCGGGTCCAGTTCGCGGCAGGCGGCAGCGGCCTCCTCCCGGTCGTCGAAATGATGCTTGGTGGTGCCGATGATTTGGTAATCCTCATGCCCCTTGCCGGCCAACAGGACGATGTCTCCCGGCCGGGCCAGCCTGACCGCCAGCCTGATGGCCGTACGCCGGTCAGGTTCAACAACGAACCCCCTTTCCGGGAGGTCGGCGACAAGCTCTTCCGCCGTATACTCCCGGAGCCCGAGAGGCAGTATCCCTGCGCGGATCTGGGCCACGATGGCAAGCGGCTCCTCGGTTCGCGGGTTGTCCGAGGTGACCACGGCCAGGTCGCTGTACCGGGCCGCAATCTCACCCATGACCGGCCGCTTCCCGGCATCGCGATCGCCACCGCAGCCGAACACGGTGATGATCCTGCCGGCCCGGATCTCGGACAGGGTAGCCAGGACATTCTCCAGGGCATCGCCGGTATGGGCGTAATCCACCAGCAGCGCTACACCCCGGTCATTTTCCACCCGCTCCAGGCGCCCCGGTACCCGCCGGTGTCCCGCGATGCCCGCCGCAATGGCGTCCAGCGGCAGATCGAGGGCAACGCCGGCCGCCACGGCGGCCAGAATGTTGGCCAGGTTGAAGCGTCCCATCAGGGGAGAGCGGAGCGGGAACTCTCCGGCCGGGGTCACGATCATGGCCGCGATGCCGTCAACGGAAAAGACGACGTCCCTGGCCGTCACCTGCGCGCCGCTTGCCAGGCCATAGCCAATCACCGGGCATGCTGCCACCGCTGCCACCCGGGGGCCGTAGCTGTCGTCCAGGTTGACCGCCCCGACGCCGCCGGCTTGCGGCAGCAGTTCGGTAAACAGGCGGAGCTTGCTCTGCAGGTACGACTCCATGTCGCCGTGATAATCCAGGTGGTCCCGGGTCAGGTTGGTGAAGATGCCGGCCCGGAAGCGGCAGCCATCCACCCGGTGCTGATCCAGGGCATGGGAGGAGACCTCCATTACCACCCCCCGAGCCCCGGCATCGACCAGTTCGCGCAGTGTCCGCTGCAGGTCCACCGACTCCGGCGTCGTATGGGGAGCGGGAATCGTCCGGTCCCGGAAACGATAGCTGATGGTACCGAGCACGGCGGTCGGAATGCCGGCCGCCTCCATGATCCCTTCCACCAGGTAGGTGGTGGTGGTCTTGCCGTTGGTACCGGTGATCCCCACCAGCGGAACAGCGGCGGTCGGCTCGCCGTAGAAGCTCGCAGCCAGCCGGGCCATTGCCGGCCTGGTATCGGTCACGGTGACACACGGCACCCCCACGGGCACAGCTGCGGCATCCTCCACCAAAAAGGCGACAGCCCCGGCTGCCAGCGCCTGGGGAATGAACCGGTGGCCGTCGACGCTGCTCCCCCGGAGGGCGCAGAACAGGCTGCCGGCCGGCACGTGGCGCGAGTCGTAGGCGATAGCGGCAATCTCCACATCGACCGTTCCGGTAATCGCTTCCGGGGTGATTGCTGTCAGCAGTTCGGCCAGACGCATCCGGCGCCTCCTTTAGTTTAGGCCGAAGGGACCAGCCGGACCCAGACCGGCTCGTTAGGGCCTATTCGCCGGCCTGCCGCCGGATTCTGCTCCACCACCCGGCCACTCCCCAGCACCTTCACGTTCAACCCCTTTTTCTCCATCACCTGCAGGACCTGACGCATGCTCATCCCCCGGAAATTGACCATAACTCCGCCTTCGCCGGCATCGGTTATGGACCCTTCGGCAGCATCGGCCACGGTCTGGTCAGGCTGTTGCTGCTTCACCTCGATCCGCTGGGGCTGCTTCCGCTCCACCCGATCCGGCTGGACCCGGAGGTAACAGAGGGCCTGCCGGGCAATGGCACCGAAGGCGGGAGCCGCCACCACCCCCCCATAGGGACTGGTTTTCGGCTCGTCCACAATGACCACAATGGTGAGGCGTGGCCGGTCAGCCGGCACGAAACCGATGAATGACGCGGTCCGCTTGTCCAGTGAGTAGCCACGGGTAACCGGATCGACCTTCTGGGCCGTTCCGGTCTTGCCGGCTACGCGAAATCCTTCCACTGCAGCATTGGTACCGGTTCCCCCCTCAGCGGCAACCCCTTCCATCATCCTGGCAACAGTCTTTGCGGTCTGGTCCGAAATAACACGCTGCCGCGGTTCCGGAGCATATTCCTTGAGAACGTTGCCGTTGTCGTCCAGCACCTTCTCCACCAGATACGGCTTCATCAGGGTACCGCCGTTGGCCACGGCAGAAAAGGCCGTTGCCAGTTGCACGGCTGTGACCGACACCCCCTGACCGAAGGAGATGGTAGCCAGATCGATGCCGTACCAGCTGTTGCTGTTCCGCAGATAGCCGCTAGCCTCGGCCGGCAGGTCGATGGCGCTCCGCTCCCCGAAGCCGAAACCGCGCAGGTAGCGGTAGAGCCGCTCGGCGCCCATGCGCGCCCCGATCTTTGCCGCCCCGATGTTGCTGGAGTATTTGAGGATATCGGCGACCGACAACCGGCCATACTTGTGGGTATCATGGATGGTCCGGCCGCCTATGGCGTAGCTACCGCCCTCACAGTTGAACCCGTCCCCCGGAGACACCACTTTTTCCTCAAGGGCCGACGCGATGAGAAAGACCTTCATCGTCGATCCGGGCTCAAAGCTGTCCGCGACCGCCTTGTTGCGCAACACCTGTGCCGGATAGCGGCCATAGGCGTTGGGATTGAACGACGGGGCATTGGCCATGGCCAGTATCTTCCCGGTCTGGGGCTCCATGACGATGGCGATCCCCCCCTTGGCCCGGCTCGTTTCCACCGCCTTGGCAAGTTCCTTCTCGGCAAGATACTGGATGTTCTTGTCCAGGGTCAGTGTCAGGTTGTACCCCTTTGACGCGCTTTTCACCACCGTGCCCCGAAGGGCGATGTCCCGGCCCAGGGCATCACGCTCGGTGATCAGGTAGCCGTCATTGCCCAGCAGGATGGTATCGTAGCGCCGCTCGACCCCTTCCAGCCCCTCGGGGTCGAGACCGGTAAAGCCGATGACATGCCCGGCAATCTCCGCGTTGGGATAGAACCGTTTGGTTTCTTTGGCAAAACCTATCCCGTCCAGTTCCAGCTCCTTGATCCGCTTGGTCAGATCGGGAGTGATCCTGCGCTGGAGCCAGACAAAGTTCCTGGCGGACTTGAGCTTCTGCTCCAGTTCCGGCCGGGTCATACCGAGGAGTGGCGCGAGCTTGGCGGCTGTTCCGGGGATGTCGTCAATGGAACGGGGCTCGGCAAAGCAGGAGTCCATTTCGATGGAAACGGCAAGGGGGGCATTATTGCGGTCAGCAATGGTCCCCCGGGCAGGGGTCAGGG
Source organism: Geobacter argillaceus (assembly GCF_007830735.1). Lineage (GTDB taxonomy): Bacteria > Desulfobacterota > Desulfuromonadia > Geobacterales > DSM-12255 > Geomobilibacter > Geomobilibacter argillaceus. Next base: position 277,229 of record NZ_VLLN01000002.1, read on the forward strand.
GGACCGTCTTGAGATGCTGCTTCTCTGCCAGCTTGGTGAGCCGCTCGTGCTGCGAAACCTGGAGATAGAAGGCCCGGGCGACCGCAATGGCCAGGCAGAGGGCAAAGAGCCCTCCTACGAAGCGGATGCGGACCCGTGTCCATTTCTCCCGGTCGTTCCTCACTTTACCACGACCACCTGCTGGTCCGTGGGGAGGGTCATGCCAAGTGTTCCCTTGGCAATGGCTTCAATCCTGGCAGGTGTCTTGAGTGACGCCACCTCCAGCTTGAGCCGACTCTGCTCCTGCTGCTGGTCCTTGTACTCCCGGCGCAGCTGGTTGATCTCCAGCCCCAGGTCGACCACCTTGACCCGTGACCAGACGTGGAACACCGCCACAACGGTCACCAGGATCATGACGGCAACCAGATAGGGAAAGAGCTCCCACCTATGCTCATCGGCCGCGTCGACTCTTCTGGGGTCGACGACTTTGGGGAAGGCAGTTCTTGCATTGGCCATACGGACCTCCGATGGTTCCTTACATTTTCTCCGCAGCCCTTAGCTTGGCGCTCCGGGCACGGGGATTTGCTGCCAGTTCCTCGGCAGTGGCGGTCACCGGCCGGCCGGTCAGGATCTTCAGTTCCGGCAGTTTGCTACATTGGCAGATCGGCAGCCCCTTGGGGCAGACGCAGCCGGTAGCATGGGAACGAAAACTGTTCTTGACGATCCGGTCCTCCAGGGAGTGGAAGGAGATCACCACCACCCGGCCACCCGGCCGGAGCATGCCGATCCCGGCCGCAAGGCCTGCCTCTAACTCCTCCAGCTCCCGGTTCACCGCGATCCGCAGTGCCTGGAACGTGCGGGTCGCGGGATGTATCCGCTCCTCCCACGCCTTACGGGGTATGGCCCCCTTTACCAGTTCGGCAAGCCTGACCGTGGTCCAGACCGTGTCCTCTTCCCGGGCCGTGCAGATGAACGAAGCAATGCGGCCGGCCCACCGCTCCTCGCCATATTCCCGGATGACCCTGGCAAGTTCGCCATGGGACAGACTGTTCACCAGGTCGGCGGCAGTGACACCCGTCGTTGTATCCATGCGCATATCCAGCGGGGCGTCGGCCTGGAAGCTGAAGCCGCGCTCCGGCGCATCCAGTTGATGGGACGAAACCCCCAGATCCAGGAGCAGCCCGTCGATGGCCTCTATACCCAGATTGGCCAGGTGCTGCGCCAGGTCGCCGAAACTGCCGTGGACGATCCGTGCCCGGTCGCCGAAGGGAGCCAGCCGCGCCTTTGCCGCTCTGATGGCCGCCGGATCGCGGTCGATCCCCACGAGGATGCCGGCCGGTGCCGTTGCCTCCAGGATATGGCCGGCATGACCGGCGCCGCCGAGCGTGCCGTCGACATAGACCCCGCCGCTAACCGGCGCCAGAAACTGCATGACTTCATCGGCAAGCACCGAAACGTGATGAAACGTGGCCACTAGAGCCCAAGCTCCGCCAGGACCGGCGAGTCGCTCGGGAAGAGCGATTCATCCTGCCGGCAGACCTTCTCCCATTCCACCAGGCTCCAGATCTCCACCTTGTTCACCACCCCGACAAATACGATGTCCCGCTCAAGGGCCGCGCTCTTGCGAAGATGGGGCGGCACCAGCACGCGACCGAGCTTGTCGGCAGCCGCTTCCACAGCCGGCGCCACGATCCGCCGCTTGACCGCGGCAAGCTCGGCCGACGACAGGCCGAGACCGGTGCCGGTCATGAGCTTCTCCTCAAGCTCCAGCCAAGCCCGGTAGGGATAGAGTGCAAGGCCGGAACTGGACAGACCGTCTCCCAGCTTCACCGGATTGGCGTTGGTAATGAAGAACCGTTCGTCACCAAAGGCTTCGACCAGCACGTCCCGCAATCTGGCCGGCAGGCTGGTCCGTCCCTTGGCGTCTATGGTCGTTTCGAAGATCCCTCGGAACATGGCGCCCCTGGCATTTCTTGCCACAACAATCCACTTTTTACCACCAAATGGCACAACTATAGCCGGCACCATATCGGTTGTCAAGGCAAATGCTGGTCAAAATTATTGGATTCTTGGAGGTTTTTCGCAATCGAATGACAAGCGGAAACGAATGTGGCGACATTCACACCAAACAGGAAATTGTGTATAATTATTGGAGTGTTACAGAGTGGTTACAACTTGAGCAACGGGGAATGGAGCTGGCGGGCAAAAATAGGGTGCGGAGGGAGTTACCCCTCCTTTTTCCGGTCGAGCAGCGAGACCACCTTGGCACCCGGTTTGGCTGCGGCATTCTTTTTCCCGACTGGGGGCACCGTAGGCGCCGGTTCTTCGGGCCGGGCGTGGAGAGACTCCACCTTTTCCAGCCTGATGGGGGTGCCCCCCATGGTGAAGTCGGCACCGGCCACCTGGCTCTCGTCCAGTATCCAGGTATAGATCTGCAGCGGAAAGGTGAGCACCAGCAGCTTCACCTGCCACCAGCCCGGTTTCACATCCGGGGCAATCTCCTCGATCCGGGCATAGAAGCCCGGCTTGTGGTCCACATGCACAAGAACGAGGTCATTGATGGTTGCCATGGTTACTCCTTATGTATCGCTGCGGTATCGATAAGCGATCCCCGCCGGGCCGCCGTCCGCTCGGCGACAAGAAGGAGGCTGCTGGCCGGCGAAATGGCGAGCAGTTCCCCTATATCCCCATAGAGCCGTGCGAGGCCGGTTTCCAGCCTATCGATCGAACTGCGCCCGTCATCAGCTATCCGCTCCAGAACCGGCTCGCAGAGAAACACGATACAGGTGCGGGGACGAAAAGCGGGCGGCATGAGACAGCCGTTCCCCCCAAGATAGGGACAGACCGGCGCGTCGAACCAGGGGGTAAAGATCTCGGCCCCCAGCGCCAGATAGGCCAGGAGGTCGATAACGGTTACGTGGTGCTTCCCGCCGAAACAGCATTGCCCCCCGCACGGATGGCACAGGCGGTCGGCGCCGCTTGCCGCCACCAAGGAGTGAAGCTCCTCCTTGTGGGCTGCAACCTGGCGAAGCAGTTCCGTCAACCGCTCGACCACCGGGGGCGCACAACAGGTCCACGCCTCCGTAATCTGCCGCAGCGCGGCGCTCCACAGTTCCTGGTCGTTCATAAAAATTTTAAAAGTGTGGCCGGAGCAATCCGTAAGCCGGGTTCTGTTCCTGCCCACGGTTACCCCTGGGCAGGCGATGACCATTCATCTAGGACCGCCGTTACCGACGGTCTCCAGCAACCAACCCGGAAGCACGGGCGGGCCACCCTTGACGCTTCCCTATTCGGTCTTGCTCCTGGTGGGGTTTACCTGGCATCCGGCGTCACCGTCGGACCCGGTGAGCTCTTACCTCACCCTTTCACCCTTACCTGCCTTTGCCGAGGCTTCGGCAGGCGGACTTCTCTCTGTGGCACTATCCCTGGGGTTGCCCCCGCTGGACGTTATCCAGCACCATGCCCTATGGAGCCCGGACTTTCCTCCCCCTGCCGAGGCAGGCGGCGGTCATCTGGACGGCTCCGACCACTATAAAAATCTGTTATTTATCCCTCCTGCGCCACTGTCTGACGGAGGACCAGTATCCGGTTGCAGTGAGGGCAGGTGATCAGTTCATCACCGCGGAAGAGATTGTTGTACATCTGGGGAGGAATGCTCATGTTGCACCCCAGACAACTCCCGTCACGGGCCTCTACCACCGCAAGGCCGCGGCGCTGTTCGCGGAGCCGATCGTAGCGTTTGATGATGGCCGGCGGCAGTGCCTTGGCAGTTTCCGCGCGGACAGCCGCGTCTGCGGCGATAGCGGCATCCAGCCCGGCAATTTTTGCCCGAATCTCTTCCTGGGTGGCGGAAAGATTCTGCTCCAGTGCCGACTGCTGTTCCCGCAACTGCTCTTCTTCGCCCCTGAGCTGCTCAAGGGTGGAGATCTTCTGGAGTATCTGCTCCTCCAGTTCGCCAATCAGCTTCTTGGCGGTGGAGATCTCCTTGGAAACCGCCAGATACTCCTTCTGGGTGGTGATCCCCTTCAGGTTGGCCTCGGAACGGGTGATGTTAACCTGCTCAATGGCCAGGTTCTCCTCCAGAGCCCCCTTCTCGGTGTCGACGGTTTCGATCTCGACCCCCTTGTCGGTAAGCTTTTGGGTCGCCTCGGCCAACGTCTGGTCCAACTGGTTCAGTTGAGCGCCGAAGCCCTCTTTCTCTCCCTGCAGGGCGTCAACCTTCAGGTCGATCTCCTGCAGATCGTCAAGCAACGTCAGTTTTTGTCGCACATTACCTCTCCTTTCCCATGTATCCGTAATCCGTATAAATACGTCACCAGGCGGTAAACGGGTCGTTATCGTCGGTAAACGGTGCTACGCTCAGATCGTACGGGCCATTGGCCAGCGCCGCCCTCAGACGGTCGGCCACGGCCTCGGCCATGATCCGCTCGGTGGCGAAATGGCCGGCATCGACCAGCGCCACCCCCAGGGCCTCGGCATCCCTGGCCTCGTGGTACTTGACGTCGCCGGTAACCAGCACGTCAGCCCCCTGCCGGACTGCTTCCCGAAGGAGCGAGGCGCCGCTGCCGCTGCACAGGGCAACCTTGCGCACCGGCCGGTCCGGACTACCCACCAGGCGAAGCGTCCTCATCTGCAGGCGCTCCTTGATGGTCGACGCAAACCCGCCCAGGGTAACGGTCTCCCCAAGCCGGCCGATACGACCCAGTCCAAGGGTCTCCCCCTGGTTCAGCAGGGGATAGCAGTCAAAGGCCGGCTCCTCATAGGGGTGGGCGGCACAAAGCGCCTTGACCGCAGCGGCCAGGTCGGCCTTGCGCAGCAGCAGTTCCAGCCGGCTCTCCGCAACCGACTCCCGGGTCCCCACCTGACCGATGAACGGCCGGGCACCGGGGAGCGGGCGAAAGGTACCAATCCCTTCCCCCCGGAACGAGCACTCGTCGTAGGCGCCGATGTCGCTGGTGAAACGGAACAGCGCGTTCATCACCGCTTCTTCATGACCCAACGGCACGAAGACGGCCAGTTTGACCAGATCGTCCACGCTTGTTACCTTCAGCGGCCTAGTCTCCTCGACCCCGAGCCTGGCAGCCAGCACATCGTTCAGCCCCTCGGCGACAATATCGTAGTTGGTATGCAGGGAAAATACCGCGAGTTCATGGCGGATGGCCTGGAATATCAAGCTGGAAGTCGGGTCTGCGGCGGAGATTTTTTTCAAAGGTTTGAAGATCAGGGGGTGGTGGGTAAGGAGCAGTTGGCAGGAGCTTTCGATGGCGGCCCGGATTGCAGCCGGGGTGGGATCAAGGGCCACCAGGATTCTCTCCACCGGCGCCGTCGGGTCTCCCACCTGGAGCCCCACATTGTCCCACTCCTCTGCCAGGCGGGGTGGGGCTATTTTATTAATAATTCCGACAAGATCTGATATTTTGGCAATCACCGTGTCAGTCCAAAGAAAAAGAGTGCAGCCACCTGGCGTGCACTCCCTTTCTCCCCATTCGGGTATTTCCTGCAGTTGCCGTGCGTTATCCGCATCCCCACTAAGACCTTTGCTACGGAGTTGCAGGCGTATGCATATCCGTAGTGAAAAATGGTGGGCCCACCAGGACTCGAACCTGGGACCGACCGGTTATGAGCCGGTAGCTCTAGCCAACTGAGCTATAGGCCCGCCGCAGGAATGTTGATAGTATTGCAAGCGGGTTACACTGTCAAGAATTTATCTGTCATTTTACTGCCATTACCGGGACTTATCTTTTCAGTACAGATCGTACCGGTACAGTCGGCACTCCAGCGGGCCGTTCCAGAGCACGATCCTCTTGGAGGCCTTCAGCCCCACCCGCTTGGCCAGTTCCCGGTCAGCCGTGAAGAGAAAGGCGGTGTACCCCTTCCAGCGCTGCTTGAAGATGTCGCCCAGCCGTTTGTAGAGCTCCCCCAGATCCGCTTGCTGGCCGAGCCGCTCGCCGTAGGGGGGGTTGACCAGGATCGTGCCGCTCGTGGCAGGCGGTTCCACCTCGCCGACCTCGGCGCGCCTGATCTGCACCAACCCTGCCGCACCCGAGCGGGCAAGGTTCTTTTCCGAGGTCCTGAGCGCATCCCAGGAGAGATCGGAGCCGAAGACCAGCGGCGCTTCAGTACTTCGCACCGACTGACGCGCCTCGTCTTTCAGCCGATTCCAGAGCGGCTGGTCGAACTCGCGCCACCCCATGAAGCCGAACCGTTCGCGCAGCAGACCCGGCGCCATCCGGGCCGCCACCATGGCCCCTTCCACCAGGATGGTCCCGGAGCCACACATGGGGTCCACCAAAGGGGCACTCCCGTCCCAGCCGGTCAACAGGACCAGTCCGGCGGCCAGCGTCTCCCGGAGCGGGGCAGAGGTCCGGTCGAGACGGTAGCCGCGCCGATCCAGGGGATCTCCGGAACTGTCCAGGCTGAGGGTGCAGATATTCCTGGCCAGGTGGACGTTGACCCGTACCGAGGGTGCCCTGGCATCCACACTGGGGCGTTGGCCGGTCTGGTCCCGGATGGTATCGACAATGGCGTCCTTGGTCTTCAATGCCACGAAGTGGGAATGGGTAAGGGCCGAATCCCGCACCGTCGCATCCACCGCAATGGTCATCTCCGGCGTCAAGAGCTGCGACCACCCTGCCTGACGGACCCCGGCGTACAGTTCCTCCGGGCTCGTACAGGGAAATTCGGTCAGCCGCACCAGCACCCGGTTGGCGGTCCTGAGCCAGAGGTTGGCCCGATAGCATGTCGCCAGGTCGCCCCTAAAAAGGACCCCGCCCGAATCGACCCGCTCCGGCACGATCCCGAGCCCGCGCAGCTCGGTCGCCAGAACCTCCTCCAAACCCTTGGCAACCGTGGCAAAATACACGTACTCTCCCATTCCTTCTCCTTTTTTTGAACTGAGCTTATCCCCAAGCGTCACTATCTACGAATTCAGCACCGTCTCAATCCCTCGCAGCCCGGCCAGCGCCCCCCGGGAGATCGAGAGATGGGGCGGCCCGATCTGCGCCTCCCGTGGATTGATCCGGATCACCCTGGCGCCGTACCGCTGGCCGAGGTGTTCGCTCGTATGGCGGATGGTCGGAATCGCCGTGCCCGCCCCCATCTCCACCACCACCAGCGGTTCCTCCCGATACTCAGCCACGAAATGGTCAAAGGCGTGCTGCTGACGGCGGGTCCTGTCGCTGAGCCAGGAGAAGTCGCCGAACATCAGGATGTTGGGCCGCGCCACCCCGCCGCAACGGGGACAGCGCGGCACGTGGCCGGCCCGCATGGTGGCATGGTCCACCGGGATCTCCTCCCGGTTGTCCCAGATGGACGACGAACAGGGCGAGAGGCACTGAAGGTGGTGAATGGAGCCGTGCACTTCCAGGACGGCGTCATCCGGAAAACCTGCCTTCTGGAACTGGCCGTCCACGTTGGAGGTCACCACGAAGGTCGCCAGGCCGTAGCGATCACCCCATTCCCGCAGCAGGTGAAAACCGTCGTGGGGCACCGCTGCCCGGTAGAGATTGGTCCGGTGGCCATAGAATCCCCAGCCAAAGGCCGGATCCCGCTCGAAGTGGTCCGGGTTGGCGGCGCCGACAAAGGTGATGCCGAGCCGCTCGTACATCGGGTAGGCGTTCCAGAACCCCTTATCGCCTCTGAAATCCGGCAGCCCCGAATCGACCCCCATCCCGGCACCAGCGGTGATCACCAGGGCGCTGGCGCCACGGATGGCCTCTGCGGCAGCGGCGAACTTTTCCCGAATCTCCATCGGTTCCCTCCCAAGCCAAATGCTGAATCTCGGGTTGCTCAAAAATAGTCAGATCGTCGCACCCGCAGAAAGCACCGCGGAGGCGTAGTACCCAAACATCGGGCATAAACAGCGCTACGCCGCACAATTTCACCTGTGAAATTGGACCGCGAAGGCGCCCGAAGGGTGAGGCCGCAGGCCGAAGTCACAAGGAAGCTTTCGAGGATGGCGGCGAGATGGCTGTTTTTCAGCAACCCGCTAAATTCCCACCGTCACCAGCGTCGGCTTGAGCAGTCTCACCACGTCCTGCGGATCGAGCCCCACCAGGTAGCCGCGCTTGCCGCCGTTCAGATAGACCTTGGAGAGCGCCGGGATCGACTCTTCCAGGTAGACCGGCATCGCCTTGCGGGTGCCGAAGGGGGAGGTCCCCCCCACCTGGTAGCCGGAATGCCGGTTCGCCGTGTCCGGGGAGCAGGGGGCCACCGTCTTCACCCCGATGATCCGGGCCAACTCCTTGGTGGAGACCTGCCGATCGCCATGCATCAGGACGATCAGCGGATTTTTCCGGTCGTCCTCCATGATCAGGGTCTTGACCACACTATGCTCGTCCAGGCCCAGTTCACGGGCCGACACCGCCGTCCCCCCCTTTTCCTCATAGGTGTAGAGGTGGTCCGTATAGGTAACCCCCGCAGCCTTGAGCACCCTGACCGCCGGGGTTACCGGCGTCTTATCCTTGGCCATGTTCCGCGCCCTTTCTCCGTAGTTACTACCGTCCCCTGGGCACCACCGGTGCTGAAGGCGCGGCGGGCCGATCCGGCGCCTCGGGTGCGGTGGGCGGTGTCGGCGGCGTTACCTGTCGCATGCCGTTCGGCGCCCCGGTGCCGGCATCTCCCGGCAGCAGCTCGGGGAGCACCGGCACGCCCGACGGGCCGGTTACGGTCGGCGCCACCGGTTCGCCGCGGTCAGGATAGCGGGGTCCCGCCTCCCGCCCCCCTGTTCTCATCATCGAGGCATCGGCCGCCAGCAGGACAGCAAAGATGCAGATGGCCGCCACATAGGCCTTCCAGATGCTCTGACGCATCCCGAGCCGCGTGCTGCAGAGCAGGGCAAAGATCGCGGGGATGGCCGCCACCTGCAGGAAGTAGAACAGATCGCCCCTGGCAGCTGCCATGCGGGCCGCAAAGAGCAGATAGGCGAGAAAGAGGACATTGGGCCAGAAGGAGAGGAACCGGACCAGCCCACCGGGCTCTCGCCCCCTCTTCTCCCGGCCGCTTACCGGTTCGGCAGCAGTTTCTGCCTTGGCCCGGGGCGGTGGCGATGGTGCCACGGCCGACGGCTGCCCATGCACGCCGGACAGCGCCTCTTCCAGCACCCGGTAGGCCTCGTTGATGATCTTCAGCCGCTCCTGGGCCAGCCGCTGGCGTGGCGGATCGTCGGCAAACCGGTCGGGGTGCCACTCCCGTACCAAGCGAAGGTAGGAGCGACGGACATCCCGAAAGGAGGCGCCAGGGCTGAGTCCCAGGGCATCGTAATAGCGGTGGAGTTCGTTCATGGGCGCTTCAGACCGGCAACGGCGGCATCATTTCTTCCCATCGCTCCCCTGCAGGAAGTCGGCAAGGATCGACCGGCTGTGCTCGTCGTCGTGGCAATAGACGCAGAGGTTTTCCCAGTTGCTCCCGTCCGGCGGATTGTTGTTGTGGTTGCCGTCCTTATGGTGGACGGTCAGAAGCTGCAGGTTGGCCAGCTCGAACTCCCGACCGCACTTGGCGCAGATCCAGCCGTGAATCTTGAGGGAGCGCTCCCGGTAGTTCTCGGGCCGGGTCTGCTCTCCTTTCAGGCGGCGGACCAGGTCGTCCAGCTCTTCCTGGCTCTTGGCCTGTACCGGCCGGGGGGTGGAACGAAACGAACGGGGCATGGCAATAACCTCGCATTGGCAGGCCGCAGGCTAATACGGCATGCCTTTTTTCATCCTATCCTGGACGATCTCGTAAAGCCGTTCGTCGACGTTATCCGGGGTTATCCCGTACTCCTGGCAGATATCTCTAACCTGTTTCAGGCGACCGGGAATCTCCATGTCACTCAGGCGAACGAAATGCCCCGATCGCTTGCCGACCTGGAACAGAACCCGCTGTTCAGGCGCCATATCGATGAACGTCCGCAGCAGTGCCAAGAGCCGCGCCTTGTCGTCGGGCAGGATACCGTCGATCTCCTGTAACAGGTTATAGCTGTGATCGCTCGTGATACAACTGGTGATGCCATCCAACCGCTCGATGAGGGTATGGATCTCCTCGGCCTGGACAAGATCGGGTGCCCACTGATAACTGTGATCTGCGCTGTCGGGAAAGAGCGTCACCCAATCCGGCAGGTGCAGGTTCCGGAACCGGATGAAATCAGGGTTGATCCGGTTCAGGGCGTCCGCGGTCTCGACGGCATGCAGCTGCGAGAACTCCCGGCCGCCGAGTCCGGTCAGCACGTATTCCGACAGCTCGATCCCGGCACGTTTCACCTTGAGCCCGGCAGTGATGTGGATCTCCTTGGTGACCCCCTTCCGTACCAGTTCCAGAATCCGGTCAGAAGCGCTTTCCATGCCGATGTGGATCCGGTTCAGGCCGGCAGCGGCAAATTCCGCGAGCATCCCGTCGTCGATTCGAGCGACGCTTTCGGAGCGGGCATAGGAAGTGATCCGTCTGACCTGGGGAAAGGAGGCTTTAAGGTGCCGCAGGATCTTCAGGAGGTTTTCCGGCCTGATGACCAGACCGTCCGCGTCCTGGAGGAAGATCGACTCCATGCCGCCGGCGATCCAGGTCCGTGCCGCATACAGCGCCTGCTCGTCGCCGGGGGAGGACGCCTTCGGCAGCGAACCAGGCCCCCCTTCCTGCACGGCATCGACGAAGCGGCGGATGGTGTCGATGTCCTGCAGCACATCGTTCACCGGCCGGAGCGAGAACTTCTTTTTCTTGTAGATCGAACAGAACGTGCACCGATTCCACGGACAGTTCCGATTCACGCGGATCAGCAGGCTGGAAGCCTCACTGGGCGGCCTGATCGGCCCTTGTTCGAACCCGCCGTACTCTTTCATAATGTATCACCTGTTAGCTGGTTGTAAGTGTTACCCACGTGCGGGGTCCTACCCCGACGACAAAGACAGTGCGGCAATCCTGCTGCCAGACTATCACGGCGCAAACATTTCTGCCAGAATCGACAACACCTCTTCCTGCGTCGGCTTGTCGATTCTGCCAAGTTTTTGCATAAGGTGCTTCTTGTCAATGGTTCTGATCTGGTCGAGGACCACCTGGCCATCCTTGCCCTTGAAACTGCATGGTACCCGTGTAGGATAATTGCGACCCTTCGTCGTCATTGGCGCGGCGATAACGGTTGCTATGTACCGGTTCATCTCATCAGGGGAAACTATGAGGCATGGCCTGGACTTACGGATTTCGCTGCCAACCGTCGGGTCAAGGTTGACCAGATAGACATCGAATCTTTTGATTACCATTGCCATTCATCCCTGTCCCACTCCGTTTGCTCGCCGAGGTCCTCATCGATCACCCCGTCGTCCCCGCCCTCGGCCATGAGCCGGAATTTTTCTCCCCACTCCCGGCGCGGTTGGGATGCCGAGCGAATTATGATCTTTTCGTCCTCCACCTCCAGCTCAACTTCCGTGCCAAGATGGCTCTGCTCAAGGAGGATTTTGGGAATGCGTATCCCTTGCGAATTGCCTATGCGAATTATGTTTGTTCTCATCGACGCGTTCCTCCGGGGAAGCAGGCTTTGTAGTCACACTGTAATTACCTGGAAAGGGGTCGTCAAGGGATATTTGTCGAGGGGGCTATGCTCCTCCAGTTCCATGGCATAGGGCAAAAACCACGATACCGCTTCTTTCCATTCATCGGGCATAAACTCCTTGTTTTCCCGCCCAATCCTCTCATCCAGCTCCGCGAAAACTTTCTCAAACATAGGGCGTTTCACTCCTTTTCTTACTGTACGCTTTTCTCTGCCTTCTCAGGCGGAGGGCTGATTGTACCTTGTCTATGCCGAATCTACCAAACAAGTTTGTCCTCAGGCCATTCCTCATCGAAACTGGAAAAAATAGGAGGCAAGGAAAAATTCCACTAGCGGCACACATTCTGCGGAAGCCTTCTGATACGAAGTTATAATAATTACGATCCGATAATGCTGTGGCAGATAGTTGAAGGGGAAAACCAAAGTCATTCATCCATTTAGAAATCCTACTGTCTATCGGGATTTCATACTTTGTTAATCCCAATGACTGCAATAGGTTACGTGACTGTTTCGGACCAAATCCTTTTAATCTGTCAGCCATTTTGTTAGATGCTGATATTTCTTCTTCTACTGTCTCAACTGCAATAAGTTGGGAAACCATTGAGTCAACAAAGGTCCAACCTCCATTGTTAAGCCAACTATAGTTTTCTGTGATTTCTTCAGCTAACGTAGCTCCCCTTCTTATACCGCCAAATTGGGTGATTGTTGTTTCGGCAAAAGATTTCAAATTGATTTCTTGCTTACATGTTTTGTAATTTAGGGGGAATGGTTTTGAGGAAATAAATCGCGTTACGGCACTCTGTGGCCCAGACCTTTGCTGAGTTGTCAAAAGACATGAGACCATTGCATCCCAAAAGATCTCATGGGTGAACTCTGGTAATTCTTTGTTTACGTTACGTTTCCGCCTTCTTGCTACAAAGTTATTATTTTCGTGGATCTTGTAGAACTCTTGAATCTTCGCAACATCACGATTATCGACCTCCCATGTCAGCTTCATAAAAACCTACCCTCTTGTTATTGGTACAACTTGTTATTGACCAGTTCACGCGCGCACACGCGTGAACTGGTGATCTACCCAAATGGAACATTTATACCGAGAGCTGTTCTCATTCGCTCAACAACCCCAATCTGAAAAGCTTCTTCGCCAGCGTGTAGACATCATCCCTGGCTCCGTTACGCCGAATGCCGACAACCACGATGAGCACAACAACCTCATCTCCCCTGACCTTGTAAATGATCCGGTAGCGCTGGCCGACCGGCCTGATGCTACGAAACCCGGCCAATTCGCCGAGCGGTGCCTTGCCTTGCTTTTCCGGTTCATCAGTCAAGCGGTCAATTACCGCTCCGATTTTCTCACGAATGCGCCGGTCGGATAGTTCCGACAGCAACTTCATGGCGGTCGGCGTAAGGACAATCCTCCAACTCACAGGCCAAGCTCCCGCTTGGCATCCTGCCAGGGAACGAGATTGCCGGACTCCATCTCCGCAATGCTATTACGTAGATGTGTCATCAGCTCCTTGTCGGCCATTACTTCGAGCGTTTCCGAGAGCGCCTCGTACAGTTCCCACGGCATCACCGCCAGCACCGGTTTGCCACGACGGGTAATCTCCAGAACATCGACCCGGCCTTCATGCATGAGCATTTCAGGCAGGGACGTAAGTTGCTTCCTGGCTTCCATAATCGGCAGTGTGTGTGTCATGGCAACCTCCCTATCTGTACTTTCAAGAGTACAGATAGGCGTTAACATAGTCAAGCGCACACAAAAAAAGGCCGCATCGTCAGCAACGATACGGCCTTTCGTCAGAACAGCATAACATTCCCTGCTCCACAAAACTCTTCAGCTTCCTGGCGCGACTGGGATGCCGGAGCTGGGCACTAGTACCTATTAACATTTAAAAGTTCGGATAAAGCCTCTTCAGCTTGATCCGGGCATCAGTTGTTGTAAATTGCCAGTCAATCTTATTGGTACAGTTATTTCGGTCTTTTTCCCATGCAGTCACTTCGGCCTGCATTGTTGCCATATCAGGGATCCGGCGATCAAGGCACTGCCCCTTAAGCACGCTGAGTTCAATCTCGGCCATATTCAGCCAACTGCCGTGCTTGGGCGTGTAATGTATATCAAGTCGTTCAGCCAGTCTTCTGGCTTCTTGAGGTTCAAACGTTTCGTAGAGAGAGGCAATGCTGTGGGTATTCAGGTTATCC
>NZ_VLLN01000003.1:0-133900 GCF_007830735.1 Geobacter argillaceus
ATCCTTTACTTGTCAGAGAGCGGTAAATGTCGTACCCGCAGGGGCCTGATTCATAGGCAAAGCGAAGTTCAGCGCCCGTGCTTTGCAACTTGCGAACAACCTTGTGCAGCGAATCCAGGTCGCCACCGATCGTGCCGTAGAACCGGACATCACCGTCACGGCCGACATCAGCCAGTGCGACATCGATGGAGTCTTTGTGAACATCAAGCCCGACAAATATGGTATTCTTCTTCATGACCTGCCTCCTTGGTTGTGGCTCTGTGTGGTGAATTCCCATTCCCAACATAACCCACGTTTGCAAGGGGCAGGTCGCTTACTTTCTACTGACAGACATTATGTCTAAGTGTTAAGTTAAATGAAAAAATTATAAGAGAAGTAAAGGGTAGAGTAGAGAGCAGGTTTCCCCCTGCCCTCCCTCATCAAACCGTGCATGCAGTTTTCCCGCACACGGCTTTCCGATGTTCTTCACTGTAAGGCATGCGCTTTCGTCCAACCAGCTGTTGTTGGCACTTTATACAACCTATACTTCCCGTAGAGTGCGCGGCTACTGAAACGAAAATAACCGGTGCCCCTATCTTTGATCTTGGGGAAGTAAAGGGGTCAACTCTCCATTTTCCATTTTACGATGAATTCAATCTTTAGTGGATAATGGAGAGTTGACCCCTATTCCTATTCTTTTTTATGTTATTATTAGATAAAAAGAAACTGTTGCGATGCCGTTGCTACGCAATCCACAAGTAGCCGGCACAACGGTTTCCGTCAAAAAGGAGAACACCATGGACAAGTCCATGATCAAAGGCAGTGTGATCGGCGGCATAGCGACGGTGGTTCTCGCGGTTGCAGCAGTCGGGGGCTACAAGGCGCTGAGCCAGCCGAAGTTTGCCGATGTTGTCGCTGTGAAGGAGATCAAAGAGACGATCGTAACCCCGCGCGAGGAATGTCGGAATGTGGCGGTGCAGCATAAGGCGCCGGTCAAGGATCCCGATCGTATCGCCGGGACCGTGATTGGCGGAATTGCAGGCGGCGTGCTGGGCAACCAAATCGGCGGCGGCACAGGCAACACGGTCACCACGATCGTAGGGGCTGCTGGCGGAGCGTATGCCGGTAACAAGGTGCAGGATAGCATGCAGAAAAGTGACGTTGTCACAACGACGAAACGAAGTTGCAAAACGGTCTATGACAAATCGCAGAAATTGGTTGGCTATGACGTCACGTATCGCCTTAAAGACAGGGAAGGGGTTGTAAGGACGGCCTCCCGGCCGGGCAACACCCTACCGGTGGAAAAGGGCCAGGTGGTCGTGACGCCGCCGGTAGCTACGCAGTGACAAAATGCTACCTGACCCAAAAGCCGTCAGGTGATCGCCCACAATGTTGGACGGAGAAAGGGGGAACCGGCGCTAGAGGTTTACGTGCCAGTTCCCCTTTATCTTTTAACTACCAAAAAGAATAAAAGGCCCAACTCTCCATATTCCATTTTTACGATAAATTCAATGTTTAGTGAAGAATGGAGAGTTGACCCTCTATCCATCCTCTATCCATCCTCTATCCATCCTCTATCCATCCTCTATCCATCCTCTATCCATCCTCTATCCATCCTCTATCCATCCTCTATCCATCCTCTATCCATCCTATCCGATCGTCGTCCGTTGGGAAAGGCCTCGCAAACCAATCTCGGTTAGCGTGATAACGGGGACAACGTTGAATATGATCACCACTTCCAGTGGCCGTATCTTTGGCGCCTATCTTCCGCCGGCAACCTACCAACATTTAATCACTGAACAAGTAAAGTCACCGTCTTTGCCTGATGAACTCCGTTCTCTATCAGCAGTTGAGCAGATCTTTGCCGAAATTCGCCAGATCGGTGTGGCTGTCACTGATAAGTACCACCTTCTTCCGGGGCTGGCATCGGTTTCCGCGCCTGTGGGAGAATAAAGGAGAATAAAAGGGTCAACTCTCCATATTCCATTTTTACGATGAATTCAATCTTTAGTGGATAATGGAGAGTTGACCCCTATTCCTATTCTCTATTCCTATTCGACCCCTATTCCTATTCTTCTCTGGAGAATGGAGGAAACGTCCACTACAGTTTGAGGTAAGTTGATTTTGCTATAGCGATTATAGGATGGGATTTAGGATAAAAGCGTAGATAACTGTAGACACTTTTGCCAAAAGAAAAGGGTTACGATTTCTCGCAACCCTTTGTTTTTTTTGGTGGAGCTGATCAGGATCGAACTGACGACCTCTTGAATGCCATTCAAGCGCTCTCCCAACTGAGCTACAGCCCCATTAGCGAAGTCCTCTTATAGCAAATGAGATCTGAGCATGTCAACGATTTTTTCTCTACACGTTTCAGCAAATCCAGCTTTCGAGTATAGTGATTTCCCCCTTGACGCTCCATGCCCCATCTTCTATAATCCGCCTCCACATGCCGGAGTGGTGAAATGGTAGACACAGCAGACTCAAAATCTGCCGCAGGCAACTGCATGCCGGTTCGAGTCCGGCCTCCGGTACCATAAGACAATCCAGCGAAATCCAAAGCAATTAATTAAGCCCCGAGAAATCAGGGCTTTTTGTTTGTCAGTTCTCCAGCAATGTCTTTTTGGGTATTCTTAAATCTGTATTCAATTTCATACCCGTTTTCAACTTCAAAACGGATTCAATTTTGCAAAACGTTTTTTTACTTTTCATGATAATATTCACCACGCATACAGAGCTGCGTCGTCAGGCTACTCTACATCAGACACTTATGGAGGCATTCAATGTCCTGTGATAAAACCATCCTGATCATCAATCCCGGCTCCACGTCGACCAAGATCGGCATCTTCTCCGGCGGCGAGATGAAGATCAACGTATCGGTCAAGCACGACGACGCGGAGCTGAGGAAGTTTCCGACCATCTGGGACCAGTACGATTACCGCAAGGATGCCCTCCTGGGATTCCTGCGGGACAACAACCTCTCCATGGAGGAGATCGATGCCATCGCCTGCCGCGGCGGCAACGTCAAGCCGCTCCCCGGCGGCATCTACCGGCTCTGTCCCAAGATGATCGCAGACATGAAGAGCGGCATCTACGGCGGGCACCCGATCAACGTCGGCGGACTGGTGGCCTTTGACCTGGGGAATCAGTACAATATCCCGGTCCTGACCGCCGACCCGCCCATGACCGATGAATTGTGCACGTCGGCCAGGTATTCGGGAATTCCGCAAATCACCAGGGTGAGCAGCTTCCATGCCCTGAACCAGAAGGCCACGGCCCGGAAGATTGCAGGAGAGCTGGGCAGGAAGTACGACGAGGTCAACCTGATCGTCGCCCATCTGGGGGGCGGCATCTCGGTGGGCGCCCACCGGAAGGGAAAGATCATCGATGTCAACAACGCCCTGGACGGCGACGGCCCCTTCTCGCCGGAACGGGCCGGGAGCCTTCCGGCCGGAGACCTGGTCAAGCTCTGCTTCAGCGGCGAGTACGCCAAGGCCGAGGTACTGAAACTGTTGACCGGCGGCGGCGGATTATACGCCTACCTGGGGACGACCAACGTCATCGAGATCAAGGAACGGATCGATGCCGGCGACCAGAAGGCGGCAGAGGTGGTAGAGGCCATGATCTATCAGATTGCCAAGGAGATCGGCGCCTGCGCGGCAGTGCTGGAAGGGAAAGTGGACGCCATCGCCCTGACCGGAAGCCTGGTCTACTCCCAGCGGCTCCTGGACAGCCTGAAGCCAAAGATCTCGTTCATCGCGCCGGTGTACCTGAATCCGGGCGAGAACGAGATGGAAGCCCTGGCCGATGCGGCCATGCGCTACTTCAACAAGGAAGAAGAGTTGTCAGTCTACTCCTGAAACGGTATCAGAGGTACCCCACATGACAACGACCACGGCACAACGGGGCAGTTACGGACAAATGGCGGCCCCCGGCCTGTTTGTCCTTCTCTGGAGCACCGGCTTCATCGGCGGCAAGTTCGGCCTTCCGTATGCCGAGCCCCTGACGTTTCTGCTCTGGCGGTACGGGTTCGTCACCCTGCTGCTCCTGATGCTGGCCCTGCTGATGCGAGCCCCCTGGCCTGCCAGCATGGCCCAGACAGCCCATATCGCCGTGTCCGGGGTCCTGGTCAATGGGCTCTATATCGGCGGCGTGTTTTCCGCCATTTATCACGGCGTACCCACCGGCATCGTGTCGCTCATCGTTGGTTTGCAGCCACTGTTTACCGCGGTTGTTGCCGGGCGGGTGCTGGGCGAAAAGGTCTACCCCAGACAATGGGTCGGTTTCGGTCTTGGCCTGGTAGGGGTGCTGCTGGTGTTGATGGACAAGATTTCCTTTGCCGGCGGCAGTCCGGTCGGGGTAGGGATGTCGGTCCTGGCCCTGTTCGGCATCACTGCCGGCACCCTGTATCAGAAGCGGTTCTGCGCCCACCTGGATCTGCGAAGCGGCGGCGTCATCCAGTTCGGCGCCTCGACGCTGACGATGGCGCTCCTGGCCCCCCTGTGCGAAACAATGCGGGTACAGTGGACCGGTCCGTTTATGTTCGCCATGGCCTGGCTGGTGCTGGTGCTGTCGCTCGGCGCCATCAGCCTGTTGCACGTTCTTATCCGCCGGGGCGAGGCGTCACGGGTGGCGAGTCTCTTTTATCTGGTCCCGCCGGTCACCTCGCTGCTGGCCTTTTTTTGTTTCGGGGAGCGATTGGGGCTGACGGCCCTGGCCGGGATGTTCGTGACCGTGACCGGTGTCGCGCTGGCCGTCAGGAGATGACGTCTCCATCATACCGCCACCGACAATCCGCAACCAATCCCGAAATCCACCTGGCCCGTTTGTCAAAGCGGGCCGGCGGTCATACCTGACCAAGCGCTTGCGAACTGCCCCGGACTTGATGTCCTGTGCATGCCAGCGGCTCGGAGCGATTATGATTTCGGGCCATTGTCCATCTTATAGCCGAGTTTTCTGGAAACCCTTTCAGCCGAAGTTTTCAAGGCTTTAATGATCGGACCGTCAAGGCTTACATCAAGGCTACCCTGGATACCAACGGCCGCCACGGCTAGCGTGATTCCACCCTGTGCATTGAATACAGGCGCGGAAACCGATGCCAGCCCCGGAAGAAGGTGGTACTTATCAGTGACAGCCACACCGATCTGGCGAATTTCGGCAAAGATCTGCTCAACTGCTGATAGAGAACGGAGTTCATCAGGCAAAGACGGTGACTTTACTTGTTCAGTGATTAAATGTTGGTAGGTTGCCGGCGGAAGATAGGCGCCAAAGATACGGCCACTGGAAGTGGTGATCATATTCAACGTTGTCCCCGTTATCACGCTAACCGAGATTGGTTTGCGAGGCCTTTCCCAACGTACCACTATCGGACCGTCGGGTGTCCATGTTGCCAGAGCTGTGGCCTCATTGATTTCATTACATAACTCGGCAATTTCAGTCAGCCCGAATTGTATTCTGTCGAGTCTGTCCGCTGCTACCAGGCCAACGTTGAGGGCGAATGGCCCGAGATCGTAGAGGGAGCTGTTAGTGTCTTGCTCCACGAGATCAGTACGGACCATGCTGACCAAATAGCGATGTACCTTTGATGCAGGCATCCCCGCAGCCTCGGCAATCTCCTTAAGCATCATGCCGCGGTGACCATTAAGCATTGCTTTAAGCACGTGCATGCATGTTTCGACCGATTGGACGCCGTGCTTACCTTCCATTTCCTCTCTCACATAGACTCCCGTAACGTTAACCCGGTCACAACCGGCGTATGTATTGTTTTATTTGTGATTATCAATAAATTGCAGTGTTGATCTTAAGTGCGATGCTTTCGATTGCACCTATAAAAATCGGGTCATGACTTAGCCGCTCATCATCACTGCGCTTCCCTAGGACTGCATCTCCCTTTCCCACCTTCACTCACACTCGAATCCCATCTTCACTGACACGGTTAGTAGACTATAGGTACAATTTGTTCAAGGAATATTTGAGGACGTCCCCTCCGAAGGTACCATGCGGCAGCGCATCGGTGGATACGCCTAACTGCTTCCAGACTTGGTTCTCCTGGGCGCCCCTCGTGTTTCTGCACGGTTCGAAAGGCCCCTGACGACTCAGCCCATGATGCCGTTGCCAATTTGCCGAATTCTCACGACATCGGCGCGTTGACTACACGATCAGGTGGAACCCGCGTTTGAATGATTAGGGCACAACAGGCCTTTGCGGGGGGACACACCGGTCGCCATGTTTGGCATATATCCAGTAGTTCGTAATGACAAAATAAAACATTTTTTTAGGTTGACAGAAATATCCGCGTTTCGTATATTTTAATTACGTACTAAGGAATTTGATTACGCAATAAGTAATTTAAAAGCAAGGCGCTCATTACCTACCTGCTGGCAACCACAAATATTCAAAGGGGGAATCTGAGATGACGGTAAAAATTCGGAATAAACAGCTTACAGATGAACAATTTTTTAAGATTCGAAAAGAAGAAGTGCTGTCTCAGTGGGAAACCGGCAAGGGAGTAGAAAACCTCGATGAAAATATCGATGCAGCCAGAGAACTATCAAAAGGAAAAAATTCAGCTTTATCATTCAAACATGCAAAAGAAACAGGAACACATGTATTGATCCCGCAATTTGGTCGCGCCTTGACTGAATACATGACGGAAGGAATGCCATTTGTTGAGCGGGAATCGGATTTGTTGGAAGGAGGTCAGTGGCTTATATATTCTGATTCTTACACAAGAAAATGCGATTTTAAAAGCGCCGCTAAGGGCATTGAGCGCAGTAAGAAAGAAGGCATGTCGATGCTCAATGGTTGGCCGGTCGTGAATTTTGGAGTTGAAGACGCAAGAAAGATAATGAAGGCCTCACATCTGCCGATTCATTTCAATTCGACTGACGAAGATGGGCGATTGGCGTCTGAAATAGTCCTGGCTGCCGGGTGGAGTGCATGCACCGTACGTTCGTTGCAGGAAGTTATCGCACACTGCAAGGACATTACGTTGGAAGAGCAAATAAGAATAAACCAATACGAGGCGCGGCTCGCCGGGATTTATACTGAGAAGGGTGTGCCCATTTGCCCCCAAAATCCATCGAATCTATCAGGATATGACAGCGCTGGATTCCGTTCCTTCGTCTGTGTTTCAGAAGCTTTGCTCGGAGCTGAGCAAGGAGTGAAACATCAGCATCTTCTCCATGGTTTAAATATGAACCTGATCCAGGATATTGCGATGATCAGGGTCACGGAAAGACTTTGTTATGAGTATTGTGCCCGATTCGGCTACCACGACGTCGAATTTTATGCAGGTGCATTCCCATTCCTGGGAGCATGGCCGCCACGGGAGGAAGAGGCGAATGCCATGATCGCATGGAATGCAGTGATCCCAATTATGGGCGGTTTCCCTGGTGTGCTGTTGAAATGCCAGGATGAGGCGCTTGCCACCCCCACTAAAGAGGGAATGGCAAAATCCGTGAGACTTGCGAAACACCTGCTCACCTTGATGGGGAATCAGAAATTCCCCGAGAACGAGAAGCTGGCCAGGGAAGAAGCAATCATTGAAATGGAAGTAAGGGCTCTGATGGAGAAGTGCCTCGAAGCAGGTGATGGCGATATAGCTGTAGGCTTATGCAAGGGTGTCGAAGTCGGGTGGATAGACACCATGTTGACACCGTGGAAACATAACCAAGGAAATGTACTGGTAATGCGCGACGCTGAGAACGCAGTACGTTACCTGAATAGTGGCAACATCCCCCTGCCGCAAGAAGTAAAAGACTACCATCGCGAAAAGATATCTGAGAGAGAGAAGAAAGAAAATCGAGTGGCTGGACTGGACATGGTCGTTCATGATCTTCAATTCGCCTCAGTATTGAAAGGAAAAAAACATGACAGCTAAAAACATTGTAATTGGAACTATCGGTTCTGATGCGCACATGATCGGCGGTTGGGTATTAACGAAAGCCTTTAAAGAGGCTGGATTCGGAGTGACCTTTCTTGGCGCTGTGGTTCCCCAGGAGGAATTTGTTAATGCTGCAATCGAAACTGCAGCAGACGCAATACTGGTTTCATCAATGTACGGCATGGGTGTTTTGGATTGTGAGGGTTTAAGGGACAGGTGCATTGAAGCCGGTCTAAAAGAGATAATTCTATATGCCGGCGGTACGGTTGCGGCACCTTTGGAGCTTGAGAGGAACTGGCCCGAAATAGAAAGAAGATTCAGTGAAATGGGATTCAATAGGGTTTTTCGGAACACAGTCACAGCCGGTGAAGTAGTGACAATCCTAAAGAAAGACCTAGGTCTCTTATGATTATCAGGATTCCCGTCTGGGCCTAAAGGCAGTGAAAGAGGAGAAAGTCATGGAAGTTGTATTGCTCATAGATTTCGGCAGTACGTACACCAAGATTATAGCGGTAGATATTGAGAAAGAAGATGTTATTGGCAGGGCTCAAGCGATGACGACTGTCGAGGAGGACATCACGATAGGACTGAACCGTGCTCTTGAGACCTTGTTTTCAAAACATAACCTTCATGAGCGGGATGTAGTAGGCAAATACGCCAGCAGCAGTGCAGCTGGAGGATTGAGGATGGCAGCAATCGGATTGGTGCCTGCGTTAACACTTGAAGCTTCAAGGCGGGCGGCCTTGGGGGCGGGTGCCAAAGTAGTCTGGTCTTCGGGATTTGAGCTCTACGATGAAAGAATTGCTGAACTCGAAGCGGCATCGTGCGACATAGTTTTACTGACCGGGGGAACGGATGGCGGTGACAAGAACGTAATCCTCCATAACGCAAGGGTACTCGCCCAATCTAAGATCAATGCTCCGATTGTGGTCGCAGGTAATCGGGTGGCAACAAGCGAGGTCAAGCGAATCCTTGACGAAGCAGGTAAGCAGTCGATCGTGACAAGCAATGTCCTCCCCGATTTGGAAAGCCTGAACATCAAACCGTCTCAGGATCTGATACGTGAAATATTTATAAAGCAGATTACCGAAGCAAAGGGTTTGAATAAGGCTCAGAAATACCTCGGTGATATCGTAATGCCTACGCCAAAGGCAACGCTACAAGCAGCCACCTTGCTGGCTGAAGGTACAGACCAGGAGCCTGGGATCGGTTCCCTGTTAATTGTCGAGGTGGGTGGTGCAACCGTCAATATTCATTCGGTAGCCGATGGCAGCCCTTCCGACCCGCATACTGTTGTAAGAGGATTGCCGGAAACAAAAGTGAAGAGAACGGTGGAGGGCGACTTAGGCATCAGGTACAACGCACCGACAATTCTGGACCTGGTTGGGACCGAGAAATTTTTGTCAAGGCTTTGTCAGATAGCCCCAGACGTAGCTCTCGATTCCGCCCAATTAGAGGCTAAGGTCAACTCGCTGTCAAATGACGTCGGTCGTGTGCCCGATAATGATTTGGACGATTGCATCGACAGGGTGTTGTCAGAATCAGCAATTTCCTTTGCTGTAGGAAGGCATTCCGGCACATTAAAGCAGGAATTCTCCTTGAATGGAGATATTAAAGTGCAAACCGGAAAGGATCTGACTCAGACAGTAAATATTATTGGCACAGGTGGGATCTTCAAATACGGACGGTGGCCAGTTGAGATTCTATCGTCAGCATTATTTGATCAGAGAGAGCCTTGGAGTTTGAAACCTATCGCTCCAAAGGCTTACACAGATGATGAATATATCATGTATGGCATCGGTTTGTTGGCAGAGCATTATCCGAGTAAAGCGCTAAGAATCGCGAAAAAATACTTGAAGCCAATCAGTCTCACGACGTGACAGGAATGGAGTCTTTTCTAACGAAATATTGAAAGGAGCCGCAAATGACCGTAGAACGCACGTTGGCCAAGTATGTACGAGAACTTGAACGGGAACAGATTCCCGAAGACAGCTTGAAAGTCGTCAGACAGATGCTGTTGGGAGTAATGGGAACGACGGTCGCAGGTGCTGCCGAAGATGGGTGCAAGCCTCTGCGCGAAATGTTAGTGGCGCAGGGCGGCAAACCCGAGGCCACCGTGCTGATATATGGCGATAAGTTGCCGGCTCCCAGTGCCGCACTGCTAAATGGGGTCATGAGTCGTGCTCTTGATTATTGCGATGCGATGATGCCGGGAGTCCATGTGGGCTCCTCTCTGATTCCAGCTGCGCTTGCAGCTGTCGAACTTAGGGGAGGATGCGACGGCCGGGAGTTTATCACTGCATTGACCGCTGGTGCGGAACTTGGCGCGCGGATGAACCTGACACAAAAAGAGTACAACGGCTTCGATCCCACAGGCGTGGCGGGGGTTTTTTCGGCAACGGCGGTCGCGGGCCGCATACTTGGGTTGACCGAAGATCAGATGCTGAATGCACTTGCTCTGGCGTTCAATCGATGTGGCGGAAGCTTCCAGAGCAACGTGGACGGTTCTCTTGCGGTGCGACTGATTCAGGGCTGGGTTGCGGAGTCCGGAGTGACTTGTGCCGTTCTTGCCAAAAGCGGTTGGACGGGGCCTGCCAATTTTCTGGGTGGCATTTACGGTTATCTGCATCTGTTCGCGCAGGACAAATTCGAAGCAAGTAGCTTAATCGCTGGCCTCGGCGAGACATACAAAGTCATGGATACGATGTTCAAGAAGTACCCGAGTTGTGGGCTCACACAGGGGGTCACTGATCTTGCGCTGCAGTTTTCCAGCGAGTTGCATCTGGAACCCGAACAGATCGTCTCCGCTGAGATACGATTGCCACCTTACGCTTACCGGCTCGTCGGTCATGACTTTTACGTCGGGGAGTATGCGCGTGTCAACGCTCAGTTCAGTGTGCAGTACTGCGTTGCCAACGCCTTTATCAGGAAGGCATCAAAGCTGGTACATTTCTGCGAAACCGACATTCGCAAACCCGAGGTGCTGGAGTTCATCAAGAGGATAAAGGTCGTCTTAGACGCAAGCCTCGATGAGAGGAGCCCCACGGCAGTCGATCTGACCATCGTTACAACAGAAGGCCAAACGCATGTCAAGAAGCTCGATATAGCGCCGGGCTTTCCTGGCAATTCACTGAGCGATGCGGATCATCTTTTGCGATTCACTGAATGTATCGATTACGCGAAAGATGCAATACCTGATCATCGAGTGAAGGAGTTGGTTGGCTCGATAGAAGATATTGACAAGGTGAAGGACGTGCGGTCTCTGGTCCATCTGATGATTTAGACGATTAGATCGACCGAGCGTTCCAAAATTAATTGCTTAAGCTTATCCAGCAGCTAAACAAAGGGGAGAACCTACAATGATAGGTAAAACAGTTGCCTGGAGCACGATAGTTCAAAGCCCGAAGTTTCTTGAACTTCACCGGAAGAAGTCCCGATTTCTCGTAGGATTGTGGCTTGTCGGCGCAATCTCATATTTTCTGGTTCTGATCGGTGCACTGTACGCCCCCGATCTCTTCAATACGAAAATTATCGGCCGGCTGAATTTCGGCTATCTATTTTGCCTTTTTCAGTTTGTCTTGGCATGGGCAATTGCCCTTTACTATACCTATAGATCCAATCATGATTTCGACCCGCTTATGAATGAAGTACTGGATTTGATCAACAAGGGGGAACTCGAATGAAATATCTATTCTTGTCATCGATGCTTTGGTTGAGTCTCAGTTCGTTCGTGTTCGCAGCCGATCCAGTAGCCATGCCGTCGCCTGCTACGATTTCCACCTCACCCCAGACCCCGGTGGCTGCCGCTATCCAGACCATTCCGCCCACCGCCGCTGCCAAGGCACCTGCCGCCTTGCCGAAGAAGATCAAGACCAACAGGATGTTCACCATCAGCATGTTTTTGGTGATGATAGCGGCCACGGGGGGGATTGTCGTCTGGGCTTCAAAAAAGACCAAGACAGCATCCGACTATTATGCGGCCGGTGGGGGGATCTCGGGCATGCAGAACGGCTGGGCCATCGCCGGTGACTACCTTTCTGCTGCCACGTTCCTCGGCATCACAGGACTTATGGCACTCTTCGGTCCCGATGGGTTCATGTATTCGGTCGGAGTAATCGTCAGTCTATTGACAGTGCTTCTCATTATTGCCGAGCCATGCCGCAATGCCGGTAAATACACCCTCGGGGACATACTTGCCTTTCGTTCTTCCTCCAAGGTGGTACGCGGGTCCGCTGCTGCCTCGGCCGTTGTCGTCTGCATTTTTTATCTGCTCGGTCAGATGGTGGGGGCCGGCAAACTCATGCAGCTGCTGTTGGGTATTCCCTACAAAACATCGATTATCGGCGTCGGGACGCTGATTGTAGTCTATGTCGCGTTCGGTGGGATGAAAGCGACTACCTGGGTACAGATCATCAAAGCCGGTCTGCTCATGTTCACAGGCGTATTACTGACAGCTGCCATACTCTGGAAATCCGGGTTCAATCCGTTCCAGTTCTTCGACGAAGTCGTGTCAAGCCAGGCAATTCAGGACCATGTACGCATGATTCTGAAGCAGCCGGTTGCCGAGCAAGGTTTCGACTACGGTCAGCGCTTTCTGGAGCTTGGACTGTTCTTCAAAAATCCGCTGGACCAGATTTCGCTCGGCCTGGCCTGGATTTTTGGCGCTGCGGGGCTGCCGCATGTTCTGATGCGCTTCTTTACGGTTCCAAACGCCAAAGAAGCACGTAAAAGCGTTGTCGTTGCCATGTTCCTGATCGGTATCTTTCTGATTATGGTCTCATTTCTGGGTTTCGGTGCCGCTCTTTACATTACTCCACAGCAGATCATGGCTGTCGATAAGGGCGGAAACACGGCTGCGCTTATGATTGCCCAGTTCATTGGCGGCGGCGCCGGCACCATCGGTGGCGACTTGCTCCTTGCCTTTGTCTGTGCTGTTGCCTTCGCAACCATACTTGCGGTGGTCTCGGGTCTCGTGCTGGCATCATCGGCCGCCATTGCCCACGACCTGTATGTCAATATCATCAAGGATGGCAAAGCTGATCAGCAAACACAGGTAAAGGTCGCACGGTACGCATCCTTCGGTGTTGGTCTCGTTTCGATCGTGCTTGGAATAGCCTGTGAAAATCAGAATATCGCACAATTGGTAGGCCTTGCTCTTGCCGTAACAGCCTCTGCAAACTTCCCTGTGATCCTGTTCGCCCTGTTTTGGAAGCGCTTCAATAGTGCCGGGATAGTAACCGGCCTTGTTGTCGGCACGCTTTTTACCATTGGTGTGTTGATGGTTTCTCCAAATATGACGTATCCCAAAAAGATCGCAGCGGATGCTCAGAAGATAGTAGAAGTTCTGGAGAAAAAACAGGCATCAGGAGTCGTGCTACCGGAGAAGGATTTGAAAACTCTGGAAAAGGCGAGGGCAGATTATGCCAGTAACAAAAATGGAACATCCTTGGTCGGCCTAGATGCGCCTCTGTTCAATCTCAAAAACCCGGGCATCATCTCAGTACCATTCGGATTCCTGGTCACCATTGCCGCCACCCTGCTGTTCGGTAACAGGCGTGAAGAAGAAATGTTCGACGAACTTTTTGCTCGGCAGACCACCGGCTACGGCATAGAGAAGGCGGTTGATCATTGATACCGGGTTACGCTCAAAACTACCGCAGCAGTTCATCTCTGAGGTTCTAGTCTCAAGACCAGACCGGGTAATTTGGAGCATTGTCGTTGATTCTGAGTTTCTAGCGGTAAACCACGTACTGGCATGGAATTAAGGTTGGTGCAGTATAGGAAAGGAGTGGACCTGTGAATCAAGCCGAAATCATACCTCTTGACTTTGCTCCGGCAGTAGTCAACGTGAGAGAGACGACAGAGGGAGGCTATCTCCTCAGTTCCCCCATGCCCCTGGAGCGCTATGAAGAATGCCTGGGCGGGATGTTGCGCCACTGGACCGAAGAGACCCCCGAAAAAACTTTTCTCGGGGAAAGGGACACTTCCGGTCAATGGAACCTCCTGACCTACGGAGAAGCTGGCTGTCGTGCCGATGCGATTGCCCAGGCGTTCATAGACAGGAACCTCGGCGACGATAGGCCGGTCATGATCCTCTCCGGAAACTCCATCGGTCATGCACTGCTCACCCTCGGAGGGTTCATTGCAGGGGTACCGGTGGTCCCGGTTTCAGCGGCCTATTCGCTCCTAAGCCAGGATTTTGCCAAGCTCAAATACATATTCAGCGAGGTCAGGCCGGCACTGCTCTATGTGGAACGAGCCGATCTGTTCGGCAATGCGCTCGCCGCGCTGGACCTTTCCGGCGTTGAGGTTGTCACAGCCGGCGGGCAGACGGCTCACCCCTGCACCCCCCTTTCCACTCTCCTGGAAACCGCTCCCACGCAACAGGTTGAGCAGAGATTTTCACAGGTTGACTCGTCGTCAATTGCCAAGATCCTATTTTCTTCCGGGTCGACCGGTATCCCCAAGGGGGTGCTCAACAGCCACGGCATGCTCTGCGCGAACCAGCAGATGATGGCGCAGGTGTGGCCATTCACGAAGAAGACGCCGCCCATATTGGTGGACTGGCTTCCCTGGAGCCATACCTTTGGGGGAAATCACAACTTCAACATGGTCCTCAAGCGGGGAGGGACCCTGTATATCGACGGCGGCAAGCCTGTCCCGGGCATGGTCGAACAGACGGTGAAGAACCTGGCGGAGATCTCCCCGACCATCTACTTCAACGTTCCGGCCGGCTTCGCCATGCTGCTCCCGTTTCTGGAAAATGACGAATCCTTGCGCAACAACTTTTTCAGGAGACTGCAACTCATTTTCTACGCGGCAGCTGCCCTGCCGCAGGATCTGTGGCAGCGACTGGAGACGGTGTCACTTCTGGCAACCGGCAGGAAGGTGCCCATGACCTCCTCTTGGGGGGCAACGGAGACTGCACCTGCGGTGACGTCGGCGCATTTCCCCATCGACAAGGCGGGGGTCATCGGCATCCCCCTGCCAGGAGTCACCCTCAAGATGGTTCCCTATCGCGGCAAATTCGAGTTGCGGGTCAAGGGGCCGAATGTCACCCCCGGCTACCTGCATCGACCCGACCTGACCGCAGCCGCTTTCGACGAGGACGGATTCTACCGAATAGGCGATGCCGGAGCATTTGCCGACCCCACTGCCCCCGGCAAAGGGATCACATTCAACGGCCGGGTCGCCGAGGATTTCAAGCTCAGCACCGGGACCTGGGTTCATGTGGGACCGTTGAGACTCGGCGTCCTGACGGCAACGGCCCCCGTCCTGCAGGATGTTTTGGTGACCGGTCATGATCGGGATTACGTCGGCATTCTCGCCTGGCCGAACATTCAGGGGTGCAAGGGGATTTGCCAGGGAACCGAGGGGACACTGCCGGCAGAAGAACTGTTGCGGAGCAAGAAGCTGGTTGATTATCTGCGGAAGGCATTGAGGAGCTATAACGCCCAACAGGAAGGCTCTGCCACACGGGTCCACCGGATCATGCTCATGACCGTCCCCCCCTCTATCGACGCCAACGAGATTACCGACAAAGGGTATATAAATCAGCGCGCTGCCCTGGAGATGCGGAAAGAGCTCGTGGCAAAGCTGCATGCACGGAAGACGGCTCCGGAGGTGATACTTGTATAATCAGGCCACGGGCATATCGGATTAACCACCATATGGCAAAGGGGTGCGACAATGACGCTGGAACAGGGCTGCATTCAGGTCTATACCGGAAACGGCAAGGGGAAAACCACCGCATCACTCGGACTCGCACTGCGTGCTGTCGGGCGTGGTCTCAAGGTTTGCATGTTCCAGTTCATAAAGGGGGGGGGACGTTATGGCGAACATCTTGCGGCCGAAAAGCTGGCACCGTTGATGACCATCTACCAGACCGGCAAGCCGGGTTGGGTCAACACCGAGGATATCGCTGAAGACCGGCGTGTTTCGCAGAATGCTTTTGTCCAGGCACAAGAGCTGTTGACTTCTGGTGAATTTGACCTTTTTATCTGCGATGAAATCAACGGTGCCGTCGGCTTCGGCCTGATTGACGTCGAACAGGTACTGGGGCTGATCAATCGGAAACCTGAAAAGACCGAACTGGTACTGACCGGGCGCAACGCCCATGATCGGGTCATAGAAGTGGCTGATCTGGTGACCGAGATGCGCGAGGTCAAACATTACTACAACGCTGGAGTGCCTGCCAGAACCGGGATTGAGATGTAGGGCCACAAGACCCAATCCAGGGGATGTCCGGATTGGGCATGTTTCTGCTACGTCGGGTTCTGCCCGGCCCTTCAGGCTCTTACGGCTGAACTGTTCGACTCAGCGTATCTTTCGTATGGAAACGATGCTGGCCCCCTTGCCGAACATCCCCTCATGCTTGACGACCTCCAGGCTTACCAGTTCCCGCGCTGCAGGATCGTAAAAATAATCGGCCAGGTACTGTTCATTCTCCTCGGTCTGCCACCCCTTTTCCAGGCTTGACCCGTTCCAGCGGAAGCAGAGCATGCGACTCGCGTTGAATGTCCGGCTATGGCCCATGCTCCAGGAACCGATATTCTGCGGCACAACGATCTCCCCCTCAGGGGTCACGAAGATCCGCTGCTGGAGGAATATCCACCGGTACGGATCGCTCCCGTACTTGACGTCGGTCAGGTCCGTGCGCTTGAAGGCCAGTTCCGTACCGCCATACTTCTCCTTGCTCCGCCACAACTCCTCACCATCGGCCGCATGAACCACCAGGTTGCCGTCATCGTTCAACAGAACGAACAGTTCGTTCCCGGCCTCGTCCCGGAACCGGCTGAAATTGTACAGCATCGCCCCTCGCGGCAGCTTGACCGGATTCTGCAGCGTATAAGCGGTCCCATTCCAGGCCACCTCCCGCACATCACCGAAAAAATCGGCCTTGAGTGCTATCTCCTGGGCGTACAGCTTCACGTTCCCGTTGTCCATGGCGATGCTCCGGAAAAAATAGGGGAGCCTGTCAGCCTTTCTCACCAGGGTGTCATCCCTGACCACCCAGACCTGGGAAACCAGCGCATCGCCGTTGAATATCGTCACATACGCTTCAGGCCTGCCATCGCCGTCGAGATCGGCGCTGTCCACGCCGAGCAGTTGCTCGTCAACCGGGAACGAAACCTCGGCAATCTGCCGCAGCTCCTTGCCCGTCCTGAACAACTTGAGGGCGTGTCCGCCGGCAACGAAAAGCTCGCGTTCGCCGTTTTCAAACCGGCGGCCAGGGGCAATAGCGATGAAACTCCCGGTCAGCCGTTGACTGAGCCACCGGGTTCCCGTGCTGGCCACTCCTGCGGCCACGCCAGCCGATGGCGCTCCGAAGCCGTTGCCGGCCCGACCGGCGGAAGCTGCCGGTACCGTCTGCGGCAATGCCCTGTCGGCCGCGGATGCAGTGATCTGCGTGGCCAGCCCGGCGGCCAGCTTCCCCAGGGCCGGGAGCAGCTGCCCCTGGTCGTCCCCTTCCACATAGTCCCGCCCTACCGTCTTGCCCGCTGCATCACTGGCCACGGCGTCCAGGCTGAAAAGTTTTCCGGCCTGCGTGTAGCGGCCCGTCACCACGACATCGGCGTCGGCACGCGTCCCGACGACCGCGACCCCGCCTTTGCTCAGACGCGAACCGAGCAGATCGGGCAGCAGCCCCTTCATCTCGTCCGGACGTTCCGCCCCCACCACCTTGAATTCAGCAACATACGTCCTGATCTGACCGGCGCCGGCCAGAGGCAGGAACACCAGCCCCAGCAGCAGGACAACACATAACGAGCGCATCTTCATACCCGACCTCCGCCAGCAGAACCCGTTGCCTGCACGTTCAGGGAAATCCCCCCGAACGTGCGGACAAACGGAACCATGATCTATTTCCCGCCCCCCTTGAGGAGGTTGTCGAGCAGATCGTTCGCTTCCTTCAGTTTATCCTGAAGCTTCTTGATCTCTTCGGCCGAATAGACCGTCTTCCCCTTCTTGATCTCCTTCTGCAGCAGCTTGATCTTCTTCTGGATGCTGTCCGCCTCGTTTTTGCACGACTTGGAGCTGAGCAGGCACTCGTTTTTCTCCGTTGCACTCATCTGGGCGACCGCCGGCATCGACGTCGCCAGGAGCAGTCCCATGGCACAAAGCAATCCGATCCTTTTCATAAAACCTCCTTATAAGTCCCCTACGACTTTGTGTCTTCGCAGAAAGTGAGCAAGCCGGAACTGCAATTAAACGCGGATGAACGCGGATTGGAGCAAATTGTTTCGGGTTATCCGCGTTAATCCGTTTAAATCAGATTCAATCCGCGTTTAATTGCCTTTGATCTTCCCGTTTAGCCGGCTGCCTGCAGCTAGAAGCTGTACACCAGCATCAGGCTGGTCGAATACGGGTCGTCGGGAGTCTTGCCGCTCAAAGCAACCCCTTTGTAGTAATCGCCGAGGATCGTATAGGCGCCGCGCAGGCTGGCCGTCACGTTTGCATTGAACTTGTAGCCGATGGCGGCGTTGATCTCCGTGCCCAGGTAGTTGCTTGAGTTCCTGACGCCGGTGGCGAGGTTGACCGGCTTGTTGGCATTTTCCTCCGCAACGAGGGCAAAGCCGACATTGGCACCGGCGAATACCTTTTCGCTCAGGTTGGTGTCGTAGCCGGCCGACCCGAAAATCACCCCCTGATCGAGGTTGTTGATGGACGCGATGATCGACTTCCCGGAGGCCCCGGCAAACTGGTCCTTCCTGAGCATTCTCATATCGGACGAATAGTCGGTTTCGGTCCCGCCGTCCAGGTCCTGCACATCGCGAAACGCCTTGCTGCCGCCGGAATTCTTGTCGCCGGAGGCATAGAGGAACGACGCCTTCACCGTGCCGGCATCCAGCTTGGCCCTGGCGCCCAGACCGCCGGCAAACGCGCTGATGTTGCGGTCTTTACCGGTTCCGAGCTCCGTGAGATCACCGAACTGGTAGAGCAGGTAGCCATTGAGCGTGGCCACACCGACCTTTGCCATCGAGTTGACCCCCAGCGTGTGCACCGTCTCGGTCGGGAGGGTCCGTGGGCTGCCGCCCAGATACTTGGTATCCGAGGTCGTCGGGTCGTTGAGCATGTAGTAGCTGCCGCCGATGGTCAGCTCCTTGTTCACGGTGTAGCTGCCATCGAGAACGACCAGATCCCTGGGACTGTGACCGAAGGGAGTTTTTGCGGAATCATCGAGCCGGAACCACCCAAGGGAGAGGGCCAGGTCGTTGATGGTCGTCGAGCCGAGCACGCCGGCCATCTGCGAGTCGACGAAGATGCCGTCGTAGGCATCGGTCCAGGGCTGAATACCCATCTTGACGTTGACCCCGCCAACCGGAAGATTGAAATCCAGGTAGGCTGCCCGGGTTTCCAGGTTTACCGTGTCACTGCCGATCTCGCCACCCAGCTTGCGGTGGGTGTCGTAGGCGCCGCTCCCCCAGCGGGAATCGATCTTGAAGTCGGTTTTCAGCTTGAAATCGTCATTCAGCTTGGCCGAGTACTTGAGCCTGATCCTCTGCTCCACATAGCTGTTGGTCGGGGCATTCTTGTCCTTGCCCGCGGGATCGTACTGATTGAAGGTGCCGTCGTCAAAATTGGTGACAAACGTCTTCATCCGGTATGCGCCATGGAACTCGTTTTCCAGCGCCAAAGCCGGCATTGCCGTCACTGCGGCCACTGTGCAGGCCGTAGCAACTGTTACTGCATGTTTCAAACATTTCATTATAGCCTCCTTGATGTGTGGTACCGGGTACCGGACGCTCCACTCCCACCCGAATGGAGATATCCGGCTCAAAGAAGGCTGCAACACGGGTGGTTGCCACAGCGCATCACTGCTATTGCTCCGGCGAGAGGGCCGGCTTGAATCGCGTTACGGACGGTTACCGCTATCAGGATGGACCGGCGAAGTTACGGCCCAACCAACTCATTCAGCGGCGCGCTTTGCCGCTGACCTCCTCAATCCTGATGCAGACAACCAGCGTTCCCGCCAGTGCCTGCTCATCGAACGTCCATCTGTCGCTGCTGTACTGCTGCATGATACGGTCGAGTGCCGCCCTCTTGGCATCGCTGTCCGTCATGATTTCCGCCACGCCGGACCCGATGACACTTTCGTATCTCATGCCCCAGTTGCACGCCTGGTCCGCAGAGATCACCTCTTCGAGGATGTCGAACTCAAAGCATACGCGGTTGTTCCTGCGCAGGATGTCGATCTTCCTCCCCTCCGCAGCAGCATGAACATAGAGGCATTGTCCGTCATACCCGAAGCTCAGGGGAACGACGTACGGCTGACCGTCATCGCACAGCCCCAACCGGCAGACCCGGCACCGCCCGATGATGTCGTCGATGGCATCCCTGTCACTGATGTGCCTGTCTTTCCTGCGCACGAGGTTTCTCCTCCATTTTGTCTGGAGCGATTACGGTCAATGGGACATGAGCACCGGCACGGTCATATGCTTGAGGATATGACGCGCCACCTCGCCCAATGATGACGTTCCGAGGCGCGCAGGTGCGGATGCCCCCATCACGAGGAGGGTGCTTCCTTCCGTGGCGATCCGGTTCAGCAGCAGATCGCCGATGCTTATATCCGTTGCGGCAACATCCTTGGGGTGGGCCTTTATGCCGTGGGCCGCCAGGTGCTCGCACAGCCGTTGTCCCGCATCGTTGCCGTACGACTCGGTATTCAATTCCAGCACGCAGACGTCCTTGGCGTACTGCAGAAGCGGCAGGGCGTCGTTGGCGGCCCGGGCCGACTCCCGCCCCCCCTTCCAGGAGATCATGACCCGTTCGCTAATAGTGAGATGGCTTCCGGTATAGGGAACAACGAGGACCGGCCGCCCCGCCCCCATGACCACCCGTTCGGGGAGACCGGGCGGAATGCTGCTATCTGTGCCGCGCGGTTGATCCTGGCCCACGATCACCAGGTCAACGTAGTGGGCGTGGAGGTTGACAATCTCCGCCACCGCGACCCCCACCACGCTCCAGTCCACGCCGATCCACTTAACGGGGATGCCGGCGCTGCCGGTCATGGCTTCGAACAGCCGCCGAACCTCTTCAGCCTTGCACGGCGCGTCGTTGTGCGCCGGTTCGTAGAAGGGGTGGGTGATCACATGCAGACCGGCCAGGCAGGCACCGTGCTGCCGGGCCAGAGCTACCGCCAGTTCCAGCCTGCTGGCGCATTGCGGCGAATTGTCCAGGACAACGAGAATTTCCTTCAGTGACATTGTCAAAACCTCCTCAAGCTGCGGTATTACTGCCGCGCCATCTTCCTGGCCAGGTGCCCCTTGAGCATCTCCTCGAAATCCGCCTCCCGGTCGCCGCAGTAGACCAGGGACGAGCCGATCTCCGCCGCCAGGATGGCGAACCGGTACTTGGCCGGCAACTCCTTCACCCGCGAGCTGTAGAGCGGCTCCTCCCGCAACAGCCGCGGCAGGTGGTTCAGCAGCGCCTGGCGGAACAGCGGGTCGTTGCACAGGTGGGGGTTGCGCTGGAAAAAGTTGAACAGCCGGCTGTAGTGGCCGTTGATCTCCTGGCTGATGGCGTCCGAGATCTCGGTGTAGAGGAGGTTGCATCCCGGCTCCCGGTGGCGGCGCAGGATGAGCCGCGCTTCGTCTGCTGCCCGTTTTTCCAGGATCTCCAGCACGTCGGCCACGTACCGCTCCTTGTTGGCCAGGAACTCCGCCTCGGTCAGGAGCAGGTTGGCGATGATCTCGTAGGAGGAGGAGATGACCCCGCACTTGTTGGCCGAGGCGTCCCGCATGATGACGATCCCCCGCCGCTGCATCTGGCTCCGCGCTTCCGGGGTGATGAACGAGTTGGCCCCTTCCACGATGGCCCGGGTGGTCGGTGTGCCGTCTTCCCGGAAGAACCGCTGCCAGTTGTCCTTGTCGATGGTCTCCGGCCGGCCGCCGGCCGGGATGAACAGGTCGGTGGGGACCGAGAAGATCAGGGTGCTGAACTCCCGGTGGAATTCGTCCATGGTGACCCACTGCTCCTCGGGACCGGAGTCGATGCAGACGACCCGCTTGAACAGCTCTCTGAGCCCTTCGGTCCGCTGGTAGCGGCGGTAGAGGATGAACCCGCCCGGATGGAGCCGGCTCGGATCGAAGGCGTCCAGGTCGTGGGCCAGGACGAGCCGTCCCACCTCCTCCCGGTCCAGCCCCTCGGGATCGAAGATGGCGCCGGTCCCGTCCAGGATCAGCTTGATCTTTGCCTGCGGGCACCTCTCCAGGAGGATGCGCAGGGCGTTGCCGGCCACGTCGCCGTTGGGGCCGCCGGTGAATTTCACCGAGAACGGCTCGGTGCGGATATCGATCCCCAGTGCCTCCATGGTGATCTCGGCAAAGGTCATGACCCCGGTGGAGGTGACCCCGTACTCCTTGTGGTTGATGCCGATCCGCTTGCTGGACATGATGCCGTTGCCGAGCAGGTACCCCCGTTTCATCGACTGGCGGGCGATCATCTCGATCATCACGTCGTGCATGTTCTCGTCCGGGCCGAGCTCGATCGGCTCGTCCTCGCCGTAGTAGTCAACCACCCGCGGGTCACGGGCCGTGCCGCCTTCGGTGACGAAGATGTCCAGGAAGGCGTTGGTGAAGCCGAACTGGAGCTTGTAGAGGCGCTGGTTCACCAGCTCCTGGTCCTCCAGGCCGGCGGCGTCCAGCACCACCACCATCTTCGAGCCCCCTTCGTAGATGTCCTTGTTCTTCAGGTGCTGGGTGTGGGCCAGGACGTAGACCTCCCGGAACAGGGTGCTGGCGCAGGTGACGTAGTCGTCCCGGTCCCTGGTGATAATGGTGCGCCACCCGCCCCGGGCGATGTCGGAGAAGCCGATGTGGTAGCCGGCGCCGTACCGGCCGAAGAAGAAGGTGATCCGAAACGGTACCTCCTTTGGCAGGTCGGCTATGTATTCGGGGTTGAGTTCGGAGAGGTAGGCCGGGCTGAGGCGAAACGCCAGGGCATGCTTTTCCGGCACGAAGAAGTTGGTCTTCAGGGTGTTGCGGATGAAGGTGATGCAGCAGCGGAAGATGGCGCGCCGGATGTCGTCGATGTACCGGTGGCCGGTGTTGTACTCCTCGATGAACCGGACCGTCTCCGCCAGGGCCTGCCGGTAGAGCGCCTCCCGCCCGGCGAGCCCCGGTTCGAACCGGCAGCGGAAGAGCCGTGTCAGCTGCAGGGCAATGTCCGGGTGGGAATGGAAGGCCCGCATCACGTCCTCGTAGCCGAACGGGTCCGGATGGTGGTGGGCCAGGTTGGTGTGGCAGAAGGAGATGAAGGCGTTTACCAGGGACCCCTCCTCGCCGGTCATCACCTGGCGGGTGACGAACTCCCGGTAGGTGGGGGAGCCGGTGGAGAGGATCTGGGTGTTGTACAGCTCCTGGCGCAGCCGGTCGAACAGCTCCGACCCCTTGACCAGGGTGATGCCGTCCCGTTTACGCACATAGAAGGTGCCCAGGAAATACGGATGGACCCCGTTGGAAATGGTCAGGCAGTAGGCC
Source organism: Geobacter argillaceus (assembly GCF_007830735.1). GTDB lineage: Bacteria > Desulfobacterota > Desulfuromonadia > Geobacterales > DSM-12255 > Geomobilibacter > Geomobilibacter argillaceus. The sequence goes on from NZ_VLLN01000003.1 coordinate 23,341, forward strand.
CGCTTCACCCCGAGATCGAGCCGGTTGAACACCTCCATGGTCTGCACCAGGAAGTCGTTCTGGGGCGGGTTGCCGACGGCAAACAGCACCCGGGTCTCGCCCTGCTCGGCGAGTTCGTCCGCATCCTCCACATCCAGGTAGATCCCCCCCTGGCGGTTGGCCTGCTGGTACAGCCAGAGAAGCTGGGCCACCCGCTTCGGCGGTGAAAGCCGGACGTAGGTTTCGTTGTTGAGCCAGAGTATCCGGAGCAGCCGGTCGAGGTCGTCCTGGTCGAAATGGGGGTAGTGCTCCACCAGGGCAGCGGCGATCCCGTCCCGGATCGAGGTCGGGATGGCCGGCGGATCGGCAGTGGCGATCTCCCGGGGCGACTTCCGGTCGAACTTGAACCGCTGAACCTCCAGCCCGTGCTCGAGTCCGGGAATGTTCCCGTACGAATGGGTGAACTGGGCGTAGGAGATCTCCCGTTCCTGAAGGGTCCGCAGGGTGTCGTAGAGGGAGCCGGGGAGGTTCAACCTGGCCAGAATCAGGGTCTTTTCCCGGTCCGCCAGCAGGAGCCGCTGGTTCTGCCCCAGGGTGTGGAGCCCCGTGGCCAGGCTGGCCACGGCCTCGGTCTCTTCCTGCATGGTAATGGGAAAATACGGGTCCATCTGCTGCTGGAGCCAATCCAGGTTTTCCGTTGCCACGCTTCCCGCATTGTCAATGGCTACCCGCACGTTCCGGTACAGACCGGCTTCTGAGGTGAAATGCATGATCGTGCTCCTTTGCACACGTTCCTGATACAGTATCCAGCCGGGCGCTTAAATCCCGCCCATGCAGAGGTACTTGACCTCCAGGAAATCATCCATGCCGTACTTGGACCCCTCGCGGCCGAACCCGGACTCCTTCACCCCGCCGAACGGGGCGACCGCCGTGGAGATGAGGCCGGTGTTGATCCCCACGATGCCGTACTCCACTGCCTCGCCGACCCGCCAGACCCGGCCTATGTCGCGGCAATAGAAATAGGCGGCCAGGCCGAACTCGGTGTCGTTGGCCATCCGGATCGCCTCCTCCTCGCTACGGAACCGGAAGAGAGGCGCCAGCGGGCCAAAGGTCTCCTCGCGGGCAACGGCCATATCCGGGGTAACGTCGGCCAGGACGGTCGGCTCGAAGAAGCTCCCACCGAGCGCATGCCGCTTCCCACCGCACAGCACCCGCGCCCCCTTGGCAACAGCGTCGGCAATATGCTCCTCCACCTTCTCCACGGCCTTCAGGTCGATGAGCGGTCCCTGCTGGGTCTCTCCCTTCAGACCGTCTCCGACCTTCAGATTCCGCACCGCCGTCACCAGCTTCGCGGCAAAGGCATCATAGACAGTGTCCTGCACCAGGAACCGGTTGGTGCAGACGCAGGTCTGGCCGGTATTCCGGTACTTGGAGACGAGCGCCCCCTCCACCGCCGCATCCAGGTCGGCATCGTCGAAGACCATGAACGGCGCATTCCCCCCCAGCTCCAGGGCCAGCTTCTTCACGGTGCCGGCGCACTGCTCCATCAGCAGCTTGCCGATCTCGGTCGAGCCGGTGAAGGTGAGCTTGCGCACGATGGGGTTCCCGGTCATCTCCCCGCCGATGGCGCCCGATGCACCGGTCACCACGCTGAACACCCCGGCCGGCACACCGGCGCGGGATGCCAGTTCAGCCATGGCCAGGGCCGAATACGGTGTCTGGGTGGCCGGCTTGAGCACCATGGTGCAGCCGGCAGCCAGGGCCGGCCCTGCCTTGCGGGTGATCATGGCTGACGGGAAGTTCCAGGGGGTGATGGCCGCGCAGACCCCGATCGGCTCCTTGAGGACCACGATCCGCTTGTCCTTCTGGTGCGGGGGGATGGTGTCGCCATAGACCCGCTTCCCCTCCTCGGCAAACCACTCCAGGAACGAGGCGGCATAGGCAATCTCCCCCCGCGCCTCGGCCAGCGGCTTTCCCTGCTCCGCGGTCATCAGGACGGCCAGGTCCTCCTGGTGCTCAAGCATCAATTCGAACCAGCGGCGCAGGATGGCGGAGCGTTCACCGGCGGTCCTGGCGCGCCAGGCGGGAAACGCCTCGTTGGCCGCCTCAATGGCCCGGCGGGTCTCGGCAGCACCCATTTTCGGGATGACACCGATTTTCTCCCCGGTTGCCGGATTGGCCACCGCCACCGTCTCGCCGCTATCGGCACCGATCCACCGGCCGTCCACATAACACTGCTCCCGGAAGAGGGAGGGATCTTTGAGTTTAAACATTGCTGCTTTCTCCTGTCTCGTTGTCGTAATTGTTTTCGTCACGTACGTGACTGAAGGGGTGTGCCATACCCTTACCGGGGGATGAATCCCCCGGCTACAGGCATTCTGTCCCGATGGGACGTGAGATTGTAGGTTGGGTTAGCGTCAGCGTAACCCAACAAATGCCGCTGATTCGTTGGGTTACGGCGATACAACCGCCTAACCCAACCTACGTCAGTTGTGATCGTACCGGCTCCGCTCCGGGGCTAGAACCCCAGGTACGCCTCACGGATCGACTGGTCGGCCTCCAGTTCCCGGCCGGTCCCCTGCCCCACGATCCGGCCGTTCTCCATGACGTAGCAGTAGTCGGCCACCTTCAGGGTCTGATGGACGTTCTGCTCCACCAGGAAGATGGTCAGTCCCTGGCCATGCAGATCCTTGATGACGTTGAAGACCTCCTTGACCATGAGCGGCGCCAGCCCCAGGCTCGGCTCGTCGAACATGATCACCTGCGGGTCCTGCATCAGAGCCCGGCCGATGGCGACCATCTGCTGCTCCCCTCCCGACAGGGTCTCGGCGGTCTGGGTACGCCGCTCCTCAAGGCGGGGAAAGATCTCATAGACCCGTTTCAGGGTCTGTGCCCGTTTTCCCTGTGCCCGCTTCAGGTATGCCCCGACCAGCAGGTTCTCCTCCACGGTCATCTTCGGAAAGAGCTGCCGCCCCTCCGGTACCAGGGTGATTCCCAGGTCCACCACCCGGTGCACCGGCCAGCCGCTGGTCATTGTGCCGCAGTATTCGATCTTCCCCTCTTCCAGCCCCACGAGCCCGCAGATCGCCTTCAGGGTCGTGGTCTTGCCGGCGCCGTTGGCCCCGATCAGCGCCACCAGCTGCCCTTTCTTCACCGAGAAGGAGATGTCCCAGAGCGCCTGGATGTCGCCGTATTTGACCGATATGGATGAAACGTCCAGTACTTTCATGCCGCTGCCTCTCCCAGATAGGCTTCGATAACCATCGGGTCCTGCGCCACCTCTGCCGGCGCCCCCTCTGCTATCTTTTCGCCGAAATTCAGCACCACGAGCCGGTCGCTGATACTCATGATGACCCGCATGATATGCTCCACGATCAGGATGGTGATCCCCTGAGACTTGAGCTTTAGGATCAGCTCGACCGTCCGGTCCGCTTCGGTCGGGTTGAGCCCGGCCACCACCTCGTCGAGGAGGAGGAAGGATGGTTCGAGGGCAAGGGCCTTGCCGATCTCCAGCCTTTTCCGCCCCGCCAGGGTGAGGCCGGCGGCAGAGACGTGGGCGCGGTCGGCCAGACCGGTCATCTCCAGGATCTGCCAGGCATGCTTCTCCGCAGCAGCCCGCTTCGGGTAACGGAGAAACGAGGCGATGACCACGTTCTCCAGCACCGACAGGCCGGCAAACGGCTTCACCACCTGGAATGTCCGGCCGATGCCGACCCCGGCAAGGTCGTAGGGTGGCTTGCCGCTGATGTCCTTCCCCTTGAAGATGATGGTGCCTCTCGTTGGGGCGTAATAACCGCTGATGACGTTGAACAGGGTCGTCTTGCCGGCGCCGTTGGGGCCGAGCAGGCCGACGATCTCCCCCTCCCGGACCCGGAAGGAGACGTTATTGACTGCCGTCAGCCCCCCGAAGCACTTGGTTACCCCGTTCACCTGCAATAGAGGTTCTGCCATGGTCACTCCCCCTCTTCCTGTGGCACGCGCACGTCAATGATTTTTCCTGCTGTTTCCGGCTTGTTCTGCTGCTTTCCCCTCTTCGACCCCATGAAGGTGCCCCACACGCCATTGGGCATGAAGACGACACTCAGGGCGATGAGGGCACCGAGGATGATGAGATACAGCACCTGGTACTCGGAGAGGTAGGCCCAGAACACGGTCTTGAAGGCAAAGATCACGATGGCGCCGATTACCGGTCCGATCAGGGTCCCCATGCCGCCGAAGACGACCATGACCAGCGCCTGGTCGCTCACCAGGTCACCCAGGGTCGAGGCGGGGTCGATGAAGGTGATCCAGTAGGCATAGATGCCGCCAAGGATGCCGGTCGGCAGCGACGAGAGGACGAACGACTGCATTTTGAGCTTGGTGGGATTGAGCCCCAAGGCCATGGCCCCCTGCTCATCCTCGCGGATTGCCTTCAGCTTCAGCCCGAAGGGTGCCCGCTCCAGGAGGTACCAGAGGATGATGAAGGTCCCGGCGACCACCCCGAACATCAGGTAGTAGAAAAACCGGGGGTTCAGAAAGGCGTTGAGCCGCATCCCGTCCGGGCCGCCGGTGATCTCCATCATCAGCGCCAGCTGCTGGATCGCCCGCGACAGTGCCCAGGTGGCGATGGCGAAATAGGGTCCCTTCAGGCGCAGGGTCGGCAGGCCGGCGATAACGGCGCCGATCCCGGCCACCCCCCCGCCGGCCAGCAGGGCAAGGGCAAAGGGCCAGTTGGCCCGCATCATCAGGATGGCGACCGTATAGGCCCCGAGGCCGAAGAACGCCCCATGACCGAAGTTCAGGTACCCGGTGTACCCGGCGATCACGTCGAAGGCGATGGCCAGCCCGATCCACATGATCCCCTCGGTAAGGACCCGCAGGACGAAGGTGTCGTGAATAACCGTTGGCACGGCCAGGAGTACGGCCAGTACCAGCAGAGCCCATCGGATGTTGAAACCTTTCATGTCAGACTCCCCTACCGAAGAGACCCCTCGGCGAGATCAGCAGTATCGTGTACAGAATTGCAAAGACAGCCAGCAGGGTGTGGCCCGGATCGAAGTAGATCAGGAAGATCGACTGGACCATGCCGAGCAGAAGCGCTGCCCAGGGCACGCCGGCCAGGTACCCCATCCCGGCCAGGACGACCACGAAGAAGGCGAAGATCGTGTACTGCGACCCCATCTGGGCGCTGACGGAGAGGATGCAGCCGATCAGGACGCCGGTCATGGCGCTGATCCCCACGTAGATGGCGTAGACGTAGGCCCCGGTCCGCTTGCCGTTGACCCCCATGAGTCCGGCGGCGTCCTTGTGCTGGGCCAGTGCCCTTACCCCGAGGCCGAAGGTGGTCTTCTTCAGGAGATAATGGAGTATGGCGGTGATCGCCAGGGCGTAGCAGAGACCGGCCAGGCGTATCGTCGGAATGGTCACGCTGATGCCGAGCTTCTCGATCAGGATCGACCCCTCGGAGAACATGGAGGGGATGGAATTGGTGTAAAAACCGAACACGGTCAGGGCCAGCCCCTGGAACATGAGCCCCAGGGCAAAGGTGAAGACCAGCCCCATGAGCAGGGGATTGCCCCGGTTGCCACTCATCACCCGGTGGATGACCGGCTGGATCAGGTAGCCGATCAGGGCGAAGAAGATGAAGACGACCGGCAGGGTTATGAACGGGTCCAGACCGGTCCACTTGTTCAGGTAGTAGCCGGCAAAGGCGCCGAACATGATCCATTCGCCGACCGCGAAGTCGATGACGTGCATCACCCCGTAGGTAAGGGAGAAGGCGATGGCTATGGTGATGTAGATCCCACCGAGCAGTATCCCGTCGATCAGGGCTTGCGGCAGTAGTTCCATGGACTGTTCCTCCAACAAAGACGTTCGATCTGCGTGCGGCGTGTATCAGGTGAAGATTTCAGGGTTAAATTACAAAATTCATCCATATGTCCCCCCTCCCCCGCCAGGGGGGAGGGAATTATACGTTAGTTCAAGAGTTACCCGGTGCTACCGGTTCTTCCACTCCTGCATCGGGTACTGGGGCTTCGCCTCCTGGCTGGCAACCGGGCCGACGGCGAGCGCCTTGCCGTTCTGGATCTGGATGGTGAGCGGGGTCATGCCGACGTTGGCGTGGTAGAACTGGCCGCTGGTGGCGAACTTGACCTTGCCGTAGAAGGTATCCACATCCAGTGCCTCAAGTGCCTTGACCAGCTTGTTTCGCTGCTCCTCGGACATCCCGGGGGTGGCACCGATCTTCTGCAGGGCAGCCTGGAAGGCGATGCCGGCTGCGGACGAGCCAGCCTGGGTGTAGTCGGCCGGGGTCTTGAACGCCTTTTCGGCAGCGGCGGCATAGCTGGCGGCGTTCGGCCAGAGGATCTTGCTGCTGGTCCTGGCCGCAGGGGTCCAGACCGAGGCGCCGAACACCTGGTTGGCATCCTTGCCCAGGGCCTGGATGAAGGCCGGCTCGGTCACGCCGTAGTGCATGAGCAACGCCTTGGGGGTGTAGTTGATCTGACGGAGAGACTTGACCAGCTTGATCAACTCCTCGTCGTGGCCACCAAAGGCGATCAGGTCGGGCTTCATGCCACGGACCGCGGAGAGGAGCGGGGTCAGGTCCTGGCCGGCCGGAACGATATTGAACTTGAGAACCTTGATCTTTGCCGCTTCGGCAGCCGCCTTGAACGCCTCGGCAGTTGCCTTGGAGAAGGTGTCGTTGGAGCCGAGAATGACCGCGGTCTTGGGTGCGGGCTTCATTTCGGTCAGGGTCTTGATCGGCGCTGCGCCGGTGAAGTTGACCGGCGGCACGGTGCCGAAGGTGTAATGGAATTTGTTGGTCCAGATCAGGGGGGATTCGGCGGAACCGGTGATCATGGGAATCTTGTACTTCTCGGCGATCGGTGCCACAGCCAGGGTTACCCCGGAAGAGTAGGGACCGAGGATAAAGTCGACATTCTCCTGGGTAATCAGCCGCTCGGCTGCGGAAGCCCCTGCTGCCGGGTTGGACTGGGCATCGGCATAGAAGAGCTTCACCTGGTACTTCTTGCCCTTGATATCGATTCCCCCCTTGGCGTTCACCTCCTGGGCCCAGAGGTCGTATCCCCGCTTGGTGACGTTCCCGCCGGTGGCCAGGTCGCCGGAGAGCTCGGTGACGACCCCAACCTTGAAGAAGTTCCGGGCCTCCTCGGCGTATGCCGCAGTGGCCAGCAGGGCCGAGGTGATGAGGGCGAGTCCTACTCGTATGCTACGTTTCATGTTCTGCCTCCTTGTTGGTGATGGTTGTCAGCTGATCCGAGCGTGAGCTATTGTGCGCCGTCCTGCTCTTTGTCCACGTAAGTTCGCGATTAAATAAAACAAGTTTTTATATTAGTCACTAAAAGCACAAGGTATGCCAGGAGAACACGAAAGAAATGGGAGACGGGAACAACCGATTGGCCGGCTGAAACGGATCACCGGATAACCTTCTGTAATAATTGCCGCATTGACTGCGGGTGGCGAGGGGCCACTCTTCTCTGAAGGAGAAAATTCCTGTCAACGGGAAAACAAATCGGATAAACGCTGTTCGTAAATTCAGTATTCGACAGGATATCGCTATGCATATTTGCATATTAATCAGAATTCACCACTACCCCAGCCCGTATTTCTTCAGCTTCCGGGCAATGGTCGACTGGTTGACGCCGAGCGCCTCCGCCATTCGCGACTGATTGCCGTACTGCTCCAGCGCACGGAACAGCATCTGCCGCTCCACGCTCTCCAGGGCCTGCTGCAAGGTCACCCCCTCGTCCCACCCAACTTCGACATGGGACGCGTCGACGGCAGGCCCCACGATGTCGATCGGCAGGTCCTTGAGATCGATCAGTTCGGTATCGGTCATGACCACCAGCCGCTCGCAGATGTTGATCAGTTCGCGGACATTGCCCGGATAGGGGTAGGAAAGCAGGGCATCGGAAGCGGCCCGGGTCAGCCGCTTCCTGATGTTGTTCTTTTTACCGAAAGAGTCCAGGTAATGGTTGATGAGGGAGGGGATACACTCCTTGCGCTCCCGCACCGCCGGCACATAGATCGGGATCACCTTGAGGCGGTAATAAAGGTCCAGGCGGAACCGTCCCTGCTCCACCATCTCTTCCAGGTTGCGGTGGGTGGCAGCCAGTATCCGGACGTCCACGGTCCGCCCCTTGGTACCGCCGAGTCTGGTGATCCGGCCGTCTTCGAGAAAACGGAGCAGCTTGACCTGCGAAGGGAGCGGCAGTTCGGCAATCTCGTCCAGGAACAGGGTCCCTCCGTCGGCAAGCTCGAAGTAGCCCGGCTTGCCGGCCCCCTGGGCGCCGGTGAACGCCCCCTTTTCGTAGCCGAACAGCTCCGATTCGATCAGCGACTCGGGGATGGCGCCGCAGTTGATCTTGATGAGGGGCTTAGAGGCTCGGGGTGAATTCTTGTGGATCAGATCGGCAATGAGACCCTTGCCCACCCCTGACTCGCCGAGGATCAGGACCGACGAATCGACGGCGCTCACCTTGAGGGACTGGCGCAGCGCCTTCAGCATGCTGGGACTCCGGGCGATGACCCGCCGCGACTCCAGTTCCATCTGCTGCATCTCCAGCATCTGGCTCCGGAACTGGTCCTTGATCGCCTCCTGCTCTTCCAGTTCCCGCTGCAGGGTGTCGATCTCGGTGATATCCCGTTCGCTCACCACGACCCGGATCAGCCGACCGCCCGCATCGAATACCGGCGTGCCGGTGATGATCAGCTTCCGCTCGTCCCGCTGCTGGAGCATGTTTACCACCTGGCCGGTCCTGATCACCTCCAGGGTTGCGGACTTGTCGATAAAACCTTCCCGAACCAGGTCATGCATGGAACGGCCGATAATCTCCTCCGGCCGTACCCTGTTCAGCCGTGCCGAGGCCGGATTCATCCGGAGTACGATGGCTTCCCCGTCGCAGATCCAGAGGCCGTCGGAAGACGAATCGATGATCGCGTCCAGCTCCCCGGTCAGCTCCTGGTAGAACCGCATCTGCATCGCCATCTCTTCCAACCCGGTACTCTCCACGAATACGCAGACCGCTCCGATTTGCTCCGTATCCATCAGTATCGGGCTGACCTGTACCAGGTAATTCCCCTCGTTTCCCCGTACGGTGATCTCAACGCTATGGGTTCGTCCCCGGAGCTTCTTGGCGACCTTTGGCCAGAGCTCGGGAAGGGCGTCGTTCAGGTGGATGCCCGGTGAGATCCCGAAATTGGTCCGGGCAACCCGATTGGCCAGCAGGGTCATGCCGGAGGTGTTGACCGCCAGGAGCCCCACCTCCATGGCATTCACCATGGCCTGGTAGAAGTTTTCCGCAGGAAACGCGTCGGCACCGAACGTGGAACCGATCAGGGGGAAGGGGTCGATTGTCAGCGACATGGGATACCTCGCACCGGGAAATAAGCTTCCCATTCAAAGCGTATGGATGGGAACGAAATAGCGTTATGCCTGCATTATGCACAGATGCATAGTTTATGCAATAACGAATATCAGAACCGGGAGACGCGGCCACAAAAGGTCGTGTCTCTGGGCACCAACCGCAGGCATCTCGCCATAACTCGCTGATAATACATATTTTGATTGTTTTGGTATGGTCCTTGATAACCGCTGTCATGCAGACAGACACTGCCTCCTGCTGCCGATTGCGGCCAAAGGCCCTGCAGATCAACTGCAACCCGACCCGGCTGTCCCCGCACCCACCAAATACAAAGGAGTATGCCCATGTCCTCGCGAAACGCACAACTACTGGAGCAACGAAACCAGCATGTCCCACAGGGGCTCGTCAATATCACCACCGCCTTCATCACCAAGGCCAGCGGTGCCATCATGGTCGATGCCGATGGCCGGGAACTGATCGACTTCGCAGGGGGGATCGGGGTGAACAACGTCGGCCATTGCCACCCCAAAGTGGTCGCCGCCATCAAGGACCAGGCGGAAAAATTCATCCACACCTGTTTCCATGTAGCGCCCTACGAAGAGTATGTCGAACTGGCCGTCCGCCTCAACGAGCTTGCCCCGGGCGACTTCGCCAAGATGACCATGTTCACCAACTCCGGAGCCGAGGCCGACGAGAACGCCATCAAGATCGCCCGCTACGCCACGAAACGGCCGGCAATCATCGCCTTCGACAACAGCTTTCACGGCCGGACCAATCTGACCATGGCGCTGACCAGCAAGGTAAAACCTTACAAGCTCGGCTTCGGGCCGTTCGCGCCGGAAATCTACCGGGCCCCCTACGCCTACTGCTACCGCTGCCCCTTCGGGTTGAAGCACCCCGAGTGCAAGGCCGCCTGCGCTGACTACCTGGAAGAGTTCTTCATCTCCCATGTGGCGGCCGAGCAGACTGCGGCAATCATCGCCGAGCCGATCCAGGGCGAAGGGGGCTTCGTCACCCCGCCGCCCGAGTATTTCCCCAAGCTCAAGGCGATCTGCGAAAAGTACGGCATCCTCCTCGTCATCGACGAGGTACAGTCCGGCATGGGCCGGACCGGCAAGATCTTTGCCATCGACCACTGGGGGATCACCCCGGATATCGTCACCTCCGCCAAGAGCCTTGCCGGCGGCATGCCGCTGGGCGCCGTCACCGGCCGGGCCGAGCTGATGAATCTGCCGCACATCGGCGGACTCGGCGGCACCTACAGCGGCAACCCGCTCTCCTGCCGGGCAGCCCTGGCAGTGCTCGAAATCCTCATTGAGGATGGACTGCTCAAGCAGGCCGAACTCCTCGGCGACCGGTTGCAGCAGAGGTTCGTCGCCCTGCAGGAGAAGCACGAGATCATCGGCGAGGTGCGCGGCAAGGGGCCGATGCTGGCCCTGGAACTGGTCCGCGACCGGGAGACCAGGGAGCCGGCCGGCGACGAGGCCAAGAAACTGACCAAGCTCTGCTTTGACAAGGGGCTCGTCATCCTCTCCTGCGGCAGCCACGGCAACGTGATCCGCTTCCTGATGCCCCTGGTCATCAGCGAGGAGCAGCTGGAGCGGGGTCTCGCCATCCTGGAGGAGTCCCTGTGCGAACTGGAGGCAGAGCGGAGCCCGGCAAAGAGCTGCGCCTGCGCCGGGCGCTGATCATGCGGATGGAACCGGATCAGCGGGTCAGGATCGAGGTTGTCTCATCGGAATGCCCCCTCATGAAGGAGGGGGCTACCGTGTATCTGAACGGGCCGCTCATCGACTATGAGCGGTCTGCCCCGGTCTGCGTGTCGGCCCTGGTGGGGATCTACCCCTGGGTCATGACCGCCCGTTTCGGGATCGAGTCGGAAAAACTGGGTCACACCCCGGCCGGCTACCGGCTCTGCTGCCCGGACAAGCTGGTGGAATTCAGCATCACGGCCTGTACGGAATCAGGAGCTCACCCATGAAGCTTGTCAGGGTCGACATGACCGAAGCACCATAGCCGTCCGCGTAGCACGTTTTCATGGAGGCCAACGGTCAAGCTAACCTGCTTGACCGTTGGCCTCTTGTCTCGCATTTATCCCGCCCAAATTTCTTGCCAGCATGAAAAATCCTTCCTTTCCGGTTCGGAAATAGGTAGTTTCTGGTCGGCGTTTACGCCGTGAAGCATCAATCGGCAGATGCCGGGGGATGATTCCCCGTCTACAGGCATTCTATCGCTCCGCGATGGTTTCGGGTTTACGCCCCGTAGGACCCAAAGGGCCTAAAGGGCAGAATGCGTGTAGCCCGGCGATTCATCGCCGGGTTATGATGCGAACCTTGTAGCCCGGCCTTTCATGGCCAAGCGTAGGGGGCAGGCATGGCAAACACCTTTACATTTCTTCGCTACCACATCGTTTTCAGTACGAAGAACCGCGAGCCCTGGTTTACGCCGGAAAACGAGGGCCAAATTTGGGACTATATCGGCGGCATCGCCCGCGATAACGGGATGCAGGCGATAATCGTCGGCGGATACAATGACCATGTTCATGCCCTTGTTGCGGTCCCACCAACGATGCCGGTATCGAAGGCGGTCCAGATGATGAAGGGGGCGTCGTCGCACTGGATTCACCAGACCTTCAACGATATGGCGGCGTTCGCATGGCAGGACGGCTACGGCGCCTTTACGGTCGGACTGTCCCAGGTTGCCGATACGGTCAGGTATATTGAGGGGCAGAGGGAGCACCACCGGCAACGAACCTTTCAGGAAGAGTACGTGGCGTTTCTACGCAAGCATGAGATTGCTTTTGACGAACGGTTTGTGTGGGGGTGAGGGTGTGGGATTGGGGGGAAACCGGAGGAGAACAGACGCAGGGGAATGAATTCCCCGTCTACACGCATTCTATCGCCACGCGATGAAATTTATGTGTGATGCCTTCGTCCCGTCCCGTGGAATGAATCCCACGGCTACAGGCATGCTGCCGCTACGCGGCGAAAACACGATAAACATCGCGCTAGCGATAGAATGCTTGTAGACGGGGAATTCATTCCCCGGCAGGACACGACATGCCAATCCCCTTTTCCTATAGCTTCCGCAACCTCTGGACCAGGAGGCTGACCACCGTGCTGACGGCCGTCGGCATGGCCCTGGTGGTCTTCGTCTTTGCCGCGACCCTGATGCTGGCCGAGGGGCTGCGAAAGACCCTGGTGGAGACCGGCTCCTACGACAACACCCTGGTCATTCGCCGTGGTTCTCAATCGGAGGTGCAGAGCGGGGTGGAACACCTCCAGGCCTCCATTGTCGAGAGTCAGCCGGAAATCGCGATTGACGCCAATGGCAAGCCGCTGGTGGCCAAAGAGTTGGTGGTCCTGATCAACCTCCCCAAACGGGGGACCAACAAGCCGGCCAACGTGGTTATCCGCGGCATAGGCCAGACCTCCATGAAGCTGCGTCCCCAGGTCAGGCTGAAGGAAGGCAGGATGCCCCGGCCCGGTTCGGCGGAGATCATGGCCGGTGCCAGCATTGCCCGCCGCTTTCAGGGTGGGGGGATTGGCGAACGGCTGCGTTTCGGGATGCGCGACTGGACCGTGGTGGGAATCTTCGACGCGGGGAGCACCGGCTTCTCGTCGGAGATCTGGGGCGATGTCGACCAGCTCATGCAGGCCTTCCGGCGCCCGGTCTATTCGTCGATCCTGTTCAAGCTGAGAGATTCCGGCTTGTTCGAGGCGGTCAGGCAGCGGCTTGAAGAAGATCCGCGCCTCCACCTGGAAGCGAAACGGGAGACCACATACTATCTGGACCAGTCAGAGGCGATGGCCAAGTTTCTCCGAATCCTCGGCATCACCCTCACCATCATCTTCTCCCTGGGTGCGGTGATCGGGGCAATGATCACCATGTACGCGGCGGTTGCCAACCGGATCACCGAGATCGGCACCTTGCGCGCCCTGGGGTTCAGCCGGCGAAGCATCCTCTCGGCCTTTGTGCTGGAGTCGCTCCTCCTGGGACTCCTGGGAGGAATCGTCGGGGTTTTTGCGGCCTCCTTCATGCAACTGATCACCATCTCCACCATGAACTGGCAATCGTTCGCCGAACTGGCCTTTTCCTTCTCCCTGACCGGCGCCATCGTCCTGAAATCTCTGGTCTTCGCACTGTTAATGGGGCTGGTGGGTGGCGTACTGCCGGCATTCCGGGCAGCCCGGATGACTATTGTGGATGCCCTGCGGGCATCATGATGGTGCCCGGTCAACGACAATCTGAAAGGGTGATGTCCCATGTTTGGCTTCAGACTCAAGAGCGATAGAATAGCCTGGTTCCTGCTGGCACTATCGTTGATCCTCTACGGGCTCGACTACTGGCTGTACGGCCGGGCCGGGGAGATCGGCTTCGGCTTCCTCGGCAACCTGGCCTTTCTCCCCATCTATGTCCTTCTGGTAACCCTGATGATCGAGCGGGTCCTGAAGGAGCGGGAAAAGGAAGCGCTCCGCCAGAAGCTGAACATGGTCATCGGTCTGTTTTTCAGCGAAGTGGGGAAAGCCCTGCTCAAGAACGGCCACGGCTTCGTGACCGATGGCCGGGAGTTGGCGGAGAGAGTGAAGATATCAACGCTCTGGAACGGGGACGATTTCCGCTCCCTTGCTGCCTGGCTGAAGCGGATGGATGTGAAGATGGACAGCCGACTGGGCGACCTGCCGGCACTAAAGGAGTTTTTGAGGGGAAAACGGACGTTTCTACTCTCTTTAATGGAGAATCCTAACCTGTTGGAGCACGACGACTTCACCGATCTGCTCTGGGCCGTTTTTCACCTGCTGGAAGAACTGGAGAGCCGGACCGAACTTGCCGGGCTGCCCGGAAGCGACCTGGATCACCTTACCGGCGACATCAAGCGCGCCCACATCCATCTCCTGCGCCAATGGGTTGCCTATCTGGAGCACCTGAAAGAGGATTATCCGTATCTCTTTTCCCTGGCGGTCAGGACCAATCCGCTCAATCCCGGGGCGCAGATTGAGGTGGATTGATCCGTTGCCAGTAAATCCGAATGGTTTGGTGCTATAATTTCGTTTAATTATAGTAATTGTTTGCCGATGAAAAGACCTTATGGTAACTAACTATATCAACTATGGCAACTGGCCGATTTGCTTATAAGCACGGTTTATCATGCAAAATATCCTTATAATCTCCAACGATACACAAAGCCAGTCAGTCACCGACTTCTTCCAGCCGTTGGTTCGGGGGCAGATCAACTTAGTGACCGACTTCGACCAGGGACTGAAGGAAGTCTTCGACAAACGGCCAGTGGCGGTCTTCATCCAGAGCGAGATTGCCGGGATTTCCGGTGATGCCGTGGCCAAGCATATCAAAGGGCTTCTGCGCGACGACTCGCCTCGCCTGGTCCTGCTCAGAGATGCCCCGGAAAGGCCCCCGGCCTCCCGGCATGCCTTTGACGACAGCATCGACCTCTTCCTGCCTCTGGAGGAGGTACTGAAACTGACGCGCAGCCAGTTGGAAAAGGTCGCCGGCCTGGAGCTGCTGGAAGCAGCCCCCCCGACAATACCACCGGAGTCCGCACCGTCAATCGCAGCACAGGCCCCCACCATATCTCCCCAACGGAGTGAAACACCGGAGCCGTCAACGGCACCGCGCGCCACGATTACTCCGCACCGGCCGGCTGCACCGAAGCCCGGCACAACCCAGCCGACAGCAAAACCGGCTGCGGTGCGCAAGTCTGCGCCAACCCAGAAACGGGTTGCCCCAGCGCCGGGTGCAGCAGGGTCACACGCTGTCGGGACAGGTGCAATACCACCGATAAACGCCACAGTGGAAACACCTCCTTTCGAGCCGGGATTAACGCCCCGTCAGACCACCAGCCGAATATGGCTCTATCTCTGTATCCTGTTGGCGTTACTGCTGGGAGGCGCCTTCTTTTTTGCCCCGCGCTGGTTCGGCCTCAAGCCGAAACCAGCGGCGCCGGCGGCGACAGCGAACCTGCCGGTTGGGGCCGGAACCGGCGCCAGGCCCATTCCCGCCATCGTTCCGCTGAACAACCGAGATGCCGCCTACGGCACAAGCCGGCCGGGTTGGGATCGGTATCTGACGCCTACCCTTGAATACCTGGTATTCAAGGAACAGGGGAATATGAAGGCCCTCCAGGTAATCGGCAGAGATGGCGGCAACGTACCCGAGCCGACGGTCACTGCCCTGCTGCGGGACGCCTTCCACTCTGCAGGCTACACGGTGAAAAGTACCAGGGAGCAGGATGGCTACCTGGTGGAGGAAGGAACCATTTCCGGCAAGGGAGAGATCCTGTTCTATCGGAAAAAAACGCCCGCAACAATCCGGGCAATAGTGGTCACCTGGCCGTGACGATTGCATATTATGAACGGGGAGTAGCATGGGGATAAAGCGAACGACGGAAACCCTGATGGCTCTGGTATTGGTGATGGGGCTTGCGGCTGAAGCCGTTGCCGTCGATCCGCGTTTTGCCATTGACCTAAAAACACTCGATCAGAGGCCTGCCGCGGCAGAGACGCCGGCGCACCAGCCGCAACGGCGCGACAGTGCGCCGATTGCCTCCAAGCCCGCGACCGCGCAACCAGCGAAAAAGGGTGTCAGACACTCCCGAGTGGCGAGCCACCGTAACCGCCCAGCAAGGTCCCAACTGGTCGAAAAAGGGACCGGCCAGCAGTTGCAGATGCTCAGCATGACCAAGGGGACCGAGGTTGGAGCGCTGGAGGTCTTGAAACAGTTCTGGCCCGGCATGGTACCGGCAAAAGAGACCGAATACAGGCCGCTGGAGGTTTCAAGCCCAACCTTTGCCCTCTCCCTTGACGCCGGTCGCTATCCGGCCCTGCCGGCCATGGACGGCGGCAGGATCGTGGTCGATGCGGCCGGAACCATGCCGTCGCTGGTCAGGACCCTGCTCATGGAGCAGGGGGACAAGGTGCGGGTAGTGTCGGAAAATCCGGCCAACCGCCGGCGGTTCTTCTCGTCGCTGCTGAAGGCAGCACGCTTCTACTCCGTGGAAGAGGATTTCTCCGTCGGTTTTGGCAGCGATCCTCAGTTGACCGTCACGGCCGACTACAAGATCGAGAAAGCCGCCGACAGCCTGCTCAAGCATGAACTGCTCCTGCTGAACGTCCGGGATGACCTGCCAGCCATGCCTCCGGCGTTGGGAGCCTTTCTCAGAGAGGAAGGTTTCTCTGTGCAGGAACCCTTTGCCCAGACGGTTGCCGGCGGGAGCGGCAGGCGGGGGACCGTCTGGCAGGTAACCGCCAAGGATTCGCAAGGGATGGCCGACGGCCTGCTCAAGGCCCTGAATCTGCCGGTTGACCGGGACCGGAACGTAGAGCTTTTCAGTTACCGGGAGAGCGGACTGGTTCTAACCATCAAGGCCGACCGTTACGTGGAAAGCGGGGGAGAGCGCTTCATCATAAATACCTTCACTGGCGACCCGGTGGCCTATACCCTGACCAGGCTCCTGGAGACCAGGGGCTACCGGGTTGTCATGCTGGAAGCAAAGGATGGCCTGCAACAGGTCTCGGAAAAACTCATGTCCCGTCTCCGCCTTCCGGGCTCTTATGCGCGGCACACGCTCTGGGCACCCGGCGATGCACCTTACTCGCTGCGTGTTTCCGGGGTCATGCTGCCGCGGAGTGCCCAAAACGGGGGAACTCTGTTCGTCACATCGAGGGAACTTCAGCCTCTCCACCGGGAGCTGCTGGATCTGAACGGCTACCGGGTGCTGGCCGACTGAGCGACCGAACGTAACGACCCGGGACACGACACCATGGCACCGAAAAAGCTCGGCGAAATCCTCATAGAGAACAATCTTGTCACTGAACAGCAGCTCAGTGAAGCCCTGGAGTTGCAAAAGGTCTTCCCCAACCAGACAGTGGGCCAACTCCTGTGCCGACTCGGCTTTCTCCAGGAGTCCGATCTGGTGTATGTCCTGGAGCAGAGTGGCAAGCGTCAGCGGCTCTCCGATATCCTGATCAAGCAGAGAATTCTGGATGCGGAACAGATCGGCAAGTCTCTTGAAGTCAGCAGGCGCGACGACATCCCCCTTCACAAGGCGATTCTCAAACTCAACCTGCTGAACGAAGGTGTCCTGGGGAAGATCATCGCCGGCCAGTATGATCTCTCCTTTGTTCACATCGATTCCATGATTGTCGAGCCGGACCTCGCCCGCTCCATCAACGCCAGCTACGCCCAGAAGCAGAAGATCGTCCCCATCTCCAGGATCGGCAACACCCTGACCCTGGCCATGTCCTATCCCCTGAAACTCCAGGAACTGAAGGACCTGGAAGCCACCATCCGCCTCAGGATCATCCCGGTCATCGCGCCGGAGAGCGAGATCATCCTTGCCCAGCAGCGTCTGTACAAAACCTCGGCAACCACCGATACCGGATCGTCCGAGAGTACGTACGACCTGGACATCTCCCCGGACAGCATCGGCGATATCCTCAGCGCCACCGGAGGCACGGAAGAGCCCGACCTGGAGGAGGAGGTCCGCAAGGTCACGGAGCGGGACAGCGTCATAGTCAAGCTGGTCAACAAAATCATCTACGACGCCAACATGAATCGCGCTTCCGACATCCATATCGAGCCGTATCCGGGGAAAAACGACGTGATGGTGCGGATGCGGGTGGATGGTCACTGCAAGTTCTACCAGCAGATCCCCTACAAGTACAAGTTCGCCATCAGTTCCCGGATCAAGATCATGGCCGAACTGGACATTGCCGAGAAGCGCCGTCCCCAGGACGGCAAGATCGCCTTCAAGAAGTTCGGTCCGCTGGATATCGAGCTTCGGGTTGCCACCATGCCGACCTCCGGGGGGCTCGAAGATGTGGTGATCCGGATACTGAACAGCGGCGAACCGGTCCCTTTTGAACGGCTGGGGCTTACCGAGCGCAACCAGCGGGTATTCCGGGAGAGCATCACCCGCCCCTACGGCATGATCCTCGTGGTCGGCCCGACCGGTTCGGGCAAGACCACCACCCTCCACTCGGCCGTGTCCACGATCAATAAACCGGAGGTAAAGATCTGGACCGCCGAGGACCCGGTGGAGATCACCCAGAAAGGCCTCCGCCAGGTGCAGGTGAACACCCGTATCGGCCTTACCTTCGCGGCGGCACTCCGTTCGTTCCTCCGGCTCGATCCGGACGTGATCCTGGTGGGAGAAATGCGGGACATCGAAACGGCCTCCATCGCCATCGAGGCCTCGCTCACCGGACACCTGGTGCTCTCCACCCTGCATACCAACAGCGCCTCCGAGACCGTTACCCGCCTCCTGGACATGGGGATGGACCCCTTCAGCTTCTCCGATTCCCTTCTCTGCGTTCTGGCCCAGCGTCTGGCCCGCACCCTCTGCCCGGATTGCAGGGAGACCTATACGCCGGGCACCAGCGAGCTGGCCGAGATCGTCGACGAGTACGGTGCCGAGTTCTTCAGCCAGACCGGCATCAATGTGGAGCAGGTCACCATGGCCCGGCCTGTGGGGTGCCACAAGTGCGGCAACAGCGGCTATCGGGGCAGGATCGGACTCCATGAGCTCCTGGAGTCGACCGACACCATCAAGAGCCTCATCAAGCATAAGGCCGAAACCGACCATATCCGGAAACAGGCACTCGCCGACGGCATGACCACCCTGAAACAGGACGGCATCCTGAAGGTTTTCCAGGGGCTGACCGACATGCAGGAAGTCCGCAGGGTCTGCATGAAGTAGGGGCGATCCTTGTGATCGCCCAGCAAAAGCGCAAACACACGCCTAGCCCCGACAACCGCACGGGGAAAAAGGCGTTGCAATTTCCCCGGCTATCCTTTAAATTACACCCTCCCAAAGCTCCCCCATTCTCCCTCGTGGTGATTCAGCGTGCCGAAAAAACATACCCTCGACGAACTCCGTGCAACCATCGATGCCATTGACAACCGGATACTCGACCTCCTGAACGAACGGGCGTCCCGGGTCCTGGAGGTGGGAAAGGTCAAAGAGGCGGAGCAACGCGCATTCTACGTCCCCAACCGGGAACGGGAGATTTACGAACGCCTGGCCAAAAACAACGCCGGCCCCTTCCCCAACGACGGGCTCAGGAGCGTATTCCGCGAGATCATCTCCGCCTCCCTTTCCCTGGAAACTCCCATGAAGGTGGCCTTCCTCGGCCCCAAGGCCACCTTTTCACACCTGGCAACCATGCAGCGCTTCGGCCTCTCCGCCGAGCTGGTCCCCCAGAAATCGATCCCGGCGGTATTCGAAGAGGTTGAAAAGGGTCGGGCCATGTACGGGGTGGTACCGGTGGAAAACTCCACCGAAGGGGTCGTCTCCCATACCCTGGACATGTTCATGGAGAGCAGCCTCAAAATCAATGCCGAGGTGCTGCTGGAGGTTTCCCACTTTCTCCTGTCCCGCACCGGCCGGATCGAGGATGTCAAGAAGGTCTATTCCCACCCGCAGCCGCTGGCCCAGTGCCGGCAGTGGCTGCAGGACAACCTGCCCAACGTGCCGCTGGTGGATGTTGCCTCCACCACCATGGCGGCGCAGATCGTCAGCGAGGACTACCACGCGGCTGCCATCGCCAGCGAGTATGCTGCCTCGCTCTACGATCTCAAGGTGGTGCGGGAGCGGATCGAAGACCAGATCAACAACTTCACCCGGTTCCTGGTCATCGGCCCCACCCTGCCCCAGCCCAGCGGCGACGACAAGACCTCCCTGATGTTTGCGGTCAAGGATGCCCCCGGGGTCCTCTACCACATGCTGGAGCCGTTCGCCAAGCGGGGGATCAACCTCTCCAAGATCGAATCGCGGCCGATGAAGAAAAAGGCCTGGGAGTATATTTTCTTCCTCGATCTGGCGGGACACCTGGCCGAACCGGGCATCGACGAGGCCGTCGAAGAGTTGAAGGGATACTGCCAGTTCGTCAAGGTGCTCGGCTCGTATCCGCGCGCCAAGTAACCGTTGCTGCTGGTGCCCGTAGAATCCGCATGAACCGAGATGACGCGAGCGTCCTAAGCCGGGCCAAAGCCCAACAACTACTCTCACTGGGGGGAATGAGCGATGGAGTATCAAGGCGTACCTGAAGAGATGAAAGTTCAGGATCTCATCGTGGAAAAGACGCTGAAAAACGGCATGTATGTCGAAATCCGTCTCGTCAGGCTGCCACGGCAGTTAGAAGCGGCCCTGTTCCTTGATGGCCGCTTCAAGCCGGGACCGCCAATTCCGCGCCCGTTGGACAATCCCACCGGTGATGTGACCCACTGGATGGGGGTGCGCCCCAGCATTGGCCTGACCGCGGAAGAGGCCGACAAGATTGCCGGCGAGGTCAATGTCCAGAACTTTCTCCACAAGTTGCAGTTTGTCGACCGCTGGGGCAAGGAAGAGGAGTGATCCGGGAATTGCACCGATGCCGTTGATCAATAGATTAGCCATAATCGGCGTCGGCCTCATCGGCGGCTCCCTGGCCCGCATCCTGCGGGACCGTGGCGAGGTGTGCGAAGTCGTCGGGATCGGCAGGGGCAGAGCCAACCTGGAACGGGCCGTGGAACTGGGAGTGATCGACAGATTCAGCCACGACCCGGTGGACGGGGTTGCCGGAGCCGACCTAGTATTCCTGGCAACGCCGGTCTGCACCATTGCCGACCTGGTCCGGGAAATCGCCCCTGGTCTTGCGCCGGGCTGTATCGTGACCGACGGCGGCAGCGTCAAGGGGGAGATCGTCGCCCTGTGCGAACCGCTCATGCCGCCGGGGACCTTCTTCGTCGGCGGCCACCCCATTGCCGGCACCGAAAAGTCCGGGGTGGAGGCCGCGTTTGCCACCCTCTACCAGCATCGGCGCTGCATCCTCACCCCGACGGAGGCCACCAGCCCGGAGGCCCTGGCCAAGGTAGAGCGGATGTGGCAGCTTGCCGGCAGCGACGTGGTCCTGATGGACACCTTCAAGCACGACCGGGTGATGGGGGCGGTCTCCCACCTCCCCCATATGGTGGCCTACAGCCTGGTGAATGCCGTGGGCGCCTACGACCGGTGCGACGAAAACCTGCTCAAGTACTCGGCCGGCGGTTTCCGCGACTTCACCCGCATCGCCTCGTCGGACCCGGTCATGTGGCGCGATATCGCCGTCATGAACCGGGATGCGCTCCTGGAGATGATGGATTTCTTCGCCGGCTGGTTCGCCGACCTGCGCCGGCTCGTCGAAAGCGGCGACAGCCAGGGGTTGGAACAGTTTTTCGCCAGTTCCAAGGGGTACCGGGACGGCATCGGGTGACTATGGGTTTCTCAGGGGGTAATGTGGAAAGCTACACCGTACAGCCGGTCAAGGGAGTCCGGGGGGAGATTGCCGTCCCCGGCGACAAGTCCATCTCCCATCGCTCCATCATGCTCGGCTCCATCGCCCGGGGGACGACGACGGTCAAAGGGTTCCTCAGGGGTGAGGACAACATGGCCACGCTCAACGCCTTCCGGGCCATGGGGGTGGTGATTGAAGACGACGGCGAAACCCTTGCCATCCGGGGGAAGGGGCTCCACGGGCTCACCGAACCGGGGGATGTGCTGGATTGCGGCAACTCCGGCACCTCCATGCGCCTCATGACCGGCCTTTTGGCCGGACAGCGCTTCTTTTCGGTCCTGACCGGCGATCAGTACCTGCGGCGGCGGCCGATGAAGCGGGTCGTCGGGCCGCTGGCCCTGATGGGGGCCGCCATTCTCGGTCGGGACGGCGGCGAAAAGGCCCCCCTGGCCATTGCCGGCCGGCCGCTGACCGGTATTGACTACCGCTCCCCGGTGGCCAGTGCCCAGGTAAAATCGGCCCTGCTGCTGGCCGGACTCTACGCCCAGGGGCCGACCGTTGTCAGGGAACCCCACGTCTCCCGTGACCATTCGGAGCGGATGCTCCGCCATTTCGGGGCCGATCTGGAGGTTGCCGACGACGGGGTGACCATCAGGGGGGGCAGGGAACTGGACGGTCGGGAGATCGTGGTTCCGGGCGACATCTCCTCGGCCGCCTTTTTCCTGGTGGCCGGGCTGATCGTGCCCGGCTCCGAACTGCTTATTCGCGGCGTCGGCATCAACCCGACCAGAACCGGGATCATCGACATCCTCACCCTGATGGGGGGCGACCTGGAACTGCAGAACCATCGGGAGGTCTCGGGCGAACCGGTGGCCGACCTGCTGGTCCGCTCCTCCCGCCTGAAAGGGATCGAGATCGGCGGCGACCTGATTCCGCGGGCCATCGACGAGTTCCCGGTCATCGCCGTCGCTGCGGCGCTGGCCGAGGGGCGTACCGTGATCCGCGATGCCGGGGAACTCCGGGTCAAGGAGACCGATCGGATCGCGGCCATGGCGCAGTCGCTCCGTCTCGCCGGCGCCTCTGTGGAAGAAACCGAGGACGGCATGGTGGTCGACGGCAAGGAGACCCTCGCCGGTTGTGCGGCGGACAGCCACGGCGATCACCGGATCGCCATGGCCATGCTGATCGCCGGACTGGCCGCCACCGGCGCCACCACGGTGAACGACACCGCCTGCATCGCCACCTCCTTCCCGACGTTCATGAGGCTGCTCGAACAGGTGGCAGTACGGTGAACGGTTTCATCATCGCCATCGACGGACCTTCGGGGGCGGGCAAGAGCACCATCACCCGGCTTCTGGCCAAGCGGCTCGGCTTTCTCCATATCGACACCGGCGCCATGTTCCGTGCCGTGGCCCTCATGGCCCAGCAGGCCGGCATCGACCCCGCTGACCGGGAGGGGCTGGCAAACCTGTGCAATGGCCTGTCCCTCGACCTGGTGGCAGAAAACGATCACTGCCGCGTGGTGGCAAACGGCGAAGACGTGACAACTGCCATCAGGACCCCGGACATCAGCCTCCTGACATCAAAGATCTCCGCGGTCGGTGTCGTCAGGAACTGCCTGCTGGAACGGCAGCGGCAGATGGGCCGAACCGGTCGGGTAGTCCTTGAGGGGCGCGATATCGGCACCGTGGTCTTTCCCGATGCCCAGGTGAAGTTCTACCTCACCGCCTCCGCAGAGGAGCGCGGCCGACGCCGGTACCTGGAGCTCAGCGCCAAAGGGGAGCAGGTCTCCCTTGAGCAGACCATTGCCGAAGTACGCCAACGCGACGACGCGGACCGTAGGCGGCCCATCGCCCCGCTCAGAAAGGCGGACGATGCCGTTGAGATCGATTCGTCCGCACTGTCCATCGAAGAGGTGGTCGAACGGATGGAGCGGGTCATAACGGAGCGGCGCACCCGCTAACAAGGAGTCTTCATGGAAGTATTGCTCGCCAAACAGGCCGGTTTCTGCTTCGGAGTCAAACGGGCCACCAAGATGGCCTTCGAGGCTGCCGACAAGGGAGGGACCACCTACACCCTCGGCCCCATCATCCATTCGCCGCAGGTAGTCCAGAACCTGGAAGAGAAAGGCGTGCGGGTCCTGAAAGAACTGAGCGATCTGGAAAAGGGGACCATCATCATCCGCTCCCACGGCGTGACCTTCGAAGAGCTGTCCGAGGCGGTCCGCAAGGACCTGGAGATCGTCGACGCCACCTGCCCCTTTGTCAAGAAGGCCCAGGAACATGTGAGCAGTCTCTCCGAGGCCGGCTACGATGTGGTGGTCGTCGGCGATGCCGACCATCCCGAGGTGCAGGGGATCGTCTCCTACGCCAAGGGAAAGGTCTATGTGGTCGGTTCCGGCGATGAAGCGCTCAAACTCCCCAAGATGGCCAAGGTCGGCATCGTGGCCCAGACGACCCAGTCGTTCGAAAACCTGAAACTGGTCACCATGGAGTGCCTGGCAAAAGGGGGCGAAATCCGGGTCTTCAACACGATCTGCGATGCCACCGCCGTACGGCAGGAAGCTGCCAAGGAACTGGCCCGCGCCGTGGACTGCATGATCGTCATCGGTGGCTACAATAGCGCCAACACCAAACGGTTGGCCGAGGTCTGTGCCGAGCTCCAGCCCCGCACCTACCATATCGAAACAGCCCAGCAGCTTGATCCCGCCTGGTTCGAAGGTGTGCATCGGGCCGGGGTGACTGCCGGGGCCTCCACGCCGAAGTGGCTCATTGACGAAGTAATGGAACGGATCAGCCGGATCGACCAAGACAAAAGCAGTTGAATTTTTCGGGAAATATTGCTAGGTTTGCAAAATTCTAAAGACAAGCGTTGAGGGGGTACTGGTTTGATGAGTGAGGAGAAAAGGCAGTCGAAGGGCAACACCACGCTGATAAAGCGTTTTACCGATATTGACGAGGATCATGAGGCCGGATCGGGGGAGTTTGAGGAGCTGTTCCATGAGAGCCTCAAGGAGATCCAGGTCGGCGAGGTTGTCACCGGCACCGTTGTCCAGGTAAATGCGGACATCGTCCTGGTTGATGTGGGGTACAAGTCGGAAGGATGCGTCTACACCTCGGAGTTCACCAACGAAGACGGCGAAGTGATCGTCCAGCCCGGCGACCAGGTGCGGGTTGTGGTCCTGCGCGGCGAAAACGAGAAGGGCTACGTGGTCCTCTCCAAGCGGAAGGCCGAAGAACGGGTCGGCTGGGAGAATATCGCCACTGCCGGAGGTGAAGGCGGGATCATTGAAGGCACCATCTCCGCCAAGGTGAAAGGCGGCTTCACGGTCGATATCGGCATGCCGGCCTTTTTGCCCGCGTCTCAGGTCGATGTCCGCCCTGCCGGCAATCTGGACCGCTATCTCGGCATAGTCGACAAGTTCCGCATCCTCAAGGTCAACCGCAAGCGCGGCAACGTGGTCCTCTCCCGCCGGGCACTGATGGAGGAGGAACGCGAGCAGGTCAAGCAGCAGACCCTGTCCTCCCTGTCCGAGGGACAGGTACTCGAAGGCGTGGTCAAGAACATCACTGACTACGGCGCATTTGTCGATGTGGGCGGCCTGGATGGCCTCCTGCACATCAGCGACATGTCCTGGGGCAAGCCGAGCCATCCGTCCGAAGTGGTCAAGGTTGGTGACACGGTAACGGTCAAGGTCCTCAAATACGACAGCACCAAGGGGAAGATCTCCCTGGGGATGAAGCAGATCCTCCCGGACCCATGGTTGAATGTGGAAGGGAAATATACCATCGGCGACCGGGTATCCGGAAAGGTCGTAAGCCTGGTGGACTACGGCGCATTCGTTGCGCTGGAGGATGGGATCGAGGGTCTCATTCATGTCTCCGAGCTGTCCTGGACCCGTCGCGTCCGTCATCCGTCCGAAATACTCAAGGTGGGTGAAAGCGTAGACACGGTAATCCTCGGCGTCGACCTCGGCAATCGCCGCATCTCCCTCGGCCTCAAGCAGACCACGGTAAATCCGTGGACCGTGTTGATCGAAAGATACCCGGTTGGCACCAAGCTCGAAGGCCAGATCAAGAACATCACCGACTTCGGGGTCTTTATCGGCGTTGAGGACGGGATTGACGGTCTGGTCCATGTATCAGACATCTCCTGGACCAAGCGGATCAAGCATCCCGGCGAAGTATTCAGCAAGGGTCAGACGATCCAGGCGGTGGTACTTAATGTCGACCCGGAAAACGAACGTCTGTCCCTGGGTATCAAGCAACTGCTGCCCGATCCCTGGTCCCTGGTAACGGAAAAGTACCGGCCGGGCACCCGGGTGCGGGGCAAGGTATCCTCGGTTACCGATTTCGGTGTATTCCTTGAAATTGAGGAAGGGATCGAAGGTCTGGTGCACGTTTCCGAGCTTTCCCAGGAAAAGGTTCCATCCGCCAAAGGCTTTGCCAATGTCGGTGACGAAATGGAAGCAGTGGTCCTGAGCGTAGACACCATGGACCGGAAGATCGGTCTTTCCATCAAATCTCTGCAGACCGCCCTGGAGAAGGAAGAAATGGCCGGCTACATGGGGAACCAGTCGGAATCATTCTCCAGCCTGGGAGACCTGCTCAAGGGTGGGCTGAAAAAGAACGGCTCGTCTGAGTAGAGAGAGTGGAAGCGACAGACTGCCAGCTATGATTTATCTGCTGAAGAGGGGTATGCAATGACGAAGAGCGAACTGGTCCAAAAACTTATGGATGTTAACGGGCTCCTGTCCCGCAAGGATTCGGAACTGGTGGTCAATCTGATATTTGACTCCATGACCGATGCGCTGAAGCGGGGAGAAAAGGTGGAGATCCGCGGATTCGGCAGCTTCACGATTCGGGAGCGTGACGCCCGTGAAGCCAGGAATCCGAAGAGCGGAGAGGTTGTCAGAATCACCGCCAAGAAGACACCATTTTTCAAGACCGGCAAGGAGCTCAGGGAGCGGGTCAACGGCGAGGCCTGATCTATCCTGCCAGCAACAGCCAGGCCCGGATGGCGGAATTGGTAGACGCAAGGGACTTAAAATCCCTCGGTCGCAAGGCTGTGCCGGTTCGAGCCCGGCTCCGGGCACCACGATAGAATCCAACGGTATACATAGCAGTCCAAAAGGCCCTGAGAAATCAGGGCTTTTTGTATTGTCCAATAAATATATCTCGGTATTCCCACGAAATTTTCATCGGAGCATTCTTCATGGCTCGTCTTACCCTTCCCAAACACAAGCGTCTGTACGCCGTTGCGGACATCCTGCGGAACCTAGGACAACCGGCACCCCTGTCTTCATCAGAATTGGGAGAGATGGTTGAGTGGTCCGCCTGCCTGGGAAGTGTATTCGATAAGGTGGTAAAGATGATCTGCGATCTCCCTGCGCCCGAGATATCAGATTCCTACACGTTCCATCTTATGAATGAGAAGGGAATTGCAAACAAATACCCCAGTGAGTTAGCGAAGCTCCTTATACATCTTATCCCTCAGATGACAAAGTCATGGATGTGCACTGAACTGGTTCCTCTCGCCAAGGTACTCCGCGATAGAGGTATTGATGGAAGATCGCTTACAAAAATCCAGAACAGCCTTATTACTCTTGGCTGTAATGAGACTTTTTAGAGTGATAACAACGATATGACCACGCCTATCCCTACCCCCATATACCGGATGCTGCATATTGACAACCTGGCGGTGCTGCTGCAACGCGGTGGCATGCATGCACCATGTCATGTGCCTGATGACGGGCTCCCGTACAAGACGATCCATAACCTGGACATCCAGAACGAACGGCATGTACGGCCTATTCCCTGCGGACCGGGCGGCACCCTGCACGACTATGTACCGTTCTACCTCGGGCCGCGCTCTCCGATGCTGCTTCAACTGCATACCGGGCGGGTCGATGGGTATACCGAGGGACAGGCACCGCTGATCTATCTGGTTACCACGGCGCAGGCTTTAGTAGAGGCAGGTTGTGGCTATGTGTTCTCCGATGGACACGGGATTGCACGGTTCACGGATTGGTATGCCGACCTCGACATGCTGGAGAATCTGGATTGGGATATGATATACGAGCGGTACTGGTCAGATGACGTGGATGATATGGACCGGCAGCGGCGCAAGCAGGCAGAGTTCCTTGTTCATCAACAATGCCCGTGGAATCTCATACGAGAGATCGCCGTCATTAACAACAATGTAGCCGCCAGAGTCCGGGAGATACTGTCGGCATACCCGAACGCACACAGACCGGATGTGCAAGTTCGTTCTGTATGGTATTATTAATAAGAGGTGAAGGATGATCCAGTACACAAAGGGAAACATACTGCGAGCTGATGCGGAGGCATTGGTCAACACTGTTAACTGCGTGGGCTTCATGGGCAAAGGGATTGCTCTGCAGTTCAAGAAGGCATACCCTGAGAACTTCACAGAATACCAGAAGGCCTGCAGGTCCGAAGAGGTGCAACCGGGACGGATGCATGTGTACTCAACGGGGCGCATGCTCAACCCTCTCTATATCATCAACTTCCCGACCAAGCGGCACTATCGCGAGCGCTCCCGGTATGAAGACATCGAATCCGGTTTGCGGGCGCTGGTGGCCGAGATCCGCCGCCTCGGAATCCGGTCGATAGCCGTGCCGCCCCTTGGGTGCGGGCTCGGCGGGTTGAACTGGGGCAAGGTCAAGGGGATGATCGAACAGGCATTCGCCGAGCTACCCGACACTCAGGTGCTGGTATTTGAACCGGGTGAGACCCCCGCCGCCGATACCATGCCGATCGGCTCGGAGCGACCCAAGTTAACCGTACCTCGTGCGCTGTTCATCAAGCTGATGCAGCAGTACGGCCAGTCGGCCTATAGATTGACCCTGCTGGAGATCCAGAAGCTTGCCTACTTTCTCCAGGAGGCCGAACAGCCGTTGCGCCTGAAGTACGAGACCGGCATCTACGGCCCGTATGCTCCGAACCTGAACAAGGTGCTGGAGATGCTTGAGGGTCATTTCATCCGAGGTTATGGCGACTCACAAAAGCCGGATGTCGAGATAACCCTGCTGGAAGGGGCCGAAGAGGAGGCCAAGGCTTTCCTGGCAGATCAGGAGCCGGAGCTACAGCGATTAGAGCGGGTCAGCAACCTCATCGACGGCTTTGAAACCCCCTACGGTATGGAACTGCTATCGTCTATCCATTGGCTGGCGAAGCATGCCACTCCCCAAGTAAAGACTCCTGAAGAAGCCATCGTCAGCATGGCGGCTTGGACTGACCGCAAGCGAAAGCTGTTCAAGCCGGAGCATATCCGCATCGCGTGGAGCCATCTTAATTCCCAAGGGTGGTTCAACGCGGCGGTGTCATGAGTGTAATCCCCAAACAGGATACTGACCCCACCCGCGAACTCACCTGTGGACCACGGTAGAGTGCTGCGTAAGCCGAGGACGACGCCGTGGAGCCCCAGAATTGCGCGGAGGGAATTAACCGCTCAGCACAGTAGCTGCGTCTTCAGCATTGGAGCTGTCAATGAGATAGGCCGGGAGTTCCTCGACCAGTAACGCCATTTCATTGTCCATGGCCATCATCAGGCTCTTCACCGAGCCATGATCACTGGCGGCTATCGCCTGTTCCAGGTCCGCCGCCAGCCCTCTGAGTCTCGACGCACCGATATTGGCCGCGCACCCTTTCAGCGTATGGGCCTGTCGTGAGGCCAGGGAAAGGTCGTTTCCCCGAAGAGACTCCTGAAGGATCGCCACCTGTTGTGGCGCATCCTGCAGAAACGCGTCGAGTATGGCCCGCAGAATATCCCTGTCATCCCCAACTCGCGCCATAACCTCCGGGTAGTCGATGGGGGCCGCAAGGTCTGAACCGGTAGGAACCTCACGCCCGGCCGGTGCTGACGGACAGTACCGGCTGATCGCCCCGGCCAGATCAGCCCCACGGATCGGTTTGGCTATGAAGCCGTTCATCCCCACGGCCAGGCAGTTGGCACTGTATTCTTTGTAGGCGTGGGCAGTCATGGCAATGATGGGAATAGCCGTCGCGCCGCTCTCCGACTCCCTCTTCCTGATCAGCCGGGTAGTCTCGATGCCGTCCAACAGCGGCATCTGGACATCCATCAAAATGATGTCGAACACCCCCTTCTCCAGTAACGCAAGCACTTCTCTGCCGTCAGAGGCAATGGTTACGGTGTGTCCCATCTTCTCCAGGATGAGGCCGGCCACCTTCTGATTGACCAGGTTGTCTTCGGCAAGAAGAATCCGCAGCGCCGCACCCCCATGACGGGTGACGGCCGTGGTCTGGACGGCGGTATGGGAGGCATGTCCCTGCAAGGCCAGGCAGACAACGGTATACAGTTCCCGCTGCTTGATCGGCTTGGCCAGGGAGCGGGCGATAGTGAGTTCACGGCAGATATCGGCCCGGATGTTGCCCGATGAGGTGAGCAGAATCAGGGCAAGGTCGCCAAGTGCCCCGGTATCCCTGATCCCCCTGGCAAGGGTTATGCCATCCATGTCCGGCATCTGACCGTCGATGATGGCCAGATGAAAGGGGTCCCCTTCGGTGGCCGCCCGGCAGAGGAGCCCTAAGGCCTGTTCGCCGCTCGTCGCCGGGTCGGTCCGGAATCCCCAGTGATCAAGCGCCTGTTGGACGATGAACAGGTTGGTCTGATTGTCGTCGACAATCAGGACATGGTCGCGGCCCTCATAGCACCGGAGGGGGACAGAATCCGCTACCGGGAGAGGGCTCAGACCGAACCGGGCAACGACGTTGAAGGTGCTCCCGCCGCTCGGGTTGTTCTCGGCCCAGATCCTGCCATCCATCATGGTTACGAGGCTGCGGCAGATGGAAAGGCCAAGACCGGTGCCGTCGAATCTGCGGCTAGTCGACCCCTCGGCCTGGGTAAACGAGTCGAAAATGAGATCCAGTTTGTGGGGAGCGATGCCGATGCCGGTATCCGCAACCATGATGTGCAGACGTACGGCATCCCCTTCGCCATTGGCGTCCATGCAGGCATCCCTGCCGACCCGAACCACCACTTCCCCTTTGCTGGTGAATTTAACCGCATTGCTGATCAGATTGCAGAGTATCTGCCGGAGACGGGTCGGGTCGCCAACCAGCATCACCGGCACGTCGGGGTCCAGGTGAACGATCAGTTCGACCCCTTTTTTGTGGGCCAGAATCGCGAACGTCTCGGCACTCTCGTCCAGGACCGTGTGCACGTTGAAGTCGGTCTGTTCCAGTTCAAGCCTCTCCGCCTCGATCTTGGAAAGGTCCAGGACATCGTTGAGCAGGGTCAAAAGCCCCTCGGACGCATTGCCCACCGTTTCCAGGTAGCCGCGCACATCGGATTGCAGCTCAGTCTGGAGCGCCAGCTCTGTCATCCCGATGATGGCGTTCATCGGGGTGCGGATTTCGTGACTCATGTTGGCAAGGAATCGGCTCTTGCAGCGGTTGGCCGCCTCGGCTGCCTCCTTAGCCTGCTTGAGCTCGGCAACCATCTGGGTGATGGCGTGCAGAAGGCGGCGTGTTTCGTCGCTGCACCCGTTCAGAACCTCATCATTGTCGCCGAGGGCCACGTGGGCGGCATGGTCAAGGGCCTGCTTGAGGGGGCGGTTGATCCGTCTGGCCACATGGGATGAGAAAAGCAGGCTGGCGGTGAAGAGGGCAGCAGCTACCGCAAAAATGCCATGCCTCAGAGACTGCATATCACCGTACACGTCGTCGACATAGATTCCGCTCCCGATGACCCATTCCCACGGTCCATACAGGGTGATACGGGAGATTTTGGCCACCGGCTCGTTAGCTCCCGGCTTTGGCCAGAAATAGCGATAATAGCCGCTCCCATCGCGAAAGGCGATGCGGTTCATATCCCTGAAAATCAGTTTGCCGGCAGAATCCTGGAGGTTACTCGTGTCCTGGCCCTCCAGTTGGGGGCTCAATGGATGCAAAACCATTCTGCCGTCAAGGCCTTGGATAAAAACATAGTCGTTGTTGCCATACCTCAACGCCCGCAGGGTGGCTATCGCTTGGCGTTGGGCCGTGGCACGATCCATCTTGCCGCTGTCTGCCTGACTCGCATAATGTGCAACCGTCGAACAGGCTGCTTCAACGATCTGACGGACGGCGTTCTTTCGCTCGGCAAGGAGCTTTTCTTCAATGGACGGGAGAAGATACAGGAACAGTGCGGCGGTTGCCGAAATGACGCCCACTGCGGAAATACCGACGATCTTGAAGAAGACCCCCCAGTTTCTCAAAAAAATGAATCTGTCAATCACGTAAGACCCTTATTCTGCTTAAGCCCTGGCTGCCAGGCCGTATTCCCGAAGCAGATTATCCAGGGCCGGCCGACTGACCGGCTTGACCAGATAACCGTTGCATCCCCCATGGTAATAGGCACCCACCACATCCCTGGGCGATTCAAGCGATGTCGTCATGACAACCTTCACCTCTTGGTGCTGCGGGACCCCGGCCTGCTTTTCCTGTATTCTGATCTCTTTGAGGACCTCCATTCCGTCAAGCTCAGGCATCATGACATCCAGGCAGATGAGCGCGTAGGGCTTCCGTTCAGCCCGGGCCATGGAAACGGCCGCAAGTGCCTCCCTGCCGTTCACTGCCACATCACACTCCCCGTGCGCGGCGAGGAACATCTGCAGCATCCTGCGGCTGGTAAAGTCGTCCTCAACAATGAGAAATCGCATTACACTCCTCCTTAGTTTGGTCGAACACTCTACGGCCCCGCTCCGAAAGCGTCTGCGCCGTACCGGGACACGCCTGCAGACTCGGCATACGGAAACGATGCACCGGCAGCGGCACTGCCGGCCGGCGAACCATCTCTTGGTGCCATGAATCGAATCGAAGGGGAAAGGTGACCGGGGTCGTCCTTGTGCAGTTAGGCATGATTTATTAAATCGGGTAAACCTGGTCGACCTTGAGAGACAATTGGAGGGAATATGCAATTTTTTCTATTTTTACAACAGAAGCTATTTGAACCTGATGATGAATCTCGTCCCGAAGCTCTCCTCCGGCTGCTCCCCCCCCCTGACCGGAGGCCGGCCGAACAGTGTCTGGTCGTAGAAGAGATTCAGGTCCAGCTGCGGCGCCAGCTTGATCCCCACCTCGCTCCGCCATCCCAGGTTGGAGCCGGGCTGCCGCAGATCGCTGGAAACCTGCCAGTCCTTATCCTGACCCGGATGACCGGAAAGGCTCCCGGCACGGGAAAAGGTGGTGACCGGAATCTTGGCCGCAGTCGACAGGGAAAACCGCTCAAAGAGCCGCATCGTTCCCCCTGCCTCGGCATGGAGCTTGTGTGTGGAAAGTGCCGCCCCGCCACCCATCTCTTCCAGACGCTGCCGATAATCCAGGCCGATCATCGGCTCCAGAGAGAAGGAGAGGCTCGGCTGATAGAGTAGCCCACCGGTGGTAAGCAGTCGCGACGGATCGAAGAAGCGCCCGGCGTCGGCCACGGCTCCAGCGGCCGACGGAACCTGCACTGAAGCCAGGAAAAGCAGTATGGCGGATAACCGCCTTATCCAGTTCAGACAAATCAACATGAGCATCCCTTCTTACGAAGTGCGTCATTGAAGTAACGACACTCCCGAATGCATTCCCAGTATACCCCAACGGGGAAAAGAAGCGCTATTCCGTGAATCCGAAAACCTGGAGAGTGTTATGGGCGTTTTGGCAAATATTGACCCAGGTCAAAGAGCCATGCCGCGTTTTCGGATACGTTTGGTCCCAAGGAACGGTTGCGTTTGGATGACTCGACGCTATAGTTTGAAAGTCCATTCCGAACGGATACACGACACGGCGAATCACCACCACAACAATCAAGGAGGATATCGACATGGGAATGTTCTGTAACCAGTGTGAACAGGCTGCCAACGGCGTCGGCTGCAACATCTCGGGGGTCTGCGGCAAGAAACCGGAAGTGGCGTCACTCCAGGACCTGCTTCTGTACGGGCTGAAGGGAGTCGCCCTCTACGCCGCCAAGGCCAGGGAGCTGGGAGCCAAGGATGATGCCATCGACAAGTTCGTCGTCGAGGGGCTCTTCACTACCGTCACCAACGTGGATTTTGATGCCGGCCACATCGAGAAGGCCGTACGCAAGAGCGTCGAGGTCCGCAGCAAGGCCAAGGCCCTGTATGAGCAGGCATGCCAGGCCAAGGGGACCACACCGGCAGCCATAACCGCCCTCCAGGCCAGTTGGACGCCGGCGCCGGACCAGGCGGGACTGATCCGCCAGGGAGAGGAGCACGGTCTCTCCACCCTCCACGTCAACGAAGACATCCGCTCGGTCATCGAGATCCTCACCTACGGCCTCAAAGGGATGGCAGCCTACATGGACCACGCCCTGATCCTGGGCAAAAGCGATGAAGAGGTCATGGCCTTCTTTCACAAGGCGTTGGCAGCCACCACCGACTCGAACCTGGGGCTGATGGATTTCGTCGGTCTGTGCATGGAGTGCGGCAAGCACAATATCACCACCATGGGCATCCTCAATGCCGGCCATGTGGAGAACTATGGCCACCCGGTGCCGACCCCCGTCGAACTGGGCACCAAGGCCGGCAAGGCGATCCTGGTCTCCGGCCATGACCTGAAGATGCTGGAGGAACTGCTCAAGCAGACCGAAGGCAAGGGGATCAACATCTACACCCACGGCGAAATGATCCCGGCCCACGGCTATCCCGGCCTCAAGAAGTACTCCCATCTGGTGGGGAACTTCGGCGGCGCCTGGCAGGACCAGGCCAAGGAGTTCGTCAACTTCCCCGGCGCCATCGTCTTCAACACCAACTGCATTCAGCGGCCGTCGGACTCCTACAAGGACCGGCTCTTCACCTGGGGACTCGTCCAATGGCCGGACGTGAAGCATATCGAAGGCTGGGACTTCTCGGCAGTCATCAACAAGGCGTTGGAACTCCCGGGGCTTCCCGAAAACCCCGGCCAGCAGATCCTCACCGGCTTCGGCCACAACGCAGTCCTTGGCGTGGCCGACAAGGTGATTGCCGCGGTGAAGAGCGGCGCCATCAAGCATTTCTTCCTGATCGGCGGCTGTGACGGTGCCAAGTCGGGCCGCAACTACTACACCGAATTCGCCGAAAAAACGCCGGCCGATACGGTTATCCTGACCCTGGCCTGCGGCAAGTACCGCTTCAACAAGCTGGAGTTCGGCGACATCGGCGGCATCCCGCGCCTCTTGGACGTGGGCCAGTGCAACGACGCCTACTCGGCGGTCCAGATCGCCGTGGCCCTGGCCGGTGCCTTCAACTGCGGGGTCAATGACCTGCCGTTGTCGTTTATCCTCTCCTGGTACGAGCAGAAGGCGGTGGTCATCCTCCTGTCGCTGCTCCACCTGGGGATCAAGAACATCAAGCTGGGGCCGAGCCTGCCGGCCTTCGTCACCCCCAACGTCCTCAACTTCCTGGTGGAGAACTTCAACATCGGGCCGATCACCACGGTGGACGCCGACCTGAAAGCGGCACTCGGCCAGTAAATACAACGCAGCATATGACAAAGAGGCGTGGGGAATTATCTCCACGTCTCTTTGTTTTTACTGCCAGTGCTCGCCCTGCTTGAAATCCCGCAAGAAAATTGCTATGGTCACCACCGCCGGCATCTTGGCAACATTTAATGCAGGAGGTCGTCCCATTTGTTCCGTACCCTCTTGGGCTGCTTGCTGCTGACAGCTCTCATCGCCCCCCCCGCGTTTGCCGCCCATCCCGAAGACACCCGCCTCAACGCGCTGCTGGTATTGGTACGACTGCGCCAGGAAGGCGCCCAAAACCGCGTCCGTGAGGATTACCGGAAAGTCGAGGAGCTTTTTGCCCGCGGAGATACCCTGGCCAGGGCAAACCGGACCGACGAGGCAGACGGGATATTCGTTCGGATGGCCGAAACGGGCGAACGGCTGCTGCGCCAACTCATCGCCTCCTCCCCATCGACAACTGAACCTGCCGCACCGATGGTCACGGCAGCTGTCGAACAGACAAGCGACGCATCTGCCGACGAAGACGATGACCATCCCCAATCGGATTGGCTCGTGGGTGGCGAGAGCATCTACGTTGTTGAGAAATCCGAAACCCTGCGTTCGGTCGGGGCAAAGGTGGGGGTCAACTGGCTGCAGCTGGCCCATCTCAACGGCCTGGACCCGCAGGTGCACCTCAAACCCGGCCAGGAGATCCGTTTCAACAACCTGCGGATCATCCCGAAGCAGGTCGCCAGCGGCATCGTGGTGAACATCCCGGACCGTACCCTCTATTACTTCAGAAACGGCCGCCTGGAGCGAACCATCCCGGTTGCCGTGGGCCGGCCGAAAGGACGGGACGGTGAACCGGTCTGGCAGACGCCGGTCGGCAGGTTCAAGGTGGTCGGCAAGGCAAAGAACCCGGTCTGGCGCGTTCCCCCTTCCATCCAGGCAGAGATGGCTGAAGAGCGGAAAAAGGTTGTCGACCTGGTCCCGTCGGGCCAAAAAAATCCCCTCGGCAAGTACGCCATCTACACCTCGCTTTCCGGCATCCTGCTCCACAGCACCAACCTGCCGGCCAGCATCTACGGCTACTCCAGTCACGGCTGCATCAGGATCGCCCCGAGCGAGATGGAGGCATTTTTCCGTCAGGTGCGGGTGAACACGCCGGGAGAGATCATCTACAAACCGGTCAAGCTGGCAGTTACCGACGAGGGGCGGGTCTACATCGAGGTGCACCGGGATGTCTACGAAAAGGTAAAGGACCTGAGGAAAGAGGTCCACCGGCTGGTGGCCCGCAACGGCGTGGAGAACCGGGTGGACTGGGGAAAGGTGACGCGGGTACTGAAGACCAAGAGCGGCGTCGCCGAAGACGTGTCGCTCTAATAGATCCGATTTCCTTAGCGTGGCGGCTGGGCGGCCTGGCAGTACTTGCAGGTCGGGTCCCGCCATTTGATCCATTCGCTGCACTGCACGCACTTCTTGAATTTCCCCTCGACCTCTTTCACCGGTTTTTCAAACCAGACAATCAGGATAAAGATCGGAAACAGGGCACTGAGCAGCCCCCAGACAAAGATATTACGGCCCCGGTTGGCGGCCAGGACACCGCCGATGATTCCCGGCACTGCCATTATGAGTACCAAGGCCAGTTCCGGCCGGATCACGTCGTTCATCGCATCCTCCCGTGCCACCGCACCAGTCAGGCGCCCATGACAATGAAAAAGGCGCGGGGCTGACCACACGCCTTAACAACACAAACGGTTCTCCCGGTCCAGCCCGTTTTTTCAGCCGTGCTTGGCGCCACGGTCTTTGAACCTTACTTGCAGTCATCCCGCCAGATGCAGCTTTCCTGCCCGCAGACCGCTGCCTGACCTGTTTCGTAGCAGGCCTCGTTGCCTTCGTCAGCCTGAATGGACCTGACCAGTTCGCCCTTATTCAGCTTGCCGGCCTTGATGCCACGACTCTTGGCGATCTCCTTCACATCCTGCATTTTCATAATTGATGCCTCCTTGATACGGATCTTCTGCCCTCTTTAGATAAAAACGTCCTAAGCGTAGCACACCACTGTGAGTATGCAACTGGTGCGGACAGTTTTGTCGCGTGCAACTTCCCGCTCGACAAAATCAAATTTTTCCAATATATTTCCGCATACCGTATACACAAATAAAACAGGCTCAGGGCTCATGGCTCGGGGCTCAGGGTGAAGAGCCGGCATCTTTCCCACTGTGCCCTGAATTTTTTGTCCGGCAGCCGATTCGACTGAAAGGAGAATCACCGATGTCCACCAAGCCGTTCGTGTATCAGGAGCCGTTCCCCCTTGGGAAGGAGAGCACCACGTACCGCAAGATCGAAGGTTCGGAAAAATTCGTTACGGTCGAGCAGTTCGCCGGCCAGGACGTTGTCCGGGTCTGCCCCGAAGCGCTCGCCATCCTGGCCAATGAGGCCATGCGGGATGTCTCCTTCCTGCTCCGTGCCGAGCATAACGAGTCGGTGGCCAAGATCCTTCGCGACCCGGAAGCCTCCCAGAACGACAAAGGGGTGGCGCTCGCCTTCCTGCGCAATGCCGAGATCGCCGCCAACTTCGAACTCCCCGTCTGCCAGGACACCGGCACCGCCACCATCGTTGCCAAGAAGGGTCAGCAGGTCTGGACCGGCGGCAAGGACGAAGAATTTCTCTCCAAGGGGGTCTACAAGACCTACACCGAGGAGAACCTGCGTTACTCCCAGACCGTGGCCCTGGACATGTACGAGGAGATCAACACCGGCACCAACCTGCCGGCCCAGATCGACATCCAGGCCGTGGACGGCGATTACTACAAGTTCCTCTTCATGGCCAAGGGTGGCGGTTCGGCCAACAAGACCTCCCTCTTCCAGGAAACCAAGGCGCTCCTCACCCCGGACAGCCTGGTCAAGTTCCTGGTAGCGAAGATGAAATACCTGGGCACGGCCGCCTGCCCGCCGTACCACATCGCCGTAGTCGTCGGCGGTACCAGCGCCGACTCCTGCCTGAAGGCGGTCAAACTTGCCTCAGCCAAGTACTATGACGACCTCCCCACCAAGGGAAATGAGTACGGCCAGGCCTTCCGCGACCTGGAACTGGAAGAGAAGCTGCTCCAGGAGGCCTACAAGCTCGGCATCGGCGCCCAGTTCGGCGGCAAATACTTTGCCCACGACATCCGGGTCATCCGCCTGCCGCGTCACGGCGCCTCCTGTCCGGTGGGGATGGCAGTCTCCTGCTCCGCCGACCGCAACATCAAGGCGAAGATCACCAAGGACGGCCTCTTTGTCGAGGAGATGGACAGAAACCCCGGCCGCCTGATTCCCGACCAGTACCGGGGCAAACACGAGCACGGGGTGAAGATCGACCTGAACAAACCGATGAAAGAGATCCTGGCCGAGCTTTCCAAGCACCCGGTATCAACGCCGCTCCTGTTGAACGGTACCATCGTCGTCGGCCGTGACATCGCCCACGCCAAGTTCAAGGAGATCCTCGACAGCGGCAAACCGCTCCCCGACTACCTCAAGAACCACCCGATCTACTACGCCGGTCCGGCCAAGACCCCGAAGGGCAAGGCG
The DNA here is from genome assembly GCF_007830735.1 of Geobacter argillaceus. GTDB lineage: Bacteria > Desulfobacterota > Desulfuromonadia > Geobacterales > DSM-12255 > Geomobilibacter > Geomobilibacter argillaceus. Next base: position 61,976 of record NZ_VLLN01000003.1, read on the forward strand.
TCCGGCTCCTTCGGTCCCACCACGGCCGGCCGGATGGACTCGTACGTTGACCTGCTCCAGGCCAACGGCGGTTCCTTGATCATGATCGCCAAGGGGAACCGGAGCCAGCAGGTCACCGACGCCTGCAAGAAGCACGGCGGTTTCTACCTCGGCTCCATAGGCGGCCCGGCTGCGGTTCTGGCCGAAGAAAACATCAAGAAGGTTGAGTGCATCGACTTCCCCGAACTGGGGATGGAGGCGGTCTGGAAGATTGAAGTGGAGAACTTCCCGGCGTTCATCCTGGTGGATGACAAAGGGAACGACTTCTTCAAGCAGTTGGGACTGTAGTACACGGAGACATGATCCCCCCCCCCGGTCGCACCCGTGGCCGGGGGGGTATGCAGGCGCTGTTGTCATACATGCATCACGCTACAATAGCAGGCTTGACATTTGCTTTTCCTCCTCTACATTTCCTTCTAAGATCCAGTTGCAGTACGATGCTGCAGCCCTTGCGGGAAGCGGGACACTTGTCGCTTGTTGCTCATCACACCAATCCCACTGAACAACGGAGGCATTCATGGAAGAAGCACGGGCATTGATTTCTGTTTTCCACGAATTGAATGCAACAAACGACCGCAAGATTGCTCTATTCTCATCCTCGCTCATTGGCCTGTTCGGTTCGACCCGCATGTTCGAGGACTTTCTTTCCGATCTGGACAACTCGCTCACCAACGGAACAATTTCTGAGCCAGTCAAAGAGCGGGCTACCAACCTCGCTCGCACCTACATCCCCCAGGTCGCCCAACTGAACGGCATCGAGGACATCAACGGCCAGAACGTTGCAGCCGAACAACTACGCGCGATCCGAATCACTCCTCCCCATGATAGGAAACAGGGGGTACGCATCATTCTTGCCGCTCTCATAAAGATTCTGGAAGTGGTCAAAACCTTGGGCTGAACAAAAAAATAACGGCGCCGGGACTCGTCAATCGCAGCCGATCCAGGCGCCGTTTCTCGCAGGGAGCGTGATTGTCCTCAGATTCCGGTCATCTCCTGAACCTTGAGCTCCAGGTCGTCGATGTTGACCCGCACCACCTTCTTGTCCGTCTCTTCCCCGCGAACCAGCCCCTCTTCCACCCACGACAGGATGACCTTCTTCTCCACGCCGAACTTCTCCGTTGCCTCATCCAGGGTGTACCAGGTTTTCTCGAATGACATGGGAGGCCCCCTCTCCAGAACTTTTGTGAAGTATATCACTTAGAGCTCGTTCGTAAATAATCGCCCTGCGGGACCGTACATTCAGGGAGTCCCCCGGAAACGTCAGCAATTTCCCCGGGCGCGCCGACAAAAAAGCCCGCTACACGCGGGCTCACCTCATGCCATGGCAATCGGGCACTAATCGCTCAGTTCGGCGCATTCCTCCTTGCGCCAGCTGTCCAATTCACCGTTTTCCAATCTCACCTGAACCGTATCGCCACCGTAGGTACAGCCGAACGAGTAGCCGATCTCGCCGCTCTTAAGGTTCTTGAGGGGGACAGGTTCTTCACGCTGTTCGGTCCGGTAACAGACTGCGTCAAATTGCGAGCCTTTCATGGCGCGGCCCCTCCTTTCGTCGTTCTTTGTCTATATAATACCAGGAACCTGAAGGGTTTGCATCCCGTGAACCGTGGCGTTGCGCTCAGAAACCGAACCAGATGGTCAATGCACTGATCACTGCCCACCCCAGCACCCCAATGGTCATTCCGCCGCAGAGAAGCGCCAGGGAATGGTGGGCTGTCCCTTCGGGGCGTCGTTCCTCGTACCCCAACAGCATGCCCAGCAGAATCCCCCCCACTATCCCGCCACCATGCCCCCAATTGTTGATTCCCGGCATTATCAGACCGAACAGCGCGAGACCGACCACCCAGCCGCTCACCTCGCGGTAGACCGCACTGCCGTAAGCCCCGCCCCGGCTCTTGCCGTAGTAGAGAAGCGAGCCGATCAGGCTGCAGACCGCTGCCGATGCGCCGATGGTAAAGGGAACGCCGGCCAGGTACGAGATCCAGAAGCCGCACATACCACCCAGGGTATAGATGACAAACATTCGGTTCGGGCCATACTCGTTAATGACCCAGGGGGCAATCTGGCGCAGGGCCATCAGGTTGAAGAGGATATGAAAGATGCCACCGTGGAGATAGTTGGCAGAAAGGATCGTCCAGAACCGGCCGAGCCGGTCAATGGGAAGCGTACCGGTAGCACCGAGCAGCATGAGGCTCGTCTGGTCCGGGCTGAAGGCGCTGAGCGGATTGCCGAAAAAGCCGCGCCGCGACGACAGCAGCAGCGACAGGATATAGAACGCAATATTTCCGGTGATGATGGCCTTGACCAGCCAATCGCCGTCCAGTATACCGCGGCGCCATACCGCTCCGCGCCACCAGGTGGTTGCACGTGACGCCCCGCACCAGGAACAGGTGGTTTCCGTGCTGCCGATCAGCCGCCGACAGCGGGGACAGAGCATAGCCCGTTGCTTCATTTCTCGTTGCTCCTTGCCATGAGTTGCTGCATATACCACAATGAATACGTCACGATCCCCGCCCTGCCGGCACCCTCTACCCCCGGTATTTCTCCCGGAGCGCGACCTTGTTGATCTTGCCGACGCTGGTCTTATCGATGGCATCGACGAAGCTGACCCTTAACAGCACCACCTGCTTGGACACGACCCCCTTGTCGGCATACTCCCGCACATAGTGCTGCAGCCCCTTCTCGGCAACCAGCCCCATCTGTTCCGGCTTCAGCACCACCAGCGCCAGGGGGCGCTCCCCCCATTTTTCATCGGGCTGACCGATGACCGCCACGTCGGCAACGGCCGGATGATGCGCCAGAATATCCTCCAACTCCAGTGACGACACCCACTCGCCGGCCACCTTGATCACGTCCTTGGTCCGGTCGGTGATCTTCACATACCCCTGGCCATCGATATTGGCCACATCGTTGGTGTGAAGCCATCCACCCGCCCAGAGCCGGTCAGAGGTCTTGTGGTCTTTAAGATATCCCTGCGTCAGCCAGGGTGCCCGAACCACGATCTCGCCGGTACTCCTGCCGTCCCTGGCAACATCCTGCATCTGCTCATCCACCAGGCGCAGATCAACGAGCGGCAACGGCAGACCGGTTTTACAGCGGATCTCCGCCTGTTCCGCCGGCGCCAGCTCCAGCGCCTCGCGACTGAGGTGGGCAATGGTAAGAATCGGGCAGGTCTCGGACATGCCATAGCCGGTGAAGAGGTCGATACCCCGCTGCAGCGCCTCCACACAGAGTGCCTTGTTCATGCTGGCCCCGCCGATGATCATCTTCCAGCCGGACAGATCAACGGTATGGCTCATCGGGCTCTTCAGGAGCATGTGCAGGATGGTCGGCACGCAGTGGGAAAAGGTGACCTTCTCCCTCTGGACCAGTTCCAGCAGATGTTCCGGGGCATAGCGGCCCGGATAGACCTGTTTGACCCCCATGGTGGTGGCCACATAGGGAAGCCCCCAGGCGTGGACATGGAACATGGGGGTCATCGGCATATAGACGTCTTCCCGGTGAAAGCGCCCCTGGACGGCCGGAGTGGCGAGGGCGGCGATGACGCCAAGGGTGTGCAGCACAAGCTGGCGGTGGCTGAAGTAGACCCCTTTGGGCATGCCGGTGGTGCCGGTCGTGTAAAAGGTGGTGGCCCTCGTATGTTCGTCGAAATCAGGGAAGGAGTAATCGGGCGCTGCTGCGGCCAGCAAGGTTTCGTACTCTCCGGCCAGGGTTACATGGGTGACGGGAGGAGCCGGTTCGTCGTTCAGGAGGACGTAGCTCTTGACTGTATCGATGCGGCCGCGGATCTGTTCGATGATCGGCAGGAATTCGCTGTTCACCAGCAGGACATCGTCTTCGGCATGGTCGATGGTATAGAGGATCTGCTCCGGCGAGAGCCGGACGTTGATGGTGTGGAGCACGGCCCCGATCATCGGCACGGCAAAAAAGCACTCAAGATACCGGTGGCTGTCCCAGTCCATGACCGCCACCGTATCGCCGGCCTTGACGCCGAGGTCGGTCAGGACATTGGCCAGACGGCAGATCCGCTCGTGAAGGTCGCGATAGGTGTGCCGTCGCAGGTCCCGGTAAACGATCTCCTGGTCCGGAGCGCAGACCAGCGGTGTCCGGAGAAGGTTCTTGATCAGAAGAGGATACGCATATGCTGCCATGGCTGACGGGGAAAGAGAATCGTTCATGCCGACACCTCGCTGTATTGGTTGGCCGTCGGGTCACCTGACCCGCAGCGCAGAATACCTTGACAGCGAAGGCAAGGAAACAGAAATTTGTGTAACTCGTGAGGTACTATGGGAAGCGTTTCGATGCAACGTGGCGGGATGAGATAACAAAAGGGCCACATCAATGACGTGGCCCTTTTGTTCACTACTGTGATCTGCGACGATTACTTCGCAGCCGGAGCAGCAGCCGGGGCTTCGACCGGCTTGGCGGCTTCCTTCTTCACGGCTTTCTTGGCCTTTTTGACTTTTTTGGCTTTCTTGGCCGGCTTGGCGGTTTCCTTGGTCATTGCGGGGTGACCGGCGGGCATGGCCGGGGCAGCTTCGGTCTTCGGCGCGTCAGCGGCGAGAACGGTACCGGCGAATGCAAGGGCAACAAGGGCAGCGGCGATGGTGGAGAATACTTTTTTCATGATCGACTCCTTTTTTGTGGTTGTGTGGTTGAGTGGTTGTGCTGTCTTATCCTATAGCAGCGACCGTGCCAAACAGTTTACCACCGCAACAAGCTGTAATCGTGAAACATTTTCCATCCCTACGGATGCCACAGCCCGACAGGACACCTGAAAACCTCCGACAATAACCTTATTTGCGTCAGCACGAGTGGTGCGTTGGAATTCGTCAGTTCGCCGTTGCTGATTGGTATTGACTGGCCACCGGCTCTGGGATATCGTCGCCAGGGTACGCATACCAGCTCAGGCAGAGGACACATGATGAAAGACAAGAGAGGCTTCGCCCTGGGTATCTGCGCACTGCTGATCTATATCGTCGGCGGTATCGGCACCTTCGGCGGCATCGCCATGATAGCGCTCCTCAAAGGTCATGACCTGTGGGGCTGGGGCGACGGCCGCGCCATCGGCTATCTCTTTCTCTGCACCGGACTGGCCCTCTCCATCCTCGGCGTCCTGCTGATGCGCATCCTCAGAAACCGGCGTCTCACCTGAACTGTCCCGCCTCAAAAAAGGGTTGAGCCGCCAGGGAAAAGGGATTATCCTGATTCCCATTAGTTGGCAGAGGTTACCATGCAGCTTGTTTCCATACTGTACCGAGTGGCGGTCGCCTTCTGGGTTGGCGGCATAGCCATCTTCACCTTTGTACTCACCCCCACTCTTTTTCGGGCTCTGACGCGCGACCAGGCAGGAAGCATCGTCGGCATCCTCTTCCCCGGCTACTTCCGCTGGGGGCTGGCCTGCGGAGCGGTTGCGCTGGCCACTCTCCTGGTGCTGCGTGACCGGGCATTCAGTGCCAGGCTCGTCATCATCCTGGCCATGCTGACCATCACCTCGGTTCAGGCATTCGTCATCGAGCCGCGGGCCGCAGCGCTCAAGAAGGAGATCCCCTCCTTCGAGACCACCAGCAAGGAGCATCCGCTGCGCCGCGAATTCTCCCGGCTCCACGCGTTCTCCGCCATCTGCAACCTGTCGGTTTTCAGCGGTGGTGTGATCCTTCTGGTGCTGTTGTGACATGAGCGATTTAAACCTTGAACAGCCACAAATCACCCTGAGCGATATCGCCCGGGCATTGGCAGGATACAGTCCGAAACGGTTCGAATCAGCCACCCAGCGAAGCGCCGTCGCCATTATCCTCCGAAACGGAACTGACGGCCCTGAACTGCTGTACATCCGGCGGGCAGACGATGAGCACGATCCCTGGTCGGGCAATATCGGTTTTCCCGGCGGCCGGGTGGAAAAACGCGACCACTCCGTCAGGGCAACAGCTGAACGGGAAACACTGGAGGAAGTGGGCTTAAGCCTGGACTGCGCCTGCTATCTGGGGCAGTTGGACGACATCACCGGCACCAACCTGCCGATACAGGTCTCCTGCTTCGTCTACGCCCTTACCGTCGACCAGGAGCTCGCCCCCAACGATGAAGTGGCCAAAGCCTTCTGGTTCCCCCTGTACGAACTGCTGATGCCAGGACGTCACCAACTGACCTCCATACCGTTCAACAGCACGACCTACTACCGGCCGGCCCTCGACCTGCTGGGACCGGAGGGGCCGGTTCTCTGGGGAATCACCTACCGCCTGACCGAACAGTTCCTCTCGCTCATCGGCCACCCCCTCCCACCTCCGACCTGACCCGTACCGAGGGGAACTCCGACTACCTCCAGCCGTTGACGCGCCACCGTTTCTGTGCGATAAATGGCCAATGATCAAACGCCGGACCACCATCAATAAAATCTTCAGAATCACGGGGATCGGCCTCCACACCGGCCGCCCGGTTACGCTGGAATTTCTTCCCCGCCGCGAGACCGGTATCGCCTTCGTGTTGGGGGACTGCCTGATTCCGGCCCGCTTCGACCGGGTCAACGACACCCGTCTCTCCACCCAGATTGCCGGAGAAAAAGGGTCGGTCGCCACGATCGAACATTTGATGGCAGCCTTCTATTTTGCCGGCATCACCAACTGCCTGGTGTACATCAATGGCCCGGAAGTGCCGATCCTTGATGGTTCGGCCTGGGAGTTCTATCAGGAGATGTGGCGGGCCGGGGTGTACGAGTTCCCGGAAACCGGGGTCTACCTGAAGCCCCACCGGATGATCGAGGCCACCTTCAACGACGCCTATATCCGTATCAGGCCGCTCAATACGCTGGACATCTCCATGACCATCGAATTCCGGCCTCCAGTGGGCAAACAGCGCAAGAGGGTGACCGACGTCGAGAACGCCTTTGCCATCATCAACTCGCGGACCTTTGTCCTGCAGGAAGAGATCGAGGCGATCCAAAAGGCCGGACTGGCCAAGGGAGGATCCCTGGACAATGCGGTGGTCATCGGCCACGACGACATCGTCAATCCGCATGGCCTCCGCTACAAAAAAGAGCTGGTGAACCACAAGATCCTCGACCTGATCGGCGACCTCTACACCAGCGGCTACCGCATCCTCGGCAAAATCGAGGCATACAAGACCGGCCACCACCTGAACAATCTCCTGCTCCGCGAGATATTCTCCTCCCCCGACAATTACGCTATCTACTGACCACTTCCACCCCCTCATGGAACCCGACATCGGGTCGCAGACCGGCCGATGTCGGTGGCTTGCATGATATCCTCCTGCTATGCTGGGCTCACGGTTAAAGAGATCCGACATCGTGGGGGGAACATATGAAAACGAGATTATGTACGGCGCTGTTCGGCGGGTTGATGCTGATGATGGCCCTTACCGGCTGCGGCAGCGAGGTCGCGGTGACCATTCCGGTCCAGGTATCATATCCGCCGGACATCACGTCACTTCAGTACACGCAGGACAGGACCACCCAACTGGTCACCGGCACCATTTCGTTCACCGACCATGATGCCGACCTGTACGACATGACCATTGTCGTCACCAACCGTCTCACCGGCAGAGAAGCGTCCCGGACGAGAACCGACCTCAGGACTTTCAGCGGCTATGCGGCTGGCACCATCTCCTTCTCCATCGACTACATCACCATGATGGCCGGCACCTACGACTTCACCCTTTACCTGAGCGACTCGTACGGCAACCTGTCCAACCCGGTCTATGGCACCTTCTCGGTGCCCTGATTGTGTACTTGGGCAAGTCGGGGAGAGACTGGTTACCGGTAGTTGAGATAGAGCAGTCGCGCGGTGACGGCCAGGACCATCACGATGAAAATCGGCCTGATGAACCCCGTTCCCCGGCGGATGACCAGCTTCGAGCCGACCCGTGCCCCGAGAAACTGACCGGCTCCCATGACCAGTCCTTCGCGGAACCTGACCTGACCGGCCGCGAGAAACAGCACCAGGGAAACGATATTGCTGGTAAAGTTCATCACTTTGGTATAGCCGGTGGCCTTGGTCATGTTGTAACCAAGGCCGAGCATGAGGGCGACCACCCAGAACGAGCCGGTGCCCGGGCCGAAAAATCCGTCATAGAAACCGATGCTCAGGCCAACCAGCAGATAGAAGGGACCCGCCGGGAAATGCGGAGCGCGGTCCTCGAAACCGAGGCGCGGGGTAAAGAGGGTGTACGCGGCAATCACCACCAGGAGCCAGGGGATGAGGTGGCGAAGGAGGTTGGGATCGATGCGTTGCACCGCCCAGACACCAACGGCGGCACCGACGGTGGTGCAGAGAATCCCTGTGCGACAGTCACGGAGGTGCACCACTCCGGCCCGCACAAAGTGGAGCATGGCACTGCCGGAACCGAAACTTGACTGCAGCTTGTTGGTACCGAGGGCTTCGGTGGGAGGTAGTCCGCATCCAAGGAGAACGGGAATGGTGATGAGTCCGCCGCCGCCGGCTATGGAGTCGATGAGCCCGGCGACGAAGGCGGTGATAAAGAGAATGCCCAGCAAGGAGTACGTTGCCATCTGCAGCCACCCGAAATGAGATCTGCTGCACGGTAACGCGCCGGACAACGGGATGCAACGGAATTCTGCCGGACTGACTGCCCCGGTTCAGGCGGATTGCCTTAACGGCTCTTGCTGTGGATGTTCAGCATGACCTTTTTCAACCCGTTTGAGTACCGGGATCTTTTTCAGCACGCTCCGCCGTTTTTGCGGCGTGGCACCCAGATCGTGCTTCTCCATCATGAACCCCATGATCTCGAAATACTGAATAGCATCACGCAGCACCGTGGCGCAGGATGCCTTGTCAGCCGGCTGTTGGTGCGGCACATAGACGGCAACCCGGCCGCTCTCCGGCATGTGCCAGGCGATATAGATACGGGGCAGGCCTTCTTCGGCCACGGCGCAGACATATCCACTGCACTTCTGGACCTCACGTCCGATGGGAACCGCCTGAACCGTATTGATGGAAAGGAACACTGCCAGCACATCTACGGATGAGCGGTACGGCACGGTGTCGAGGCCGGCGTCAAGCCCGAACTCTGTCGTGGAATCTGCTCCAGCGGCACTGAACGGGCTCTCGGGGTCCAGCATCGCCAATGCTTCTTCCGCGCCTGACGATGAAGCATCCGCCTCCTCTTCGTGCAGGTCCTCATGCTCCTGTTCCGGCACCGTCAATGGTGTGCTGGCAACCGCGGGAGGTGCGACAACATTGTCCCTGTCCGGGGACGGAACAGAGTGCTGCACCGGCAGTGCGCCACCGGCAGCCATCTCGGCCACCATGGCCCGCAGTTCGGCCCGGAGAGCCGTCTGTTCGCGCTGCGCAACCTGTTCCTGAATCAGCAAGGCCTTGGTCAATCGTTCATTTTCCGCCCGAAGCAAAACAAGCTCATCGGCACTGGCCGCACGTTCGGCTTTGCGTTCTTCCGCAAGCTGCTCCAGTTCTACCAGGATGAGGCTGTTGTCCTTGGAGAGTTGCGTCAGTTCCAGGCGCGCCTCCTGTAGCTCGTTCTGTACCTGCTCCAGGTGTGTAAGCGATGCCCTGGCCCCGGCAAGCTCTCCGGCCAGGGCGGCCAATTCGGCATTGGCAACGCCGGCAGCCGTATCCAGCTCGCTTTGCAGCTTTTCGATCAGGGACTTGTTAATTGCCCGTTCCTCCACCAAGTGGGCCGTCAATGCGGCCGACTCAGCCTGCAACCCCTCCAGGGCCGCTGCTCCGGCAGCTTTTTCCGCGGTCAGCTGCTGCTCTAGCGCCTCTTTTTCGGCAACGGCCTTTGCCAGAAGTTTCTGAACCGCAGCCAGCTCGTTTTCCGACTTTTTCGCCGTTGTGTCCCTTGCCGCCAGCGCCTCAGCCAACTCAGACCGGAGCAATGCTATTTGTTCGGGAGCCACCTGCTCCTTGTGGGGTGCTGTTAAAGGTTTTTCAACCACTGCTGGCTCTATCAATGATTTTTCAACTGGCGGGACCAGATGGAGAAGTTTCTTCTGTGAAGCTGCCGGTGGACGCATGATCCGCAGACTGCGAATGATCACCTGGCGGATTGCCGCGCTGAAATCGATGTTGACCTTTTCCACGACAAACCCCTTGGCAGCGACAAACTCATGGGCTTGCGCCAGCAGACGCAGATAATCAGCCGCATCGGTGGGATCGCTATCCGGAGTGTAGACGTGAATCTGCTTGAAGCCCGTATCGAGAAATGACACGAAGATGCGCAGTTGCTGCCCCTCTCTGGCAGTACAGATATATGCCTCGCACTGGCGGCCACAAAAGGAAGGGTCATCGGGAACAACCGGCGATTTGGACTGAAAGAGTTCGTAGAGGGAAGGTTCGTCGATCTTTACATACTCAACAGAAGGGTTGAAAGAAAACGACATCGGGCACCTCCACGGTTGGGGACAACTGGGGTATGAAATAACAAAGCCGGGCGCAGGAATATCTTCTGATATTTCGGCACCCGGCTGTCTTCGTGAGACCCTTGGGCTATCCGCCCCGCCATCGCTGGAGGTTTAGTCTTATCGCTTATCAGTTTGATTTCTAAACGCAAATTGTAACGTATCGTACCAAGGGGCTCCCCTAACCGTCAAGACATCTGGCAAGGTGATCCTGTGACCATGATCACAAACCTGTCGGCACTCGTCAATCCTTGCTCAACGCGTTCTTCAAGGTGGTTACCAGGGTACCGACAATGAAGAAGAACAGTGCTTCAACGGTAAAGTTCCAGTAGTGGAGGGAAGAGCGTAGTTCTGCACCATGGAGGGCATAGTCAGAGGCAATCCTGGTCACCCAGCTGGCAGAGGCGAGCAACAGGCCGCTCCGGCGACCGCTATACCATGCCACGCCGCTTATCGGGATAAGGTAAAAGATTACCAGGGAATAATCGCCAGTGAAGTAGTCCACAACCCCGATAATACCAACCAGAAGAAGGCAGCCGATTATCACTGCCAATCGGGTTTTCATCAGCATAACCTCATATCCTTGCATCTCAAACGGTCAGCACTCACGGCCGATTGTGGTCTACACTGCCCCCTGCCCCACTGCCATGCCCGGCCTGTTCGCGGAGACGCTCCCGTGCCGCCCGCTGCTCCTCAGGAGTCATCTTGTGCCATCGCTCCGTGATAGCCCGACGTTCTTCAGGAGGCAGGCTGTGCCACTCCTCACGCAGGCTGTGCCGTGCTTCGGGCGGAAGTGCCCGGAACCAGCGAAACCGCTCCCGGACCTTTTCCTGTTCGTCGGGTGGGAGACGACGAAACCTGTCGAACTTGAGCCGGAGCTCTTCCCGCTTCTCCGGGGGAAGTTCCTGCCACCGCCGGAACCGTTGCCCGGCCTCCCGGCGCTCCTCCGGCGTCATCTGACGCCACCGTTCAACACCTCGTTGCAGACGTTCCTGACGTTCAGGGGAAAAGGTGTCCCATTGATCGGCAAACGGTTTCAAGGTGTTCTGTTCTTCGGGTGGCAGGCTTTGCCATGGTATCCGGGCCGGCTCCGCAAAAACGGTCACCCCCCAAAAAAGCATAATGACAGCCATCGCTACCGACCGGGCGCGCTTCATCTCTTCACGCCCCCGTGCCCGGCACTGCCGGGCTGGTCGGCCAGCCACCGATAGAAATCCAGATCCTCGTACAACTCAAGCTGTTCCTGGGCAGAAGCAATCTCCAGCTCATCCAGATTCCTGACCTGCGTGCTGCTGCGATCTCCTCCATGCCAGATGGAGACGGCAGCAACCAGGACCGCGGCCGTGGCGAATCCGCCGGCAGTGATCCAGCGGGGAACGATGCGATACCTGAACCACCCCCCCTGCGGCACCCCGATGGCACGCATCCGTCCATCGCGCAGTCGGCCGACCACCACCGGCGGCAGCCGGTCGGCCTCTTCGTCCAGTCCGCGGACGATGGAGCGAATGAAAGTTCCGTCATGTTCATTCTCTCTCATGGCCAATACTCCTTCAAAAGCTCTCGTAGCGTGCGCACGGCACGGAAATGATGGGTTTTTACGCTACCTTCGGAACATCCCATGGCAGAAGCTGTTTCGGCAACATCGAGCCCCTCCCAGGAACGGAGCAGAAACGCCTGTTGCTGGCGAAGCGGGAGCGCTGCCACCGCCTCACCGATGGCCTTGCCCAATCCTTCTCGTTCCAGGAGGTCTGCCGGGCTCTGGCCGTCGATATCAGGCAGTCCCTCGATCGGGTCACTGTCATCGTCTTCTCTGGAGCCCAGGCCGAACCAGGTGCGGAAACGGTTGCGCACCACCGCACGCCGATGACTGTCAGTGATCCGGCTCTGCAAGGTCCGCTGAAAGAGCACCTGCCACTCGGCTGCCGGCCGATTGCGGTAATTCCTGACAAAAACCAGCATAGCCTCCTGGACGATATCAAGGGCATCCTCTGTCTCTGCCACCGCATACATGGCCATCCGGAACGCCCGCCGCTCCACCTGTGCCAGGAATTGATTGAGCTCTGCCGCGTTATCCAGCTCCTGCTCCTTTGCACTTTTGCATAGTTTTAAATTTAAACGCACCAGTGCCCTGCCGGTTGACCGGAAATCTTTTTGTCACAGATTCAGAACTCGGCATGCCGCGGTGTTCTGGGGAACGGGATCACATCGCGGATATTCTCCATCCCGGTGAGATACATGAGCAACCGCTCGAAACCGAGCCCGAAACCGGCATGGGGGCAGGACCCCCAGCGCCGGGAGTCCAGATACCACCAGAGACCGGTCGGATCGATCCCTGCCTCCGCCATCCGTGCCTCCAAGAGGTCGAGCCGCTCTTCCCGCTGGCTGCCGCCAATGATCTCCCCCACCTTGGGCACCAGCAGGTCCATGGCGGCCACGGTCCTGTTGTCGTTGTTCCGGCGCATGTAGAACGCCTTGATCTCCTTGGGATAGTTGACGATAAAGACCGGTCCCTTCACCACCTGCTCGGTGAGGTACCGTTCGTGCTCCGATTGGAGGTCGAGCCCCCACTCGACAGGGAACGAGAAGGAAATCGGCGCCTTTTTCAGCTGCTCGATCGCCTCGGTGTACTCCATCATGGCAAAGGAAGAATCAGCAACCTGCCGGACCCGTTCAATCAGCCCCTTGTCGATATGGTCATTGAAAAAGGCCAGATCATCGTGACACTCGTCCAGTACGTGGCGGCAGAGATAGCGGAAGAACTCCTCGGCCAGCCGGGCATCGTCCTGCAGATCGGCAAAGGCCATCTCCGGTTCGATCATCCAGAACTCGGCCGCATGGCGGGAGGTGTTGGAATTTTCAGCCCGGAACGTGGGACCGAAGGTATAGATGTCGCTGAAGGCCAGGGCATACAGTTCCCCTTCCAGCTGGCCGCTCACCGTGAGCCCGGTGGCCTGGCCGAAGAAGTCGGCACTGTAATCCACCCGGCCCCCTACCAGCGGCGGTTTGTCCAGCGGCAGGGTGGTGACCCGGAACAGCTCGCCGGCCCCTTCGCAGTCGTTGCCGGTGATGATCGGGGTGTGGACGTAGAGAAAACCATGCTCGCTAAAGAATCTATGAATCGCCTGGGCCAGGGAGGAGCGCACCCGGAACACCGCGCCAAAGGTGTTCGTACGGGGCCGCAGGTGGGCGATGGTCCGCAGGTACTCCATGGTATGGCGTTTTTTCTGGAGCGGATAGCTGTCGTCGCTCGGGCCGATGACCCGGACCTCCTCTGCAGCGAGCTCCACTGCCTGACCCGCCGCCGGCGACGGCACCACCCGTCCCCGGACGGCAATGGCACTCCCGGTCCCGAGCCGGCAGATCTCGTCAAAATTGGCCAAAGAAGGCCCGGCAACCACCTGCAGACTCCCGAAGCAGGAACCGTCGTTCAGGGCAATGAACGCCACCTCCTTGCCGCACCTTACGGTCCGCGCCCATCCCCGTACCTCCAGCGCCGTTTCCGGCCCGCTCGCCAGCGCCTGCTTCACCCGAACCCGCTTGTACATGGCATACTCCGTCACTTCAGAATTGCTGCCATTCTAGCACAGACAGCCGCAGGAACAAGAGCCGGGTTGACCCCATCCCGCCCCTGCGCTATAGTTTTGCCAACCTATGCGCATCATCTTTTTCTTATTATTCATAGTGCAGACAGTTATCGCTACGGGCGTCAGCGCGGCCCCTTCGGCGAAGAACTTCGGCGGCGTCGGGATCGACGGTGTTCCGCAGGCCGACGGACAGATCGTTGTCAGGCAACTGGTGGCCGGCGGTCCGGCCCATCAGGCGGGCATAAAGGCTGGCGACATCATCACCCACATAGACGGCAAACCAACCAAGGGAAACGATTTCAGGCAACTGGTCGACCATCGGCTCCGGGGACGGTCCGGCACCCCCGTCACCCTGAAGATCCATCGCCCTGGAGAAACGAAACCGCATACCGTCACGCTGATCCGGCGCCAGCTGATGATCGGCAACGTAAAGGAGAATCCGAGATGACAAAAATTCTGATCGCCGCCACATTTCTGCTCTTCACCGCTACCGTCACCACCGCCGCCGGGCCGGCCTCGACCGATGCCCCCCAGAGCCCCATCAATCCGGCTGCGCCAGTCAAGCTGCAGTATCCGAAGATCGTTCTCTACTCGACCTCCTGGTGTCCCCACTGCCGCCAGGCCAAGGAATACATGACCAGCAACAACATACCGTTCATAAACAAGGATGTAGAGCTCGACGACAGTGCCATGAACGAACTGATCAATAAGTACAAGAGCCAGGGGGTGCCGGTCATCGTGCTCGGCAACGACGAAAAGGTGCTAAAGGGATTTGACGAACAGAGATTCAAGAAGGCCGTGGAGGAGTTGCAGGGGAAGAAGAAGTAGCTGCATCTCCTGCTTTCAGCGAAAAAACGGGATGAGCCACATCGGCCCATCCCGTTTTTTCGCTATAACGGTGCCCTTTACTGCTGCGAAGCCTGCAGCGCCTGGTCGATGTCGGCAATAATGTCGCTGATATCTTCAAGGCCGATGGAGAGCCGGATGAAGTCGGCCGTCACCCCGGTGGAGACCTGCTCCTCCTCACTCAACTGCTGGTGGGTGGTGGAGGCGGGATGGATCACCAGCGACTTGGCGTCGCCGATGTTGGCCAGATGGGAGAGCAGCTTTACGTTGTCGATGAACTTCTTTCCGGCCTCCATTCCCCCCTTGATGCCGAAGCCGATGATTGCGCCGGTCCCTTTGGGGAGGTATTTCTCTGCCCGGCCATGGTCACGGTGGCTGGCGAGCCCGGCGTAGTTGACCCACGACACCAGGGGATGCTTCTCCAGCCAGGTTGCCACGGCCTTGGCGTTCTCCACGTGGCGCGGCATCCGCACATGAAGGGTCTCCAGCCCCTGGAGGAACTGGAAGGCGTTGAAGGGGGAGAGGCAGGCTCCCATGTCGCGCAGCAGGGTCACTCGCATCTTGAGGATGTAGGAGAGGTTTCCCAGGGCCTCCCAGTACTTGAGGCCATGGTACGAGGGATCGGACTCGGTGAATTCGGGAAACCGGCCGTTGTTCCAGGGGAACTTGCCGCCGTCCACCACGGCGCCACCGATGCTCGTACCGTGACCACAGATGAACTTGGTGAGCGAGTAGACGACAATATCGGCACCGTGATCCAGGGGGCGGAACAGGTACGGCGTGGTCACCGTGTTGTCCACGATAAAGGGGATGCCGGCCCCATGGGCGACCTTGGCGATCCCCTCGAAGTCGTCCACGTTGTTCTTCGGGTTCCCCACCGACTCGGTATAGACCAGCCGGGTCTTGTCGTCTATCGCCTTCCGGAAATTCTCCGGATCCGAGGAGTCGACGAATTTCACCTCGATCCCCAGTCTGGGAAGGGTGTAGTGAAACAGGTTGTAGGTGCCGCCATAGAGATAGCTGGTGGAAACGATGTTGTCCCCGGCCTTGGCGATATTGAGCACCGCATAGGTAGTGGCCGCCTGACCGGAGGCGACCGCCAGGCCGCCGACACCGCCATCAAGCTGCGCCAGACGGTTCTCCAGCACATCGGTGGTCGGATTCATCAGCCGCGTGTAGATATTGCCCGGTTCCTTGAGGCCGAACAGGTTGGCCGCATGCTCCGAACTCCTGAACACATAGGAGGAGGTCTGGTAGATGGGGACTGCCCGGGACAGGGTTGTGCCATCCGGCGTCTGTCCGGCATGGAGGGCCAGGGTGTCGAACTTCAGTGTGCTGTCAGCCATAATAACGTCTCCTTCACGATAGTATTTCCCGACTTTGTGAGTAAATAAGCTATAAACAGTTCACAGTTACACAGTCAACAACTTATTTCAACGGCCGGCTCCCCTGTTGTACAGGGATGTGAGTTCGGCCAGGCGACCCGCCAACCCTCTCCCGAGCACCTTTTCTGGCATCCGCCATGTCCAGTTCCCTTCAGCCACGCCAGGTGTGTTCATCCGCGCCGAGCTGTCCAGTTCCAGCAGGTCCTGCATCGGGATGATCGCCTGCCGTGCAACCGATGACAGTGCAGCCCGGGTCATCTCCCAGACCACCTCCTGCGGGGAGCAGCGGAGGTAACTGCAGACACTGCGCTGCTGGCGTTCGCTAAGCCCATTGAACCAGCCGCGGGTGGTGTCGTTGTCGTGGGTGCCGGTATAGACCACGCTGCTTTGGCAATAGTTGTGGGGAAGGTAGGCGTTGTCCGCGCCGGAATCAAAGGCAAATTGCAGGATCTTCATGCCGGGCAGACCGAACCGGTCGCGCAACGCCTCCACCTCCGGGGTGATGACCCCCAGGTCCTCGGCGATCAGCGGCAGGTCACCGATCGCCTCCCGGAAGGCATGGAACAGCGCCTCGCCGGGCCCCTTGACCCATTCACCCTTCACCGCCGTCTTCTCCGTGGCCGGGATCTCCCAGTACGCCTCGAACCCCCGGAAGTGATCGATCCGGACCAGATCGTACAGGCCCAGGTCGCTCTTCAGACGAGCGATCCACCAGCCGTAACCGTCGGCCGCCAACCGCTCCCAGTCGTAGAGCGGATTGCCCCAGCGCTGGCCGGTCCTGCTGAAATAATCCGGCGGTACCCCGGCCACCACCAACGGTTTCCCGGCCTTGTCGAGCCGGAACAGATGCTGGTTGCACCAGACATCGGCCGAATCAAAGGCGACAAAGATGGGCGCATCACCGATGGTCCTGATCCCCCGCTCGTTGGCGTAACGCTTCAGGGCCTGCCACTGGCGGGAAAACTGCCACTGCAGGTATTTCTGGATACCGATGGCATGGCCCAGGAGATGGGAATGCTCGCTACAGGCGTCCGCATCCCGACGGACCAGAGGGGCCGGCCAGCGGTTCCATCCCTTGCCGGCAAAATGCTCCTTCAGGGCCATGAACAGGGCAAAGTCGTGCAGCCAGAACGTGGTGTCGCAGAAGTGCCAGAACTCCTTCTTCCGGGAACGGTCGTCAGCAATGAAAAAGCGCTCTGCACCCCTGCGGAGGGCACTCAATTTGTGCTCGGTCACCGCCTGGTAATCGATCCGCTCCGTCGGCAGGGTGTCGGCTATCTCTTCCGGCAGCAGATCACCTTCGGCAACAAGTGTCCGCAGGTCTATCAGGAGCGGATTCCCGGCAAACGCCGAATAGCAGGAGTAGGGAGAATTGCCGTAACCGGTCGGCCCCAGGGGAAGGATCTGCCAGAGGGACTGGCCGGCATCCCGCAGGAAATCCACGAAATGCCTCGCCTCGATCCCGAAGGAGCCGATACCACCCGGCCCGGGAAGGGACGTGGGGTGTAGCAGTATGCCGCTCTGGCGCTGCTGGTGCATGCACTCTCCTCTGCCCGGCCGAAACCGGGTCCGCGGGCAGGATCTTTACGCGGCCCGGAATAGTGTGGTATAGAAGCGGTCAGGAGGAACCGGCATGGTCAAGACCGCACTGTTTGAAACCCTGATGGACAGCGCCACCAGGAACGAGGACGGCACCTACACCTTTACCCTGGACGGGAAGAGCTATAGAATCAGTGACCCCTTGGAGATCTCTAAGATCGCTACTGACCACGGGTATATCATCATCTACTAGAAATTGCCATGTTGGTATGTAAAGAGTAGCCGGTATCCGCCCCTTCGGCAAGATATCGCGCAACCGCTTTATGTTGCCGAAGCGGCAGCGCTTCGGCCGTCATATACTTTTCCCTCAAAAATCGCACAGTGCCAAAACATGCGTAGTTGCCGACCGGCACGCTCATCCCTGAAATTTCGTTTTGTTTCGCTGCCCCCCCACTGATCGCCGCACGACACCAAACTCTCCGCTGTTCACATTTAGTTAAAGTTCCCGCCTGCCTGCCGATAATTAAGATATTCGCATTGATCGCCAAAACGATGTAACTGCGTTATACCAATAGCCAATTTCAAGATATCTCCAGAATCCAGAAAGCATAGAGCCCCTGGTGACCCCACTGTTCCCAAAACTCTGACATATACGAGCGCCACCAGGACCATACCTGACTGTAGTAGCAAGCATCTGATGAGTGAACAGACTCGCCATTAAGACCGGAGGTGTTGCATGACAGAATCCACCCCAGCAATCGGGAACGGCTCTCCGAAACCAAAGGTAATGCTTGTCGACGACGAGGAGTGTATCAGAAACCTGGTCTGCGACCTGCTGACAGCCAACGGCATCGACGTCTTGACGGCCGATGGTGCGGACGCCTGCCTGCATCACCTGAGGAATGGCTTTCGCGGGGTGATCCTGATGGATCTGATGATGCCGGACAAAACCGGCTGGGAAACCATTCGCGAAATAAAACGCGCCGGCCTTCTCCACGGGAATGTCATAGCCATGCTTACTGCCGTTGATATCCCCGACGAGGGAATGGACGGGCTGCAGGAGATTGTGATCGACTACATCACCAAACCGTTCATCCCCGATGAATTCCTGGCTGCGGTAAAGAGGTATCTCGGCTACCTCGACGAGGCCGCTCGATACGGAGAGTAGGTATGCAGTGCAGTAATTTGCTGATAATAGGATCGTCTACCGGTGGGCCACGCATCCTCGAAGAGCTGTTCGCGACCCTGCCCCCCCTGAATGCGGCAGTACTGATCGTCCAGCATATCACCAAAGGTATCGATGAGTCCTTTGCCGCTTCGCTCTCACGGTTCCTGTCGATGCCGGTGCGTCTCGCCATCGACGGAGAATCCCTTCAGCACCGGGTGGCCCTGGTTGCCCCCGGAGGGCTCCATCTCACGTTGGGCAACAACCGGACCATACATCTGTCCCAAGGGGAAAAGGTAAACTCGGTCTGCCCCTCCATCGACGTGGCCATGAACTCTGCCCAGCCGCACAACGGGGGGAGACTGGCAGGGGTTATCCTGACCGGCATGGGGCGGGACGGGGCGGACGGAATCGCGCACATCAAAAAGGCCGGGGGCATAACCATTGCCCAGGACCAGTCGACATCCGTCATCTTCGGCATGCCCAAAGCCGCCGTCGAGACCGGTTGTGTCGACTTCGTACTGACCACCAGCCAGATAGGCAAAAAACTCAGCGAACTGTTCGCCTGAACGAATCTCTTTCAACAACACCAAAGGAGGCTGTTCATGCAGTTGAAGCGTTTCAGACACTGGTACATCCAGTACAAGATCATGTTCATCACGGTGGCGAGTATCCTCGTCATGATGCTCGGGCTGTTCTGCTACCTGCTTCCGTTCCTCGAACGCAAGATCATGAAGGAAAAGATGGATGCCACCCGCCACCAGATCGAGGCGGCCATGGCGATCATCGAACAGCATGACGCCTATGCAAAGGCCGGCAGTATGCCTCCGGAGCAGGCCCGGAAACAGGCGGCGGAGATCATTTCCAGAATGCGCTACGAGCAGAAGGAGTATATCTGGATCAACGACCTGGGAAAACCGTTCCCCAGGATGATCATGCACCCGACCGTGCCGGCGCTGGACGGGAAGGTCCTCGACGATCCGAAGTTCAACAAGGCAACCGGCATGAGCGGAGAGGTTCCCGAACGGCTGGAGAAACTGGAAGGGAAAAACCTGTTTGTCACCTTTAACGATGTGGCAGAGCGGGCCGGACAGGGATTTGTCACCTATGAGTGGCCAAAGCCGAAAGCCGGAGGAGGGACGACCGACGAACTGTATCCGAAGCTCTCCTTTGTAAAGAAGTACGAGCCGTGGGGGTGGGTGGTCGGTACCGGTGTCTATGTGGACGATGTCCAGAAAAGCGTAAACACCATCCGCTGGATGTTGCTCGGCCTGAATCTCCTGGTGGCCCTGTTCAGCCTGCTTATTGCCTATTCTGTCAGCCGCGGCATCACCAGGACCCTTGGGTACGTGGCGAAAAACCTTGACGAGATGTCCAGCGGCGATGGAGATCTGACCCGGCGCCTGACCGTCGACCGGCATGACGAATCCGGCTCCCTGGCCAGGTCGTTCAACCGCTTCCTCGACAACATGAAGACGATAGTGGAGCGGATCAACCAGAACTCCGTCCAGGTCGCCTCCTCGGCCGAACAGCTGAACCGGACATCGGCAAGCATCGTCGAGGGGACGGAACGGGCCGCTTCGCAATCGACCTCCATTGCCATTGCCTGCGAGGAGATGGCAGCCACCTCTTCGGAGATCTCGAAAAACTGCCTGCGTGCCGTGGAGATCTCCAAACAGGCTGGCGAGACCGCCAAAAACGGCTCAGAGGTGGTTGGCAAGGCGGTCCTCAGTATTTCCCGGATCGCCGAAAAGGTGCAGGAGAGCGCCAGGACCGTGGAGTCTCTCGGCACCCGCTCCGACCAGATCGGCGAAATCGTCGCGACCATCGAGGATATCGCCGACCAGACCAACCTGCTGGCGCTGAATGCGGCTATCGAGGCGGCCAGGGCCGGCGAACAGGGGCGGGGCTTTGCCGTGGTGGCCGACGAGGTGCGGGCGCTGGCCGAACGTACCACCAAGGCCACGCACGAAATCGGCAGGATGATCAAGACGATCCAGCAGGAAACCCAATCGGCGGTTGCGGCCATGGTGGAAGGGGTCAGGGAAGTGGAAAAGGGGACGGAAGACGCCTCCCGGTCCGGCAAGGCGCTGGAGGCCATACTCGCCCAGGTGGGAGACGTCGCCAGCCAGATAAACCAGATTGCCGTTGCAGCCGAGGAACAGACAGCCACCACCAACGAGATAAGCAAGGGGATGCACCAGATTTCAGACGTAAACAGCCATGCGGCGGACAGTTCGCATCAGACCGCGGTCGCATCCAGCCAGCTTGCCGGCATGGCGGCCGAACTGAAGCAGATAGTGGCCCAGTTCCGCATGTAGGGGATTAGATGACCGCGATTGACATCGACCAGCTCAAGGCAAGAGTCAGACTCGCCATCATTGTCATTGTCGGCACAGTGATACTTGCCACCACCTGCGGGCTGGTCACTGAACGAATGCAGGCATGCCTTGCGATAGCGCTCTTTCTGCTGGTCGCCATCCTGATCGGGCTTCTGTTCCGCCATCTGGATCACCTGCGTGATGCCCACGGCATGCTCTCGAAACAGCAGAGCGAGCTGCTGACCAAGGCAGCACAGATCGACGCGGCCAACGATGCCATCCTGCTGATTGATCTTGATGGCCGGCTCCATTCTTTCAACCAGGCGCTCTGCCAGCTCACCGGCTATGCGGAAAACGAGTTGCGGGGCCGGCGCCTGCAGGAATTCAAGCCACCGGAATATGCCGAACAGGTCACCGGCAACATCAGGTTGCTGGGACAGGTGGGCGAGGCGATTTTCGATTCGGCCTACCTGACAAAGGAAGGGACCATCGTGCCGGTGGAGGTGCGGGCCAGAACCATGACCAGCGAAGGGCGGCCCATGATTCTGACCGTCGTCAGGGATATCACCCAGCGGCAACGGGACGAGCTGCGGACGCGGACGCGGTCGAAGATCCTGGAGGAGATGGCCACCGGCACACCGCTTGAATCGCTGCTGACTCATATCGTACGCCTGGTCGAGCAGGAACTTCCCGGCTCGCTCTGCTCCATCATGCTTGCCGACGGTACCGGCCATCTGCGTCACGGAGCGGCTCCCGGTCTCTCCGAAGCATACAACCTGGCGGTCGATGGTCTGCGGATCGCCAACAAGATGGGCTCCTGCGGTACTGCTGCATTCCTGCGCAAAAGGGTTGCGGTCGAGGACATCGAGACACATCCGTACTGGAAAGGTTTCAAGCCGGCCAGAGATGAAGGGTTGAGGGCATGCTGGTCGGAGCCTATCCTGTCCGCAGACGGAAACCTGTTGGGAACCTTGGCCATCTACTACCGGGAGCCACGCCAACAGAGGGCGGAGGAGATACGGGTGGCCGAGTCGGCAGCCCACCTGGCCGGCATCGCCATTGGCCGGGTCAATGAGGAGAAGCGGCGGAAGGTGCTGGAAGAACAGTTGCTGCATATCCAGAAAATTGAGGCGATTGGCCAGCTGGCAGGCGGCATCGCCCATGACTTCAACAACCTGCTCACCCCGATCATCGGTTATGCGGAGATGCTGAAACAAGGCGACAGCGACGACCCTTCCTACCTAAGGAAGGTTGAGGGGATACTGAGCGCCGCGCTCAAGGCCGGGGAGCTGACACGCCGCCTGCTCACCTTCGGACGGAAGCAGGTATTGCGGGTGGAGCCTTTCGATCTCAACCAGGTCATTGTTGCCTTCCGCGAAATTCTCAGCCGCACTATTCGGGAAAACATCGCGATCGATCTGCGGCTGTCCGGTTCCGCAACCCGGATCAGGGCCGACCGGGGCCAGATCGAACAGATCCTGCTCAATCTGGCGGTAAATGCCCAGGACGCCATATCCGGCAATGGCACGATCACTATCGAATCCGGCCATGTCATCCTGGATGAAGAGTACACAAGGGTGTATCCGGGAATGAAAACCGGCCCCTACATCCTTTTGGCCATATCGGACAACGGCAGGGGGATGGAGGATGAGGTGCTGAACCACATATTCGAGCCGTTCTTCACCACCAAGCCGGTCGGTCAGGGCACCGGGCTGGGACTCGCCACAGTCTACGGAATCGTCAAGCAACATGAAGGATCAGTCAAGGTCAGAAGCAGGGTCGGCACCGGATCGACCTTCACCATTCTGCTGCCGGAAGCCCGGACAACGGATGATCGCGAACAAACTGCACCTATGCCGTCACCAGCCGATTTCAGCGGGCTTGCCGGAAAAACGATACTGGTGATCGACGATAACCAGCTCGTACGGGAAATGGTGGTGGAGCTTTTGCGCTCCATTGGAAGCAACATACTGGTTGCCACCTCGCCAACCGAGGCGCTGGAGCTGACAACCGGCGTTACCGCCATTGACCTTCTGGTGACCGATGTCGTCATGCCGGACATGAACGGGCCGGAACTGTACGACCGTCTGCAGGAAAAGTTTCCCGACATACCGGTACTGTTCATGTCCGGATACACGAACAGCTTCGTGCTCCACCATGGTACCCTGGAGGAAGAACTCAGCTTCCTGCAAAAGCCGTTCACGGCCGAGCAGCTACTTGACCGGGTACGGCAGGTTCTGCAGAAAGAACGTGCAACAGCCTGAGCAGTCAGGGGCTTCAAACTCCCCCTGCCTCTCGTCTCCTCCCTATTACCCCTTCCAGGTTCCGTAGTGCACGATCTCCTCCAGCGGCTTGCGGGACGGCCCGGACTTTGCCGCTTCCAGCGGGTAACCAAGCGGGAAGAGCCCGACAATCCTCATCCCTGGAGGGATGTTAAGCAGCTCTCCCAATGGCTCCTCGTCGAAGACCCCGACAAAGACGCTCCCCAGCCCCTGGGCATGGGCGGCCAGCATCAGGTTCTCCGTGGCAATCCCCACATCGGTCAGATAGTACTCCTGGCCCCGCAGATCACCGGACAGGGTCGGGTCCCCGCAGACGACGATCACCACCGGCGCGTTGGCCAGCGCCTGCTGGGCAGGATTGCTCTTGTACCCCTTGGTTGCAAAGTACGACTCCACGTACGACAGCTCGCTTATCCGCGCCTTCATTGCCGCATCCTCGACCACCACGTAGCGGCTGCATTGCAGGTTGGCCCATGACGGCGCCAGCCGGGCCGCATCCAGCACCGCCCGGAGCTTTTCCGGCTCCACCGGCCGGTCCGAAAACTTGCGCACGCTTCTTCTGGTTCCGATCGCTTCCAGCACGTCCATTGAACTTCCTCCTGTTCATATTGATCGGGGCTTAGCCGGCAAATCGCTCAAGCCCCTTAGCCAACTATCTCTTCCACCCGTTTGCCGTCCAGGGTCTCTTCTTCCACCAGGGCAGCGGCCAGGGCGTCCAGTTTCGGTCGATTGGCGACAATGACCAGTTCGGCCTTCTCTTCCGCCTCCCGGATGAAGGCGTTGATCTCCTGGTCAATCCGCCAGGCCATCGCCTCGGAAAAGCTCTTTTCCTCGGCCAGCTTGCGACCGAGAAAGGGGTGCTCCTCCCCCCGGCTGAAGGTCATCGGTCCCACCTTGTCACTCATCCCCCACTGGCAGACCATCTTCTCGGCCAGGTCGGTCACCACCTTCAGGTCGTTCTGGGCACCGGTGGATACCTCGCCAAAGACCAGCCGTTCGGCCACCCGCCCCCCCATGACCACGGCCAACCGGTTCTCCAGGTAACTCTTGGGATAGTGGTAACGGTCGTCCACCGGCAGCTGTTGGGTCACCCCCAGGGCCATTCCACGGGGGATGATGGTAACCTTGTGAATCGGATCGGTACCGGGGAGGAGCCTGGCCACCAGGGTGTGCCCTGCCTCGTGGAAGGCGGTGATCCGCTTCTCGTCCGGCGAGATGAACATCTTCCGCTCCCCCCCCATCAGGATCTTGTCCTTGGCCTGCTCCAGGTGGGTCATCGTGACCGCACCGGCCCCCTCCCTGGCCGCCATGATGGCCGCCTCGTTCACCAGATTCTCCAGGTCGGCGCCGGTCATTCCCGGTGTCCCCCGGGCGATGATCGCCAGATCGACCGACTGGGCAAGGGGAACGTTGCGGCTGTGCACGCGGAGAATCTTTTCCCGGTCCCGCCAGTCAGGGCGCTCGATCACCACATGCCGGTCGAACCGCCCCGGCCGGAGCAGGGCCGGATCGAGAACGTCCGGGCGGTTGGTGGCCGCCAGGACGATGACCTCCTCGTGCTGATCGAAACCGTCCATCTCGGAGAGGAGCTGGTTCAGGGTCTGTTCCCGTTCGTCGTGACCGCCGCCGAACCCGGCCCCCCGGCTTCGGCCGACCGCATCCAGTTCGTCGATGAAGACGATGCTCGGCGCCGCCTTCTTGGCGCCGGCAAACAGGTCACGTACCCGGCTGGCGCCGACCCCGACGAACATCTCTATGAACTGGGAGGCGGAAATACTGAAGAAGGTGACATCGGCCTCGCCGGCCACGGCCCGCGCCAGCAGGGTCTTGCCGGTCCCTGGCGGACCGACCAGGAGGATACCTTTGGGGACCTTTCCCCCCAGGGTCTGGAACCGCTTGGGGTCCTTCAGGTAGTCGACAACCTCCCTCAGCTCCTGCTTGCTGCTCTCCATGCCGGCCACGTCCTCGAAGGTGACGTTCACCTTTTCCCCGGCGGTATAGACCTTGGCGCCAGACCGGCCGTATCCGCCCAGCATCCCGCCTGGGCCCTGGGAACGGACGTTGCGCATGCCGAACCACCAGAAACCGATGATCAGCGCCCACGGCAGAATGTAGATCAACAGGTTGGTGAACGTGGAAACTTCCGTGGATATGGCCTTGACCTCCACCCCCTTGGCAGTCAGGTCGGCCATGAGGCTGGTATCGGCAATGGGCGGCAGGACGGTGGTAAAGGCCGAGACGCTCCGCGTGACAGTGCTCCCCTGGATGGTCTGCTCCACCTTGGCCGCCACGCGGAACTCACCACTGATGGCACTCCCCTTGAGCGTCACTGACCGGACATTGTCGGCCGTCAGTTCCTGCCGAAAACGGCTGTAGCTGATCTCGGCCGAGCCCTGTGCCTGCCTGGCGACATAGGTATACATCAAATTCATGGCCAGGACCATGAGCATGACCAAAAGCAGTGGTTTCCAGAGGGACTGGGCCATGGACGCTCCTTGTCGAGTTACGAGATTCCATGGACAGTGTACCGGTTCCTGGCCGGTTTACAACACCTCGGCCGGGATGGAATAGCGCCCCAGGCCGAAGGAGGCCCCTTTCCCCGCGTGCAGCCGCTCGCCGAGCCGAAAGAACGGCAGAAAATCAATCAGTTCCCCCCGGAATTCGATCCGGCCGACAACACCCTGGACACCACCGCCCCACTCGACCCAACGGAGTTCGCTCCGGACGGTTGCCACCGATGCGCTCCGCTCCGCCAGCCAGCGAAAATCCATATTCAGCTCCTCGCCGCCGTAGTAATAGGCCAGGGCCGAGACACGGCGCATCAGGGAACGGGCCAGCAGGGAAAAACCGGGCTCCCGGCAAGGGCGCCCATCCTGCAGCAGGCGTAATGGAGTAAGTATCTCCAAGTGGAGGTGATCCGGCATCGCCTGCTCCCGATCGGTAAGCTGGGTAGCGCTAACCAGGGGAACCTCGGAAAGTTGTGGTTCATCGCCATTCCGCCAGAGGAGAGTCCTGCTGCCGGCCGCGTCCAGGGCCGCTATGGCGTCGAGGCGGACGGGGAACCTGCCAGTAAAGGCCTCATCCGCGAAAAGAAGCCGTAGCGCAAGGATATACGCGGGAAGATGGTTGACTGCCGAGCCGACCAGGGTGAGACCCAACTCAGCGGTGCCCCGGTGGCCGGCTGAAAGCGCCGGCAGATCGAAGACAAAGGGGAGCGGCGGCTTCTGGTAGCGGCGGACCGCTTCCGGGTCCGGACTGAGTTGCTGCCCGAACGTTGCCTGCCACCAGGATGGCTCGTGCAGTCGGTCGACAGCTCTCTTGAACGCTGCGGGGAAAAAGGTGCGGATGGCAAAAGGGGCGGCCGGGCTCCTGAGCGGGGCGGTCAGGGTGATGTCCAGGACCAGAGAGGCCAGGGTAATATTCATGGTTGAACGGGTACCATCTCCGCCATGGCAATCCCCTTGCGGACCCGCACCACGACGATGTGGTAAACCGGCTCGCCGGGGAACAGCTCCCGCCCTACCAGGGGCGCACCGCCACCACCGCTGATGATGGCCGGCACAGTACCGATCGTGTCCCGGTCGAACTGGTGCACATGGGAGAAAAAGGCCATGGTCACCCCTTCGCCGCTAAGGAGACGAATCAGCTCCGGAGCCCCCTCGCTGAACGTATGCCAGTTCCAGCGTTCTGTCCCGGGCGGCGCATGCATGGCAACGAAAGCAAGGGGGGAGCGCAGGGCAAGCTGCCGGCGCAAGTAGGCCAGTTCCTCCTTTGCGAGACTATTGCGGGAATTGTCCACTGCCACCAGCTTGAAGCCGAGCCGGGCAATATCGATGCTGAAGTTGCGCGGGCCGACCTTCTCCTCGAACAGCGCCCGGTCCCGCTCGTGGTTTCCCTTCACCACGAACACCGGCAGGCCGGGCACGGTCCGCTCAATGAGCTGTAGTGCGTGGTCCAACTCTTTAGTTGTGCCGTTATCCGAAAGATCTCCGCCATGCAGGATGAAGAGCGGCTTGAAAGCGGACGCCCGCCGCAGCGCAGCCGTAAAGACCTTGTCATCCCCCCGGCTGTCGCCGAGCACGACAAAGGAGAAATCGTCCGGTGCCGACTGTGCGGCCCGGCTGGTGACTTGGCGCAACGACCGGTCGAAGAGGGTCTCGGCCAGGACCGTCTGTGACAGAAGGAACACGACGGCAACTGCAAGGCCGATAATGCCGGCACAGACCCCGGTGGCGCATCTACGATGAAACATCCCGTCTCCCTTTACGACGTGGCGACATCATGTCAACCCATCGTTGGCTTGTTATTGCTCCAGTGAACAACCATGGGGGAGACAGCATGCCCCCTACGATGTCGCCGACACTCACTCACCGGCCAGCTCCTCCAGATCCCGCAGCGCCGGCGGCACACCGTACAGCTCTGCTGCCAGGCTCGACAGGCTGCCTCGCAACTGGCTGAACTCGTGGGTCTTGTTGTATTCCAGGCGGCTGGTCAGGAGGATCACGTATATCCCTGCGCTCGGGTCGAGCCAGAGGGAGGTGCCGGAGTAGCCGGTATGGCCGAAGGAGCTGCGGGAGAAGCCGTTGCCCCGCGGGGACGAGAAGGGAGAGGCGATGTCCCAGCCGAGTCCCCGGACAACCTGGCCCTTGCGGGAGAAATACGGGGCAGTCATCTGGCGCACCGTCCGCTCCTCCAGCACCCGTATCCCGTCCAGCACCCCTTCATCGAAAACCATGCGGCAGAACCGGGCAAGATCGCCGGCGGTACTGAAGAGCCCGGCATGACCGGCCACGCCGCCCAACAGCCGGGCAAGGGAATCCTGGGGCTGACCGGCCAGATGGCTCCGGTCCGAGGGGCTGGCGGCAATCCTCGAATGCAGGACGGCGCCGGGGGCGAACATGGTGTCGTTCATCCCCAACTGGCCATAGAGCTGCCTGCGGGTATAGACATCCAGCGGCTCGCCGCTCACCCTCCGGACCAGTTCGGCCAGGAGAATGAAATTGATGTCGGCGTAATGGAAACGGCTTCCCACCTCACCCTTCAGCCTCTGCTCGGCCGCTCCTTCCACGGCGCTCTGCATCGGCGCCAGAGAGCTCAGGCCGAAGTCGTCCAGCCCCGAGGTGTGGGTGAGCAGATTCACCACCAGCACCTCGTCCTTTCCTTTGCCGACGAATTCGGGAAACCAGCGGGAGAGGGGGTCGACCAGGGAAAGTTTTCGTTCTTCAGCCAGCTTCATGATCGCCGGGGTCGTTGCCACCACCTTGGTTAGAGAGGCGAGATCGAACAGGGTGTCGTTGGTGACCGGTGGGGAGTGAGGGTCGGAAGAGACCCGGCCATAGGGCTTTTCGAACAGTATCCGGTCCTGATTGCCGATCAGCACCACCCCGCCGGCAATCAGACCTTTGCCCATCGCCCCTGCCATGAGCTGATCTATACGCTCGCTGGCGGGCATTACCGCCTGGGGGCCGTTGCCGGCAGCAGCAAGACCGTTGAACAGGAAGGTCGTCACGACCAGAATCATCACATACAGCCAGCGCATTACTCGGTCATTCCTCCAGCATAGAAAAAGGGGGAATCGTCTCCCCCCTCCGTTTATTTCAGTTTATCCGGAACTTGACCGTCTGCAGCAGGTTACCGTCACTGTCCAGAATCTCCACCCGCCAATCGCCGGCCCAGCCACGCTGGATTTCCTTTTTGCTGAAGGTGCGCCAGCGCTCCCCCTTCACCGGGAGTTCATACTCGCCCGCCTTTTCGTCACCCCGGTACCAGACATGCTTGATGGTGGTATCCGTATCCTCGGGCGCGGTAATCCGGGTGAAGCAGTAGAGAGCCTTGACCGACGCCGACGAAATGCGGTGGACCGAATCGATCGGCTTATTCCGGACGATCTTGGTGGTCACCGCCAGCTCGGTGATTTTCAGGTCAGACTCTGCCGCCTGCACGGGGTGGCTCATCTGTGCCAGTAGCATGAACAGTGCAGATGCAAGGACGAGGAGATGCTTCATGCCATACCTCCGGTGAATGCTCTATCAGAATCAGGTGCGATAATCGACTTCAGTTGTGAGTAACGTCGTCAGAACCGCAGGCGGTCGCCTACTTGCGGCTACGCGCCGCAGCACTTCTTGAATTTCTTCCCGCTCCCGCAGGGACAGGGATCGTTGCGACCGGCCGTCTTGGCGCTCTTGACCGGCCGGGCGGCCTCCTCGTCCTCGCGGTTGAACACCAGCTTCTGCCGCTTCTGATGCTGCTCTTCCAACTCCTCGATGTGATCCTCCAGGTCTTCAAAGTCATTGTCCCGGGAGAGCTGGACCCAGAAGATCTTTTCCACCACCTCGGCGCGAATGCGACTGATCATGGCCATGAAGAGGTTGAAAGCCTCCTTCTTGTACTCCTGTTTCGGGTCCTTCTGGCCATAGCCGCGCAGGCCGATCCCCTCCTTCAGATGGTCGATGGAGAGGAGGTGGTCCTTCCAGTGCTGATCGATGGACTGGAGCATGATGACCTTGATCAGGTGATCCATCAGCTCGTCGCCGAACTGGGCGAGCTTGGCGTCGAACCGCTCCTTGGTCTCCGTCTTGAGCATGTCTGCGAAGTTGTTGGGAACGAGACGGGCGATGGTCTCGGCCGGCAGGTCCAGTTCGATGCCGAAGGTCTTATAGACCGTTTCGGTGAGTCCCTGCCAGTCCCACTCGTGGGCCGGGACCTTGTCGATGGCGTATTCGGCCACGACGTCGCTGATGGTTTCGTCCAGCATCTCCAGGAAGCTGGCGCGGATCTCCTCGCCGGCCAGGATCTCCTTGCGCTGGGTGTAGATCACCTCGCGCTGCTTGTTCATGACGTCGTCGTACTCGATGAGGTGCTTGCGGATATCGAAGTTGTGGGCCTCCACCTTTTTCTGGGCATTCTCGATCGCCTTACTGATGAGGCCGTGGGTGATCGCCTCCCCCTCCTCGATCTTGAGCATGTCCATGATCTTGGCCACCCGCTCGGAGCCGAAGATCCTCAGCAGGTCGTCTTCAAGGGAGAGGTAGAACCGTGACGAGCCCGGGTCTCCCTGGCGGCCGGAACGGCCCCGCAACTGGTTGTCGATCCGGCGGCTCTCGTGGCGCTCGGTGCCGAGGATATGCAGGCCGCCCAGCTTTACGACCTCGTCGTGTTCTGCGGCACACTGTTCCTTGCATCTGGCCAGGACCGCGGCGTACTCTTCGTCGGCAGCCCCGGGGTTGGCCCGCAGCCACTGCTTGGCCATGGCTTCCGGGTTACCACCGAGGACGATGTCGGTACCCCGGCCGGCCATGTTGGTGGCGATGGTCACCGCCCCCTTGCGTCCGGCCTGGGCCACGATCTCCGCTTCACGCTCGTGCTGTTTGGCGTTCAGGACATTGTGCGGAATCCCGTCCCGCTTGAGTATCTCGGCCAGCACCTCGGACTTCTCGATGGAGATGGTGCCGACCAGGACCGGCTGCCCCTTGGTGTGACACTCCTTGATCTCCTCGATGACCGCCGTGAACTTCTCGCGCTCGGTCTTGTAGACCACGTCCGGAAAGTCCGGGCGCAGAAGCGGCCGGTTGGTGGGGATGACGGCCACGTCCAGGTTGTAGATCTTGTGGAATTCCTCGGCCTCGGTGTCGGCGGTACCGGTCATGCCGGAGAGTTTTTCGTACATCCGGAAGTAGTTCTGGAAGGTGATGGTGGCCAGGGTCTGGTTCTCGTTCTCGATCTTCACCCCCTCCTTGGCCTCGATGGCCTGGTGGAGGCCGTCGGACCAGCGGCGGCCCGGCATCAGCCGGCCGGTGAACTCGTCGACGATCATCACCTCGCCGTCCTTTACCACGTAGTCCACGTCCCTCCGGTACATGGCGTGGGCCCGCAGGGCCTGGTTCACATGGTGCAGGATGACCATGTTGCGCGGATCGTAGAGGTTGTCGATCTTGAGGAGCTTCTCTACCTTGCGGACCCCGTCTTCGGTCAGGGTGGCACTCTTCCCCTTCTCGTCCACGGTGAAGTCGCCGGTGTAGGTCTTCCGCTTGCCCGACAGGGTGTTGGCCTCCACCTCCTTCACCTCCCCCTTCTTGAGACTGGGGATGATCCGGTCGATGATGTAATACTTGTCGGTGGACTCCTCCGTGGGGCCGGAGATGATGAGCGGGGTCCTGGCCTCGTCGATCAGGATGGAGTCCACCTCGTCGACGATGGCGTAATAGAACGGCCGCTGAACGTAATCCTCCAGGGCGAACTTCATGTTGTCCCGCAGGTAGTCGAAACCGAACTCGTTATTGGTACCGTAGGTGATGTCGGCCGCGTAGGCGTCGCGACGCTCCTCGTCGTCCAGACCGTGGACAATGACCCCGACGGATAGCCCCAGGAAGGTGTAGAGTTGCCCCATCCACTCCGAGTCCCGCTTGGCCAGGTAGTCGTTGACCGTGACCACGTGGACCCCGCGGCCGGTGATGCCGTTCAGGTAGGCCGGCAGGGTGGCCACCAGGGTCTTCCCCTCGCCGGTCTTCATCTCGGAGATCCGGCCGCTGTTGAGGACCATGCCGCCGATGAGCTGAACATCGAAATGGCGCATCCCCAGCGCCCGTTTGCCACCTTCCCGGCAGACGGCAAAGGCTTCCGGAAGAAGCGATTCCAGGCTCTCGCCCCGCTGAGACCGTTCCCTGAATTCGGCGGTCTTATCTCTGAGCTGATCGTCGGTGAGCTTGGCGAACTGTGCTTCCAGACCGTTGATCTTCTCCACGACCGGCCACATCCGCTTCAGTTCCCGTTCGTTCTTGCTCCCGATGATCTTCTTTATGATGTTACCCAACATGAAGTCAGTCTCCCGGCACGATGGCGATTTAAAAACAGGTAAAGGTACCACAAAGGGGACGTGTGCTCAACAGGAAAAGGGCGCCCGGAATTCCGCTCCGAGCGCCATCCATCAGGAATTTGTCAGGAATTTGTTACAGGAAGGGTGAAACGGAAGGTGGTCCCGGTGTCAGTATTGCTCTCGAAGGAGACCTTCCCTCCCAGATAGCGCTCGCCGAACAACTTGATGCTGTAGGTACCGATGCCGCGGCCGGTGCCCGCCTTGGTGCTGAACGAACGCCGGAACAGTTGCATGGCGACGTCCTGTGAGATAACCCCGGGGTTGTGGACGCTGAAGATCACCTCACCGTCTGCCTCCCGGGAAGAAAGGGTCACGGTACCGCCCTGCGGGGTCGCCTCCAGAGCATTTTTCACCAGATTTCCCAGGATGCGCCGCAGGATGGCGCCGTCGCTGACAATATGGCATCCGGCAACTTCGCCCAGACACAGGGTGCGCTCCTCTGCAACCTCGTGGCCGGTGTAGAGACACCACACATCTTCCAGCAGCTTGGGAACGAAAACCAGCATCATTTCAGGTTTGAACGCCCCGCTCTCGGCAGCCACCAGTTTGCGCTGCAGCAGAATCTCGTCGATAAGCCGGTCGGAAAGATCGAGCAGCCACTGCTTGTACTCCTCCTCCTTCTCCTCGTCGAGGTTCTTCCCCTCCACCAGCAGGCTGGAAATCCCCTTGATGCCGCCGGCGGTATTGATCACGTCGTGGAAAAAGACCCGCTCAAGGACGTCCCGCCGTTTCTCGGCGCTGATGTCCTTGAAGATGCAGATGACTACCGGAATCCCCTCGATGACCGTCGGGGTGGATAGCACCTCAAGATCCATGGCCGTTCCGATGTCATCCCGGAGCAGGATGGAACACTCCCGGGTCACCGGCCGCATCATCTGCTGACTTTCCAGGATGGAGCGAAGTGCTCCGCAGGTGCCGCAGTGGGGGCCGCTGCCACAGCCGTCCGTACCTTCCCGATCGAACAGGCAGCCTATTGCCTCGCCGGTCCGCTTACCGATCAGGGACCCGAGGTCCTCCCGGGAAAAGGTGCTGAGGGTGCGGGTATTGGCGGCCAGGATCTGGCGCTCGCTATTAAGCACCATGGCAAAATAGGGGATGGCGTCGAGAATGGTGAACAGTAACTCCTGGTCGAGAAGCGTTTCGCGGCTACTCTGCACCCCGCCATTCCCGACTGCCAAGCGGGTGGGATGCTGTTCAGCAAACGCAGTCATGGCATTCCTCCCTACCCGGCAGCGGGTTCATCAGCCGGGCAGCGGTTGTAGTCATCCTGGAACCGGACGATATCGTCCTCCCCCAGGTACTCTCCGCTCTGCACCTCGATGATCACCAGCGGGATCACCCCGGGATTCTCCAGGCGATGGGTCATGCCGATGGGGATGAAGGTCGACTCGTTGACATTGACCGTGAACTCACGGTCGCCGCAGGTCACCTGGGCGGTTCCTGAGACGACGATCCAGTGTTCGCTCCGGTGGTGGTGCTTCTGGAGGGAGAGCCGCTCGCGCGGCTTGACTTCGATCCGTTTGATCTTGTACCCGTTCTTCTCGTCCAGGACCGTATAGGTACCCCAGGGACGTTCACCGCGTTCCATTGTCATCTCCGTTATCAGGTAGGGGCAGACCTGTGTGTCTGCCCAATCTGGGCGATCACAAGGATCGCCCCTACGCAACCACTCACCCTCTCAGCTTCAGGTACCCCTTCAGCGCCTCGTGCCACGGCTGGGGCTGAAAACCGGCGTCCCGCACCAGCTTGCTGCAATCCAGGGTGGAGTAGAGCGGTCGGCGGGCCGGACGGTTCAGTTCGGCCGTGGTCATCGGCTTGACAGCAACATTCATTCCCGTTTCCGCGAAGATGGCCCGGGCGAACTCGTTCCAGGAGCAGTAACCGCTGTTGGCCGCATGGTAGATGCCCCGGCAGCCATTGTCGATGAGCGCCTTGATCGCCAAGGCCAGGTCATGGCTCCAGGTGGGGGAGCCGATCTGGTCATCCACCACCGTCAACTCCGTCTTCTCACCGGCCAGGCGAAGCATGGTCTCCACGAAGTTCTTGCCGTGAAGACCGTACAGCCACTGGGTCCTGACGATCAGGTACGCGCCGGCAAAGGGTGCGTTCAACTCCCCGGCCAGCTTTGAATCGCCATAGACACTGACCGGCCCGGTCAGGTCGTCCTCCTCATAGGGAGTCCCCTTGTTGCCATCGAAGACGTAGTCGGTACTGACATGCACCAATAGCGCGTCGATCTCCCGGGCAGCCATGGCCAGGTGGCCGACGCCTTCGCCATTGACCTGCATGGCCAGCTCCCGGTTCGTTTCGCACCCGTCCACATCGGTGTAGGCAGCGGCATTGACGATCACTCGCGGCTTCAGGGTCCTGACCACCCGCAAGGTCGACTCCAGGGAGGTGATATCGATGTCCGGCAGGTCCAGCCCCCGCACCTCACCACCCAGCACTTCCATCAAATCGTGGCCCAGCATACCGTTGGCGCCGACTACCAGTATCATTTTATACCCCCGTGACTCGTGACTGGTGACTCGTGACCGGTAAATACTTTCGCGTTACGAGTCACGAGTTACCAGTCACCGCTTTTCGTACTGTTCCGCGTAGTACTGCTGGTACTCGCCCGACGTCACCTTGGCCACCCACTCCTGGTTGGCCAGGTACCAGTCGATGGTTTCCCTGATGCCGGACTCGAAGGTATAGGCGGGCTCCCACCCAAGGTCCCGGCGAATCTTGCCGGCATCTATGGCATAGCGCCGGTCATGCCCCGGCCGGTCCTTGACAAAGGTGATGAGACCGCGGCTCTCGCCGACCGATCTCCCCAGCCGATCGTCCAGCAGATCGCAAACCAGGTGCACAATGTCGATGTTCTGCCATTCGTTATTGCCGCCGATGTTGTAGACCGAACCGGGCACGGCCCCCTTCAGCACCGCTTCCACACCCCGGGCATGATCACGCACATGGAGCCAGTCCCGGATGTTTCTGCCGTCACCGTACACCGGCAGCGGCCTTTTCTTCATGATGTTGTGGATCATGAGCGGAATCAGCTTTTCCGGAAAGTGATACGGACCGTAGTTGTTGGAGCAACGGGTGTTCAGAGTCGGGAAACCGAAGGTCTCATGGTAGGCCCGCACCAGCAGGTCGGCCCCGGCCTTGCTCGCCGAATAGGGTGAGTTGGCTGCCAGAGGGGTCTCCTCGGTGAAGAAGCCGGTAGAGCCGAGACTACCGTAGACCTCGTCGGTGGAGATCTGGAAGAACCGGAACTCATTGACCGCTCCGGACGCCCAGTGCTTGCGGCTCTCCTCCAAGAGGACCTGGGTACCGAGGACGTTGGTCCGGACAAAGATCTCCGGTCCGGAAATGGAGCGGTCGACATGGGACTCGGCCGCAAAGTGGATCACGGCATCGACCTTCTCCTGCGCCAGCAGTCCGGCCACCAGCGGGGCGTCGCCGATGTCCCCCTTCACGAAGCGGTAATTGGGGTTCTGCTCCACCCCGGCCAGGTTTCGCAGGTTGCCGGCATAGGTGAGGCAGTCCAGGTTGACCAGCCGGCAGTCAGGGTTGGCGGTCAGGTAGTGGTGGATAAAATTGGAGCCGATAAAGCCGGCCCCGCCGGTGACGAGCAGCGAACGGGGAATAAAGGTATCTGTCATTGGGGAACTCCGGTTCTCTGGGTGAATAAACGGTGGCACAGTAACATATTGCAGGCTGAAAAACCAGCGTTAGAACGCCTTCATTGGCCCCAGCGCCCCGATGCCGGCCAGATTGAAGGTAACCATGAACTCCCGGTTATCCGAACGGTCCCGGAAGGAGAACATCAGACTCCAGCACTGGTGGCGGTACTCGACGGTATAGAGCGATTCCAGGAAGCCGGGACGGTCGAACGAGTATCTGGCCGCGTAACTGGCAGTGAACGGCCTGATGCTGGCCACGGCCAGTTTCCCCTCCAGGTACTCCAGTTGGTCCCGGCCGTAGCGGTAGACAAGCCCGGCCCGGTTCCCCTGCCTGTCGTCCGCCTCCAAACCGACCGCAGCGGTGGCAACGTCACCCCGCTGGGTGGTAAAACGGGTATCTGTGGTGACCGCGAAATGTTCGACAGGGGCAATGCGAGCCTCCAAGCGCAGGTCGGTGAAGCGACGACCATCGTCCACAAGGGTCAGGAGATCGCGCCGGCCGCCGGAAAGTTGATATGCCTGGCTCAACCGCAGGTAAAGTAGGTCCCGGTACCGTACCGCATCACCCGTACCGCTGCGGCCGGTAACTGCACTGGCTACCGACCAGTAGAACTGCTCTCCACCGACGGAACGGTCGTCGTAGTCGAAAAACGGCAGATCGGACTGATCCTTTGACTCGATCACCCGATAGCCGATCTCCGGTTGCAGTTCGTGCCGGAGCCGCATTGTCTCGCCCCAGGCTACCGGGAAAACCCGGGCAAAGCGGCCGTGGAGCGCCGCCCCTCCCTCCGCCAACCCGACCCCGCGCCACCCTTCGCCACTATCGCTCCGGTCGGCATGGTAGAGCCTCTGCCGGAACCCGCCCCACGTTTCCAGGCCGATTCCGGGCAGCAGCGGCTGGTGCCAGGCGAGCCGGGGAGCGGCCTCAAGCCGCTGGCCGATGCTCCCCGCCTCCCGGTAGAAGTTGGTGGCCGCCGACTCCAGGGTGAAGAAGAGCGGCAGTCCACCGAGCCGCTCTCCCGCATTATCGATGGTCAACCGGGGGAGCCGCTGGAGCGTGGTATCATTGCTTGCGGTCTCCAAATTGTCAAGGGCGCGGAATTCCAGGGCGGCGCCGTAATCCCGCCAGGAGCGAGACAGTGATACTGTGGTATCCAGATACTGGCGGTTGTACTCGCCGCTCTCTATCCCGTAGTCCCGGTAAAAGTCCCGGTCCAGGGCCTGCTGGACGTCGGCCTTAAACCGGAGCGGCAGGCGGTTTTCCCGCAGTTGCAGGTTCAGGTCGCCCCGGGCGCGGTCTTGGCGGGTATCGTAGATGAGGTACCCTTTCAGCCGCCCGTCGCTGTCCGAACCGCCCAGGTAGCGGTAGTCAACACCCACCCCGACGCCGCGCTTGCTCTGCAGGTCGAGGTCGATGGTGGCGTCACGGC
The DNA here is from genome assembly GCF_007830735.1 of Geobacter argillaceus. GTDB lineage: Bacteria > Desulfobacterota > Desulfuromonadia > Geobacterales > DSM-12255 > Geomobilibacter > Geomobilibacter argillaceus. The sequence goes on from NZ_VLLN01000003.1 coordinate 99,497, forward strand.
TGGGAGAGATCGCCCAGTACCAGGGGACATCGAGATAGACCCCCTTCTTGCCGGAACTCCCCAGCCGGGGAAACAGCAGGCCGGACTGGCGCTCGGTCTTGACCGGAAAGACCACGTAGGGAAGGTAGAACACGGGAACGCTGCCGATGGAAAAGACAGCGTTGCGGCCGGTGGCGTACTCCTCCAGGGTGAGGTCAAGGTTGTCGGCCGTGAAGTGCCAGCTGGGTGAGTCACCGTCGCAAGTGGTGAAGGAACCTTTTGCCAGGTGGTAGTCGGCTTTGCCGGTCTTGGCGAACCGCGCCCCTCGGAGGTGGAAATTGGGCTGTTTCAGGAAGAGGTAACCGTTCTCCACCTCGCCCTGTTCAGTATCGATGGCAATCTTGAGCCGGTCGGCGGTGAGCCGGTCGCCGTCGCGTCTGAGCTCCACATGTCCGACAGCGGTCGCCTCGGTGCCGCTCCGATCAATGGTGGCACTATCGGCCTTGAGCGTCGTTTCCTGCCAATAGGCCTTAACCATACCCACGGCACTGAGCATGTTGCTCTTTTCGTCGAACGACATGGTATCGGCCTGGATGGTCAGCTTATCCGCAGCCGGCAGTTCGGCCGCTACAGCGGGCTTGACAGAACTTACCACAAAAATGACCAAGCAGCAGGCCATGACAGACGGGTGGCAATGCACAACAGAAGAACCCGTTGTAAGAGAATTCCCGAACCTTGAACCTTGAACCTTGAACATTGAACTCTTATCCCCGAAACGGCTCATAGGCACTGTTGGTGAGAAGCGACCGGGCCTCGCCGACGGTGAACAGGGAACCGCAGACCAGGATCAGGTCGGCCGGTCCGGCCGCGGCCCGGGCCTGTGCCAGCCCCTCGGCCACCGACCCGGCAGCCGTTGCAGCCGCCCCCCGTGCCGTGCAGGCATTGGCCAGCTCCGCAGCCGGCATGGCACGCTCCAGGTTCGGGGTAATAGCCAGGACCAGATCGACAAGGGGAAGAAGGGGCGAAAGAATACCGGACAACTCCTTGTCGCACATGACCCCCAGCACCATGATGAGCCGCTGCCGGCGAAAATCTGCAAGCGACTCGGCCAGGGCCGTGGCACCTGCCGGGTTGTGGGCACCGTCCAGGAGGATCGGCGGCCTACCGGGAAAGAGCTCCATCCGGCCGGGCCAGCGGGCATCTGCTATGCCGCCCCGCATCGCTTCACCGGTGATTGGAAACCCGCTCTTCAGCAAAAGTTCGGCCGCAGCCAGGGCACAGCCGGCGTTTTCCGCCTGGTAGCGGCCACCGATGCCGGGGCAAAGCCCGGTCAGGGTTACACCGAGTCCACGATACGCAAGCCCTTCGGCCTCCCAGGCAGCGGTGAAACGATCGCCGCTGCAATAGAGCGGGCTGGTCAGCTCCCGGCAACGCTCCTCGATAACCTGCCAGGCCTCCGGCTCCTGGCGGGCCGTCACTACCGGCCTCCCCGGCTTGATGATGCCCGCCTTCTCGCCGGCAATGGCCGCGACGGTATCGCCCAGGTACTGGCAATGGTCCAGGCCGATGGAAGTGATGATCGAGAGGATACCGCAGGCCGCGTTGGTAGCGTCCCAGCGCCCCCCCATGCCGGTCTCCATGATTGCCAGATCGACCCTCTCCTCGGCAAAGTACTGAAAGGCCATGGCGGTGACGATCTCGAAGAACGTCGCTTCCGGCGGCGCCACGGCCATGACGTGGGCAGCCAGTTTCACCACCCGTTCCGGCTCAATTTCTTTGCTGTCGACCCGGAACCGCTCGGTAAAGCTGGTCAGGTGGGGAGAGGAGAACAAACCGGTCCGCAGTCCGGCAGCCGTGCCGATGGCAGCGAGGAAGGCAGCGGTAGAGCCCTTGCCGTTGGTCCCGGCCACCTGCACGATGGAAATCCGCTCCTGGGGCCTGCCGAGCGCCGCCAGGATGGCGGTGATCCGTTCCAGCCCCGGCTTCATGCCGAAACGGCCTAAGGAGTAGAGGTATGTCAGGGTTTCCCGGTAGGTCATGGCAGGCCGGGATTATAGGCAATCGGCAGGGGAAAGTCCAGGCGTTATCCCTGGATTGAGGACTCATAGGGCGAGGGGGAATCCTGCTGCCCGGCCGATTTGACATTGGCCGAACAGTTGTTACGGTTATCGTGCTCAGCCTACTGCCTGGTTAATGAATGACATGATGAAACCGCTCGCACTCACTGGCCACATTCTCCTATTTTACCTGCTCTGCACTGCGGTGGCCGTAGCTGCGCCTTTCGGTATGGAGCCGCTCTGCGACATCCACTTTCCCAGCGATGACCGCATCGCGTGGGAATGCCGGACCATCGGGAAAAAGGACACTCCGACCAGCCTGTTCGGTGAGCAGTGGCAGGACGTGCTCCGCTTCAACCGGCTGGACCGGCGCCACTTCGTCCGCGGCAAATCGATCAAGGTGCCGAAACAGCTCGAAACGATCAGGGGATTCACGCCGATGCCGGCTTTCTTCCCGCCGGCAGCCAACGAGGAGAAATTCATCCTGGTGGATCAGGCCGAGCTGTTTCTCGGGGCATACGAATTCGGCAGGCTCATCTTTTCCGCCCCCGTGGCGGTCGGCGTCGAGGGGCACCGGGTCCCGAACGGTGAGTTCAGGATCGATGCCATTGACCGACGGCACGAGTCGGACCAGTACGCGATTGAGACGACCGACACCCCCTATCCGATGCACTATGCCCTGAGATTCTATGTCGACAAGCTGATGTGGGTGACCTACTGGCTCCACGGCCGCGACCTGCCCGGAGTTCCGGCATCCCACGGCTGCATCGGCCTCTACGACGAGGAGATGCAGAAGCAGTATTACGAGACGCCGCAAACCCCGGGCCTCACGGACGCCAGGAGGCTCTACGAGTGGGTGGTCGGCTCACACCGCGACACGGGACGGCTCCAAAAGATCAACTATGGCCCCAAAGTACTGATCGTCGGCACTCCGCCGTTGTAACAGCACGCTATCGGATTACCCGCACCGACTTGATCACCACCGGCACCTTCGGAACCTTTCGCAGCCCCTTCCTTTTTGCCGTCTCCACTCTCTGAATCCGGTCCACCACCGTCATCCCCTCGATCACCCTGCCGAACACGGCATAGCCATACCCCTGGATGGAGTCGTCCTGATGGTTGAGAATGGGGTTGTCGGCAACATTGATGAAGAACTCGGCACTGGCCGAATCCACTGCCACCCCCCTGGCCATGGCAATGGCGCCCCTTCTGTTCTTCAGGCCGTTGGCAGCTTCGTTCCCGATCGGGGCACCGGTCGGTTTGCGCTGCAGGTCGGTACTGTACGCTCCCCCCTGGATCACGAAGTTCTTCACCACCCGATGGAAGATGGTGTTGTCGTAGAAACCGCTCTCCACGTAGTCGAGGAAGTTTTTCACCGTGACCGGTGCCCGTTCCGGTTCGAGCTGTATCCTGATCCTCCCCAGACTGGTCTCCATGAGGACCACCGGCGGCCCGGCATCCCCCCCGGACTCGCCGGCTGATGCACCATGGGCGCAGGGTCTCGCGAGGCTGGTAATAAGGATCACGAGCAGAACAATTATTTTCATGGCAGCTCCCTTCTTTCGGCCACAAATAGTTGCTTCCGGATGGAAATTAGAGCTTGTCCGTAAATAACTGCCGCGAAGAGTGCGCCCGGCTTTGGGGCAGATTTGACTTGGCCGATTGAGCAAAACCGCAGGCATAGCAGGGCCATGTCGAGGATTTTGTGATTGAGGCCGGGGCAAAGGTGCTCTGAAGACGGGTTGCGGGATCGCAAAGCTTATTTACGGACAAGCTCTAAGTCATGAACAGGTGGTCATGACTATAACAGGAAAGGGGAAAAGTTCAAAAACGGTGCGGTACGCATACCCTCGGCACAGGCTGGCAAGGGGACCATTTTTCTTCTCGAATGTTACAAGTTAAACACAGCCCCTTTATCATTAAAGTTCTCCCGGCATATCCCGATAGACATCGTGAGCAGCTATTGTCAGACCGGAGCGGATGATGTTTCGCCAGAGATGCAGCCTGAACATCGCAATCCTGCTGATCGTGCTTCTGGTTACCACGGTAATGGTGACCTCCTTTCATCATCACGTCGACTTCCGCGTTCATCCCGACTGCATTATCTGCAAGGTTGCCAATGACTTAGCGGCCAACGACACTCCCCTCCAGTTTCACATTCTCCTCCCCGAACCTGTCGACGGACAATTCGACCACGAGATTGTCAGCACCTACACCCCCTCTTTCAGTATTCCGCAAAACCCCCGAGCTCCCCCGACAACAATCTACGCATAGCCCATTAATGTGACGTATGCACCGCCACGGCAGGCCGTCAGCCTTCAGGCGCTCGGTCTTGACTTGCCCGCAACAGAACTATTCACACCACACCAGGAGACCATAATGAACCGTATCAGGACAATCGCGATTGCTTCTTTCACCTCAGCGCTTCTCGCTACAGCGGTCTACGCAGGCAATACCAATGATCCCGGCATCCAGCAGCGGGAGCAGAACCAGGAGAAACGTATCCAACAGGGAATCAAGAGCGGCGAGCTGACTCCCAAAGAAGCCGGCCGTCTGGAGACCGAGCAGGCCAGGATCAAACAGGACGAAGCGAGGATGAAGGCCGACGGCAATCTGACCAAAAAAGAGCGGGCCAAACTACGGCGGGAGCAGAACCGGGCCAGCCGGGATATCTACCGGAAGAAGCACAACGAGCGGGAAGTAACGGCGAAATAGCGCCGCCCGCCATCCCTTGACAGACAGACATCCAGCCACACAGTGAAAAGGAGAACGACAATGAAAGGTATTGGAAGAATTTTACGTCCGGCAGTGGCCATGTTTTCCCTGGCGCTCCTGCTTGCCGGCTGCGGAAGCTCCAGCCCCGGCGACACGACCCCGGCCGGCACGGTCGACGTGGACGTGACCGACGCGGCCTCCATTGACTATGCCCATGTGTACGTTACGGTCAGGGCAGTAGCGTTTCACACCGTCGACACCAAGGGGTTCAGGCTGTTCAGCACGAACCATGTGTTCAAGTCGTATACCGCCAACCGGGCCGTCCAGACAAGCGACTGGCAGGTGCAGACCCTTCCGGCGCCGGTAACGGTGGACCTGGCCCAACTGGCGAACGGCACGGTGTACGCCGACACCAACGGCAAGTCTCTTTTCAGCGGGATCAAGCTCCCGGAGGGGAAATACCAGCAGATCAGGATCATCCTGGCGCCGACCGAAGGCTCATACATGGGGTCAATAACGGGGCTCACGTACAACAACGAGGTGCAGCTGCCCAATGACACGACCCACTATCCTCTCCGGGTCCCCTCTGCGGCCGAAGGAATCAAGCTGGTCCCGGAATCGCCGGTAGTAGTGACCGCCGGGGCAAGCGTCAAACTGGTCCTTGACTTCAACCTGAACAACGACGTGGTCAAGGTCTCCCCCAACAATCAGACCGAGTTCATCCTGAAGCCACGGCTCGGCTACTTTGACATGAATCGTGTCGCCTCGATCACCGGCAAGGTCTCTTTCGGCAATCTCACAACCAGCCGCTTCGTCATCAAGGCGGAACAGGTCGCTGCCAACAAGACCTACCGCATCGTCCGCCGTTGGACCTCGGTGGACAAGACGACCGGTAAGTTCAACCTCTACCCGCTGCCGGTCTTCGGCACCGCCACCACCGCCACCTACGATATCCTCCTGCGGGGCCGCAACGTTCAGACCGCCATCGTCAAGGGGGTCAAGGTCCACAAGGGAACCACCATCGCATCCGGCGTAAACCTGGGGACGATCGCCATGCAGACGGGGAGCGAGTTCACGGCCCAGCTCCAGAATGCCTACCACCCTTCCGGCGCCTGGCTGAACTTCTACCAGACCATCGCGGGTGACTCAATCCCCTACGAGGTCCGTTACCGCCACCTGAACCCCTACACCGGCAAGTTTTTCGCCCCGATCGAGCTTTCCACCGGACCGATACAGGTGGCCAGCTTCGATAACGCTGCCCAGACCGTGGGAGCCTTCACAGCCGACACCACCAGCCAAGGGAGTTTCTCCGCCATAGTCGAAGCATCCTTCTACGGCAGGGGAACCCCGGTTACCGTTGCCAACGGCGCGTCGCCGGTCAGCTTTGCGCCGAGCGTCCTGGCCGCCCTTCCCAGCGCCAATTCCATCACCGCCAATGTCACCATCCCCTTAACGCTGACGGGGCTGACCAAGGGGCACCTTTTCATTACCCACGGCGGACTGGTCATTGACAGTTATCAGGTGGACTCACTCATAGCGGCAGGCGGCGGTCAGTACACCGTCCTGAATCTTCCGGGCGGCACGACGACCACCCCCCTTGCCGGCGCCTACTATGGGGTGAACGTGTTCGGTTGGGGAGGCGGCAAGATTGCCTCGGGGAGCCTGCAGCACCTCGATCTGACCACCGGCAGCGTGCCGACCACCGGCAACACGCCTCCAGCCATTACGCTGAGGTCCGGACTTTAGCTGGAGAGTGGAACCAAAGCATCAGTTGCGACTAAAAAAACCCCGCGTCGAAAGGCGCGGGGTTTTTAAATGGGAGCGAATCGGCCGGCGTCAGAATCCCTTTGACCAGAGAACGCTGATGGTGTTTCCCGATGAGCCGTTACGCAGGATGCTCGTATCGTAGGCATACTCCAGGTAGAGCTCCGAGTCCCACAGAAAACCGCTGGTAATGGCGGCGGAGTAGGCCTCGCCGCGTTGGTCCAGAAACTTCAGGCGCCTGGAGGTGAAGATGTCCCGGTTCACCCAGGCGTAGGTGGCACGCAGGTGGAGATAGAGGAAGAAGAGAAGTTCACGCCGGTATTCGGCGGAACCGATCAGGTAATCGGATGAGGGAAACTGATTGAACATGGCGCCGGGATAGACCTGCCGGTAGAGGTCGTCGGTCTCGGAGGGGAGCGGCCCGCCCCCGATTCTGAAGGCGGAAAAGCGGTCGAGACTCCCGTAGGGGGCAAAGCCGCCGTAGAAGCTCATCAGCAGGCGGTTCTTCTCCGAGAGGCCGGGGATGCCGGCTGCAGCGGTGAGGTAGCCGGATACCTTGAAGTAGTCCCGTGTCTCGTCGCGCGTATAGACGGCGCCGCCGTAGTTGGCGTCGGACCAGCTGTCGCGCCGCATGAATTCCGCATCCACGCCAGCAGCCACCCCCCGGTGGGGAAGCTCCAGCAGGTTTCTGGCCAAGCCATCATAGCGGAGCCTGAGGAGCGGTCCGTGCACCAGGGTGTCTGGCGGGAGGACCACATTCGGGCCGGTATCCGATACCCGTTTTGAGTAGAGATACCCGCCCTGGTAGAAGAGCTGGACCCTGAGATCGTTGTCCACCTGGAAGGGGGCCACCGGCAGGCGCAGCCCGACTCCAAGCCGGCCGGTCACGTTCCCCCAGATGATCGAGGTCCGCTTTACTTCTCTCCCGCCGGCGATCTCCGCTGTCGGAAAGGGGATGGTGTTATTGTCCAGATGGCCCAGGAACTGGAGGGAGCCGACACTCTTCGAGACATCCGCTTCGTTGACGAAGATGCTGAAGACCCCCCGGAACCGGGTATCGTCCCAGCGGTGTTTCAGGTATACGGCGCCGATGGGGAGGGCCTCCAGCCCTGCCAGCGGAGGGGTGAACATGGTACCGCCCAGTACCAGGGCCGCGGAATTGTCCCGGTCGCGGCCCAGGATGTTGATGCGCTCCCCGAAAACCTCCGGGGTACAGGGCTCTCCCGCGAGAGGAGTGTGGTATTCCGACGCCGAAAGCCGGTCGATCTGTGCCTGTTGCAGGAGGGCGGGATGACTGTCGGCCAGGGCCGCACCCCGCGAGACCCAGATCAGCAGGGTGCACAGGAGGAGCCGGCAGAGGGTGGGGAAAACATGTATCATAGCATTGTTCAATGTTCCGACTAAGGTAGCTTTTCGCACTGATGTAACCATTTCCCGTCTCGTCGCCGATAAACGATGTTCGCGCCCCATCAGCGATGGTAGAGCATGGAAAGGATGTTGCCGAGGGTCTTTTTCATATCCTTGCGTTCCACGATCAGGTCGACCATGCCGTGGTCCAGGAGGTACTCGGCCCGCTGGAACCCTTCGGGGAGCTTCTGCCGGATGGTCTGTTCGATGACCCGTGGCCCGGCGAAGCCGATCAATGCCCGCGGTTCGGCCATATTGATGTCCCCCAGCATGGCGAAGCTGGCGGTGACCCCACCGGTGGTCGGATCGGTCAGGATGGAGACGAACGGCAGCCCCTCGGCCTTCAGCTTGGCCAGGGCGGCCGAGGTCTTGGCCATCTGCATGAGGGAGAGGATGCTCTCCTGCATGCGCGCCCCGCCCGAGGCAGAGACGACGATGACCGGCGTATGCTGCTCGATCCCGCGCTCGATGGCCCGGGTGATCTTCTCCCCCACCACGCTCCCCATGCTGCCGCCCATGAAGGAGAAGTCGAAGACGCCGATCTGGACCGGAATACCGTTGAGCTTTCCGCCCCCGCAGATGATGGCGTCCTTGGAGCCCCCCTTGGCCACGGCAGCGTCGATCCGGACCTGATAGCTCTTGGAGTCCTTGAATTCCAGGAAATCGACGGAGACCATGTTGGCATCGTGCTCGTCAAACGTCCCCTCGTCCAGCAGGATCGCCAGCCGTTTCCTGGCCGACACCCGGAAATGGAAGGAACAGTTGGGGCAGACGTTCAGGTTCTCCTCGATATCCCTGGAGAGGATCACCTCACTGCAGTTCTGACACTTGGTCCAGAGCCCTTCGGGAACCTTGACCTTTTTTTCGTCTTCGTTTGCCTTGAATGGGGCTCTGTCACGCTTGAACCAAGCCATTGTGATACCTCGCAGGTGGCACCCATGGTGCAGGTGGGTAGAATTTTAGTTAAAATAAAAGCGTTTGGTACCAGAAACCTGATTGGAAGTCAATTGTTTTGCCCGGAACGAACCCCGTCCTTCAGCACCCGCACCATGTCGGCGACCCGCTCGACCAACTCCCCGTCCCGACGCTCCTCGAACAGTTTGACAATGGCGCTTCCCACTACCACGCCGTCTGCTACGGCGGCAACACCCGCTGCCTGCTCCGGGGTGGAGATTCCGAAACCTACTGCCAGCGGCAGGCGTACCTGACTCCGTATCGCCGTTACCGACGCTGACAGGGAGTCGGCAAGGGAGGTACGGGCACCGGTCACCCCGGTTACCGAGACGTAGTAGATGAACCCCCGGCCCAGGCGGTTCACCGTTTTGATCCGGGAGGCGTCCGAGGTCGGGGTCAGGAGAAAGATTACGTCCAGACCGGCCTGATCGGCGACGGTCTTCAGCTCGGCAGATTCCTCAGGGGGAAGGTCCACCACCAGCACGCCGTCCACACCGGCAGCGACCGCGTCACGGCAGAAACGTTCGACCCCGTAGATGTAGATCGGGTTGTAGTACCCCATGAGAAGCAGCGGCACCTGGCAGGAGTTGCGCACCTCCTTTACCATGGCTAAAATTCCCGCCAGGGTGGCGCCGGCCGCCAGCGCCCGCTCTGATGCCTTCTGGATCGTGGGACCGTCGGCCATTGGGTCGGAAAACGGCACCCCGAGCTCGATGATGTCGGCCCCGGCCGCGGCCATGCGGGGGATAAGCCCGGCGGTGGCCGTCAGGTCCGGGTCGCCGGCAGTAATGAAGGTAATCAGGGCCTTGTCCCCGGTTTTGCCCAAGCGGGCAAAGGTGTCGCCGATCCTGCTCATATGCAGCTCCTGATAGGTATGGAATCCGTCCGTTTATAGCAGATGGGCACACCTTTGTACAGGCCAACAAACAAGTTACGAGGATAAAGGACCGAGGAAGAACCAGACCTTCGATCCCCTATCCTCGTACCTCAATCCTTTATTTAAGCAGTTGTCGTACGAATTCCGGGATCTCTTTCAGATAAAAGGAAGGGCGGTAGTGATCGGGAACGGTAAAGGCATCGACCTTGTCGATCGGGATGAGCAGTTGGCCCACGGGAGTTTCCACGTCCAGGTCGGCCTGCAGCCGGTAGGGGATCTTGTCCGGATCGGGGCGACGCTTCATGATCGCAAGCAGATCTTTATATTCGATCCTGACCGGGAGCCGGAAATCGGTGGTCCCCTTACCTCTGAACTCGACCCGCTCCCTGGCCCCTCCCCGGGCAACAGGGAGGGTGACGACCTGGAGATCGTAGTGGTAGCCGTTCAGGGTAATCCCGTAAGAATTGGGGTTCTGGACCGCCAACAAAAACTCCAGATCGACCCCGCGGGTATCCAGGTTGATAATGTTGGCACGTTGCACCGTCACCGTCGGTTCGGCAACGAACATGGTACAACCGGTGATAACCAGAAAAACAAGGGCCAGGATTCTCTTCACTGTCATTGCTCCGTGCAGTCAGCCGGCTGCGGCTGGTCCGTTACGTTATGACGGAAACTGATTGATGCCGATCACCGCCTGCCGGGTCGTCAACGACTGCATCTCGCTCATCAGTTCGCGGTGATACTGGCGGATGCGGACGGCATACATCCGTGCCTCGGCGCCGGTACCGCAGTAATACCGCTTGGCAAGGGGCAGATTACCGCCCGCCATCGCCATCTTGCACAACAGTTCCCGAACGGCTGCATCGGCACATTTTGCGTCGTCGGCCATCTCTTCGGGTGCATAACCGTGACTTTTTGCCCGAACCGGCATCAGCTGCCAGACACCGAGGGCACCACGAGGGGAAACCGATTTCCCCACCAGACCATGACCGCCGGTCTCGGCCAGGGCGATCTCCGCAAGGTCAAGCGGAATAAAGGTAGTGCCGAGAGTCTTCAGGTAGCAGAGTTTCGCCAGGTGCCACGCTCGTTTTTCGTCGGTCCTGCGGGCAAAGGCAGCGGCAATGGCCGGAACCTGCCGCCAACGCTCTTCCAGGGAGGTTCCTTTTTCAATGATCTGCAGTTCTCCCCGGTACAATTCCACGGCTGCGCTGTCCGTCGGTCTCGAATCCTGGCGCACATAGGCCTGATTGGTGGAAACTACGATCAGGGAGAGTAATCCTGCAATAATGAGAGCTATTCGCATAAGTAATAAAGGGGAAGTGGTATCGGCTTTGCCGGATGGGTGTAAGCGCCCGTTCCATGGCTCCGGATGCTCCGGCGGGGAACTCCTTTCTCAGTGAATTTAAAGGGTTACTGCTATCGGCCGTAAAACACCAAAAGGCCCTCGAAAGGGCCTTTTCTCTTGTTGGCGTTCGCCGCTGAACAGTGGTGGCGTATATACCCCACCCCCGTCTCTATGTCAACGAAAATCAGATAACAATGTTTTAATTACACACAATTGCGTTTTACCAGCAAACCATAACAAACATAATTCCGACATGTTACAGACCAACTCCCATGGCCTCGGCGACCGTATGGATGTCCTTGTCGCCCCGTCCGGAAAGGCAAACCACGATGCTCTGCTCTTTGCCCATGGTCGGCGCCAGCTTCAGGACATGGGCAATGGCATGGGCCGACTCCAGGGCCGGCAGAATCCCCTCTTCCCTGGTAAGGGTCTGGAACCCCTCCATCGCTTCGTCGTCGCTGATCGGCACATAGTCGGCCCGACCGCTCTCCTTGAGCCAGGCATGCTCGGGACCGACCCCCGGATAATCCAGGCCGGCCGAAATGGAGTGGGCATGGCTGATCTGGCCGTCATTGTCCTGCAATAGATAAGTCCGGTTGCCGTGAAGTACGCCGACACTGCCGGCACAGAGCGGGGCCGCGTGCTTGCCGCTGCCGATGCCGTAACCTGAAGCCTCCACACCGACCATCCGCACCTCCCGGTCGTTGAGGAACGGATAGAACAGTCCCATGGCATTGCTCCCGCCACCGACCGCCGCCACCAGGACATCGGGAAGCCGCCCCTCTGCCTTCAGATGCTGGGACCGCGCCTCACGGCCGATGATTGACTGGAAGTCCCGCACCATCATCGGATAGGGGTGCGGGCCGGCCACGGTGCCGATGACGTAGAAGGTGTCAGCGACATAGGTGGTCCAGTTGCGCATCGCCTCGTTCATGGCGTCCTTGAGGGTGGCTGTCCCGGAGTTGACCGGGGTCACCGTGGCCCCCAGGAGCTTCATCCGGAAGACGTTAAGGGACTGGCGGTGGATATCCTCCTCCCCCATGAAGACCTCGCACTCCATGCCGAACAGGGCGGCGATGGTGGCGGTCGCCACGCCGTGCTGGCCGGCACCGGTCTCGGCGATCACCCGCCGCTTCCCCATCCGCTTCGCCAGAAGCCCCTGGCCGATGGTGTTGTTCACCTTATGGGCGCCGGTGTGGTTCAGGTCCTCCCGCTTCAGGTAGATCCGCGCCCCGCCGAGCTTTTCCGTCAGCTTCCGGGCGAAATAGAGCGGGTTGGGGCGTCCCACGTACTGTTTCAGGTAGTAGTCGAACTCGGCCTTGAACTCCCGGTCGTTCTTGTAGTTACGGTAGGCAGCCTCCAGCTCCAGGAGGGCAGGCATCAGTGTTTCGGAAACGTACCTGCCGCCAAACTGACCGAAATGTCCTTGTTTATCGGGTAATTTCATAATACTCCCTGGTCCGCAAAATTGGGCAATAGTAGCAACATTGCCCCTGCAAATCAAGCGTGGCTGCGCCGGACCATCTATAACTTCAAATTATTGTCCGGGAAGTAGTTACCGCCTCCCCGCTTGACTTCACACAATGCAAAGTGTAAAAATTTGTGTAACGGAGGTATCCCATGGCTACAAACCTCGCCATTGACGACAAATTGCTCGAAGAGGCCCGGATCGTCGGCAAGCACTCAACCAAAAAGGCGGTGGTAAACGAAGCACTAACTGAATATATCCAGCGCCGGAAACAAGCCGAGATCATCAGCCTGTTCCACGCAGTGGAATATGTTCCCGACTATGACTACAAGATACAGCGGAAGAAGCAGTGAAGGTTCTGGTTGACACATCGGTATGGTCCCTGGCGCTCAGGCGCAATCAGCCTGCTGATGGGCCTGAGGTGTCAGAACTGATCGAATTGATCAGGGAGGTGCGGGTACAGGTCATCGGACCGGTACGTCAGGAACTCCTCTCCGGGGTGAAGAGCCAGGCCCAGTTCCAGAAGCTGCGCAACCACCTGCGGGCATTTCCGGATCTTGAACTGACAACCGGTGATTACGAAACTGCGGCTGAATTTTTCAACCTTTGTCGTGGCAAGGGAATCCAGGGATCAAACACGGACTTTCTTATCTGTGCCGTTGCAGTGCGGCGCAAGATCCCCATATTCACGACGGATGGAGATTTTCCCCTGTTTCAGCCTCACCTGCCGATAACGCTTCACTCTCCCCGCTGCTGAACGATCTAGCCTGCAGCAGCACGAAACGGGAAAGAAATTCGTCAGCACCTATTCGTCTTGTATCCTTGTCTACTCCCGCGCCAATCCTCTTTGATGATGCCGTCGATGCCTTTATCACCGCTACGTCCAATTGCCTGACCAGCATCCTTTCGAGAACCACCGTACCCCATTTTTACCAGAACCTCGACCACGATTTTCTCGAAGGAACTCGGAGACGATGACTTCAGTTGCGAAAGAAGCTTGTCAGCAAGATTCTTTCTCAGCATCTCATACGCCTCTTCCAGTCGCTCCGCTGGCGTCTTGCTTTCCTGCTCGTCGGTTGCAGCGGAGACGTCACCTACTTGGCTGGACTGGGTCCGGTCTCTTGCTTCGAGGTATTCCGGAAATTCGCGCAGGATGCGCAAGTTGATTTCGGAAGGTGATTTTTCCAAAAGCTTAGAACCACGTTGGGTTATGCGAAAGATGCCACGTCTCGTATTCTCGACAAGACCTGCCATTTTCATATGGGCGCGAGCCCATTTGAGAGCCTATATTTTTTTCTTCGCGGCTACCCAATCTTCGATCGCACTCAAATCAATCTCCTGATTTTGGGCCAACGGTTGTGAGCGTGACCGGTGCGGATTTATCGCGTCCGTATCCACGCGAGAGTTGGGAACTCCTGCAAATTATGTTTCAGTATTAGCCGGTTGACGTTTTAGCAATTACAGTATATACAATAATTATGGTTTGGGACGAAACAAACCGCCAGAGTAACCTCGAAAAGCATCATCTTGACTTTGCTGATGCGGGACTTGTCTTGTCCAATCGTATCATCTTGAGTTTGAAACTGTTCGTAACGGCGAAATAAGGCGGCAGACTTTTGCGTATGTTGCAGAAGTGTTGACCGTCCTCACAGTTATATGGCTTCCGGGCGAAAAACAACGGATTATCAGCTTTCGCAGGGCTCACAAAAACGAAAGGGAGGCTTACCATGCCTGGCTTGAAAAAGGATTCAAAGACTGATTGGGATCAGGTGAAACGGGATGCCTCTTCAGATGCTCCCATACCACCATATGATCCCGATACTGACCTGTATAACCCTAACGACCCTGAACAGGTGGCGAACTTCTTTTCTTCTGCAAAGGTTGCGCGAAAACCGGGGAGGCCTAAGGCAGAAACAACTAAAGTACCAATTGCTATTCGCCTTTCTCCTGATGTGGTTGAATATTTCAAGGCCACAGGTACTGGTTGGCAATCACGTATCGATGCTGCACTTCACGAATGGATGTCCGGCCATCCGTTGAAACGTGCGTGAACGGCGCGGTCATCCGCGCCGGCCTGCTGCCGCCGAGTGGTTGAAAGTCGATCCTGTTTGGTGCTAATCAGCCCAAAAAGCATTTTACCGAACCGGGGACAGATTCATCATTTTCCCCAAGAATCGCCCAAGACAATTGAATGCACGTATCAGTCAGATGCCGACGGTAGCTATGCCCCTTTTCGCCTCGTCATGACCCCCGCCAGCAACTGCCCGAACCCGGAGAGAAGATTGGTCAGCACCTCCGGCTCCGGCAGCGGTATCTTCAGACAGGTCCTTCCCGTTGCCTCGTCCCTGGCGATCATCCCGGCCAGGGCGCTCTCCACCGGCCGCGTCGAGCCGGAAGCGGCGTCAGCAGACAGCGCAGCACCGGCAACAACCCGGCTCAGATTCTGCAAAAACTCCGCGCCGCTGGCGAGCAGACCGGCCAGGGCTTCCCCGCCGCCCGCCGGGACACGTTCGGCCAGTTCCACCTGCTCTTCGGCCTGTTCCGCCGCCTCGGCAGTGCAGGTATCGTACGCCTCCTCCAGCCGCTCCGCCTGCTCATCGGCCGGGTCGGGCCGCTCAATGCCGCCACTGACTTCCTCGACCGACTTCATAAACCCTTCCAACTGCGATTCGCCCATCATGACCACGTCGGCGCCGCCATCATCGAGGGCTCCGGCAAAGAGCGATTTCTTGAAGCGCAGGAGATCGAGAATCCGCTCCTCGATTGAGGCACGGGAGACGAAATTGACCACCCGTACCGGCTTCTTCTGCCCCATCCGGTGGACCCTGGCGATCCGCTGTTCGAGAATCGCCGGGTTCCAGGGGATGTCCATGTTGATCACCACCGAACCGCTCTGGAGGTTGAGCCCCACCCCGCCGGCATCGGTGGAGAGAAAGACCCGGCAGGCGGGGTCTTCCTTGAAACGGGCCATGAGCCCTTTGCGCTCCTTCGATGGGATGCTGCCGTTCAGATGGGCGTAGCCTATGCCGTTGCGCTCCAGCACTCCCTCCACCAGCTCGGTCATCCGGAGCCACTGGCTGAAGATGACCACCTTTTCGCTCCCCTCCACAACCAGCTCCCTGAGCAGCGTCTCCAGTTCATCGAGCTTCGGTCCGAAGACGGTCTTCCTGTCCACGAGATAGGTGTTGTCGGCAGCCATGCGCATGGTGGCAAGGGCCGCCTGGAGCCGCTTCTGATCCGCCTCACAGAGGAATTTAAAGCGTCGCCACTTGGCCACGAGCTTCGCCACGATCTCCCGGTGCTCGTCGTGGATTTCCCACTGCTCCGGGGTGAGGGGCACGAAGAAGTTCTTGTCGATCCGGCCGGGAAGCTGGCGCAGCACCTCGTCTTTCTTGCGCCGGATCATGACCCCCTTGAGCGACTGCCGCACCCGCTCCAGGTTCCGGTAGCCAACGACCTTTCCTCCCCCATCCGTGACCCGGTGGGTGTGGACAAAGCGGTAGAGGGGACCCAGGTGGTGCCGGTCGACGAACTCCATGATGGAATGAAGCTCCTCAATCCGGTTCTCGATGGGGGTGCCGGTGAGGACGATGGCGAAAGGGGAGTCGAGCTCCTTGACGCACTTCGCGGTGCGGGTCTGCCAGTTCTTGATCCGCTGGGCCTCGTCGAGGATGATCAGGTCCGGCCCCCACTCCCGGATCATGGCCATATCCCGGTGAATAAGTTCGTAGTTGACCAGCTTGAAGAACGAATCGTCACGGTAGAGGGTCCGCCGCTGGTCGTTCAGCCCTTCGATCACCGTCACTGTGCGGTCGGCGAAGCTTTTGATCTCGCTCTTCCACTGGTACTTGAGGGAGGTCGGGGAGACGACGAGAACCTTGGCCACGCCGAAGAGTCGAACCAACAGCTCGGTGGCGGCGATGGCCTGGACGGTCTTGCCGAGCCCCATGTCGTCGCCAATGAGGCAGCGTCCGGCCTGCACCGCGAAAAGCGCCCCCTGCCTCTGGTAAGGGTAAAGGGTGGTCTTGAGGAGCGTATCGAAGACCGGGCTCTCGATTCCTTCGGCAAGCTGCTCCTCCACGACGGCGCGGCGATGGGCGGCGTCCTGGTGTTCGGCGACAAACGCCATCACGTCGTCGTAGCAGCGGACCTCGTGTCCGTCTTCACGGGGAACGGCGTTCAGGAAGGCGGGGAAATCGAGGAGGTTGCGCTCCTTCAGGACGCCGTTGTCGTCGAAGTAACGCCGGGCGAGCGAAAGGAGCCCGGCAGGGGCGCTTAGTCCAGCCCTGAAGCGGATCTCACGCTTGAGGTCGTAGCTGAGATAGACTTCCGAATAGGGGGGGACGTATCCTTCCCGGAAGAGCTTCTTCGCCCCCCGCTTCTCCTTCAATCGTGCCAGAGTGAATTCGATATGCTTGCAGGTCCCCAGGTTGTTGATCCGGTAATCGGGGCAGGAACAGAAGTTGTCTCCGGACCTGTCGCCACGGATGGCGAGCCGATACGACTTCCCCGAAGAAGGATTGTTCAGCGAGAAGTCGGAAAACACTGGATGTTCACCGGTATTGGTCAGGATGAACGTCTGTTTCTCGCCGAACTTGACGCGCAGAAGACGCTGCCACTCCTCCAATTTCATACCCTCCGGCTGGAGGGTGCGGGAGACCTTCTGTGCGACCGGTTTCTCTTCGGAAATTTTCGCTGATTTTTTCTTGGCGGGTTTTCGCTTCGCACCTGTTTTCATGCCGACCTCCAATCCTTCCATGTAAAAAAGGGGATGGAAATACTCCCGTCCCCTTCCTCGATCCATCGCGTCCATCCTTTCGTGCTTACAACCCCTTCGCCCGGCGGATGAACTCCCGTACCTTGTCGCGGTCCTTCTTCCCCGGCGCCGCTTCCACGCCGCTGGAGACATCCACGGCATAGGGTCTCACCTGCTCCACCGCCCGCCGGACATTGTCAGGGGTCAGCCCGCCGGCCAGAATGAGCCTGCCGCAGGCAGCGGCCTCACGGGCCAGGTCCCAGTTGAACGTCTCTCCCGTGCCGCCGGGGGCTGCCGGCGACCAGGCGTCCAACAAGCAACCGGCCACGCTGTAGCGGCGCAGGGAAATGAGACTCGCAGCGTCCTTGACCCGGAACGCCTTGATCACCCGGCGCCGGATCTCCGGGCAGTAATCCGGCTCCTCGTCGCCGTGGAGTTGAATGACATCCAGACCGCAGAAGTCGGCGGTCCAGTTGACCCGCTCCGCCTCTTCGTTCACGAACAGGCCAACGGTCTGGACGAATGGCGGGAGTTTGGCGATGATCGCCGACGCCTGCATCGGGTTCACGTTGCGGGGAGACTTCTCGTAAAAGACGAAGCCGAGGGCATCGGCGCCGGCGTCAATCGCCGCCAGGGCATCGTCCAGGCTCGTTATGCCGCAGATCTTGACTCTTGTCATGGGAATCTCGTAGGGGCGGGGTCACCCCGCCCAGGGCAGGGAAACCCTGCCCCTACAGAATGATCTTTGGCAACCGCTCCAGCGCCTTTTTCACCATCTCGTCCGGATACTCGTAATCTTCCAGGTTGCCGGACAGATAGGCGTCGTAGGCCCCCATGTCCAGCTGGCCGTGGCCGGACAGGCCAAAGAGAATGGTCCGCTCCTTACCCTCCTCCTTGGCCAGCACCGCCTCATCGATGGCAGCCCGTACCGCGTGGGACGACTCCGGCGCCGGCACGATCCCTTCCGAACGGGCAAACAGCACTGCCCCCTCGAAACAGGCGTTCTGTTTGTAGGCCTTGGCCTCGATCTGGCCGGCTGCGTAGAGCTGGGACACCAGCGGCGACTCGCCGTGGTAGCGCAGGCCGCCGGCATGGATGCCCGGCGGGACGAAGTCGTGGCCCAGGGTGTACATCATGGCAATGGGTGCCACTTGGGCCGTGTCGCCGTAGTCGAAGGCGTAGACCCCCTTGGTAAGGGTCGGGCAGGAGGCAGGCTCCACGGCCAGGCAGCGCACCTGCCTGCCGTTTGCCCGCTCGGCCAGGAACGGGAAGGCCAGACCGGCAAAGTTGGAGCCGCCGCCGCAGCAGGCGATCACCACGTCCGGCTCGTCGCCGGCGATCTTCATCTGCTCCTTCGCCTCCAGGCCGATGACGGTCTGGTGCAGGCAGACATGGTTCAGGACGCTCCCCAGTGCGTAGTTGGTATCGGCATGGGTGGCGGCGTCCTCCACCGCCTCGGAGATGGCGATCCCGAGAGAACCGGGACAGTCCGGATCGTGGGCCAGGATCGACCGGCCAGAGTTGGTGAACTCGGACGGCGACGGGATAACGGTGGCCCCCCAGAGCTGCATCATGCTCTTGCGGTACGGCTTCTGCTGGCAGGAAACCTTGACCATGTAGATGGTGCACTCCAGGCCGAACATGGAGCAGGCCAGGGCCAGAGAGCTGCCCCACTGGCCGGCCCCGGTCTCGGTGGCCAGACGCCGGATGCCGGCCTGCTTGTTGTACCAGGCCTGGGGAATGGCAGAGTTGGGCTTGTGGGAGCCGGCCGGGGACACCCCTTCGAACTTGTAGTAGATCTTCGCCGGGGTCCCTAACGCCTGTTCCAATCGGCGTGCCCGGTAGAGGGGAGACGGCCGCCAGAGGCGATAGATCTCCCGAACGGCATCGGGAATGTCGATCCAGCGCTGGGTCGACATCTCCTGCTCGATCAGGGCCATGGGGAAGATGGCCAGCATGTCGTCCGGCGTCACCGGTTGCAGGGTCCGGGGATTGATGACCGGCGCCAGCGGTCCGGGCATGTCCGGGATGATGTTGTACCACTGCTTCGGTATCCGGTCTTCGTTGAGCAGAATCTTCGTGGTCATGTATGAACCTCCCTCACCCCAGCAGTTCCCGCAGCTTGGCGCCAATGTCCGCTTCGCGCATCAGCGATTCACCAACCAGAAATGCCCTGGCACCGGCCTGTTGCAGCCGCTCAACGTCTTCCCGGCAGTTGATGCCGCTTTCGGCCACGATGAACCGTTCGGCCGGAACATGCGGCGCCAGCCGCTCGGTGTTGGCCAGGTCGACGACAAAGGTATGCAGGCTCCGGTTGTTGATGCCGATCAGCCCGCAGTCGGTCTGCAAGGCCATCTCCAGCTCCCGTTCGTCGTGGACCTCCAGGAGGACGTCAAGGTGCAGTTCACGGGCCAGGGCCGCAAGGTCGCGCAGCTGCGAAAGCTCCAGCATGGCGGCAATGAGCAGGATCGCATCCGCCCCGCCGGCGGCTGCCTCATAGACCTGGTAGGGATCGAAGAGAAAATCCTTGCGCAGGAGCGGCAGCCCTACCTGTTCCCGGATCAGGTCAAGGTTGCGGAGATGCCCCAGGAAGAACCGCTCATCGGTGAGAACCGACAAACAGGTGGCACCATGTGCCTGGTAGGTGGAGGCAATTTCCAGCGGGTCGAAGTCAGCCCGGATCAACCCTTTGCTGGGGGACCCTTTCTTCACTTCGGCAATGACGGCGGTCCAACCGGAGTCGGCGGCATCGCGAAGTGCCCGGGCAAAGCCGCGGGGCTGGTCCTCCCGGTCGGCGAGCCGCGCCTTCAGTTCGGCCAGCGGCAGGGCCGCACGGGCGGCAGCCACCTCCTGCCTCTTGTGTTCAACGATCTTTTGCAGAATATCCGGGACCTGGCTCATTGACTGATTCAACCTTCTCTTTCTCGAAAATCTCCCACCAGTTCAGGCACAACTCCGGCAGCACCAGCAGGGACATGGTCTCCTGCCAGCCGAACACCTCTTCGGCGCCATAGTGCCCATCCAGCAGAGAGTAACGCTCAATCACCTCGTTCAGGGGGTCGACCAGGATATACTCCCGCACCCCGAACCGTTCGTAGAGCCGTCTCTTCTCACGCCTGTCCTTCAGGCTCGTCGACGGGGAGAGGATCTCCACGACCAGGTCGGGCGCCCCCTGAATATTCAATTCCGTTATCTTGCTCCGGTCGCAGACGACGAGGAGGTCGGGCTGCACCACGTTATGCTCGTCGAAGACCACGTCGGTTGGCGCTATGAACGGACGACAGACCTTCCCCGCGAGGTGGGTATGAAACCGCGACGCAAGATTGATGAGTATCCCCTGATGCTTCGTGCGCGGCGCCGGGGTTATATTGTACGGTACGCCATCGATCAGCTCCCAGCGCTGGTTGTCGTCCCAAGTGAGATATTCGGCATAGGTGAACCGCTTCTCGGGCTTCTCAGCTGTCGGCGTCATGGCCCCCTCCCGATCACCCCTTTGCGATCTGCACCAGTTGCTCCAGCTTTCTGAGCGCGGCGCCGGAATCTATCGCCTCGGCGGCCAGCCGGAGCCCTTCCGCCAGGTCGGCGGCCCTGCCGGCGGCTACCAGGCCGTAGGCGGCGTTGAGCAGCACGATATTGCGGCGCGGCCCCTGCTCTCCCTGCAGGACGCTCCGGACGATGACCGCATTTCCCTTGGCATCGCCGCCGCGCAGATCATCCATGGAGCAGGAGGTGAAGCCGAAATCCTCGGGACGGACCGTGGTGACGGTAACCCCTTCCTGCGTCACCTCGGCGACACGGGTCGGGCCGGTCATGGTGACTTCGTCCATCCCGTCGAGCCCGTGGACGACGAACCCGCGCCGGCACCCCAGGTTGCGGAGCACATTGGCCAGGGTTTCCACCAACTCCTCCCGGTAGACCCCCATCACCTGGCAATCTGCGCCGGCCGGGTTGGTCAGGGGACCGAGGATGTTGAAGATGGTCCGGATGCCAATCTCCCGGCGCGGCCCGATGGTATGCTTCATGGCGCCGTGCAGGGCCGGTGCGAAGAGAAAGCCGATGCCGACCTCGGCAATGCAGCGCTCAACCGTGTCCGGGGTCACATCCAGACTTACCCCCATCGCCTCCAGGACATCGGCGCTGCCGCAGGCCGACGAAACCGCGCGGTTGCCATGTTTGGCCACCTTCACCCCGCAGGCGGCCACCACGAAGGTGACCGTGGTGGAGACATTGAAGGAGTTGGTGCCGTCGCCGCCGGTGCCAACCACATCGAGAATGGTTTCCAGGTCGATATTGATATCGTCCCGGTCGATGTCCAGCACGCCCCGGCCGACCCGGATGGGGGTCGCCCGCTCCCGCATGACCCTGGCCGCGCCGGTGATCTCGGCAACGGTTTCACCCTTCATCCTGAGCGCCGTGATGAAGGCGCCGATCTGGGCCTGTGTGGCCCCACCGGACATGATCTGGTCCATGACCTCGATCATCTCCCCCTCGGTCAGGTCCTGCCGCTCGACAACCTTCGCAATCGCTTTTTTAATCATTGTCTATCCCCTGTAGGGGCGATCCTTGTGATCGCCTTGATTCCGGGCGAATACAAGATTCGCCCCTACACGATCACCGTGTCATTTCCAGGAAGTTGCGCAGGATCGCCATCCCGCCTTCCGTAAGGATCGATTCCGGATGAAACTGGACTCCCCAGAGCGGCAGCTCCGTGTGGCGCAGCCCCATGATCTCCCCCTCCTCAACCCAGGCCGTGACCTCCAGGCAGGACGGGAGGGTTGCCCGCTCCACCACCAGCGAGTGGTAGCGGGTGGCGTTGAACGGATTGGGGAGGCCGGCGAACAGCTCGTGGCCATCGTGATGGATCGGCGAGGTCTTCCCGTGCATGAGGGTGGCGCTCCTGACGACCATGCCGCCAAAGGCGGCGCCGATGGACTGGTGGCCCAGGCAGACGCCCAGGAGCGGGATCTTTCCGGCAAAGTGCCGGATGGCTGCCACCGAAATCCCCGCCTCCTCGGGCGAACAGGGACCGGGCGAGACCACCAGCCGCTGCGGCGCCAGTCGTTCGATCTCTTCCAGGGATATCCGGTCGTTGCGGTATACCTGGACCTCTTCACCCAGCTCACCGAAATACTGGACAATGTTGTAGGTGAACGAGTCGTAATTGTCGATCATGAGCAGCATCAGTCGAGCCCCTTTTCAACGGCTTCTATCGCCTTCACCACACCCATCGCCTTGTTTCGGGTCTCCTGGTATTCGGCCGCCGGCACCGAGTCGGCCACGATGCCGGCGCCGGCCTGGAGATGGATCTTGCCGTCCCGCACCACCAGGGTGCGGATGACGATGGCCAGATCCATGTTCCCGGAAAAGGAGAAGTAACCGACTGCGCCACCGTACACCTCCCGCCGGCACGGCTCCAACTCGTCGATGATCTCCATGGCCCTGACCTTGGGTGCGCCGGACAGGGTGCCGGCCGGAAACGTTGCCCGGACCAGGGAGTAGGCGTCCTCGTCGTCGGCAAGCTCACCCTGCACATTGGAGACGATATGCATGACATGGGAATACCGCTCCACCGTCATCAGTTCCGAAACCCGGACCGATCCGGTCCGGCAGACCCGTCCCAGATCGTTGCGCCCCAGGTCCACGAGCATGACATGTTCGGCCCGCTCCTTCGGGTCGGCAAGGAGCTCTTCCTCCAGCTGCAGGTCCTCATCCGGCGTACGGCCGCGGGGGCGGGTGCCGGCGATGGGGCGGAGTTCCACCTTTGTCCCTTCCTTCCGGACCATGACCTCCGGGGATGCCCCCACCACGATGGTGTCGTCCAGGCGGAGGAAAAACATGTACGGCGAGGGGTTCATGGTGCGGAGCATCCGGTAGATGTCGAACGGATCGACGGTCAGGTCGCCGGAGAAGCGCTGGGACAGTACCACCTGGATGATATCGCCGCTTCGCACATACTCCTTGGCCCGCTCCACGGCCGACTCGAACTCTTCCGGTTCCATGTTGGCCTGCCACGCGAGCCCCTGTGGCTTAGGCCCGGCGGGAAGCGGCGGCAGCGGCCCCTTCAGCTTGGCGATCAGGGTGTCAATGGCCGTTGTCGCGGCGGCGTAGGCCTCGGCCGTGGTCTGGCTGCCGTCGAGGTGGGCGTTGGAAACGACCTGGATCTTCTGGCGGACGTTGTCGAAAATGACGATGGTGTCGGTGATGAGGAAATAGCTGTCCCAGGCGCCGATGAAGGCCGGCTTGTCGTTCTCCAGCCGCTCGAAGAAGCGGACCATGTCGTAGCCGAGATAGCCGACGGCCCCGCCGAAAAAGCGGGGGATGCCGGCGATCTCCACCGGCTGGAAGCGGGCCATATGATCCCGGATATAGCCGAGCGGGTCGTCGGTCTCAATACGGCGCGGCTTCTGGCCGGCTTCGAGGAGCTCCACAAGGCGCCCCCTGGAGCGGATGACCGTTGCCGGTCCGGCCCCCAAAAAGGTGTAGCGGCCCCATTTTTCTCCACCCTCGATACTTTCCAGCAGGAAGGCGTAACGGCCGTCGTCGATCTTGCGAAAGGCGGTGACCGGGGTATCCATGTCGGCCATGATTTCGCGGCAGACCGGGATCAGGTTCCCCTGGCCGGCCAGGGTCGTAAAGCTGTTCAGGTCGGGGAAATACATCGTAACTCCGCTCTCGTGAACTAAAAGTAGTGTCCAACCGGAAAGTCCGGATGTGACACTACCAGTTTCCGATTCGGAAACGAGGGATTTTTTGTCCTGGCAAGGAAATCAAGGGATTGTGCGGAGGCGTACTTCTGTACGCCGCACAAGCAAGCCCGCAGATTGACACCGCCGGGGCGAAAAAGGACCGTTTCCGAGCGGAAACTAAAGTAAATAGTAACTATCACAGTGAGCCCGGCTTCTGCAAACCTATTTGTACAGAGGAGATGTCATGACAACAGGTTCCGGGTGGCAGGTGACAGCTTTGCCATTATACTGGAGCATGAAAGGACCAGACCATGACGATCCCCACCTACCCCGAGCGCCGCCCCCTGGCGCTGTCTGACAAAGGACTTCTGGACAAGCTCTTTGCCCGGCTTCAGCCACAGCTCTCCGAATGCACCTTTGCCGGACTCTACCTTTTCCGGCAACCCCACGACTATCATCTCACCCTCGTCGGCAATGCCCTGGTGGTGCTGGGCCGGGGATATGACGGTAATCCATACTTCCTCCCGCCGCTCTCGGGAGACATCAAAGATGCCACCCGTATCCTGCTGGCCCATGACGAGACCCTGTATGGCGCCGACGAACCGTTCGTCAAGCGCTACTTGGCCGATATCGCCGTACAGGTCAGCGAAGATCGCGACAATTTCGATTATCTCTACCAACGCCAGGAACTGGCCGAACTACCGGGAAACCGGTATCACAAAAAGAAGAACCGGATCAATTACTTCACGGCCCGCCATAGCCATGCGGTCGAACTGTTCGGACCGGCCCACCGGGAGGGAAGCCTGCTCCTGCTGGACGACTGGTTAAAGTCAAGGAGGGACGAGGAGCAACGGACCCTGGTGTCGGAAACCGCAGCAACCGCCGAGGCTTTGGAACTCCATGAACCGCTGGATCTGCAGGGGGTGGTGGTACTGGTAAATGGCGAGGTAAAGGGTTTTGCCCTGGGGGAGCGGTTGAACACTGAAACCGCTGTCTGTCACTTCGAAAAGGCTGACCCGTTCATGGAAGGGCTGCCCCAACTGGTTAACCGTGAATTCAGCCGTCTCCTCTTCAACGACTGCCGCTTCATCAACCGGGAGCAGGACTTGGGCGAACCGGGTCTACGGGCAGCAAAACTTTCCTACCATCCGGTCGGCTTTGTACGAAAATATCGCATACGGGCAACCTGACGGAACACTATTTACGTGCAGGACTCAGGATTCGGCCCCGGATTCATCGGCCAAGGTGAAGGAAAACGTTGCTCCCTGGCCCACAACCCCTTCGGCCCATATCCGGCCGCCGTGGCGAAGAATGATCCTCTGAACCGACGCCAGGCCGACCCCCGTCCCCTCGAACTCGGCGCCATGGAGCCTCTGGAATGGTGTGAACAGCTTGTTCACATAGGTCATATCAAACCCAACGCCGTTGTCCCGGACAGAAACAACCTTTACTCCATCACGCTCCTCGGCCCCGAAAACGATCTCCGCATGCTCCTTGCGGGAACTGTACTTCCAGGCGTTCCCCAGCAGGTTCTGGAGCACCAGCCTGAGCAGCCGGGAGTCACCGGTCACGGTCACGTTCTCCGCAATCGTACAGTGTATCTGCCGGTCAGGCGATAACTCCCGCAACTCCTGGCATATCGTCTGCGCCAAGGCACTCAGATCGACCGTATCCCAGTGCATCTCCTGGCGGGAGACCCGTGAAAGTTCAAGCAGGTCGTCAATGAGATCTCCCATCCGGTCCGAGGCTTCGTAGATCCTCTTCAGATAGTGCTGGGCCTCCCGGGGGACCTTATCGCCGAACTCTTCCACCAGTATCCTGCTGAAGCCGCTCATATGGCGTAGCGGTGCCCGGAGGTCGTGAGAAACCGAGTAGCAGAACGATTCCAGCTCGCGGTTGGCGGTCTCCAACTGCAGGGTCCGCTCCCGAACACGCTGCTCCAACTCTCTGTTCAGTCGATATATCTCGGCTTCCGCACGTTTGCGGTCGGTAATCTCCCTGACCAGTTCGATGCCGGCAACGATATGTCCTGCCCCGTTTCGTACCGGCGACGCGGTAATCTCGAAGTAGTGGTCACCGTCAGCCTTCTGCACCGTCTGCAGCAGGGTATGGACCCTACCGTCTTCTAAGGCGAGGCGCACCTGGCAGCTGTCGCAGACCCGGTCCCGCTTCTGGTAGCACTTGTAGCAGTACCCGCCCTTGGCATCCCCGACCATCTGCTTGTGGACCTCGTTCTGGAAAATGACCCGGTACTCCAGGTCCTGGATGGAAATACCATCGCCAATACAGGCAAGGATCGACTCCAGCTTGTTCTTCTCGGCCAGTAGCTGGTCCTGAGACTTCATATATTCATCCACCTGCTGCCGCAACTCCTCCTCAACGGCCGCCATCTCCTCGTTACGGTCCTGAAGCTGCCGTTCCCGGTCCCGGACAGCGTGGGCCATTGACTGGAAATGGTCGTTCAAGCGACCGATCTCCCGATATGTCGGGTCCGGCAGCTCGATATCGTAGCTGCCGGCCGCCAGTCGGCTGCTGGTCTCCACCAGGAGCTGCACCGGCCTCGTTACCCGACGAACGAACTGTGCGCCGAGGAGCATGGCGAGCGCCCCGGCCACAACCACCAGGAGTAAGTTACGCAGAAGCAGGCTGTTTGGCTCAGCCACAATGAACTCTTCGGAAAAACCGGCCCTCACGTAGAAATACGGCTCGGTGTTCGGAGAGAGTCTCAGACGCTTGAAGGCGTAGAACGCCTTGGCCCCCCCTTCGTCCTTACTGAAGAACGTATCCTCATCCCGCGGGGACACGCTCATCCTTTTGAAAAGAAACGAGTCATCCGGTCCGCCCACGGCGTTGTCCCTGAAACCGGTCCGATACAGGATTGTTCCCCGGTGATCGGTGACGACCAGTTGCATCCCTTTTTCCGGCAACTGTCGTCCCAATATGTCTGCAATGCGGTCAAGGTCGTAGCCGGCCTGCAGTATCGCCAGCAGTTCCCCGGATGGCGAAAGCACGGGGTAGGCGTAATTGATCATCGGCTGCCCGGTCACCCGGCTAATGATGTATTCGCCGACGACAAAGTCCCTGCTTGCCATGGCATAGCGATAGTACCTACGATCAGCCACCGAAAGCAGCCGTGGCAGCGTTATGTAGGACGACGCAAACGGAGAACCGTCCGTACCATAAGCATCCATCGAACTATAGATGGGAGCTTTTTTGAGGATACTCCTGAAGAGACGGCTACAGAGTTCCCCATCGCGCGTATGCACTTCGGGGGTTTCGGCAAGGGTGATCAGCATGCTGCGCGTCCCTTCGACGAAACTTTGCAGGGTAAGCCCCTCGTGACGGACGATGGCAAGGGCATGCTCCTTGGCGTCCTTGAGTGCCTGTTTCTGCATTTCCACGCCGGCATAGATGATGATCGCCAGGGCCGGCAGTAGTGCCACCAGCACCATGACCATCAGGTGGGAGCGTATTGAAGGGGAACGAAATCGATTTTGGGTTGTCATAAATAGGTGATCCCGACTGGTTCAACAACCTTGAAACGCCATCGACAACTGTTAGCTCCTGCCACATGATACTAAGACCCGTTTCGGCAGAAAGTGTCATAAAATTAAAAATATCTGCACGTTCCGGATTCCTTCCGGGCGTAACTCAGACTAAATAGCTGTCCACGCGACGACCGATTCAGTTTAAAACTGTATATTCAGCATGTTATCAGACATCGCAAACAACTCCCCACTTCTCGGCGGCAGAAAAATCATCCGGTCCCTTGCTTTTCCCGTCAGTAATGATTAGTTTCGTTCCTGAAATAAACCAAAGGAGAGTCGATACACCATGTCCAAAACCACCAAGCAGTTCCAGACCGAGGTCCAGCAGCTCCTCGACCTGGTCATCCACTCCCTCTACTCCAACAAGGACATCTTCCTCAGGGAACTGGTCTCCAACGCATCCGACGCCATCGACAAGGCCCGCTTCGAGGCCCACTCCAATGAGTCCATCCTGGAAGGCAACAGCGACTGGCAGATCAAGATCATCCCCGACAAGGCCGCCGGCACGCTCACCATCAGGGACAACGGCATCGGCATGGCGCCGTCCGAGGTCGAGGAAAACATCGGTACCATCGCCCGCTCCGGCACCAAGGCATTCATGGAAGCGCTGAAGGAAGCCAGGAACACGGACAACCCGGAGCTGATCGGCCAATTCGGGGTCGGCTTCTACTCCTCCTTCATGGTTGCCGACAAGGTCACCCTCACCACCCGCCGGGCCGGCGACCCCAAGGTTGGCTGCCGCTGGGAGTCGACCGGTGACGGCACCTATACCGTCGAGGAGTGTGAAAAGGAGAGCCGCGGCACCGAGATCGTCCTGCACCTGAAAGAAGAGACACGGGACTACCTGGATGAGTGGAAGATCCGCAGCATCATCAAGAAATACTCCGACTACGTCCAGTACCCCATCGTCATGGACATCACCCGGAAGGAGCCGGCCACCGGCCTCGACGGCAACGTCATCGAGGGTGGGGGCGAGATCGAGAAGGTCACCGAGGAGACCCTCAACTCCATGAAGGCGATCTGGACCCGTCCCAAGAGCGAGGTCACCGAAGAGGAGTACACCGAGTTCTACAAGCATATCTCCCACGACTTCGAAAAACCGTTCCGGACCATCCACTACTCGGCGGAAGGGACCAGCGAATTCAAGGCCATCCTCTTCCTCCCGGCGAAAAAACCGTTCGACATGTTCATGCCGGAGCGGAAAAGGGGGGTCCATCTCTACGTAAAACGGGTTTTCATCACCGATAACTGCGATGCCCTGCTGCCCGACTACCTCCGCTTCGTCCGGGGGGTGGTCGACTCCAGCGACCTGCCGCTCAACGTCTCCCGGGAGATACTGCAGGAAGACGTGCAGATCAAGCGGATACAGAAGAACCTCGTGGGGAAGGTCCTTTCCACCCTGGCCGAGGTCAAGGAGAAAGAGACCGAAGCGTACCAGCAGTTCTACAAGGAATTCGGCCCGGTCCTGAAGGAAGGGCTCCATTTCGACTTCGCCAACAAGGACAAACTCCAGGACCTGATTCTGTTCGAGAGTTCGACCGCCGGGGCCGGCACGCTGGTCTCCCTCAAGGAGTATGTGGAGCGGATGCCGGAGGGACAGAAGGATATCTACTTCATCACCGGCACCAGCCGGGCACTGGTGGAGCACTCGCCGCACCTGGAAATCTTCCGCAAAAAAGGGTACGAAGTCCTGTTCCTGACCGATCCGGTGGACGAGTGGGTGGTCCAGACGCTGACCGAATATGACGGCAAAAAGCTGCGCGCGGTCGACCGGGGCGACCTGGAGCTGGCCGGCGAGGACGAGAAGAAGGAAGAGGAGTCCCGCAAGGAAGAAGCGAAAAAGCAGTACCAGGGGCTCCTGGACTGCATCACCGGCAACCTGAAGGAGCAGGTCAAGGAGGTCCGCTTCTCCAGCCGCCTGACCGACAGCGCCTGCTGCCTGGTGGCCGACGAGTACGGGCTGAACGCCAACATGGAGCGGATCATGAAGGCCATGGGCCAGGATGTCCCGGAAAGCAAGCGGGTTCTGGAACTGAACCCGGACCACCCGCTTCTCCAGGTCCTGGGGAGCATGTACGAGCAGGACAAGGCCAATCCGCGCCTTGCCGACTACTGCGAACTATTGCTGGACCAGGCGCTGCTCACCGAAGGGTCGCCCATCGCCGACCCGCTCCGCTTCACGAAACTGGTGAGCGAGTTGATGGTCACCGCCGGTTCGGGTAAACCTGCGTAATATTCTGTTACCTTCAGCCTCCGTCCCATCGGACCCAAAGGGCCTAAAGGACAGAATGCCTGTAGCCGGGGGATTAATCCCCCGGTCCCCGGTAATGAATTGGTTTTTCCCTTCAGTCACGTACGTGACAAAAATCATCTGCCCCCCACGTAGCCCGGCGATAAATCGCCGGGCTACCGGCATTCTGTCCCTACGGGACGTAATACGACAAAGCCAAACCAAGCAAAAGCCTCAATAAATTCAGATTGTTACCAAACCGTAACACAGCAAACCTTGACTTTGATGACTGGAGGGGCTACAGTGCGTTCTCATTAAACACTAAATAGTGCGTGACCGGCAGCAGTCAGCCACGCACCGTTTTGATAGACGATACTACTAAACCATCCGCGAGGATGGGGCGGAAAGCCCACAGGGTCTCACCGAGACAGCCGGGTCGCCGAACTATCTTGATCGATAGTACTGCGACCCGGCTTTTTTGTTTTGGGGGTATAACCTGACGACAGCAGTGAAGAACAGGAGGAAACCACATGAAACTGAACGATAAAATCAAGAATATGGCGGTGTTCATCGAATTTCTCGCCGGCGCCGGCCTGGCCATCTTCTTCCACCTGGTACTCGACAACCCGATGGCGGCCTATGTCATCTTCGGCATCGGCATCCTGCTCTCCCTGGCCACCTACCTGCTCCGGGAGGATCTGGCAACCGTACGCCACGAGCTGACGAGCGAGTACCACCAGGCCCACGAGATCACCTTTGCCCTGGCAGGCATCGTCGACCCGGAGTGCCGGGTGCGGGCACAGGAACTCCTCGCCGGGGCCAAGCGGACACTGACCCTCCTCCAGCAAGGGTTCATCCCGCTGGACGAAACGGAATTCTACCTGGAAGGGGCACGGTGCGCCGATTGCGCGACCCACAGAATCAAGGCCGTCGATCCCCTGACCGCCGGTTGGAGCTCCCGGGGCGCCATGGTCAACTTCTTCCAGGCCAACATCAGGGCGCTTGAGCGCGGAGTGGCAATCACCCGCGTCTTCGTCGTCACCCCCGAGGAGTTGGCCGGCACGGAGGTACAGAAGGTGCTCGCAACCCACTTGGGACACGGTATCGATGTGCGCGTCGCCTTCCGCAGTGAACTCCCCCAGGCGAGCGAAATCAGCGGCCGCGACACCAACAGCCCCATCGACTTTGCCATCTACGACGACCAGATCGCAACCGAGGTCTTTCCCCAGACCGGCAGGTACTATGGCCGCAAAACCACCCAACCGGCCGAAGTGGATCGCTACCGGCGGCTCTTCGAGCTGGTCGAGCACAGCGCACAGGCCGTCAGCCTGATTGACGAGCGGGTATATCTCGTCTCGGAACTCCATAAGCTGGCATCGTAACCTGGCCGTACTGCACGGTAAATCAACCGTCTTCAGGCTATCAGACCACATCTGTGAAGACGGAAGCCCCTGTGCCAAAATTGGCAAAAGCTAAAATGTTCTTAACGGTAAATATTGCTGTTTGGTATTGACATCACGTACCGAATTACGGTAACGTCACCTTCAGTAAACGCAGTTCAGCAATAGATACACGACAATACTAAACCATCCGCGAGGATGGGACGGAAAGCCTAAAGGGTCTCTCTGAGACAGCCGGGTCGCCGAAATATCTAACCGATATACGGCCCCGGCTGTTTTATTTTCCGGCCGTCAAACGATCAGGGGCACAGGGATGTGCACACCCGGTGCCCCGATCAAGGAAAGGTCGAATTGTTCGGCCGTAACCTACGCCTGAAAAAGGAGAGACTCAATGCAGAAAAAAACCTTCTCGACCGTGTTGGCCATGGCACTCTCGGCCGCAGTCCTCATGCTGGCAGGATGTGGTGGCTCCGGAGGGTCGGCATCACCGACCGTGTCCGGCATTGCCGCCACAGGAAAAGCAATCGTCGGCAACGTACGGCTCAAGGATTCGGCAGCCACAACGCGGGAACTGACCTCGGCTACCGGCCCCGACGGCTCGTACGCCTTCAACGTCGCCGGTCTGACCCCTCCCTTCATCATCAAGGCGGAATGGACCACCAACAACGGCACCCAGTCCCTCGTCTCGTTTGCGGCCGCTCCGGGAACCGCCAACATCAACCCTCTCTCCAATGCCATCGTGGCCAATGCCGCCGGCGTAAACGATCCGGTCGCACTCTTCGATGCCCCGACACCAGCGGTGCAAAACAAAATCGCCGCTGCCATCGGCACTGCCACCAATGACCTGCAGAACCAGCTCAAACCGCTGCTCGCGGCATATGGGACCACTATCGACCCGATCAAGGGGGCGTTTGCCGCCAACCATACCGGCATGGATGCCATGTTCGATGCCGTGAAGATCACGCTTGCCAACGGCACCTTGACCGTCAGCAATGCTACCGCTCCCATCTTCACTGCCCCGGTAACACAGCTCACCAGCGGCGTCTTCGTCACTGCCAACATGCCGCATCCCTCTCCGATCGTGACCCCACCGGCCATGGACGGTGCCGCCCTCTATGCCTCCAACTGCGCCGGCTGCCACGGAGCCCTGGCCAAGTCGACCAAGCAGGGCGCTTCCGTGGCGCGTATCCAGTCCGCCATCAGTGCCGGCATAGGCGGCATGGGCTCACTCTCCGCCCTCAGCTCCCAGGAGATCCAGGCCATCGCTACTGCCCTGGCGACTCCAGCTACTACACCAACACCAACACCAACACCAACACCAACGACAACCACACCGGCACCCATTCCCGCCCCGCCGACAACGGCTGACGGCGCTGCCCTCTACACCGCCAACTGCGCCGGCTGCCACGGTCCCTTGACCACTTCCAGCAAAAAGGGGATCACCACCACCAGGCTGCAGGCAGCCATCAGCGGCAATATGGGCGGCATGGGCTTTCTTTCCACGCTATCAGCAGCAGATTCCCGGGCGATAGTAAACGCCCTGGCCAGCAGTTCCACCCCGGCACCTTCGCCCTCGCCCGTACCGGCACCTGCTCCAACTCCGGCTCCGGCACCTGCACCGATTGACGGGGCGTCACTCTACGCCAGCAACTGTGCCGGCTGTCACGGGGCTCTGGCCACCTCCGGCAAGAAAGGGATCACCCTCACCCGGCTGCAGGCAGCCATCAGCGGCAACATCGGCGGCATGGGATCTCTCTCCACCCTGACCGCTGCCCAGCAGCAGGCGATAGTTAATGCGCTGACCGTTACCGCTCCGGCACCTACGCCAGCCCCCTCACCGACACCGACACCGGCTCCTGCTCCAACTCCGGCACCGGCCCCTGCACCGATTGACGGGGCGGCACTCTACGCCAGCAACTGTGCCGGCTGTCACGGGGCACTGGCCTCTTCCAGCAAGAAAGGGATCACGCTGGCCCGCCTGCAGTCGGCCATCAGCGGCAACATCGGCGGCATGGGATCTCTTTCCACCCTGACCGCTGCCCAGCAGCAGGCCATCGTGAGCGCGCTGGCAGTAACCACACCAGCACCCGCTCCGGTACCCGCTCCGACGCCGGCACCCACACCAGTACCCACACCAGCGCCTGTTCCGGCACCGATTGACGGAGCGTCGCTCTACGCCACCAACTGCGCCAACTGCCACGGCATCCTGGCCAACTCCACCAAGAAAGGGATCACCCTTGCCCGGCTCCAGTCGGCCATCAGCGGCAATATCGGCGGCATGGGCGTCCTTTCCTCGCTCAGCTCAGCCGAGCAGCAGGCAATCGTGAACGTCCTGGCCGTCGTCACCCCCCCGCCAGCCCCTGCACCCACTCCCACGCCGGTACCGGTTGACGGAGCCGCCCTCTACGGCACCAAATGCGCCGGCTGCCATGGGACACTGGCCACTTCCACCAAAAAAGGAATCACCCTTGCCCGGCTCGACGCGGCCATCAGCGGCAACATCGGCGGCATGGGCACGCTCTCGACGCTCACGGCTACCGAAAAACAGGCCATCGTGGACGCTCTGGTCGTAACCACTCCGACTCCGACCCCGACTCCAACCCCGACGCCGACCCCGGCACCTGCTAATGGAGCAACGCTCTATGGCACCAACTGCGCCGGCTGTCACGGCCCCCTGGCCAGTTCGGCCAAGGCCGGCGCCACGACAACCCGTATCCAGACGGCCATCAACGGCAATGTAGGCGGCATGGGCTACCTCTCCACCCTGACTGCAGCCGATGTGCAGGCCATTGCCACGGCCCTGGCCACCATCACCCCGAGCCCGGCGCCGGCCCCTGCATGCGGGAGCTGTCACGCCATTCCTCCGGCAACGGGCCAACATGCAAGACATATCAACCTTAACCTTGCCACTTGTGCCACCTGCCATGGCACCGGCTACAGCACCACAACAGTGAACGCTGCCACGCACAACAACGGCGTCATCAACCTGACCACCACCATCGGGTGGGACGCAACGACGCGCAGTTGCTCGAACTCCTGCCACGGGACGCAGACGTGGTAGTTGCAGATGCAGTTGCAGACCATCGTCAATGATCTGTAATAGCCGCACATTTTAGAGCATAACAACAAACGGGGGGACAGATTGTCCTCCCGTTTGTTGTTGGCGCTTAAACCAAAGTTATTTATCCTCGCCCGTCCGCGAAGGACGGGCGCTCTTT
>NZ_VLLN01000003.1:135326-283166 GCF_007830735.1 Geobacter argillaceus
TTTCAGCATGTTACTTTGCCAATTCTGCGAACCGGCATGTATCGCGCCTGAGCAAGGCCCTCCAGACTCAACAATCCTCCGTTTTTTACCATAATTTCAAACATCGCGAACATCCCCGCATTCCTGGGTCAGCACCAGGTTCGCGCAATCATACCACCAACGTTTCCTCGTCAAAAAAGACGGTTCTGGTCATGCCATACTCCTCGACCCTCGTTTCCCGCGGCTCGGTCAGACGATAGAGCCGCAGGTTGTCCAACTCAAGCTTGACCTCCTTCAGCAACTTTCGCCGTAATTGTTCATACTTCATCTCGTCCACCTGGCACTCGAACACCGATTTCTGCACCCGCTGACCGTAGTTCTTGCAGACCTGGGCGACACGGCGCAGGCGACGGCGCCCCTCTTTGGTCTCGGTGTTCACGTCATAACAGACAACAATCCACATCACATCCCCTCTCTAATCCCCTCCCCCCTCCATGAGGGGATTATCTCCGCAGAATCACTTCCAGAATCCGCTCAAGCACCGCATCAATTTCCAGCAATACTTCCCGGTTATGAAAACGCAACACCAGCAGTCCTTCGTCCTTCAGACATAGATCACGCACCCGATCTTGTTCGAGATTGTCCGGCTCGCCGTGCTGGCTGCCGTCGACCTCAACGATCAACCCTGCTTCAGGTGCGAAGAAATCCACTATGTATGGCCCAATGGGCTTCTGCCGATAAAACTGCACATCATCCGCTGCGGCAAGAATTGGTCATATATTCCCCCCTTTACAAAAGGGGGGCCAGGGGAGATTTACCCATGAACATACGGCACGTAGGACTCCAGGTCCCCGCGGAGATGGCGCGCCAGCAGCCTTGCCTGAAGAAACGGCAGGAGGCCGATGGGCGACTTTTCCGCCAGCAGCGGATGGTCGGCTTCTTCCTGTTTTCGCTTCTGCCAGGCAGCCACCACCTCCCGGCGCCCCTTTTCGTTCAGGTAGACCGCCCCACCAGGGCGTGGCTCGAAATGGTCGACCGTTATCTGTTTGCGGTTGATCAGGGTGATTGCCAGCCGATCGGCCATGAATGCCCGGAACTCCTCCATGAGGTCGAGCCCCAGCGATGGCCTGCCGGGACGGGGTACATGCAGGAAACCGATCTGCGGATCGAGGCCGACACCTTCCAGGGCGCTGATGCAGTCGTTCAGCAGCAGGGTATACAGGAACGAAATAAGGGCGTTCACCGGATCGAGCGGCGGGCGGCGATTGCGACCGTTCATCGGCAGGGCTTCCCGCTCTTCCGGTTTGAACATAAGTGGAAACACTTCGAAATAGGCAGCTGCCGCCTCACCTTCCAGCCCGCGTACATGATCGGGATCGCGGGGCGTCTTCAGATGGAACAGGGCATCGGCCTGAATATCGGCAGACTTGCGCAGGCGCATTTCTTCGTCCGCCCGTTCCGTCTCGCGGGCGCTGCGCATCAACACATTGCGGGCATTCTTCACCTTGCCGGCGGTCATGGCGGCGGCAAGCGACGTTACGCGCTGCGGATCACGCACCGCGTCGTGCTGGGCCTGCCGGAGCAGCACGTTCCCGCTGGTCTTCCCCACCATCCGGCACTTGAAGCGGCCGTTGCGGTCGAGGATCACCACAGTCCGCCCGTCATCGGCGCACTTGCCGAGAAAAAACGGGCTGATCATCACATTCCCCATGGTGACGATGGAGCCCAGGTGGTGCAGCGGCACCTGAAGCTGCAACGCGCCATTCACCTCCACCCGCACAGTTTCATGATCGAGCGAGAGATAGGCCCCCTGGGTCATGACGTAGAGGGTGTTGAGTAGTTGTTTCATGGCTTGCTCCCCCCTTTAGGAAAGGGGGGCCGGGGGGGATTTCTCAGCCGCTTCCTGCTCTCCGGCTCGTCAAGGTAGTTTTCCGGCGTAACCACCTTTTCCCCGGTCTCGATCTCCAGCTTTTCCCGCGCCTCGCCGGCAATCCGCCCGCCCTTGTGAGCGGCTACCCTGTTTTTCTGAAAGCCTTGCGCATCCTGCTTTCGGGCGATTTCGGTCGTGGCCGCCTCCCCCAGCATGGAAAAGATCAGCTCCAGGTCGTTCATGTGGTCCCGCAGATTCTCCCGCTCCAGCCCCTTGAACTCCTTGTATTCGGCCGGTGTCATGCCGAAGGCGGCCTTGCTGATCTCGGCGGTCAGTATGGCATACTCGGGCGCTTCCCCCACGCCACGGTTCTTCCACTCCTCGGTAAGTTCGGCCCGCACGGCAATGCCGCGCATCCGCTTCTCGATCCAGGCTTCGGAATACCCCTTGGCCCGGTACAGTTCCCGCGTCCTGGCCGTCGACAGCTCCGGGTCTTCAATCTCCTGTACCCGCTCGTACCCCACCTTTGCCAGCCAGCGCTTGAACGGTTCGGCCTTGGGAGAGGGGATAGACTGGATGATGCGGAAGAGGCCTTCTGTGTTGGCGCAGTCGGTTAGGTATTTCTTCCCATCCGCTGCTACCAACTTCAGTCCGTGACAATTTGTCACGACCTCACTTCCTTCCGCATTGAGTCGCTGTTTCAGTTTCCTCCAGTAAGCCCCTGCATCCGCACTTTCAGTCAAAACGCCGCAGACATCCACAACAGAAAACCACCATTCGCCATTGTGAAGTGTCCTACGGATTTCCTTGTTTTGAAACACCACCAGCTTGGTTTCCATTTACCCTCCTCAGACGACAAACAGTTCCCGCGCCGCCCGGCGGCTCCGCTCCTTTTCGGCAACGACTGCCGGCAGGCACGATTCATTCAACGAGCACCCCTCGCACCGCTTATCATTCACCGGCGGCGGCACGAGGCCGTTTAACAACATGTTACCCACGGCATCAGCCACCCGCTCCACCTCGGCCCGCATGGCATCGGTAAAGACGACCTCCCGTCGTTCCCGTGAGCCGTGCCAGTAGAGTGCCCCCTTTTCAACCGGTACGCCGAACATCTCTTCGAGGCAAATGGCCTGGGCGCAGAGCTGCAGAGCTTCGTGATGGCCCTTTCGCTGCCGGCCGGACTTGTACTCCACCGGATAGGGAACATCACCGTGAAACTCCACCAGATCGGCCTTGCCGGTCAGGTTCAACCTGCGGCACCAGATGGGAAGCGCCCGCTCGAAGCGGACACCGGTCGACTCGCTGGACGAAACCTCGTCCACATGCTCATGTACGTCGCGACCCCGCATGGTGTAGAGGTTTTCGTCCCAGACCCGTTCGACATGGATCAAGGCGCACTGGCGCGGACAGTAGCTGTAGTGCTCCAGGGCTGAAAGCATGATCGGATCAGCTTGAGTATCTTCCATAACTCCTCGCAGCGATGGGACCTTGACTCACGCACTGGTATGACATAACATCATACCAGCGAGAGGGAGGTGTTCCATGGCAAAAGCAAAGCTGGCCGTAACGCTCGACGAAAAGACTCTGGCCGAGGTCGACAGCCTCGTAAGGCGCCACCTGTTCCCCAACCGCAGCCGGGTAATCGAGATGGCGGTACAGGAAAAGCTGGCCCGCCTCGGCAAGAACCGGCTGGCAGCCGAGTGCGCCCTGCTCGACCCAACCTTTGAAAAGGCCATGGCCGAGGAGGGGATGGGAGAGGAGTTAAGCGAATGGCCCGAATACTGAGGGGCGACATCCGCTGGGCCGACCTCAACCCGGTGCGCGGCAACGAGCAGGCCGGCCTGCGGCCGGTGCTCATCCTGAGCCATGACGTGTTCAACGCCCGTTCCGGCACGGTCATCGCCGTCGCCATCACCAGCCAGCCGCAACGGGCCGGCTTCCCCCTCACCCTGGAACTCGCCTCGCCCGGCCTCCCCAAACAGTCCTGGATCAAGATCAGCCAGATCCGCACCCTCTCGGTCGAGCGGATCGGCAAGAAGATCGCCGAGGCCAGCCCGGAAGAACTGGTCCGGGTGATCGACGGGTTGAACGAGATCGTGGGGTAGAGCCGCTCTGGTCATTTCTGGCTACCCTTCCGCTTGGACTCAATCGTCTTTATCGCTTCCAGAAAATCCCGATCTACCTGGCGCGGCCGGGCGTCAATCAGGACCCGGTACCGTTCATATTCCACTTCTGCCTTTGCCTTCGCTGTTTCAGTGGAAATCGAACCGGCATGATCCAGCAGTTCATGTTCCGAGAGCTTCAGGAAATCATCCAGCTTTACAATCCAGTCACGCATGGTCATCGGCTTGCGCCGCAATGCCTGGAGTTCGGCGAAATCGATATATGCACTTACAATGCGGTTCAGCGCGTGGAGCTCTTCTTCCGTCAGGTAGTTCTTGGCAATCGTGACATCATCCTTGCGGACGATGCCGCCGGGACGGGTCGTGACAAGTCCCATGTGCGGCTTGGTGGCATCCGCCCGCTGATGGATCACCTCCGCCGCCGTGTGGCCGTGGCAGGCCCAGTGCATCTTGTTCTGCATGGTGGCAAAGAATTGCTGTGATATCTCCGTGTTCGGCGAATAGTCAACACTGGTCGCGTAGATATCGAGTACTTTCTGGTAAAAGCGTCGCTCAGAAGAACGGATATCCCGTATCCGCTCCAGCTGTTCGTCGAAGTAATCTTTCTGGCCCTTGCCCGGCGGGTTTTTCAGGCGTTCGTCATCCATGGCGAACCCCTTGATGATGTACTCCCGTAACCGCTGGGTGGCCCA
This sequence comes from Geobacter argillaceus, assembly GCF_007830735.1. Classification (GTDB taxonomy): domain Bacteria; phylum Desulfobacterota; class Desulfuromonadia; order Geobacterales; family DSM-12255; genus Geomobilibacter; species Geomobilibacter argillaceus. The sequence continues at coordinate 139,991 of NZ_VLLN01000003.1, forward strand.
GATGCGGAACTGAGTACCGCGATGGGACTTGACCCGGTAGCCGACGGAGATGATGACGTCGAGGTTATAGTGAGCAGTGTCATAGGTTTTACCGTCAGAGGCAGTTATCCGGAATTTCCGGATAACTGAGTCAGCCGATAGCTCCCCCTCGGCGAAGATGTTCTTGATATGCTCATTGACCGTCCGCACATCCTTCCGGAACAGGTCCGCCATCTGTTTCTGGCTCAACCAGACGGTTTCATCCTGCATCCGGACTTCGATGCGCGTAGTGCCGTCCTCGGTCTGGTAGAGGAGGAAGTCGCCAGTGGGCGGGATAAGGTCTTTCGGTTTTTTCATATCAATTGCCTTGTAGGGGCGGGGTCATCCCGCCCGATAATCAAAATTCCGTAGGAACGGCCCTGGGTGGCCGCCCTGGGTTTATTGCCAATAGTACCTCATAACCTCTCAATGACCGTCACACCCTGCGGCACATTCTCCTGAGTCGGCACGCAAATATCATAGTGATTGAAACTGCGAACCGGCGACTCCGACGCCTCGGCAGTCACCAGATCGAACAGGTGATGGGCCGGGGCGTTTCCCATTTTCGAGTCATGCTTGAAGATGATCAGCTTCCGGGCCGACATCTGGCCACGGGCGGCCGAGCGGTCATGCTCGAACATATTGACCAGCGACTGCCAGAACAGTTCAAGGTCGTCCTCACTAAAACCGGTCTGACCCGCCAAGGGTGCAGAGATGAAGCCATGGCAACGGTAAAGGGCATAGGGGACAGTGAATTTGCGCCCCATGGTGCGGTTATCCCCGTCCTGCTTTTCAGCTTCGGCAGGGGTTGCTACTGCCATGCGGGTGATGCTGTGCTCCAGCGGCACGATCTGGTCGACGCTGCGGGCAAAGGTCAACTGAACCGGACCACGCACCTGTCCAGCGTTTTTACCAGTTGACATGACAGCACCAAAGGTCCGGACGTCATAGTATTTGCCACACATAAACTGCCTGGCAGCCTCAGTTTTCTCGCCCTTTTCCTTTGCCTTCACATTCTCCTGCTCATGAGCCTCGTCGATAAGGTTGTTAAGGATAGCCTTCTCTTTGACAAAGATGTCATACCCCTGCGTCAGGTCTTTATCCAACTGGACAAAGTTCCGCACCTTCCGCTTCAGACAGACGTCCGTCACCAACCCATGGCCGGTTTCCGGGTCGATACGGGGCAAGTTCCCGGCATCCGGGTCGCCGTTGGGGTTACCGTCTTTCACGTCGAAAAACAGGACAAAGTCATAACGGTTTTGAATAGTCATCGGTATCTCCTCCTATGGGTTCACGTTAGTAGTGGCTTCGTTCTTTTTGAAAAAATCCTGGCGCTGGTGATAGTAGCCTACGGCAAAGCGCCCTTGATCCTGCAGGTTCAGATGGGTAGGGAAATCATCGAGGCCATCCATAATCTCACCGACGATCTTCTCAAGATTAACCGCCCTCCCGCGGTTTTCGAGTTTCGAGAGATGGTGATTTTTCAGTTTCATCAGGTGTGGGAACGCCGCCACCGGCGTTCCCGACGCCGAGCCATAGAACCGGTCCCGGATTGTTGCGTTGATACCAGGGCTCGCCTCCTCCTGAATCTTCTCCAGTACCGCGAAGAGCCGCCCGAGGCGATAGCCCGGATTGGGATTGGTTACATCGAGTGCCATGCCGACCTCCTGTTCGTTTGATTGGTAGTATCGTGCCCCCCGCGCCAATACGGCTTTGATGAGCGCCACGCGAGGGTAGGTTATTTCCCTTTCCGCCCTGCAACGACGAATCGCTGCAGAGAGCAAGGTCTGGGGATAGGGAGTGCCGGCCAGAATCGCCTTCATAAGATCGCCGGACAGATTTGGCGGAATATTCTCGGACTTTCCCTGTAGAGCCGTAGCGACCAGTAAACGAAAAAGGGAAAGGTGTTCGGGCTGATTGGGGCCGTGAACAACAGCGCAATCGTCGAAATGTTGACAAATGTGGCGGGCAGTTTCGCCAACCGTGCCGGCGTGCCAGAAGCGGATGGCGATGCGGGCCGCGTTTGGAGCCAATCCAAGGACGTAAAACGGGGTAAGGTCATCATCCAGCGGCGGCGTACCGGCACGGGGCGAAGCATAAAGCGAACGGACCGCCTGGGTCAACTGATCGGGGTTTTCCTTGGCCGGTTCACCAAACAGGTCGGCAAAGATATCTTCGATATGGTGCTTTTCGCTGGCCCAGAAAATGGTACTGCTGTCTCCAACTTGGATTCTTTGCCGCGAGCCTTTCAGCAACAACGTATTCAGGGCTGTCGTATAGGCAAATTCTGCCTGTTTACCAACCGGAGCGTTCAGCCCCTGCTCTTTGCCGAAGGAACGAAACGCATCAAGATTGAATGAAACGATATTGGCGCCGGAACTCTGCGCCCCCCAAACTCCCTTGATTGACGTATGCAATCGAACCGGCTCATCTTCTACCCCTGAAACAAGACAGACCTGCCTGGAGCAAGGGATATCTCCATCGTTCCTTTCTGCAGTCAGGGCCGCCATAACTGCTGATCGTTCGCAGATCAGGCCAGCATCGTCACTGAGCTTGAATGTCAGCACCACCCCACCTTCAGCAATATCTTGCCATGATGGGTGTTCCTGGAGTTTTGGGTACTCAGAATGTGCCAGAAAATCCAGGACAGCCTTGATCCCATCGTCCGTCAATGCGTCAGGCAGTTCTTCTGCTATCTTCCTGGCAAAGGCGTCCTTCTGCTGGCGAGCAGTTTCCCAAGGGTCTTTCTTCGCTTCCTTTTTCGCATCAATTTTAGGTATGCCCAGAACGTAATTGGGCGTATCCCACAAGAGGTTTGCGGCAATGCCGCTCGTTTTCTTGACCCCTTTGGGAACAGTGAAGATTCTCCCTTGCTTCTTCTTGCCGGTTCCATCCCTGGTATCGCTCAGGCCTACAAAGTTACCAGACTTATCAATCACAATGAGAAAGGGAATCTCTTTCTTCTCAAAGCCTTCCGGAGCAACATCACTGCTTCCTTCTTCGGCCATGCGTCGGTAGTATCCGGCCAGCGCCTGTAGAATCATCGCCGCACCCCCTCGCTGTCATGGGCCGGAATCATCATCCGACCCTCCTTCAGTTCCGCCCTAAAAAACGAGGGGCGGCAGCCGTCGGTGCAGGAGTGGACATGGCCGGGATCCCTGCTGTTATCGTGGCACAGATCGTAGAGCATGAAGCCGAGATCACGCGTCTCGCCAATCGGCGCGGGGATAGGCTGGTCATGGGGGACCAGCGCAAAGCCGGCGGAAAACTCCCGTGTCCCCAGATATGGCTGGTTGAAGCATTTCCCTTTTGATGCCCGGCAGATGAACATCTCCTGGAACTTGATCACATTGTTTCGCTCATCAGGCGGTACGGTCATCTCGAACCAGGCGTGGATGGTGTAGGCGACGTCCCGCAAAAACAGGCCGGCCCGCTGCTGGCGCTGATCTTCGATAAACAGGCCGTTGCTGCGCGGTGACATGACGCTTCCTACCTCATTACGCCTTACCGATTCCCAGCGAATCGGCTTTAGCACGTCAATCCGCTCCAAATGCCAGCGGATGGCCGGCTTCCAGAGAATCGCCTCCAGTACCCCCCAGGCCGCCGACGGCGTCATAACGTCGTAGGAAACCCGTTCCACCTTCATTTCAGGCCGGGTAAAACAAGCGTTGTCTCCCCAGACCTTGAGCCGCATCACCCGGCTTTTGGTGGATGTCAGATCCATACCTTTCCTCCTTTCCCAGTATTCAGCACATCAGCTCATCAGGTTCGTACACGATAGATTTATCCGGGCAGAAGCCCAATTCCCGGTGATACAGCGCCCCATGCCCCTGCACGAAGATACCGGGGTGCGGTTCCCTGATCGCCCCCTCGGACACCAGCCGCCGGTGCAGCCAGCGTGGCAGGTTGACCACGGACCGTTGGAGTTTGCGGAGCAACCAGCGTTCCGGCCCCTGGTGCTCCAGCAGGGCCAGCAGTTCGTCATTCTCGAACTGAACGATTACCGGCGCCTGGGCAGTTTCGTCTATCAGCTGAAACTTGCGAGCCGCAGAACGGAAGCTGAACCTGAGTTCCGGATCGTTGCGCAACAGCCCCATGATGTTTTCCTTGTCGAGACGACTCCCCTGCATCCAGTAAAACTCGCGGAAGAACGCTTCGAACTGCTGGACGGCCAACGGATCGCCGTCGCTGTCAGCCAGCAGCCGCATGCCGATCTCCGCCGCCTGGCGCAGATGTCCCGCCGGGATTCTGGATGGTGGCATAAAAACGAAGACGTCACCCCTCTCCCGTAGCCCTTCCCGGTTACAACGCCCGGCGGCTTGGGCAATGGAGTCAAGCCCGGCGGCGGCCCGGTAGACCACCGGAAAGTCAACATCTACACCGGCCTCAACCAGTTGGGTGCTGATGACACGGGTCGGTCGCCCCGAACGCAGCCGCGCCTTGATCTCCCTGATCCGCTCTGCCCGGTGAGCACCGCACATTAGCGCCGACAGGTGAATTGTTCCTTCCGGCATCATCTCCCACAAGGTTCGCGCATCGTTACGCCGGTTGACGATGCAGAGAGCGGAATCATGCTGAATAAGCTCGCCGGTCAACTCTTCCCAAGATATGGGTGCAAAGTTGCGTAAAGGGTGAATGCTCGTTCGCTGCAGCGCGGTCTGCAGCCCCTGCGGGTCGGGCATGATTTCTGTGATGCCCGGAATCCCCTTGAAGTCAAAATCTCCGGACCTGTGCGGTCCAAGGGCCGGCTGGGTGGCCGTACAGAAAAGAACTGTAACACCATAGTTCTTCTGAAGCTCCTTGAGCGCTTCGAGAATCGGAGTGAGAAAATCGGGAGGCAACAGCTGGGCTTCATCCAGAATGACAACACTGTTAACGATATTATGCAGTTTGCGGCACCGGCTTGTGCGGCTGGCAAAGAGCGATTCGAAAAATTGCACAGTCGTGGTCACGATGAGCGGAGCATCCCAGTTTTCAGCTGCCAGGCGCAATCGGGAGGATTCCTCCTCATTGTCCTGACAGGCGACATTGCTGTGGTGCTCCACTACGGCATCACCAAAAATCTGCCGGAACTGGTCAGCAGTCTGTTCAATGATGCTGGTGTAGGGGATGACGTAAATAATGCGCCGTTTGCCGTGAACACTGGTATGGTGCAGGGCAAAGGCCAGCGAAGAAAGCGTTTTGCCGCCACCGGTCGGCACGGTGAGCGAAAAGAAGCCTGCTGGCAATACTGCGGCATCGATGCAGTGGTGAAGAATTGCCTTTCGTCTCGTGTTGACCGGCGTGGTGGGAGCCACAGCTTCTTTGGTTTTCATGAACGAATCAAAAAGCGGGAGAAGTTCGTCAATGCCGGGGAAACCGCTCCGTACCGTAGTCTGCTGTTCATCGAAAAAGGCTTCCGTGTCAAGAAAGTCCGCATCAACCAGACAGGAGAACAGCATCCGAATCCAGAGTGAAGCGGCAAGCTCGGTCACCGGAGGTTTGGGCCGTTCTGTCGGCAGTGTCTGACGAAGTACACCGTAAGGAACAGCGACATTCTGCAGACGCTCCAGCAGTTCAGTTCTGGCAAGCCGCTGTGCCAACGCAGCACCGGCTTCCTCATCGCTCATCCAATCGGGCAGTCCGGCATGGTGGCCGGCAATGAGGTAGGCAAGAACCCTCCCCATTTTGCCAAGCTGGGCAATGGAGTACTGTGCGCCAACACTGGAGTGATCAGTTCTACCCCCGGCCGCACGGATATACTGCTGGAATTCAGCTGAATACTTCCCGAGATCGTGCCATATGGCAGCCAATCGCCCCCATTCGGCACACCCAAACTCAGCAGCAAAACCGGCTGCAAGCTCAGCCGTTCCTCTCAGATGCTCTTCAAGCCCATGAACCCGGCCTTCTTCCGAAAGATGGGCAATCTGTTTATCCATCATCCCCCCACAATCGGGCGAACACATGGGTTCGCCCCTACGAAATCAACATCAACATCGAGCGGGGGAACCCCGCCCCTACACCAGGCCCCGAAACGGTCGGACACGGGGAATCGCCCTATGTTATCAACCGGTCGAACTCGGATGCTCCGGGTTTTCCTCGTCATCGGCCCATTGTTGCGGGTTGGTGGCGATGTATTCCCGGATGGCGGCCAACTCCGCATCATTCCGGACGATCCGTTCGTAATAATTGCGCTGCCAGACCGGAACACCCGGGTTGTCACGCATCTGGTTAACCTGCTTCGTCGTCTGGTATTTGAAATACCCGACAACCTGCCCAAGGGTCGCCCTCCGTGTGATTGCCATATTCAAAACCGGGCGGGGAAACCCCGCCCCTACTACGTTGTCGATAAAAATGAGCCCATGGAAATGGTTCGGCATGACCGTGAATACGTCCAATGTCACCTCCGGAAAATGCTCTGGCACCTTCCGCCACCACCACTCCGCCACCATCCTACCCGCGTCGTTCAACACTATGGCGCCGTCGACGATCCCGCCGAACAGACATTCCCGCCCCTGTGCGCACACCGTCACGAAATACGCGCCGGCCGCGGCATAATCGTAATCCCGCAGACGAATGGAGCGGCGATGATGAATTCCCGGAACGTATCCCATGCTGCCCTGTGGTGCCCTTTATCCTGTTTCTGTCCTGCAAGCATGCTTGTCCAAGCCATGCACCCGCCCATCCTTCTGCCACCCGCCACCATCTCCATCAAAGGCCACAGATTTCCGGCCAACAAGCAACCATCCCGACAAAGCTAGCAAAATTGCTAGCTCAGCACATTACACACCAGAAATTCTACCACATTTACCGACCCAAATTAACCATCTCGAAAATAATTTTCATACAAACACAGCTCTGTGTCAGAATATGTCATAACAAAAACCGATTATTGAAAAAGGAAAAACCGCCCAGTCAAACGACATGGGCGGCTTTTCCTTCCAACCAAAATGTGCTACTGACGGCTACGAAACCTTGAAGAACACACTCCCCTTGGCACCGCAGACGACGCAGGATTCCGGCGCTTGCCTCTCGACGGTGTGGCCGCAGACCGGACAGAGATAGTAATCGTACGGCTCGCCTTTGGCATCCAGCGACTCCAGGGCCTTCTGGTACAGGCCGGCATGGACCTTTTCCACTTCGTTGGCATACTGGAAGGAGCGAAGAGCCTGCTTGTCGTCCTCGGCCTGGGCCTCGGCGATCATGGCCGGATACATGCTCTTGAACTCATGGGTTTCGCCGGCAATGGCCTCCTGGAGATTCTCCCTTGTGGATTTGACCCCGTCCAGCGCCCGCAGATGGCTGTGAGCGTGTATGGTCTCCGCCTCGGCAGCAGCCCGGAAGAGCCTGGCCGCCTGGGCAAAACCCTCTTTGTCGGCCTGCTTGGCAAACGCCAGATATTTGCGGTTGGCTTGTGACTCACCGGCAAAGGCTTCTTTCAGGTTCTGTGTGGATCGTTCTCCCATCGGGACTCCTCCTCTGAATGATATTTTGTTGCAGGATACCCGTTTTTTGCCAACAGTCAAGGCTGATGGGGGCAAAATCGCCTGCACCGCCCCTCACTGCCTTTTACAGTCTGATCAGATCCTCATGCTCAGGATCGTCATGGGGGTTGATGTGGATCATCACGTCACCCACATTGGGAAACCGCTCGAAAATGGTTCGTTTCACCTCCGTAGCTATGCAGTGGGACTCCTTGACGGTCATATCGGGGTCCATCTCCAGCTTCAGGTCGATGATCAAGTACTGGCCGGAGCGGCGCCCCCGAATCTCGTGCACGTGCTCTACGCCGGCAACCCCTTCGGCCAGCCGCGTGACGGTCACCAGCATCTCTTCAGGCGGCTGGGCGTCCATCAGGTCGTGGGCCGCATTGCTGAAGGTTTCCCAGCCGATATGGAAGATGAACAAGGAGGTAAGCCCGGCAGCAACCGGGTCCATCACCTGAAAACCGAAAAAGGCGCCGGTAACGCCGATCAGGGTAGCGATGGAGGTCAGGGCATCCTTGCGGTGATCCTTGGCAATGGCCAGCAGCGCCGGACTCTCCAGATCCCGCCCGACCCGGACCGAATAACGATACAGCGCCTCTTTAATCCCGATGGTCACGAAGGCGGCAGCCACTGCCAGAAGCTGCGGGGTCTGGTAGGTGGCATCGACGACGGTATGCACCGCCTGGACCAGTATCCCGGCGCCGGTAACAAAGATGACGAGGGAGACGACGATGGCGGCAATGCTCTCTGCCTTGCCGTGGCCGTACGGGTGCTGCTCGTCGAACGGCTTGCGGCCGATCCTGAGGGCCACCATGGTGGCGAAAATGGCCACGAAATCGCAGGCACTCTCCACGCCGTCGGCGAATACGGCCTCGGAGCGACCGAAATGGCCGGCACACAGCTTGACCACCATCAGGACGGCATTGACCCAGAAGCCAATCTGCATCGCCTTGTCTGCCCGACCGAAACGTTCCTGTCGTTGCATGAGGTATTCCTTTACGACGTCACCAGTCACGAATGACCGGTAACGAGTCACGGATTCTTCATATCCCTGATCTTCAGTTGGACCGCTGTCCTGCCGTTCCATTCGTTGAGCTGCGGGGAGCAGACCAGATCCAGCGTTTCCGCAGTGGCAGGATGACCGGACATATTGAAGGCGATGGCCGACAGAGAATAGCCACCGTAGCTGAGCGTCAGGCGCAGATGCCCGCCTTTGAGCTCGCGGCGGTTCTCGACCCGGGCGCCCCGCACAAGGAACAGCGGTTCGGAATTGCCGATGCCGAACGGCGCCAACCGCTCCAGTTCCCGGACCAGTTCCGTTGTAATCTCCGCCGGCTCCAGCACCCCTTCCAGCGTCAACTCCGGCATCAGGTCGTCAGGAGTGAGCAGGCCGGCAGCAACCTCGTCAAAACGCTCCACAAAGGCGGCCAGGGTCGATTCGTCGATAGCCAGCCCGGCTGCCTGCCGATGCCCGCCGAACTTGAGCAGATGATCGCTACAAGCGGCAAGGGCGTCGCGCAGATGAAACGCCGGGATGCTCCTCCCCGACCCCTTCCCGTTCCCGTCCTGGAGCGCGATCAGCACCGTTGGCCGGTGGTAGAGTTCGACGATCCGGGAGGCAACTATGCCGATCACACCGGGGTGCCAGTCGGGCGAAGCGAGTACAATGCTGCGGCGCCCGTGCATGGCCGCGTCTTCCCGCACCAAGGCCAAGGCGTCCCGCAGGATCTCCTGTTCCAGTTCCTGCCGTTCGCGATTGCCGGCATCCAGTTCGACGGCCAACTCCCTCGCCCTGATCGGGTCGTCCGTCAAGAGCAGTTCCACTCCCCGGGCCGCATCATCCAGCCTGCCAGCAGCGTTCAACCGTGGGGCGAGACGAAAACCGACCGCCCCGCAGGTGACCTGACCATTGACTCCCGCAACCTCCTTCAGGGCCGTGATCCCCACCCGGTGGGAATTGGTCAGCTCCTGCAGGCCGTACCGGGCGATGATCCGGTTCTCGCCCACCAGGGGGACCAGATCGGCGATGGTGCCGAGCGCCACCAGGTCCAGGTATTGCCGCAGGTTCGGCTCCCCGCCGCCGGCATAGACCCCCTCTGCCCTCAGCCTGGCACGCAGGGCCACAACCAGCTTGAAGGCGAGCCCCACACCGGCCAGTTGCCGAAACGGCGCGCCGCACCCCGGCTGGAGCGGGTTGACCACGGCCACGGCAGACGGGATTTCCGGTCCGGGCATATGGTGGTCGGTGATGATCAGGTCAAGACCGTTCTCGGCACACCAGCGCGCCTCATCGACTGCCGTTATGCCGCAGTCGACGCTTACCACCACCCGTGCCCCGCTTTTCGCCACCATGACCAGGCCGTCGCGGGAGAGACCATACCCCTCGTCCATCCGGTGCGGAATATGGTAGCTGCACGGGATGCCGACCCGGCGGAAGAAGTCCATCAAAAGTACGGTCGAGGATACACCATCAACGTCGTAGTCGCCGTAAATGCAGACCTGTTCCCGCTCTTTGCGGGCAGTGACCAGACGATCGACCGCCTCGGACATGCCTGCAAGGAGAAACGGGTCGTGCAGACCGGCAAGGGCCGGCTCGAGAAACGATCCGGCAGCAGCCGGCTCGGCATATCCCCGGTTTGCCAGTACCGTCGCCACGCTCCGCCCTACGCCAAGTTCGCGGCAGAGTTGTCCGACTACGGTTTCTCCAGCATTTTTAAGTGTCCAGCGCCGCTCTATGACCGGATGCACAGGTGATTGACTCCTCTTTCGGGACTCGTGGCTCGTGCAGATCAGCAAAGGTCGCAAAGAAAAAATCCCCGCCTGGGCGAGGATTTTTTCTTCCGTTACTTCCAGCCTCCCTGCGGTGGGCCACCGCCGGCCTTCAGCTGCTCTATCATGGTCTTGACCTGCTGCCCCTGGGGACTCAGGGGGTCCATCTTTACGTAGCGCTCCCAGATCTCAATCGCCTTGGCAGGCTGTTTCAGGTCGTTTGCATAGACAACACCCAGGTTGTACAGGCTCTGCAGATGCTTGGGATCGATCTCCCCGGCTTTCTCGAAGTTGGCGATCGCCTTGTCGAACAGCCCCATCTTCCGGTACATGACCCCCTGGTCGGTCAGGATATTGGGGACATTCGGGTTGTTCGGCTCCAGCTCCAGTGCCTTGCCATAGGCATTGACCGCCTTCTGGGACTGTTCGGTGTCGAAGTAGTCGTTCCCTAACTGGAGCCAGACCTGGTAGTTCTTTGGGTCTCCGGCCACGATTTTTTCCGCCTCGGCAATACGCGCCTGGTAATCGGTGGGGGAACCGGCCCCCATGGGGACACCGCCACCGGCAGGCACGGCGGTCTTGTTCTTGTTCACGACCCCCAGGACCAGGACGGTCCCCAGGATGCCGATCAGCAAGGCTATCACCGCATACAGGATATTCTCTTTGCTCACGGATTGCTCCCCCTTAAGCTTTTGCCCTTACTGCCCGCTCTTCCCAGAGGGAGACGATCGGGCTCGCAACAAAAACGGATGAATAGGTCCCGACCACGATGCCGATGACCAGGGCAAAGGCGAAGTCGTGAATCACCTCGCCGCCGAAGAGGAACAGTGAGCACGCAGCCAGAAATGTGGTAAGGGAGGTGACGATGGTCCGGGAAAGGACCTCGTTGATGCTCTGGTTGAATATCGTGAACATTGACCCCTTCAGGTTCTTGTGCAGGTTTTCCCGTATCCGGTCGAACACGACGACCGTGTCGGTCAGGGAATAGCCGGCAATGGTCAGGACCGCGGTGATGAACAGGAGGTTGATCTCCTTGTGCATGACAAAGAAGACGGCAAACATGGCCAGCACGTCGTGAAGTGTGGCGATGGTGGCGCCAACCCCGAACTTGAAGTCGAAACGCCAGGCTATGTAGATGATGATCCCCAGCATGGAGATGGCCACGGCCACCAGCGTGTCCTTGCGGAGCTTGTCGCCGATGGAGGGACCGATCTCGGTGGAGCTCTCAACCACAAAGGCGTTGCCGGGAAATTCCTTCCGGAAGACGTCCTCAATGGTATCAGCAGCCTTGCCGGTCGCCAGGGTCGTCTTGCCCACCTTGATGAGCAGTTTGTTCCCCTCCTTGATATCCTGGAGGTTGGCCTCTTTCAGGTTGTGCCTGGCCAGGGCAGCCCGGGCCTGGTCGATGTGGACCGGCTGGGTGAACTTGAGCTGGACCGAGGTCCCGCCGGAAAAGTCGATCCCCATGTTGGCCGTGCCCAGCGCCACCTGGATGATGCCGATGAGCCCGGCAATGGCGATGATGCTGGAGATGACGAACGAGATCTTCCGCTTGCCGATGAAATCTATGTTGGTTTTCTTGATCAGTTCCATGAATGGCCCCCTCTAAATGCTCAGCTTCCGTACCCGGCCGCGGCCAAGGAAGAAGTCGAAGACCACTTTGGTTGCCAGCAGGGAGGTGAAGAGGTTGATGATGATACCGAGGCTCAGCGACACGGCAAAGCCCTTGACCGGTCCGGTACCGAACTGGAAGAGGACCGCGGCGGTGATCAGGGTGGTGACGTGGGAGTCCATGATGGTCAGAAACGCCTTGTCATACCCGGAGTCGACCCCGGCCTGCGGTGTCTTGCCGAGTCTCAGCTCCTCCCTGATCCTCTCGAAGATAAGGACGTTGGAGTCCACCGACATACCGATCAGGAGCACGATGGCGGCAATGCCCGGCAGGGTGAGGGTAGCGCCGAGGGCCGACAGGGAACCCATCAGGTAGACGATGTTGAGGATCATCCCCAGGTTGGCGACCAGACCGGACAGTTTGTAGTAGATGGTCATGAAGATCACCACCAGGGCCACGCCGATGGCGCCGGCGATCAACCCCTTGCTGATGGAGTCCTGCCCCAGGGACGGACCGACGGTCACGTTCTGGATGATCTTGACCGGCGCGGGCAGCGAGCCGGCCCGCAGGACGATGGCCAGGTCGGCGGCGTCCTTTTCGGTGAAGGAGCCGGAGATCTGGGCGCTACCGCCGGAGATCCGCTCCCTGATGACCGGGGCGGAGTAGACGGTATTATCCAGGACAATGGCAAACCGCTTGCCCACGTTGGCGGCGGTTACCTGATCGAACAGCCGGGCCCCGGTGGAGTTGAACTCGATGGCCACGTACGGCTGGTTGAACTGGGAGTCGATCCTGACCTGGGCGTCGGTCAGCAATTCACCGGTGATCATCGCCTTCCGCTTGACCACCAGCGGGATCTCGGTCACCGCGCCGGTGGTCTGGTCGGTTCTCTTCTCCGTCAGGAGTTCTTCGTCCTCTGGGATAGTGCCCGGGGTGGCCGTGGCAGCGTTTACGTTCTCGTCCACCAGCTTGAATTCAAGGCGCGCCGTCTTGCCGATCAGCTCGATGGCCCGCTTGGGATCCTTGATGCCGGGAAGTTGGACCACCACGTGGTTGATCCCTTCACGCTGGATGACCGGCTCCGAGACCCCGAACTGGTCGATCCGGTTACGGATCGTCTCCAGGGCCTGGGCAACGGCCTTGTCCTTCCGGTCCTGGATCACCTTTTCGTTCATCCGCAGCTGGAGGTTGATGAAGCCCCCCTCCTCGGTCTGCGGCAGCAGTTCCATTTCCGGGTACTTCTTCTTCACCAGTTTCTGGACCTCTTCGCTCGACCCCTTGTCATACAGCGAGAGCTGAATCCGGTCGCCGGCAACCCGACCGATCCGCTTGAACCGCAGATTTTGGGCAGTGAGGGAATCCTCGAGATCGGTGGCAATCAGGTCCAGTGCCCCATCGACCGCCTTCGGCGTGTCCACTTCCATCACCAGGTGGGTCCCCCCCTGAAGGTCGAGACCCAGGTGGATCTTGTCCTTGGGAAGCAGTCCGCTCCACCATGATGGCAGTTTGGGAACCAGGGTCGGCACCATGTAGAGAACCGACAGGAAAAGGAAGAGGATTATCAGGCTGGCGCGCCACGTAAATCCTTTCGCCATGCTGGGTACTCCTTTCAGAAGGAATACGGGCACGACACGCCCGCATCCCGGTAGTAACAGCTGCCGGCAGTCAGTGCCGAATGAAAACTACTTGATGACCACCCGGGCGATATGCCCCTTGTCCACCTTGATATTCACACCAGTGGCCACTTCCAGGGTGACGACCGCCTCGTCGATGGCAGAAACCTTGCCATGGACACCGCCGGCTGTGACTACCTGGTCACCCTTTTTCAGGGCGTCAAGCAGGACCCGGTGCTCCTTGGCCCGCTTCTGCTGGGGCCGGATGAGCAGAAAATAGAAGATGCCGAACATGAAGATCAGCGGCACGATATTGAGAAGTGCCGACTGCCCCCCTCCTGATGCGCCACCCGGGGGGGTCCCCATTGCGAATGCCAAACCGAGCATAGATGAAACCTCCGTTGTATGTAGTGTTACAAGCTGTCTGCCCTGAGCCCTGAGCCTTTAGCGTCCTGCCGCTTCGCGTAGAACTCCCGGCGGAACTCGGCAAAACGGCCATCCCCGATGGCCTGGCGCATCTGTGACATCAGGTTCAAATAGTAGTGCAGATTATGCCAGGTGTTCAGCCGTGAAGCCAGAATCTCCCCGGCACGGTACAGGTGGCGCAGATAGGCCCGGCTGAAGGTGCGGCAGACATAGCAGTCGCACTCCGGGTCCAGCGGCCCCTCATCGGCCGCATACTCCCCCCGCTTGATGCTGACCCGGCCGAACGAGGTGAAGAGCATGCCGTTTCTGGCGTTTCTGGTCGGCATGACACAATCGAACATATCATACCCTGCAGCAACCGCCTCCACCAGATCTTCGGGCGTCCCGATCCCCATGACGTAGCGGGGCTGGTCCTGCGGGAAAAACGGCGCCGAGAAGGCCATCACCTCGCGCATCCGCGCCTTTTCCTCTCCGACCGACACCCCCCCCAGGGCGTACCCGTCGAAACCGATCTCCCGGAGCTCCTGAACGCTCCGCTCCCGCAGCTCGGGAAAAAGCCCCCCCTGCACGATGCCGAACAGGGCCTGGTCACTCCGATGGTGCGCCTCCCTGCAGCGCCGTGCCCAACGGGTGGTGAGCTCCAGGGACCGGCTCACATAGGCGAAGTCGCCCGGCTCCGGCGGGCATTCGTCAAAACACATGATGATGTCGGCACCCAGCGCCTCCTGCACGGCAATGGAACGTTCCGGCGTCAGCAGGTGGTACGAACCGTCCAGGTGGGACTGGAACCGGACCCCCTCCTCCGTTATCTTGCGCAGCTCTCCCAGGCTGAACACCTGGAAGCCGCCGCTGTCGGTCAGGATCGGACCGTCCCAGGCCATGAAGCGGTGAAGCCCGCCCAGACGCGCCACCAGCTCGTGGCCGGGCCGAAGATACAGGTGATAGGTGTTGCCCAGGATGATCTGTGACCCGACCTGGCGCAGTTCGTCCGGGGTCATTGCCTTCACGGTTCCCTGGGTTCCCACCGGCATGAAGATGGGAGTTTCGATGGTCCCGTGGGGGGTTGTCAAAGAGCCGAGCCGGGCGTTGCCGTCCTGCCTGATGAGCGTGAACTGTATGGCTGACAAAGACTGTCTTTCTCTTATGGTTCCGTAGGGGCGGGGTCTCCCCGCCCTGGTGTTTCCCCGCCCTGGTCGCGGGAACCGCGCCCCTACGAATCAACGTCAATAGATGAACATGGCGTCGCCGTAGCTGAAAAACCGGAAGCGGCGCCTGATCGCCTCCTCATACGCCGCAAAGACCATATCTTTACCGGCGAAGGCCGACACCAGCATGAGGAGCGTCGACTTCGGCAGGTGAAAGTTGGTCAGCAGCGCATCCACCACCCGAAACCGGTAACCGGGGTAGATGAATATATCCGCTTCCCCGGCGCCGGCCCGAACGGTCCCATCCTCGCGGGAGGCATGTTCCAGCGCCCGGGTCGTGGTGGTGCCGACCGTGACAATCCGCCCGCCTTCTCTCTTGCGTCGCGCCACCTCCCGGGCCGTCTCCTCGGGAATCCGGTAGAATTCCCGATGCATCCGGTGCTCCAGGATATTGTCGACGCGGACCGGCTGAAAGGTACCGAGCCCCACATGAAGCGTAAGGGTGGCGACCGTTACCCCGCGGGATCGGACTGCATCCAGGAGCTCCGGGGTAAAGTGCAGCCCTGCAGTAGGTGCGGCCACGGCCCCGGCCTGGCGGGCAAAAACGGTCTGATACCGCTGCCGGTCATGCGCCCCGGCCCCCCGCCTGATGTACGGGGGGAGCGGCATCTGGCCGTGCCGTTCCAGCCAGTCGGAAAAGGCCTCTGCCGGTGCAAAGGAAACGGTCCATGTCCCTTCGTCAACCTGCGCCGTCACGGTGGCGGTCATCCCGTCGGCGAGCAGGATGCACGTGCCCGGCCGGGACGGTTTGGAAGAACGGAGCAGACAGAGCCAGCACTCCCCCTCTTCCGGAGTTCTGCGCACCAGGAAGATCTCCACCCGGCCGCCACTCTCCTTCCGGCCCAACAGCCGTGCCGGAATGACCCTGGTATCGTTCAGGACCAGGAGATCGCCACTGTTGAGCAGATCGGGAAAGGCCGAGACGGTTCTTTCGTCGAGCGCTCCGGACGCCCGGTCGAGCAGCATGAGCCGGGCCGTGTCCCGCCTGGCCAGGGGCTCCTGGGCAATCAGCTCCGCAGGGAGCTCGTAATCGAAGTCGTCAAGCCGCATCGGTCAGTCGCTGTAAAGCTTTACCAGCTTGGTGCCGGGATAGTAGTAACTCAGGATCTCCCGGTAGTCGAAACCGTCGCTGGCCCGCTGCTTGGCCCCCCATTGGCACAAACCTACGCCGTGACCGTTGCCGACACCGCTGAAGATCAGTTCGTCAGCCCGGGAGTCGATCCGAAACCTGGTGCTCTTGATGACACCATAACCAACCGCCTTGCGAAACATCACTGCCGGAACCGGCAGATTGCCGCGCGCAGTCACCAGCACAACCTGCTCCAGTCTGCCACTCGGGTTGCTGCTGCCGGCCCTGATCTCCTTCAGACCGGAGGCCTGAATGCCGGCAACCTTGAGGAGCCCCTCCACCTTTTTCAGCGGCAAGGTTGCGTCCCAGCGCGCTGCAGTGGCTTCGGTGCAGTAGGCACAGGCAACACCCTGGAGATAAGGAAAAGAACCACCCCAGACATTGGCAGCGGATTCGGTATGTCCGCCGCAACTGGAATGGTAAAACGCCTGGATCACTTTATTGTTATACGTCAGGACCTCTCCCGTTGTTTCCTGGACCCCACGGGCCGCCCGACTGTCCTCAATACCAGCGCCGTCGTAGACCTGATCGAGAACGCTGGACTCCAGATGATACAAGGCATACCTGCGGGCCTCCATCTGGTACAGGGCATATGAACGGGCGATCACCGCCTGGGCCTTTATCGCGTCAATCGGCCATTGGGACGATATCTCGCAGTTGATGAGGCCGATCAGATACTCTTCCAGGGGGAGTTCGTTGACGACCACCCCCCCCTTGTCAGCGGGAATCAGTTCCACCAAGCCACGGTACTTTTTACCGTTCACGAGCATGGTGGCGGGAGAAGCCAGGGTTACCCCCCGCACGGTCTTTCCCTGCACCGTCACCCCCCCCTTCACAAACCGCATCTGGGCAGGCAGGGTGATCCTGAGGGGCATCCGCTGCTCATCGGTGACCAAAACGCCATTGCCATCCAGGCGAATGACGTCAGCACCTTTGAGAATGGCAACCCGCACGGTTTCCGGCCGTAAAGGGGCAGCTGTCGCCGGGTGCACGACACACAACAACAGTGCCGCCAATATGCATAAATGGTACCTCACACTACCATCCCATCCCTGAAACTTGCTGATAAAATCACAAACAGCCCGTGGCGTCAATGTTTTTCAAACAAATCTAACGATAGGTATTTTCGATATCTATGACCATCCGAATTCCAGCGACCTTTGGCAAGCTGCTTGCTTAATCTGTTGTGAACAGAAGCGATCAGATCCCCTGAGAACATAGTTTGCAGGCCCGCACCGAACAGTGAAAAAGCAACCAGTAACACTCGTAACACACTGAAGCAACAAAACTAAGATGTAACACAACAACAAGTTTACCGGGCCAATTGCACACCCATATGACAACCAACTCATTACAGTCAACCAACCGACATCGCCATTAATTGATTTTAACCGCTAACGCGCTAAAATTACTAGTCAAAGTGAGATTTTTTTCTTAGCATACGGAATCCATGAACTCATTAAAAATAAAAATCCTCGGATTGACCTGCTCGATCGTGGTAGCCATTATCGCCGTTGCGGGCCTGTTCGCTTACAGCCTGCAAAAGGATCTGGTCAACGGCATTACGGAACGGAACACCCTCCTTCTCACGGAAACCATCAAGAACAGTGTTGCCGATGCCATGCGCAGCGGCCGCTCCGACGACGTTCGCACCATATTGTCCCGGATCAGGTCCCAGGAAAACATCACCTCGATACGCATCGTCGGTCCCGACGGCAAGATTCTCAACTCGGCAAACACCGAAGAGATCGGTCACCCGATCTCCCCTGCCGAATTGGACCATCTCAAATCCGGGAACACCAGTGCGTTGCAGCGTCCCAACGCATTTACCGCGTCCGCTCTCATACACAACGGCCCCACCTGTCACACCTGCCATGACTCCAATGCCGACACGCTCGGCATACTTCAGGTGGATGTGTCCCTCAACTACCTGGAATCCTATCTGACCAGCGTTAGACAGAGCTCGCTCATCACCACCGCCAGCATCATCCTGCTCATCATCATCACGATCTCGGTCGCGCTGATTTATTATGTAGACCGACCACTCCGTCAACTCATCCGCTCCATGCAATTAGTGGAAAAAGGTGATTTTTCCAGCCAGACTTCCCTTCACAGCAGCACGGAAATGCGACTGCTCTCCGACAATTTCAACCATATGGTGGTCCGCCTGAAAGGTCTCATGGACACCGCCATCTCCCACGAGCGGGAACTGGCCCTCGCCCAGAGCAAGCTCTCCCATCATCGGGACATTCACCAGATGAACCAGAAACTGGAAGAACAGATTCTGGAGATCGAAAACCTGAACGTCGCCCTGGAAGAGCGGATCGAAGAAATCGAAGAGGCAAACTATAAAATTGCCGACCTGGCCGGCGAACTGGAAGACAAGAACACGGTCCTGGAAAAGACCGTCTCCAAACTCTCCACCCTGTACAAGGTAGGTTTGGGAATCAACTCCACCATGGAACCGGCAAAGCTCTTCGATCTCATCGTCAACACCACCATGGAAACACTGAACGCCCAGATCGGCTACATCGTCATCTATGACCAGCAGGGGGAGCAACTGCTCGTATCCTCCCTGTTCGGGCACAGGACCATTGGCGAAGGGAAAACCTATATTCCGATGAAACCATCCAGCGTCTCGGCGTGGGTCATCGAAAACGGCAAGCCACTGCTCATCTCCGACATCAACGACGCCCCCCAGTTCGACCGTTTCAGCTCCCTCGGCTATGAACGGAAGACCCTCATCTGTGTCCCGCTGGCCACCAAGGACGAAATGGTCGGCACCATTACGGTCGTCAACAAGAAGGACAATTCGGTCTACACCAACGAAGAACTGGAGTTGCTGACAACCATCGCGGCCCAGGCGAGCATTGCCATCAAGAATGCCCGGCTCTACGAAGAACAACAGAGAACCTACATGAACACGATTCACGCCCTGGTATCGGCCATCGAAGCGAGCGACAGCTACACACGTGGTCACTCGGAACGGGTCACCCGCTACAGCGTTGCGCTGGCGAAAAAGCTGGGTCTCCCCCAGGAACGGCTGAAGATCATCGAGCGCGCCGCCATCCTGCACGACATCGGCAAGATCGGGGTCGACCTGACGCTCCTCCACAAGCAGGGAAGGCTGACCGCCGAGGATATCATTGACCTCCAGCAGCATCCGGTCATCGGCATGAAGATTCTCGAACCGATAGAGTTCCTCACCGACGTCCGCCTCTGCATCGGCCAGCACCACGAACGCTTCGACGGACAGGGCTATCCCAATAATATTCCCTCGGAACAGTTGCTCCTGGAATCGCGGATTCTCGCCATCGCCGACTCATTCGATGCCATGACCAGCGACCGGCCTTACCGGAAAGCACTCCCCCCCGAACAGGCAATCAAGGAGTTGCAGGATAATGCCGGCAGCCAATTCGATCCTGCGCTGGTCCCTCACTTTATCGAAATCGTGCAACAAGGAGAGATTCAGATCCTGCATACCGAAGATGACCGCCCCCTGATGTCCGTAGCCCACGCCTGACGGGATCACTGCCTGACGTACAACCTGTTTGCCCCTCTCACCAAATAGTGCTATAACCTCCCATCAGTCCCGGGGACCCGCAGACTCCCCGCGCGGTACCGCCAGGGATGATGCTCACACCATCACATTGAGACTGAAAGTGCGGCCAACGTTGAGCTCTCTTCTGGAAGTCAAACAGCTGGCAACCCACTACATTCTTCCCCGCAGTGTAGTCAAGGCGGTGGACCGGATTGATTTTTCCCTGAATGAGGGTGAGACACTGGCCCTGGTCGGAGAATCGGGGTGCGGCAAGAGTGCCACCGCCTATTCGATCATGGGGCTGGTTTCCCCTCCCGGGAGAATCGTTGCCGGTGAAATCCTGTTCCAGGGAACCGACCTCTGTACCATCTCACCGGAAGAGCTGCGCCAGCTCAGGGGAGACCGCCTGGCCATGATCTTCCAGGAGCCGATGACCTCGCTCAACCCGGTACTCACCACCGGTTTTCAGATCGCCGAAGGGCTGAGACTCCACCGTGGCCTTTCGGCCAAGGAAGCACGGGGAGAAGCGGTGCGCCTGCTGGACCAGGTGGGCATTCCGGCGCCGGTAGAACGCTACAACGCCTATCCCCACCAGATGAGCGGCGGCATGAAGCAACGGGTGATGATCGCCATGGCGCTGGCCTGCCGGCCCCGGCTGCTCATTGCCGACGAGCCGACCACCGCCCTGGATGTCACGATCCAGGCCCAGATCCTGGAACTGATCGATCAGCTGAAACAGCAGACCGGCATGAGCCTGCTCCTGATCACCCACGATCTGGGGATCGTTGCCGAACGGGCCCATGCAACGGCGATCATGTACGCCGGCAGAATCGTCGAACAGGGGAGCACCAAAGAGATCCTCACCAATCCCCTGCACCCTTACACCAGGGGGCTCCTGGCCTCGCTCCCCCAAGGAGGACGCCCCGGTGAGCCACTCGCCACCATTGCCGGCCAGGTACCGTCGCTGTCGATGGAACTTCCCGGCTGCGGCTTTTGCGACCGGTGCCCCGACCCGACAGGCCAGTGCCGGGTCGAGCGCCCGCCTGTGCTGGAACCGACTCCCGGACACCGGGTAAGCTGCTGGAAATGTCTATGAACGCTCCACTCCTGGAAGCTGTCAACCTTACCAAGCATTTTCCGGTCACGGCAGGACCGCTGGCACCACGGCAGCTGGCACGGGCCGTCGACGGGGTCTCGTTTCATCTGGCCCCCGGCGAAACCCTGGGTCTGGCCGGCGAATCGGGGTGTGGCAAGTCCACCATTGCCCGGCTCCTCATGGGACTCATTCCGCCAACCGATGGCGAAGTCCGCTTTGAAGGCAGTCCACTTCCCAACATGGGGAAAACCGGGCTGGCAACATTCCGGCGCAACGTCCAGATGATCTTCCAGGACCCTTTTTCTTCCCTCAACCCCAGACAGCGGATCGGCGACATCATCGGCGAGCCGTTGGCCATCCATGGCATTGCCGCCGGCAACCGCCGGCAGGAGATGGTGCTGACCCTGATGGCACGGGTGGGGTTGACCGAGGAACAGTTCCACCGGTACCCACATGAATTCTCCGGCGGGCAGCGCCAGCGGATCGGCATCGCCCGGGCTCTGGCAGTATCCCCCCGCCTGATCGTCGCCGACGAACCGGTCTCTGCCCTGGACCTCTCCATCCAGGCCCAGATCCTCAACCTCCTCCTGGAACTGAAGCGGGAGCGTTCGCTGTCCTTTCTCTTCATCGCCCATGACCTGTCCGTGGTCCGCCACATGAGCGACCGGATTGCCGTGATGTATCTGGGCAGGATCGTCGAAATCGGCACGCGCGATGCCGTCTTCGCCCACAATTGCCACCCGTACACGGAGGCGCTGCTGGCGGCCGTACCCCACATCACGCCGACTGATCGCCCGACCGGTCCGATCCTGCGTGGCGACATACCCTCCCCCCTGGCGCCACCTGCCGGCTGCCCGCTCCACCCCCGCTGCCCTTATGCCCGCGACCTGTGCCGACGGGAGATCCCGCCCCTGGAGGACAAGGGTGGCGGGCATCTGGCCGCCTGCCACTTCAGCGGCGAAATCTATTCAGCAAAAGAGCTTTCTGTTGACAACTAAGCGTTTTCTCATATATAGAAGCTGCGAACTTTTTTTATTTTCGTTCAGCAATGGGGCATTGTAGCCATGGACTTTACCATCAGCAGGACATTCGAGCAGGAAGCCGAAATACTCAAGGTGCTCGGACACCCGATCAGGCTGAAGATCGTGGCCGGGCTCTGCACCCAGGAGTGCAACGTCAAGCATATCTGGGAATGTCTCAACCTTCCCCAGGCAACCGTGTCCCAGCACCTGGCGCTCCTGAAGAACAAGGGGATCATCGAGGGGAAGCGGGACGGGGTTGAGGTCTTCTATACCGTTGTCCACCCCCTGGCCCGCAAGATCGTCGACATCATCTAGCCTCCTCCCTCACCGCCACGCACCCAAAATCCCCGCCAAGGGGATTTTTATTTTCAGGAGCAACCCATGCCCGTCACAACCACCATTATCCTTGGCCGCGGCGAAGAGCGGCGCGTCAGGGGAGGCCACCCCTGGGTGTTCAGCAACGAAATCCGCGAGATGCGAGGCGACCGGCAACCGGGAGCGGCTGCCGAATTCCTCTCAGCCGGCGGCGACTTCATCGGCATCGGCTACTACAACCCCCACTCCCTGATTGCCGGCAGGATTCTCACCCGTACGCGTGACGACATCGACACGGTCGGCTTCTTCCGGCAGCGCTTGACTGCTGCCCTCGACTATCGGCACGCCCGCTACCCAATGTTGGAAACCTTTCGCCTGGTGCACGGCGAGGGGGATCTGCTTCCCGGCCTGGTGGTGGACAAGTACGGCGACTTCCTGTCAATGCAGTTCCTGACTTGGGGAATGGAGACCCGCCGGGAGCTGATCTGCACCGCGCTCACCGACCTGCTGAGGCCAAAGGGGATTGTGGCCCGGAACGACGTGGCCGTGCGGAACCTGGAAGGGTTGCGGGAAACGGTGGAGGTGATTACTGGGGAGATCCCGGAGATGGTGGAGATTACCGAAAACGGCCTTCGCTTCAGCGTCGACCTGCTCGGCGGCCAGAAGACCGGCCATTTTCTGGACCAGAAGGAAAACCACCTGCTCCTGAAGCCGCTGGTGGCAGGGAAAGAGATGCTGGACTGCTTCTGCTACGCCGGCAGCTGGGGGGTGCACGGTGCGGCCTTCGGCGCCCGATCGGTGACCTGCCTGGACATCTCGGCCAAGGCCACAGCCCTGGCCGCGCAGAACGCCGCCCTGAACGGTGTCGGCGACAGGGTGACCGTCGAGACGGTCGACGCCTTTGAGCGGCTGCGGAGCCTGAAGCACGAAGGCCGCCGCTTCGGGGTGATCGTCATGGACCCGCCGGCATTTGTGAAAAACAAGAAGCAGCTGAAAGAGGCGGAAAAGGGGTACCTGACCGTCAACCGCCGTGCCATGGAGCTCCTGGACGAGGGCGGCTGCCTGATCACCTGCTCCTGTTCATTCCATATGCAGCGGGAACAGTTCCGGGAGATCCTGGGACAGGCGGCTCGCCAGGCCGGCCGCAGCATGCGGCTGCTCGGGGTGCACAGCCAGGCTGCGGACCATCCGGTGCTGCTGGCCGTACCGGAAACCGAGTACCTGAAGTGCGTGGTGCTGCAGGCTCTGTAGCCTGCCGCGCCAGGCGACCTACTCCCCAATCCGCGCCACTCCGTAGATAACCTCGTAGGTAGCCGGAATGGCTCCTTCCACGGCATACTCGCGCTGGTAGTGGTCCATCATGGCCAGCATCACCCGCCGCTCCGCCAGGCCACGGCCGGGAGCCTGCACGGCATTCCCCGCCCCTATGTTCCTGATGGCCCGTACCAGGTGTGCAACGTCCGGGTGGATCTCTATCTCCAGTTCCGAAACGAGGGATTCCCGTGTAAAGCCGGTAGCGCTCAGAGCGGATGAGACGTCGGCCATGCTGCTGAAGCGCTGGGTCCGGTCAACGGCTCCCCTGCCGACTGCCGCCACCGCGGCCCGGTAGGAGGCGCGCAGCTCGAACAGGGTCTGTTCGCCGAACAGGGCAAAGCAGAACCGTCCGCCCGGCCGGAGTACGCGCCGCACCTCGTCAAAGGCCTGCTCCAGGCTCTCCAGCCACTGCATGGTGGAGGTCGACACTACCAGATCGAGACAGGCATCGCCGAGGGGAAGCGCTTCGGCATCGGCCGTAACAAAGTCCACCCGGTCGTTCCCCGCAAGCCGCTCCCGGGCGGTCATCGCCATCCCCGGGGCGAGGTCGAGCCCGGTCAGCCGAGCCATGGGATAGCGGTCCGCCAGTTGCTGCAGCAAAACGCCGGTGCCGGAGCCGATGTCCAGTACCCGGGCGATTCCGCTCCCTGCCGGCAGGAGGGGGGTAAAACGCTCCAGCACCCGCTTCTGGACCACGGCATGGCGGTCATAGTCACCGGCCCGGGCATGGAACGAACTGCGGACCCTCCTGCGGTCAATCACCTGCATAGACCCTCTCCAGGAAGCGGACGAGAAACGGATCGAACAAGGCGGGACTTGAGATGAACGGGGCATGGCCGTATCCCTCCAGCAGTACCAGGGTGGCATCGGACAACTGCCCGGCCATGAAGTGGGATGCACCGGGGAGACAGATGCTGTCGGCAGTCCCGTGCACGAGAAGAGCAGGCCGATCTATTCCGGCCAGTTGGTGACGCTGGTCGGCCCCGGTGAGGGCTGCCAGCGCCTTCACCGCCGCCTCCGGTTCAGGCCGGCGGCCGGGAATGACGATCTCCCGCACCACCCGCTGGTACTGCTCACCCACCAGTTCCCCTTCGGCGAACATCGCCTTGAAAAAATCCCCCATGGTCCGGGAATAGTCGCGCTTCAACCTGAGCGCCATTCCCCTCGCCTCGACCGGCGGCAGGCCGAACGGGTAATCGTCGGTAGCGGTAAAGCGGGGAGTTCCCCCCACCAGGACCAGAGCCGCGACCCGTTCCCGCAGTGCCGGGAACGCCTCCAGCACCACCTGCGCCCCCATGGACCAGCCCACCAGGGTCGCCCCCTCCAGGTCCAAGGCAGTGAAGAGTGCAACCAGATCAGCGGCAAAATCGGCCATGCCGAGTGACGGTGCCGATCCCTGACCGGAACGGCCGTGACCCCGCAGGTCAGGAACAATTACCTGCCAGTCATGGGCAAAGGTTTCGGCCTGGAAATGCCAGACCCGGCCGCTCATGGCCCAGCCATGGATGAAGACCAGCGGCCGGCCGCGGCCGGCGGTCTCATAAAAGAGTTGTGTGTTGTCTGCAGCAGTAATAACGGGCATGGACCGGTCCGGGAAGGTCAGCCGATGACGGCCAACTGCCGACCGATGCGGATGATTGCAGCAAGGGCGGCGGAGAGCTCTTCGTCGCTGTGGGTGGCCATCAGGGTGCAGCGGAGCCGGCAGCTGCCGGCCGGCACCGTGGGGGGACGAATCCCCTGGACAAAGAAACCTTCCTCCAGCAGGAGGCGGGAAAACTCCATGGTAGGGGCAGGTTCCCCCACCAGGACCGGCACGATCTGGGTGGCACTCCCCATGGTATCAAAACCGGCCCCGGCAAGGGTTACCCGGAACTGTCCGGCATGCCGCGCCAGACGCTCCCTCAGCATGGCGCCTTCCGGGCTGTCCACCAGATCGATGGCGGCCAGGGACGCCGCCAGGACTGCCGGCGGCAGCGAGGTGGAGAAAATGTAGCTTCGGGCCTTGTTGCGCAGGTAATCGACAATCTCGGCAGAGGCGGCGGCATAGGCGCCGAAGCTCCCCAGCCCCTTGCCCAGGGTTCCCATCTGAACATCCACGTCGCCGGCCACGCCGCACAGCTCAACGCTTCCCCGCCCGCCGGCGCCGAGAACGCCGGTGCCATGGGCGTCGTCCACCATGAGCAGGGCGCCGAACTCCCGCTTTATGGTTGCCAGTTCCTTGAGCGGCGCCAGATCGCCGTCCATGCTGAAGACGCCGTCGGTGACGATCAGTTGCCGGCCCCGCCCCCGATTCTTTTCCATCAACCGGCGCAGCGCGGCCATGTCGTTGTGGGTGTAACGGACCACCTCGGCCCGGGACAAAAGACAACCGTCCACGATGCTGGCATGGTTCAACCGGTCCGAATAGACCGTATCACCCCGCCCCACCAGGGCCTGGATAATACCCACATTGGCCGGATAGCCGCCGTTGAAGGCAATGGCCCCTTCGGTTCCCTTGAAGCGGGCCAGCCGCTCCTCCAGTGCACGGTGGAGTTCCATGGTGCCGGAGACCAGGCGGGCCGCACCGCTGGATACCCCAAAGCGTTCCACGGCACTGATGGCGGCCTCCTTGAGGCGCGGATGATCCGCCAGCCCCAGGTAGTTGTTGGAACAGAGCAGCAGGACCTCGCGGCCGTCAAGGGAGACATGGCTTCCCTGGCTTCCCGCCACCAGGCGCTCGCGGCGATGGAGCCCGCGCTCCTTCAGGTCGGCCAGTTCAGCGGCGAATGTGTGAAATGATGCATCGGTCATGATAGTCCGCTTGTAGCACAATCAGCCGCATTCGTCAACCTTGCCGAACAATACGGTTAACAAGCTAGCTTTCACTATGAAATGCATATCTGTCGATGATCCAGCGGGCAATGCTCCTTTTGGGGGGAATATGTTCGGGCATCTCCGTCGGGCAGAACCAGCGGGCATCCTCCAGTTCCTTATGGTCAACCCTCAGCTCGCCACCGGCATAATCGGCGACAAACCCTGCCATCAGCTGGCTGGGAAATGGCCAGTTCTGACTCCCCACATAGCGTACCCCGGTCACCTCGATCCCGGTCTCCTCCCGCACCTCCCGATGCACGCACTCCTCCAGCGATTCGCCCATATCGAGAAAGCCGGCAACCAGGCCGTAGCGGCCCGGCGGCCACTCGGCCTTCCGCGTCAGGAGAAATTCGTCATGACGCCGGATAAGGACGATGATGCAGGGGTGAATCGCGGGAAAATGCTCGTGACCGCAGCCATCGCACCGCATCCCCCAGTTGCCGGAATTCGCGGAAAGAATGGCGCCGCACCTGGAGCAGTGACGGCTCTGCTGCTGCCAATGGAGCACCTGCTTGGCAAAGCCGCCCAGGGTGAGGAGGGTGTCGGGTATCCGCTCTTCAAACGCGTTGAACGGCTCGCAGAGCCATCCCGCCGGCAGTTGGACATCGCGGCTTATGGCGCGGGCAAAGAGGGGCGCTCCCTGCCAGGTCCCCAGTGGGACGGGTGGTGCATCACCAACAGTGGCGGCTCCGCGGCCGGCCGGGAGCGCCGGGCCGTGTTCTCCGGGAACCAGGACCAGCCCATTCCCCTGAATCAGCAGCCAGAAACCGTCGCCGGACGGCGGCACGGCACCGGGCATGGCAGGGACAAAATCTTTGGCGATAATCGTATGATTGAACGGCAGATTGACCGAGTCGGGATACATGGGAACCTCCGGTGAATTCAAAGTTTCATTAGGATACCAACAGTCGGTGCGACTTGAAAGAGGCGATTTCAATTTACCCAGGTTGTGCTATGCTTGCCCAACCAATCTTACCCCGAGGATACCTATTCATGCAGTGTATATCTCCGTTCCGTATACTGACGTTCCTGACGTTCCTGGCAGTTGCGGCCGGTGCCGCAGCATCCGAATTGAAGATCGGCACCTTTTCCGAAAACGACCTGAGCGGCTGGGAAGAGAAGGTGTTCAAAGGGAATACCGTGTACACCCTGGTGCCGGAAAACGGCCGGACCGTCCTGCAGGCCCAGAGCAAGAAAGCCGCGTCAGGGCTTGTCCGCAAGATGACCATCGATCTGAAGAAATTACCGATCCTCCGCTGGTCGTGGAAGATACAGGCCCCGCTGAAGGGTGAAGATGTGACGGTAAAGAAGGGTGACGACTTCGTGGCCAGGGTCTACGTGGCGTTTCCCCGCACCTTTTTCTGGCGAACACGGGCCATCAACTATGTCTGGTCGGCCAGGATGCCCAAGGGGAGCTCGGCGCCGAGCCCCTACACGAAGAACATCATGATTCTGGCGACCGAATCGGGAAGCGACAAGGCGGGAACCTGGGTGAGCGAGGAACGAAACGTCTATGATGACTATCGGCAACTCTTCGGCGCCGAACCTCCTGCTGTTGGCGGGGTGGCGGTCATGACCGACACCGACGACACGGGCGAGGAGGCTACGGCCTGGTACGGCGACATCACCATGCACGGCAAACAAAACGGGGCGCCCCACGAGCGCCCCGTTCCGAACAACCAACATTAACCGATCAGCTTGGCCAAGCGGCTCTTCTGTTTTTCCAGTTTCTGCTGTCCGTCCTCGATGACGTTGAGCAGTTCCCGCTTGGCGTCGTAGGCCAGGTCCTTCCCCTTGTCCAGGATCTCCTCGGCCTTTTCCCCCACGCTTTCCACCATATCGTGCACACTGCCGGAAAAATCGTCGATCACATCACCGGCACGGCGCTTGACCTTGTTGGTATAGCGGGCAATGTCCCGCCGGGTTTTCCTGCCGGACTGGGGGGCATAGAGCAGCGCCACGCCGGCACCGATGATACCGCCCGCCACAAGCATGAGAGCACCGACAACCGCAACGTTATTGTTCCTATCTTCCATGGTCGCATCCTCCTGTCAACTGTTCTGGTGAGATTGTACCGGAAATTCCCCGGGTGTAAACAGCCGGATTGCAATCTGTCTTGCCTGATAAACGGCATTATTGCCTTAATTAACCAACGGAGTATAGTAGCTACATCGCCATTGTCCAGTATCGCGAGGAGTAATCCATGTCAAAGATCCACGATGTACTGATTGTCGGCGGCGGCCCGGCCGGGGTGGCTGCCGCCTACCTGTGCCACAAATACGGCCTGTCCTACCTGGTACTCGAATCAGGCAAGACGGTTTTCCAGGGAATCGCCAATACCTACCCGGAAGGAAAGCACGTCTACGCCTCGAAACCGAAAGATGCGCCGGAACCCTTCCTGGTCGATGAGTTGCGGCCACCCGACAAACCGGTGACAGTCGAAAGCTACATCCAGTACGTGCAGCACTTCGTACAGCATGAAAACCTGAACGTCCGGACCGATGTGGCGTTCGAGGATATGAGGGACGAACGCGACTGCCTGGCCGTCATCACCAGCCACGGCACCTTCAAAGGGAAAAAGGTTGTCCTGGCCTTTGGCAGCAACATCCCCCGCGAGCTCTCGGTCTACGGGGATGCCAAGATGGTGGCCAAGTCCCTGGAAGACGCCGCCAAGTATGTCGGGGTCAGAACTGTGGTGATCGGTGGCGGCAACACGGCGGCAGACGTTATCATCGCCATTCTCAAGGCCAAGCGTCAGGCAAACGACACGCATCCGGTCTACTGGGCCCATATGGCCGAGACCTTTGACGTCAACAAGGAAACGGCCCAGCGACTGGGCGAAGAGATCCTCCTGGGAGGCAACATCCGGTTACTGCCGGGAGCCACCCCGCGCATCGGCGAAGTGGACGAAGAAGGTGTCGACCGCCTGGTAATCCGGATCAACGAGTTCAAACAGGAGGACGGCATCGAGATCTACCATGCCATGAGCTTTCCGATGAAACATGTCATCGCCTGCATCGGCTCCCAGGGGCCGGTGCCGATCTTCGACAAGCTCGGCATCCAGACCATCGCCTGTACCGCCGGGGTCTGCAAGATCGCCAAGGAAGGGGATCGGCTGGTACTCCTCACTTCTGAATTCGAGTCGACCCGCAAGGGGGTATATGTCGTCGGCGGAGCGATTTCGCCGTCTTTCATGAAAATCAGCGAGGGAACGATTCAGGAAGAACGGCACCCCAACCTGATCTACACCGCCATCAACGATGCCTACCACGTAATGACGGCGATCAAGGGGAAACTGGGCAAATAACCCGACCAAACCGGGCGGCCACTGGCCCCGCCACCTACCGAAATAGTCCGATATTTTCACCGTGGATACCCGGATAATTGTTATTGCAAGATTTGCTGGAGGTATGCTAACCATGCCTTATTACTCTTTGCAGGAGCCGTAGGAATCGATGACCACACGTTGTTTGCCAGCCGAGTGGGCGGAACAGGACGGCGTTCTCCTGGCCTGGCCTCACCGGGAGAGCGACTGGGCACCGTGCCTGGACGCCGTTGAACCGGTATTCTGTACCATCGCCACCGCCATAAGCCGGTTTGAAACAGTTCTCATCGTCGCACCCGACCAGGCCGGAGTCCATGCCCTGCTCAAGAATGCCGGGGCAACAATGGAACGGGTCAGAATCGTCGAGATTCCCACCAATGACACCTGGAGCCGGGACTTCGGTCCTATTACCGTCCAAGAGAATGGCACGCCGCTCCTTCTCGATTTCGGCTTCAATGGCTGGGGGCTAAAATTCGCCGCAAACCTGGATAACCAGGTGACCCGTCTCCTGGCGGAAGCCGGTGCTTTCAGGCCAGAGCGGCGCACCGTCGGCATGATCCTTGAGGGTGGGAGTATCGAGAGCGATGGCTGCGGGACCATCCTGACAACGGCCGAGTGCCTCCTGAACGCGAACCGGAACCCCCATCTGACCCGGAAAGGGATCGAGCAGACACTGGAAGAGGAGTTCGGCGCCGACCACGTTCTCTGGCTGGAAAACGGCTACCTGGCAGGTGACGATACCGACTCCCACATCGACACCCTGGCCCGCCTCTGCCCGGACGACACGATCCTGTACGCCGCCTGCGACGACCCCGGCGACGAACACTACCCGGCCCTGGCTGCCATGTCAGAGGAGTTGGCCACCTTTCGCACGCGCAAAGGAAAGCCGTACCGCCTTATCCCGCTCCCCTGGCCCGCTCCGAGCTTCGACACGGACGGCGAACGGCTGCCGGCCACCTATGCCAACTTTCTGATCGTCAACGGTGCCGTTCTGGTTCCGACCTACGCCGACGCACGGGACGAAGAGGCTCTCGCAGCAGTCCGCCTGGCCTTTCCTGATCGGGAGATAATCGGCATCGATTGTCGCCCGCTCATTCTTCAGCACGGCTCGCTGCACTGCGTCACCATGCAGCTGCCAAGAGGCACCCTGTCATGAAAACCCTGCTCACAGGACTGGTCCAGCAGAGCTGTTCCGACGATCGCAGCGCCACTGTCGCCAAGAGCGTGGCCGGCATCCGCGAGGCCGCAGCAGCCGGTGCCCAACTGGTGGTGCTGCAGGAACTGCATACCACCCCCTATTTCTGTCAGACCGAGGATGCCGCCCTGTTCGACCTTGCGGAACCGATTCCCGGCCCGTCATCGGAGCTCTTCGGCGCCATCGCCAGGGAACTGGGGATCGTCATCGTCACCTCCCTTTTCGAGCGGCGCGCACCGGGCCTTTACCACAATACGGCAGTCATCCTGGAACGGGACGGCACCATTGCCGGCACCTACCGCAAGATGCACATCCCCGACGATCCGGGCTATTATGAAAAGTTTTATTTTACCCCCGGCGACCGTGGGTTCACACCGGTGAAAACCTCGGTCGGTTCGCTCGGAGTGCTGGTCTGCTGGGACCAGTGGTATCCCGAAGGAGCCCGTCTCATGGCCCTCGCCGGGGCAGATCTGCTCATCTACCCCACCGCCATCGGCTGGGACCCGGCCGACACTCCGGAAGAGCAGGAGCGACAGCTTGAGGCCTGGATAACGGTCCAGCGGGGCCATGCCGTAGCCAACGGCCTGCCGGTGGTGGCTGTCAACCGCGTCGGATTCGAGGCCTCGCCCGGAGCAGGTGACCAGGGGCAGCGCTTCTGGGGAAACAGCTTTGTGGCCGGCCCCCAGGGGGAGTTTCTGGACCGGCTGCCGGCAGACCGCGAAGAAACCAGGGTAGTTGCCATCGACCTCACGAGAAGCGAAACCGTGCGACGCACCTGGCCGTTCCTGCGGGACCGGCGGATCGATGCATACAGCGACCTGATGCGTCGCTACCGCGATTGAGCTTAACGCCACCACCACAACGACGAACCTATGGTTTATTATGGAAAAGCAATTCCTGGATGCCCTTTCCAGTACCCACATCCTGCCGGCCATGATCACCCCGGCGGTCCTCATTTCGGCCTGCGGCACCTTGATCTTTTCCACGTCCGGCCGGCTCGGCAGGGTCTTCGACCGGGTCAACACCATGAAAGCCGAACTGGAGGCTATTCTCTGCGGCACCATTTCCATTCCCGAACTACGGCTGATGCATATCCAGGAGCAATTAACCGTCCAGAAAATCAGGGCAGTCCTGATCCGAAAGTCACTGGCCGCCCTCTATACTGCCACGCTCCTCTTCATCGGCTCCAGCCTGGCTGTTGCGCTCAACGCTGCCTACGGCTCGGACAGGACCGGCTGGATATCATCTCTCCTCGCCCTGAGTGGCGGTCTGTTCCTGTTCGCTGCCAGCGCCCTTCTTCTCTATGAAAGCCGTTACAACCTCCTGTTCATTAATCGTCATATCGACTTCATCGCCTCTCTGCCTGAAACGGCAGCCGCCCCTTCTACTGCCCCCTGCAATCAAACAACTTAAGGATTTCCGGAATCAGTCGATACCCAACTGTACGGCCTATTTCACATGAGAAGACCTCAATCATCTTGCCGGCATCAGCTAAACTTGCTATAAATCTGTTATCAAGAAGTCACGGCAAGAGCGGACAATAGAACAATTCTTGCACCTTCAACACTTTAACTGGGTCCGTCCTGCACCAAGAGCGGCCCGTGAAATGGAGTAACCCGTGCGACTGGGTCAAAAACTGGTCGGATTATTTCTGGTAATGGCGATGATCGTCTTCGGCACCGGGGTGTTCGGCATCTGGAGCCTCAGCAAGGTAGGGACAAACATTCAGCAGGTTGTCAAAAGCCGTGCCATCCAGGAAAAACAGGTGGTACTGATGAAAACCACCCTGAACGAATGCCGTGTCCACCTGCTGGAAGCGGCTCTGGTCCGCGCCAATCTCGATGACTTCGAAGCTTCCAAGGCAGATTACGAGACAAAACGCGACCGTTTCATGAACTACTGCGACCTGATCATTAAGGGAAGCAGCAAAATTGGGCTGCCAGCCTCCCCTAAAGGGAGTACCATGGAAGTGCAGGTAACTGCCATCCTCAAAGAGTTCGGGGCGTTTTCCGTTACAGCGAACCACCTTTTGGAGCACAAGGCCCTCCTGCTGAAACAGATTAAACCCGGAGTATTCGGCCAGGCAGTCATAAAGGCCATGCAGGACGAGGACCTGAACCGGCTCACCCGCTCAGAGCTCCCCGAAGTGAGCGAGATGGTCATGTCGGCCGTTGACGACCTGTTGATAACAGTCACGGGGTTGATGAGCCAAGCCAACAAGGATGCAGACAGTATCGAGCAGAAAGCTACCGTCACCTTCGTTGCCGTTATCATCAGCGGCATTCTGCTCGCGTTCGCCCTCGGAACCTTTGCCACCAGGACTATCGTCGGAAGAGTCACCCAGATGGGACGCGGCCTTGCCAAAGGGGCAGACGGAGACCTGACCGTTCAGGTAACGGTCGATTCCTCCGACGAGCTCGGACAGCTTGGTCGCGACTTCAACTCCATGGTGGAGAAGTTGTCCGCCATGGTCAGCAACGTAAACCGCTCCATTACGGAACTCAGCCTGATCGCGCGAAACTTCAAGGATATAGCCAAACGCGGGGTGAATGCTGCGGAAGTGCAGTCAGAGGGAGTACTCCAGACTTCTTCGGCCATCATGCAAATAAACTCTTCCATCAATGGTGTGGCCCAGGCCATGGACAGCCTTTCCCTGTCGGCATCCGAAAGCTCCTCTTCAACCATGGAACTGGTGGCGAGCATCGAGGAAGTGGCACTCAATGTGGAGACCCTGTCGCAGGCAGAAGAAGAGGTCAGTTCCTCAATGACCGAAATGGCCGCGTCCATCCGTCAGATCGACGCAAGCGTTGCCAGCCTGGTAGAGGCGTCCATGACAACGGCAACGTCCGTGGTCACCATGGACTCTTCAATCAAACAGATCGAACTGAATGCCGCGGCCAACGCCCGCATCTCCGGTGAAGTTCTGAAGGATGCCGAAATCGGCAAGGCATCTGTCGAAGCAACCATCGCCGGTATCAACGAGATCAAGCGCTCCTCCATAATCACGTCCGAGGTTATCAGCTCCCTCTCGGAAAAGAACGCCGACATCGGCGCCATCCTCTCGGTCATCGACGAAGTTGCCGAGCAGACAAACCTTCTGGCCCTGAATGCCGCAATTATCGCCGCCCAGGCCGGCGAGCACGGCAAAAGCTTTGGTGTAGTGGCGGAGGAGATCAAAGACCTGGCCGAACGGACCAGCAGTTCCACACGGGAGATAGGCCAGGTCATCGACGGTGTCCAACAGGAAGTACGACGGGCCGTTGAATCGATCAACCAGGCGCACAAGAGCATCGCGGAAGGGGAAATACTCTCCCAGAAATCGGGGGAGGCGCTGAACAAGATTGTGGAAGGGATCACGGTGGCATCGGCCCAGATGGATGAAATCGCTCGCGCCAGTGGGAATCAGGCAAACGAAAGTCAACTGATCCGCAAGGCCATGGACCGGGTGGCCGAAATGAGCAACCAGATTGCCGGTGCCACCAGCGAACAGGGACGCGGTACCGATCTGATCATGGCGGCCGTGGAGAAAATGAAAGAACTGAACACCCAGGTGCGGAGCTCTACCCGCGAACAGACCAAAGTGGGAAATTTCATCGGTAAATCGACCGAAAACATCACGACCATGATCAGGAAGATCAAGGTGGCCTGCGACGAGCAGACCCGGGGCAGCGGCCAGATCGTCCATGCCGTGGCCGGAATCCAACAGTCAACCGAAATCAACCTGGAAGCGAACCGAATGACCGAGGAGGCGGCCAAGCGCCTGACTCAGCAAACCGAACTCATCCAGTCAGCTCTCCACAACTTCAAGATTGCAGAAGATGAAGAAGCCGACAAAGGTTCCGCCCCGCTCACATCCTGACGGCACTGTTGTCGCCAGTTAGTTACCCGAACATCTCTGTCTCACGGCCCGGCGGTACAAAGCTTCGTACTTCAGGGCTGCTTCCTGCCAGGTAAACCGCTTCTCCATGGCGTTGCGTATAAGGCTGGCCATCGCCTCAGGGCAGTTGTACCATGTATGAACCGCCCAGCCAACAGTATCGAAAAGCGCGCCGGCCGTCAGCGCCTGAAACTTGAAACCGGTGCCGTCAAGATTCTTCTCATCGAAGTTTTCCACACTGTCATCCAATCCACCGGTAGCTCTGACAATCGGCAACGTCCCGTAACGCAGACTGTACATCTGATTCAGCCCACACGGCTCAAAAGCAGACGGCATCATGAAAAAGTCGGCCCCGGCTTCAATCTGATGGGCCAGAGGATTGCTGTAGCCGATTCGACAGCCGAACTTCTCCGGAAAAGCAGCCATGATGTCGCCAAAATAGAAATGTGCCCACGGCTCGCCGGCACCAAGCATGACAAACTGCAGATCCAGCGCAAGGATACTGGGGATCGCCTCTGCCAGGACATCTATCCCTTTCTGCTTCACCAGCCGCCCCACCATCCCGAGCAAAGGCACCTCCGGTCGCACCGGCAAACCGAAGGTCCGCTGGAGGGACTCCTTGCACAGCCGTTTCCCGGAAAGATCTGCCGCTGAATAGTTTGCCGGGATAAGGGGATCGGCCTCCGGATTCCACTCGTCATCGTCGACCCCATTGAGGATGCCGACAAGATCAGCCGCCCTCTCCCGAACCACCCCCTCCAAGTCCCAGCCGAACTCCGGAGACTGCATCTCACGGGCATACCCCTCGCTCACCGTGTTCAGGAGTGTGGCATGGTACATCCCCCCTTTGAGAAGGTTCACCTGATTATCCTTCTCCAATCCGAGGAAGGTAAAATGCTCCCACCCCACCCCGAGGACTTCCATTGCACCGGGATAAAAACTCCCCTGATGTTGCATATTGTGCACTGTCAAAAGGGATGCTGCCCCGGACAGATTCGGGTCGTTGCGGTAGGTCGTGTTGAGCAGCAACGGAATAGCTGCCGTGTGCCAGTCATGGGCATGGACAACATCCGGGTGAAACCCGATCATTTTGCACAGCTCCAGAGCCCCCTTGGAAAGGAAAATGAACCGGTTGTCGTTATCAGGATAGGCCTCGTTATGCTCGTCGTAGAGCGCGGAACGGCCATAGTACTGCTCGTGATCCAGAAAATAAACGGGAACATCGGTACCCGGCATCCGCCCCTCATACACCCCGCAGTACTGATTGCCGATAATCCCCATCGGCACGGTCAGCACACCGGGAAGCTGCCGGAGACCGAACCGTTCCCGGTCCACCCGGTAATAACGGGGCATTACGACCCGTACGTCGTGCCCAAGAGCAGCAAGGTGCTTGGGCAGCGCCCCCACCACATCGGCCAACCCACCTTCTTTTGCAAACGGCACCGCCTCGGAGGCGGCAATCAGGATTTTCAACGCAGTACTCATCGGCTTGATTTCACTCCCTGCAGATCATAAATGTAGAAGGCCGCAGCTTAGGGCAGGTAACCGGATTTTGGCAACAAAAAAGGGGCGGCACAGGCCACCCCTTTCAGACGCTACCATATAGCAGAGTTACTTTTTCTGCGTTACTGCCTTTCTTGCCGGACCGTTGATCCTGATGGCAGCCGCAAAC
The DNA here is from genome assembly GCF_007830735.1 of Geobacter argillaceus. Classification (GTDB taxonomy): domain Bacteria; phylum Desulfobacterota; class Desulfuromonadia; order Geobacterales; family DSM-12255; genus Geomobilibacter; species Geomobilibacter argillaceus. The sequence goes on from NZ_VLLN01000003.1 coordinate 176,439, forward strand.
TCCATCCAGAAAATCAGGTAAATGGAGACCATGAGGGAGAGACCGATATTCTGGTTCTCGGCACCGAGGGCTTTTGCCAGTATCGGGGAGGCAAACCCGGCCCCAAGTGTACCGGTGGCCCGCTCAAGGAAGTAGAATACTACCAGGGTCGCCAGCGTACCACCGATCATCAAAGCGATACCACGTCCACGCTTGACCCAGTACTTCGGGGAGAAGCCAAACATCCGCATGAAGATCACCACCCAGATGATCCAGACCGAGTAATCCACTGCCGCGTCGGGAAGCGCCAGCTTGTTCTTCACCAGCACGACCTCAAGTACGGTGACAACCCCCAGGAGGGTGAACATCCAGGAGAACTTCTCGTCTGCCTGGCTCTGCCAGTTGCGGCTGTCCGGGGCAGTGACCTCTTTCGAGGAGTGGCTGTGGGTCCCGAGGGCCGAGAAAAGGATGGCAAACCAGATGCCGGCATTGTGGAAGAGGAGGGATGCATGGTTACCGGCTACGTTGGCGATACGGGCCATGGGGTCGCGGGCGAAGTCTGCGGCAATGCGCATGAGAAAGAGGTTTACCACCACCGAGCAGACCATGATGACCGTGACGGTGAATATTCGCCTCGGCAGCAGGTATGGGTCGACCCGGTCCGGAAAACCGAGAATGAACGCGAACCAGATCAGAAACATGATGAATGGAATGCCGAAACAGATGCCGTACACCGAGTTGCCGGCAAAGTCGCCAGACTGGGCATAGATGATGTGCTTCTCTTTGACTGCCGGGTCACTGTTAGCAGCCTTGACCACGTCCTTGGGCATTTTTTTCACGTGGGGCAGCAGCCCCATCATGTACCAGCCATGGTCTCCCTGGGTTGTGTCCACCACCCAGTACTGCTCGCCCATCATCTCGTCCAGTCCCTGGAAGATCCGCATGGAAAACGTGGAACAGAGCGTCACCACGACCAGGAGCAGTATGGCGTTTTTAAGACTCATCGGGGTCATTGTTGTATCCTCCTGACTAACATCTGGTTCAAGGTTCAAGGTTGAGAACCCGGCAAGTGGCCTTGAACGTTAACTATTCTTTGTGGGTGGTCCAGAACATGGACACGGCATTCGCCGCAAACAGCCCATAGAGCCACATCGTGTTCCAGGCAGGACCGGACCAGTGACTGCCGCGTCCGCCACCAACCACGCCGGAAGCGACTATGATGCCGACCATGGCCGTGAAGGCAACCATGGCCACGGCCCGCAGAATCGCGCTGTTCCGCCAGGTGTGACGCTCCAGCTCCTCGATGCGTGACAGAAGTTCAAGCTCTTTTTCGCTCATGTCTTTTCTCCTTTATCGTTGAAGTGATAACAAAAACCGTTGCCGCAGCCAGTGAGGCAGCTAGAGCAAAATCGTGCATGTGGAGCGTCAGAAGATAGAGCATGGCAATTCCTTTCAGCAGTTCAGAGGTTGGAGAGAATCGGCCGGAAAGCGGTCGGCCAGTTCCTTGTATTTCGGGCAGTCACAGTAGCGACAGCTGCAATAGCGGATGATCATGTTCACATCGTAACTGGAGATATACCCGCAGCCGACATCACAGTAGTCATCGTTTTTGCCATAAAATGGACAGATTTTATCCGTCGCCATAAACGTAGCACCATTGCCGCTTAAGTTCGCACGGACCCGGGAGCGATCGTCACCGCCCCCAGGGTGAATCCGTGCAGATAGGAGTAACAATGTTTACAGCTTAAGCAACCGCTGTACCAACTTTGTCAACCCCAATATTAATTATACATTACAGCCAGTTACACACTAACAGCGCGACAACGGACGAGTTTAAATTAAAAAGGTTTGCAGATGTGCAAATAGCGCTGAACCATGGGGTCGCGACACGGAAGAGATTTGGCTTAAAATTACAAAGGAATAGCAGCGAAGAGCGCCTTACTGGCGTGAAGGGTAACCTGAGCAACTGGATTGCATGGATGCAAATCCGTAGCGTGTATTTGCAAAAATGCAAATCAGGTGAGGATTGAGGACTATCAGCGGGCCTTGCCCCGGATGTGCCGGACCAATGCCTCCAACCCCAGGAGATAGCTGTCAGGGCCAAAACCGGCAATCTGTCCTATGGCAACCGGTGCAATGAAACTATTGTGACGGAACGGTTCACGGGCATGAATGTTTGAAAGGTGCACTTCGACCACCGGGAGACCGATAGCCGCTATGGCATCCCGGATGGCAATGCTGGTGTGGGTGTAGGCTGCGGGGTTCATGAGGATGCCGTCATGACTTGCAACAGCGCCTTGGATGGCGTCGATTAGCGCCCCTTCCGAGTTTGATTGAAAAAAATCGATGCTGGCACCAAGTTGCACGGCCAGTTCGGCAATTGCGGAGTTGATGTTAGCCAGCGTGACGGTGCCGTATACTCCCGGCTCACGGGTACCCAGAAGGTTCAGGTTTGGTCCATGCAGGACGAGGATTTTCATACATGCTCCCAGGTCAGGTAAGAAGTTCAGATATCCGGGGTGCTTCCTGCCGGAGCAGGTAGCGCCCCTTGCCGGAGTTCCCGTCAGGAGCCAGCAGGAGGAGCAGAAAGAACTCGTCGTTTACGGTTCTCACCAATACCTTCACTTTGACAGTCGTAACGCTTAACTCTTCCATTGCCCCGGTTTTCAGCACTTCAATGGTCTGCCGAACCTCCTTCATGAGGTTTGCATACTCAACGACCAGGAGTTGCACATCGAAATCAGCCGAGTCAGACAGGTAGTCATCGATGGGAATGCCGTCGTACCCCATGATGGAAGCGCCGATTGCACCGGTTGTACTTTCCACCAGCTCCTTCAGTGTAGCTTTGAACGACATTCTTTCATCCTCCCAATGCTTGCCAGCCACCCCTCAAGAGTCGCTACCAGCGCCTGCCGCCGATGGGCTGGGCGGGCCTGCACGTCGTCATCGCCCACACCGGCGACGCCCAATTCGGGAAGCGGGCTCGGTTCAACAAAGGGCGGAGCGGGAACTTCCGGGTGGGGGACTTCGCTACTGTTGCGTTCCATGGAAAGCAACTCGTTCAGGCGAACCAGGAGATCAGTGTCCATGGGATGTTGAGCAACGAGTTGACGATAAACGCCGATGGCGAGATCGTTGAACCCCTGTTTCACATAAAGCTCGGCCATGGTGGCAGAGACAACGGGAGCATGACCGATAGCCGACTCATCCTGGTTCGGTGCCCACTCATTTTCAGCAACCTCTTCCAGTTCTTCAATGATGCAGTCATCAGTAAGCTCATGAATCTCTTCATCCAGTTCACTTGACTCTGTAGCAACCGCGGGCATCTGTTCGGCAAAAAACAGCTCTTCACCAGATAAGTTTGTACCGAATGAATCTGCCCCGGAAATATCGAACTCACCCGATCCCGTCGTTTCAGCTATTGCCACCGCGTCTGAAACGCCTTTCGTTCGTGCAAGGGAGTCCAGAATCACCCTGCTTTCAAGGTCATTAGGCGCCAGGTCGAGGACGATCCTGAGCGCCGACTCGGCAGCAGCAGAGTCACCGGCATCGGCGTAGATCTCGCTCAGGATACGCTGGGCCTGGACGTTTTCCGGCGTAATGCGGGCCACATACTCAAGTGCAGTCCGTCCCTCCCCTTTGAGCCCCAGTTCGTGGCAGGCAAGCCCAAGTTCAAGCTGACCGGCCACCAGGTTCGGATGGCGGCCGGTTCCCCGCTTAGCCACAGCCAGAGCATCATCCGGGAGCCCCAGCTTGCGGTAGAGCTTTGCCAGGGGAATAAAGGCATACGAATCGGGATTGCGCTCCAGAATCTCCTCGTACAGTTTAATGTCGGTCCAGAATGAGGTTTTGTCTTCGCCCATGCCTACCCCCCAAGCCCGCAACGAGCCAGCAGATCCTGCAAATCTGAAACGGTGGCGATGGTGTACCCGCCGATTCCCCGGTTGAAGACGAAGTTGAGCCCCTGATCGCGACTCTTCTTATCCTTGAGCAGCGCATCCAGGTACTGCGCTAACGGAAATACCGGCAAGACAACCGGCAGATTCAGGGCGGTCAAAAGGGCCGTGACCCTGGCAGCGTCAGCTTCGGAGGCATAACCGAAGGCCACGGACAGTTGCGCGGCCCGGGCCATGCCGATAGCGACTGCCTCTCCGTGAAGATATTGCCGGTAACCGGTCAAAGTTTCAACAGCATGACCGAGCGTATGGCCATAGTTGAGAACCGCCCTGAGCCCCCCTTCCCGTTCGTCCTGTTCGACAATGCCGGCCTTGATGGCACAGGAGCGGGCGATGATCGTCCTGAGGATATCCTGATCCCGTCGCAACAGGGGAGTGGTGTTGGCTTCGAGTAGCTCGTAAAAAGTCCGGTCCAGGGCCACGCCATATTTGACGACTTCGGCGAGTCCTGCCAGGTATTCCCGTTCCGGGAGGGTCTTGAGGGTTTCCGTATCGACCAGCACCAGGCGGGGCTGGTGAAAAGCGCCGATCAGATTCTTGCCACGGGGATGGTTGATGCCGGTCTTGCCGCCGACACTGCTGTCAACCTGGGCAAGGAGGGTCGTCGGCACCTGGACGAAAGGAATGCCGCGAAGAAAGGTCGCCGCAGCATAGCCGGCCATGTCGCCGACAACGCCGCCGCCCAGAGCCACGATAAAGCCGTCACGCGTCACGCCGCCTTCGATGAGCCGGTCGTAGATCGAGTTGAGGGTGTCGCTGTTCTTGTACTGCTCGCCATCGGCGATTTCCACCTCCAGCACGCCAAATCCAGCAGCTTCGAGGGACGCCTTGACGGTGGGCAGGTACAATGCGCCCACCGTCGGATTGGTGACTACCGCCGCCCGCTTTCCCAACCCGACAGCGTGACAGAGCGGACCTATTTGAGGCAGCGTCCCGGTACCCACCTGAACCCGGTAACTCCTGTCGCCCAGACCAACGGTAACGATCTCCCCCATCACAACTCCCAATTCAAAACTCGCTCAGGTACTCGACATATGAAGCATAGTTGCGCTGCATCTCCGCCACACTGTCGCCACCGAATTTCTCAATCATCGCTTCGGCCAGGGCAAAGGCCGTCACGGCCTCCACCACCACCGCCGCCGCCGGCACGGCGCAGACGTCCGAACGTTCAACCGTTGCCTCGTATGACTCCTTGGTATCGATATCAACCGACCGCAGCGGCTTGTAGAGGGTGGGAATCGGCTTCATGGCGGCCCTGAGCACGATATCCTCGCCATTGCTGATCCCGCCTTCGATACCGCCGGCGTTGTTGGTTTTGCGGTAGAACCCGGTCCGCTTGCCTTTGACGATCCTGGCCGAGTCGTAATAGATCTCGTCATGCACCTTGGAGCCGGGGAGACGGGCGGCATCGAAGCCGCAGCCGATCTCCACACCTTTGATGGCCTGGACCCCCATAACTGCGCAGGCCAGGCGGGAGTCGAGCTTCCGGTCCCAATGGGCGTGACTGCCCAAACCGGCCGGGATGCCGCTCACCACAACCTGGACAATGCCACCCACCGAGTCGCCGGCCGCTTTCATCCGGTCTATATGTTCCTTCATTGCGGCTTCGGCAACCGCATCATAGGTGTAAAGCTCCGAACGTGCGGCCATCTCCACCAGATTCTGGAGCGGGAGATTGGGACGTTGGGCGACAATGCCGCCCAACTCGGCGACAAAACAGTTGACCGTAATCCCGAACTGGGCAAGAAGGGACTTGGCAACGCTGCCAACCGCAACCCGTACCGCTGTTTCCCGGGCGCTCGCCCGCTCCAGGATATTCCTCACGTCCCGGTGGTCGTATTTCATGGCTCCGGGAAGGTCCGCGTGGCCGGGCCGTGAGCGGGTAACGCGGATCTTGTCGTTCTGGTGCCGCTCGTAGGGAGACATCTTTTCCTGCCAGTTCTCCCAGTCGCGGTTTTTCACCGCCAGGGTCACCGGCGAACCGATGGTCTTGCCCCAGCGGACGCCGGAGAGAATCTCCACCTGATCCTTTTCAATAAGCATCCGCCCACCGCGACCGTAGCCTCCCTGGCGGCGTGCAAGGTCAACGTTAATGGTCTCTTCGGCAACCGGCAGGTTGGACGGAAGCCCTTCGATGATGGCGGTCAGTTGGGGGCCGTGGGATTCACCGGCGCAAAGGTAACGAAGCATTATATCTCCACTCTAAAGAAATGCCAGGGATACCCTGGCATTTCTAATCATCTTCAATTTACATTAAATCTGCTTCAATAGCCAACCGAAACGTTTACTGACTTGCCCGCACTGTCCGTAATTGTAATAGTAGCAGTTCGCAAACCAGTAATGAGCACATTGTTCGTAATACTCACTGATGCACCAGTTGCTGATACACCGATATTAGGAGTGCTAGATGACGCAGAGTATGGAGAGATCCCCCCCGAAATTGCAACCGTCTTAGCTGTTCCAACTGCGTCAGTCACAAGAAATGCAACCGCAGTAGGGGTAGCACTCAGCGAAGCTATGGCAGGAATAGTTATTCGCTTAAACTGCGTCAATGAACCTGTTTGAGCTGAGACATCAATAAAAATAGGTTCGGTGCCTTGCTGCACAGATTTGGATATAAATGTAATAGCACCAGAGCTATTTACTTTTTTTGTTTGCGAAAAGCTACTTATTCTAATTGTCGGCGTATAAATATTTTCTGAATAAGATATTTCTGTACCTGTAGGGTCTTTGGTCGGATGCTTATAGGTTACCGTACTTTCAGCGTGGGAATAACCTCCTGAATCGTCCACCTTGGTAGCAGTCATGTCTAGACTGCCAATCAAGTCGCCATCGCCTGAGCCACAGCCCTGAACGGTAAAAACTATTACCACCGTGAGTACGCGTAATAAGCTAAAGAAAATTTTCATCCTAATCCTCTCGGCTAAATCGCTTAAGATACAATCTTCGGAGTAATAAAGATCAACAGTTCATTTTTGAGCTTGGTTTTAGTATTCGACTTGAACAGCCAGCCGAACAACGGGATGTCAGCAAGGAACGGCACGCCGGTGTCGGTCTCCGTATCCGAATCCACATAGATACCGCCAATGACCGTGGTCTCACCATTCTTCACCACCAGTTCGGTAGTTGCCTCCTTCTTGTTGATCGGCGGCGGTGTGCCGCTCCCCACCGAGTTGTTGGAGGCCTTGATCTTCATGGAAACACTACCATCGGCAGTGATGTGCGGGGTTACTTCCAGGGTCAGGGCCGCTTCAACGAACTCGGTCTTGGTTCCTTCCGCCGACACGGTCTGGTACGGAACGGACTGGCCCTGGGATATCTTGGCCGCCTTGTTGTTGACTGTGAGCACCTTAGGCGTGGAGATGATCTTCACCTGACCGATGGTGGCCGCCGCCGAAAGACGCAGGTCCAGCTGTACATTGCTGGTCAGCTTGCCGAACGACATGCCGGTTGCCATCCCGCCGGTAGTGACTGTCGGCAGCACCGTCGACACAACACCGCCCAGGGAAGTGGTGACCGAATTGAGGTTGGCAAAACTGGCCGAGCCGTCCTTATAGCTCAAGCCCCACTGCACTCCGATATCCCGGGTAAAGTTGGACGAGGCCTCAACGATGCGCGCCTCGATCATTACCTGTTTCTCCGGCACATCCAGGGATTCCAGCAGCAGTTTCATTTTCTTGATGGCCGGTTCCACATCGACAACGATCACCTTGTTGGTACGGGCATCTGAAGAAACAGTCACATCGGTCCGAAAATTGGCGGATGAGATGGCCTTGAACTGCTTTTCAATATCGGCGATGTTGGCAAAATTGACATCGAAGATGACGGTCTTGAGATCCATCTTCCGCACTTCAGCCTGAATCCGATCCCTCTCTTCTTCATCCAGAGACTTTATCTTGGACTTTGGCCGGATCTGCACGATGTTACCGTCCCGCTGCATGGCCAACGCCTTGTTTTCCATGATTACATCCAGGGCCTGGTCCCATGGCACGTTCACCAGCTTCAGGCTAATGGTTCCGCTGACATCGTCGGAAACCAGGATATTCAGGTTGCTCACTTCGGCAATCAGTTGAAAAATCTTCCTGATGTCGGCATCCGAAAACTCAAGACTGATGCGACGCCCGGTGTATTTTTTCGCACCAGCGGCAGGTGCCGAATCCTGTGCCGTCTTGTCCGGGAGCGACATCTCCTCGGCTGCCTTCTCCTCTTTGGCCTTTGGAGCGGCCTTAGCCATGGGGGACTCTTCGGCTTGATACGTATCCTTGATGCTCAGGATAACACGATCATTGTCGCGCGTTACGGTAGCAGGGGCCTCGCTACGGAGCTTTACCAGAAACCGTGCATCAGTTCCCCCCTTGACCCTGACTGCATAGGGAGTTACGCCCTGAACCACGCTGGTGAACCCGCTTGTATCAAGTGATCGCTGCAGCTTTTTCGGGAGCTGGCAGTTTTTCAGTGTAAGGGAAACCCCTTTGGCAACTTTTGAGGGTTTGCCAACGACACAATCTCCGCTGACCCTGATGGCGAGACGGGCGCTACCGTCCTTTTGCGAGAAGTCGATCGCTTCTACAGTGGCAACTCCGGGGTGAACGGACTTCTTGACCGGCGCCGGAGTTGCTTCAGATTCGGCTGCCACTGGAGCAGCAGATGGTTCAGCAGCGGCCGCGGCAACCTTTGGTGCTTCGACCGTCGGTGCCACCGGTGCCGCGGTTGCTTCCTGTTTTTTGGGAACCGGCGTGTCGCCAAAAACGATTTTCAAACCCGTAGCGCTCTTACTGATCTGATAGTGGGGCAGAACTCCCTGCGACGCATCGAATACGATCCGGACCTTTTCCGCAGAAGGTCCCAGCCGTGCCTTGCCGAGTCCGAAACCGTTGATATCGACTGTCTTGGATGACAGACCACTTTTCACGCCGGGAATATCAATGACTAAACGGTCCGGCTTGGTCAGTTTAAACGAGTTGTAGGCTTCGACACCACCATTTACTTCAACGAGAATGCCATCAGAGGCCTTTGTTATGGCTGTTAACGATTTACCCTCAGATGCCGGCGTTTTCTCCTTTTCAGCGTGTACCGGTTCACTCGGCTTTTCAACCGATTGAACCAGAGTAGATTGTGCTACGGGGGCGGAAGTGGGCTGCGCTGCCGGCACCTCAGCCTTGGCCGCAGCAGGCGCGACCGATTCCGCTTTGGCTTCCGTCTGGGGAGCCGGGACCGTACCTGTTGCGACCTTTTCTGGGGCTACCGTCGGAGTCAAAACCTGTTCCGTCTTTATCGACGTCGCTGCTGGCGGAGCCGACAATGATACAACCAGCCTGCTCTTGTCAACCGGGTCTGCGGATACGGTAAATTCGGCATCCCGGGCCAGGAAAATCTCAACGCGGCTGAGTGAGCCGGTCCCAAAACTGTGACTGGTCACGTCTACCTTATTAACCTCCCCCTTGTTGACCTCCTGAATGCCCTTGGCAGCACCGGGCATAGTCTGGGCCAGATCAACAACCACTTTGGCGGGATTTGCCGTCCGGTAAAATGTATAGGTCAGAGGCTTGCTGGCAGTAATTTCCACCTGTTTGCCGTCATCAGAAACCTTGATGGCTTTGATTTCAGCCGGTTCGTCCGGCGCCGCAACAACCGACGGCTTGACGGCCGCCATGCGCTCGGCACAACCGGTAAGCGCTGCCAGCAATATGAGGAGCATGCTCCCCTGACGTATTCTGGACCAGTGCACTCTCATCTGTAAATCTCCTTACTTTTTCCTGGTCAGGGTAAGTTTTACGGTCCTTTTTCGTACGCGGCCGTCGTCGTTCCGAAACTTCTCCACAATCTCCACAGAGTTGAGGTTGACTTTTGCAACGACACCATTGTTACTCCCAACAGCCATCCCTTGCCTTACGACATAGGCCTTTCCCGCAGGATCAATCAGGAGTGCCCTGTTTTCCTTGATGCCGGTTATGATTCCAACGACTTTGAACTTCTCCGTTTCATAACTTAGAATCGGCAACAGATCACCGGATTTTTTTACTACCTGTTCACTATTTTTGTCTGTCGGCAAAGGAGCCGTAACTGCCGGCTTGAAAGGATCTTTTTTGCTTGTGAAATCAATTGAGCCGACGGTTGCGATGCGAGCAGCCGATATCGTTTTTTGGACACCCGACTTGGTGCTGGTCATAGACTTGTGAACGGCAGACGCAGGCGCAGCAGTTTTGGCGGGCTGCGCCTGCTGGGGAGGAGGAGACGATACTTCCTTCTTGCATCCACACACCAGAGTGAACGCAAGGGAACAGGTCAGCAAGAATACCGCAACATTATTTCTTCTTGTCATCCTTGATCTCTTTCTTGTCGAGAAAGCGGAAGGTCGTCGCCAGACAGGTAACCTTTGCCAGAGTACGCCCCCTATCCGTCTTGATGTCTGAAAAAGTAACATTCTGCATATTGACGATCCGGGGCAGGTTACCAACGGTAGTGAAGAAATTGGCAAGGCTAAGGTACGAACCGAACACAACGATATCCACCGGCACTTCAGCGTAGAAATCCTTGGGCACTTCCGGTTTGGGTGCAAATCGTAAGAAGTCGAGCCCTGCACCTTTTCCGGCACTCGTGATGCTGGTCAACAGGGACGGAATCTCCTTCTGGTTGGGAAGCTCGGTAAGAGCGCTATCTAACTCCTTTTGCAACTTATCGTACTCAGACTTGAATTTTGGCAGATTGTCGGCAACCTGCTTCTTCTCCTGAACCTCGGACCGCAACCCATCCAACTTAGTCTGCAGATCCTTCAACTCCTGCATCTTGGGCTGCAGCAGACTGAAGTAAAGAGCCGCTCCAATCAGTAGCACCACGGCAACCAGGATCATGACCTTTTGTCGGGTCGGCAACTTCAGAATTTTATCAATACGTGGATCCATGCCATATCCTCAATGGTGTCCTGCAATGTGCCAATTCACTACTTTTTGGGAGGGTCCTCTTTCTTCTGACTTTTCAACACGCAGGTGATATCAAATCTTTTCAGCTTGACGCCGCTTACCTCAGCTTGCTCGGAAACCTGCAATTCAACGTTCGTGAAGTCAGCAGAAGCCTGAAGACGACGCATGAAATCGGCTATGAGCTCCTCGCTGAAAGCAATTCCCGAGATAGATACCGTCCCGGTCCCTTCAGAATACTTGGTCAACCAAAGTTTTTCCGGAACAGCACCACTCAAGGTCGCCAGCCGTATCGCAGGGCCGGTTTTTTCATGGCGGAGCTGGGCCAGAATATCGAGCTTTTTCTTCACTTCAGCCTGAAGCTTTTTAATGTTGTCGATTTCACCAATATTCTTCTTTAGTTGCTGAATATCGTTCTCCGCAGAGGTTATTTCGTTTTTGGTGCCGCTGATTTTGCCAAGCGTTACTGAATAGAGGGCAAAGAAGATCAAGAGAACGCCAGCTATCGACATGAGGGCAATAGTGGTTTGTTGTCTGGCGGTTTCTTTCTTTTTTGCAGCCCGGACAGGTAAAAGGTTTATCCTGATCATTTATCGCCGAGCCTCCTTATCGCCAATCCAACCGCCACGGCCATCAGAGGCCCGATCTGCTCAAGGTATTCGGGATCAAATTCCTTTTCGCTGAACGTTATCTTCTGGAACGGGTTCATGATTTCAACAGGCAGTCCGAGTCTATGACTTACCGCGTCAATCAGGTGTGGAGTCTTTGCAGCACCACCACTGATAAGCACTCGACTTATCTTTCCTTCAATAGCATTGGAATTGTAGAAATCCAGGGATCGACGAATTTCCAGCGCCAAATTTTCATTAACCTTATCGATTACATCCAGAAGTCGTGACCCGGAGACAGCATCACCGGTCACCTTTTGTCTCTCCGCCTCTTCCCCGCTCAAGCCAAACTGTTTCTGGATCTCTTCAGTAAAAAGGTTGCCTCCCATTTGAACGTCGCGGGTAAAGAGCGATGTCCCTGCATGAACTACGTTCAGGTTCATGATACTTGCCCCTATATTAATAAGGGCACAAACTTCATCCGGATTCACTTCATAGTTGAGTTCAAAAGCATTTTGAACTGCAAAGGAGTCGACATCAATGACCACCAGCTTTATGCCTGCTTCATTGAACACCGATAGATAGTCATTGATGATATCCTTCTTGCTTGCAACAAGGAGGACGCTCATCTTGGAAGGATCGACCCCGTCGCTTTCCAGAACCTGGAAATCCACATGAACATCGTTTATGTCAAAGGGAATATACTGTTCCGCCTCCCAATGAATCTGTTCTTCAAGCTCTTCCGGCTGCATTACAGGGAGAGCTATCTTCCGAATGATAATGGAATTGCCGGAAACCGATGTTGAAGCCTCCTTTTCCTTGACGGCGAGACTCTTCAGAAGTCCTTTCACCGCCTCCACCACCGTATAACTGTCCATCAAAGCGTTGTCGACGATAGCCTCGGGTGGCAAACGCCAGATGCCGACATTCTGCAGGGAATAGCTGCCTTTTTGCTCTTTCAACTGGACGAGCTTTACCGAACTAGACCCCACATCTATTCCAACCAGTTCTTTTTTCTTGGCAAAAAACATGTGTGACCCTGTCCCTGGTTAATGGTCTTGAAACACTTTTTCCTTTTCGGCAAGGGTGAACCCGAGGGCAAGGATTATTTTCCGCTTGGTTTCCAGCCGGCAATTTTCTCCCTGCTCAATCCGGTCAATGGTAACAGCCGAAACCCCGGCCAGTCGGGCAAGTTCAGCCTTGCTTATGAGCTTAGCCTCACGGATTTTCTTTAGGCTATTCTTAGTTTTCATGCAATTTCCATTGAAATTTTGGATAGTTCCACAAAATTTACAGTAATTAAACATATTGTCAAGAAATTAAGCAAAACTACATTTAACTAACACAAAAAAACGTAATACTTTTGGAGCATTACGCGCTACCGAACCTCCTGATCAATAAAATTGGAATGAGAAATCTAATGTGCTTTTCTTCGTCAAGTCTGGGCCGAACTTAAGTAACTTTTTTCAGTACGCATACAAAACCGAGAGGAGAGCACGCTCGTTCGGGTTAACCTCTTTTTCTCCTGCCGCTTCTATCCGGTACATCCCGGGCATGTGCTTGGGGGAGACCCCTGAACTGGTTCCCGTCACTCCACTCCCGGATTCGAGATAGTCGATTCCCGACGAATCGGAGTTCCCCGGTGTCGCGTCGACAATCTTGGAGTAGACCTTGTAATTACCGGAGCCTCCGGCCCCTGCCAGTGTGAAGGTAATGTCAGGAGACTGCTTCGGGTCGGAGCTGAGAACTGCCCCGGTGCACGCAGTCCACTGGGCGGTTGAGTTGTTCAGTTTCTGGCTGAGGCAATTGCTGGACGGGATAGCGAGTAGTTCGTTTCACTAATTATTTACAAATAATGCCATGTTGCCATAATTGCCCCAAATCACATGAGGTGGCGATCATGGCACAAAAAACAATGCGGGCTCCACTGACACTCTCTGACGAAAGCAGAAAATTACTTACCGAGCTTTCAGGCTCTATGACGGCACCAGCACGAGAAGTAGTTCGTGCCAAAGTGCTGCTCCATTATGCCAATGGTGCTGAGATCAGTAGCATTAAGCGCCATGTCGGAATCAGTAGACCAGCTATTTACAAATGCATTGACAAGGTTCTTGCTGCCGGAGCCCAAGCTGGGTTGAAAGATACATATCACAGCCCCAAAGAGCCTGAAATTCTGGATGACGCCAAAGCATGGGTTGTTAACTTGGCATGCACAACGCCCAGGATCATGGGCTTGCTTCTGAGTTATGGACACTATCTGCACTTGCACGCTATGTGGCCAATCATGCCGCAGAAGCAGGATTTCCCCGCTTGACGAGTGCAGTCAAGGCTACCATCTGGCGTATTTTGAATGAGCACGACATAAAACCTCATCGGATTCGCTATTATCTTGAAAAAGGTGATCCCGAGTTCGAGCAGAAGATGCGGGAGGTGCTCATGGTCTATCAAGATGTTTCGCTTTTTCCGGCTGGGGCAACTGACGATAACCTGACTCCGTGACGGCAAATTCAGCAATTTAAATTTGCCCGCTGTAACCATTTGAAGTTCTTTGACAATTCTCAAGATGACATCAGTAAGCATAAAGGACCGAAAGCCCTGCCTTCACATTCGGGTTAACGGCTTTCTCGCCCTGAACCTCAATAGTGAAGAGACTTGGAGTCCTTGGCGTCTGCGTACTCGAATTCGTCCCGGCTACCCCAATTCCCGGATCAAGGTAGTCGATTCCACTACTGTCAATGAGGCCTACTCCAGGCACAGTATCGACGATCTTGCTATACACCTTGAAATTCCCCCCCTGATTGGCTCCCTGCAAGGTAAAAACGGCATCAGGAGATACCTTGGGGTCGACACTTTTCCCGGCAGGATCGACCCAAGCGGCAGTGGGCTTGGTAAGCTTTTCCCTGAGATTAGGCCCAAGTACCAAACCGAGTTTGTCGGCCGCACCAAGATTATTCGCGAGGACAATCCGGTTGCTCGAATAGTTCGCCATTAAGAGAGGAAGAATTGTCTTGGTCACGACCTCGACCCCCCCATAGGATGCTTCCAGCGAGTTCCGATAGACTTTCTGGGCCGCTGACATTTTAGTTCCGATCAGCACGTAGTATAAGAGCGTCATTATGATCCCGAGGATAAGCATGGTAAACATCAATGCCGTAAGCAGCGCTATTCCGTTTTGATTCCGCAGATGTTTCATAGATCACCGCCTGCCGGTTATTGAATCAGGTTCTTGGGGCGAACGACTATGGTGTAGACTTTCCACCGGTAATTCTGCCAGCCCGCGCCGATCCGAGCCTGCAGATCGAACCTTCTGCCCATGATCGTTGCTCCGCCGTCAAACGATTCTCCCACATCAACGGTTTGGGAGGGATAGGTAAAGAAGAGATCCTTCGTCCCCTCCTGGGCGAGAATGTAAACTCGTATCTCCCTGAGCTGCTGCCTGATCAGATCAGGCGTCGCCGGTGCGACAGTCGTATGGGTGTTGACAAACCCCATGCCGGTATCAAGGCCGTATACGACCTGCATATCGGCGACACAATCCAGGAGCGGCATTACTGGATCAAAGCCCCCCCCCGAGTGGGTGGCCGTTGCTTTGTACAGAATCCCCGTATTGGGTGCACAGGATGTCGGCATTTTCGCCGGACTCCTCACATAGTAGTCGGCACGGTTGAATGGCATCCTCAGCGAGGATAGGGAACTTATGCCGTAAATGACAAACGAATCGCCATCCTGGTGGGGCAGGGTCAAGGTCGAATAGGTACCAAAAGTGGTGTAAAATTTTCCACTGGAATCCACCATGAGCTGGCGGGTGGGGGGGGTCGAGATCAGCGAATTCTTGACAACGATGACCTGATCGGATGAGGCCAGGTCCCGGTCAGTCGTCCCCCACGTCCGGATTGACTTGCCACCGCTGGAGAACGATACGTTCGTCCATTTTTTTGCAGTGGCGTTGGTTCCCGCCACCGTGGACTTGATGACCAGATACTTGGACCCGTGGCTGTCGCTATCCTGATTGAAGGTCGTTTCGCTGCTCTGGATGGCGCGCGGAGGATTTGCCGGGGCATCATTGAACGAAGTAGCGGAAATTCCCATGGGCCAGAAGGCTGTAGGGTACGATGCAGCCACATCAACTTCACTGTACATGGTGGCCGCAGGTGCTGCCTGAAAAGTCCAAGGGAGACCAAAACCGGCCTGCTCAAGGTCTGCCCTCAGGAGTTCGAGCCCCACGATCCCCTCGATCTGGGTCTCCACCGACTTGGACTGTTGTATTGACTTTTTAACGACGGTATCAAAGGTTCCCGCAGTTATTATAATGACAATCAGGAATATCGCCATCACGATGATCAACTCGATCAGTGTGAATCCTCGCGTATCTTGTATAATCATTGCTCTGTTCCTCGATCGCATAATAATTCGTACCGGCCGGTTATCGGGCTATGGAAATGGGGGCCATAACCCTATTCTGGTACTGCATTCCCTTGTAATTCCATCTGATCACCACAATCAGCTGCTTTGAAGTCGGCCCTACCGAGTCGGTCGACAATACTTGGGAACTGCGGTCCACATAAATCCTTTTCCCGGCCCCCCGAACCTTGCTGGCAGTGGAAATCGTCGCGTAAGTAGCAGCGATGGCGTCGAAACCCTGCCCTTTCAGTTCGTTCATGTAGCGCTCACCCATATATACCGCCTCATCGCGCAACTGGTTCTTCAGATTGAACTCCATTGCCACATTCACCGCTTCCAAAAGGCCCAGCATCCCAACCATCATGATGACAATGGCGACCATTACCTCCACCAGAGTGAATCCGTTGCTATTTTTGTTCAATGTTGTTAGTGACACAATTCCCCCCGGTGCGCTTGCCCAGATTGATTCTCGCCGCCGAAATAACGAGGCTGTCAACGGCTGCCGCATTGACCACGGTAAGATCGTTGTATGGATCAACGCAGAGCGACCTTTCGCTACCGTTGGCCAACCCAGCGGTATCAAACGTTATAGTCCCTGCAGAACTCCAGACGACGGCATATCCGAGGGTCTTCTGCGACACAGGCGGTACTGACGTGACAGTAGACGAATAGACTTGGAACAGGCCGCTGCTGATCGCCACGCTGCGCGCTCTCTTGGTGTAGAGGGCCTGTGACCGGACGTCCATGAGGTCACCGTACATAGTTTTCGCCTGGGTTTCGATGGCGGCCTTTTTCTGCATCGATTGCCAGCTTAGCGTGGCAATGCTCCCAAGGATGGCAATGACCGCTATGACAAGCATTAACTCGATCAGCGAAAAGCCGTGGTTGCGCATGTCAGTGTTCCTGAATGTGAAGGATCTTCTTCACCGGCTTATTCTGACTGTTACTGATGATCGGTGGAGCATCTGAAGGGGGCTTGCCGGTCATTGGCGTCTGCATGCGCCGATTCCCCTTGTCAGTAAAGGCAGTGGACAGGTCAACCTCCTTGAACTCGCCGGTGGAAAGCTGGATAAGTGCTTTGCCCTTCAATGCGCCGGCATCCGCCTGGCCACCGGTATCAAACTTGACACCCCAGAGGAAGGAATTGCCGCCAAAGCCACAGATATCCATCGTTGGTTTGAATGAAGTAAAAAAGACCGTGCCGTTGGGAAGGGCAACCGTGTCCGTAACCACCCGCTCGGCACCTTCAGAGGCAGTAGCAGCATCTAGGTCTATTTGCCATCCCGGAGCACCGGTGGCAAGCGCAGAAACAGAACTCGTCTGGTTGACCAGAGATCCGGTTATCGCGGCAGTGCAGGTTTTGTCCAGCAAATTGCCCGGCAGGGTGGTGGTGTTGTAACAGGGATCCTTGATCCCGTAAAGGGACCGACTGCCGCTACTGTCGTCCAGAGAAGAGCTGTTGCGGAAGAAATACCGGCCAGTGCCGAAGTAGAGCCAGAGATTCCGGTTCTTCTTGTCCTGGAGCCGGGAAATGGCGGTCGTTACCGGACCGATATCGTCGATGATCACGTTCCAGCGCCACGGATTGACCAGATCATTGGGGTCAGTACTTTCCATGGTCATTATCCTGCCAACGCCTCCCTTGGTCCAGGTGCCATCAACAGCTTGCTTCACATACCCCACATAGATGGCGTCGTCCTGGTAGTTCCCCACTGCCGTCGGGTTGGCCCTATCGACATCGATGGCACCTCCGATCATGGAACCGACAAAAGCGTTGGGAATGTTTGTATCAATAGTCTTGACCAGAGTTCCATTCTGCAAGTCGACGACAAAGAATTTCAGATTCTGGTTGGAGGTCCCGAGGAACTGGTGGCTTGAGGTATCGATCGGCCCAGTGGGGCCGGAACCGAACACCGCGAACCACTTGCCATTCTTCTGGGAGTTGCCGACACGGACAATGGCCGGCCCTCCGGTGGCATAGCCCAGCGCAGGGTTGTTGAACTCCCAGAGAAGTGCAGGACTGTTTGGATCGGTAACGTCAAAGGCAAAATAGGAGGAATAGCCGAGTCCAGGATTATTGGTCGTGTCACTCGGGTCGGTAATCGGGGTCTGCACGCAGTTGGCACCGGCGGCGCAGGTCTTCTGGGAGGCCCCCCCCAGCCCCATGCCGCCGATGACCACAGTGCGCCAGGTGTTGCGCGTCGCGTCGAGATTATTGTTGCTGTCCACTACCGAGCCGAGTGTCGATTTGTCGCAGGTGTCATAGGTCCCCCGGACGCAGGTGCCGACACCGGTGTAGCCGATGCTGGCATCGAAGATGGAGGTCCGGCCGTCGAGGTAGTAAAGGTGGCCGTAAGCCGGATCGACCATATATTGGAGGTAGGGAAGGACGTTCTTGGGAATATAGGCCCACTGCTCATTGCCCAGGTTACTGCCGCTCAGGGTCGCCTTCTGGAAGCCGGATGCCTGCACTGACAGGAGACCGAGATTGAATGCGTGGAACATGCCGTCGTTGCCCCCCACATAAACCATGCCGCGCCCTTTGTATTGGTTGGAGTTGATGTAGGAAAGGTAGGAATTGTCATTATACCCGCCAGGGGGGGGCAGATTGTAGGTATTGAGCCTCACGGTTGACTGCACCCTGGGCGTTGAGGAGATGATGTCCCCCAGTCGCCAGACGCCGCTGCTGATACTGTTCGTTACCGGGTCCTTGATGTCGACGCTCCTGCTCCGGTACCCTGCCTGCTCCTGGCCATGCACCCAATTGATCAGCGTCGGCGCATTGGTGGCCGTCACATTGAGGTAAGGAGCAAGAGTTGCGGCATTACTGGCCACGGAGCCGCCGGGGAAAGTGGCCGAAGAGAAGTCGATCAGCGTGCTGCCGTTGATAGAGGTCTTGATGGTCCGGGGCGAACTGCTGATATTGCGCGCCCAGAGGAGTTTGCCGGCCCGCCAGATGCTCTTCACGTAATCCGGGTCGATCAGGCCGCCGATGGCAGTGTAGCTGCTACCGTCGCCGTTGATGTCCTTGTAGAGTTGCACCATGGTCTTGTTCGAAGATGAGTCAAAAGCGAAGCGGGCGACATAGTCATTGATGAGATTCAGTTTCAAATCTCCGTCCGTATCCTCCCTAATGGTACTGTTATTGATGTAGGGGTCCACATAGTACCAAAGGTTCTGCATCTCACCAATCCAAGAGGCAGAAGTGGAGTTTTCAAAATTTTTCTTCGGATAGAAAACGGCCTGGAGAATATTGGCGCCACTCCCCTCGCTGTTGCTGAGAATGGAGGCCGCAGTACCCGAAGCCGCCTTGGCCGCAACGGTAGAGAATGCCGAGTCGAGTTGGCCGTAGAGGGTCGTGGGGTCGGCTGCCGCAAAAAGCGTTGTTCCACCGTTGGTGGCAGTATTGGTCATGAGCGTTTTCGGATCACAAAGATCGGGCTGACCGCTCGTCTGAGGTCCTGAGTAGACCACATAGGTCGAGATGGATTCACTCGCCGCCTGAGGAGTGGTCGTGATTGCCGTGCTGGCCAACGATGTAGACTTGATGTTGCGGTTTTTTGCCACCCAGGCAAGGTTGGCAATGCTCCTGCTCCCGGAATATGCCGGGCATTTGCCCGTTGAATCGTATCCGTGGTTTTTTGCCGGGTCATAGCCCGTACTCCCCGGATTGTAAGTAGTTCCGGTCTTGGTGATATAGGGAACCTGGGAGGCATACAGCGTTGCCAGGGACTCGGAAGCCGTGTTCTGGTCGGCCGTGGACATCCCGTCGGTAATAAGCAGGACATTGTTCGACTGGCACCGGTACTGCGACGGATTTTTGCTGGTGTCGTAGCTCGTCGCCGTGTTAGGAGCGGGGAGCGAGCTGAAATTGGCATCGCTTCTGCTCGTCGGCGGTGAAACGGTATAATCGTTCGTCCGGGCGAAGTACCCCATGGCAGAGTAGAAAGCTTCGGCAAAAGGTGTCCATGAAGTTGCCGGAATGTCGTCAATACTTTTAATGAGTCCGGCACTGTGACTCCCCTTTGACGGTACGCAGTACTGACCGCTCGGGGTAAGGCCGGAGCAATCCGAGTCGACGTTACAGGCGGTTGTTGTCGTGACCGAACAGCTGCCCGCACCGACGTAAGAGATGATTTTACCGCCATCCGTCAGAGAGAGCGCGCCACAGGTCTCCCCGCTCGGGCAGTCCGTATTCAGATAACACATCCTTGTCGTGCTTACGGAACACGCCTTTGCGCACGGAATCGAACCGGTGCCGCCACATTCGGAACCCGAGCCGTTATTCTGGAATGTCATGGCGCCGAAGCGAATCCGGTCGCTGTATTTGTCTACCAATCCCGTCGGCGGTGTGGCAAGGCCAACCTTTGCCGTCAAAACCCCAACTTGGGTTAAATTAGTCAGACCCTGTTGCATGACAAAGCCCGGGATGGTGGCACTGGTGGTGGCAGTGGACGTGGACGACGGGTCCACCACCGGGTTTGTGGTGACGTTTGCATTGCAGTAATTCTGTATCTGCGTCACGTCACAGGGGCTGGAAAAAGTGTTGGTTACGGTGTTATAGCATGCGCCCAAATACCCCGTGGAGGTGATGCCGTTGATAGTATATGTCAATGCACTCGAGCAAATCGAAATCCCTGAATTCGGATCCGTAATAGCGGAAGGAAGGACAGTGGCGTAGACGGATTGGCACTCGCCTTCCAAGGGGCTCAGGTTGCCGGAGTATCCACCGGCGATATTGAGGATGCCCCAGTAGCAGTTGTGCAGCACATGGTTCCACATGCTGGTGGGGTTGAGTGCCCCGCTTCCCGCACCCACGCAGGACTTGCTGTCGTTTTGAAACGAGCCGAGATTCGGCGGAGTGCCGCTCACCACGCCTATCCAGTCATTCATCGCGGAAAGACAGGCGGTTGCGTTATAGACCCCCGCATAGATCTCGATGTACGTCTGGCCGTACTCGGTCGCCAGACTCTGGGTCGAGCCGATGCCTCCCGGCGTCCCCCCCCTGATGGCGAAGGTCAGATTCACTCCCGATACCGCCTTGAGAAAATCCCGCCCTGAGCAGCCGCGCGACTCGGCGACCAGGACATTATTTACGGTATCGAACTTACCGCCGGTCAGGATCTTTTTTTCGATGTCGAACTTGGACGCGGTGAGCCAGTTCAAAAAGTTGCCGCTCGCGACAAATCCGGTGGAACCTGTCGTTACCACCGCCTCCGGTGTGCCCGCGGTGTTCACACAAAAATAACTGGGCGTTCCGGCCGAGTAGGTGCAGGTCCCCGGCATCGCAGCACCGCTCGTGAATTTATTGGTGGTGAAATCATAGCTGTAGGTGGCGGTAGTATCGAAATAGCCGTAGTACGTGGTCGTACCGGAGTAGCTGGTGTCGTAGCACTGGCGAGTGGAGTTACATTTATTGTTACAGGTATCGCCGGCAGTTATGGCGCTGCAGGTCGTATCCGCAGAACAGGCTATCGGCGTGACCGTGGTCGTGGTCACCACAGCGGTTTTACAGGTATTTTTTTTGTTGCCTGCCAGGAAACAGGTATCACCCACAACCCCGCCGGGATTGGGCGGCTGACAGTCCGTATCTTTCGTGCAGGCTGCCGCAGTAGTCGTGGTTGTGGTCGTGGAGCTTGCTATACAATAGCCCGTGGGCATGCCGGCTGCAGAGCAGGTTGAGTCCGTAGTACATGCGGTTGTGGGGGCATTGGCGCAGTACATGTTGGTGGTATCCTGATACTGCAGGTCGTACATACTGGCCGAGTTATCGATCATCAGCAGCAGGTTCGGCTTCAAGCCGGCGGTGATGAACGGCGGGGTGATGCAGTACTGGTTCCCCGGATCTGCCTGAGCGGCAACGGGCAGCAACAGCACAAACAGGTACACAGATGCAATACCGCCAAAAAACCTTCCGCAAATCCCCTTCATAGGCCACCTCACTATTAGTCTCTTACCCCAGCCACTACATTAAACTTTATACGATTATGAATTATGTCAACCAATCGAGGACATATTTAGCTGAGCCATACCCGTTGTAACCGGCTTTTTCATTGCCCTACATCTAGCGCCGGCGTCGGCAAGGTGCAACAAAGTCAAGCAATTAGGATGCCGCCGACCGGATAAAGGGAATCAGCTGTAATTCCAGCGCATTTTAAGAAACAACACCATCATTGCGCAAATAGTTCATGGTTAGCAGCGAGCAACGAGCTGTTGCTATGCAAAATTTTCAGGGCTAGCACTGTAGCCGTCAGCTGTGCCCACACCAGGCCGACTATTCGATACCATATTCCTTCAGCTTATACAGCAATGCCCGATGACTTATTTCCAACAACCGGGCCGCATGGGTCCGGTTACCGTTGGTCTTGTTCAGGGCACGCCTGATCAGTTCCCTCTCCAGAACAATCTCGGATTGTTTGATCGACAGCGAATCAGCAGCAAGGGCAAAGTGGCCGAGCAGATCATTGTCACCGGCTATCTGAGGCGGCAGGCACTCCAGTCCCAACAAATCATGGTCACAAAGGATAACCCCTCGCTCCACCACGTTTTCCAGTTCCCGAATATTGCCCGGCCAGGTGTAGGCAGCCAAAGCTTTGCGGGCCTCGGCAGTACAATTGCCCACAGATTTGCCAAAGGTGTGGGCGTACTTGTCGATGAAAATATCAATCAGCAGCGGAATGTCTTCCACCCGCTCCCTGAGCGGCGGTAGGGAAATGGTAAAGACATTGAGCCGAAAAAACAGGTCCTCCCGAAAACGCCCGGCAGCCACCTCCTCATCCAACCGCCTGGCAGTGGCCGAGACCACCCGAACGTTCACCTTTTTCGCCGTTGTCCCCCCTACCCGCTTGATCTCCTCATCCTGAATCACCCGCAGGAGTTTCACCTGAAGCGACAGCGGCATCTCGCCAATCTCGTCCAGGAACAGGGTGCCGCCATCCGCCTGCTCGAACAGACCCGCCTTGTCGGAGACGGCATCGGTGAACGCCCCCTTCACATGGCCGAACAGCTCGCTCTCCAGCAGACTCTCCGGGATGGCACCGCAGTTGACAGCCACGAATGGGGCATGGCGCCGGCTCCCGGTGGAATGCAGCGCCCGGGCGATCAATTCCTTGCCGGTCCCCGACTCCCCCTGTACCAGCACAGTGGTTTTCACATTGCACAGCTTTCGGACCAGGCCGAAAACCTCCTGCATCCGAGGAGCCCTGCTGATGATATCCGCAAAGGTATATTCCCGGTTGATTTCCGCTTTTAGCCGGGAATTCTCCTCCTTGAGCCGTTCCCGCTCCTCCGCCTTCTTCAGTACCAGGATTATTTCATCGTTTTTGAACGGCTTGGAAACATAGTCGTATGCCCCAAGCTTCATGCACTCGATAGCGGTGTCCACCGTGCCGTAGGCGGACATCATGATGATTGTCGCGGGAACTCTCCGTCGGACCGCCTCCTGAAGAAAGCACTTGCCATCCATCTCCGGCATGATGATATCGCTGAGAATGAACTCGTACCCGGCGTTACCGACCTTTGCCAGGGCATCCTTGCCGTTTTCCGCTGTATCGACGCTATACCCCTGTTTCCGGAGAAGGACCGACAGCATGTGGCGCAGACTCTCTTCGTCATCCACCACGAGAATCCGTTTGCGGTGCGGCTCAGCGCTCACCCTGTTCTCCCTCGCCATTCGGCTCTGCCACCGGCAGCCAGACCATGAACTCCGTCCCTTCCGCTCTTTGGCTCCTGACCCTTATTCTACCACCGAACCCGTCCACGATCCGCGCGCAGATGGCAAGACCGAGACCGGTCCCGCGTCCCGGGTCCTTGGTGGTGAAGAACGGATCGAACACCTTGTCCAGGTGCTCCGGGGCAATACCTTCACCGGAATCCCGCACGGTTATGGTCACAGCCCGGTCCATCTCAGGAACGTTCGAAGCCTGTGCGGCAGACACCGTAATAGTTCCTCCGTCGGGCATGGCATCGCGGGCATTTACCAGCAGATTGATGAGTACCTGAAGGAGCTGGTGCCGGTCGATGAACGGCTCCGGTAGCCCTTCCGCAACCAACAGACTGACCTTGACCCGCTTGAACAGCCCCTGGCGGTCGAGCATGGCCACGGTCTCGGCAAGGAACGGACCAATGGCGAACCGTTCGCATTCCGGTTGCCGGGGACGGGCATAATCGAGAAGCTCCCGCACCAGCCGATCGATCCGGTGCGCCTCCCGATCGATCCGGTCGGCTTGGTCGGCCTTTTCCGGCTCATCAGACAGATCATCCCTCAACATGCCGGCATAGCCGATAATCGCCGAAAGAGGGGTGCCGATTTCATGGGCCATGCCGGCGGCCAGCACCCCCACCGACGCCAGCTTTTCGGAACGGATCGTCTCTTCCCTTGCCACCTGCAACGCCCGGTTCGCCTCTTCCAGCGAGGCAACATACCGCTCGACTTCATCCTTTTTCACCTTGAGGGAATGAACCATCAGATTAAACGCATCGGCAAGATCGCCGATCTCTTTACTCCCGGCACCGTGGACCGGGTGGGAATAGTCGCCGGCAGTGATCCGTTCGGTAGCGGCAAGTAGCCGTGACACCGGCAGGACCACAATTCTGCGGAGCATGAAGCTCCCCAGACCGAACAGCAGGAGGAAATCGAGAACAAAATAGGCAAAGAAGATCCGCCGCGAGTATTCCAGCCGCTCGAACTCGCTGCCGAAGGCCAGGGACAACCGTGCCGCACCGACCACTTCGCCCGACTCGACGATCGGCGCGTAACGGACCACCGCATGTCCGTTGTCGGCAACGACGAACGATTCCCTGCCGCTCCGCACGGTCTCCCGCATCTCGACCTCGTTTACGGGCCGCTTGCTACCCTTCGCGCTCATATAATAGACCGGTGCCCCATTGGCATCGGTTACCAGAAGATCCAGGAAGTCCCGCTCCCGGCCGATGGTGGCGGAAATGCGACCGGCAGGGGTCGACGCCGGGTCGGCCGGTAGCCGCAGGCGTGGCGGCAGCGCACTGATGAACGTCGCCAAAAGGACCCTGGCCTGTTCGTTTTTCTGGGCAACCAGGTCCTTGCGTGCAGTGGTGAATGAGATGATGCTGAGTAACAGCCAGGAGAGGAGGAGGAGGGTAGCGAGTGAGGTGAGAATGGCAACCGACAGGTTGACACGGAACGGCTTCATGCACCCCCCAGAAAGTTTATCTGCCGATATTCAGATACCAGTAAATGATCTGCTTCCCGTAAAATATATACAGAACAGCCCCGAACGCAAGATACGGCCCAAAGGGGATGGCCAGCTTGCCGTCCTTTTTTTGCAGGAACATGAGGGATACGCCGACGACCGACCCCACCAGGGACGCAGCAAAGAGGGTGAACAGGATGGCCCGCCAGCCGAGGAAGGCACCGATCATCGCCAGGAGCTTGACATCGCCGCCCCCCATCCCCTCTTC
Organism: Geobacter argillaceus; assembly: GCF_007830735.1. Classification (GTDB taxonomy): domain Bacteria; phylum Desulfobacterota; class Desulfuromonadia; order Geobacterales; family DSM-12255; genus Geomobilibacter; species Geomobilibacter argillaceus. The sequence continues at coordinate 201,738 of NZ_VLLN01000003.1, forward strand.
CTTCCGCAGCCGGTAGTAGAGCTCGATGATCAGCCAGATGACCCCGCCGCCGGCGACGATGCCGATGAGCGACGACCGCCACCCGAGCCAGGGGAGGAAAAAGGAGAAGACAAAACCGACCACGATGCCGGGAAGGCTGATAACGTCCGGAATGATCTGGTGATCGAAATCGATGAAGGTGATAGCCACCAGGGCGGAGCAGAAGAGAAACAGCGCCAGGAAGGTCAGGGACGGTCCGAAGCGGAGGAACAGTACCAGGGTCAGCAGGCCGTTCAAGGTCTCCACCAGGGGATAGCGCCAGGAGATGGATGCGCTGCACGAGCGGCACCGCCCCCTGAGAACGAGGTAGCTGACTATGGGGATATTGTCGTACCAGCGGATAGCGGCCCCGCAGGAAGGACAGGCGGAAGGAGGAAATACCACCGATCTCCCTTCCGGAAGACGGCAGATGCAGACGTTCAGGAACGAGCCGACCACGGCCCCGAAGAGAAAGGCGAAAATGTAGAACTGTATTGGCAACGGCATATCCATTCCAGGTCTTGTGCCTGCCCAAGCGAGGGCAACCACAAGGGTTGCCCCTACCGCAGCCTGCGGATCTTGACGAGGCTCTCTTCCAGCAGTCGCTTCTTCTCCCCGAACTCGGCCAGCTTTTCCTGCTCCTTGGCCACGATATCGGCCGGGGCGCGTTCGACAAAACTCGGGTTGGCCAGCTTCTTCTCCAGGAACTCTATATCCTTGTCCGCCTTGCCGATCTCCTTGAGGAGGCGCTTTTCCTCTTCCTCCACGTCCACCAGTCCCCTGAGCGGCACCACTATCTTCACGTCGCCGGCAACCTGCAGTGCCGCATCTTCCGGCAGATCCAACCCGCTGCCGATGGCCAGGCTCGCCAGGCGGGCCAGGGAAACGATGTACCCCTCGTTCTGCTTGAGCAGACTCCGACTGGCGTCGGAACCGCACTCCAGGATGGCGGCGATCTCCCTGGAAGGCGCCACCTCCATCTCGCCGCGGATGGTCCGGATACCCCGTATGACATCCATGACCAGTTCCATGGCCGTTGCCTCTCCCTGAAAATCCCAGATCGCCTGCGGCTCGGGATAGGGGGCGAGCATAATGCTCTCGTTCGCCTTGTTTCCCGGCAGCACCTGCCAGATCTCTTCCGTGATAAACGGCATGAAGGGGTGGAGCAGCCTGAGCAGGTGCTCCAGCACGTACCAGAGGACATACTGGGCGGTCGCTTTCCGCTCCGGACTGCCGGCGTAGAGGTCGTTTTTGATCAGCTCGATGTACCAGTCGCAGAACTCGCTCCAGGTGAACTGGTAGAGCGCATTGGCGGCGCTGTTGAAATAGTACCCATCCAGTGAGGTGTTGACTTCAATCGCCGCGTTGTGGAGCCGGTACAGTATCCAGCGATCCGCATTGGCCAGCGGCAGACGCGCTTCCTCCTCCGGATACTCCTTGCCCGGCGTCGCGGTGAAGAAGAAATGGCGCAGTTGGGCAATGGCCGGGTCGTCACTCTCCGGATCGAATCCCTGCAGATTCATCAGGGCAAAGCGGGCAGCGTTCCAGATCTTGTTGGCAAAGTTCCGATAGCCGGCAATCCGCTCCTCGGCCAGCTTGATGTCACGCCCCTGGGCGGCAAAAGCAGCCAGGGTAAAGCGGAAGGCATCGGTGCCATACTGGTCGATGACCGTCAGCGGATCGATGACGTTCCCCTTGGACTTGCTCATCTTCTGCCCCTGGGCGTCCCGCACCAAGGCATGGATGTAGACGTCCCTGAACGGCACCTCGTCCATGAAGTGCAGTCCCATCATCATCATCCGGGCAACCCAGAAGAAAAGGATATCGAACCCGGTCACCAGGCAGGAGGTGGGGTAGAAGGCAGCCACTTCCGGCGTCTTGTCCGGCCAGCCCATGGTAGAGAACGGCCAGAGGGCCGAAGAGAACCAGGTGTCCAGCACATCTGTCTCCTGGCGGATCTCGTCACTGCCGCACTTGCAGCAACTCTTCGGCTCCTCCATCCCTACGGTCACCTCACCGCAGTGATCGCAGAACCAGGCCGGAATCCGGTGGCCCCACCAGATCTGGCGCGAGATGCACCAGTCGCGGATGTTCTCCATCCAGTCGTAATAGGTATTCTCCCACTGCTTGGGAAGAATGCGGGTCCGACCATCCTTGACCGCAGCCAGTGCCCGCTCGGCCAGCGGGCCGACCTTGACGTACCACTGGAGCGACAGATACGGCTCGACCACCGTCTTGCAGCGGTAGCAGCCGCCGACCGCCATGGCGTGGTCGTCGATCTTCGCCAACAGCCCCGCCTCCTCCAGATCGGCAACGATCCTCTTGCGGGCCTCGAACCGGTCAAGCCCCTCGTACTGCCGGCCGGCGGCGTTGATGATGCCGGATTCGTCGAAGACGTTGATCTTGTCCAGCCCGTGCCGGACCCCCACCTCGAAGTCGTTGAAGTCATGGGCCGGCGTAATCTTCACCACCCCGGTGCCGAACTCCCGGTCGACATACTCGTCGGCCACCACCGGGATCTCCCGGTTGATCAGGGGGAGCACAACCGTCTTGCCGACCAGGTCGCAATACCGCTCGTCATCCGGATGCACGGCCACGGCCGTATCACCCAGCATGGTCTCCGGCCTCGTGGTGGCCACGGTCACGAACCGGCCCGGGGCGCCGACGACCGGGTAGCGGATATGCCAAAGATGCCCCTTCTTATCCTCGTGCTCGACCTCGATATCCGACAGGGCGGTGTGGCAGCGGGGGCACCAGTTGATCAGCCGGTTGTCGCGGTAGATCAGCCCCTCCTGATGCAGCCTGACAAAGACCGTACGTACTGCCCTGGAAAGCCCCTCGTCCATGGTAAAACGTTCCCGTTCCCAGTCGCAGGAGGCGCCCAGACGCTTCAACTGGCCGATGATCTGCCCGCCGGACTCCGCCTTCCATTGCCAGACCCGCTCGATGAACGCCTCCCGTCCGAGCTCGTGGCGATCCTTCTTCTGGGCCGCCAGCTGGCGCTCCACCACGTTCTGCGTGGCAATGCCGGCATGGTCGGTGCCGGGCATCCAGAGGACATTGTATCCCTGCATCCGCTTCCAGCGGCAGAGAATATCCTGCAGGGTATTGTTCAGGGCATGCCCCATGTGCAGGGCGCCGGTGACGTTCGGAGGAGGGATGACAATGCTGTACGGTTTCTTCTCGGATGGTGCCGTTGCGCGAAAATAGCCGCTTTGCTCCCAGACCCCGTACCATTTCTCCTCAACGGCCCGGGGTTCGTAGACCTTTGCCAGTTCCTGCTGCTCCATCGTCCGACCTCTCATCGTATCTATTGTAATGTATGAAAAAAACGGGGGATACGAAATCCCCCGCTCTTTTGGGTAACGATTGTACACCAGTCACCAGTTACGAGTTCACTGGTTACCAAGCCCTTCCTTGATCTTCCTGATCTCTTCCTTGATGATGGTCTCGGCCAGATCAGGCACCACTTCCCAGACGATCTTTTCGATCACCTCACGGGAAACACTGGCCAGAAGAGCCTTGAGCTGGCCCTCGTCCAGGGCTACCATAGCCGGAATGGCCGACACCGCCGCGGGCTCGGCTGCCGGCTCAGTGGAGGACACCATGGCCGCAGGGGCGGGTACGAATTCTTCTTCAGGGGCAAAAAGCGGCTCGACCGGCTCCATTGGGATGGCTGCGGATACCGGTTCGCCCCCCCCCTCGAAGCCGCCAAAAGCGGATGGCTCCACCACACTGGCGGTAAAGGATGATTCGGGAAAGGAGTTCGGCTCCATGGCATCAACGGAAACCGCAGCCAATGGTACCGAAGCGAGCGTTGGTGCCGGTTGGACCGGAGAAGGTTCGTCGCAGCCGAACTCCTGCTCCCCCACCGGCACCCAGTTCGAGCCGAAGTCGGCTGCTGCCGGTTCGGGAATCGATTCAGACTCGGCAAATGAGAAGGCGTTGTCGGCAGACAGGTCCTCGAACCCGGCCACGACCGACTCTTCACCGGCAGTCTCAACGACCGGTTCTGCCCCGCCCGCCTCAAGCTCGAATGCGCCCCACAGATCATCCTCTGCCGCCGCCGGGGTCGGTTCGGCAACAGCTCCGGTCGCGGATGATACTGCGGCAGCCAACGGCTCGGGGGGAAGCTCGACAAGTTCCTGTACTGCCCAATCTGATGCCGGTGCAGCGACTTGAACCGGCGGCGTCTGTTCACCAGGAACCGCGGCACGCTCCCGACCGAGAGCAATCAGCTTCTTGACGCTCTCGATGAGGCTCTGGGAATCAAATGGCTTGCTGATGAAATCATCGGCCCCGCACTGGCGGGCCTTGTCCTCGTCGAACGGTTCGAAGGCACCGGTAAGGAGCAACAGAGGGGTGTTTTTCAGTGCCGGATCCCGGCGGATCTCCTGGCAGACCTCATAGCCGTTAATTCCCGGCATAAGGGCGTCCACCAGCATGATATCGGGGTGAGACTCCCGGGCTTTTTCCAGGGCGGCGTTACCGTTATCAACAACGGCAAGCTCGTAATCTTCGTTTGAAAAGATAATCCCAACGACCTTTTGAATGGTGACGCTGTCATCGGCGAGGAGCAGTTTGTTGCTCATGTAGCCTCCCTGGCTGTTCTGTGACACACCGCCCCCAAACGACCGCTCAAATAGACGGGACAGGCCCGGGAAAGCTAGCACAAAGGCTGGGAGGTGTCAAGTTCATTACCAGTTTCGCGGTGTTGCGCGCCCTCCCCGCTCATAATTTCATTCAGAATATATATTGATATGGACCGCCAACACGCTACCACGATCTGGCTTGCACCCCCCTCAACATGCGACGATACAAACGCCCTCGACACCAACCATATATTTGATTTTTTGAATTTGTATACATTTTCTCAGAACATTAAAGCTCTCGAGCCATTGGCCGATAGTATACAAAAACTCAGACAACATCCTTAGTTTAGTGTGAAATTATTAAGTAATTACTCACTAACCCACTATTCTAACCAAGTAGTTACAACGTCGTCACAGAAATGAAATCTTGTTTTACGGAGGCATTATTATGACATCATCACGCACACAATTTGGTTTTGGCGCCAAGATCCTTGCCCTGGTCCTTGCCAGTTGCATAACCCTGGCCGTGGTCACCAGCCTCCTTGCCATGAAGGAAAACCTGGACGTCTTCAACAATTTCGTCGACTCATATCGAAAAACGCTCTACAGCGACTTTGACACCCAGGCCAAGAGCCAGGTGGAAGCGGCGGTCAGTATGCTGCAGCGGATCTTCGAGCGCCACCAGAAAGGCGAATTTTCCCTGGACGAGGCGAAAAGACAGGGGGCCGACCTGCTCCGGAACATGAAGTTCGGCAAGGACGGCTACTTGTGGGCCGACACCACCGAAGGGGTCAACGTGGCAATGCTGGGCAAGGAGATAGAGGGGAAGAACCGCTACAACCTTCAGGATGCCAAAGGCACATATCTTGTTCAGGAGATCATCAGGAACGGCATGCAGCCCGGAGGGGGGTACACAAACTACTGGTTCCCCAGACCGGGCGCCCCCAAGCCGTTCCCCAAACGGAGCTACTCGCTGCAATTCCAGCCCTTCGGCTGGGTTATCGGCACCGGCAATTACGTGGACGACCTGGAGGCGATCATCAAGAAAGCCTCTGATGACAACAGGAGGCATCTGATCGAAGGGGTTTATCTGATCGTCGGGGCAACCATAACGTTGCTGATCGTTATTGCCATCATATCCCTCGTCACGACCAAGCGCCTGATTGGTCGTCTCGGCACCGAGCCGGAGCAGTTGGAGGAGATTGCCAAGCTGGTGGCCGAAGGTGACCTGACCGTCCGCTTCGACAAGGCAAATGGCGGTGTCTACGGGGCGATGAAGGCCATGGTGGAAAACCTGCGGCAGATCATGGACATGGTTAATAAGAGCGCCCACGAGGTCTCGGCAGCCTCGGTCGAACTCCACGCCAACGCCCAGAACACAGCGGATGGCTCCCACGAAGTGGTGAGCCAGGCGGAGACCGTGGCCACGGCCAGCGAAGAGATGTCGGCAACCAGTTCGGACATCGCCAACAACTGCCACCATGCTGCCGAAAGCTCCAGCAATGCCAGCCAGGCGGCCCAGAACGGTGCGGTCATCGTCAGGAATACGGTCGAAGGGATGAACCGGATCGCCGACAAGGTGCGCAGTTCAGCCGGCGTGGTGGAGCAGCTCGGCACCCGCTCCGACCAGATCGGCGCCATAGTCGCCACCATTGAAGACATTGCCGACCAGACCAACCTGCTGGCCCTGAACGCCGCCATCGAAGCGGCAAGGGCCGGCGAGCAGGGGCGCGGCTTTGCCGTGGTGGCGGACGAAGTCAGGGCACTGGCCGAACGGACCACCAAGGCGACCCGGGAAATCGGCGAAATGATCAAGAGCATCCAGGGAGAGACGAGACTGGCGGTATCGGCGATGGAGGAGGGGGTCAACGAGGTGGAGCGGGGAACGTCGGAGGCTGCCAGGTCTGGTCAGGCCTTGGAGGAGATCCTGTCGCAGATCAACGAGGTGACCGGCCAGATCAACCAGATCGCCACCGCAGCCGAGGAGCAGACAGCAACCACCCGGGAAATTTCCAACAACATCCACCAGATATCGGACACGGTTCAGCAAAGCGCCCACAGCTCCAATGAGATATCCCTCGCCTCGTCGCAGCTCTCCAAGCTCTCGGTGGAGCTGCAGGAGATGGTGAAGCGGTTCAGGCTGTAGCCGAGCATTCGTCCCGTCCATGTAAAAGGCCCCGGCAGAAGCTGCCGGGGCCTTTTACATTGCCACCATTACCGACTGGCATCGGTCAACGAGCAGGGACCGGGCACTCTTCGTCCACCACCATATCGAGCCGCGACCCGATCGGTATCTCCTCCCACTCGGCCTTGCCCGCCAGGCTGAACTCGGCAATCGCCCCACCTTGTGCGTTGGCATGCTTCACCGACACAAGCCTGCTCTCTCCTTTGGCGCAGCTGATCTCGTAAGAATAGCTCCGAATGGTTCGGCGCCGAATCCAGCAGTTCCCACGCAGGTCCTCCCGCCATCGCCGGAACAGCCGTCATCGTCACGACGCCAGCCACCAGCAACCGGCAAACCATTGACTGTCGTGCCATATACGTTCTTCTTTCAATGTATACATCTGGCGAAAGGGTATCATATCGCCGACAACATGCAGCGTCTCCCCGCAATGGCTACCCGGACAACCGGTACCAGAGCAGCCCCAGGTACTCGTGCAGCGCCTTTGACGAACGATGCAGCGCCCCGGCTTCGGGCAGCCAATGCACCCAGAGGAACGGTTCGCCGCCACCGGTGGCAAATTGGGCCGGCACAGGGGTTACCACCACCCCTGCCGTGCGGAACGCGGCAAGGGAGCGTGGCATGTGATAGGCGGACGTGACCAGCAACGGCTGCCGAAACCCGCTTCGGTTGATGATCTCCCGGCAGTAGCGGGCGTTTTCCATTGTGTCCCGGCTCTGGGCCTCGACAATTACCTGCTCCGCCGGAACCCCGAGGTCGAGGAGAAAGCGCCGCACCACCGGCGCCTCAGCCGGCTGACCGGCAAAGACCGCCCCGCCGGAGACGATCACCGGCACCCCCAGCTGCCGCTGGGCACGCACGGCCGTCAGAATGCGGCAGGACATGTCCGCAGACGGCGTACCCGTGCCGGTCAAATCCGGGACAAAGCCATTGATGCCACCACCGAGCAGGATGATAACATCCCCCCGGAGTGGCCGAGGTATCGTCAAACGCCCCTCCAGCCCCCGCATCAGCAGGCTGCCGACAGGGGCCGTGGCTAACAGCCAGAGAAACGCCCCGAGCAGCAGGGTCACCAGACCGGCTCCGTACCGGCGGCGGCGACAGCACCGGAACCCGTAGCCAACGAGGATGAGCACAACGATGCCGGGTGGCAGCAGAAAGGGGGTAATGAACTTTTTCAGCGCGAACATGGCAGCACCATCCCGTGCAGTTGGCCCCTGAACGGGCTCATAGTGCAGGTTCGATCAACGGGAGCAGTTCGTCGAGGGAGACTACAGCCAGATCGGCAAACTCGGGCCAGCGGAAGCTACCGGTACGGTCCACATGGACCGTGGTTGCCCCGGCAGCCTTGCCGGCCTGGAGATCGAACAGATAATCGCCCACCATGATCGTTGCCGTCGGATCTGCGCCCCACTGGCCTGCAAGCCTGCGAATACCGTCCGGTTCAGGCTTGGGAGGGGCTTCGTCCCGGCCGACAATCGCCGCCGGCTCAAAATAGTCCAGGAGGCCGAGGTGCGACAGGGTAACCAGGGCGATCTCCCTGGTGTTGCGGGTAAGAATGCCGAGACGTGCGCCGCGCAGCGCCAGACACTCCACCAGCCGGACCGCACCCGGAGCCACGACGGTCCGCGCCGAGAGCTCCAGTTCGATCTCGTTCAGCCGCGCATGCCGACGGGCAGCCTCAGCTTCCGGAAGCGCAGCCAGGAAGTCGAGGATGTCCGCCTCGGACGGAATCCCCAACTCACTCCGGATAGCGGCAAAATCATGCACCGGCACGGTCAGGGTGCCGTCCAGGTCGAATACCCAGTGATTGTTTTCACGTAACCAGTCCATGGGTGGAGGATACTGTTTTTTCGTGTACAGGGCAAGACGGATCGCTCCAAGGGAGCGAAGCGTGTCAGGCACAGTCGCGGTCGGCAAGAAACGCCAGCACTGCCGGCAGGGAGGAAATCCCCGGCCGTACCCCCCGCATCCAGCATGACCCTTACACCACGCTCCCGGCCAGAAAATCGGCGGGGAGTTCTGCCAGCTGCAAAGGAGCGCCGGTGGGGCGCTGCCAGAGAGGCACGGATCTGCATCCCCAACGGATCGTCCCCCACCACGCCGGCAAATCGGGTCCGGCCCCCGAGCCGGGCCAGGGCCACCAGTGCGGTGGCGACCGGCCCGCCCCCCTGCTCGGTCCATTCATACACCTCGGTCTTGCTGTCCGCCGACGGATAGCTCTCCACCGTTGCCAGGTAATCCCAGCAGCACTGCCCTACGCCGGTAACTGTCATGCCTGTTTCCTTAACACGAAAAGAGACGCCGGGAAAGGCCCCGGCGTCTTGATGATACCATAGCAGCAGTTGTGGGTACGGTTCAGCTGGTGGCCTTCACCGTACGGCCGTCGGCCGGATACTCCTTGCCGGAAGCAGTGATATAGGTCACCCTCGAGGTTCCGTTCATTTCCGAATCAATCCGGATCTTTGCCACGTACTCCCCTCCGAACCTGGGCAGGCTCATGGCCAGCAGCTCGGTTACCGTGTAGGTGGCCGAGGCCAGTAGGACGTTGTTGCCGTTGCTCAGGGTCACCGTGGCCATGGCAGATGTAGATGCGTCAGAGGGGCCAGCAAGGGCAGTACTGAGCGACGACGAACGGTTGGCACCGATGACCGGCACCACGTAGACCGTAACCGTAGTACCTATGGGAATATTGGTCGCAGCAATCTGCACGGTGGCGGTAGTAGTTCCCTGAGGAAGGGTCACGTCACCCACTCCGGTGGGATTGGCCGGCACCGCCTGGGTAGTGCCGCCGGCAGTAATGCCTATGATGGACAGGGTTGGGTTGTTCGGCACCAGCACCTTTCCGGGAAGGGCAAATGAGTAGCCAGGATCAGTATAGCCTGACCAGTTTGTATTGTTAGCTTCAAGCCTGATCCGGCCATATCCACCATATCCGCCTGAGCTATAACAAGAGCCACCACCAGGCCCTCGACGAGCACCGACCCATCCGTCATAAACACGCGTCAGCGTTTCAGCTACCAACTTGATGGAACCGCCGCTGCCACCACCGCCACCACCGCCACAACCGTCTCCACCATTGGAACCGCCGGCGCCACCATCGGCAAAAATCCGTCCAGCCCCACCAACACCGTTTTTACCAATAATGATAGCTCCAGAAGAAGCTATCAGGATCGCACCACCACCGCCACCACCGCCAGCACCGTTATAACTCCCTCCTCCGGCCCCGCCACCGCCACCGGAACCGCCAATGATGGGAAGTATGGAGGCCTGACCGTATACCGTTCCATTGCTGGCAGCCCAGCCAGGAACTCCTTCAACTGAAGCATACCCGGCCCCCCCGCCGTTTCCCCCACGCCAGTTATCATTTCCGGTACAGAACGTTGCCGTCGGTCCACCGCCAGGACCTTTCCCAGCACCTCCAGCCTGACACGGCGCCCCGCCGAACAGTGGCGAACGACCACCGTATCCGCCATCGAACCCACCCGGGCCACCGAGCCCCGGTTGGCCGTCATCGCCAAGAACACCATCACCCGCAGTACCGCTATGCACAGCAGATGAGCCACTGACGTCAATTGTCCCCTCGATCAGGACATTGCCGCTGGTCCGGATTATAACCGGGGTATTGTTTGCGATCTTGGCAAACTTTACTGTGACACCCTGCGGCACAGTAAAGGTGGTGTAATCCAGTATTCCACTGGACGGAAGCTGGATTGTGGTATTAACCGTTGGGTTGAAGGCGCCTCGGCAGCTGGTGGTATTGTGAAAGGCCGCACCGCAGGTGCTGCCGCTCTCAAATGCAGCCATTGCCTCGTTTCCGACCGGAAGAGAAAGAAAAGTCAGCAACATCACCATCATCAGGGTGACCGGGTAAAACCGGCTGCTTCTTGTTCGCATCTGTATTCTCCTTTATTTGGAATGTAGTTCATTATCAAATCTGTTAAACGGCAAGCTCATCAGGCGGCCCGCGATATCCTCTGCTGGCCATGGCAAGCATCAACAGCGGAAACTGCTCTTCAGCCTGGTGCGGAACTTTCTTTCGTTCAGGGTTCTGAGTATCCCCATCTAAAGCAGGAGATGCCAGATAGACCGGCACTGTCTGTTGCCGCCAGACAGGGATTGCCGGCATGGCCTGGCCGGCCAGAACCAGCAGATCCGAGTGAACAGGCCAGCCAACCCCCGCCTGAGCGGAAGGTGCCGGCGTCGAACGGCCTGCCATCATCATTTCCCCGGCTGGAGACTGCACGACCGGCCGACTGACATTGAAGGTGTTGTTGGCGCCAGGCGTGTTGTCGGAAGGACCAAACGGACCATCCACCACCACAACCCGCTGTCCGCCCTTTGCCATCCCGTCGATGATTACGGTAACCGTAGCCTGGGTGCCGGTGGCATTAATCACCGGCGGGTTCATAACTGTTACCCCATCGGATGGTTCGAAACGGACCATCGTAGCACTATCAAGACTGGTGCCGTTAATGGTCAGGGTGAATGTGTTGCCGACGGTCTGCAGGATCGGCGAGATGGAAACCAGAGACGGCCGCAGCCCGACATAAAGCAGGTTACTTCCCGGGACTGGAGCCGATACCGGCGTAGTGCCGATCATCGGCACCAGTGCCCTTACTGCTCGGGGAGCCGTAGTATCCGCAGTAAGCTGTACCGACAGTGTCGATCCGTCTGGTGATGGGGTGATTGTGCCGACCGTCACCCCGGTTGCCGGTGCGACCTTGACGCCGGTCACCTTGTCAAGCCCCACCCCACTGATAACCACGACAGTTGTAGTGCCCGGCTCCATATGTTTGATATCGATGTCAGACAGCGAGTATCCGACGATGACACCGACGGATTGTGAAGTAATCGGACCGAACGTACTGACCGACGAGGCGGGAATTGAGGAATCACCACTCAAACCGGCATTGTAACGTGAAGTTACTTCACTTGCTGAAAGAGCTCGGTTGTAAAGGGCAATGTCGTCCAGCAGGCCATTGTAGTTATAATTGCTGCAGCACTGCCCTCCGCCAAGCCAGAAATCGACGCTGCCGTTGTTCTGGACCCATTCGGCATAAACGGTATTTTTCAGCTCGCCGTTGACGTAGAGCTTCAGCCAGTTACCGTCATAGGTCCCGGCCACGTGATACCATGTGCCGGTCTGGACGGTGGAGCCGGATTTGGCATAATACCCGACTTGGGTATTTTTATTCACCGTAGTGGCCATGAGTTGGTCATTAATAAGTCCGATGCCGTAGTCAGCCCAAGCTCCGGCGCCTCCGGCAATAATATTGATGCCACCGGCACCGGTTCCGGATGCTTTGACCCATCCTTCGACGGTGAAGGCATTATTGGGGAAGCGACCGTAAAGGTTCCCGATGGCAACATAGTCAGAGGCACCGCCAAAGCTACCCGAGTTGCTGCCCAGGATCTTGTCGGTGCTGAAAGATGGACTGTTGACCGGCGTACCGTTCAGGCCGTTTCCGGAACTATCGGTCCAATCACCATTCATTTTCCAATATCCCACCAAATCGGAATTAGGACGAGGCGGAACAAACGGAACGTTGACCCCAACCTGTGCAGAGATGATCGGTGTATAGGTAGCCGGTGCCGAAGTCGGTGCCGGAGCAGTTGCTACCATCACCCCGACCTGGCTTGAAACGATCGGTGTGTAGGTGGTCCCTGGCACGGAAGTGACGGTAAAGCTGTTGGCAGTGGAAGGGATATCCGTTGTTGTCCCGCCAGGCGTGGTTATGGTCACGGCCCTGGCCGTCGTTGGCGCATTGGCTGCCAGGGTAACTGCCACCGTGGCCACAATGCCGTCGGAAGACACAGTCGGGGGATTGGCCACCGTGATCCCGTCGGGCGGGATGAAGGAGACACTGGTGGCCCCGGCAAGGAGCGTACCGTTAAGGGTCATGGTGAAACTGCTGCCAACCACGTTCCGGATCGGCGAGATGCCATAAAGCATCGGCTGCGGCAGGGTGACGCGGAAGATGTTGGCTCCCGGCGCAGCAGGTGGCACCGAGTAGCTTCCGGCCATAAGGATAACGGACCTCGCTGTCAGCGGAGCATCAGCAGCTATTGATATCAATGCCTCGACATAGGTACCGTCTGCGGCCGCCGTCAGACTGCCAGGTGCGACGGTGATGCCGGTCGATGGGTTGAAGGTTATGGAATTCACCTTGTCAAGGCTGCTGCCGGTTATGCGCAGCTTGAGGTCATTGGTACCAATGGCGCCCGATGCCGGGGCAACACCGTTCATGATCGGTCCTACCGCAATACCGACCGGCAGCGACACAAACGGAGTGTATGTTCTACTCGCTTCTGTCGCCGGTGTTGTTGGAACCAATACCCCAACCTGCGGAGCGACGATCGACGTGTAGAGATCTCCGGCAACGGAGAGAATGCCGAAGGTATTTGCCGGAGACATGACAACACTCGTTGTTCCCCCTGGGGCTGTAATTCTGACAACCCGTCGGCCTACTGCGGCTGTTGGGTCAATGGTGATCGGTACAGACACCAGCGTACCGTCAGAAGAAACGGAGATGGAACTGGATACATAAATACCGTCAGCTGGCTCGAAGGTGACAACAGAGGTGCTGTAAAGATTGCGGCCGTTCACCTGCAGTGTCATGGTGCCGGGAAGAGAGCTGTTTGGTATCAGTGACCAGATCACGGGAGGCGGATAAGTTACGGTGAACTGGGTAGCACCTGGAGAAGCCGGGGTGGCAGTGGTCATTCCTGTTTTCACTACCGTCACTCGTGGGGCGATAGGGGCGTCGGCAGCAATATTTACCGTCACCTCGGCATAGCTACCATCGGCAGCCTTGTTCAGGGAGCCGGCATGTACCGTGATGCCTGTGGACGGGGAAAAGGAGATATCCGTAACTTCGCCCAGACCGGAGCCATAGACCCTGACGACCTGATTCTGCGTGTCAATCGGAGCGCTGTTCGGCGAGAGGCCCTTAACCACCGCCCCTACTGCGACACCAACCGGCGTGCTGAGAAAAGGTGTTACAGGGGTGGGAGGGGCAGCCGGAGTAGACGTGGTGCCCACCATGATGCCAACAGGGCTTGAAACTGTCGGCCCGATATTGTAGGTCTGTACCGGTTTCACAGTCACAGTACAGGAATCACCGGAGCTGAAACCTTTGCCGGCGGCAGGAGTTGCCGAAATAGCCGTATTGCCGGTGCCGGAATTAATCACCGTCACTTGGGCCTGGGTAGCGCCGGCAGTGATGGTAACCGACGCCGGGAAGCTGACCACGTTGGCCGTACTGGCGGCGAGGGCGACGACCAGACCGCCGACCGGGGCAGGATCGGTCAGGGAGATCGTCAGGAAGAAGGAGAACCCCTGGCCGGTGAGGAGTGCTGTCGGGGTCAGGTTGACCGTCGGCTCCGGCCTGACCGTGACCTGGGTGGAACTGCCGAGCCAGTTGTTCAGGTTGGCATGGACAGCCACGGTCGCGTCGCGGTTCTGGGTGGTATCCGGGGCAGTAACCGCAAAGGTGGCGGAGCTGGCACCAGCCGGGATGGTCACCGTGGCAGGGACCGTCGCGGTCGCCGGGTCGGTGCTGGTCAGGTTGGCGGTAATCCCGCCGGCAGGAGCGGTGAACGGGATGGCAATCGTCAGGGTGCCGCTCTCCTTCTGGCGGACGGTGAGAGGATTAGGGGTCAGGGAGAACTGCGGCAGCACCACGGTCAGGGTAGCTGCGGCCGAGGTCACGTAGCTGCCGGGGTGGATCGGGTCGGGATTGCGAACCGTCAGCGCCTTGGCCCCGGCCACCAGTTGCATCGGTACCGTGGCCCGGAGAGCCGTGGGGGGGACAAATTCGGTTGTAAGCGGCACACCTTCAAGCAGCACTTCCGAACTGGCGGTGAAGTTGTTCCCGTTCAACTGGACCGTCACCGGCGACTGGTTCGCGAAGAGCTGGCTCGGGACGACCGTGGTGATCCGCGGCATGATGGTGAAGTAGACGTCCTTCGCAGAGGCTGCGCCCCCCTGGTTGAAGTCGCCGCTGGCCGTGGCCGGGACGGTGACGCCGCCAAAGGTAACCATGGCGTTCAGATCAAAGACGTCGCGTACGATGCCGACCGTGGCGGGACCTTTGTCCAGGGCGGTCGAGAAGGAGAAGATGCCGGCCGCATCGGTAACCGTCCGGTAGGTACGGCCGTAGTATGCGTTGCTGCTGGTAAAGGAGACGGGCGAGCCGGCCGGGGCAAGAGTTACGCCGTCATTGGCGATCACCTTGCCGCTGACCGTACCGTCCAGCGGAGGCAGCGGCTGCAGTACACCCTGACCGCTTGCCGGAACCGCGAAGTTGCGGATCGCGGCCCGGTCGGAACTGCTCAGCCCGGCCAGGACCTCGGGCGGCAGGAGCGCCAGCCGGCCGGCCGACGCCTGAGCGCCGCTCCTGCTCGCCTGTTGGGTGACGAAGTGGAGAAGTTCAACGCTGCCTCCGGCCGGGACGGTGACACTTCCCCAACTGGTGAGCAGTTCTCCCCCGGCACCATAGGAGAGGCCGGCAGGCGTCAGGGTGGCGCCGCTCCCCTGCCAGACTGCGGCCATAGGTGGGAGGTTGGCGGTCGGGACCAGGAACGGATCGTCCTGGACGCCATCGTCGAACATGGCCCAGCGGTCGAGGGATGGCAGCAGATTGGCGTCGCCGTTGGAGGTGGTGACGAGCTGCGGCGCGGAGCCGGTCGCGGCCAGTTGGGAACGGAGATTCAGGTCGACGGTGACCGGTGCGCTACCGGTGTTGATGAGGGTATCGAGGTACCGGACGAAATAGCCATCAGCAGGCACGGCAATCCGCCGGATAACGGTCAGCCCGGCCAGATTGTCCTGACGGAGCGCCAGTTCGCGGCCGCTGCCCGACGGGATGACCGCGGCCGAGCCACCGGTGAAACGCTGGGTAATCCCACCGGCCACCAGTTCCAGCACGGCGCCGCCGGTCGAGGCGCTGCCGGTCTCGAACAGGGTGTTGAGGCCGCTGGAGAGGCGCCCATCGGCCTCGATCCGGTAGGGGGCGCCATTTCCGTCGTAGAAGGTGACCGGCATGGTGGCGCCGGTTACCGGCACGGTGAGGTCGACCGTGGTGGTGCCGCTGCTGGCGGTAACGGTGGCGCTCTTCTCCGCCACGGTCCCGCCGCTCCCCACAGCCCTGACCGTGATGCCGTCGCTGCCGGCAACCAGGTTGGTCATGGAGCACTCCCCGCTGATCGTGCCACTGCTGCAGGTGGTGAGGAGTGTGCCGTCGCCTCTGCTTCTCGCTTCGATGGTCAGGCTGTCGCCCAGGTAGCGGCTGCTGTCGGCCAGGAAGAGCCGGGTCAGCAGGGTGGTCCGGTTGACCGGGAGGGTCAGCTTGGCCGGAACGGTGACGTTGGAACCGCCGAAGCCGGGGACGATCAGTTCGGCGCCGACCGAGCGGTTGCCGCCGGCCGTTGCATAGGTGAAGGTCCCCCTCACCCGGAACGAGGCGGCATTGCTCACCAGTATCCCGGTCTCGAAACTGCTGCCGGAGGTAACGCTCTTGAGGAGCGCGCCAGTGACGGCATCGAAGATCTCCACCAGCACGCCGCTCGCCGGGGTCACGTTGTCGGCGAACAGGACACTGCCGCTGATCCGCCCGCTGCTCGGGAAGGCCAGGGTGAACGGTGTCGTGCCGCTGCCAATGACCGTCACCGGGGCCGTTGCCGTGAGGCCACTGCCCGGGTCGGTGGCGGTGACACTGTAGCTGCCCGCCGGCACCTCGAAGAAGGTAACCGAGCCACTGCTGTCGCTGCCTGCCGTCCGCTGGAAACCAGCGGCGGCAAGTCGGACCGTGGCGCCGCCGACAGCGGTGCCGGAAGCGGATTTTACCGAGCCGGTGACCGTTGCCAGGGCCGGGAAGATGAGGTCGTTTCTGGTCTCACTGCCGGCGGTGACTACGACCGCATAACCGATGACGGCACTGCCCCCCTGGCTGCTCACCTTTTCCACGGTGATGGAGTAACTGCCGGGCGGCAGGAAGGCAAAACGGTAACTGCCGTCCTGCGGCGTTGTGGCGGAGGCATTGTAGGCGCCGTTGGCAATTCGCACCGAGACGCCGGCAAGCGGCAGGCCGCTGCCGGACTGCACGGTTCCGGCCAGTATCCCCGAATTGCTGAAGGCGACGTTCTTCGTCGTGCTGCTGGTTCCGGCGCCGAAGCTGCCGGCAACCGGCGGCGAGTCGAAGGCCGCCCCCCTTGCGACCCGCGCCGTCAGGGTGAAGCCGGTCAGCGGGATACCGATGCTCGGAGAGGCGGAAAACAGGTTGGAGGAGAAACGGAAGATGCCGCTGCCATCTGTCGTGGTCTGGAAGCTCTTGGCAAAGATCGGCTGGTCGCTGACAATGGTGACCGGCGTCCCGGCCGGGGCCGGGGTCAGGCCGTCGCTGGCCAGCACCTGGCCGGTGATCTCGCCGGTGAGCGGCGGCAGGGATGCAAGCGGGCTGCTGCCGTCCGCCGGCACCACGAAGTTGGCAATGGCTGCCAGTTCGTCGCCGCTGAGGCCGGAGAGGGTCTCGGGCGGCATCTGCACCAGCCGTTCGGCCGCACTCTTTGCCCCGTCCCTGCTGATCCCCTGCACCACGAAGTGGAGCAGGGCCATCGTCTGACCCGGCTGCACGGTCACCGACTGCCAGGTAGCCTGCAGATTGGCCGGACTGCCGCCGGAGGCAGCCGCAAATGCTGCCGAAGATGGGGGCACGGCACCGGTGCCTCCCCAGACCAGGGCAACGGCCGGCGGCTGGGTTGCGTTACCGTCGTCGATGACCGCCCAATAGTCGCGGGTGGCCGGATCGATCACCTGCAGGTCGCTGTCGCCACTTGAGGTAGCGATGACTCCTGCGCTGCCCGCACTGAAGTTGGTCCGCAGACGCAGGTCGACCGTTACCGGCGCAAGGGTCGGGTTGCTGACGATCTCCAGGTAGCGGGCGAAGTAGCCGTCGCGCGGGACAAATACCTTGCGGGTAACGTTCAGCCCGGCCAGGTTCTGCTGGCGCAGGGCCAGCTCCCTGGACTGGTCCTCCTGGGTGGCGATCGGGTCGCCGGCAAACGGCATGACGATGCTGCCGGCAATCAGTTCGAGGGCGACGGCCCCTTTCCTGCCGTTTTGGGTGAAGGCGCCATTCTGGCCGTTGGCCAGGGTGCCATCCTGCTGGATGTCGTAACTGTACAGGTTGCCGTCCTGGAGGGTGCGCGGTGGCGTGAAGGCATTGTTCTGCAGGACGATGTCACCGCTGGCAGTATCGCCGTCGGCATTGATCAATCCGGCCGTTTCACCCAGGAGTTGACGGGCCGCATCGCCGGCGCTGACCGTGAACTGGCCGACCGGCAGACGTTCCACCAGGTAGTAGCCTGCCGCATCGGTGATGGCGGTAGCGGTCCGGCCGAAATCGGCATTCATGCTCCTGACGTTGACCCGGATCGACGAGGCGCTGGAGGCGTCCGGCATCAGCACCCGGCCGCTGACCGAGCCAAGTCCGACCAGCGTGACGTCGCGTACCACCGTCTGGCCGTCCTGGTTGAGAACGACATTGGCAGCCTTGGCCCTGACCATGCCGGTACTGTCGACAAAGTAAAGCTGGTAGGTGGCAAGCCGGTGATTATCCAGGCGATAGGTGCCGTCAGCACCGGTCGCGACCGACCATTGGCCGCCGCCCACCGTGATCCCGGCAAGCGGCGTCTTGCCGTCCGGGGCGTAGACAATACCGGTGATACTGGCCACGGGTACCTGGATGGTCGGCAGGGCCAGGGCAACGGCCGGCGAGCCGCCAACCGCCACGCTGGCGCTGCCGGTGGCGCTGGCGTTGCCGGAGTAGGCGTAGAGGCTGACATTCCCGGCCTGGACCTGGTTGAATATGGTTACGCCATCAGCGGCCGTCTTCTGCGTGACGGTGCCGTAGCCGTCATGGAGAGTGACGTCGGCATTACCGACCGGCCCGCTGGCATTGGTAACGGTGACCACCACGTTCCCCTGGCCGGGCATGGTCAGGTTCCGGGTCACGGTCGCGCCGTGGGTCTGGAGGGAAACCGGGGCGCTGCTTCTGCTCCTGGCCGACTTGTCGTCGGCGGTCACCGTGTAGACACCGAGCGGGACCGTCTCCAGCAGGTAGCCACCCGAGGTGTCGGTGGTCGTCGAGGCGCTGCCCGCGCTGACCGTTGCCCCGGAAACCGGGGTGACGCCATCGTAGCGGTAGACCGTGCCGGTAATGGAACCGACCGAGGCGAGGCGGAGGGTGAGCTGAACAGTTTCGCCATTGGTGGCGATCTTGCCCGAAGCGCCGGCACTCATCCGGGTGACCGGGTCCCTGGCCGACAGCGAGAAATCTCCGACAAAGATGTCGCTGAAAGAGAAGGTCCCGCTGCCGGGGCCGTTTGCCAGCCGCTGCTCCGCCCCGAAGAGCGAGTAGGAGCCAAGCCGCAGTTCGGGATTGGCAACCGGGGTCCCGGCGCCATCCACCACCAGGCCGGTGATGTTTCCCTTGCCCAGGAAGACGACAACGACGTTCACATCCAGGCCGCTCTGGAGGATGGCGGCGTTCGCCCTCCCCTTCTCGCCCTGGCCGGTAGCGGCATTGATCACGTAGGTGCCGACCTGGAGCAGCGGGAATTCAAAATGGCCGGCCGCGTCGGTGAAAACCGTATCGAGCGGGGTGGAGAGGTCGCCGGAGCGGAAGACATCCACCTGGACCCCGGCACCGGCAGAAGTGACACCGTCGGCCTTCCTGACCGTGCCGGCCAGGCTGGCGGCCGGGATCAGCTGGATCTGCACATCCTTCAGGTAGCCGTTGGCGGCGTTCATGGAGGCTGCCAGGTACCCTTTGAGCTTGGTCTGCGGGTCGTTGGCCCTGAACGTCACTCCCGGACCGGCAATACCGGAGATGGAGAACCGGCCGGTAGCGTCGGTGGTGACCGAATAGCCGTTGATCATCACTTCGGCGCCGGCAACCGGGTTCGGATAGGGATTGTAAACCGTACCGGTGACGATGCCGCCGCCCACGGTGACCGTCATGGCGGTCCGCTCCACGGAGCCGATGAAAGCACGCAACTGCACGGTCCCGCCGCTGACAGCGGAAATCGTGATCGGCTTGCTCTGTTCGCCCGGGGCAAAGATCAGTGTCGGCGTGGCCACGGCGATGCCGGCATTGGCGCTGGTGATGGAGACGATGGCACCGTTGGCCGGTGCCGGTGCGGACAGCAGCAGGTCGATCTGCCGCTGGTCGCCGGCATTCAGCACGAGCGAGGCGGGGAGCGTGACGCCCGGCAGGGATTGCCCCCTGAGGACCAGGCTCGCCGGGGCACTCACGTTGCCCGAAAGGTCGACGGCCGTGGCCTGCAGGTTCAGGGTGGCACCGTCGGCCAGGGTGGTCGGAATGGTGATGAGGAACTGGGCCTGGGCACTCCCCAGCGGCGGCGAGATTCCCTTGGCATTGGCATAGGTAAGGGCACCGCTAGCGGTGAGGTCGATCCGCTGCACCCCGACCTCGTCGCTGGCGTCCACAACGATGGTCAGCGGCTGCCCCGGGACCATCTCGGTGGAGCCGGTCAGAGTCCGTAACGTTACCTGCGGCGCATGGGTGTCGGCCACTGCCAGCTTGACCTGGCCGGCGCTGGCGCGGTTGCCGGCCTTGTCGACGGCGGTCACGTCCAGATTGACCGTTTCCAGCGGGCTGGCCGCCGGCGAGACAGTAAAGGTAAAGGTGGTGGCGACGGCGTTCAGTGCCGGGTCGATGACCCGGTTCTCGCTGTAGACCGTGCCGCCGGATACGCGGAACTCCAGGCTGGCAACGCCTCCGAGGTCGGCGGCGGAGACCACGGCGGTCACCTGCTGGCCCGGCTTTACTTTGGCGCCGGTGACCGGACTGGTGAAGCCGACCTGCGGCGGCGTGGCGTCCAGAACGGTGATGTTCACCGGCCGGGCCTTGGTGGTCTGCCCCTTGGTGTCGATGGCCGTGGCGTTGACGGTGATGGTGGAGCCGGGTATCGCGTCGACCGGCACGTAGAAGGCGAAGTTCTTCGTCGTCGCGGTCGAGGCCGGGACGACGTCGGTCGTTGCGGCAGCCGGGGCCTGGCCGCCGATGGCCTGATAACCGACCAGGCTGACCCCCAGGTCGTCGTTGGCGGCGACGGACACGTTGACCCGTTCGCCGGTCTTGAAGGCGGAACCGTCTGCCGGCGCCGAGATGGCCACGGTTGGCGGGGTGTCGGCGGTGATGGTGAACAGGGTGTCGACTGCCGTACCACGGTTGCCCGAGGTGTCGGTGGCCACGGCGCTGATCCTGATGGTGTCGCCCGGCTTGCCCAGCGACGGTACGGAGAGGATGTTGAACTTGAAGCCGTCGGCGATAGTACGGTCGGTGCCGACGATCGTGCCGTTGACCATAAAATCGACAAAGGCGACGTCGCTGGCCCCCCCCAGATTGACGCTGACGCTGGCGACACTCCCTTCGATGACCGTGCCGTTATTGGACGGAGAAAGGCCGGCGATGACCGGCGGGGTCCGGTCAAGGGCAGAGAAGCTGTAGGTAAGACCGGACTGCTGCCGATTCCCCGAAAGGTCGGTGGCAGGTTGCACCGCCACCTGGTAGGCGCCGCTTTCCACCAGCGGATAGGTGGGGGTGAAGACCAGGCCGGTGTTGCCGAAGATGGCATCCACCCGACCGGCAACCGGCGCACCTCCTCTACTGAGGGTGATGGCAGGGCCGCTGAAGGCGGCCGGGTCAATCGGCTCGTTGTAGACGATCCGGATCACGCTCTCCAGCGGCACGCCGCTGGTCCCGGCTGCCGGGTCGACGGACTGGAAGGCGGGCGGCGTCCGGTCCTCGGTGGTGAAGGAGGCCACGAACGGCCTGGCCATGGGGCGATCCAGGTTGTCGGTCACCCCGAACACCTTTACCGTATAGATGGTCTGCTCCTTGAGCGGTGCAATGGGGGTGAAGGTGACGGTGGTATTGCCGTCCCCCATGGCGATGGTGCCGGCGACGGTACCGCTGCCGTCGTTCACCGTTACTGTCGCGGCGGTGACCGAACCGGGCTGGACCGGTTCGCTGAAGGTGATGACGACCTTTTGACCCAGCGCTACCTTGAGGGCACCGGGGACCGGCGAGATGGTCCTGACCGACGGCGGGGCATCGTCGAGGATGATGGTGCCGACGTTTTCCAGGCCGTTCACCACCAGGTATTTCCGCCCCATCCCGCTGCCGAGCGGGTCGAGCAGGTTGAGGGTGTAGGTGCCGCTCTTGATCCCGCGCAGGGTGAAGTCGCCGTTGGCATCGGTGGCGGTGTAGTGTTGCGCAGCTGCGCCGGCTGCCGTTGTTCCGGTCAGGGCGGCGATGATGCCGGCCCGCTTGACGGCATCCGGATAGATAGCCGTGCCGGTGACCGTGCCATTCACTTCCAGGACCAGGCGCGGGGTGGCGTTGTCCCCCACATGGAGGACGCCGCTGGCCGCGCCACTCAGGCCACGGACCGGGTCGTGGGCCCAGACCGTGTAGTTGCCGGGCGGGACGGCGGTAAAGGTTGCCGTACCGTTGCTGTCGCCGTACCTGGTACAGGTGGATGAGCCGCAGCCGGCGTTCGGTGCCTTCTCCAGCACCACCTGGACACCGCTGGCGGGCGAATTGTCCTGCCAGACCACCACCGGCGACACGCTTCCCAGACCGTCAACAACGATCTTGACCACGGCGGCCTCACCGGCAAAGGCAAGATCGGCCATGGCACTGCCGCTGCTGGCGGTCACCTGGGATTTTGCAACAACCGTGTGGCGGCCAAGCGACAGGTCGGCCGCATGGAAGGTGCCGTCCTCACCGGCGGTGAGGCTGACGCCGCACCCTTCTCCGCTCGGGTCTATGCAGATGGCATAGTTTTTCGCGGGTGTGCCGTCGGTGTTGAAGACCATGCCGTCCATACTACCCAGAGCCGGCTTCAGCAGATTTACCACCAGCGGCAGGTCTATCAGTTCGTTCTCCCGGGTGATGATCCCGGTGGCACTGGCGCTTCCCAGCCCGTCCCGGCTCACCGTAACAGAGAATGCCCCCTGCGGTATGCCGGGGAAGAAGTAGCTGCCATCCGGGCCGGTGGTCCCGATGAGCGTGAGAGCGCTCCCGTCCGGGAAGGAAATCGAGAGCTGCACCCGCCAGCCACGCAGCGGGGCCATGGTAACGGCGTCGTAGGCAACGCCCCGCACATGGCCGATGGCGGCCTCGTTGATCATGATCGGCACCTGCTGCCCGGCCAGGTCGACCGTCCCGCTGCCGCCGCCGCGCCGGCCGGTGGCAGCCTCGAAGACCTTGACGTTGACCGGACCCAGAGGGATAGTGCCCTGACGGTACTGGCCGTTGCTGTCGGTGGTGTTGAAGGCAAGCGGCCCCTGACCGTTGAAGATCGCCACGTCGGCGTTGGGGACCGGGGTCACCCCGTCGGGTCGGTAGACCGTGCCATAGACAACGCCGGTAGCGTCATACAGGTAGACATCGATGGTGACCTTTTCCCCGTCCTTCACCACCTTGCCGCTCTTCCGGGCCGAAAAGCCGCGGGAGAGGTCCTGGGCGAAGACCACAAAGGTCCCCTCGTCGATGCCGGTGAACGTGATGGTGCCGTCCACGGCGGTGCCGGTCTTCTTGATTGGCGGGAATTCGCTCCGCTCCAGGTCTACCCGGGCGCCGATGATCGGTGTCACCCCATCGCTGCCGAAGACCCTGACCGTCACGTCGGCCTTGCCGATCAGCCGCAGCTTGACGTCGGCGGTCTGGCCTGCCGCCACGTGGCCCTTGACCCGGGCGCTCTTGCCGGTCACCGGGTCCATTGCGGTCAGGGTGAAGTCGCCGGCGTTCACGATCGGCACCTTGAAAGTGCCCCCCACCTTGGAGGTGCCGTCATCGGGGAGCGTATAGACGTTCTCTTCCTGTATCCCCTGCGGAATGGTATCGCAGATCATTTCGCCGATAGAGGTCTCACGGCAGAACTTCTTGGTCTCTTCGGAATGGAAGGTGACCTTTACTGCCTCCCCCACCGGAGTGAACCCATCCGGCTGATAGACCCTGCCGGTGATGACACTGGTCGGCAGCAGCTTCAGGACGACCTGTCGCGTCTCGCCATCCTGGTTGATGGCATCGCTGAAGGTGATCGGATCGGGACTGAAGGCGCCGCCGGCGGTGATCACGAACTGCCCCACAAAGACGTTGTCAAAGGAGAATCTGCCGGTGGAGAAATCGTTGTCCACGATCCGGATATGCGGGGTGTGGGCGAAGCCGAGACCGACCGACTTGCCGCCAGGCCCCCTGGCGCTCCGCACTGTGAGACCGGATACGCTCACCCGCGCCTTCAGCGGCGTCTTGCCGTCGTCGTCGTAGATGACACCTTCCACCCGTCCCTTCCCTTTGAAGGTCACGTTGGCCCTGGCCTGGTGACCGTTGAAGAGGACCTTGGTCGTGGTCACGTTGCCGTCGGAAAGGTCGGGAAGGAAGGCGGAAATGGTGTATTCCGCCCCGGTCATCACCGGCAGCGGCTTGATCTGGTATTGTCCCTGAGCGTTGGTAACGGCGGTGCCGGCGATCTGCATGCCGGAGTCTCCCTGCCTGAGGGCAAAGACGTCGATCCCTCCGGCCGGCGATATCCCGTCGGCAAGATAGACCGTGCCGTAGACCCCACCCTGTGCGGAAAGGACAATAGTGGCGTTGACCAGCTCGCCGTTTCTGATGATGTCGATCTCGGTGCTCCCCGAGGCGCCAAGGGCCTGGGAGACCGCCACGATCTTGGCGTGACCCAGCGGCACATCCTTCAGCTCATAGGCGCCGTTCACGTCGGTGGTGGCGAGCACCAGGCCGCCACCCACCTGGGCGCCTGCCACCGGCCGCCCCTCGGAGTCCAGAACCGTCCCTTGCACCGTGCCGAAGCCGCCGTTGAGAAGGATATTTCCCGTGATCTTGGCGTCGGCGGCAAGGGGAAGGTTGATGTTCCCCTCCTGATAAACCGCCTGGTCAAAGGAGTTTATCCGGTGGCTGCCGGCCGGGATGCTCGGGAAGAGATAGGCGCCGTTCTTGTCGGTGGTCACCATGGCCACGGGACACTCGCCCGGCTTGGGACAGGTAACCCCGGGCTGGCTGCCGCTCTGGTAGAAGGCGATGACCGGCACCCCCGGCACCGGCGTAGCGCCGTCCGGCCGGAGGACCACACCGGAAACCTGGCCGTACTTCACCGTGATAGTCTTTACCTGCTCGGTGAGAAGCACCAAGTTCAGCTCGACAACCTCCCCGGCAGTCCCGATATAGGTGCTCTGGGCAGCGTGGGAGTTGGTCTCCACGTGCACCGCCTCCACCAGACTGTTGCCGATGGGGACGCGGGTGATGACGTAGCGGCCGTTGGCATCGGTGGTGGCGCCATACTCGGTCTGATCCACCAGATTGGTCACCTTGATCCGCACATCCTTGAGCGGGGTGACGCCGTCTTCGCCGAAGACGCGCCCCTGGACCGTGCCGCGCCCCAGAAAAACGATGTCGGCGTTCAGACGCTGGCCGTGGCGGGCGATGGAGAACTGGAGACGCCGGACATCATTGGTATCCGGGTCCATGGCGATCTCCTTGACCCGGAATGCGCCGCCCCGGACGTAGTCCCACTGGTAGTGGGCGTTGGCGTCGGTCAGCTTGGCGGCGATCCCCACATCGACCCACTCGTCGTCGCACATCCGCTGGAGCACCAGGCGGATCTCAGAACCGGGGACGAGGGAGCCGTCGGCCTGGAGTATCCGGCCGGAGACGACCCCGCCGAACGCCTCGATGGTCGCTTCCATCGGCACGGTCTGGGGCGCCATGGCATGCCCGCGCCGGTCGACCACATTGGCAACGGTCATGGTACGGGGGACGAACGGTCCCAGCGGGTCGCGCAGGGCCACAAAGGCGATCCGCCGTCCCGGCTGCAGGGAGACGCCTACCACCTTGTTCCCCTCGGGGGAGTAATTGGCGATCAGCTCCGGCGGCAGCTTGTCCTGTACCGATTCGGGCGTCACCTCCTCGCTGAAGAGCATGGCCACCACCCGGCCCAGCGGCTCGCCCGGGTCCTTCGCGTCGCACTTGTGGACATCGGCCTGGGGCTGCTGGACAACACTGATGATTGACGGCGACAGGTCGGGGATGAGGTCGCTCCCCGCCGGCGGAACGCCGGTACCGGCGGCGACCACGGCAAGCTGCACCGGATCACCGGCCGCCGGTATAAACAGGGGTGCCTGCTGGCCGGAAAGACCGGACCAACTCACCTGGTGAAGAGCGCCGGTGGCGTCGGGATAGATCAGGCTCAGGGTATAGCTGCCGGCAGTGACACCGGAGACCGGATCGATCCGCAGGGAAAGCGGACCTCTGCCGGGTACGGCCATCATGGCCAGTTGTCCGGTTGTGGCGCCGGTCGTGTCGTTCAGCAGCAGATAATCGGCGAAGGGAATCTCCTTGGTCACCTTTCCCTTGGCATCGACGCCGCCGAGCCGCTTGCCACTCCCGTCAACCAGAGAAATGGTCACCGGCAGCGGACCGCTGTCGCCGGTCGCCAGCAGTGACACGAAGCCGGGGCGGTAGGCAAGGCGGGTCGCCAGATCGCGGTGGAACGCAAGCGCACCCTTGGCGGCAACTTCATCCTTCAGGATGTTCGCCACGGCCGCGGCAAAGGTGTCGCCCCGCACCGACCGGCGGCGCAGGTCGTCGAAGCCGGTGAAATCGGTCACTGCCGCGTCCCGGTCCGCCTGGTTCGGGTAGAGCTCGGCGATCCGGCTGTAGTTGCTCCCCATGAAGTCCATCAGGAGCTGGCTGGCCGTGGCCGGCAACTCCTCGTGCAGCGCGTAGCGGAACCCGGCCTCGGCCGTCTCGATCCCGCGGTCCCAGACGATCTTCTTGCCGAAACGGAGCACGTCCTTCGGCAGGGCAGCCGCCGGCGCGGTGGCCGTGGCGTACGCCTTGCCCAGCATCCCCAGCGCCGCCTTGCGCAGCTCCTCGGGAAGGCTGTTCGCCTCCTTGGGAAGGACCAGGGAGTCCGGGGAGAGGGGTATCCCCAGCTCTCCGACCGAGGTCTTGAGCAGGAACTTACCCTTGATATGCTCGTCCGAATCCAGGGTCGCGGCAAAGACGTTGCCGGTCACCTGGGAGATCAGCTCGTAGCTGATGGTCGCCGAATCACCCGGCAAGATCGAGTCGATGGACCTGACCGGGTCTCCCACCAGGGTAGCGCCGCTGATGTAGCGCGGGTACAGGTTGATGGAAACGAAGTTGGCGGGCGAGTCGGAGGTATTGGTCACCGTCACGTCCAGGTTGTACCGCTCCCCGGCATTGACCAGGTCCGGGTGGGTGAAGGTCATGGTAAAGGTCGGATTGCGGACCAGCACCGTCCCCATGGCCCGGCCGCGGATCGGCACCGGCCCGATGGGGAGGCCGTACAGGGTACCGGTTATCTCCATCTCCACCGTGTGGCTCCCCTCGCGACGCCCCTCCACCAGGAATTCGGCGTTGCCGGTCTCTCCCGGCGCAAGTTCGCTGATGTCGTCGCCGGTACCGAGCTTGCCGTCAGGACCCGGTTTGGCCACCGGCTGGATACGCGGCGACTCCCCGCGATCGGTCTTGGCCATCCGGAGCGGATCGTCACTGGTGTTCACCACTTCATCCCTGCCCGGAGGGAGGATTATCTCGGCTTTGATATCCTTTACCACCAGGTTGGAGTCAGCCGGCGCCACGTTCCCGACCATCAGCATGACGCTGAAGTACTGGTTCAGGAAGCCGATGTCACCGGGAATGACCACCACCCCCGGGATCGGCGGCAGGAAGAAGTTGTTCCCGACCGGGATGTCCGGCTTCAGGGTGAAACTCTGCACGCTCAGGTTGGGGATCGAGGTCTGGGCCAGTTTGAGCGAGTCGGGGATGATCGTGGAGAGCGTCTGGATCTGCGCCCCCTGGATACCGGGAATGCGGATTCCGTCAACCGGGACATCCTGGGTCGTCTGGAGCCGCGGCAGAATGACCGGCATGGTAATGTTGATTTCCTGCCCCGGCTTGATGGCAAAGGCAGCGGTGAAGTTGTAGGCCTGAAAGTTGGACTTGTCGAAGACGATCCCCTTGTCGCGGATCTCCTGGGCAGTGAGCGGTCGGGCAGTCACCTGGGTAACCAGCAGCTTTTCGATGACCTCGATCTTCACGCTCTCCGGCGTGCCGTAGAAGAGCACCTGACCGCCACTCTCCAGGCGGATGCCGTCGAGGCTGTAACTGCCGGGTACCGTCAGTGGAGGGATATTGAACGGTGAGTTGGCCGGCACTGCCAGCTCAAGGGGGGTCTCCAGACCGGGCCCCCGCAAGGTCGCCCTGACCGTGGCATCGGGGGCGAGCGGCGGGATCTGCCCGGCCGGCATGGTCGGAACCTGCAGGTAGGTGCTGACGATGGTGGCGATGTTCTTCGGTACCGTCTGCTTGGCCGGGGCCGCGGTCAGCTGCATGCCGTAGAGGATGATGTCGTCCTGGGCCAGGAAGCGGCCTTCGTAGGCATGGGCAGACGTCAGGCTGACAAGCAATAAATACAATGTGCCGATAAAACACATATACCTGGATCTATTAATAATTCCCATTACCAGCCTCCCAAAACACCTGTATACCAGGCCATACTGCATATCCTCAAATTACAGGTCACCAGCCTCAAGCAGCTTCCTGTCGATAGTTATGCTGTGCTTCTTCCTCAATTCCTGCTTGAGTCCTGATATCGTGTTCCGTGCAATCGTCTTCTGGACAGCATCCCGGACAGATTCGAAAGGCCTGACCTGCCCCTCATCTATTTCTTCAACTTTAATGATGTGATATCCAAAGCTGGTCTTTACTGCATTGCTGATTTCACCAACCTTCATATTAAAAAGCACTTCCTCGAATTCCTTGACAAAGATCCCCCGTTTTGTCCACCCAAGGTCGCCGCGAAGCGTTTTTGTAGAGTCGATATTTACTTCTGCTGCCACATCCCTGAATTCTCTCCCTGCCAGGATAGCCTCTCTGGCTTTATTGGCTTCATCCAGACTGGCAGTGATCACATGCAGGGCTTTAACCTTTTTTTCCGTGCGGAACTCATCCGGGTGCTGTCCATAGTAGGCCCGCAAACCAGCATCCGAAAGGTCCAGTTTTTCAACTTGTCTCTTGAGATACTCCTGGACAAGGATTGAATCGGCAGCAAGTTCAAGCTGTGCCTTCACCTGCGGCAAGGAATCAAGCCCCTCTTCCCTGGCCTTCATAGTAATCAGCTTTATATCGACCAGATCATTGAGCAAAGCCTGTTTCCCCTCTTTGGTCATGCTGTCCGCCAACTTACTGAGGTCGCCGCTCGTTCTGTTCGAGATGAGTGACGTCTTGAAATAATCCATGCTTATGACCTGATCCGCCACCAAAGCGAGCGGTTTCTGAATATCTTTCCCCAAAGCTGACTGGGCAGCCAGAACGAAGATGAAAATTATCGAAATATTTTTGGATGTCCTCATTCAGTTCATTCCAATGTAATCATCTGGTCACTGTATGCCGTGCCGATATCAGAGAATGAAACAATTCGTGCCAGTTCAGCCTTGCCCTGGAAAAGGACGGAAAGATGCAGTTTTCCGTCTGCAGCGACCTTCAGCTGAGTACCTTTGATATCACTTCGCTCATCAGGTGACAGAATCTTGCCATAGGGGATAGCCCCACTCTGGTTCATAGATGATGGAACCGCACTTGTGACATGGTAAAGTACTTCGGCTGTGACAGGAGTGCCATCGTTCTGGGAAGGAACCTGGGCAGTGAAAGTTGCTGTCGCAGATTCATCCGGGGTATCGACACTGTTTCTGACAAGGCTCTCGAGAGTCCACAGGATTTTGCCGGCAGGCATAGGCGGAGCTATTGTGTAGAGACCAGTTTTAGTGACCTGAGCAGTGATTGTTTTCTGGGTCTGGTCATGAGTTCCGCTTACGGGACTCCATTCGTTGGTAACCGGATCGAAATAGTAGAGCTTCAGTGTCGATTTGTCGAAACTAGCCACCTCTTCGTCATGATAGTTCATGATGAGAGTGGACGGAACCGAGAGATCTGTTCCGGTTGAGAGGATGTGCTGGAATCCACCAATCCCGTAATGGGGCTTGCCTGCCGGACCTGACACGTCAATTGAGCTGTATTGATGTGGCTCGACAGGCCCCTGGACCGGCGTGAAATCATAAGCCGCAATCCCTTTGATCAGTGTGAAGTCGGCGTCGTTCTGAAGCCGAATTTCAGCTGAACCGGTGCTTTTGACAGTCTTGTTCTTCGGATCGACGGTAACCGGATGGAAACCTGCCTTTATTTCAGGATCAGTCAGGTAAATCCCGTCAAGCTTGTCGAGGGATCCCCCCAACGTCGGATAATCAAGGGGTACCATTGTGTAATCTTCCAGTTTGAACGGCAGCCCCCCTCTTTTCACCCCCTTGATGTCGGTTATGGAATCGGCATAATCGGCATTCAGAGTGAATTTCAACTCGCCGCCTGCCCCGAACTCGGCTTTGATGCCAATCGGGAAGGCAGTCGAATTGCCTGCTTCTCTTTTGAAAGAGTATTCAGCAGTTGTTGCATCAATGATGACGTCTGCAGCCTCTTTCATTATCAATAGGGGGCCGACAACAGATGAAACCACGTTTACATAGGGGATTGCCTGCAGATAGGCATTGGTTTTGTCCACAAGCAGTTTGATGGAATTGATTTTCTGAATTGTCCTGATGATTTCGGCATCGTCCTTGATGGATATGACCTGATTCCATTTGTTGCCAGGACCATTGTCAATTATGGTATTACCGAGGAATTTCAGGCCGTATGACTTCTTGCCCTGCAAGGTCATCTCCAGCAAAGTCGGTTTCATATTCTGCTCGTTATTCTGGACAAACTTGAATGATATGGCTGAAGAAAGTGTGGCATCTCCAGTGGCAAGCTTGTCTAACGTCTTGGTAAAACTCCACTTCTGATACTTATCCCAGTCATCATGAAGCATATCTGACCATGAACGGTCAGAAAGACCTATTTTCAAGTTTGATGCGAAGTTTACTTCACCCGATAAACCTATGGATGATGACGTGCTTTTCTGCTTTATAAGGTCTTCGACAGTAATGTTGAAACCGACCTTGCCCCCCCCACCGACATCGACGTTGACCGTCGGGCTATCGAAATTGGACCCCGGAAGCCTTATTTTGAAGGATGCGAGGGTCACGGAACCTGACACTTCTGCAGCCATCCCCACTGACCTCGAATCACGTGCAGCGCTGAAGTCGGTTACATAGCCGTTAATCAACTGAAGCGCTTTGGAAAATCCTGTGCCTATAGGCCCGATAGCGGGTCCCATTGTTTCCAGGAGAGTATCCACGATAAGTCCATCCACCTTGGTCTTGTCTGCTGCTGAAAGCGGTAGCGGGAAAGAATATTTGTCGCCCGCACTGACTGTCAGCTTTGCGGCAACGCCTGCTGTCGGACCTTCTACGCCTATTGATCCGCCAGCCATGATCTTCATGTCTGCAACGGTCGACTTAAGCCCGACACCAGCATTTACATTCATGCTCCTGGCAACTGAAAGGGACGAATAGTTTTCGGTTGTCCCGTTTCGCTGCCCGATAAAGGCAACTTCAAGGCTGGCTCCACTACCAAGGGATAGTCTGGGCGTTCCGAAATTGCTCGCCAGATCGATGGCCGCTCCGGCTTTAATGGAACTGCGGACATCAAGCGGTTTTCTTTTGGCCGTAAAATCAACCTGTTCGCTACAGGTCTTGCTGTCTACGGTCGCTTTCAGCGTGGCGTTTACCGAATAATTGTTATTGAGGATTGTTGTCTCGTCCCAGATAGACCACGGTACGGCCATACCTACTTCCTTATCCGGATTTTCTGAATCAGGAAGCGTTACAAAACCCTGGGAGTTCGTAATGTATTTCTTGTCGATAAGGAAGCTCGCACCATTTGTCTTCTTTCCGACAAACGTTGCCACAACTTCGTTAGCGGCCACCGGTTTTGCCGGATCTTCGCGATGATCCATCAACCTGTAGTAACGATAGAACGTACCACCCAGCATGACTTCGGATACTTTGGGATTAGGATCTTGTTCAAGAGATTCGATCTGAATGGGGCAGCGGGTCTCGATCTCCATGGCTGGAGCGAAAATTCCCACCGGTGTAGGATTGCCATTGCTGTCGTTGGCCGTCGGTATGAAGAAAGAGGTTTCCACTGCAGGTGTCTTGCCTGGGCAGTAATCAAAGGAGAACGTCTTGGAATCGCCATCGGCAATGCTGCTGATGGTGTAGGTCTTCTTGTCAAGAGCACTGTAAATTTGCACATCTTTCAGGGTCTGCCCGCTGGAATTGGTCACCCTGGACTCTACGGTTCCGCAATCTCCCCCGGCATATACAAAGGGGGGTGCAATTACTACTCCCTTGACCTTGAATGTCTGTTCGATGCGGATTGAAGCCTTTTTAATCAGACAGACATTGTCTGGAGTCTGAAGATCTTTCTTCGGATCAGCAATCGGCAATGTGGCTGCAAATGGTACAGGCACAGCAGGATTCGCCGGGTCGAGCACATAGTAGAAAACCTTTGTCCAGTTGTTGATACGATCCGGTTCTTCATTCCTCTTTTCAGGAAGGTCTGCAAGGAAACTGACCCAACTGCTGGTTGCTGAACTGGTCTGGTCAATCTTGTCAATGGTGAAATATTTCTTTTCTATCTTTTTGTTGGGATCGGCTGGGTCCGGGATCTTCTTGGTATCAAGCAGAGAGGAGGCTCCAGCAGTCAGTTTCATGGTCTCTTCGCCGACAGGGTCAGGGAGATACATCCTGATGAATGTATCTTCCGAGTTTTTGTCTCCCTTATTGAAGAAACGTGGAACGATCTGTTTCTTTCCGTTCTTTTTCGCTTTGTCGGTTCTGTCTGTCACGCTGGCCATGTTGGACTGACGCTGGGCGCTGTTCTTGTCTACAGGAAGCGTTGAATCATAAACTGATTTTGCCTCGCCACCTCCAGCAGTAACACTGGAAATAAAATTGAATGCCCTGGCAATGAAATCGTTAGCCTTCTGATCAGTGTCAAGCTGGTCTTTCCCGGCCTTTATACGGTACAGAGGGTAGACAAGATCCTTTATCTGGTCCAGGGTGAAGATGTTCAGACCGGTGTCACGTGTTATACGCGCTGCCTGACTGGCAACGAAATGTTCAAAGGAATCACATGGCTCTTCAGACCAGTATATCGGCAGAGGGCTTGAGCTGGCGTCTATGCATGCAAGGCCATCAAGATGTATGTTGCCGTTGGCATTGCTGAGAATCATGCTGTTGGCAAGCTTGTTGGCGATCATCCGGGCAAGTACTGCCCGGATCCCGGCCTTGCCGACCTTGTGCAGATCCTTGTCCAGTGAATGATTCAGTGTAGTTCCTGGTTTGCCATCTCCCAGAAGCCTGATTAGTGCGCCTGAGCTGTATATTTCCGACTCCTGCAGCCTGGCCCATTCAAATCCTTCCAGACGCTTGATTCCGGATGGCTCACCGTCAACCTGGGTGCGGAGAAGTTTAAGTATATCCATGAGGGACTTGCCCTGAAGAGGGTTGGGAGTGGTGCCAAGATCGACATACGCACCTTCTATCAGCCATTTCAGAAGCAGCATCTGTCGTCCCAGACCCATGTCACCGATTGCATCGCCAGGTGTTGATCCAGGAGGAGGGTTTACATTAAGTTGTGCCGATTCGAACTCCTCCCTGGACATTGAATAAAAGGTTATGTCCGGGAAGGTCAGGCGATATCCGTCAACAATTATGGGAGTAAGTTCTTTGCTGGCGTCGTCCCTGAATTGATCCGACAGTGCCTTGGTCACGCATTGACGCTTATCATCAGGTGTTGCGCTGGTAAAGAACAGTTCATAGTCATGGTCGCTGATGCCCGGCTGGTAGTTTGACTGGCATTTGCCGGTCCATACGCAGGCGCCGCTCCCCTGTTCAAGCATTGTCATGTTCTTCAGGTTGTCTGCCCCACATTTACTCTGTGCCAGTGCAAGCCCCTTGGTAATTGCCTGCTGGAGCGCCTTTTTCTCTACCACGGCAGGAACTGTTATCGAACTCGAAGGATCATTGAAATCCAGACCAATATCGGCACACTCCGCAATCCTGAAAACTGCCAGACCGTCTCCTTCAAAACCGCCATCGATGGCCGCATAAAGAAGGCCACGCTGACGGTCGAGCCTGAATCCGTTAAGAGCAACAGAGTTTGAGGCCGGCGTCTGAACCGGAATTCTGCCGATTATCCTCGTATCCCATCCATCGGTATCAAGCCTTGCCTGGACATTCGAGCCTATCCTCGAAACATCTGCGACAAGCAGTGCATGTACCTGTGTCCCACTATCCGAGTATGAGGCGCTCACATAGGCAACCCTGTCCACCGGATCAACTTCGATATGCTTGGTCAGTGTCCCTTTTGGAGTCTTCAGGAAGGCGACTAGCTGGGGACTCGAATTGTTCCGGGGTATTTCAACAACAGAAATGCCTCCGTCATAGCCGGTTATGAAGGCATAATCGTGCTGTTCATCTTTCCCGTCACCATTGTCGTCGTAGGCAAGGAAGTTCTCGGCAATCGTCATCCTGTTTGGAATATTGGGTAATGCCAGTACGGAAGAGGACGAAGTGAGTGCAGTGTCAAAAGTCTCGAGTGTCTGGATACCTGTCCCGTTTGACCTGTCGCCGGCAATAGCCATCACTTTGTTCCCCAGGACAGCAGCATCCTGATAATAGAGCCCCTGGAATACTCCTAGTTTTTCATTCCGGGTAAGTGGCGTTCCGGTAATCCCTCTTTCTACAAAATCATTAATTGGCGGGACATTCGCTCCAACATCCACCAGTTCCAGGCCTATGCCGGGAACGGCAACGAATGCACCCATAGTCCCCGCATTGCTTACACCATTATGGTCAATATCCATTGGAGAAAGGAGCCCAAAGCGTTTGGCCATGCCAAAACCGGCCGGAGCCCACCTTTTCCGCGGGTAACTCAACATCTCCCCATTGTCACTCAGCAGGCGGGACCCCATAAGCTGAACACCGGAAAGATTGGTAACATCATAAGACCAGAGCAGGCTGTAAACGGAGTCGTACCCTGAAACAACGGCAAGGTCTCCGCACCCGCTGGTAACAGTTTCCAGACAATCCGATGAGTTGGGACTCGATGTGGGACCGCACCCGTTCTTGGTCCTCCAGCGGTCGAGACGGTCTGCATCCTCTTTGACAGATGTGTCGGCACAGACTTTCAGACTCGGGTCTCTCTGCAGCTTATACATTTTTCTTTTCTGCCATTGAGAAGATGAATCTGACCGGGTATTGAATGATGAGTCCTTGATATACTGGATCTTGAGCGCATATTTGTTGCCGGCTGGATATGCCGAGAGCACTTTGGGCATAGTGGGGTCAGAGGCATCAATGGCCAATATCCTGTACCTAAGGTTCACATAACTGCCGTTGAGACCAAGGACATTGGTATGCCATTTGCCGTCAGGCGATGCCGCCGCAGGTGTTGTAAAGAAATCCACATCGCTGAAAGCTATGCCCCCGACGGAAGCAGTGCTGAGGCTCAGGTCGAAGGCAACCTTGCTCTTGTCCATCCGATCAGCGCCTGCCGGAAAAATCAGACGGGGCTTCGAAGAGAAAAACTCGATATAAGGAAGTTTGATCTTGTTGCCAGCTGTATCAGTAATCTTGTCCAGTAGCAGGTAAAAACGATTCCCCATCGGCAGCAGTTGTGAAGGGGTGATGGTGGCTACGGAATTATTCTCGGAGAATGTAACATTGAAAGGGAATACCAGATTATTTGGACCTGTCGTTTTCAGAAAAAGATCGTAGTCCTTTGCGAGAATGATCTTTGCATTGTCTTTGAAGCTTTTATCCGACATAGGCTCATTGAACCGGAGGACCAGACTTCGGTTTGATGGCGAAAGCGTTTTGTTCGCAGGGCCGGTATCGACTATTTCCGGTGCTGCGCTGTCATTTTTGTCAACGTAGGTTATGGAAAGGCTGCTGCCGCCTGCTGAGGTATTATCAACCGGAATGGACTTTATTATCTTGCCGTCTCGGGCATCCTGAAAAATGAATGACGCCTTCTGGTTTGGAGGCACCGGCATGCACAGCGAGTTGTAAGCCGCACTTTCAGTAACATCAGTTTTCAGAATAAAATTGAAAAACGGAATCATGAAGCCACCAGACCCGGTTGCATCAGAGAAAAATGGTCTGATTATGACACTGTAATTGACATACTTGTTGGGATAGAGTGTTGTGAGCACCGTCTGGTAGCGCATCCTCTGGTCATCATTCATCAGCATGGCATAGCGGCCGGTACGGTCTGTAATGCCTGGACAGGGAGGGGAAGAAGTTGCCAGTCGGCCATTTATGATTTTGGCAGTATCGACGACGGAAAATGCCGGTGTCCCCAAGTCGTCCACAACCTTGACAACCATGCCGTTTGTTCGGGGATCAACGCCTTCGTTCATGGGTGCAGAGACATTGAGATAGACCTGTGGAGTAACCGAGGATTCAATTTCAAAAGCAGTCACAACCGGGAATGATGCAGGCGCAGATACGCCCAGATCGGCCTCCGACAGCACCTTGAATCGGACCAATGCAGTCTCAGGGAATGCATCCTTGGGAACATCAAGGAATATTCCATTCCCCCCACGGATTCTACCCCCTTCAGGACCGACCGCTCCAACCACGCTGCCATCCGGTTTTATCTCCCGGAATCCTTCCAGAGGTACGGATGTGGTAATCCCCGCAGGGTTGGTGATGGTGATTACCAGCCTGTCTTTGAGCCCGGCCTGAATACCTACACTGAAACCGCCGTCGGGATCTACCTGTACCTGATTCCGGGCGCCGGTAGTCTGGTTGATGATAAAAACAGCGTCATGCAGTCCGGCCGTACCCTGCGTGGCTGAGACTGTTGTGGTGCCCCCTGCCGATGGGATGGTTGCGGTCACACTGCCGGCCGGCGGCGCCGGCGGCGGATTGGTATTGAGGCTGGTGAAGCCGGCGGTGAAGGGTGAGACCATAGTGTAGCCGGCCAGGTCGCGGATGGTGGCGGCAACGGTAATGGTGTACGCAGTGTTCGGCTCAAGCGCTGCCGCCGGACGCAGGGTCGCCTCCAGGCCGTCGCCGCTGAGGGAAAGGGTCCCGCTGACCAGACCGGCCGGACTGGCGAGGGTGACCGCAGAAGCCGTCACCGTGGCCGGATCGACCGACTCGGAGAAGCGGATCCTCACCGGGTCGGCCAGCGCCACGTCGGTCGCGCCGTTGGCCGGCGTGACCGAGGCAACGGCCGGCGGTTCTATCTTCAGGGAAAGATCGACCTTGACGTACCCTTTGATAGCCACACTGGCGGCACCGATCCCCTTGTCCAGCTTGACCGGATCGAGGGCGGTAAGGGTGAAGTTCCCGGCGCCGACTGCCGCCGTATAGTTACCCCCTGCCCCGGAGAGAGCCACCAGCGGCAGGTTGTCACCGGAAACCAGTGCCCCGTTGAACGGGGATGCGTCGATGCCGGTGACCGTGCCGATACCATAGCCGACGGGAAGCTTTGTCTTCAACAGCAGGTAACGCCCTTCGCCCAGGAGGCCGGGGAACCGCACCTGACCGTCGCCGTTCAGGTCGTAGAAGGTGATCAGGCGGTTGCCCTCCACCTTGCCGACGCCGGCCAGGGACAGCCGGGTGCTGGCGAGGAGATCCACCACCTTGACCAGCAACAGGTCGCCGTCATTGACGAACCCGTTCGGGAGCGGCAGCGACAAGATCGCCGGCTGCCCCAGAACGCCGCCGCTGAACGAAACGACAACCCCGCCGAGCGATTCAAAGCCGTTCGGCAGCGAAAGGCCGGCAGCGAGCGGATTGAACGGTTTGAGCGTAACCGGGATGAAACGCTGCACGGCGCCGGCCGGGAAGGTGATGGCCTCGCCGGTCGGACTGGTAAGGGTCCCCCCCTGCGGGCCGATGACAGCAACCGTATCGGCGTTGTCCGGCGGGATGGTGGCGGTGACGGTGATGATCCCCTTCTCAAGGACCAGACCGTTGAACGGCAGCGACGGCGAGACTTGGTAGTCGGCCAGCAGTTCGCGCCCCGGCAGGCCGAAGGTGAAGAGCGCTATGTCCTGGTTGAACGGTTCGCCGACCAGGTGGTCCTTGGAGTAGAAATTGTACTCTTCGGCGATATTGGCCCAGATTGCCCGGCCGCTCACCAGCGGTGCCGGATTGCCGAGCCCGGTTCCCACCTCGGACTTGACGCCGGGCCGATAGAAAATGATCTTGGGCTGAGGGGTGACCAGCGGGGCGATATCCTGGGGCACCGGCAACAGCGCTGCGGCCGGCAGTGGCGAGCCGACCTCCGGCAGGGTAGCGGCAGCGAGTGAGCTGTCACGGACAACCAGGGCGTACTCCCCTGTTCCGGACAGTGCGGTCGAAACGGTCGTCCCGTCGGAGGAAGCCGTGCCTCCCGCCGCCACCTGCCATTGACCGGCGCCTTCATCCCAGCGAACGAGCGAGAACGGACCGCTCACGCCGGCGCCGAAGAGGTTCGGCACGGTTACCGACTGCGGCGCGGCAAAGGCGATGCCATGCGGCTGCAGATCGAAGGCTGCAACCGGCGACCAGCCGTTCGGCAGTCTTCCCTGGAGACCCTGGGCGCCGACCTGGGTCAGGGTGAGCCGTTGGTCGGCCGCCAGTGCTCCCGGACCGAGCACGAGGGTCATGACGGCAACAGGTGATCCGGAAAAACCGGCCTTCTTCAATGCCGACGAGATGCCGGCGCCGCTGCCGGTAAACGGTCTGGTGAGGGTGTCACCCTGAACGGCCGCCACCAGTTTGCCGCCGATGTTGAGCGGTGTCAGGCGGGCATCGAACACTCGGCGCCCCTGGTTGACGACCAATGACAGGTTCGGACGGTCAACCCTGGTGAAGCCGGCCTTGGTCACGGTCAGCCGGCCGCTTCCCTCATCGGCAACGAAGGCATACCGGCCGCGGCTGTCGGTGGTTGCCGTCTGATCGGGGTTACCGGCCAGACTCAGCATCACCGTGGCATCGGCCAGCGGCAGGCCGTTGCTGTCGTCATACACGGCACCGGTCAAAAGCCCCTGGCGCACGAGCGGGGCTGTGACGCGGACCACCCGGCTGGCCGCGGCCCTGTTGCCGGAAAAGTCGACAGCCTTTGCCTCGATCAGCAGATCGTCTCCCGCCAGGCTTCCCTGGGGGAAGGCCAGATCGAACGACAGGGTGCCGCCGTTCGGGAAGGTCCGAACCTTGGTATTGTTGAGAAAGACCTCCACCAGGGCCACGCCGGTGTCGTCGGTCACATCGGCCGTAACCGGAATGGAGAGCCCTTGCTCCACCGATGGGGGGGCGGTCAGCACGACAATCGGGGGGGTGGTGTCGGCCAGGGCCTGAGCTACCACGGTTGCCCGGGCCTGGTCGGTGGCACTGTTGCCGCTGAAGTCCTCCGCCTTCACCGAGAACCCGACTGTCGCGCCATCCTGAAGCGTCGGCGACAGCGCCACGGTCACCGACGGGCTCTGCTGGGTTGCCGTACCTACCTGGACGCCATCCAGGTAGAAGGTAAGAAGGGCAATCCCCTGGTCGTCGGCCGCAACGGCAGAAAGAACAATCGTGCTCCCCGGGGTGACGGTGGCCGGCGCCTTGAGGAAAACGGTGGGTGGGGTAGTGTCAGGGATTCCGGCAATGGTGAGTAAAGCAGCCGCCTCGGCGCTGTTGCCGGCCGCATCGACGGCAACGACCCTGAACGCCACCACAGACCCGACCGATTTCAGTGCCGGCAGGGTGAAGTCATGGCGATACGGCGGAGCCGCAAATGTCTTCACCACCTGGCCATCCACCAGCAACCGGACCTCGGTTACACCGACATTGTCTGTCGCACTGGGAACCAGCGGGAATGAAGAACCTGGTATCGCCTCTTTCGGGACCGAAAGGGAGACGCTCGGCGGGGTAGTGTCGGGAATTTTTACACTATACTGCCTGCTGTCGGTCCCCCCCCTGCCGTCGCTGACGCTCACCGATACCGGATAGGTATTCCCTTCTGTTTCTGCCCCCGGCAGCCAGCTGAGGGCACCGGCCTGACTGATGGTCATGCCGGCCGGTGCACCGGCGAGAAGAGAGAACGTGAGTACGTCGCCATCAGGGTCAAGAGCCGTGACAGGCGTACTGTACGATCTGCCGGAGTGGCCGTCGGGGAGCGTAGCGGTGGTGATGGTCGGCGACCGGTTCGGGA
The DNA here is from genome assembly GCF_007830735.1 of Geobacter argillaceus. Taxonomy (GTDB): domain Bacteria; phylum Desulfobacterota; class Desulfuromonadia; order Geobacterales; family DSM-12255; genus Geomobilibacter; species Geomobilibacter argillaceus. Next base: position 241,802 of record NZ_VLLN01000003.1, read on the forward strand.
CAGGGTTGACGGTGACGGTCATCTGGGAAGGGGCGCTGACGGCCCCCTGATTGTCGGTCACCGTCAGGGTGAAGGTGTAGGTGCCGACGCCGAGCGCCAGCGTGGGGCCGGCCAGGTCGGCCGGCTTCGGGGTGCCGGCCCAGGCATAGGACGCGATGGTACCGTCCGGGTCACTGCCGCTCCCGCTGAGCGTCACGTTCGCCGTCGTCTGGCCGGGCTGCAGGGTAATGGTCTGGTTCGGCCCGGCGTTGGCGGTTGGAGGCTGGTTGGGAGAAGGGAGCGTCCCGTTAATTAACACATTGTAGGTGAATCTGACTGCTGCAGGTCGTACAAATCGGGCGTTGAAGATAACTGTGGTTTGAGGCCGGAACTCGCCTGCAGTTAGCTGCGGGGTGAGATCGTAATAGTATTTCCCGCCATAAATGGAGGTACCGGGGCCTCCAAGGGCGTTAGGCATGGTAACGCCTGAAGCACTGATCTCTATCACCGCATGTAGAGGTGATCTTATAACTGAAGCAGATGAATTCCGGATCGTGATGTCAACTGAGGTGGTTGAGATCATGGTAACGCGATTCAGAGTGGAGACCTCGTTGGTCTTTGTAAGGGTGGTATAGGTTGTCACATTCTCTGCAAATACGGATGGAAGAACACAAAAAGCCACTACGAATATGGTAGTGGCTATCTGCAGAAGATGTTTCATTCCCCAATGTGACTCAAACTGGTCTTCAGGATAAATATCCGTGTTCATGTATCACCTCATCAAGCAGATATCACGAGTCCATGTAATGAAGTACATGCGCGGTCAATGGTGCAGCGAATGAGACGAATAAATTTTATAGAACTGATTTATTCAGGGCGTTTCCGGTTTGCGAGTACGCATCCTTATCCCCAGAGCGCAGACCCCTGCGGCAAGGAGAACGATAGTGGAAGGCTCGGGAACAGGTGCCACCTGGGCGGGGACAAAAGCTAGCTTGCTGATTACGGCTTTGGTGTACAGGCCGTCATCCTGGTCGTTAAGGTCAAAGTAGAGGGAACCGCTACTTCCACGTAACGTGGAGATGTCGTAGGTGATTGTTCCAAAGTTAAGTGTGCCTGAAACGCCTGGCAACGTGCTGGTGTTCCAGGAATCCAGAAACGCGAAGCTTCCGTCTGATCCTAAAAATGAAAAATTAAGGAAATCTCTGACGGTCTGATCATAACTACTACCCCTGTCATCCGGGGTCGGAAGAATACTAAGAGAAAGATCAAACTGGAGTGATCCCGTTGCATCGAAGCTGATGTCGTTGGAGATCGAGGTCAGGAATATCCCAGAATTGATACCCTGGGTATAGAGAGAAGCGGATGAAACTGTGATGCTTGTTGGAGTGTTCGGGGTTATTGAATCAGCAAGATAAGAACCAGTCCACCCGTCAAGGCCGTTCATGGCCGAAACCGGGACCGCCGCAGCCTCACGTACCCAAACGCCACTCAGTGCCAGCAGGAACGCTCCCACCACCCAGAACAAAGCCAGCCACTTCATTCTTGTTTTCATATTGACTACCTCCAAGCATAGCCTACTCATTAATTTATACAAATAAACTTTTTTTATTGATATTTTTAACCTGGTAGCAATTACCAGACCACAAAACAAAACACTGTTACACCCAGTAGTTACCAGTCTGATTTCCCGGTTAACACCAAGATGTTAAATATTCCGACATACCCAAAGAGGGATCAGGACAGCCTGGAAATGGGATTGTCAGCAATCGGCAGCGGATGTGTACGTACTTCGCAGGTAGAGGGGTGAGAATAGAGCTCAAGGAAGTTGCTGTCGTTATTCGTTCAGACTGACGATTAGTATGGACGGCAGGCGAGTGAAACGAAACTCCCCGGCTACGATTTCAGCACAGCCGGGGAGCGTATCTACGAGGGGTAATTCGGTTGGATTTACTCAGGACAAAGCTGGCAGCGTTATTTCCGCACCCGGACAGCGACAGTCTTTACGACCATGTCGACTATCGGCAGTTGCGGCACCTTGTCCAGCCCGTAAATCGCCTTCAGGTCCATATCCTTGGGAACTGCGCCGAGCAGTGCTTCGGCAACCTTCTGATCGGCCTGGCGGTAGCGGAGTTTTACCTCCAGGGAGACCTGCTTCACCCCGGCGGGCGGCGTGAGACCGTAGAAAACATCCTTGTAGCCACGGGGCGGGATCGTGTCGTGGCGGGAGAACGAGGTCACCACCCAGGGATCAACGGCAAAGTGGAAATCCTTGCCCATCCCGTCCGAATTGAAGAGCCTGGCATCATCCGGCAGGGTGCCATCGGGTTGCACCGTGCCGCTTGACAGCAGCAGTTCCCCCTTCTCGTCCCGGGCGGTCACCTCAAGCCACATCTGGCGCACATTGGTCAACGACGTGGGGAGGTTGTGGCCGGCCCGCACGTTTTTCACCCGCACCCGCAGTTCAGCCAGCCCCCCATTCCGGTATACCGGCTCCACGTCCAGTTCCGCAGCGCTCTTCAGCCTCTCCACCGCCATGTCGTACTGGGCCATGAGCCGTTTGGCAAGCTGCTGGTCGCCGGTCTTTTTGGCGGCGCCGGCCGACAGGTAGGTCAGAAGATAGTTGGCGCCGTTGAAGTAATGCCGATACTCTCCCCGGGCCGGCTTCCTGAAGGTGTCGGCCGCCTCCCGGAAGGTCTTCATGTCCACCATGTGGCAGTCCTGACAGAGTATATCCAACTGAGCGTACGGCCCGTGCTTCCATTCGTTGTAGGTCGCTTCCAGCGGAAAGTGTGAGTCGTAGTGGTAGACCTGGTGGCATGAGGCGCAGAGATCGGCCTTGAGATGAAACGATGTCTGCTCGCAGTCGTGGAACCCGCCACCGCATTCGGGGGATGGTTTGAACGGCCCCCGCTTCACCGGTTTGTCCTGCCCCCCCGTGGTCAGGATCAGCGAGCCGTTTTCCGGCTCGTGGGACGGGGTCTGCCAGTGGGTGACACCGCTCACCGAATGGCAAATATCGCAGGAAACGCCGCTCAAGGCCATGGGTGACAACCCCGCCAGGCCCGGGCCCTTGATCTCCCCGGTCACCATGCCGGCCGCGGAATGACACCCTTCGCACTGGCGGGTGATATCGTGCCCCACCGCCTTCACCGCCTTGTTCAGCTCACCCTGATAGACCGGATCCAGGAACGCCAGGCTGTGCACCGAGCCGTTCCACTCCTGATACTGTTGCTGGTGGCACTGTCCACAGGTCTGTGGGGGGGTAAACGGCACGTTGGACTTGTTCCATTGGATAAGTGACGGGTAGAAGGGATAAAAGTCGCGGTTGAAGTCGAATACCGCCGGTTCGGCCGCAGCCGTCCCTGCCAGGGCAAAAAGTGCAACCATACCCAGAAACAGTCGATTCAGTGATACGATCATAGTCATAGTAGCCCCCTCGCAGTTTGAGATAATTCCAACGGCCCCCCCAGTCACCAAATTCACCCCCTGTCCATCCCATCCGGGGCCGGTTCGATACGAGGGGGTGGTGTAACACTGTTCTCCATTTTCAGCCGGTAGGAATTCATGAACGTTGGAAGGGTATTCCGTTGATACCGGTGGTCCATAAGCCTTCCTCGAATGACGGCGTCCCGGAGTGAGGCGCAGCCGCCTGACATCAATTGTACGGCCAGCAGGCCGATGAGAAGAGTCCGCGCCAACGTTCCGGGTTACTGGCGCAAGCTTCCGGGCGCGGTAATATGCTTGCCAATCGTCTCCATGATCCGGCGCGCATCTTCGTTTCCCTGCTCGGCCGCCCTGAGGAACCAGCGGATACCTTCTTCCCGGTTGAGCTTGACCCCTTCGCCATTGTAGTAAAAGAGGCCAAGGGCGTACTGGGCCTTGTCGTGCCCCTTCTCCGCCGCCTTCCGATACCAGGTGGCCGCCTCTTTCGGATCTTTTCTGACCCCTTCCCCCTCCTCATAGAGGTGGCCGAGGTTGTACTGGGCATCGGCCTCGCCCTGGGTTGCCGCCTTGCGGAACCACTTGACCGCTTCTTTGTAGTCCTGCCCGGTGCCATCCCCGAAATAGTGGAGCAGGCCGAGATTGAACTGGGCCGCCCCCAACCCCTTGTCGGCAGCCTTCCGATACCATTTGATGGCTTCCCTGGCATTTCGGGCAACCCCTTCGCCGCGGTCATACAGGTACCCCACCTTGAACTGGGCCTTGACGAACCCCTTTTCCGCCGCCTTCCGGTACCAAACAAGGGCCTCGGTCAGGCGGTCCTGGCTGCCCCCTCGCTCGTAGAGCTCACCCAGACTGAACTGGGCGCGCACATTCCCGGCTTCGGCGGCTTTGCGGTACCAGATCATGGCCTCCTTCCGGTCCAGGGGAACCCCTTCCCCCTTCTCGTACAGTTCGGCCAGTTCCTCCTGAGCAACCGCGTGCCCCTGCTCCGCTGCCTTGCGGTACCACTTGGCAGCCTCGGCATGATCCTCCTTCATCTCCTTGGCCTGTGCATAGAGGCGGCCGGTCTGAAACTGGGCATCGGCACCCCCCTGTTCGGCCGCCTTGCGGAACCATTTCAGCGCCTCGCGCTTGTCGGCCTTGACGCCGTCACCAATGGAGAACGCAGTTCCCAGGATGTACTGGGCGCGCCCATGCCCCTGTTCGGCGGCCTTCCGGTACCAGCGCAAAGCCTCTTTCTTGTCCGCCCGCCGCACCCCCTTCCCGTCGGCATACATCTGGCCGAGCATGAAATTGGCCCTGGCGCTGTTGTCGATCCGGAACTCCCGAATGGCAGTGGCATAATCGCCATCATCATACGCCTTCATTCCTGTCGTGAAATCGGCCGAGGCCGTGCCGTCAGCGCAGGCAGGACCGCTCCAGAAGCAAACAAGAACGACAGCAAGCAGTAGAAACCGCATACATTCCTCCATCCGATCGTACATGCGCCAGTCCGGCGTCAATAACGAAAGTGAATTATAAACAATTAAATAAATACCGTCAAACAATGGTAAGCGAGGCACGGCGCAACAGGAAAACACCTCGGGCGGAAAAGGAAAGCTGCGCAATCAACCATGGGGAGGATATAAGTATGCAGGGAAACGGGTCTATTTGCGGATATGCTCCATATCGATGCCATAGCTTTTGATCTTCCGGTGCAGGTTGCTCCGCTCCAGCTCGATCGCCTCGGCGGTCCTGCTGATGTTCCATTGGAACTCCTCCAGCTTCTGGATGATAAACTCCTTCTCGAACTCCTCCCGCGCCACGCGTAGCGACGGAAACTCCAGCATGGAATCCAGCCTGGCGCCGCCTTGAGGGCGGCAGACCTGGGCGGTGACCAGGTAATCGGGAAGGTGATTAGGGGTGATGGTGTTTCCCGGGGCCATGATCACCAGACGCTCGATCAGGTTTTTCAGTTCCCTGATATTTCCCGGCCAGTCGTAGGCTTTCAACAGTTCAATGGTTTCCGGAACCATGATCTTGGGCTCGCGTCCCTCGCGACGGCAGTAAAGGTCGAGAAAATGGCCGACCAGCAGGGGGATATCGTCACTGCGCTCCCGCAGCGGCGGCACCACGAACGGAACAACGTTGAGCCGGTAGTAGAGATCCTCCCGAAAGGCACCGCTCCGTATCTCGTCTTCCAGCACCTTGTTGGTGGCGGCAATGATCCGCACATCCACGTCAATGGTCCTGGTGCCGCCGACCCGTTCAAATTTCCGCTCCTGGAGAATGCGCAGTACCTTGGCCTGGGTCTTGAGGGACATATCGCCGATCTCGTCCAGGAAGATCGTCCCGCCATCGGCCAGGTCGAATTTCCCCTTCTTCTGGGCCAGTGCGCCGGTGAACGCCCCTTTCTCGTGACCGAACAGCTCGCTTTCGATCAGTTCTTCAGGGATGGCGGCGCAGTTGATCTCCACGAACGGCTTGGCCCGCCGCGGGCTCAGGGAGTGTATGGCGCGGGCCACCAACTCCTTACCGGTCCCGTTCTCGCCGGTAATGAGCACCGACGCGGCAGTTTCGGCCACCAGCCCGATATGCTCCTTCAACTGGTGCATGGCCGGGGTCTCGCCAATCATCTCCAGGTCGCCCAGGAGCATGGTCCGCAGGGATGAGTTCTCCTCCGCCAGGCGGGTCATGCCGAGAGCGTTTCTGACGGTGACCAGTACCTTTTCCAGGGAAAACGGCTTTTCGATGAAGTCAAAGGCACCCAGCTTGGTTGACCTGACTGCCGTTTCGATGGTGCCGTGACCGGAGATCATGACCACCGTCAGACTCGGTTTTTTTTCCTTCAGCCGCTGCAGCGTCTCCATCCCGTCCATCCGGGGCATCCAGATGTCCAGAAGGACCAGGTCCGGCAGTTCGGTCTCGATGGCTGCCAACGCCTCCAGGCCGTCCACGGCAAAGACGGTCCGGTATCCCTCATCTTCCAGAACCCCGGCCAGGGAGGTTCTGATGCTCTCCTCGTCATCGACGATCAGGATGGTTGCGCTCATTGAATGACCTTTCCAGCGTGGATTAACTCCTCACCCCTCACTCCCGACTCCTCACGACCTTTTCAGTCCCAGCTCTCCGGCCAGCGCCTCCCAGGCCGGCAGGCTCCGCCGGATCATCTCCGAATCGACACAGTAGGCGATCCGGAAATACCCCGGCGCACCGAAGCCCGCTCCCGGCACCAGGAGGACATGGTGTTTCTGGGCCATCCTGACAAAGGCCACGTCGTCGGCAAGCGGCGATTTGGGAAACAGGTAGAACGCGCCGTCCGGCTTCACCATCTTAAACCCGAGGCCGGTCAGGCTGTCATAGAGCAGGTCGCGCTTGGCCTGGTACGCACCGATATCCACCGACTCGTGCTGGAGCTTGGCGACCAGCCGCTGCATGAGGGCCGGGGCATTGACGAACCCCAGGGTCCGGTTGCAGAATACCGCCCCTTCCATGAACAGGTCGATGTGGGTCATGCGGGGGTTGGCAGCCAGGTAGCCGATCCGCTCCCCGGGCAGGGCCAGGTCCTTGGAGTGGGACGTGACGATGACGGCGTTGTCCACGTACGGGAAGATGTTCGGTACCTGCTGACCGTCATAGGCGATCCGGGCGTACGGTTCGTCGGAGATGACATAGATCTGCCGCTCCAGTTCCCGTTCCTTGCGCTGGATCAACTCCCCCAGCTTCTGCAGGGTTTCGGCAGGATAGATCACCCCGGTCGGGTTGTTGGGAGTGTTGATGATGATCGCCCGTGTCTTGTGGTTGATGGCCGCGGCCAAGGCCGGCAGTTCCATCTGGAAGGTGTCACGATCGGTCCAGACTTCGCGGGGGACCCCGCCGTGGTTGTCGATGTAGAATTTGTACTCGACGAAGTACGGGGTGAGGATGATCACCTCATCGCCCGGATTGAGGATGGTCTTGAGGACGACGTTCAGAGCGCCGCTCGCTCCGACGGTCATGACCACGTGGGATGCGCCGACCGGCAGACCGGAGGATTCGGCCAGCTGTGCCGCCACTGCGGCCCGGGTCTCCTCGTAGCCGGCATTGCTCATATAGCGGTGCATACCGGGAAGCGGCTCATTGGCCAGCTTCCTGAGCTCCTCGTAGTAGCGGGCCGGAGGTTCGATGTTGGGGTTGCCCAGGGTGAAGTCGTAGACATTCTCAGTGCCGAATTGGGCACGGAGACGCTCTCCCTCTTCAAACATCTTCCTGATCCATGAAGCACTCTCGATGGAGTTCTGTATTTTGGTGGCAATAGCCATGAATAACCCTCCTCACACGTGGTCTGTGACTTTTAGCACAGAACCAGCCAAGGGGGCAAGGAGAAGGAGGATGCGGCCGGCCGAGAAATCTCTTTACATCCTGCACGGTAACGTCTAAATCAACATCAATCACGACCTCAACAATCCCCATCCGGAGAGTACCCATGACCAGTAATTCCGACCGTTTCAACCGCGCCATGAGCATCATGCGCCGCCTGAGGGCACCAGGTGGCTGCCCCTGGGACGCGGAGCAGACCCACGACTCACTCAAACGGTACCTGGTGGAAGAGTGCTACGAGGTGATCGAGGCAATCGACACCAGGGATGACGCACTCCTCAGGGAGGAATTGGGTGACCTCCTCCTCCAGCCGCTCTTCCATGCCGCCATCGCCGAGGAGCGCGGCACCTTCACCATCGACGATGTCCTGGAGACCCTGGCGGACAAGCTGGTCCGCCGCCATCCCCACGTCTTCGGCGACGAGCAGATCAGGACCAGCGACGAGCAGGTGGCCAACTGGGAAAAGATCAAGAAAGAGGAAAAGGGTGAAGAACGGCGTTCCGCCCTGGCCGGGGTACCGCCCCACCTGCCGGCCCTGCTCAAGGCCCAGAAGATCACGGAAAAAGCGGCCCGGGTCGGCTTCGACTGGGAGCACGTGGACCAGGTCTTTGCCAAGGTACTGGAAGAACTTCACGAACTGGAGGAGACCCTGACGGACAGGGACCAGGAGCGGATGGAAGCCGAGCTGGGAGACCTGCTCTTCGCCATCGTCAACCTGGGACGGTTCATCTCGGTGAACCCGGAGGATGCCCTCGGAAAGACCATTGCCCGCTTCACTACCCGATTCACCCATGTGGAAGAGACCCTGCACCGCCGGGGGGTCAATCTGAAGGACGCAACGCTGGACGAGATGGAAGCGCTCTGGCAGGAAGCAAAGGAAAAGGAGCGGCAGGGGGCCGGCACACTGTAACTCTTTAACTGACGTAGGTTGGGTTAGGCGATTGTATCACCGTAACCCAACAAATCAGTTGCATGGCACCAGCTCCCAACCTCGTCACCGATCACCTTTCCCCGCTTCTCAGCAACGTGCGCCCCACCCACTGGGTGGCGAACTGCCAGGAGATCCGGCCGCTCCGGTCCCCCTTGGCATGGGACCAGTCGATGGCCTCCTTCTCCACATCACCATTCCAACTGAACGGACAGCCATTCTGTTGGCAGAGCCGCTCCAGCCACTGCCGGGTGACCTCCACGTACTGATCCTGGGTAAAGGGGTGGAACCCGACCCAGAGCCCGAACCGGCCGGAAAGAGAGATCTTCTCCTCCACCGACTCGCCGTGGTGGATCTCGTTATTCACCAGCATGGCCCCCCGGTTGTCGCTCTCGTACTCGGGCAGGAGGTGGCGCCGGTTGGAGGTAACGTAGATCAGTACATTGTCGGGCGGGGCATAGACCGCGCCGTCAAGGGCGCTCTTCAGGACCTTGTAGCTGGATTCGCCGGTCTCGAACGAGACATCGTCGGCAAAGAGAATGAACCGGTACGGCTCGCTCCTGATCTGGTCGACGATGTCGGGCAGGTTGACCAGATCGCTCTTGTCCACCTGCACCACCCGGAGCCCCTGCGGGGCGTAGGCCTGGAGGAGTGCCCGCACCAGGGAGGACTTCCCGGTCCCCCTGGTCCCCCAGAGGAGGATGTTGTTGGCCGGATAACCGGCCAGGAACTGGCGCGTGTTCTCCTCGACCACCTGCTTCTGGCGGTCGATCCCCAGCAGGTCGTCCAGCCCCATGGACGCAAACGACATGATCGGATCCAGGAAACCGCTGAAGGAGCGGCGGCGCCAGTTGGCCGCCGGACAGGTCGACCATTCAAGTGGCGCAACCGGTCTCGGCAGGAGCTGCTCCACTGCCGTCAGAACCCGCTGCAACTGTGCCTTCAATTCTTCATCCAGCATGACCCTTCCTCTCTCTGGCGACCGGGCGCTGCCGGGTCGACAAAATTAACGTATTTTCAACGGAAACGGCTCTTTTCCACAAAATCTGTGGAAAAGCTGTTGATAAGCATGTGGACAACCTTGAAAACGGTCACGGAAAATGGCCCTTTCACTATCTGCCTAAAATGTGTGCACGAAATAACACCAGTATTTTCAACAAGTTTCACCATATGCTGTAGTTCTGCATGGTTAGATTGAAAGGCAGCTGTGTGGGCAGGCAACAAAAACTTCAAAAAGTCAGCAAGCTGTGCATAACCGGTCAAAAAACCTTCAGCATCACGGTGAGTTAGCAGTGCCACTCTTTCGGAACTCCCGTCAGGTCACTGTCGCCCCAATTTTCTCCGCACCAGGGCCAGCAATTCCACCGCCTCGCCGCTTTTCAGCATGGTCGCCACAAGCAGAAACAGGCCGGCGCCGACGATAACCGTCCCCCCCATCACCCCGGCATGGACCAGCTTCTGTCCGTGGAGCGACCAGTCTGTCAGCCCCATCAGCCACCACGCAACGACTCCCATGGGGAGGGAGGCGGCCAGCGCCTTCAGACCGGCACCGGTAATGGCCCGGCCGCCGAAGGGACCGATCTTGCGCCGCAGGAGCCAGGCGAGAAGGGAAAAATTCGCCAGGGCCGAAAGGCTGGAGGCAAGGGCCAGGCCGGCATGCTTGAGCGGCCCCATGAGCACGAGGCTGAAGAGGGCATTCAGCAGGAACGCCACAAAGGCGGTCACAACCGGGGTCCGGGTATCCTTGAGGGCGTAGAAGGCCGGAACCAGTACGCGGACCAGGGCCACCAGCGAAAGTCCGGTGGAGTATGCGGCAAGGGCCTGGGCACAATTTTGGGCCTTGCCGAAGTCGAATTCCCCCACCATGAAAAGGAGACTGAAGATGGGGGTGGCGCAGACCATAAGCCCCACGGTTGCCGGGATGGTTATGAACAGGGTGAGGCGCAGGCCGAAGGCCAGGGACTCCTTCATGGCAGCCATGTCCCCCTCGGCGGCCTGCCGGCTGAGAGACGGCAGCACCGCCTGGGCCACGGAAACGATGAAGATCCCCTGGGGAAACTCGAAGAGGCGCTGGGCGTAATAGAGATAGGAGACACTCCCCTGGGGGAGGAGAGAGGCCAGGATATTGCCGACGGTGATGTTCAGGTAGTAGACCCCCACGCCGAAAATCGACGGCCCCATGAGGAGCACGATCCGCCTGACCGCCGGATGGCCGAAGGCGAAACGGGGGCGGATCGGAAACCCCTTGCGCCAGAGGACCGGCAACTGGAGCAGGAGCTGGATCACCCCACCGACCAGCACCCCGAAAGCCAGGGCGGTGATGGGGACCCGGAAGCGGTCATGAAGCAGCCATGCAGAGAGGATCATCGAGATATTGAGGAAGATGGTGGAGATGGCCGGGGTAAAGAAGTGGCGGACCGTGTTCAGGACCCCCATGCAGAGGGCAACCAGGCTGATGAAAAAGATGTACGGGAACATGAGACGGTTCAGCAGAATCGTCAGTTCCAGCTTGCTCGGAAACTCCCGAAAACCCGGGAACATGCAGAGGACGATCTGGGGCGAAAACAGTATCCCCAGGAGGGTTACAACGGCCATGACGATGATGAGCAGGGTAAAGCAGATGTTCGCCACCTCCCTGGCCTCTGCCGTCCCTTTCTTGGTATAGCATTCGGAAAAGGTGGGCACAAAGGCGGAGGTAAGCGCCCCCTCGGCAAAGAAGCGGCGGAGCATGTTGGGGATCTGGAAGGCGGCAACGAAGGCATCGGTGGCAAAGCCGGCCCCGAAGAGGCGGGCCACCATTATATCCCGGACCATCCCCATGATCCTGGAGATGATGGTGGCTGCGCCGAGAACACCGGCAGCCCTGACGATCTGTTTTTTTTCCGACATGGACACCTGTCTGAGCAATTGGTTAGCTTAGGTGTATTAACACATCAGCCGAGATGTTGGCAATTTAGTCGTGCTGTTTTCGTTGCCGGACGTACATTTTCAGCCACGTGAACAGTATAGCCACAGCCAAATCCCCAACAGTGGACCAATGAGAAAAGACACATTTTTACTTGCTCAATAATCTTCCATGGTTATAATGGATAGCCTTTGCAAACGCTCGGCACATGCCCGTGAGCAGTTTCCCACGAAACGCGTTGCGTTGGAATCGAGTCCCTGGAAACGGGAGGATCTGTTATGGAACGGCACAGCGGAAATAACCGCTTACTTATCCTGATCAATCTCACCAATCATCTGCTTTGTCAGGCAGTGCACCAGCTCCTGCACAACTACCCGGATGAATTTCGGGCGCAGATTGCCGCAGCCGACACTGCCAACGACGACTTCAACCCCGACACCATCCTTGTTGACGCCATTACCCTTGCCAGGAACCCGTTGGCCCGGTGGCCCAAGGCAAACATACTCCTCATAGACACCGGTATCGAGGAAGAACGGATCATCAACCTCCTCCTTACTCACCGGATCGACGGGGTGATCGCCGTCGATACCGATACCGACCTGTTCAGGAAAGCACTCTTTGCTGTCGGCTCCGGCCAGGTCTGGATCGACAACGGCAAACTGAAGGCCCTCCTTTCCCACGTGGAATCCATTGCCAGAAACCAGCGGCACGAAACCATCAGCAAAAAGGAGCGGGAGATCATCGTTCTCATCTCCCAGGGCTTGCGCAATCGGGAGATCGCCGAAAAACTGAGCATCAGCGAACAGACCGTCAAGGCGCACCTGAGCCGGATTTTCAGAAAGACCAATGTCACGTCGCGGTCACAGCTGGTCCCGTTGGCGCTGAAATTCACGACCTGAGTTCTTCCGCCACCCTGATCAGGGTCAGATAGCCGGCGGGCTGGCGGGCCATTTTCCCGGCAAAGGCCCGCACGATACCCTCGGCCCGCTCCCTGAACGATCCTTCCCCGGTCAGGGATGCCAGGCGCAAGAGGTTCCGGGCGGCAAGCCCGTTGGCGGCCGGAATCACCCCATCGCTCCCCCCCATCATCCGGACCGGCAGCTGTTCGTCGTCGCAGCCTACGTCATGGAGCCCTCCCGGCGAGTCTCCGAAGAGGCGCAGCATCTCCTGCGTGTAGCGACCGGCATCGGTGAGAAACGATGCCTCGCCGGTAACGGCATGCAGTTCCAGCAGCGCCTGGACCAGCGCAACGTAGTCTTCCAGAAATGCCGGGCCGGAGGTGGTCCCGGCGTGCCGGGAGCGGAGCAGGCGACCGGCCGGGGAGGTGAGTCCGGTCGTGATGAACTGCACGGCCTGCCTGGCCGCATCCAGCCAGGCCCTGTTTCCGGTAATGCCATACCCCTTGGCCAGGGGCGCCACCATGAGCCCGTTCCAGGCGGTGACCACCTTCCCGTCCCGTAGCGGCCGGATTCTGTTGTCACGGGTGGCCAACAAACGTTCACGCCAGCCGGTCGCCAGGGTCTTCGCCTCTTCGAGGCTCACCCCCTCCTGTCGCGCCCACTCCTCAAGGGAAACGGGGAGATGAAGGATGTTCCGCCCCTCGAAGTTCCCCCCTTCGGTTACCCCGAACAGACTGCAGCAACGGCTCCCCTCAGCCTCGCCAAGCAGATCGAGTATCTCGCTGCGACGCCAGAGATAAAAGGTTCCCTCCTCCCCTTCGCTGTCCGCATCCTCTGCCGCGCAGAAGCCCCCTTTCGGTGCTGCCAGGTCCCGCAGCACATAATTGATGATCTCTCCTGCCAGATCGAGGCACAGCGGGTCGCCGGTTGCAATGTGGGCATCCAGGGCGATGCCGGCCAGCAGTGCCTGATCATAGAGCATCTTCTCGAAATGGGGCACCAGCCACTCCCGGTCAACACTGTAGCGGTGCATCCCGCCGCCCAACTGGTCGAAGATCCCGCCGGCCCGCATGGCACTAAGACTCGCCAGGACCATGTCCGCAGCAGACCGGTTGCAGCGCTGCTTCCCATACCAGAGCAGAAAGGCGTGGTAGGCAGGCATGGGAAATTTGGGAGCGCCGCCGAAGCCACCAAAGACCGGGTCGTACAGTTCGACCAACTGCCGGTAGGCCGCGTCCGCAAGTCCAGGCTCCGGGTCCTCCAACAATGCGGGTTCGCAAAACTGCAGGAGTCCGTCCAGGACCTGGGCGCAGTTCCGCTCCACCCGGCTCCGCTCCTGCGCCCAGAGCCCGACAATCTTTTCCACGAGTTCGGGAAAGGCCATCATGCCATGGCGCGGGACCGGCGGGATATAGGTGGCGGCAAAGAACGGACGCCGGTCGGGCGTCAGAAAGAGGTTCAGGGGCCAGCCGCCACTCCCGGTAAGGAGTTGGGCCGCGGTCATGTAGCAGTCGTCCACGTCCGGCCGCTCCTCCCGATCCACCTTGATGGCGATGCAGTGCCGGTTCAGGATCTCTGCCACGGCCGGGTCGGCAAAGGATTCCCTTGCCATGACGTGGCACCAGTGGCAGGTGGCATAGCCGATGGAGAGAAAAATCGGTTTGTCCTCGCTCCTGGCGCGGGCAAATGCCTCTTCTCCCCAGGGATACCAGTTCACCGGGTTGTCCGCATGCTGCAACAGGTAGGGGCTGACCGAAAAGATCAGGCGGTTGTAATCCGGCCGTCCGTCCGGCGCCAGCCGTTGCCGGTCGAGCGCCAACAGCCGGGCGATAAAAGCGTTGCCGTCTTCGTGGGCATTCATGGCGTATCCTCCTTGATATCATTGTATCGCACCTGCCGGACGCCCTAAAAAAGAAAAGGCGCCTAACGGCGCCTCCTCACTCCTCACTCACAACTCCTCACAACTTATGCGGCACTCTCCATCCCGCTCAGTTCCGCATCGGAAAAGACCTTCTCCAGATCGAGAATGATGAGCAGCTTTTCGCCAATCCGCCCCACGCCGATGATCGAATCGGCCTCGTACCCCTTGGCCACGGCCGGGGTCGGAGATATCTGGTCGGCATTCAGCTTGAGAACCTGGGACACCTGGTCCACGACCAGGCCAATGGTGGCGCTGCCGATGGAAACAACCACGATACGCCGGTTCTGTTCCTCCACCGTGGTCGTATCGAAGATATGAAACCGCTTGCGGAAATCGATGATGGGAATGACCTTGCCCCGCAGGTTGATGACCCCCTCAACATAGTCGGGGGCATTGGGCATGGCAGTAATCGGCACCATCCGGATGATCTCCTGCACCTTGAGTATGTCGACACAGAACTCTTCGCTCCCCACCGTGAAGCCAACCATGTGCAGTGTCTGGCCGGCTAGCGTGTTCCCCGAAACCATTGGCAAATTGCTCATATATCCGTCTCCTTCTTTTGTCATTGGACTGGGTCACCAACCTAGATGTAACGACTATCGGCAACGATTCATTACAACTTTAACCATTTCAGGTATCTGAAAAAAACAACTCTCTTTCTTAACACGGCTCGGCACGGGCGCTTGGAAGAGGCCTCATTGCCGCCCCGGTCATCAACGTATCATTGCGATATGCCTGCTTATATGCATCGCAAACCGTCGGTACCGGGAACTCAGCCGGGTTGCGTTTTCCGGGCAAAAAAAAGGCTGCCCGCGGCAGCCCCTTCCGTTGTTCCGAACAGATAGCGGTTACTGTCCCTTTAGTTCTGCTTCGAGCCCCTCCACAACCGCCTTTACCTCGGCAACCATCTCCTGGGCCTGGGGAGAGGTTTCGTACTTAAGATAGAGCTTCAGGGACTTCAGCGCTTCCTGCACATGCTCCTGGTCCATGTAGAGGCTCCCCAGGGTGAGGTAGGCCAGGGTAAAGTGGGGGTCGAGGCGGACAGCCTCACGACACTCCTTTTCGGCATTGTCGTGCTCACCGAGATCGTAGTACAGCTCCCCCAGGTTGAAATGGGCCGCGGCATCGGACGGATCGATCTCGATCCCCCGTTTGTAGGCCTCCACCGCCCGGTCCCGTTCGCCCTGGCCGTAGAGTGCGTCCCCCAGGGCATTGTAGGCAAAGACGTTGTTGGGATCGAGTTCGAGTGCCGTATTGTAGGCCTTGATCGCCTCGTCGGCCCGCTCCATGGCATTGTACACCAGGCCAATATTTACATAGCCATCCGCATCCTTCGGATTGAGGTCGACGATTTTCCGGTAGGTCTGCAGCGCCTCCTTGTGGCGCCCCAGTTCGAAGTGGAGGTCCCCCAGCGCGGTCAGGGCGTCCGTATCGTCAGGTTCCAGCTTGAGCCCCGTCTCGTATGCGTTTATAGCCTCTTCCGGCTTCTCTGTCGTAGCCAGAGCTTCACCGAGGCAGAAATGACCTTCCGGGTTCTTCGGTTCCAACTCGATGCAGCGCCTGGCCGCCGCCACTGCCGTTTCCCCTTCGCCCGCCTCAAGGGCGGCGATGACCGCTCCCAGCTCCTGCTCGAATCCGCTCGTCATGGCTTGTCTCCCGTCTAAGTAGTCTGGCCGGCACTATACCACGAAGGTAACCAGCTTTCCAGCTTACGGCTGCAACAGTGCAAAAAATATTGGTTTGCGTTCATCTGGTACGCCGTGTACTATTTTATCGCCATGACACCTTCACTACCGACGGCCGGCGAAGACCGGCAGGAAATCAGCGGTCTGCGGACCCTAGAGGACATCAACACCCTGATCCTCCACTCCCATGACCTCCAGGAGACCCTGGACAACATCGTTTCGCTGGTATCGAAGCGGATGGCGTCCGACGTCTGCTCCATCTATCTCCTGGAGGACGACGGAGAAACCCTCAGGCTCCAGGCCACCAAGGGTCTTTCCCGCGCGTCGGTCGGCCGGATCACCATGAAGACCTCGGAGGGGCTCACCGGCCTCGTGGTGGAACAGCGCGGGGTGGTGAACACCGACGATGCTCCGACCCACCCGCGCTACAAGTACTTCAAGGAAACCAGGGAGGAAAAATACCACTCCTTCCTCGGCATCCCGCTCTTCGAACGGAAAACCCCGGTCGGGGTAATCGTCGTGCAGACCCGTGAGTCGCGGGTCTTCACCCCGACAGAGATCAGCACCCTCACCACCATCGCCTACCAGATCAGCAGCATCGTCATCAATGCCAAGCTACTCGACTCCATTCGCAAGAAGGAGGAGGAACGGGCCTTTTTCGAGCTGGAGCTGAAAAAGATCCAGGCCATGGAGCAGGACAGTGTGGCCAAGTCCCGGGCCGTGCCCACCGGGAAGAAAGGGAAACAGCCGCTCGTCCTGATCGGCGCGGCGGTTTCTCCAGGCTTCTGCATGGGGAGGCTCTATGTGCTGAGCCGTCGGGGGACGCGCAGTGCCACCCTTCTGGAGAAGATCCTCCCCCGGCCCGAGGAGCACAAGCGGTTCCAGATGGCCCTGGAAAAGGCCAAGATCCAGACCCTGTACATGGAAAAGCGGGTGGCCCAGCTGATCTCCAAGGAGGATGCGGCCATCTTCCACACCCACCTGATGATCCTGGAGGATCGTGGCTTCATCGCCAAGATCCAGGAGCTGATCGACAGCGATTTCGGTGCTGCCCGTGCCGTGCGGGATGTGGTCGACTTCTACGTGTCGGCTTTCTCGCGGATGGAGGACCCCTACCTGCGGAGTCGCTCAGCGGACATGGAGGACATCGGCCGCCGGATCATCGACTCCCTGGAGGGGAATGACAAAACCCCCAAGCGGCTCAGGGAGAAGCGGATACTGGTGGCCGAGGAGATCCTCCCGTCCGACCTGGCGACCTTCGACCCGGAAAAGATCGTCGGCATTGTCACCGAAAAGGGGGATGTCAGCTCCCATGCCGCAATCATGGCCAAATCCCTCGGCATACCGGCGGTATTGGGGATCGACCGGCTCCTGGCACACATCGGGCTGCGGGACGAGGTGATCATCGACGGCAGCTCCGGCCATATATACATCAATCCCGATGACCGGGTGAAGGGTGAATACGAGCGGCTGCAGCACGACTACAGCCAGAAGCGGAAAGAACTTGAGGAGCTGAAGGAGTTGCCGGCAGTCACCCGGGACGGGTGTCGGGCGTTTCTCCGCGCCAACATCGGGCTTCTCTCCGACATCCGGGTGGCCCTGGCCAACGGCGCCGAAGGGGTGGGGCTCTACCGGACCGAATTCCCCTACATGACCCGCAAGTCGTTTCCGGACCGGGTCGAGCAGTACCATATCTACCGGAAGATGCTGGAGGGATTCCCGGGCCAGCCGGTGACGATCCGCACCCTCGATATCGGCGGCGACAAGGGGCTCCCCTACTTCCAGTACCCCAAGGAGGACAACCCCTTTATGGGGTGGCGCTCCATCAGGGTTTCTCTGGAACGCCACGACATCTTCAAGGAGCAGTTGGCCGCGGTGCTGATGGCCTCCATCCACGGCCGGGCCAGCCTCATGTTCCCGATGATCTCCTCCGTTGACGAAATTCGGGAGATCAGGAGAATCATCGCAGAGGTGCGGGACGAACTCACCCACCACGGCAAGCCGTTTGACCCGGACATGCCGCTGGGGATCATGGTGGAACTGCCGGCCGCCGTCCAGACCGCCGCCATTCTGGCCAGGGAGGTGGACTTCTTCAGCATCGGCACCAACGACCTGATCCAGTACACCCTGGCCGCCGACCGGAACAATCCAAGGGTCCGCCGCTATTACGACCCCCATCATCCGGCAATCCTGCACGCCATCAAGACCGTTGTCGATGCCGCGATGACAGCCGGGAAAAAGGTCTCCATCTGCGGCGAGATGGCCGCCGACCCTCTCAACGCCGTCATCCTCCTGGGGATGGGGATCAGGGAATTCAGCATGTCGTCACCCGCCATTCCGGTCATCAAGCAGGCCCTGCAGAACGTCGACATCCTAAGGGCCGAAGAGATCGCCCGGAAGGTGCTCACCCTGGAAAGCTGCAGCGCGATCAGAGAGTGCCTGGCAGAGGTCAGGCGCGAATTGGACATTTGATCCCGAATATATCTCCCGACAGATCGTCCTTTTTTGCCTTTGTGGTGCTGTCCCTTTGTGGTAATTTCTTGCCATACCAGCTACCGAAGAGAATGGTGAACGGATGAAAAAGCTCGCAATCTTAATCGCTACGCTACTGGCCGCGGCCCCGCTGGCCCAAGGCAAGATCCTCAAGGCCTATAACGGCGATATCGACTTCGACCACTCCCTGCACATGGGGCTCTTCCCGTGCAAGGATTGCCACGAAGGAGCACCGAGACCGTTCGGCATCAATAAGCAGAGCGGCCACAAACTCTGCCTCGGCTGCCATAAGAAGGTCGGCAAGGGGCCGTCCGTTCACTGCAGCGAATGCCACAAGCTCAACTCGGACGACCGCTAGGCCCCCGCCGACAGGATGGGCAGCCACCTCCCTCCAGCGTATCGCACCATCTCAATCTGTGGGATTAACCTGGCGTACCAGGTCGAAGGAACCGGGCCGGTGCCGATCGTCCTTCTCCATGGTTATGCCGCATCCATCGCCACTTGGCACGACCTGCGACGGCTCATCCCCCCGGACCGCCATACACTCTATCTCCTCGACCTGAAGGGGTTCGGCTTTTCAGCCAAGCCGAACGACACCCGCTACTCCCCCGTTGACCAGGCAGCGCTGGTCGCCGGCTTCCTCGAAACCCTGGGTTTGACGCATGTGGCGCTGGTCGGCCACTCCCTGGGCGGGGGAGTCGCCCTTATCACCGCCATCCGCTCCCGGGACAGAGAACGGATCGGCCGGCTCGTGCTTATTGACGCCGCCGCCTACCGGCACACATTTCCCCGGTTCATGCGGCTACTCGCCCACCCTCTGGCCGGCACACTCCTCTTGACCCTTATCCCGGTTCGGACCATCGTCAGGCATGTACTTCGCGTCTGTTTTCGCAACCGGACCGACATCACTCCGGACCGGATCGAACGTTACGCCAGGGGGTTCAGTAGTCATGGCATCTGCCACGCCTTTGGGGAGTCGGTCCGCCGGATCGTCCCGCCGGAGTATGACCGGTTGGTGGCCGCCTACGGATCTGTCGAAACACCAACGCTCATCGTCTGGGGGAGGAACGACCGGATCATCCCGCTGGCCATGGGGGAGCGGCTGGCACGGGAGATCCCCGGTGCCTGTCTGGCGGTCATCGACGATTGCGGCCACAACCCACACGAAGAGCAGCCGGTTGAGACATGGAGGGAGATCTCGGCATTCCTGGAGCAGTAAAACTCACCGCTTTACTCAATAGTTGCCCGGCTGTTATAGTGATGAAGCTATTACTCAACATTACGGAAAGGTCTCAATAATGCATGATCGCAGCTTGTTCCTCTGCTGCTGCCTGGCAACCCTGTTAATGGTCATCACAGGATGTGGCTGGAACGTCGACAATGCCCTGGGCGATCACACCACTACGACCACCACCACGACCACGACCTCGGGCGTCACGATCACCCCCTCTACGGTAAGCATGGCAGGCGGAGGAACCAGCAACTTTTCCGCCACCGTCAGCGGTGCAACCGGTCAGGGTGTAATCTGGAGCGTCGTCGAGTCCAATGGCGGCAGCATCACGCAGGGTGGGGTCTACACGGCGCCGCAGACCGCGGGCACCTACCACGTTACGGCGACGAGTGCTGCAGATCCCGGAAACTACGCCACGGCAACGGTCACGGTTACCGGCGGAATGTTCCCACAGGTCTGGAAGTCCGATACCGGCATAGTTCCAGCCGTGACCATGACCATTACCGGCCCGGCGCTCGACAACATCCATTATCTCGGCACCATTCAATGCTCCGTCCTGCCGGGAGGTTTGGTAACGATCGTGGATAGTTCCGGTTTGAATTACATCCTGCCTTTCGGAACCGGCGGCTATAAATTCCAGGCCCAGAGCCCTGTCGGTGACAGCATGGTAGCAGGCAGCCTGTCGCCTGTTACCGGCAATCAGAACCAGCTCTCAGGCACGCTGGCTATTCTCGATGGCACGGTGTCGCCGGTGTCACCGGTCTATTCCAGCACCAGCGCGCTATTTACAAGGAATTGAGCAGGAGCATCTTGAAGGGACAACGAAAACGGGAGCCGGACGGCTCCCTTTTTCGTTGCTATTCCTGACGCTTCGGCTACGCCATCACGATCACCAGGTCTTCTTTCTCCACCTTGTCCCCTTCCCTGAACTTCACTTCCGCAACCTTGCCCTCGACCTTGGCCTTGATGTTGGTCTCCATCTTCATCGCCTCGGTGACCAGCAGCACATCGCCGGCCTTGACCTCATCGCCGGCCTTGACGTTGACCTTCAGCACCTTGCCCGGCATGGGCGCGCCGACATGGGCAGGGTTACCCTTGTCCGCCTTAACCCGCACCGCCTCGTCGGACTGCACCGACTGGTCGCGGACCACCACGCTCCGGGCGTTGCCGTTCAGCTCGAAGTAGATGTGGCGGGTACCGTCGGGGTGGACCTTGCCTATGGCGTTCAGCTTGATGATCAGGGTCTTGCCCGGCTCGATGTCCAGCGAGGTCTCCTGGCCCGGCTCCAGACCGTAGAAGAAGATCGGGGTCGGGATCACCGAGGTGTCCGAGTACTCCTGGCGGTGCTTGTCGAACTCGGGATAGACGTGGGGGTAAAGGATGGCGGAGATGAGGGAATTGTCGTCCACCGCATGGCCGAATTTCTCCTCCAGCTTGAGCCGCTCCTCGTCGAAGTCGACCGGCTCCAGGAGTTCTCCGGGGCGACAGGTGATCGGCTGTTCCCCCTTGAGGACGATCCGCTGCAACTCCTCCGGCCACCCCTGGTAGGGCTGGCCGAGCATTCCCTTGAACATGCCGACCACCGATTCCGGGAAGGCGAGTTCATCCGCCTTGGTGAAGACATCTTCCGGCTGCAGGTTGTTTTTTACCAGGAACATGGCCATGTCCCCCACCACCTTGGACGAAGGGGTCACCTTGACGATGTCGCCGAACAGGAGATTTACCTTGTGGTACATCTCCTTGCACTCCTCCCAGCGGTCCAGGAGCCCGAGTCCGGCCACCTGGGGCTTGTAGTTGGAGTACTGGCCGCCCGGGATCTCGTGGTGATAGACCTCGGCAGTGCCGCTTTTGAGTCCCGACTCGAAGGGGGCGTAGTACTCCCGCACCGTCTCCCAGTAGTTGGCCAACTGCTGCAGCCCCTCCTCGTTCAACTGCGTGTCCCATTCGGTGCCGTGAAGGGCCGCCACCAGGGCGTTCAGGTTCGGCTGAGCCGTGAGACCGGACAGGGACGAGAGGGCCGCGTCGACGATATCCACCCCGGCCTGGCAGGCCATGAGGAGCGTGGCGCTGCCGTTACTGGAGGTGTCATGGGTATGGAGATGAACCGGGATGCCGATGTTCTCCTTCAGCGCCTTTACCAGTTGGAAGGCGGCAAACGGCTTCAGGAGACCGGCCATATCCTTGATGGCCAGGATGTGGGCCCCCATCTGTTCCAGCTCCTTGGCCATGTTCACGTAGTATTCCAGCGGGTACTTGTTCCGCGCCGGGTCGGTGATGTCGCCGGTGTAGCAGATGGCGGCCTCGCAGATCTTGCCGGTCTTTCTCACCGCCTCCATGGCCACGGCCATCCCCTTGGTCCAGTTCAGCGAATCGAATACCCGGAAGATGTCGATCCCCGAAGCCGCCGCCTCCTCGACGAAGCGCTGGACCACGTTGTCCGGGTAGTTGGTATAACCGACGGCGTTGGAGCCGCGCAAGAGCATCTGGAACAGGATGTTGGGGATCGCCTCGGACAGCTTGTGGAGCCGCTGCCAGGGGTCTTCCTTCAGAAAGCGCATGGAAACGTCGAAGGTGGCCCCGCCCCAACACTCCAGGGAGAAGAGCCCTGCCCCCAGATAGGAGGTCGGCTCGGCGATCTTCAAGAGGTCGTAACTCCGCACCCGGGTGGCCAGGTTGGACTGGTGGGCATCCCGCATGGTGGTGTCGGTGATCAGGAGCTTCTTCTGCTCCAGAATCCTCTTGGACAGCCCCTCGGCCCCCAGCTCCATGAACAGGTCGCGGCTACCGGTAGGCCGCGGTTTGGTATAGTCCACCTCCGGCACCCGCGCCTCAATAAGCTCCGAGGACCTGAGCGGCTTGACGATCCCGGGCGAGCCGTTGACGATCACGTCCCCCAGAAAGGTGAGCACCTTGGTGGCCCGGTCCTTCTTCTCCCTGATCAGAAGCAGTTCGGGGTGCTTTTCGATGAACGAGGTATCGCAGTTCCCGTGGAGGAAGACCGGATGGTTAATGACGTTTTCCAGGAAACCGATGTTGGTCTTCACCCCCCGCACCCGGAACTCCTGGAGTGAGCGGTGCATGATGTGGGCGGCATCGGCAAAGGAGAGCCCCCAGCTGGTCACCTTCACCAGCAGAGAGTCGTAATGGGAGGTGATGTGGGAACCGGTGTAGGCGTTCCCCGCGTCGAGGCGGACACCGAAGCCGGCAGCGGAACGGTAGGTGGTGATGACGCCGAAGTCCGGGGCGAAGTTGTTGGCTGGGTCCTCGGTGGTGATCCGGCACTGGATGGCGTACCCCCGCATGTCGATGGAGCTCTGGCTCGGGATGTTGATCTCCGGGTCGGAGAGCTTGTGCCCCTCTGCCACCAGAATCTGGTTCTGCACCAGGTTGCGGCCGGTGATCATCTCGGTCACCGTGTGCTCCACCTGGATGCGGGGGTTCATCTCGATGAAGTACCAGTCCCCCTGCTGGTCCATGAGGAACTCCACGGTGCCGGCGTTGCGGTACTTGACCTGGCCGGCGATCTTCAGGGCCGCGGTGCAGAGTTCCTGCCGGACCCTCTGGGTCAGACAGAGGGACGGGGCGAACTCCACCACCTTCTGGTGACGACGCTGGATGGAGCAGTCCCGCTCGTAGAAGTGGACCAGGTTACCGTGGTTGTCCCCCAGGACTTGGACCTCGATATGCTTGGGGTTCTCCAGGTATCGCTCCAGGAACACCGCCGGGTTGCCGAACGAGGCCTTGGCCTCGCTTCTGGCGGCCACCAGCCCCTCCAGCAGCTCCTTTCGGGTGCGGGCCACCCGCATGCCGCGGCCGCCACCGCCGGCTGCGGCCTTGATGATGATCGGGTAGCCGTGGTCCTTGGCGAACTTGAGGGCCTCCTCTTCCCGCTCGATCGGCTCCTCGGTGCCCGGGACGGTCGGCACACCGGCTGCCACGGCAACCTTGCGGGCCGCCACCTTGTCCCCCAGCGCCCGCTGCATCTCGGCGGTCGGACCGATAAAGGCGATGCCGGCCGCTTCGCACTTCTCGGCAAACTCGGCGTTTTCGGAAAGGAAGCCGTAGCCGGGATGGATGGCGTCCACATCGGCCTTCACCGCCAGGGAGATGATCTCGTCAATCCCCAGATAGGCATCGATGGGACTCTTCCCCTTCCCGATCAGATAGGCCTCGTCGGCCTTGTAGCGGTGGAGCGACAGCTTGTCCTCCTCCGAGTAGATGGCCACCGTGCCGATCCCGAGCTCGGTACAGGCCCGGAAGATCCGGATGGCGATCTCTCCCCGGTTCGCAGCCATAACCTTCCTGAACGTCCTCTTCTGCATTCAAAACCTCCCTGAACCATCTGATTTATCGAAACTGTAAATGGGACATACCGAAACGTTCAAAATTTAGCATAACTAAAATTTATTCAACTATTTTAAATAGTTACGTCGCAAATGTCGCGGCAATAAAACAGATTGGTTCAGTTTTGTCAACCATGTTTTTGCGCTGGCGGAACTTTGGGTCTTCGAGGGGATCAGAAAGGATAAAAAAAGAACGGGGGCTCTGGAAAGAGAGCCCCCGGGTGCGTTTCAGACATCAATAACGTGACGAAACGCCATCTGCTCCGTCACGGCAAGAACATTCAGTCCCCCTCTTCGACCGTTATCAACACCTTGTCGCCAAAGGAATCCGTCACCATGTCGCGGATCTGCAGCAGACCGTACCAGCGCCGGAACGCCTCGACAAAGACGATGGTCATCAGCACCATGAGGATCACCGACATGCTCGCCAGCAGGTAAAGCCCCTTGGGTAGGTAGTTCCTGGTGATATTGAGATACCCCGACCACATGCAGATCGGTATCATGAAGAGACCGGGGGCGCCGGTCACCCAGGCATATTTCGCCTTGCCAAGCCTGATCAGCATGGTGGTGCCGACGATCAGCGCACAGGTGGCCAGGAGCTGGTTGCTCATACCGAACAGCGGCCAGATGGTGGAGATATCGCCGGTGTATACCAGATAGCCCCACGCCGAGGTGAATATGGCGCTGGTAACGATAATGCCGGGAGTCCAGCCATTGTCGGCAAAACGGGGGTGGACTTTGCCGAGCATCTCCTGCAAGAGGTAGCGCCCCACCCTGGTACCGGCATCCACTGCGGTCAGGATGAACACCGCCTCGAACATTATGGCGAAGTGATACCAGTATGCCATCATTCCTTTCATAAAGGGGACGGCTGAAAAGATATAGGCCATCCCGACCGCCAGAGATACCGCGCCGCCGGGCCGCCCCTGCACCTGCTCGCCAACGGCGGTGGCCAGTGCGGGCAGATTGACCGGAGTCATTCCCAGGGTCTGGTACACCTTGGGCAGGGAGTTGATGGCGAAGTAATCGGACGGGACCAGAACACAGGCGGCGACAAGGGCCATGATGGCGACGAACCCCTCTGTCAGCATGGCACCGTAGCCGACGAAGAGGATATCCCGTTCGCTGGCGAGCATCTTGGGGGTGGTTCCGGAACCGATAATGGCATGGAAGCCCGACAGGGCACCGCAGGCGATGGTGATAAAGATGAACGGGAAGACGGCGCCCGGGATGATGGGGCCACCACCGGCGACATATGGGGTAATGGCCGGCATCTGCAACTGTGGATGGACGGCGATGATCCCCAGGGCAAGCATGGCGATGGTCCCGATCTTCAGGTAGGTGGAGAGGTAATCCCGCGGCACCAGCAGGAACCAGACCGGCAGCACCGAAGCGGCAAAGCCGTAGGCCGGGATGAGCAGGGCGATCTGCTTCTTGGAGAAGGTGAACATGGCAGCCAGGGTGGGATCGGCGGCAATATACGGCCCGACAAGAAGCGCGAGGATGAGAAGAACCCCACCGATGAGACTCCCGCCCTTGATGTCGCCGGGTCGGATCTTCTGCATGTAAATCCCCATGATCATGGCGATGGGGATAGTGGCAAAAACCGTGAAGGTGCCCCAGGGGCTGTTGAACAGGGCATTGACGACCGCGATGGAAAGGCCTGCCAGGGTAAGGATCAGGATGAAGAGAATGGCAATGGAGGCCACCTTGCCAGCCACCTTGCCGATCTCGCTCTCGGCGATAACGGAGAGGCTTTTCCCCTTGTGCCGTACCGAGGCGAAGAGCACGATGGAATCGTGAACCGCTCCGGCCAGCACCGCACCGATCAGTATCCAGAGTGCACCCGGCAGAAAACCGAACTGGGCGGCCAGCACGGGACCGAGCAGCGGGCCGGCGGCGGCGATCGCCGCGAAGTGATGACCGAACAGAACATACTTGTTGGTCTTCACATAATCGTGCCCGTCTGCCATGGTGACGGCGGGAGTTGACCGGTCGTCACGCAGGTTCATCACCTTGTCGGCGATGAAGACGCCGTAAAACCGGTAGGCAATCGCAAAGACGCAGAGTGCCACAAAAATGAGCGTTAATGCATTCATCTGTTGTTCCCCTTTCCGGGTTGATCTGCCCCTGCGGCCTCGACAATGATCCGGTAACGTCCATGGAGCATGGACGAAACGCGGTCTCGTTCCATAGTGAGATCAGGATAAAGGACTTTCCCGGAAGAATGGGGGAAAATCTTCGAATGGAGCGATACGTGGAATGAATGGTCCAATAACGGGGATGAATGGTAAATTACAGATCAAAATGCCTTTTTAGATCTTTGACATTATAACGGCTCACCGGGATTTCGGACCGCTCCCGATCATCCATGATCAGCTTGTAGCTGCCGTTAAACCAGGGGAGCACCTCCCGGACATGGTTGACATTGACGAGGAAACCGCGATGAGTCCTGAGAAACCCGGCAAGGGCAAGCTTTTGCTCAAGTTCGTTCAGGGTGAAACGGGTCCGGTATCTGCCGTCGACGGTCCGGACGATCACCTCCCCTTCTTCGGCATGGGCAAACAGTATCCTGTCCGGTGCGGTCGGAATGATGGCCTCTCCCCGGCAAAGGGGCACCTTGCGGCAGGGTTCCGCGGCCTCCCGTGCCTCCGGCGCCGGGGGAACCGTGGAGAACGCAAGCATCCTGGCCGCCTTGGCAATTGTCCTGGCAACCCGCTCCAGGGTAAAGGGTTTGCGCAGATAATCGATTGCATCGACCTCAAACGCCTGAACTGCATGTTCCTGGCACGCCGTGGCAAAGACGATCAGCGGCTTTAGCGGCAGTTCGCACAGGAACGGGGCCAGTTCCAGCCCGCTCAGGCCCGGCATCTGGATGTCGAGAAATATCACGTGGGGCTTGGCTTCACGTATCCCCTTGAGCGCTTCGGTGCCGTTGGCAGCCTCTCCGACCACCTCGACGCCGCCGACCTTTTCCAGCAGGAACCGAAGCCCCCTCCTGGCAGGGGCTTCGTCATCAATGATGTACGCACGCACTACCATCGTATTTATTGCGGCACCCTGAACGACACCGTCGTCCCCTTTCCGGGAGTGCTGTCAATCCGCAAAGAGTGATCTGCTCCATAATGGGCGATCAGCCGGGCATTGACATTCTTGAGTGCTATACCCGCTCCATCCCCGGAGCATGGGGCCACTTCAGCCGCAAACAGTGTGGCAAGCCGTTGCGGTGGGATGCCCACGCCATCGTCCCTGACCTCGATGCACACATGTTCCCCGTCCCGGTGAGCCGCTATAACCACCTCACCCCCCTCCTCCCGGGGAAGGATACCGTGCTTGATGGCGTTTTCAACGAGAGGTTGGAGGATAAGTGGCGGAAGCCGGCAATCACAGGCATCCCGGTCGATGTCGTATGAAACCCTGATCCGCTCTTCGAATCTGGCCGACTCAATGGCGATGTAGGCCCGGCAGTGCTCCAGTTCGGCAGCCAGGGTGACATGTCCAGATCCCGGGTTGATATTGGCGCGGAAGAAATCGGCCAGCTTCACCAGTAACCCCGAGGCGGTGTCGGGACTGGTCTGGATATAACTGATGACGGTGTTGATGGCATTGAAGAGGAAGTGTGGGTTGATCTGCGCCTGTAACGCCCTGATCTCCGCATCCTTGACCAGCTTGCGCTGCTCCTCCAGCTCCGAAATCTCCAACTGGTTGAAAAAGAGATGTGCCAGCCCGTTGGCAAGCTCCATGTCGAGTGACGTGATGCCGTTTTCCTTTAACCGGAATAACTGCAGGGTACCGATAACCCTGCCCTGTTTTCCCAGCGGAACGATAATGGCGGAGCCGAGGCGGCAGTTTGCACCTGAGCAGCCGATCTCCGCGCGGGTAAGCGGGGCAGCTATCCGTCCAGAGGTGAGGACTGCCCCCGTAGAAGCGTGTACATACGGGGTGCCGAGCCGGTGGTGATCGTTTTCAGCGCCCGCATATGCCAGAATGTTCGATTCATCGGTGATCGCCACCGCATCCAGATCGGTCATCTCCAGGATTATCCGTACGGTTTCGGATGCGGATGCACCGGTAAGACCGCTCCGCAAAAATGGCAGGGTGCGCAGGGCAATACGCAGCGCGGTCTGCGCCTGAAAGGCCGCAAAACGCTCCTTTTCCTTGTACACCGATGCAACCAGCTCCACGAACAGTGCCAGCCCGATCGAGTTGACCAGGATCATGGGAACGCCGATCACGCTCACCAGATTAACCGCGGCGGGAAAAGGCTTTGCCAAGATAAGGAGAATGACCATTTGCATGGTCTCCACGGCTATGCCGGTGGCAAAGGCAATAGCCGGATCGAATGGCCGCCGCTTCAGCCGGTGATAGATCAGGCCGCCGGCCAACCCCTCGATAATGGTAGCCACACCGCACGCAATCGCGGTAAAGCCGCCGATATCGATCAGGTAGCGATGCCCCCCGGCAATCATCCCGGCCGCGAAACCGACCAAAGGCCCTCCCAGAATGCCGCCAAGGGCAACCCCGACAACACGCGAATTGGCAATGGCATTCTGGATCGGCACCCCCATGTAGGTCCCGGCGACACCGAAAAGACCAAAGAGAACGGACAGGTATAGCTTCTCATAACGATTGGCCTTGCCCGTCAGAAGCCGCTTGAAGATATCGAAACGCATGATAAGGATAAAGGCTATGGCGAATATCCCGAGTCGTTCCAGAAGATTTATGAGCAGGTTGATCATGGCTGAAACTATGTTTGAAGATTTCTCCGTGTCAAGAAGATTTTGCGATAGCCAGTCTTTGCACTTTCCCGGTTTCCTGAAAAATGGTAGGATTCGGTCTTCCTGACAATTTCAATTAACAAAGGAGTCGCTGAATGATCGCTTGCAGAAAATTCCTGACCTCCATGGCATGCCTGACCCTGGCACTTACAGCCTTGCAGAGCAGTTCCGCACATGCTGCCGGCGCTGACGTGAAGGAATCTCCCGTCCCCGCCACAGCGGCCGGACAAACAGCCTCGACTGCCAGAAAGTCACCCGCCGACACTGTAGCTCGGGTCGGCACGGCCGCCATCACCCGCCGTGAACTGGAGATGGCCGTACAGAACATGATCGCCCAGGCCCAGGCCCAGAGGCAGCTCCCAGACCAGGTTCCCGATGAGATCAAGAAGCAGGCCGAAGCAAGGGCACTGGACCAGTTGATAGATTTCGAGCTGATCTACCAGGAAGCGCGCAAGATGAAGATCGACGACCTGGAAAAACAGGTCGATTTCAAACTGGCCCAGAGCAAGGCAAAATTCGCCACCCCGGCCGAATTCGATACCTACCTCAAAAATGAAGGGCTGACGGAAAAGGAGCTGACGGACCAGATCCGCCGCTACGCCATCACTGTCAACTACATCGAAAAGACCATCGCCAATAAAGTCGTGATTGCCGACGACGAGGTGAAGAAATTCTACGAAGAAAACAAGGCGCGGCTCGTCGAGGAGCCGGAGGTGCGTGCCAGCCATATCCTGATCGGCGTGGATGCCGCGGCAAGCGCCGACGACAAGAAAAAGGCGAAGGAAAAGGCCGAGGCGCTTCTGAAGGAAGTCAAGGCGGGCAAGGATTTCGCGGAACTGGCCAAAACCAGTTCCACCTGCCCGAGCAGCGCCCAGGGAGGCGACCTGGGATTCTTCAAGAAAGGGCAGATGGTCCCCCCCTTCGAGCAGGCCGCCTTTGCCCTTAAGCCGGGTGAAGTGAGCGACGTGGTTGAGACCCAGTTCGGCTTTCACATCATCAAGGTGATTGAAAAGAAGGAAGGGAAAACCACCCCATTGGAGGAGGTTCAGGACAAGTTACGCACCTACCTGAAGAACCAGAAGGTGAACAAGTCCATCGGTGAATTCGTCACCGGTCTGCGGAAAACGGCGACGATCGAAAAACTGTAGCACCGCCGCCATACAGCCATGAGACAACACGAAGCCTGCCAACGATTGCCATCCGTTGGCAGGCTTCGTGTTTTTTACCCTCCGGTTGCATACCTCAGTGTTGTTTCATTTCCGCTACGATTTTCCGGTACAGTTCATCGCCGTCGACGGCGCAGACCTTCTTCCCGTCCACCACGGCGAACGGGGTCTTGTGGCACGGTCCGCACTTCTTGATGCAGTCCTTGATTTTCACATCCAGCTTCGGAAACTCTTTCATCAGCCGTTTGCAGGCCTTGGACTTTCCCTTGTTGTGCTCGCAGAAACGAATCTTCATGGGCAGTGTCGCTAAGCCTGCGGGGCATCGGGCGGCGGGACAAAGACCCGCTGCCCGAGCTCGTTGTCCAGCATGAGGAGACCGTACCCATTGTCGCCGATCAACTTCAGCTTGCCGATGATCTCCCGGTCGTTTTCCTCCTCCTCGACCTGCTCGGTAATGAACCACTGCAGGAAGATCTGGGAGGCGTGGTCCTTCTCCGCAACGGCGTGGTCGGTCAATTCGTTGATGCACCGGGTGATGTGCTGTTCATGTTGCAGGGTCTCCTCCAGCATATGGAGGAGCGACATGAAACTGCTGGTGGGCGCGGTCATCGCCTCGATCACTGCCTGCGCCCCCTGGCTGTTGATGTAGGTATAGAACTTCATGAAATGGACCATCTCCTCCTGGTACTGGACGTTGAACCAGGTGGCAGCCCCCTTGAACCCCATGGCATTGGCAGCGGACGACATGTTCAGGTAGAGATGGGCCGAATAGAGTTCGGTATTCATGTGTTTGTTGAGGGCGGCGTACATTTTTTTGGACAGCATTGATTGTCTCCTCCTTTAATGTCTGGTGCTCGATTTCATCATAGCAGGTAACTGCCGCGCCACAAGGGGCGGAAAAACCGTTGGGGGCTCGGGGGTTAAGGTCTTTCCGATCCCATAACCCTCAGCTCTCTTTCTTGTCCACGAACAGCTTGATCAGGTCGATGGGGACCGGGAAGATGGTGGTGGAATTCTTCTCCGCAGCGATCTCGGTCAGGGTCTGCAAATAACGGAGCTGCATGGAACTCGGGTGTTCCGCCAGGACCTGGGCTGCCTGGGCCAGTTTTTCCGATGCCTGCAGCTCCCCTTCGGCATGGATGATCTTGGCCCGCCGCTCGCGCTCGGCCTCTGCCTGCTTGGCAATGGCCCGCTGCATCTCCAGCGGCAGGTCGATGTTCTTCACCTCCACCGTGGTCACCTTCACCCCCCATGGGCCGGTGTGGTTTTCCAGTATCTCCTGGAGTTCCTTGTTGATCTTCTCCCGGTTGGCCAGGAGTTCATCCAGCTCCACCTGGCCCAGCACGCTGCGCAGGGTGGTCTGGGCCAGTTGACTCGTGGCGTAGAGGTAGTTCTCCACCTGGACGATCGCCTTCTCCGCCTCCATCACCCGGATGTAGACCACGGCTGAGACCTTGATCGTCACGTTGTCACGGCTGATCACGTCCTGGGGGGGCACGTCAAGGGCGATGATCCGCAGCGAAACCCGCACCAGCCGGTCGATGCCGGGAATGATGATCACCAGCCCGGGACCGCGGGTCGCCTTCAGGCGCCCCAGACGGAACATCACCCCCCGCTCGTACTCGGGTAGGATCTTGATGGCGTTGGAAACAATGATAATGGCAACGATCACGAAAAAGATCATCGGGACAATACTGGCGATGTCGATCATTTACTCCTCCGGACACTGCAATGATAGCTGCCCCCAAAGTATAGCCCCCTCTGACGCGGCGTCAAACCGGCCTTGCCAAGGGAGCGTCAATCGTGCTATGAAGCGGAGTTATGAGGGAGAAGATCAACATCCTGCTGGTGGACGACGAGGAGGCGAGCCGCAAGGCATTGCTGCTGCTCCTGGCCAAAGGTGGCGACAGCTACCTGAAGGGGGTCGGCACCGGGGCGGAAGCCTTTGAACTGTTGACCCAGGAGCGGTTCAGTATCGTCATCACCGACCTTTTCCTTCCCGATTTCAGCGGTATCGACATCCTGAAGAAGGTGAAGGAAGACTCCCCCCAGACCGAAGTCATCATGATCACCGGTCACGCCTCCGCCGAAACGGCCGTCAGCGCCATGAAGGAGGGGGCCTACGATTACATCACCAAGCCTCTCAACATCGAAGAGCTGAAGATCATCATCGGCAAGGCGGTGGAAAAGGGTCGACTCCTCTCGGAAAACGTCTACCTCAGGAAGCAGCTCCTGGACAAATACGAGTTCGCCAACATCGTTGGCAACTCGCCGGCCATGCAGACGGTCTTCAACCTGATGAAGCGGATCGTCAAGACCGACTCCACGGTCCTGGTCATGGGTGAATCCGGGACCGGCAAGGAGGTGGTGGCCAAGGCGATCCACTTCAACAGCCACCGCAAGGACAAGCCGTTCATTGCCGTCCACTGCGGTGCCATCCCTGAAACCCTGCTGGAAAGCGAGCTGTTCGGCCATATGAAGGGGTCGTTCACCGGCGCCCACAAGGACAAGCTCGGCAAGTTCGAGGCAGCCAACGGCGGCACCATCTTCCTGGACGAAATCGGCACCATGCCGCACCAGTTGCAGAGCAAGCTCCTGCGGGTCCTCCAGGAGCAGGAGATCGAGCGGATCGGCTCCACCCGCCCCATCAAGATCGACATCAGGATCATCTCCGCCACCAACCAGCATCTGGAGAAAGAGGTGCGCAAGGGAACCTTCCGGGAAGACCTCTACTACCGGCTGAACGTCATACCGCTCGTCATCCCGCCGCTCAGGGAAAGAGTCTCGGACATCCTGCCGCTGGTGAGACACTTCATGGTCAAGTACTGCGACGAAATGGCGCGCCCCAACCTCACCATCGCCAAGGAAGCCCTGGAGGCGATGGAGCGCTACGACTGGCCGGGAAACGTGCGCGAACTGGAAAACGCCGTGGAGCGGAGCGTGGCGCTGACCGAAGGGGAACAGATCACCCTCCTGGATCTGCCGGCCAACATCAGCAAGCTCTACGGCCAGGCCGAATTGCTCGCACCCCGCGTGACCGAGCAGGGGATCGACCTGGTCAGGGTGGTAAACGACATCGAGCGGAAGATGATCATCGAGGCCCTGGCCATTGCCAGGGGGATCAAGGCCCGGGCCGCAACGCTCCTCCACCTGAACCGTACCACCCTGGTGGAGAAGATGAAGCGACTGGGGATGGAGGGGTAGCCACCCGTTGTTATCCGCAACAAAATAAATCCTTCTTTCTTAAGGTGTTGTCACACACCGTTTAAGCATTCGCAGATCCCCTCCGAATAGTACTCAGAGTAGAATTCACCTTTGTGTTTACCTGAAACAATGTAAACTGATAACGTAACGTTCCCGGGGAGCGACACTCCGGAAATGAGATCAGAATATCGGTAAATCCCGTGAAAACCCTGCGTGTGGCGATAACCAATGATGGGATGAGGGCGTTCAAGCGTGACCGTCGAGGGTTCACGCTGATCGAATCGATCGTTGCCGTAGCAATACTGGGAATTCTCGCCTCAATTGCCGTGCCGGCTTATAATCTGTATCTCAAAAGGGCAAAAATTTCGCACGCCATCGCCGAAATCCAGATGTTGTCAACCGCAATCAATGCCTACAGAAATGATCATAACCGGTATCCCGCTACACTTAATGATCTTGGCAACGACTATGGGACACTTACCGATCCATGGCAACACCCTTATCAATATCTGAACATTGCGGATGGGGACATTAAAGGCAAGGGGAGCCTTCGTAAAGACAAGTTCCTTAACCCGCTGAATACGGATTACGACCTCTACAGCATGGGAGAGGACGGGCAAAGTAAGCCGAATCTGAACGCCCCTGTGAGCCAGGATGACATCATCAGGGCCGCTAACGGCGGCTTTATCGGAATAGCATCAGATTTTTGAGCGGAATCGATATGAAAAAAAATGTGTCATATGTTCGCAGCCTGTTCGCCCAGAGAATGTTCGCACTATTCATTTTATGCGCCCTCGTTCCAGTCTGTATTTTGACGTTCATTTCCCTCGGGCAGATATCCGGCAAGGTCAGGGATGAAAACTTTGAACGCCTGCGCCATGCAGCCAAGAATGTCGACTCGACAATCCATGAAGGGTTGCTTCTTATTGATGCCGAGATAAATTCTGCATTGGTTCCACGGGAATACAGTTCCGAAGAACTGCACAAACTGACGCAGGAGAAAACGCACCAAAAGTTTCTCGGACTGACATTGTTCAGGGGAGAGACGTCTCATAAGTCAATATTCGGCGCTCCTATCCCCCCTCCTCACCTGGATACCACGGGGAAAAAACAGCTGGAAGCAGGCACCCCCTTTTTGTATCTGCAAAATAATGCAAAGCAGACACCGCGTATATTCATAGTCACATCGAAGAGCCAGAAACAGCCCGGACAGAACATGCTTGTCGGGGAGATCAATCCCGAATACCTGTGGCAGCTGGTAGAAGACGCTATTCCGCCAGCCGTCAATATCTGCATTCTCGACCCGAACGGAACACCGCTTTTCAGCACCACCAACATTGCATCAGGGCTCATCAACTCGGTCCTGGGAAAACTCAGTCGATCACAGATCGGTCATTTCGAATGGAACGATGGCGCCGAAGAGCATCTGATCAGCTACCGGTCGGTATTTCTCAAATCCAACTTCGGCGCAGACGGATGGACCGTTGTGGTAGCCCAATCCAAGAAGGATGCCTTCAAGCCGGTCAAGGCTTTCCTCAAAACGTTCTATCTCGTCGTGTTTCTTACTCTATTAATAGTGGTATTCATCAGCAGTATTCAGATTCGGAGAAGTCTGATTCCTCTTTCAATTCTCAGAGAAGGTGCGCAAAAAATCAGCGATGGTGATTTAACCACCCAGGTTACCATCTCCAGCGGAGACGAATTTGAGGACCTTGCCAGCTCATTCAATGCGATGTCAATCAAACTTGGGAGAAACTTCAATTCTCTTGACAGAATGGGAAAGATTGTCCGCAGCATGCTGGGTTCAAACTGTCAGGAGAGCATTGTAAAGGCAGTCATGCCGGAACTACGCGAAATCATCCTCTGTGATTCCATGGGCCTCTCTCTGATGGACACCGAAATAATCGACATTGCAGTTACGATATACGATTCTCCAACCTCTCCCTTTTCCTCTGCCAGCAAGCGGCATGTCACGGTTTTCACCAGTAACGATCTGGAAATATTGCAAACTGCTGCCGAGAGTATCCTCGTACATGAGCATGATAATTTCTCCTCACTGCTTGCACCGTTGACTACAGAAGGAGCAACTAAATTTCTTCTGCTACCGATTTTTATCAAAAATAGAGTCGCAGGAGTACTCACCTTAGGTTACCGGCAACTACCAGTGGATACTCACGAAGTCCTGATACAGTCACGTCAGGTTGCAGACCAGATAGCAGTGGCACTGGAAAATATTTTCCTGATCGAGGACCTCGACCGACTCAATTTGGGAGCAATGAAAGCCCTGGCAAATACAGTCGACGCAAAGTCACCGTGGACTGCCGGGCATTCGGAGCGGGTGACCAGATTGGCAGTAGCTATCGGCCGGGAAATGGAACTCACGGAACCCGAACTGGACTTGATCCACAAAGCGGGGCTTTTTCACGACATCGGCAAGATCGGCATTCCCGAAGCAGTCCTGGACAAGGCCGGGAAGCTGACCGACGACGAATATGCCCTCATAAAAAAACACCCGGAGAAAGGTCGGGAAATCCTTATGCCTATCGAGGCATATCACGACCTCATCCCCTTGATCGTTCAACATCACGAAAGGTTCGATGGACATGGCTATCCAACCGGGCTGTCAGGCGATGAAATCTCTCTGGGAGCCCGTATCATGGCGGTGTCGGATGTTTACGACGCACTGATCTCCGATCGTCCCTATCGTCCGGGGTGGGAATTACCCCGGGTTCTGGAATACATGGGGGAGGAAGCGGGAAAACAGTTCGACCCTGTCGTTGTCCAGGCATTCTTCAGGATAATAAACCAGGACACGGCGACCCGGCTGTCGGCCAGCTACTTAGATGACTCAGAGATCAGCGTAGCAGGAAGGTAGTGTCTCGATGAAGTTGCCATGCCCAAACTGCCGGGGAATCTGCCGGATCGATATTCCCAAAATACCTTGGGACTCCCTCCAGGCAACATGCCAACGATGCTCGATGGTTTTTGTCATAAAAGCCAGAGTCGACACCCGGCCGGACCATCGCGAGGCAAGGGTATACTGTTCCAACTGCGGTAATACACAGGCCTTCTCGGATCACTGCACGTCATGCAAAAGTCGCTTTGCACGCTTCATGCTCGTGCAGACGGAAAAAAGGATCACTGGTTCGAGAGCCAACAAGTCGGACTCTGCGATTGAAGGGAAACAGGACTCCGTCAGCAGGGGAAGAACGGCTGAACGGTTCGTTACCTGGCTTGGTTCACGGCCGCGATGGTTAACATCAGCCATAGTTGGCCTGGCCTTCCTGGCATGTTTGACACTGCTGGTCGGCCGCATGGTTTTCCATACGGATTCGGAAAAAGAGTATCTGACCAACTATGTGCAGACTGTATATGGAATAAATTCCGGCATCAAACTGAGCAAAAACATCTGGTTGAGATATTCTACTGAAGGGGTAAAGAGTTTTGAACCAGCCACCATAAGCCATATTGCCAAAGGTGATGAAAAAGAGAGCCTTGACATGGTAAAGAATGAAATAGATGGCCTCATGCTGAAACTTGCAACACATCCCAAAACATATGATGTGTCGTTTCATAAACTTCAACATCTGTATGAAACATACAAACAATTAAACGCTATTGTCATCGACTCGCTGGCCTTACCTACATGCAAAACAAGTGACATTAAAGTATTTGAGAATGAATATGCCTCCAGACTTAAAGATATCAAGCAGGACTTACCCGGCAAACTTTCTAATCAGTTCATCATTTCCGGCAGCAAGTATGATCTGCGTTTTTTCAACGATCTATAGCATTTCGAGGTAGGGTATCAGGTCATTTATACCGAGAGAGCTTATGACCAACCTGGTTGTCATCTCCAATGATCAGCGCGTGTCGACATTGATCGACTCTGCTCAACCGCTGGTGCGGGGCAAGATTGCCCTGGCGGACAACTTTGACCTCGGGATGGCGTACGTCTTTGAAAAGCACCCCGCTGCCGTGTATCTTCAGGACACCATCGATGGGATATCCTGCCAAAAGGTGGCGCACCATATCAGGAGCATGCTGCAGAACAGCGCGCCAAAACTCATCCTGCTGTACGATTCAGCTGCCGGCGCTGTTTCCGGCAGCGTCAATTTTGACGGCAGGATAGATCTGGCCATGGCCGATCCGGAGCGGACATCTTGTTTCCTGGACACAATCAAAGGCTCTTCTGCTGAGACCACAAGCCGTCCTCCAGCCGGAACGCCGGTATCAGCGACTCCCGGACCGGCGCCCCCCCCCGCCGATCTGCCAAAAGTCGTCGAAACAGCAGCCACGGAGACAGTGACCACCTCCACCGACAGCAAAATTCAACCCCACTATTATCTGATTGGAGTGGTTGAAGGTAATGTTGCGCCGAAGCATCCTATTATCGTCAGGAACATCAGCCGGTATACTGTCGGCCTTGCATTGATGGTTGTTGTTGGTGCTCTTTACTATCTACTCCATAAAGGAAATTTCTCACCTTGGAATACACAGTCTGTTTCGCTTTGGGGGCACAAACCCGCTCCCAAGGAAACGACGTTGCACTGGTCAGCACTGAACGTGCAGCGGTTGCCATCCCCGGTTCAACATGCGCAACCTGACCCATCGTTTGCAGCAACCTCACCCGGCTGGGAGCGCTATATTTCGGATACCGGGGAATTTCGCGTATTCCGCGAACATGGGGCCATCAAAGCGATACAGGTTATTGCCCGTAAAGGCAGCACACTGACCGATTCGTTCTTCAAGGAATTCCTGCATGAAATATGCACCGAGAAAACTGTTGGAAACAGTTCACGCCGCAAAGAAAACGGCTATGAACTGGAAAGTGGTACCTTGCCGTGTGGAGTGGAATTCACGATCTACAGGAAGCATGCGAGTGCTGCCATGGTCGCCTTTGTCATCTCGTTGCCATGAAACGATGGCCTCGTGAAACCAATTAACACCCTGCCATTTAGAACGTTCTTACAGGCATTGCTCTCGCCCTTGGAGAGACCACGACAGGGGAGAGATTAGTGCCTGGATATGAACCTCATTGCCTCAATGCGACAGAAGGACCGGCACGGTCAGGTGCCTGAGCACATGCAGAGCAACCGGGCTCAGGGCGAGAGCTCCCCGGCGGTTGGGGGCAAATGCCCCCATGACCAGCAGGTCGGCCGTATGTTCGCAGACAAGGTTGAGGATTTTGTCGCCGACCGATAGATTCCCACCACAGATCTGGTCGGTTCGGGCTGTTACCGCATGCCGGGCGAGATAGCTGCGGACGTTCATGAAATCGCTGTCACTGTCGGAGGTGATCACTTCCGCGCCGACACCGACGACGGAGACATGGTGGGACTTTTCGATATGCGGCATGGCGTCGTGCAGGCTCCTGACCGACTCCCGTCCCGTCTTCCAGGCGATCATGATCCGGTCTCCGGCCGTTTCGAACGATCCGGTATAGGGGACGACCAGCACGGGCCGCCCACAGGTCATCACCAACTGCTCCGGGAGGTCCGTGGGGACGTTCAGGCCCGGGGTGCGATAATTGGTCTGCCCGACGATGACCAGGTCCGAGTAGTAGGCCTGA
The DNA here is from genome assembly GCF_007830735.1 of Geobacter argillaceus. Taxonomy (GTDB): domain Bacteria; phylum Desulfobacterota; class Desulfuromonadia; order Geobacterales; family DSM-12255; genus Geomobilibacter; species Geomobilibacter argillaceus. Next base: position 280,688 of record NZ_VLLN01000003.1, read on the forward strand.
ACGGTCACAATATCCGAAACACTGGCCCCGATTACCGATGAATCGGCGAAGACCCATTCCGAGGCGATCCCGGCTGCGGCCGTTTTCTCCCTGAACATCGTCTCGACCCGCTCCAGACTGGCCCGTTCGCCAATGCCGCGGGATTCGTAATAGGCCTGGGTTATCGGATACATCCCCCGCAGACTGGCCCCATGCTTCCGGGCATAGAGGATGGCCAGATCCAGCCTGCTTTCTGCGGCATCGGAATCGTCCAGATGCACCAATATGTCTTTGATTCCCACGATATGGCTCCTTGCCTGATGTTTGGCTGCCCGCCGGTTGCTCCCGCGCCGGCTACGTTCCCGGTGCAGCTTTCTTTTCCTTCCCCAGATACGCACGCTTGACCTCGGCATTTTCCATCAGTTCATCTGCCATCCCTTCCAGGATGACCTTGCCGGTTTCCATCACATACCCACGGTCGGCCAGTTTCAGGGCCGCCTTCGCATTCTGTTCCACCAGGAGGATGGTCATGCCGGTTTCCTGCCGCAGCCGTTCCAGTACCCGGAAGATTTCCTGGACCACCAGCGGCGCAAGCCCCATGGAGGGCTCGTCCAGGAGCAGCAGTTTCGGCTTGGCCATCATGGCCCGGCCGATGGCGAGCATCTGCTGTTCCCCGCCGGACATGGTACCGGCCAGCTGATTGCGACGTTCCTCGAGACGGGGAAACAGTCTGAATACCTGGTCCATGTCCCGGTGAATGGCCGCGGTTTTCTCGGAACTGCGGTAGCGCAGGTACGCCCCCATTTCCAGGTTGTCCTCTACCGACAGCGGCTTGAATACCTGGCGCCCCTCGGGCACCTGGGATATGCCGAGTTTGACGATCCGGTCCGGCGCCAGCGCGGCAACGGATTCGCTCCGGAAGCTGATCTCTCCGCTGGCCGCAGGGGTTACCCCGGAAATGGTGTTGAGTATGGTGGTCTTGCCGGCGCCGTTGGCACCGATCAGGGTCACGATCTCTCCCTCACCCAGGGACAGGGAGACATCCTTCAGGGCGTGCACCTTGCCATAGTAGGTGTTGACATTATTGACACGGAGCATGGCTATTCGTCCTCCCCCAGGTACGCCGCAATAACTTCATGATTGTCCTGGATCTCGCGGGGTGTCCCTTCGGCCAGTTTTCTCCCGAGGTTCAACACCACGATCCGGTCGCAGATATCCATGATCAGTTCCATGTCGTGCTCCACGAGAACGACCGTGATGCCCGTCTCCCGTATCCGCTGGATGAGTTTTGCAAGCTCCAGGGTCTCCTGGTTGTTGAGGCCGGCGGCCGGTTCATCCATCAGTATGATCTGGGGTTCAACGGCCAGGGCGCGGGCAATCTCGAGCAACCGCCCTTTGCCGAAGGGGAGGTTGCCGGCGGTGACGTCGGCCAGGTCGGAAATCCCGGTGAAGTCCAGCCAGTTCAGGGAGTGTTCCCGAATGCGGCGCTCTTCCGCCATGTTCCAGGGCATCTTGAGACCGCAGGCCATAAGCCCGCTGGAACTTTTCGTGTGCATGCCGACCATGACGTTCTCGTGGACGGTCATGCCGCCGAACAGTTCGATGTTCTGGAATGTACGCACGAGCCCCAGCCGGGCCAGACGCTCGGGCGGCAGTCCGGAGACATCCGCCCCATCCAGCAGTACCTTGCCGGCAGTCTGGGTGTAAATGCCGGTGATGATGTTGAAGAGGGTGGTCTTCCCGGCGCCGTTGGGGCCGATCACTCCGGTAATATCCCCCTTGGCAATGGTAAAGGAGACGCGATCGAGGGCGGTGACGCCACCGAATACCTGGCTGATGCCGGAAACTTCAAGCATGCTCGACCCCTCCTTCCGACTTGAGCGCGGTCTTTCCTTTCGACTTGAGCAGTTTCCGGTACAGTTCGGGAATGCCCCGCACCAGTCCCCCCGGCATGTATATGACCATTAGCATCAGGAGGCCGCCGTAGATGATGATGTCGTAGTCGTGCGCGGCACGCAGAAATTCGGGAAGCAGGGTGAGGAGCGCGGCTCCGAGGAATGATCCGTAGATGCTCCCCAACCCGCCGATGACCACCATGGTGAGCAGTTCGACCGAGAACGTGAAGCCGAACGAGGCGGGTGAGATGAACGTCATCGTGTGGGCGTAGAGACTCCCGGCCAGGGCGCAGAAAACGGCCGAGACGGCAAAGATCTGGACTTTGAGCAGCCGGGCGTTGACCCCCACCACCCGGGCCGCCACTTCCGAGTCGTGCACCGCACGCAGTGCCCGGCCGATCCTGGAATTGGCCAGATTGAGGGAGAAGAGAACCATTAGCAGGGTGAAGACCCAGACCAGATAATAGTTTTTCAGATCCGAATCAAACGTGATGCCGTTGATCGAAAGGTTGGGTATGCCGGAAAGGCCCGAAGGTCCGCCGGTCAGATCGACCGTCTCGTTGAAGACGATGTAGATGATGATGCCAAGGCCAAGCGTTGCCATG
>NZ_VLLN01000004.1 GCF_007830735.1 Geobacter argillaceus
ATGCCGGTGATGGCGCCACCCTTGAAGGCGACGTTAAGGGCCTTGTGGATGCCGGATTTCGCTGCCTCGGTGGTGCGGATGTTGGCCCGGACCGAGACGAACATGCCGATGAAGCCGGTGAGGCCGGAGAACAGGGCGCCGACGGCAAAGCCGACAGCGGTCTTGGCGCCGAGGGTGGCAAAGAGCAACACGAACATGACCACGCCGACCACGGCAATGATGGTGTACTGGCGCTTCATGTAGGCGCTGGCACCCTCCTGGATGGCGGCGGCGATCTGTTTCATCCGCTCGTTGCCCTGGGGAAGCCCGAGTATCCACTGGGCCGAGACCAGGCCGTAGGCGATCGCTGCCACGGCACATGCCAGGGCAAAGTAGACTGCATACTGTTCCATTGCGAAAAAATCCTCCTTCTACGAATATCTCCAACCAAAAAGGTTTGGGTGCCCAGAAACGCAGAATGGTTAAAGGAAAAGGGCCTGATTGTCAACTCCTTAATGTGTCTATTGAAAAAAATCTTCCCAACAACATTGCATAGATTTTCAAAGCAGGTATACTCAACCCGATACACTAATAATGGGAATCATTCGGGCTCGGCACATTAAGCCGAATGGGATCAGGTTGCAATTCATGCATGACGCCATGAAAATCAAGGTCGAAACCAAACTTCAGTCCCTTGCCTCAGTCTGTCGCGCCCAAGGCCTTGCCTTGACTGTCCAGCGCAGGGTGATCCTCGAAAATCTTGCCGGACGGACCGACCACCCGACCGCGGACCAGATCTATTCGGCCATCAAGGACCGGCTGCCCGGCATCTCTCGGACAACGGTATACCGTGTTCTCGAGGCATTCGTCGACCTGGGGATCATCCAGCGGATCAGCAACCCCGGTGCCACGGCCCGCTTCGATGCCGATACCAAGCGCCATCACCACCTGGTCTGCCAGAAGTGTCAAAAAGTGAGCGATCTCATGAGCAGTGCCCTGAACAACCTCCCCATCCCGTCAGCGGATGAGGCCGCATTCCACATCACCGACTACTCGATCACCTTTACCGGAACCTGTCTCGACTGCCACGCCGGACTATCTGCCTGACGCCAACAACCAACGGAAAAGGAGCGTAGCCCATGAAAAAATGGCGCTGTGTCATCTGCGACTACATCCACGAAGGCCCCGAACCGCCGGAAACCTGCCCGGTCTGTGGCGCAGGTGCCGACCAGTTTGAAGAAGTGACCTGATTAACAAGTGCTGTCCCGTTCCGACGGGCCTCAGCGCAGGAGGGATTTGATGAAACCTGTTGAACTTGCCAGCGACATCTACTGGGTTGGTGCCGTTGACTGGGCAGTCCGTGATTTTCACGGTTACGAAGTCCCCCGCGGCACCAGCTACAACAACTATCTGATCATGGATGACGAAGTCACGCTCATCGATACGGTCAAGTACGACTTTGCCGACATCACCCTGAAGAACATCCAGAGCGTGGTGGAGCCGTCCAGGATCAAGCATGTGATCATCAACCATATCGAGAACGACCACGCCACCAGTCTCGATCGGATAATGGAGCTCGCCCCCCAGGCGACCATCTACCTGACCGAAAAGGGACGCAAGGGACTGGAGCGGTTTTACTACAACACCAACTGGAACATGAAGGTGGTCAAGACCGGCGACACGCTGAAGATCGGCAAACGCACCCTCCGGTTCATCGAATCGGCCATGCTGCACTGGCCCGATTCAATGATGACCTATGCCGAGGAAGACAAGATTCTCTTCTCCCAGGATGCCTTTGGCCAGCACATCGCCTCGGCCTCCCGTTTCGAGGACGAGTACATCGCTTCGGCATCGCAACCGGAACTGGACGATGCGGTGATTGACTACTATGCCAACATCCTGATGCCCTTTGGCGCCCTGATCAAGTCCAAGATCGCGGAGATACAGAAGCTCGGGCTGGAAATCGCCATGATCGCCCCGGATCACGGGGTCATCTGGCGTAAGAATCCCCAGCAGGTACTTGGGCGCTACCTGGAGATGGCCAACGGCAAGGCGAACCTGAGTGTGGCAATTGCCTACGACACCATGTGGCAGAGCACCGAGAAGATGTCGGTACCGATAGCGGAAGGGATCAAGGCCGAAGGGCTCGACGTGAAGGTCGTCAAACTGCGGGCCACCCCCATGAGCGTGGCCATCAAGGAGTTCTGGAAATCCCGCGGCACCTTGATCGGCTCCCCGACCCTGAACAATATACTCTATCCGTCGGTGGCCGAATTTCTCACGCATCTCCGCGGCTTGCGCCCGAAGAATCGTATTGTCAGCGCCTTTGGCAGCTACGGCTGGGGTGGCGGAGCGGTCAAGGAGGCGATCGAGGAGGCGAAGAAGATGGGGCTGGAAACGGTGGAGCCCGGAATCCAACTCCTCTACCGGCCGTCCATCGCGGATGAACAGGCCTGCTTTGAGTTTGGACAGAATTTTGCCCGGCGGGTCAAGGCGTACCACGAAACCATCTGATCGGGATATGCATTACCGGTGTCAAACGTGACAAGTACAGGAGGATTTCAGTATGGCTAAAAAGTTGGAAGTATACAAATGCGCTCTCTGCGGAAACATTGTCGAAATATTCCTTGCCGGCGACGGCGAACTGGTCTGCTGCGGTCAGCCGATGCAGCTGCTGAAGGAAAACACCGTCGACGCATCCAAAGAAAAGCATCTGCCGGTTATCGAAAAGGGCAGCGCAGCCATCACGGTCAAGGTGGGAAGCGTTCCCCATCCCATGGAGGAAAGCCACTACATCCAGTGGATCGAACTGATTGCCGACGGCAAGGTCTACCGGGAAATGCTGAAGCCGGGGCAGGCCCCGGAAGCCACCTTCAACATCTCGGCCGGCCAGGTGACGGTGCGCGAGTACTGCAACCTCCACGGCCAATGGTCTGCTCAAGGATAACGGTTAACTCCTGACCAATCAGCATCGTCAAGGGGGGGCACTGCTCCCCTTTTTCCGTTCAAACTCGTAGATCTTGCCCTTTTCCAACAGGACCGGTATGATGAGGACGCTATGGAACTGAAGTACGGCGACACCGCATTCCCCCTGCAGTTACCCGAACGGCATCTACGGGGTGTCATCCAGGCGCGCCCCACGCTGCCGACCGAATCACCCGAAACCATCATTGACCAGGCTCTCGACGCCAACGCACCGTTCTTTGCCTCACTGCATTCCGGTCAGCGGGTGGTCATCGTCACGTCCGACATTACCCGCTATACCGGCAGCGAGGTCTACCTGCCGCGACTGGTTGCCGGGCTCAATCGGGCAGGGATCGCCGATGCCGCCATCACGATCATCATTGCCCTTGGCATCCATCGTAAACAGACCGAACACGAACACCGCAAGATTCTCGGGTCCCTTTTCGGCCGGATTCGCGTCCTTGACCACGACTGCGACGATCCGGGCCGTCTGGTCCATATCGGGGTAACAACGAATGGTATCCCGGTGGAGATCAACCGGAGGGTGGCAGAGGCAGAGGTAGTAATCCTCACCGGCACCATCGGTTTTCACTACTTCGCCGGTTTCGGTGGCGGCCGCAAAAGTATCCTCCCCGGCGTTGCCAGCCGCAGAAGCTGCATGGCCAGCCATTTTGCCGTGCTCAACCACGGCGAGGGGGCCGGCAGAAACCCTCTGGCCACGACCGGCAACCTTGAGGGGAACCCGGTCCACCAGGCAATGATGGAGGCGTGTGCCATGGTCAAACCCGCCTTCATCCTGAACACCGTTCTTGCCCCGGACAAACGGCTTATCGCCGCCTTTGCCGGTGACTGGCAGGAAGCGTTTGCCGCGGGGAGCCGCACCTATGCCGAACAGTTCAGCTACCCACTGGCGGAGCAATCCGACCTGGTGGTGGTTTCCTGTGGTGGCTTCCCCAAGGACATCAACCTGATCCAGGCCCACAAATCCATGGAATACGGCTGCCAGGCACTCAAAGAAGGCGGCGTCATGATACTGCTCGCCCAGTGCCGGGATGGCTACGGCAACGCCACCTTCTTCAACTGGTTCCGCTTCCGGGAACTGTCCGCGTTTGAAGCCCATCTCCGACATCATTACGAAATCAATGGCCAGACAGCCTACGCAACCCTGCACAAAGCCCAACGATTTCAGGTGATACTGGTATCTGACCTCCCTCCTGAAGAGGTACGGACCATGCAGATGACCCCGGCAAAGGGCCTTGACGAAGCGTTGGCCCTGGCGGAACAGATGCTTCCGCACGATTATTCCGCATATGTCATTCCCGAAGGAGGAACGGTTTTACCGGTGGTGATGTAGGGGCAAACCTTGTGTTTGCCCGATTTCAGGGCGATCACAAGGATCGCCCCTACAAGGAACGTCATGCTCAATTCGCGAATCATACAGGGACTGAAACAAATCGTCGGCGCGGAAAACGTTGCCACCGACCGGCAGGACCTGATCTGTTACGGTTACGACGCCACCCAGATGGAATTCCGCCCGGATGCCGTCGTTCATCCGGGGAGTACGGAAGAGGTCGCCAGGATTCTCAAGCTGGCCAATACCGAAAAGTTTCCGGTCTTCCCCCGCGGTGCCGGCAGCGGCTTCACCGGTGGCGCGCTCCCCAAGGGGGGGGGTATCGTCCTGGTGGTGACACGGTTGAACCGCATACTGCGCATCGACACGGAAAACCTCATCGCCGAGGTGGAACCGGGCGTGGTCACCGAGCAGTTCCAGATCGAGGTTGAAAAACTGGGGCTCTTCTACCCGCCCGACCCGGCATCCCTCAAGTTCTCCACCCTGGGCGGCAACGTGGCCGAGAATGCCGGCGGTCCCCGCTGCGTCAAGTACGGTGTGACCCGCGACTTCGTCATGGGGCTTGAGGTGGTACTGCCGACGGGCGACATCATCCGCACCGGCGGCGAGACTTACAAGGGGGTGGTGGGGTACGACCTGACCCGCCTGCTCTGCGGATCGGAAGGGACCCTCGGGGTGATCACCAAGATCATCTTCAAGCTGCTGCCGTTGCCGGAAGCAAAAAAGACCATGCTCACCATCTTCGACTCCATCGACGGTGCAGCCAAGGCGGTTTCCACCATCATCGGCAACAAGATCATTCCGACAACCCTGGAGTTCATGGACTACGCGACGCTGCAGTGCGTCAACAAGCGGTTCAACCTGGGGATTCCCGATAGCGGGCGGGCGGTGCTGATCATCGAGGTGGATGGCGACCGGGACCTGATCGAGAAGCAGGCGACCCGTATCCAGGAGCTGATCCAGCCTTTGGGACTGGTGGAGTGCAAGGTGGCAAAGGATGCCGCCGAGTCCGAGGCGCTCTGGAAGGTACGGCGCCTAGTGTCGCCCTCCCTTCGGGACGTGAACCCGGACAAGTTCAACGAGGACATTGTCGTGCCGCGCTCCAGGGTGCCGGACGTCATCCGGGTGATCGACGGGATTCAACAGAAATACGACATCCCGATCGTCAATTTCGGCCATGCCGGCGACGGCAACATCCATGTGAACGTCATGATCGACAAAGCTGTGCCGGGACTGGAGGCGAAGGCCCATGAAGCCATTGCCGAAATATTCCAGGCAGCACTGGACCTTAACGGCACCATGTCGGGCGAGCACGGCGTGGGCCTGGCCAAGCAGCCGTACATCCACCTGGAACTGAAACCGGCCCAGGTGGCGGCGATGCAGGCGATCAAAAACGCCCTGGATCCCAATAACATATTGAATCCCGGCAAGATGTTTCCGGTGACGGGATAATGCCGCACTTTTTACACAGCTGCTCCCGTCCCGGAGGGACTGAAGACCTGTAGCCGGGGGATTCATCCCCCGGTCTCCGATTCGGATAAATCCAGACGTCACGTACGTGACGAAAATTTGCGCAATCAACGGGACCCGGCGATAAATCGCCGGGCTATCTGCATTCTGTCCCTACGGGACGTCATAGGCCACTTCATAATGAATCAGCAAGTGAACACCGACGCAATCAAGCGTGTCGAAAACGAACTGAAGAAATGCGTCAAGTGTGGCGCCTGCCGGGCGCACTGCCCGGCATTCACCGCCTTCCAGCGTGAGCCGGCCGTGGCACGGGGCAAGGTGGCGCTGGCCCAGCACCTGCTGACAGGGGACATCCAACTGGACGACCAGACCTATCTGGCCATGTCCAAGTGCCTCCTCTGCGGCAGCTGCGTGGAGAAGTGTCCCAACGAAGTGCCTACCGACGAGATCGTCATGGTTGCCCGCGAAGCGCTGGCCCGGCAACGGGGGCTCACCACCTTCCACTCGGCCGTGGGGCGGGTGATCCGCAACCGGTCGTTGATGAAGTTCGGTGTGGCAGCGGCCCGGATTCTCGGCCCCCTCTTTTTCCGCAAGGTGCCTGAGACTTCGGGCTTACGGCTCCGGTTTCCACTCCCCTTTGTCGGAGGCAAGCGCCACATTCCCCCCATTGCCAGGAAGCCTTTTCTGGAGCGGCACCCCGAACTGATCCCCGGAGAGCCCGGTAAGCCGCGCATCGTCTATTTTGTGGGGTGCATGACCAATTTCTGCTACCCGCAGGTGGGAGAGGCCGCACTGGCGCTGTTCAGGCATCTCGGGTGTACCGTCATCATTCCCAGGAACCAGCAGTGCTGCGGCCTGCCGGGAATGTCCGGCGGGGACCTGGACACGGTGCGGGGACTGGCGGAAAAGAATCTGGCCGAACTGGAGCGTTTTGACGCCGACTACATCATGACCGCCTGTGCCACCTGCGGGGGGGCACTGCACAAGTTCTATCCCAGCCTGGTGGGGAAGAGGCACCCGGAACTGGCGGCCCGGCTCAAGGCAATTGCCGCAAAGACCGTCGACGCATCCCAGTTGCTGCAGCAGCTGGGATTGAACCCCGAGGAGACCGGAGCCGGCGGTGACGTGCGCATCACCTACCATGACCCGTGCCACCTGCGGACCCGGGCCATCACCAGGCAGCCGCGGGAACTGCTAAGCGCTACCCCCGGGGTCGACCTTGCCGAGATGGAGGGGGCCGACAAATGCTGCGGCCTCGGCGGGACCTTCAATGTCTATCACTACGAGAGTTCTCTGGCCATCAACCGGATGAAGAGCGCGGCCATTATCAATACCGGTGCCCGGGCCGTCGTTACCGGCTGTCCCGGCTGCATGATGCAGCTTTCCGACGGCCTCAAACAACAGGGCAGTGGCGTCAGGGTGCTCCATACCCTGGAGATCCTGGCCCGCAGATTGACCGTGCCGGCTGACAAACGGAAACAACGTTGAGCCGCGACATTCATGACCGGACGCAAGCCCCCCCAGGTTTGCGTCCGGTCATGAAAAAATAGTAGTCTGACAGTTTCCGCACCCCCTCCCGGGGCCCTTCCCGCCAGGCCCATATTTCAGTCAAATCAAAAATCCCCCGGCCTCCACGCCCAATCACCGCGCAGACAACGTTAAACAACTTCCCCTCTTTTCCTTTGTGCATGCCATTTTAGCCTGCTTGTGTATACAAAATAACTATTGACAGTTTTTGGCTATTTGAGTATTTTTAGCCGAAATAAAAACCAGTTTTACTGCAATCCATGTAGAACCGGAGCATTGACAGATGACCGACTACAATATCGGGGCAAAGATCAAAAGGCTGCGCCTCGCTAAAAAACTCACCCTTCAGGCGGTTGCCCGTGAAACCGGCTTCTCGCCCGCACTGATCTCGCAGATCGAGAACAACAACGTCTCGCCTCCCATCGCCACCCTCTCCAAAATCGCCAAATTCTTTGACGTGAAGATCGGTATCTTCTTCACCGAGGACGAGGAAGAGTACCGTTACGAGGTGGTCCGCAAAGAAGAACGAAAGATGATCCCACGCGTCATCTCGCGGGCCGGCACCAACCAGGGCTACTCATACGAATCCCTCTCCTTCCGCAAGCAGAACAAGAAAATGGAACCGTTTCTCCTGACCGTTTCGGAGAAAGCCGTGGAAGAAAACACCTACAGCCACGACGGTGAAGAGTTTCTCTTCGTCATGAAGGGGACAGCGGAACTGCTCCTGGAAGACGAACGGATCACGCTCCATGAAGAAGACTGCGTCTACTTCGACTCTTCACTGCGCCATCGCCTCCTTTCCAAAGATGGCAATGAAGTCAAGGTGCTGGCGGTCGTTACCAGATAATCTTTGATTCGCGGTGTCAAGAGCTGTCCGCTCTTGAACCGAAATTATTTGCGGTACTTAATCCCATGAACCGGAAGGAAGTCCGAGATGTCGAAGAATGCGATCAAGCCCCAGCTGAAGAACCCGTTTGACCCACCTGAGAAAGTCGAATTCACCATCCCGGGCGAGATCTCCCGGGTGACCGGCGGCTACGAAGAGGCGATGAAGGAGGGGTATGACCTCATCCAGCGCCCTATCAAGTCGGTCAAGATCGATCAGATCGAAAAACAGCACTTCAAGAAGCGGATGACGGTCTGGGAGCGGCTCAAGGTGCTTTCCGACCAGACTCCCAACGTGCTGTACCAGAACTGGGGCAAGAACCTGGACGGCGCCTCCCTGGTGACCGCCATCCTCAACATCGGCGGCCGCGACGTGGCGGTGTACGGCCACGACTTCACGGTCCGCGCCGGTTCCATCGACGCCACCAACGGCAGCAAACTGGCCCGGCTCTTCAACATGGCCGGCGAGAAGGGGATCCCCCTCATCGGCATGAACGACTCGGCCGGCGCCTTCGTGCCGGCAGGGGTCGGCGGCCTTGACGGCTACGCCGAGGCGTTCACCGCCCTGCGCAAGATCAGCGGCGTGGTTCCCTCCATCATGTGCATGTTCGGCTTCAATGCCGGCGGCGGCTCTTACCTGCCGCGTCAGGGGAGCTTTGTCATTCAGCCCAACGACACCTTCTTCGGCCTCACCGGCCCCGGCGTGGTCAAGTCGGTCCTGGGCGAGGACATCACCCCGGAAGAGCTGGGAGGACCAAAAGTACACGGCAAGTCCGGCGTGGCCGACCTGACCGTGGCCGACGAAGTGGGAGCACTCAGGACCGCAGTGCGGCTCCTCTCCTACATACCGGACAACAGCGGCGTTGGCGCCCCCTTCCAGGCGACCAGCGACCCGCTCGACCGCAAGACCTGGGAGATCAACACCCTGCTGAAGAAGGCCTTCAACTCGCCGACCGGCTTCAATACCCCGTTCGACGTTTCCATCGTCATCCAGCAGATCTGCGACCACGGCGACTATTTCGAGCTGCAGCCGGAGCGGGCCAAGGAAGCGGTTACCGCCTTCGGTCGTGTGGGCGGACAGGTGGTCGGCTTCGTGGCCAACAACTCGGCGGTCTCCTCCGGCCAGATCGACTGCGATTCGGCGGTGAAGATCGCCCGCTTTGTCCGCTTCTGCAACATCTACAACATTCCGATCATCTTCATGGAAGACACCACCGGCTTCCTGCCGGGACGCGAGCAGGAATCCCGCGGCATCGTGCAGGCCGGCCGCTCCATGCTCGATTCCATCGTTGACGTCCGCACGCCGCGGATACTGCTGATCCTGCGCAACGCCTACGGCGGCGCCTACGCCTCCTATAACAACTACCCCACCGGCGCCGACCTGGTGCTGGCGCTTCCCACTACCCGCCTGGCGGTCATGGGGCCTGCCGGCAAGGAGTTCGTCTATAAGGACGATCTCCGCAAGATACGCGCCGCCGCTGCCGACCTGGTTAGGAAGGGGACCGAGGAGCGGATCAAGTGCGGCATGGAAGGGGCTGCCGCCAAGCAGGATGCGGAGAAGGAAGCGGCAGAGTGGCTGAAGGGCCAGGAAACGGCGCTGAACCAGCGGTACGAAAAAGAACTGATGAACCCGAAGGAAGGCCTGGCCCTGGGCTCCATCTCCTCCATCGTCATGCCCACCGATCTGCGTCAGGTACTGGGAGAAAACATCGCCTTCCTGATGCGGCACTACAAGCCGGCACCGATGGGCGGCCCGCAGCGCGAGTTCCACTAAATCAACATTCAATAAACACTGAGCAACAGAGCAACGGGGAAAAGGACATAAAAATTATTCGATAGTCTTAACAGCAAGGCAGTAGTTTGGTTCTTAAGGTTCAAAACTCAGTTGCTCAGTTGCTCTGTGTTTTAAGCAAATTTTATATCTTTGAATTGGAGATAGATACCAATGACCGACCTGTATATGAACAACCCCCTGATTCACCGGGACCGCCAACTGGGCAAATCCCCGTCCGAATGGGTCCGGACCTTCGCCTGTGAGGACCTGAAACCCCTCATTGTCTGTCGTGGCCCGATCCGGAAGGAGGCCATGGATGTATTTGAAGAGATGGGGATCTCCCATTACGGTATCCTCCTCTCGGAGAAGGACTCCATCGTCTACGCCAACGCCCTTGCCCCTGAACTGCGCCAGCTGACCGATTCCACCCGTGTCCACCGCGTGCCCGACTATACCGGTGCCAGCAAGGAAGAGCGGGTCGAGCGGATCGGCCAGATCATCCAGATTGCCAAGGACAACAACTACGACTCCGTCTTCGCCGGTTACGGCTTCATGGCCGAGGATGAGGAGTTCGTTGCCGAGATCGAAAAGGCCGGCCTGTCGTTCATCGGCCCCAATTCCCGGACCCAGGCCGATGCCGGCAAGAAGGACGAAGCCAAGCGGACCGCCCTTGCAGTCGGGGTCAGCGTTACGCCGGGGATCAACAACGTCACGGCCCGCACCCTGGTCAGGAAGCACCCGACCCGGGAGAAGCTGCTGGCCCTGGCAAAGACCGAGGGGATCGAACTCGACGCCAAGCTGCTGAAGGATGCCAAGCTCTCCCTGGAAGACCTGGCTGACGAGATCCTCTATGCCTCCTACGAGAAAGGGCTCGACCTCTACTCCATCGAGGAACTGAGTGCCCAGGTACAGATTGAAGTGGAGAACATGTTCAAGGAGTACCCGGGGAGCAGGATCCGCCTCAAGGCGATCGGCGGCGGCGGCGGCAAGGGTCAGCGGATTCTCGGCGCCTCGCTGTTGACGGCCAAGAACCCGACCGACAAGCAGATCAAGGAAGCGGCCGCCGAAACCCCGACCCTGGTACGGGAAGTGCTGAACGAGGTCAAGGCCAACGGCGTCGGTGACAACAAAAACGTCCTGGTCGAGCTGAACATCGAACAGACCCGCCACAACGAGATCCAGCTGCTGGGGAATGGCGAGTGGTGCGTATCGCTGGGCGGCCGCGACTGCTCCCTGCAGATGCATGAACAGAAGCTGCTGGAAATCTCCGTGACCCAGGAAGGTCTGGCCCTAGCCATCGAGAAGGCCAAGCAGGCGGGTCGCAAGGCCGAAGTGAAGGCCCTTGAGAGCGACCTGAAAGTGCTGAAAAGAATGGAGGATGACTCCACCAAGTTCGGCCAGGCCGTGGGGCTCGATTCCGCCTCCACCTTCGAGTGCATCGTTGACCGGGACCGCTACTACTTCATGGAGGTAAACACCCGGATACAGGTGGAGCACCGGGTGTCCGAACTCTGCTACTCGCTCAAGTTCACCAACCCCAAGGACAAGAACGATTTCTTCATCGTCGAGTCGCTGGTGGAGGCCATGGCCCTGCTGGCACGGCACAAGAAGCGGCTCCCCAAACCGGAGCGGATTCCCCGCTTCAGTGCCAGCGCCGAGGCCCGCCTCAACGCCACCGATGCGTCACTGTCCCCCCACGCCGGCGGCATGATCCGGTACTGGTCCGCACCGATCGAAGGTGAGATCCGCGACGACCAGGGGATCTGCCTGGTAAACCCGGACACCGGCATGTTCATGCGCTACAAGGTGGCCGGCGCCTACGACTCCAACATCGCCCTGCTCCTCACCAAGGGGGAGGACCGGCTCGCCAGTTACCAGCACCTGGCAAAGGTGCTCGGCAAGACCACGCTCAGGGGCTCCGACCTTGCCACCAACCTGGAATTCCATTACGGCCTGGTCAACTGGTTCCTCGGCCAGAACGTCATGGCCAAGCCGACCACCCGTTTTGTCGTGCCGTACCTCACCCTGGTCGGCCAGCTGAAGGAAGAGGCCGGCAAGCTCGACACGGTGGCGGCATTCATCCAGCTGAAGAAACACTATGCCAAGAAGATGGCCGAGCAGTTCCCGGACGACGCCACCATCGGCAAGAGCATGTCGCAGATCCTCGACCGCAAGGGAACCCTGGTTACCCGTCCCATGGACAAGCTGCTGGAGGACCCGCACCTCCTCTCCGGCTGGCTCTCCCTCAACCGGAACAACTTCACCATGGAGAAGGGGAAGGTGGTCTGGCATGACAACCCCTTTGTCATCCTGGCCGACACCTATGAATACCTGAACATGACCTTCGACCCATCGGCTCCGGCAGCCGAGGTGATCTGGAACCATGACAACGACCTGCTCCAGAATGGCCTGCGTTTTTATGCTACACTGTCCGAGCGGTTCAAGCTGGGAATGCATGAGTTTGACAAGCTCTCGTCTCTGCTGGAAAAGGAAAAACCGCAAGTAGGGTTCTCGGCCGAGGAGTGGCTTGAGATACAGTCCGCCCATATGGGATTCGAGGCCGGCCTGGAACTGCTCGGCATGCTGTTCATCATTGCCGACAACACCAAGTTCTGGGCGTTCAAGGTAGAAGACGACCTTGAGGTCACGATCCCCGACTACCTGCACGACGCCGACCTGCAGACCCGGATGAAGAAGGTCCTGGTGCCGCCGCCGGCCACCAAGGCCGACGAGATCGTCGCCATCTGCGGCGGGATGTATTATGGTCAGGAGGCCCCCGGCCTGCCGCCGTTCACCCAGGAAGGGATGCATTTCGAGAAGGGCCAGGCCCTGTACATCATCGAGGTCATGAAGATGTTCAACACGGTCCGGGCGACCTTCTCCGGCACCATCGAACGGATTATCATGCAGGGGGCGGACGGCAGCATCGTCCAGAAGGGGCAGCCGCTGTTCAAGGTCACGCCTGACGAAAAGTTCGTGGAAGTTGACCCGGAAGAGCTCAGGCAGCTCAAGCGGGAAAATACCTTCGCTTATCTGAAGGCAATCATCTAGTTTTCATCCGTGAACGTCCGGATGGATACTACCAGGAGGATATCGTGAGAAAAGGGAAATTCATCGTTATCGAGGGGATCAGTGGCTCCGGTCAGCAGGTCAAGGCAGCCATCGTCGCCTTGCACAAGGCCCTGGTCGAACTGAAATACGACGTTGTCGAATGCGCGAACCCTGATTCCGGGCGGGTCAAGGAGTTGGGCATGGCGTCGATGCTCAACTGGCCGTTCGGGAAAAACGCCCGGGCCGACTTCATGTTCGAAGGCGCAGTACGGACCGAGATCTTCAAGAACATTGTCGAGCCGGCGTTGCAACAGGACAAGATCGTGCTCTGCAAGCAATCGAGCATCTCCTCGCTGGCCAATGCCTGGGTGAGCGGCTACACGAAGCATTTTGACGTGCTGCGCCATCTGGACAAGATATCCCGGGGATTCCTTTTCGAAGACGAGATCTACCCAGACCTGACCATCTTCATTGATGTGCCGGCCGAAGAAGCCCATGAGCGGGTCGAGGATGTGCTGCAGATCCACCACGAGGGTGGCCTCGAATATTATCAGCAGATGCGGGACTTCTATCTCAAGGAAATCCACCGCTGGCGCGGGGTCAGGGTCGATGCGCCAACGGACCGAGATCCGGACGAGATCACTGCCGAGGCACTGGCTTTGGTTAAGGCCATCCTCTGACCCACATTCACAGCTTTATGAAATGCCCTTACATCCCCTTTTCCCTGCCGGCATTGCGGTTGATTCGCGGTTAGGGGTAAAGGGGATGTTTGTCATTTATCGCCATCGAAGGAGAACGCTATGAGCATCGTTGACAAGAAAAAGAGCTGGCAGGAAACCGTTGTTGCCAAGAATATTGCCAAGGCCCCGGAAAGAAAGCCGCGCTTTCTTACTTCCTCCAACATCGAAATGGACCGTTGTTTCGCGCCGGAATTCGAGTATCCGGGCTATGACGAACAGCTGGGCTTCCCCGGCCAATACCCGTTCACCCGCGGCGTGCAGCCGACCATGTACCGGGGCCGTTTCTGGACCATGCGCCAGTATGCCGGGTTTGGCACCGCCAGGGAGTCGAACGAGCGCTACAAGTACCTGCTAAACGCCGGCCAGACGGGCCTGTCCGTTGCGTTCGACCTGCCGACCCAGATGGGATACGACTCCGACCACGGCATGAGCCAGGGCGAAGTCGGCAAGGTCGGGGTGGCCATCGACTCGCTGGCCGACATGGAGGTCTTGTTTGACGGCATTCCGCTGGATAAGGTCTCCACCTCCATGACCATCAACTCCACGGCGGCGATCCTCCTGGCCATGTACATCGCCGTGGCCGAAAAGCAGGGGGTCTCGCCGGACAAGATCTCCGGCACCATCCAGAATGACATCCTCAAGGAGTACATGGCCCGCGGCACCTACATCTACCCCCCCAAGGAGTCGATGCGGATCATCACCGACATCTTTGCCTACTGCAAGGACCATGTGCCCAAGTGGAACACCATCTCCATCTCCGGCTACCACATCCGCGAAGCCGGCTCCTCGGCGGTACAGGAGGTGGCCTTCACCCTGGCGGACGGCATCGCTTATGTGGAAGCCGCCGTCAAGGCCGGGCTGGATGTTGACGAGTTTGCCCCGCGGCTGGCCTTCTTCTTCAACGCCCACAACAACCTGCTGGAAGAGGTGGCCAAGTTCCGGGCGGCCCGTCGCATGTGGGCCCGGATCATGAAAGATCGCTTCAAGGCCAAGGACCCCAAGTCCCTGATGCTCCGTTTCCATACCCAGACTGCCGGCTGCACCCTCACGGCCCAGCAGCCGGACAACAACATCATGCGGGTCACCATCCAGGCCCTGGCCGCAGTGCTGGGCGGCACCCAGTCGCTCCACACCAACTCCCGGGACGAGGCCTTGGCCCTCCCCACCGAGGACTCGGTGCGGATCGCCCTGCGCACCCAGCAGGTCATTGCCTACGAATCCGGGGCTGCCGACTCCATAGACCCGCTGGCCGGAAGTTTCCTGGTGGAATCCCTCACTGACCAGATCGAGCAGGCTGCCACGGCCTACATCGAAAAGATCGACCAGTTGGGCGGTGCAGTGGAGGCGATTTCCCGCGGTTTCCAGCAGAAGGAGATCCAGGATTCGGCCTATGCCTACCAGAAGGGGATCGAGACCAACGACATGATCATCGTCGGCGTCAACAAGTTCACCGTCGAGAACGAGACCGCACCGGAACTGCTTAAGGTCAAGGAGGAAGTGGAAATCGCCCAGAAGAAGGGGCTTGCCGAAACGAAGGCCGGGCGCGACGAAGCCACGGTAAAGACGACCCTTGCCGAGTTGGAGTCGGTAGCCAGGGGGACGGATAACGTCATGCCGGCAATTCTGGCAGCGGTCAAAAGCTACGCCACCCTGGGTGAAATCGCCGACGTCTTCCGTGGTGTTTTCGGCAAGCATACGGAGACGGTAGTTCTTTAAATTCCTGAAACATAAGACGCGAGACGTACGACGTGACACGCTGTTACGTCTGGCGTCTCGCGTTTCACATCTGACGCTGTACCGGAGGTATCATGCTTTCCAAGATCAACCACATCGGCATTGCCGTGCAATCCATCGACGAAACCCTCCCCTTCTATCGCGACAACCTGGGCATGACCTGTGCCGGCCTGGAGGACGTCGCCGAACAGAAGGTGAGGGTCGCCATGCTCGCCATCGGCGCATCGAAGATCGAACTGCTGGAACCGACGTCACCGGACAGCCCGGTGGCTACGTTCCTGGAAAAGAACGGTCCCGGTATCCACCACATCGCCTATGAGGTTGCCGACATCGAGGCTGCAATCGCCAGGCTCCAGCAGGACGGCGTCAGGATGATCGATACCGTGCCGAGAAACGGCGCCCATGGCACAAAAATCGCTTTTGTGCACCCCAAAAGCAGCTCAGGTGTTCTGACCGAGCTTTGCCAGTCAGGGCACTAACGATAGATTCTCTTCGTAAACTCAACTGGCTAGCTCCGGAGACCTTCGCTTCCAACCAGCATCACCCGGACCTGCGCCATCAGGTAACGACCCGCCTCCCCGCTATTGGCCACAAACCATGGCAACCTGAATAAAGAAAAAGGCGCCTCCCTGTTGAGTCAGGAGGCGCCGAATCACTGCATTTCAATCGTTATCAGATTATTCTAGAAGAAGTAATAAAGCGCCAGACGCCCCACATTGGCATGGCCTGAATCAGAAGTTCCTACAGAATTATTACCGTACTGCGTGTTGAGGTTCTGGTACTCAGCGGCAACCCTTACCGCCGCATTCAGATCATAGGCGACATTGGCAAAGACCTGGGAGAATGACTTTTCAAAATTGCTGATTCCTGCATAGCTGGCATAGTTGTAGGCGTTTCTCTTGCCGTACCCGGCGGTGATCCCCAGATCCTGCGTCGGGTAGAAGATCACTTGACCGAACAGGCCGTACCCCTTGGCGGGAGCAAAGTTCTTAGTTACCGTGCCGGCGGTCGCGCCAATTCCACCAGAGGAGTTCAGGTTGGCCGCCATGTAGGCCTGCCCTTCAAATGAAGCGGTCATGGTCCGGTTCTTACCGTCTTTTGATTTCAGAACAGGGACAAACGTGTAGAAACCGTACCCCCAGTTATCCACTCGACTTGAAGCTCCCGCAACGTCCTGGTTGCCGTAGAGCCCGAACACACCGGCGGTCAACGAATTCATCGGCAGACCGTAATAGCCCGGGGAGACCCCGAGGGCATTGCTGACCAGCATCGCCTGGCCGGCCATGTTCACCATCGACCCCCAGGAATCACCGGTGGTTCCGGTTTGGGCATTCGAATCCTGTACCGGGTTCTGCACGCCAGCCACCAGTTTCAGGGCCGTGCCGGCACCGAGGTCCACCTTCTGGGTCACACGAATCTGTGGCACCCTGGGATTGTTTGGTGCTCCAGTGTTTGCCCCGGAACCGAAATCAACTGTCGAACCAACAATCGGACCGAAAATGTCGTACGCCTGGCCGAACAGTACCTGGGTATTGGCCCAATCCAGGGTCGCATTTGCGAGGCGCAGCCTCATTGTAGCGGACTGGTTTGCAGCCTGGCTGGGTGCGCCTTGTCCGTAGAAATCCGCCTCTATGAGGGCGCCAGTTTTGGCCCCGAGAAACGTGGGCCCGGCGACCTTGAACCAGATGCGCGATTGGCGGGCGGTAAAGATTGACTGGTCCTGCTGTGCAGCAACGGAACTGCTCTTGGGCATGCCTGGTTGCAACGCTCCGAGGGCTCCATTGTTCCCGAAGTTAGACGAGTTATAGGCATAATCAAGCTTTACAAAGCCGCCAATCGAGAGATCGAATTTGCTCTTTACCGGGGAGCCCATCTTGCCGTAAATACCGGGTGCCACCTCACAGTTTGGCTGAAAATCGCAGTTGTACACCGGTGGTGCAACCTGTGGAACTTCCTGGCTCAGGGCCGGAGACGCAAGCAACAAACTGGTAGCAACCGAAACCGATATCTTTTTAAGCATAGCCACCTCCTGATTTCATTGTTAAAAGTAGTGTGGAATAATGCCATTAACAAATCCCCGCGGTGTCTCGTTGCATTAGCTTGTGATGTTTCACCTCCTTGTTTTTCTGTAACGTGCGGGCCAGATTTACTCAGGGTATTCAACCCCTACCAAGTCGTTAAGCCGCACCTGTCCTCCCGGTTTGATAAGGCCATAGCTCCCCTTGGCGCCGACATAGCCAACAATCTCAACAGTTCCCACCAACTCTCCCCGGGCAAGGCCGAGCCCTTCGACTATGGTTCCCCCTCGATATATTTTCAGCTTCTGCCCCGGAACAATTCCGGCCTCACTGCCGATATTGAAGTAGACCTTCTCACCATCCACAGCTACGACCATGCCAAACCTGGGAATGAACGCCGCAGGCTTCCCTGCCAACCCGGTTATCCCGGCTTGCTGGGGTGTTGCCGTGGGAGCGGAAACTGCAGCAGCTGTGCTGCCACCGGTCACGGCTTCATACCCCCGCTTCACCAACTCACCACCACGAGGAACCCCGCTTTCCACATACCGCCGCGGTACCCATATCGTCGCGGGGGCATTGGGGGACATGGTAAGTGCGGGGTTTGGTACTTCCACGTAACCCTCTGTTCCAGCCGACTGGCCTTTGGTGCTTGCACAGCCAGCGATCAGGACGAACAACAAAAGGGCAAGTATTCTACCGTGCAGATCGTTACCGATTGTTTTGAAATGATGCATTTTTACCTTTCCTTTATGGGGTATTAAGTTTTTTCCACTTGAGGGATACCTTGATGCTGGTGCACCTCGCCACAGCCTTTAAATTTGTAACCATGTTTTATGTCTTGGCTGGAATGAAAAAAAAGCCCGGATACTTGAATCCAAGAGCCAGGCACTGTGCTTATCAATACTTTGGATTTCAATACCATGTTTTGCAATGACTTGTCTAGCTTAATTTGCGCTAGGAGATTCAGTCGAAATGGATTTTGCTTACGCATGTATTGAAATAATACCTGGTTTTTAACTCATTGACTTTGCAACAAAATCAGCTTTGGGTCAATCGGACATCCCGCCCAAAGGCTGTCGCAAAAATCCAAAACAGGCAATGAGAACCGGATACGGCTGTTAATGGACCAAGATCTTGTTCACCCATTTGGTGAAGCCTCCTGACGGGTAATCTGCTTTGCTGTCGAGATGTTACAACCTTTTTGGCATTTCAACTGCCGTTTTTGGAATTTACCCGTCCTACCCGATTGCAAGATGCTCTTTACCCGCAGCTATCCCTCTGATAACATCCAATGGCCCGCGTAGATCATCATGAAATCAATTGAGCTGTTGTAGAAGGTCAGAGTGAAGCTGGACCGGGATTGCGAGGATTGTCGCATATGTATGAAAGATATTACCGCAATCTCTTTCACTTTTTTGAGAGCCGCTCGAAGGTGTTTCACGTGATGCTCAGCGTTCTGCTGGGAAGCGGTATCGGATACCTCGACTACGTGACAAGCGACATTGATTTCGTCCTCTTTTATATTGTTCCCATCTTTCTTACCACCTGGTTTGTCGGCAAAAACGCGGGGAGAGCTGCGAGCGTTCTCTCATGCATCACAAGCTTCGGTGTAAACATGGATACTGCGTTAGCAAAAAGTACCGCAAAACATATGGCCTGGGATTTTACTCTGGACATGCTGTTCTTTATATTTTTGGGGTTCATGTTCCGGATGCTTCGGGAGAAATATGATGAAGTGAACAATCTGGCCTTGCGGGATCCACTTACCCAGGCACTCAATCGGCGCAGCCTGACAGAACTGGCTGAGTATGAACTGCTCGCCTCCAGGCGTCACCGCCGTCCCTTTAGCATAGCCTTTATTGACCTCGACAATTTCAAGACGGTCAACGACCAGTTAGGCCACAATGTAGGGGATCGTCTCCTTCTACGGATTGTTGACGTTATGAGGAGCACCGTCCGTAGCACCGATCTGGTGGCCCGAATGGGTGGAGATGAGTTTGTTGTCGCATTGCCCGAAACCGGTACTGAACAGGCCAGGAAGGTATTCGACAAATTGCGCGAAGCACTGCTGGAGTCAATGGCTGCCGAAGATTGGCCCGTGACCTTCAGCATCGGCGCGGTGACCTGTGAATGGCCCGCCTGCTCATTGGACGCTATTCTCAATAGGGCCGATACGCTTATGTATCAGGTGAAATCTCTGGGTAAAAACAGCATTATTCATGACGTTGTCGGCGAACGGCACTCGGCCGACAGCCCGGATGTAACGCCTTCTGAGGACTGAATGGGGCCGAATCTGGGTCGGTATTGCAACGTATGACAACAACCAAGCCATGGAAATCATCAACAACCTTCTCCCCCAAATAGGGCACTTCCGCATACAGGGATACTGGCTCGTCCTGCTCGCCTCTTTGCTGGAATCACTGGTGCTGGTGGGCGTAATCGTTCCGGGGGCTGTTTTAGTCGTCTTCGCCGGAGCTTTGGCCGCACAGGGATATTTTGATCTCGGCGATCTCATCTGGTTTGCCGCCGTCGGCGCGGTCCTGGGCGATGGGATCAGCTTCCTGCTTGGGCAACATGGAACCGGATTGTTCAAAGAAACGAACAAGGTCCTCAAGGCAAGCTACCTGGAGGCAGGAGAACAGTTTTTTCGTAAACATGGTGCCAAAAGCATATTTCTTGGGCGTTTCATCGGTCTTGTCCGAGCCGTCATCCCGTTTGTTGCCGGGCTGTCGGGGATGGCCGCCAAGCGGTTCTATCTCTGGAATATCCTCAGTGCCTTTGCCTGGGCCGCTTCCCACCTCCTTGCCGGCTACTTTCTCGGACAGGCGTGGCAGATGGTTGAGGTATGGACAAGCCGCGCCGGCATCTTTCTGACGGCGCTGATTCTGGTTCTCTTCTGTGCCAACCTGCTCAAGCGGTTCATCGTGAAACAGGGTGGGCAGCTGTTGAATCTGTGCCGGTCACTATGGCTTTCAGTTACCCAGGCCCTCATCACCAATCCCGATGTGGCAAGGCTCATTGCTCGTTATCCCCGGTTCTTTTCCTTCGCCAATGCCAGGCTGGACAGAGCCCGCTTCTCCGGTCTGCCGTTAACCCTGCTGGGCATCGCTTTTCTGTACACCCTACTGCTCCTTGGCGGCATCATCGAAGACATGCTGGCTCTTGACCCGATTGTTGCAGTTGATACACGGCTTGATAATCTCCTCTATTTTTATCGAGCCGAGATGCTGGTCAAAGGATTTCTCTGGATTACCCTGTTGGGGAAGGCCAAGGTTGTTCTCAGTGTGGCAACGCTCTTCACGGTTCTTTTCTGGATACGGAAAAACCGTGAATTCATCCTGCCGTTCTGGCTAACACTAGCCGGAAGCGGCGTCTTCAGCCTACTCGGGAAGTTGGCATTCCACCGGCAGCGACCGCTTGGCATCAGTGTCTTTACTGAGGCAAGTTTTTCCTTTCCTAGCGGTCATGCGACCATCGCCGCCGCGTTTTATGGTTTCATCGTGTATTACTTGTGGAGGCAGGCGCAAAACTGGAACATACGGCTGAACCTTTTGTTTGGCGGCAGTGCGCTTATTCTGGCAATCGGTTTCAGCAGGCTGTACCTGGGGGTCCATTTCTTGAGCGATGTGCTCGGCGGCTATTTGCTCGGGTTCCTGTGGCTCATACTTGGTATCTGTATGGTTGAAAGGCATCTTTTTGCCAGGAGTGGCATGCAGGCGCCGGAATGCTCGTCGTTCTCGGTAAGGCTAACGTCCGCAGCTCTCATACTCGTCGAATTGATCTTCTATATCCATAGTGGGTTACATTACAACCCGACACGTAACAGTGTTGAAAACCTTGGGGCGACAAAGTCAGTCAGCATGGATGTTGTCAGTGGTTTTGATCGTTACCGGCTTCCCCGCTTCACCGAATCCATATCTGGCAAGCAACAGGAACCCTTGAACATCATTATTGTCGCCAGGGACGATGCTTCGCTGGTGAGCGCTTTCAAGGTTGCTGGCTGGCAACCGGCCGATCCGGTAACCATCGGTACCGTCGCAAGAACGGTAAAGGCACTCCTCGGCACCGAAAGCTATCCAACCGCACCTCTTACCCCTTCATTCTGGAACGGTAGCATCAATGATTTCGGATTTGAAAAGCCGACTCCGGTGCACACCATGCTCCAACGCCACCAAGTCCGGCTCTGGAAAACTGATTTGGTGACGACCGGCAAGAGCTGCGTTTTTATCGGCACGATCAGTCTTAATGCGGGACTGAAATGGGGATTGATGCACAAGATGAAACCGGATATTGACTCCGAGCGAGATGCGCTTCTCAATGACCTGCTTCTTGGCGGCAGGGTAACAGCTTACTACAAGAACAGATTTGTTGCGCCACTCTCAGGTCGCAATTTTGCTGGTGACATTTTTTCCACTGATGGCTATATATGCGTAGTGATTATTGATTATTGATTAATGGCTGTCATCGCCATGTGATTTCGTTCCTGCTGTGGTTCAAGGTAGGCACAGTAGGCAACTCCTCAAGGAAGTTAGTCAAACAGAAGGAAGAATGGCTACATGGAACAGATAGAAATGTTGAATCGTGCGCTTTTCCTAAAGATCAATGCATTACCGGACACCGCTCCGTGGGCCATCGGGGTAGCAAAGGTGGTTGCCGATGACCTTATCTACATAATCCCGGCATTGCTGATCATATATTGGCTATGGGGCAGTGAGGCGAAGCGATCATTGGCACTTAAAGCGTGTCTTGTCGCCATGCTGGGTGTGGGGATTAACCAGCTTATCGGTCTGGCGTGGCAGCATCCGAGACCCTTTATGATCGGTTTGGGGCATACATGGGTACCGCATGTAGCGGATTCATCGTTCCCCAGTGATCATATGACGGTATTTGTCGGTATCGGCATTAGTTTACTGTTTGGTGGCGAGGTATTGGCGGGGATACTTACGCTGGTCACCGGCATGGCTGTAGCATGGTCCCGCGTATTTCTCGGAGTGCATTTCCCCCTTGACATGATGGGCTCAATCGGCATGGCATCTCTTTCCTACACGCTGATTTCGCCAGTATGGCGGCGTGTGGGTAACACTGTGACCACACTCATAGAAATGTTGTATCGAAGTATCATGGCTAGGCCAATTGAGAGAGGTCTCATGCGGCGCTGAAAGCGACAAAGTTGTTTTAGTAGACTCACATGAAAAAAGGCCGCATTGCTGCGGCCTTTTTTCATCGCCAGCAAACGTCTGCTGCGACCGTTAGGCAGCGCTGGTGGCCTGCTTCCCCAGGACTGCGTCGCGGAATTGCTCGATCCCCATCTCCTCGACAATTGTGCCGATACGGACCTCCCGCCCCGATTGCCGGTACCAGTCGAGGATCTGCTCAACAACGGCGAGCACCGCCGCCTCATCGGCCGGTGTCTCGACCAGCAGGTCGGCCAGCCGCGGCCGCGGGCCGGCGTTTCCCCCGACCAGTATCCGCCACCCCTTGGGGGTCCCCATGATGCCGATATCCTTGATCGCTACCTCGGCGCAGGAGAGCATGCAGCCGGAAACCCCCATCTTCAGTTTGTTCGGCAGCGGCATGGCGTGGTAGATGGCGTCCATCCTGAGCCCCAGGGAGATCGAATCCTGGACCGCTCGCTTGCACTGGGTGGTGCCGGGGCAGATCTTAATGCTCCGGACACAGAGCCCGATGGCTGCGCCGGGCTTTTCCGACAGTTCGTCCCAGATCGCGTCGATCTCCTCCTCCTTCACGCCGAACAGGGCGATCCGCTGGGCCGATGTCAGTTTCATCTGCAGGTTGTATTTGTCGGCCACGTCGCAGATCTTCCGCAGGGTTGCGGTGGTGGTGATGCCGCCGGGGATGTGGGGGGCAATGGCGTAGGTTTCCCGGTCCCGTTGCAGGATGGCCCCTTTTTCTCTGATATCCTTTTTCACGCGTGCTCCTTGGTGCGAAATAGTGTGGGCAGATCAGGCGTCGTTGTGCCGTAGCGGATAATACCCCAATCTGGTGCAGAGGGAAAGAGGGTGCTGAGGGGCTGGTGTAAAAGAATTGTTGGCTTGCAGATGGGTTGGTATAGGTTAATATCATTTGTGAGAAATTACCACACAAGCTTTATGAGGGGAGATTCAACGATGCTGAAAGTTCAAACAATCAAGGCCAAGCTGGTGATGTTTTCCTTGATTGCTTTTTTATCGGTCGGTTTTTGTGTTGGTTTCTCGTACTTCATTGCTGTTCATGAGGTAAAGACCATAATGGAGGCGGATATAGCATCAGTTGCGGATGCGCTGCAGGGAAACCTGACCTATATAGCCTCAGTTAAGCCCGATTCGTACAAGGACCCCGCGTTTAAGAAGCTCTTCAACCAGATAAAAATAGGGAAGAGCGGCTATGCCTTCCTGCTCGACGAGCAGGGAACTCTTGTTGTGCATAAGAAGGATGAGGGGAAAAATCTTGCCGGACAGAAGCATATCGACTTCATTCGCAGCCATAAAGAAGGCGGGACATACCAGTACACCGCCAAGACCACTGGGCAGGACAAGATCGTTGCCTACAGATATATCGAACCGTGGAAACTCTGGGTCGTCCCCGGTACCAACGTGGCGGACTATTTCGATGCAATGAAAAAATCGTTTTTGTGGTGGAACCTCTTTTTCGGAGTTGGGATCTTGCTGGTTCTGGCAGCCTTTGCCATCGGAATTACGCGAAGCATATCCCGCCCGATTGGTGATGCCGTAAGTATTGCCAACAGACTGGCCGACGGAGACTTAAGCATTGAAATCCGGACCATGGCAGGGGGAGAAGCCGGGCAACTGCTCACGGCGATGGGGAATATGGTGGACAGTCTCAGGGATATCGTGAGCAAGGTAAAACAGGTTGCCGAGGAGGTGGCATGCGACGCCTCGAGGCTAAGGGTATCGGCCGGCCAGATGGCGGCTGATGCCGATGCGGAGTCGCTTCAGATCGGTACCATGGCAACTGCCAGCGAGGAGATGGCGTGCACCTCTACCGAGATTGCCCGCAACTGTGTTTCCGCGGCTGAAGGGGCGAAACAGGCAACTGAAACTGCGGATGTGGGAGCTACGGTCGTCGAGGAGAATGTCAGAGGGATGTCCCGCATTGCCGAGCGGGTCAAGGAGTCGGCTGCCACCGTGCAAAATCTTGGCACCCGGAGCGACCAGATCGGTGCGATCATCGGTACCATTGAAGATATTGCTGACCAGACTAATCTGTTGGCTCTGAATGCAGCAATAGAGGCAGCCCGAGCGGGCGAACAGGGGCGAGGGTTTGCCGTCGTTGCGGATGAGGTGCGTGCGCTGGCGGAGCGGACCACCAGGGCTACCCGAGAGATAGGTGAAATGATCCGCGCCATACAGGTAGAGACTAAAGGGGCGGTTGGGTCTATGGAAGAGGGTGTGGTGGAGGTTGAAAAGGGAACAGACGGCGCTGCCAAATCCGGCCAGGCTTTGAATGATATACTGGAACAAATTAACAGCGTAACCTTACAGGTGAACCAGATAGCCACGGCAGCCGAGGAGCAGACGGCTACAATCGGAGAGATCAGCGGCAACATTCACAAAATTACCCGGGTAGTCCAGGAAACTGCCCGAGGGGCGGAGGAGAGTGCCACTTCGGCGAATGATCTGGCTGAGCTGGCGGAAAGGCTTAAATTGCTGGTGGGAAGGTTCAGGATGGCAGCATAAGCAGGTAATGGGTAAGTTGAGAAGGATGGGGGCAGAACTCAGATGAGGCGATGATGTTACGACGGAACACCAAGGTGATCATCGGTCGCCTTGGTGTTCCGTGCTACAGTTAATTGTCTGGTCGGCTGTTATTCGTAAACCCCGCACGCTACGGTCAGGTCGCCGACAGGCTCGGCATACGTCACTTTGTTCTCGATCTTTTTGGTCGCCGGATTGGTGAACTTATATTTCGGAGTCCACCCCCCGCCCTTTTTCGCAACGTTTAAAATATCTCTCGTAAAATAAATTCCATCAGGATCTTTCAGGTCATACAGGTTCTTGCCGATCAGTTTCGCGTTGGCGCCATGTGCCAACATAACCCCTTTGGGATCAAAAACGAAAACGTACAGTTCACCCTTGACGAACTTGCCATGCTGGTTGCTGATCTCGGGAAATGCCTTTTCTTTGCCGTTTTCCTTCAAAAAAGCCGCGGCCTTCTTGACAAGCGCCTTGGCGTCCTCCTTATCCCCGGCACAGGCAACCCCGAGTGTACCCAACATAACCATCCCTGCTACCATCAGACTGATGAACTTTTTCATGCGTGTCCTCCCTTTCTGTTTACTTGTTGTTGCCCCACTCAATTGGCAGGTGCGTTGAATAATATTCTCTTCAGGCTGCAAGTTTGAACTGTGCGACCAGTTGCTGCAGTTCGCCCGACAGGTGCGATAGTTGCGATGCGGCCGAGGCTGTTTCCTGGGCACCCCTGGCGGTCTGATTCACCACTTGGTTTATCTGCTGGATATTGTTGCTGATCTCGCCCGTGGTCGCAGTCTGTTCAGCCGCGGCGGTGGCTATCTGGTTCACCTGCATGGTAACCTCGCTGATGTGGTTCAATATGTCCTGGATCGCCTGGCCGGATGTCGCCGCTCGCTGTGTCCCCTCTTCGACTTCCTTGACCCCTATCCCCATTGCTCCGACGGCATTTTCCGTCTCAAGCTGGATCGCCTTGATCATGGTGCCGATCTCTTTGGTTGCTTTGGTGGTACGTTCGGCAAGTGCCCGCACTTCATCTGCAACCACGGCGAAACCGCGTCCCTGCTCGCCGGCCCGGGCCGCCTCGATGGCGGCATTCAGGGCCAGCAGGTTGGTCTGGTCGGCGATGTCTTCGATGGTGCCAATGATCTCGCCGATCTGATTGGATCTCTGCCCCAGAGTCTCCATGGTCTTCGCCGATGCTTTGACCTGCAGGGCGATCTTTTCCATCCCCTTGACCGATTCTTCGACAACTGTTGCCCCTGAACGGGCGGACAGGTTGGCTTCGTTGCCTTTTTGCGCGGCCAGATTGCAGTTCTGGGCGATTTCATCGGAAGTGGCAGCCATCTCCTCACCTGCAGTCGCAACCGTGCTTGCCTGGGTTGCCACTTGCTCGGTACCGGTGGCCATCTGCTCCGAGGTGCTGCGGAGCTGGTTTGCCGCCACTGCCACCTTGGTCGAGGTTTCGGCAACTTCCCTCAGTATCCTGTTCAGCTTTTCCAATAGTTGATTGAAATTCCCTGCCATCTGTCCGACCTCGTCCCTTGAGGCGACATCGATTTTCCTGGTGAAATCTCCGGCGGCAACACGCTCGATCCCGGCAACGGTTTCCCGCACGGGAGCCAGAATTATCTTGTGCAAAAAGGTGCTGATGGTGAACGAAAGGATGAAGGCGACGATCAGAACCGTGATGACTATCAGGTTGGTCCGGTTAGAGCTGGCGATGGCGGTTGCATACTGATCGTTGCTCAGGCTCTTTTCCAGGACCAGCAGCTTGTCAAAATTCGCTTTGATGTCACGGAATGCGTCTTCGGTGCTCCCCATGAACATGGTTGCGGCATTCAGGTCTGTTTGCAGCATGTCTATCAGGTCATTGGCGCTTTTGTCGTATTCGTTCAGCTTGGCGAGGATAGGCTGGAGCAGTTTCTTCTCCTCGGCACTGGTGCCCGGCGCTTTCTGCAGTTGTACCAGGCTGGCGGTTGATTCCTTTAGTGTCCTCTGCACTTCCTGGCCGAGCTCGCTGACCTTGTTGCTGTCATATTTTGCGCCGGTCCAGCTGATCAGTTTGTAGAGGCCTGTGTTGGCCTGGGATATATCGCCGAATCGGTTTGCGCACGTTTCATAGGTCTTGAATCTGATATTGTAAATATCGTTGATGGATTTAGTCTGGGTATGGAGCCCGCTGTAGGCGACAGCTCCGAGCAACAGGAGGGAAAAGAGGCTGACGGCTGAAGAGAGCATGAGCTTGTTCGACATCTTCATGTGCAATAGAAAGTTCTTCACGTCAGGTTCTCCTTGTTGAGTTCTTGCTGAGGTCGCGTAGTGACAGCCAGACGAATCGATTCCCTGGATATTTTGTTCTCATTAAGTATGGAGCTTGTATCGGGTTGCTGAAAGAGAACTTGAACAAAAAATGCGTGTGGATGTAGAAATTTATAACAATATTATTATTTTTTCGCCTGTGCAAGGCTAGTCAATTAAGGTAGTTGTGTTGATGATGTTATTGCTTTGGAGCTGGTGATAGGCATGGGTATGAGATAGTTGTATGCGTGTTTGATCGTCTGCGAGGAGGACGGGCCGTGAGGGGGGGCAATAAGGTCTGAAAGATGTGGGGATGATTCGTGGGGCCGTGATTGCCGATTCTCCACAAAAAAGCCCCCAACCAAAGGCCGGGGCTTTTTTGTGGAGAAATGTCACTCCACGCTTTTTAGCGCTTTTACGATCCCATCGGCAGTAATCTCGTTTCCACCGACGAGCGCTTTTGACTTGTTGGTCTTGGTGTTGAAAAAGACCATGGTCGGAGTGGCGTTAACCTTGAACTGTCCGGAAAGGGCCTGGAATTTCCCCATCTGCTGGGTCACCTCCATGAAGCTCAGCTGCTTGTAGGTGACCTTCAGAGGGGCGATGGCTGATGTGATGTCTGTCAAGGTGGGGTTCTTGGTTTTTCTGGCCACGGCAAAGAGGACCCTGCGGAGCTGCAGGTATTTCTCCTTTTCATTGACGGCAAAGGAGAGGTGATACGGGACGAAGTTCATCGATTCGGGGTGGATTGCCTTGTCCACAAAGGTGACCTTCGCCTTCTGGGACAGGGTGGGGAACGCCGCTTCGATGACCGGCTCAACCTTTTGGCAGACAGGGCAGAACCAGTCGGAGAAGACGTATACTTCAACCGTCCCCTTTGGCTTGCCGAGGGAAAAATCGTGCTGATCGGCGGTGGCATCCATTTTCATGATGCCGGTAAAGGAGATCAGAAAGCCGGCCAGGGCGACGAGGGCTACCAGCAGAGAGTTGGCGAACAGACGTTTTTTCATGACAGAGCTCCTCCCGAGTTCCCGAAAATATCTGAATGTCCTCATGATGCAGAGAAGATAGACGACTCCCGCAATCCCGAGGCAGAGGGGACACCAAGCTTTGATGACGTTTTTTTGCAGGTGGATCATGGTCAGTTCCGCTCCGGCGCCACCGGCCAGCAGTAAGGTTGTCGTGAGTCCGGCGAGCGCCAGCCGAGAGGAGAGGATCTGGGCAGTGGCAAGTAGGCCGAAGTAGACCATGCCCAAAATCGGCAGAGTGACTCTGTGGAATCGGTACTGGTGGGCCTCGGTGCAGCCGCCGAAATTGCAGAGATCGGTTGCCGAGAGTATTGACAAGATCAAGCCGACGCCGGTCAGGAGCAGGGAGAGTGTAAACAAGCGCTTGGTCATGCGGCACATTCCCGGCAGTTCTGGCTGGCAACGTCAAGCGTCTGCCGTTTGTCCGCCGATTGGCTGGCACTTTCGGCATGGCGGCATCCCTGCCAGGTGCCGCGGCGTTTCAGCTCGTGCACGATGGAATACCACATCTGATTATTTTTCAGGTTCCAGGTGGGGGCAATCCGTATGGCCAGGGGGGCCGATCCGTAGAGGCGTTGGACGCTGATTCCGGCAGGGAGCCGTTCCAGGAAGTCACATGCCGTGGCCACATATTCGGTGTGGGTAACGGGAATAAACTCGTGGCGCGCGTACAGCTCCGCCAGACGCGTCCCGCTGACGGCGTGAAGCTGGTGGAGCTTGACCGAGCTGATCGGCAATCCGGCCAGGAGTTCGGCGGTTTTCAGAAAACCGGAACGGGTCTCGCCCGGAAACCCATAGATCAAGTGGGTGCAGAGCTCTATTCCCCGTCCCGCTGCCCGCGACACGGCCTGCAGATAGTCGTCCAGGGTGTGCCCCCGGTTTATCCTGCCGAGG
The DNA here is from genome assembly GCF_007830735.1 of Geobacter argillaceus. Taxonomy (GTDB): domain Bacteria; phylum Desulfobacterota; class Desulfuromonadia; order Geobacterales; family DSM-12255; genus Geomobilibacter; species Geomobilibacter argillaceus. Next base: position 29,426 of record NZ_VLLN01000004.1, read on the forward strand.
ATGGCGTCGTCCATGGATTGCAGTCCGAGTTCCAGGCAGACGTAATGGCTCTCGGCCAGCCCGGTCAGCAGGTCCAGGGCTTCGTCTGAAAGGGCATCCGGGCGGGTGCCGACCGAGATGCCGAGGACATCCGGGTGGGCGAGCGCCCGGGTGTAAAGGTCTCTTAGTTGCTCCACCGGGCCGTAGGTGTTGGTGAATTTCTGGAAATAGACGATGAATCTTTCGCTGCCGAGCCGGTGCCGGTGGTAGGCCATGCCGGCGGCCAGCTGCTCTTCTATCGGAACCGTTGCCTGGGTGTTGCCTGGCGAGAAGGAGCTGTTGTCGCAGTAAATGCAGCCACCAATCCCCTTGCTCCCATCCCGGTTGGGGCAGGTAAAGCCTCCGTCAACATTGACTTTGCTGACCCGGTAACCAAACCGACGGCGCAGCTGAAACCCATAGGAGTTGAAGCGCAGTTCGGGATGCACTGTTGCGGGAAGGGCTGTCATGGAGTCACTATCGCGGCCGGCAGAAGCGACAGCAGGGTCTGGGCCGCCTGTCTGGGCTCGTGTGCGGCTATGATGGCCGAGATGAGGGCGATCCCGGTGGCTCCGGTGGCTAGGACCTCCCGCGTGTTGGTGGCGTTTACCCCGCCAATGGCAAAAACCGGGATAGTGAGGAGGTGGGAGACGCTTTCCAGCTTGTCGATGCCGACCGGCTTGCCGTACTTGGCCTTGGAAGCTGTGTAAAAAACCGGGCCGAAGGTGATGAAGTCGGCTCCCTTTTCCTGGGCGGTGATGGCGTTCACCTGGTTATGGCAGGAGACACCGATGAGCCGGTTTTTGCCGAGGAGCTTTCTCGCCCGATAGATGGGGATGCTGCCACTCCCCAGATGCACGCCGTCGGCGTCAACTGCCAGGGCGATGTCGATCCGGTCGTTGATCAGGAGGTTAGCGCCATACCGGCTGGTAAGCTTCTTCATGTCAAAGGCAAGTTCGTAAAGCTCACGGCCGGTAAGATCTTTTTCCCGCAGTTGTACAGCCTTCACCCCGCCGGCCAGTGCCTCTTCGACCACTTCGAGGAGGGTCCTCGTGCCGGTCTGGAGTCGGTCGGTAATCAGGTAGAGGGTGAAATCGATGGGGGTGGACATGGCTCAGCTGATCACCCCTTCGATCGGGCTTGAGGCCGAGGCATACAGCTTCTTCGGTATCCTGCCGGCCAGATAGGCCAGGCGGCCGGCCCGGACGGCCAGATTCATCGCCTCGGCCATGGCGATCGGATCCCTGGCGCCGGCGATGCCGGTATTCATCAGTACCCCGTGGCACCCCAGTTCCATGGCAATGGCCGCGTCAGAGGCGGTACCGACGCCGGCGTCGACAATGACCGGGACTTTGACGGTGTCGAGGATGATCCGGATGTTGTACGGGTTGCGAATGCCGAGGCCGCTGCCGATGGGGGCGCCAAGGGGCATGACGGCGGCGCAGCCGATATCCTCAAGCTTGCGGCACATGATCACATCGTCACTGGTGTAGGGAAGGACGGTGAACCCTTCTTTTACCAGTATCTTCGCCGCCTTCAGGAGCTCCTCGTTGTCCGGGAAGAGGGTCTTCTCGTCGCCGAGGACTTCCAGTTTGACAAAGTCGGACATCCCTGCCTCACGGGCCAGGCGGCAGGTGCGGACCGCATCGTCGGCGGTGTAGCAGCCGGCTGTGTTGGGCAGCAGGGTGTATTTCCGCGTGTCGATGTGGTCGAGGAGCGATTCCTTGCTCCGGTCGCTGATGTTCACCCGCCGGACCGCAACCGTGATGATTTCGGCGCCCGAGGCCTCGATGGATTGCACCATCTGCTCCATGGTGGCGTATTTGCCGGTGCCGACCATGAGGCGGGAGTTGAACTCCCGGCCGGCTATCACGAGTTTATCATTCTGTATGGGCATATGGCTTCCTTTACCTGTTTTCACCCTCCGCCGACGAAGTGGACGATTTCTATTTTGTCACCGTCGTTCAGGGGGGTATGTTCGTAGTCACCCTTCGGCACAATGGCACTGTTCAATTCCACGGCCACCCGGCGGGGATCGATGTCGAGTGTTTCCAAAAGCTGTCTGATCGACACCGCCTCCAGGCAACGGGGGTCTCCGTTAACGATGATCTCCATGAGAGTCTCCAACAAAAAAGGCCGCGAAGCGGCCGGAAATACACGTGGTACGCGCTTCCCTCCACCGGCATTATCCGGATCAGGTTCAAAGGGTTTGAGGCCGGCCAGCCTCATCTCAGTTCCTGCGAACTCCCCTAGCGTCTCTATGTCAGCCAGCGCGCTGCCGGCTTGTCGAAAATGTACGGTAACAGCATTGCCGGCACCCTGTCAATGTCTTTTTGCCGGTAGTTTGTTCATGTTTTTACATGGTTACGGGTGGAGGCGGGACTTCCTGGTGAGACTGTCCAGTTCTGCCAGCAGAGCACGTTCCTTCAGGATCTCTTCCCGGCAGTGTTGCCAGAGATGGTAGCTCTCCAGGCTGAGGATCGTCACGCCGGCGGCAAAGACCGCCCAGAAGTGCACGTCCATGTTGCCGCTGAAGTGGTAGAAGAAGTAGAAGGCTGCCAGGTACCCCAGGTGGGCGAAGCCGCCGGCTTTGCCCGTGCCTTCCATCATTCTCGCCAGGGTAAGGATGATGGCGGAGAAGAGGTAGACCAGCAGGGCAGCGCTGATCATCTGCGCGGAAGGCGGTTTCCCCAGGGCCTTGAGAACGGCCGGAGGGAAGGAGGGGAGGAGGGAGAAGTTTTGTACGGCCACAATGCTCAGGGTGATAAAAATGGCAAGGATGTACAGGCCGTGGTTGGCACGGCGTTCCAGTCTCTTGATATTTTCCCTGATTGCTGCCCGTCGATCAGCGGTGGACTGGTTTTCGGTCCGTTGAGAATGCTCCTGGCTGGTGGTGAAGGTGTCTGGCTGTTCCATTCGGCGGCTCTGCGCTCTCCGGTCGGTTATACGGGTGGGCCTGCTCCTCCGGAATTGTTCAAGGGCCAGTGGCTGGATTCTTGGCGGCTGACCGCTTCCGATCTTCCTCCTGCACCTTCATGTACTCGGCGAGAATATCCAGTTCGCTGTTGAACCGGGGGATTTCTCCCCCCTGTTCTCCTCGCACCCGTTGGGCGGCATATTCGGCGAGCTTCTGGATTGGGATGAATACCGAGCGACGCAACAGCGCAGCTACGCCACCGATGGTGAGGCAGAGGACCATGAGGCTGAAGACTATCATCCGGGAGCGCATGGTGGCCAATGTCTCTTTGAGTGGAATGGCAGAGAGACCGATGTCAAGGGTTCCCAGCACCTTCTGGCTTGCGGGGTGTACGTGACAGGGCGCTGACGAACAGGCTGGCTCGTTGTAAATCGGGGCCGTTATGGCGATGACCGGCACGTTCCGTCCGTTGACGAACTGTCGCGCCTGCTCCATACGGCCGAGGGCGGTGGCCGGCACCGGTCCGGTATGGCAGCCGATGCAGCCGGCTTCCCGCTTGTCCACGGCCCGCCCGATTTCGGCGCGGTCCCGGGAGAACATGATCAGCCCCTTCTTGTTGAAGATCCGCACATGCTCTATCCCCTCCTGGGAGCCGATATTGTCGATGAGGGTGTGCATTGTCTCCCGGTCGTCCCGGAGCATGCTGTAGCGGGCTGACTTGATGACCGTGCCGGCGAGATTTGTTTCGTAGTGCACCGCATCCTGCGTGGCGTCTTCCTTCATCAGCCCGTACAGCAGGAAGAAGCAGACCACCACGAAGCCGGTAACGGTGACGGTGACCGGAATGATGGCCCTGGTGGTCAGACTCCTGAACATGGCAGACCTCCTCTGGTCTTACGAAACCTTGTGACAGCGTGCGCAGTTTTCCCGCACCGTGAAGGCGGCTTTGCCGTCATGGCAGGCCCCACACGACTTGCCTTTTTCCATCTCCGTCATCGAGGCCGGCTTGCTGTCCCCGGGCGCAAAGATGCGCGGGTGACATCTGTTGCAGGTCTTGTATTTCCCCAGGTGATAATTGTGGCTGAAGGTGACGTTCCCCGCCCCCTTGATCCTGTATTCCAGGTCCTTCACCGGGTGGCATTTACCGCAGTTGTCGATGCTGAAGGCTTCCTTGCCGTTATGGCAGGCGCCGCACGATTTTCCTTTTCCCATTTCAGCCATACTGACCGGCTTGTTCTTGCCGATCGCGTAAATTTTGGTGTGGCAGGCATCGCACTTGCGCAGTTCCGTGTGCTTCTTGTGGCTGAAGGGAGTGACGCCGGCCGATTTTGACTTGAAGGTGATTTCCCTGGTGGGGTGGCATTTGCCGCAGTCGCTGATGTCAAAGGCCTTTTTGCCGTCATGACAGGCACCGCAGGATTTTCCCTTCTTCATTTCGTTCATGGTGACTCGTCTGTTGGGACCTGCGGCGAAGAGGGCCGGGTGGCAGCTGCCGCAGTCCGGGGCGACGAGCAGGTGCGCCTGGTGGCTGAAGCGGGTTGCACCTGTTGCCTTGACCTTGTAGGTGATCTCCTTGACCAGGTGGCATCTGGAGCACTCTTTCAGGTTGAAGGCCTGCTTGCCGTCGTGACAGGCACCGCACGATTTTCCTTTTTCCATGTCGGCCATGGTGTGGCGGACTTTTTTCTTCATGTTGAAGATGGCGTTATGACAGGCCTTGCAGTTGTTGCTCATCCCCTTCTGGCTGATATGCAGGTTGTGGCTGAATACCACCTCCCCGGCATCCTTGGTCTTGAATGTTACATCCTTGAGGTTGAGGGCAAGGGCGGCTGTGCTGACCAGGATGGCCAATAGTGACAGGGAAAGGATGGTGCGAAATTTCATGATTGCCTCCTGTTAGTACGAACTGCTAAGACTGGAACATAGGTGGTGATTATAGGTAATTATTGTTAATTGGTCAAAGTTAATTTGTTCCTCATCTGTACAAAACGGCGCTCCGGAAAATCTGCGGAGCGCCGTTTTGTGGCAGGATATCAGTTCGATGGTCAATGATGCTGCTCTTCCAATTCTTCCCAGCCGTCCCACATCGGTTTGAAGTGGGCGAGAGGGGTGTGGCCCAAGGTTGCCAGGTAGATATGGACGAAGAGAAAGGCGTTGAAGCAGCAGGCAATGAGGAAGTGGGCGCTCACGAGCGTTTTTATGCCGCCTATCAGGAGAATCAGTTCTCGCAGGGGGGCCACGTACATCAGAAGGAATCCGGATACGATCACCAGCGGCAGCAGGACCATCATAATCATGAGGTATGCGGTCTTCTGCAGTGGGTTGAATTTGTTGTCAGGCGTGCTGTGGTGCGGGTTTGGCCGCCCAAGGAAGTAGGAGAAAAAGTAGAAGAACGCCTGGCGGAACAGCCCGCTCTTGATGTCCTCGATGGTCGGGATGTAGAGTTTGGCCAATGAGCCGGATACGAAAATGTAATAGAAGAGCCAGAGCGCATAGGAGACGGAAACCGTTACCCCGGCGGTGTTGTGGAGCCGGATGGCCGCCTTGTAGGTGCCAAAGAAGTTCACATACTCAGGAAAGCGAATCTGCAACCCGGTTACGCAGAGGGTGACGATCCCCAGCGCATTCAGCCAGTGCCAGATCCTGACCGGCATAGGGGTGAGGTATATATATTCCTTGTGTTCCATGGTCAGTGCTCCTTTCTGTTTTTGCGCGTCAGGAACCGGAAGGTACCGTGGCCAACCGGCATCATCAGGCCACCGACGAGGATCAGGGCTCCAATGATGTTCAGCGGGGTACTCCGCGTGGAACCGAGCATGTAGAAGTCGGGCGTGCCGTACAGGATGTCCAGAATGGCCCCTTTTTCCACGGCCACCCGGGTGTACGAGCCGTCCTTTTCGGGGAAGGATACATAACTGGTCTGCATTGCCTGCGGGCCTGAGGCATGGCAGAAGGTGCAGTCCCAGCGGTTTTCCATGATTTGATAGCTGTGGGTCACCACTTCCGGGGTCATCATCCCCCAGAGTCGCATATCTTTCGACCGGGCGTCAGCGTTGAAGTTTCTCAGTTCCTTGAGGGATATCAAGCCATCACCGTTTTTGTCGATCAGGCTCTTGAGCTCGCGGTTGGCGGGCAACAGCCTGGAGAGCTCTTCACGGGTGGCAATCTTGAATTCGCTGTGCTGTTCACCAGATTTTCGATTTTCTATGAACATGGTGATGACATAGTTCTTCGAGCCGGTGTGGCAGGTGATACACGGCATGGCATCAATGTGAAGGTCAGCCTGGGGGAGCCACTTGGTGTGGCTCTGAATGGTTTTCCTGGCGTCGTGGCACCGTGCACAGTGGGCGTTCATCTCATCCCCTGACACAGAGACCGACGCCTTTACCTCGTGGGGGTTGTGACAGTCGGCACAGGCCGCCTTGGTGCCGTGAACGCTGCGGGAATACTCGGCCTGAACCGGCGCATGGCATTCTTTGCAGGTAGCCTTCGACGGGATTGCACCATCGTACGGATGATTCGCCGATACCTTGTCGTGGCAGGCAGGACAGCCTATGACGGCATGGGTTGTGCCGGCGAACTTGGCAGGGTCCACGTAGAAGCGTTCCCCTTTTTCCGCGATCGATTTCTGGCCGTGACAGCTCAAGCATCTCCCATTATGCTGGCTGGCAGCAGTTGCCGGCCCCGCGAGTGCCATCAGTGCCGCCAGGCTGAGCAGTATGGTGCTGGTTGCGATGTTCACGTTATCCCTCCTTTTCCGTGTCTATTGATGGTTGTTACCGTGTGGTATCGCGGGCAGCACGGGGCTCTTGAGTTCCATGGCCGTTATTCGCCGCTCTCCCCCCTGGATTGAGGAGGAATTTGCAGGCCCTTAACGCCTGGGGAATGATGATGAGGGAGCAGTAACCGATAAAAACCCAAAACGCTATTCCCCATGTTCCATTCGCCGAGCCTTCTGCGGCGAAAGCCGTTTCGCCGCTCATTGCAACGAAGAGTGCTGAGGTTAAAATTTGCTTGATCATGGCAACCCCCGTTGAATATTCTCGCCACCTATTTGTTAACTGGTTGGGGAACTTCTTCCTTTTGCTTGCCAAAGGCCTTGGCAAATCCAAGGGCGACCATTATTGCCGGAACGAGCTGGGCAACGATGATCAAGGCGCAAAATCCCAGAAAAATCCAAACGAACAGGCCGCTGTTGTCTTCGCGAGCCCCGGTTGCCGCAAACGCTGTAGATGCGGAGCCGATAAGCATTGCCATAGTGTTTCCCGGAGTTGTGGTTTTCATGGCATCCTCCCTATTTCCCCTTGGTTAGGCGCCTCATCCTAGCGATGGGCCGCGTGATCGTTGTTCATGTTCTGAACTGCGCACTGAACCGCTTGGCAAATCTCATCCGTATCCTGTTTCAGTGCGTGGTAGAAGATCCCTTCACGGCGGACCTTGCGGATGGCCGGAAGGGGGATTTCGTCAGATACCAGGATGATGGTCAGGTCCCTATTGCATTTTTTCAGGAGCGGAATCAGGTCTCCGGCGGCTAACTCGTCGAATTCGTTGCCGAGAATGACGATCTGTGCCGTCCTTTTCAGGATTCCATGCAGAGCGTTGGCTGCGGAGCTTGTCACGGTTACGGTATAACCCGCATCTATCAATAGATCAGCGATCTGCTTGCGGACATCGATGTCCTGTTCGGCAATCATCAGTCCTTCCATGGTGGCAGCTCCCTTCATGTGCCGGGTTCCCGACAGGTTGGAGTTGTTGTTACTCCTGCTGCTCATCTTTGTCAGCCGATGCCATGGCGGTCTTCTTTGCTGTTGCCGAAAATAGCCCTTTCAGCATGGAGCCGAAGAGCACGGTGGCGGGAACTAACTGAAATACGATAATCAGGGCACCAAAACCGATAAACAGGGTCCACAGCCACCCTCCCTGGTCGTTGGTGCTGCCATCCGCAAAGGCGTTTGCCGCGAGAACCAGGGTAATCGCTATCGTGTTGACAAGAGACCTTTTCATGACGTCCTCCCGCTCACCCCAAAATTCTTACCCATTGGTCTTATCCTTAGCAGTGATCATACCAGTGCAATAATTTATTTATTAAAAAAATATAACTAAATGAAAAACAAGTTGTTATTTTGTTCGAACATCCGGAGGAAAAGGCGGAATGAAGGTTCGTGTGTATCTGTAATGTATACAGGAATTTAGGTGAGGGGGTGGGGCAGGGAGGGATACCCTTTCTCAACCAGCTTGAATTGCGCAGTTTTTTGAATTTTTGTGAGTGTATGATAAATCATGCACCTGAGTTGAAACGAATCGGCAAGCGCTTCTGTCATGACAAATCAGCCAGTTCTGGCTGTATGGTGTGAAAATAATGATTAAAAAATGTTCAGTTATGTGGTAGGCTAAGTACAATAAATTGTGGAGCCTTATACCCGCTGACGCAGGGAGAAGAGAATGGGAACTGTACGCATAATGGTGGTTGACGATGAGGCGGTGATCCGCGAGGGGCTCCGCCGTATACTTGAAGGCGAAGGTTTTATGGTCGAGACCAGTGCCAGCGGGCAATTGGCGTTGGAACGGCTTCTGGAGGTCGATTTCGATCTGGTGATTACCGATCTTAAGATGCCGGGCATGAGTGGCATGGAGGTTCTCGGGACCCTCCGGTCGCTTCGTCCCGACATCCCGGTCATCATGATCACCGGGTACGCCATGGTGGAGACCGCAGTGGAGGCAATGAAACACGGAGCTGCGGACTACATTGCCAAGCCGTTCAAGCCGCAGGAGATTCTTGCCAAGGTGATCAGTGCCCTGGAAACGAGCACGACCAGTCTGGACGAGTCCTACCTGACAAAAGAGCTAAAGGACTCCCATGGCTTTGGCCTTTTCATTGGAGAGAGTCGGGAGATGCAGAAGGTTTACCGCCGCATCATGCAGGTCGCCCCGACGGACAGCACGGTGCTGGTGACCGGCGATAGCGGAACCGGTAAGGAGCTGGTGGCCAAGGCCATTCACGCCAACAGCCAACGGCGGAACAATCCGTTTGTGGCGGTGGATTGTACGTCGCTGGTGGAAAACCTGCTGGAGAGCGAACTGTTCGGACATGTCAAAGGTTCATTCACCGGGGCGATTCAGACCAAGACTGGTCTGTTCAAGGTGGCAGACGGTGGTACCCTGTTTTTGGACGAAGTGGCCAACATCAGCCTGACCACCCAGGCAAAGCTGCTCAGGGTGCTTCAGCAGCGGGAGGTTACCCCGATTGGCGGGACCAGCCCGATTCCCGTTGATATCCGTCTGGTGGCTGCAACGAACAGAAATTTGCGTGTCCTGGTACAAGACGGTACATTTCGGGAAGATCTCTTCTTCCGGCTCAACATCATTCCCATCGAAATGCCCCTCTTGAGGAACCGCAAAGGGGACTTGCCGTTACTGGTACGGCACTTTCTGGTAAAATATGCAGAAGAGATGGGTAAGGAGGTCCGCGGACTCGCTCCCGATGCCATGGCCGCCCTTGACCAGTACCAGTTTCCGGGTAACGTGCGGGAGTTGGAGAATATCATCCAGCGCGCCGTGGTCCTTGCTGAGGGTGAGATTATACGGCGAGCCGATCTGGAGCTTCTCGATGAGGAAGCAACCCTTCCCCGTTCAGGCAACTACGTGCCGTATACAGCGGACCAGTTGAAGGAAAGCAAGCGACTTCTCAAGGAGCGGACCATTGAGCCCCTGGAAAAGGCTTTTGCTCTGCAGGCCTTGGAGCGGAATGACTGGAACATCACCAGGGCAGCCGAGGAAACCGGCATGCTGCGCCCCAATTTCCAGGCACTGATGAAGAAGCTCGGCATCTCGTCGCGGGGGTGCCAGAGCATCTGAATATGATTCATGCTGCCGTTTTAAATACGTAGCACACAAAAGCAGCCCCCGGATGATCTCCGGGGGCTGCTTTTGTGTTGGCTGTACGTCTTTTCGGGAAGCGGGTCAGTGCTTCTTGGCTTCACCGTGCTCAGCGGTTTTTCCCTCTCCAGGGACGTCGTGACCTTCTGCCATGTGACAGTCACTGCAGTTGGTCCTGTTTATTTCGTCGCCGATATCCACCGGGTGGACAAAGTTCTTCGGCGTGGTACCGGCTGGGACGTTCTCCTGAACCTGCTTCAGGATGGTATGACAGAGGTTGCAGTCCTTGGAGATGACTTTGCCTTCGGCATTCTTGTGCTTGCCGTCGTGGCAGCGGAAGCAGCCCGGCGTATAGAAATGGCCGATGTGGTTCGGGTAGGTGCTCCATTTCACCTTCATGGCCGGGAAGAAGTTGCGCTCGTAAACATTCTTCACATGCTCAACTGCTTGATTGATGGCTGCAGCTTTTTCCTGGGCGACTTTAGGATACTGCTTGGCATAGTAGGCCGGAATTTCGCTGGCAATGGTGGCGAATCCTTCCTCTTTGGTCTTGTATGGCCGGTTCAGAATCTCCACGGCTACCTTCTTGATATAGGGGAGCGATGGGTCGATATGGCCGGAGACGAAGTTCATATCCATCTCTTCCGCCGGTGAATGGTAGATATGGGTCGGCCTGTTGTGGCAGTCGGTGCAGTCCATGAGACGCTTCTTGCTGCTGGCAATCTGCTCCTTGGTGAGCGGGTTGTCGGTACTCATGTATTCGGTGATCTTGCCGTCATTACCGCTAACGGCGACATACGGGATGTCCAGCCGCTTCGGATCGCGGGAGATATAGTGAACTTCCCGGCCGATGTGCCAGTGGATGCCCATGGCGTTAGGAGTCTTGGGGGTACCGCCAATCCGGATCAACAGGTCAATTTCCCGCGGCGTGTTTTGCTCGTTAGGGGCGTAATGGTAAAAGTTTTTCTGGCGTCCGGCATAGAATTTTGCCGGCCAGTGGCAATGTTCGCAGGTATCCCGGGCCGGGCGTAGGTTTTCGATCGGCGTTTCAATGGTTTCCGGGTAGGTGTGGAAGACTACGGCGTAGAGCTGCTTCATGCCGGAGATCTTTGCTTTCACGTACCAGGCAGCTCCGGGGCCGACGTGGCACTCGACGCATTTTACCTTGGCATGGGGGGAGTTGCTCCAGGCGGTGTGCTCCGGAGTCATGACCGGATGGCAGAGCTCGCCGCAAAATGTGGTCGATTCGGTGAATTCATACCCCTTAATGGCAGCAACTGCGACTATGACCACAAACACGGCGGTTGCTACAACGAAGAAAATAAAAAGATGCCGTCTGGCCGGTTCATTCAGGTCGAGGCGGGGAAACTTCGGGATCTCCTCTTCAAGAGAAACCATCCCCTCTATAACTGCCTGACGTCGCTGGTTCCGTACCCGCCATGCCCCGATCGGTACCAGTAGAAGGCCGAAGATGAGCATTCCCGGGAAGATGAAATAGGTCATGATCCCCAGGTAGGCGTGTTCTACGCCGGTAATCACCTCAAGGGCGACGAAGCCGATGATCAGGCCGGTTGCGGTCAACGCCAGGATCATGCCGACAAGGCTGATCAGGTTCCAGGCGTATCCTGCTGTTTTGCGGATTGCCATAACTTCTCCTTCATTTGTAATCTAAAATAATCAGGATTCTGAATAAACAAGGAGACAATAACTACCCCAAATGAGCCATTTTGTCAAAAAATTTGGAGAAAAGTGTAACGGGATGTTTTTTGTTGCGCAATTCGGAAACGGTGAGCTTGATCCGAACATATTGTTTTTCTGTGAATGTAAAAGAGATTGCTTTGGTGGATAGCTTTTGCAATTATAATTAAATTAAGGTGTTAGCTCTTAAGTGGCCTTGGCGGTCAGGCTGTTTTTCCCTTTGGTCGGACGGTGTCCCGGTGGGCATTCATTCGCGATATAACTTTTTATTGTAACAATGTTCTAAATTAGTATATAGATGTAATGGCGCATCAATCATCGTTTCCAGCTGAATCTGCTTGTTGAATTATCTGGGCACAATTCGCAATTCGTAGATTGATAAAATACTATATAGGTTTAAACTTCGTTGAACGATTTGGGCATGAACTCTCTGGAAATACTTTCTTTTAAGCAGGTAACCGGAATCCGCTACGGTTATGACGCAAGAGGCAAGACCGCTCGTTAATCACCGAGCGGTCATTTGTGCAGTACTCCTTTGAGGTGCCGATGAAGACGCAGAATCCTACTTGCCGCCTGCTGGTTCTTTTCACCGTGCTATTGGTGCTGTTTCTGTCTGCCACCCTGAGCACTGCGGCCAAGGGAAAAAACTTCGACCATTCAGGGAAACAATTTGCTACCGAAAAAACAGCAGCCGAACAACTCCGCACCTACGACATAAAGAACCGACCGCCGGAGAAGAGCTATCCCGTGCCGCGCCCTCCCTTTTCCGACGATTTGGTCTTCCCCTGCACCCAGTGCCATGCTCGCTTGCAGCCTCCTAATGCGAAGCGCCGGGTCTTGACCGAGTGGCACACTGATATCGTTCTGCATCACGCCGAAAGCCAACGCTGGTGTTTGGACTGCCACAACCTGAAAAACCGCGACAAATTGCGACTGGTCTCCGGCGAACTGATCGACTTTACCGAATCATATCGGTTGTGCGGCCAATGTCATGGTGACAAGTTCCGCGACTGGAAGGTTGGTGTCCATGGCAAAAGAACGGGCTACTGGAACGGCGATAAGCAATACCTTCTCTGCGTCCACTGTCACAATCCGCACGACCCGAAGTTCAAACCGCTCAAACCTCTGCCGCCGCCGGAACGACCGGGCAACACACGGCGCTGATCGGAACCTGTTTCCGTGGAGTTGGATTCATGTCAGATATTCAGAAGCGCGCTATGCACGTCCGGCAACAGTCACGCCGAAAGTTCCTGAAAGGTCTGGCAACCGGTGTAGGTTTTCTGCTGTTGCCAGGCAGGGATGCGTCGGCTTCGGTGTGGGAGGAGTTCTTCCAGAAACATTTTCGGGAACTCTCCAGAGATGAGGTCAAGAGCGTTATCGCCCGCCTCGAAAAGGAGTACAGTCGGCAGTATGGCAAACAGGTCACGGTCAAGACAACTCCGCCTATCGAGGGGGTTCTTTACGGCTACGGACTTGATCTCTCCCGCTGCATTGGCTGTCGGCGCTGCGTCTATGCCTGCGTGAAGGAGAACAACCAGTCGCGCAGCCCGCAGATTCACTGGATCAGGGTCCTGGAGCTGGACAAGGAAAAAGGGGTCGATCTGTCCCATGCCGAACACTATTACAACCCTGTAGAGGTTCCTCAAAAGGGGCATTTCTATATGCCCGTCCAGTGTCAGCAATGTGAAAAACCGCCCTGCACCAAGGTCTGTCCGGTGCAAGCGACCTGGAAGGAGAACGATGGGATTGTCGTTGTCGATTACAACTGGTGCATCGGTTGCCGTTACTGCATGGCGGCCTGCCCCTATGGTGCCAGGCATTTCAACTGGACCAAGCCCGGCCTTCCGGCAAAAGAAATGAATCAGAACACCCACTACCTCGGCAATCGTCCACGCCCCAAAGGAGTGGTGGAAAAATGTACGTTCTGTATCCAGCGCACCCGTGAGCAGCCGGGCCGTTATCCTGCCTGCGAGGAGGCCTGCCCCGTCGGTGCCCGCAAGTTTGGCAACCTGCTTGATCCTGAGAGCGAAATGCGCTACCTGATTGAGAACAAGAGGGTTTTTGTTTTCAAGGAAGATCTTAACACACAGCCAAAGTTCTACTATTTTTACGCGACCTGACCGTCCCGGGAAACAACTATGAAAAATATCTGGTCCTTTTTTAAAGGCACTCTGGTGCTGGTTTCCAAGGGGAGCACGCCTTACTATTGCTGGATTTTATCCTTATTGGGATTGATGGCCGTTGGTGCCGCAGCGTACCTCCGTCAGTTGGATGAAGGTCTTGTTGTTACCGCCATGAGGGACCAGGTTTCCTGGGGCTTTTACATCTCCAACTTCACCTTCCTGGTTGGCGTGGCAGCGGCAGCAGTGCTGCTGGTGATCCCGGCGTATGTCTACCATTGGAAACCGATCAAAGAGATCGCCGTGCTGGGGGAACTGCTGGCCGTATCGGCAATCGTCATGTGCCTTCTTTTTGTGACCGTCGACATAGGTCGACCCGAGCGGTTCTGGCACCTTATTCCCCTGCTCGGCCGTCTCAACTTTCCCCAGTCGCTGCTTGCCTGGGATGTGGTGGTGCTCAATACCTATCTGATGCTCAATCTGACTATATCGATCTACATTTTGTACAACCTCTACTACAAACGGGAGCCGAACAAGAACTTCACCACCCCGTTGCTGCTTTTCTCGATTCCCTCCGCAATTTCAATCCACACGGTGACGGCCTTTCTCTACAACGGACTTGGTGCACGGCCTTTCTGGAATTCATCGATACTGGTGCCGCGTTTTCTCGCTTCCGCCTTCTGCTCCGGTCCTGCATTCATGATCCTGATCTTCCTGCTGGTGCGCAAGTACACCAGGTTCAAGATCGAAGACGCGGCCATCCAGAAGGTGGCCGAATTGATCGCCTACTCAATGTTCATAAATCTCCTGCTCCTGGGGGCTGAGGTCTTCAAGGAATACTATACGGCAACGGTCCATCTGGCTCCCATGCAGTACCTTTTCCAGGGGTTGCATGGGTATTCGGCGCTGGTTCCCTGGATCTGGACGGCGATGGCTTTCAACGTCACCGCCTTCCTGATCTTCCTGGTTCCCGGAACGCGGAAGAACAATGTAACCCTGGTTATCGGCTGCATCCTCGTGTTCATAGGTGTTTATATCGAAAAAGGGATGGGCCTGGTGATTCCCGGATTTGTTCCCGATGTCCTGCACGAGATTTACGAGTACGCTCCGACCGGCACGGAGATGTTGCTCTCCTTGGGGATCTGGGCCACCGGACTCTTTGTCTTCACCATGCTGCTAAGGGTGGCCATTCCCATCTTGAACGGTGATTTCCATGTTGCGGACGACGGCATTGGTTTCTATATCGGCGATCAGATGTTTATTGTTCAAAAGAGGGCGGAAGAGAGTGTGGAAACATCGGGAACAATCTGAACAATCTGAACAATCTGAATTCCGGGATACGACTCTGATTAATATAAGCAATTCCTGTTGTACTGCAGGAACTAACTAGATCGAATTTCATTAAGTGATAGCTGTTAACCACTAAAGCCAAGGGGGAGCGGAGAGTGAAAAGTCACGTCTGGCGGCCACTATATGTGGTCATTGCGTTTGTCGTCGCGATTCTGGTGTTTCGGTACTTTTATATCCCCAAAGACTTCGGCTCCGGTGCCAGGGGCTTCATGTACGCCTTCCACCGGAAATCCAATGAAGCGGAGTGGAAAAAACAGCCCGTGAAATACCGGGATACCGGCAAGCAGAAGATGCATGAATACTGCGGCACGTGCCACGGTAAAGAGGTCAAGATTCGTAGCGAAGATCTGCACGGCATCATTCCCTGTGAAAACTGCCACGGCCCGGCGCTCAGGCATCCTGAGGAGCCGAGGAAGCTGACCATCGACCGCAGTCGTGAACTTTGCCTGCGCTGTCATACCAGCCTGCCCTACACAACAAGTGAGCGCAAACGGATCCCCGGCATTGATCCGAAAACACACAACGTTGGCTTGGAATGCGTTTTTTGTCACAACCCACACAACCCGAGGCTGGCGGACAGGAGGGGACAATGAAGAGGCGAGATTTTATCAAGAATTGCATCGTGGTCATTGCCGGTGCCTCGGTCCCCCTCTCGGCCCTGGTAATGGTTGATCCCAAAAAGGTACTGGCCGCAAATCCCGAAATACAGTGGGCCTTCCTGATAGATACGACAAAGTGCGTTGGTTGCGGATTCTGTGTCAAGGCATGCAAGACCGAGAACGACATCCCCTTTAACGCCAATGTCACCCGTACCTGGGTGGAGCGCTACGTCTTCACCATGGATGACCAGCGCTATGTCGACAGCCCGAAAGGGGCACTCTACGGTTTCACCGATTCGCGGGTCGACCTTGGCATGGGAGAATTCAAGGAGATTGACCCGCACAATGTCGGCAAGGCATTCTTCGTCCCTAAACTCTGCAATCATTGTGCAACCCCTCCCTGCACCCAGGTATGTCCGGTCGGTGCCACCTACAAGACCGATGACGGCGTGGTTCTTGTCGACAGAACCTGGTGCATAGGGTGTGGCTACTGCATCATGGCCTGCCCCTACGCTGCCCGTTATTTCCACCCCACGCTCAAGGTCGCCGATAAATGCACCTTCTGCTATCACCGTATCACCAAAGGGCTGGAAACGGCCTGCGTCAACGCCTGTCCCTTCGGTGCCCGCAAGATGTGCAACATCCACGATATCAACGACCGGAACACCCAGGTCATCCTGAGAGAACGGGTCGGGGTCCTTAAAGATGATTTCGGAACCAAGCCTCAGGCCTTCTACATCGGCCTTGCCCAGGAGGTACGCTAGCCATGCTCGATCAGGTTGCTCAACAAGCGCTGCAGGTACACGGTGAAGCATGGACGGTCAAAGAACTTTTTGTCCTGCCGAACGAATATATCTACTGGTCGATCCAGATCGTCATGTACCCGTTCATGACCGGTCTGGTGGCGGGGGCATTCGTCCTTTCCTCCCTCTATCATGTCTTTCATGTGGAGAAGCTGAAGGAGATCGCCAGGTTTTCCCTGGTCTTCTCCTTTGCCCTGCTCCCTGTTGCCATGATGCCTTTGATGCTGCACCTGCAGCAACCCTTCCGCGGGATTAACGTGCTGATGACGCCGCATTTCACCTCGGCAATCTCGGCCTTCGGCATCGTGTTCCTGACCTATGCGTCGATCGTTGCGACCGAACTGTGGCTGGTCTATCGGCAGCATTTCGTGCTTTCTGCGCAGGCGTTGCAGGCCAAGCAGAACCGCGGCGTGATGGACAGCGCCTTCCTGTCGCTTTTCAATTGTCTGACCCTAGGCGCCCGTGACCTTAGCCACGAAGCCATCGAGAAGGACCACAGGGCCTGCACGAGGATGGCGGGCATCGGCATCCCGGTCGCCTGTTTTCTGCATGGCTATGCCGGCTTCATCTTCGGTTCGGTCAAGGCCAACGCCCTCTGGATGACGCCACTGATGCCGGTCATCTTCATCTGTTCGGCGGTTGTTTCCGGGGTTGCCCTCTGCATCCTTTGCTATGTGCTTGTTCAAGAGATGCGCAAGTTCATGGCCAAGCGGAAGATGTCCCGCTGGGCCAGGGAGGCCAGTGCGCCAACCTTTGCGGAGCTTGACGCTAACGAGCATGAAGAGGTCATGCTTGCCTCCAACTACCTGCTCTACTTCATGATCGGTGCCCTGACCCTGGAAATACTGGACCTGATTTTTCGTGGCTATACCCAGGTCAAATCCTGGGATATCCTGCGCAAGGTCATCATGGAGCGTGATTTTTTCAAGATATTCATCCTTCAGTACACGATTGGCAATGCTGTGCCGTTCCTCATGATGTCCCTGCCGGGAAGGACGGTCCGCCGCACCACACTTGCCACTGTCCTGGTGTTGTTCGGCGTGTTCATGATGCGGTACAACGTGGTTATCGGAGGCCAGGCCTTTTCGCTGAGTTTCGCCGGATTCATGGAATATCATCTTCCCATCATTCCGGAGGACTGGGAGACTTTCAAGGAGGGGTTGTTCGGGGCGTTGACGGTAGCAGCGACTCCCTTTGTCATCTTCTATTTCATTAACAAGGTGCTGCCGGTTTTTGGCATGAAGGAATCACACTGAATCATCTGTTCGGCTGAGAACAAACAAAGGCACTCTCTTTTCGGGGAGTGCCTTTGTTGTTGCAACACGGTAAATGAACTCAGTTATGGATCCGGCCCGTTCAGAGGAGGACTGGACTCTTTTCCCCCTTGCCATTTCCCCAGCGCCACTGACTCCAGGGCAGCGGCTAGGCCGAAGGAGAAAACACTCACTACCAGCGGCATGCCTTGAATGCCGATAAGGTCCGAGAGAAAAACCTTGGCTGCTCCTACAACGGTGACAAGAATGGCGATGTTGCGCAGTTCCTTGTTGCGCTGCCGGAACGCAATGAACATGAGTACGATTGCGGATAGATTGATTATTGTCGACTGGGCGCTGCGGAACGGGAAGTCGGCGGCACCCGGGCCGCTGCCGAGGAGTTGTTGCATGATAACTCGCAGGAAGAAGAATGCACTGACGAGTGCTGCGAGCAGAGGGATGGCACCGCTGCTGTCTCGTGTGTCCAGGCGGGTGAATATTTCCGAAGTGGTAGGTGGGGGGGTCTTGCGGCAATGGCGGTAATGGAACAGACCGATGCCTGCTACGATGAGGGCAGCTGCTGAACCCATGTATGGCTGTGCACTTGTAGGCCGGGAGAATAGTACCAGGGCGAGTACCACGGCAGCATAGGCCTGGAGGAGGTACGAGCTGAGACGGACACCGCCACTTTGCCAACGGCTGGCAACGTAGCATAGGCCACAAGCCATGCCCGACAGGATAGGCAGCGCGGGCAGGGCATTGCCAAATGCCACGGGTAGCGCCATTGCGAGGAGGACTGTGCCGGCTACGACGAACGAGTTGGTGCCCGGTGCCCGCTCCAGGTGCCGGCTGGCCAGCCAGGCGCCGAGACCGATATGGAACGCTGCAGCAACAATACAAATGATTCCCAGGGCAGATTTGCTCCCCATCCCGGCACCGACCACATAGTAGGCCGCGGCAAAACTCCAAATGACGTTGATGGTCGGTAGCGAGAAGTCGAAGCGGGCGATACGGTTACTGCCGCTGCGAAGAATGCCGAAGATGGCAATGGCCAGGTATGCTGCTACCAGTGCGACGAGCGCCGGAATGAACCACGTGGGGGCCAGCTCAGGCGCTGGTTGCTGCTGTCGGTAGAGGGCGGTGCCGAGTCGCAGCGCCCAAAGGTGGAGCATGGCAAGAGTCACGCAGAGAATGATCCAGCGCATCCAGGAGCACCGTTTGATGCGTGCTGCCAGGCAACCGAGCACGTTGGCAGTGACCAGGATCATCGCCAGATAGGGGAAGAATGGATGCGGGTAATCGATGGCGGCTCCGGCGAGGCACATGCTCATGGTTCCCACTGAGATGGGGGTGAAGGCGTTATACCGGTAGCTGACAACGGCCATGGCTACACCGGTGGCCATGAGGGTGAAGTAGGCCGGTACCAGAGGCAGCGACTGGAAACGGGCGTGAGTTTCGACGACGATTGTGCCCATCAGCGCAGCCCCGCAGGCGGCAAACACGGGGGCAAGGGGGTTGCCCCGGTGAAAGAGGTACCAGCCTGTCAGCATCAGTGCGGCTGCGTAACCCATGCCGATTCCTGAACCGGTAAGGTTATTGATCAACCCTGCATCGGTAATGGTGCGCAGGATAAGAGCAACCACCAGCAGGAAACAGAGGGTGGCCAGTCGCGGCAGGAGAGAGGCTTTCCCTGCCCAGGTGAGCAGTTCTTCGGTAACTTCTGATGGGTCGGAAGGTTGGGGCGGAATCTTTTTTTCGGTCTTTTCAGAGAAGACTATATAAGGCGAAGCAGTATATGGTGGGGCTGCCGGAAGCACAGTGTCCAAAGGTTCGATCGGTTGCTCCCGGCTCGTTGACAGAAGGTCTACCCTCTGTTTGAGTGCCTGAAGTTCGGTGGTCAGTTCATTGACCTTTTGTTCCAAAGTCGACAGCGCATCAGCCATGATTTATTTTCTCCCCCTCCAGGTCGTCTGTTGTCAGGATGGCGGTGGTTGTGTGTAATATAAAACACCGGTTAATATATTTAGCGTAATTATTATAGGGTGTTGAGCTATTTTACTTGCGGATAAAAGTTGTTATTTATATATTTTATAACGTAATTTATTGTTTGTAAAGGCTGGAGAACGGTGGCTTTCTTGTCCGAGACAAACCAGTCGCCTCCGATTCCGGGTCGGCCAAGGCCAATATCCTAAGGATGACCCGTTGATGCCGGTTGTTTTTATCCGTACTGCGAATAAGCCGGTTGAAACGAAAAAGGGCTGCCAAGTGGCAGCCCTTTTTCGTGCAGTTATGGGAGCGGAGAGGATGTCAGTGACCGCCGCCACCTCCCAGGAAGGCGATCAGCATCAGGGCCACGAGGCCGAGCCCGATGAAGAGCGCAGTGAAGCCGAAGCCTTTTACCAGGAAGTCATAGATAATGCCGCTGTTATGCTTGTTGGCAAACTGCTCGGTAATCCCCTCGGTTTCGTATCGTTTCCATTGATCGCCACGCTCCTCGATCATCTCTTCCTTGGCGATCTGGCCGTTGAAGATGACAAAGTCCATGGGGAACTTCTCCGGCCGGCCGTGGGTGTTGAAGAAGTGGACTGTGAAGATGAAGCCGGTAGCCAGCAACGCCTCGTCGGAGTGGATAATGGTGGCCACGTTGAACATCCAGCCCGGCAGGAATATGCCGAAGAGCTCGGGGAACCAGAGCATCAGGCCAGAGCCGCCGATGGCAAACATACCCCAGAAGACGGCGATGAAGTCGAATTTCTCCCAGTAGGTCCAGCGTTCAAAGGTCGGTTTCGGTCCCCGGAAGAAGAACCATTTGACCATGTTGGTCACGTCCTGTATGTCCCGCAGGTTGGGGCAGAGCGAATCGGGTCCGAAGAGCCGCTGGAAGAAGTTCCCCTTCACCTTGGTGCTGAAAAGGAGGAAATTGATGCTCATAACCAGCGCCATGCCGAAGTAAACGAAGGTAATCCCTGCACAGTAGCGGTGGATCTGGCCGGCATGGGGCGAACCGCCGTACAATCCCATCATGTACTTGGCCCACGCCTGGTCGCTGAACTTGAGCGGCAGGCCGGTGAGGGAGAGGCCGAGGAAGCTGGTGATGACCAGGATGTGCATGAAGATGTGAATCCGGTTGAAACGGCGGTACTGTTTGTGCGGTTCGCTGATCTCGTGGTGAACATGACCGCTCTGCAGGGCTACTGCCTTTTCCCGGTTTTCCACAAAGCCGCGGAACATCCAGAGGAGGGTATGGACCCAGAAAACGGCGAAGGTGCCGACCAGGAGGCCGGTCATGCTGACGAAGGTATAGAAGAGTATCGGATATTGTTCCCGGTCGTGCTCGCCGTGGGCGTAGAACTTGGCAAAGAGCGGGGTGGCCTTGGTGTGGCATGCCTGGCACATCTTCACGAGGTTCTGGGGATTGATGGTGGATTTCGGGTCGTCTTTCGGCAGCACCTGGTGAGCGGAGTGGCAATCGGCGCAACCGGCCACCTTTTCGGGGAAGCCGAGACGGTAGTTCTTGCCGTGGTAACTGGCCAGATAAGAGGCAACGGCAACGGTCGGCACGTTGTTCCGTTTCATCATCTTTGCGTCGGCATGGCACTTCATGCAGACCTTGGTATGGAATTCGCGTTCGGAGTGGGATCCTTTCGGTCCCAACGGCCTGATGTCGTGCAGGTTGTGGCAGTCGTTGCAGGCAGCGGAATCCTGATTGCCGGCGGCTACTGCCTTGCCGTGGATGGACCCCCGGTAGACGGCCTCCTTGTCGTGACACTGGATGCATTTCGCTACTACTTTGCGCTTGTCTTTTTTCCAGTAGGTATGGGTATGGATGTCGGTGTGGCAGTTGGCGCAACGGACATCGTTCTGGACGTGGACGCTATTGTAATGCTCGGCGTTTTCTTTCTTGTGGCACCGTTCACAGGCAACCTTCTGCACCTTGATTTCTCCCCGCATATGTTTGGGGAGATCGGTGATGTCCACGTGACAGCTGGTGCAGGCGTTTTTGCCATGCACCGATGCGGCGAAGCCGGCAATGGAAATTTTGTTGCTGTGGCAGCCAAGGCAGGTTGCCGGGTCGATGGCCATGCCCTGTTCGGCAAAGGCAGGCAGGATAGCGGTCAGGAGCAGGACAGGGAGCGAGAGCAAGATCATACGCCAGCGAAACATGTATTTCCTCCGTTTGACTTGGGGTAAAAATAGAATAAACGATTAATTATATGGATACATACATTGATTTAGGTTAATGGTCCGACATATTAAAAGAGCCCTTATAAAAAAGCAATCAAAAACGAGTATGCAGTATGCAGTTTGCCAAGATTTGGCCGGCAGGGCTTTATCCCCTTATTTGTGCGGGCGGAGGGGGGGCGCGTCTTGACAAGGAACCGGGCTTCTGTTAGGGTCCGGTGGATACTGCTCCATAGATAATTCACGAGGTTTTCTCACAAAATGACAACCCCTCACAAGAAACTGTTCATTCCCGGACCGGTCGAGGTTCACCCGGATATTCTTCAGGCCATGGCTACCCCGATGGTGGGGCATCGCATGAAGGAATACGCCGTGCTGCACGGGCGTGTGAAGCAGAACCTGAAAAAGCTCCTTTTTACCGATGGCCGGGTTTTTCTTGCCACTTCCAGTGCCTTTGGCGTCATGGAAGGGGCGGTCCGCAACCTGGTGGCAAAGCGCTGCGCCAATTTCTGCAACGGTGCTTTTTCCGACAAATGGCATGACGTGACCCGTCGCTGCGGCATCGAGGCAGATGCCTACAAAGCGGAGTGGGGACAGCCGATTACCCCTGAACTGGTCGATCAAGCGCTGGCGACCGGTCGGTACGACGCCATTACCCTTATCCACAACGAAACCTCCACCGGTGTCATGTCTCCACTGGCAGAGATCGCCGAGGTGCTCAGGAAGTACCCTGAGGTCGTGTCGATCATCGATACGGTATCCTCCATGAGTGCCATGAAGATCCCCCTGGATGAACTGGGGATCGACTGCTGTATCTTCGGGGTGCAGAAGGCGTTTGCCTTGCCGCCGGGGCTGGCGGTTTTCACCGCTTCGGAAAAGGCCCTTGCCAGGGCAACAGGAGTGGAGGGGCGCGGCTACTACTTTGACTTCCTGGAGTTCGCGGCCAGTGACGAGAAGGACAATACACCGTCCACCCCCTGCATCTCCCTGATCTATGCCATGGACCGGCAACTGGAGCGGATCTTTGCCGAGGGGGTCGAGCATCGCTGGGCGCGGCACCAGGAGATGGCGACCTATGTCCGGGAGTGGGCACAGGCCCGGGGATTTGCCCTCTTTCCGCCTCCCCATGCCCGTTCCGTAACGCTTACCTGTGCGACCAATGAGCGCAATGTCGATCTGGGCTCGCTGAAAAGCAGGCTGGCGGAACGGGGGTATGCATTCGATGACGGGTACGGTAAAATTAAAGGCAAGACATTTCGGATTGCCCATATGGGCGACATGACGGTGGATGATCTCAGGGAATTCACCGGACAGATCGACGAACTGCTGGCGCATGTATAACCGGTAACGGCAAGAGGAGGTCCGTATGAAGTGCCCAAATTGTGGTGAAAGAACTTCGGTGGAGATCGACATGCACTCGGGAGGCTTTTCTCCCGACGAGTTACCGGTGAAGGAGTGTGGTGTTTGCGGGTTGGTCTGGCGGGTCAAGTACGTTGGTGATCAAACGGAAGTGGATATCATCAAGCCGGCGACAAAGAAATGACAAAAAGGGCCAGTACGGTAACGTGCTGGCCCTTTTTGTATTCGTGCGCGCCCGGCAGGGCGCATGGTCTACTGCCAGGAAATCGCCTGCACCGGACAGCCGTCTATGGCGCTTTGGATGTCAGATTCCGGTGCTCCGCCGGGATCGTAACATTCTGACTTGCCATCAGCGTTGAAGCGGAATACACCGGGGCAGGTGGAGACGCAGAGTCCGCAGCTGATGCATGCCTCCTGGTCGACGACAGGTATTTTTGCCATGCGATAAAACCCTCCGGAAGATTGACCTTGTGAGCTTCATGGTAGCATTATCCGTGGGCATGTCAAATCATGTTCTGTCCTGTGGTTGTTTCGT
The DNA here is from genome assembly GCF_007830735.1 of Geobacter argillaceus. GTDB lineage: Bacteria > Desulfobacterota > Desulfuromonadia > Geobacterales > DSM-12255 > Geomobilibacter > Geomobilibacter argillaceus. The sequence continues at coordinate 53,136 of NZ_VLLN01000004.1, forward strand.
CTTGCGAAATTAAATTTAACTACAAAAATTTACTTGCTTTAAAGGTGTTTTCTGGTTAATTCTTCGGAATCTTCGTACGGGGAATGCTGCTGGATGGAATTTCCGGCCTTCGAGAACCAAGGTGGAAAAATCAATAAAACATGAGGAGGAAGTTGGCATGGGCTACGAGGTTAAGAACGCGCAACTGCGCAAGTGGGTGGATGAAGTAACGGCGTTGTGTACGCCTGACAATATTCACTGGTGCGACGGTTCGCAGGAAGAGTACGACAGCCTGTGCAGCCAACTGGTGCAAAGTGGCACCTTCCGCAAACTGAACAACGACAAGCGCCCCAACAGTTATCTCGCCTGGTCCGACCCGATCGACGTCGCCCGGGTCGAGGACCGCACCTTCATCTGCAGCCTCTCCAAGCAGGATGCCGGCCCGACCAACAACTGGATGCATCCCAAGGAGATGAAGGAGAAGCTGGGCGGTCTTTTCAAGGGGTGCATGAAGGGGCGCACCATGTACGTCATCCCCTTCAGCATGGGACCCCTGGGTTCGCCGATCGCCAAGATCGGGGTCGAGATCTCAGACTCCCCTTACGTTGCGGTCAATATGAAGATCATGACCCGTATGGGGAAACAGGTCGTCGACGTGCTCGGCGACGGCGAATTCGTGCCGTGCCTCCATTCGGTCGGCGCACCGTTGGCGCCGGGGCAGAAGGACGTCGCCTGGCCGTGCAACAAGGAGAAGTACATCGTCCACTTCCCCGAGGAGCGCGCCATCTGGTCGTTCGGTTCGGGCTACGGCGGCAACGCCCTGCTCGGCAAGAAGTGTCTGGCGTTGCGCATCGCCTCCAAGCAGGGGAAGGACGAAGGGTGGCTGGCCGAGCATATGCTGATCCTCGGCGTCCAGTCGCCCACCGGCGAGAAGACCTACGTTGGTGCCGCCTTTCCGAGTGCCTGCGGCAAGACCAACTTCGCCATGTTGATTCCGCCCAAGCCGCTGCAGGACAAGGGGTGGAAGGTGACCACCCTGGGCGACGACATTGCCTGGATCAAGCCCGGCCCGGACGGCCAGGTCTACGCCATTAACCCCGAGTTCGGCTATTTCGGCGTTGCCCCCGGCACGAACACCAAGACCAACCCCAACGCCATGGCCTCCTGCGCTGCGAACACCATCTTCACCAACGTGGCCTTGACCGAGGACGGCGACGTCTGGTGGGAGGGGATGACCGACGAGCCGCCGGCAAAACTGACCGACTGGCAGGGGAACGCCTGGACTCCGGATTGCGGCCGCGTTGCTGCCCACCCCAACTCCCGCTTCACCGCGCCGGCCTCCCAGTGCCCCTCCATCGACCCTGACTGGGAAAACCCCAAAGGGGTACCGATGAGCGCCTTTATCTTCGGCGGCCGCCGCAAGGATACCGTGCCGCTGGTCTACCAGGCGTTCAACTGGAACTTCGGCGTCTACCTCGCCTCCACCCTGGGGTCGGAGACCACTGCCGCTGCAGTCGGCGCCACCGGCAACGTACGCCGCGACCCCTTCGCCATGCTTCCGTTCTGCGGCTACCACATGGCCGACTACTTCGGCCACTGGCTGCAGTTCGGCCGCACCATCCCCAAGCCGCCGCGGATATTCAGCGTCAATTGGTTCCGCAAGGATGCCAATGGCAAGTTCATCTGGCCGGGCTACGGCGACAACATGCGCGTCCTCAAGTGGATTGTCGAGCGCGTCCAGGGGAAGGCCGCAGCGGTGGAGTCACCGCTGGGCTGGATGCCGCGCTACGAGGACATGGACTGGGACGGCCTCGACATGTCGCGTGAGAAGTTCAACGACCTGATGTCGGTCGACCGGGACGTCTGGCAGAACGAACTGGTCGCCCACGAAGAGCTGTTCGTCAAGCTCTTCGACCGTCTTCCCAAGGAGTTCCTGCATATGCGCGAGCTGATTACCTCCAGCCTCTGGCGCTCCCCGGAGCATTGGGAGCAGGCCGTCGGAGCGACTGCCAACGAGGGGTGGAACGATTAAGCTGTCCGCGGCCACCTGAACGCCGCACCTGTTGAACATGAAAGAGCTGGGTGGCAGTGCCGGTTTGTAACCGGCCTGTTCCCCGGCTCTTTTTTTGTTTTGAAAGCGGATATGCCGGTGCCTTAATTCGGCTTGACAATGGCTCGGGGCGTAGTAAAACATTGTTGTTGTAGAGTTGTTTTTTGGAAAAGGAAGAGTGTCGTGAGACTGGTTCGTCGAACAATCCTTAACGGTTGAAAGGGGTTGATGTTATGAGCGGATACGGTAACGGTCACGATCAGAAAAGTCCGGAACAGCAGTTCAGTTTTTCCCGGTTGTTGGCCGAAAAGGGGGTGTCCCGGCGGGACTTCATGAAGTTCTGTTCGGCCACGGCTGCGGCCCTGGCGCTCCCCCCCGCATTTGGGCCGCAGATTGCCCGGGCACTGGACGAGGTAAAGCGCCCCACCCTGGTCTGGCTGGAGTTCCAGAGCTGCACCGGTGACACCGAGGCGTTGCTCCGCGCCGCCAACCCGACCGTTGCCGAGATCGTGCTGGATATCCTCTCCATCGACTATGCCGAGACCATCATGGCCGCTGCGGGACACCTGGCCGAGGCCAATCTCGACAAAGTGCTGAAGGAGGAAAAAGGAAAGTATATTGCCGTGGTGGAAGGCTCCATCCCGCTGAAGGACGACGGCATCTACTGCTGCATCGGCGGCAGGACCGCCGTTGACCGGGCCCGGGAGGTCTGCGGCGGTGCCTTTGCCACGATCGCGGTGGGGACCTGCGCCTCCTATGGTGGCATCCCTGCCGCAGCCCCCAACCCGACCGGCGCCGTCGGCGTCAGTACGGCGGTTCCCAGCGCCACGGTCATCAACCTCCCCGGCTGTCCGTTGAATGCCGACAATCTTACTGCCACCATTGTTCACTTTCTCCTCTTCAAGAAGCTGCCGGCCACCGACGGTATCGGCCGCCCCCTGTTCGCGTATGGCAAGCGGATACACGACAACTGCGAGCGTCGGCCCCACTTCGACGCCGGCCAGTATGTGGAGGCCTGGGGCGACCAGGGCCACCGGAAGGGGCATTGCCTCTACAAGATGGGGTGCAAGGGGCCGGAAACCTGGCATAACTGCCCGACCCAGCGGTACAACGACAAGACGAGTTGGCCCGTCGGCTCGGGCCACGGCTGTGCCGGCTGCTCCCAGCCGATGTTCTGGGACACCATGACCCCGTTCTACCGGCGTCTTCCCAACGTGCCCGGTTTTGGCATCGAGACCACGGCCGACACCATCGGCCTCGGCCTGGCGGCTGGCACGGCAGCGGCATTCGCGGCCCATGGTGTGGTCAGCGCCTGCCGGCGCGGTGATACTTCCGAAGGGGCAAAGGAGGAGTAATCTATGACCAGGATTGTCGTGGACCCGATTACCCGGATCGAAGGACACCTGCGTATCGAGGCGGAGGTAAACGGCGGCAGGATCACCAACGCCTGGAGCTCAAGCACCATGTTCCGGGGGATCGAAAAGATCCTGAAAGGGCGCGATCCGCGTGATGCCTGGTTCTTTACCCAGCGCTTCTGCGGTGTCTGTACCACGGTTCACTCCATCGCCTCCATCCGGGCGGTGGAGAACGCCCTGAACATAAAGGTGCCCCCCAACGCCGAATCGATTCGCAACATCATCATGGGAATCCAGAACGTGCAGGACCACGTGATTCATTTCTACCACCTGCACGCCCTGGACTGGGTGGACATCACCTCGGCCCTGCAGGCCGATCCGGCCAGGACCGCCCAACTTGCCGCCTCCATCTCCGACTGGCCCCTCAACTCCTTCACCTACTTCAAGGGGATACAGGAGCGGCTGAAGGCATTCGTGGCCAAGGGGCGCCTCGGTCCGTTCGCCAACGCCTACTGGGGGCATCCGGCCATGAAGCTGCCGCCGGAGGCCAACCTGATGGCCACGGCCCATTACCTTGAGGCGCTTGAGTGGCAGAAGGACGTCATCCGTATCCACGCCATTCTGGGGAGCAAGAACCCCCATCCCCAGACCTTTCTGGTGGGGGGGATGGCGATTCCGGTCGATCCCGATTCCCAGAACGCCCTCAATGCCGACAAGCTGGCCGAGATCGGCGGCTTGCTGAAAAAGGCCAAGGAGTTCGTGGAAAAGGTCTACATTCCCGACCTGCTGGCGGTCGCCTCCTTCTACAAGGATTGGGCCGGCATCGGGGCCGGCGTGGGGAACTACCTCTCCTGCGGCGAGTTCCCTGACCCGGTAAGCGGCAGGCTCTTCTTCCCGGCAGGGATCGTTCTCGGCAGGGACCTCTCCAAGGTCCTTCCGCTGGATCACCGGAAGGTCGCCGAGTACGTGGACCACTCCTGGTATGACTACTCGGGAGGGCAGGGGAAGGGCGCCCACCCGTGGGAGGGGGAGACCGAGGCGCGCTACAGCGGTCCCAAGCCGCCGTACCAGCAACTGGACACGGATCGAAAGTATTCCTGGGTCAAGGCCCCCCGCTATGAGGAACGGCCGATGGAGGTCGGCCCGCTTGCCAAGCTCCTGGTCGCCTACGCCTCGGGCCACACACCGACCCGGGATGCAGTGGGTTTCGTTCTGAAACAGCTGAACGTCGGTCCCGAGGCCCTTTTCTCCACCCTGGGACGGACCGCGGCCCGGGGGCTCGACTGCCTCATCACCGCCCAAGAGCTCCCGACCTGGCATGCCCAACTGGTGGACAACATGGGCAAGGGAGATCTGCGGGTCCATACTGGCGAGAAGTGGGACCCGGCCACCTGGCCCATGGAAGCGGCCGGCTACGGCTGGCACGAGGCGCCGCGGGGGGCACTCGGGCACTGGATCAAGATCAGGGACCAGAAGATCCTCAACTACCAGGCCGTGGTCCCCTCCACCTGGAACGCCTCGCCCCGTGACCACAAGGGGCAGCGGGGGCCCTACGAGGAGGCGCTCATCGGTACACCCATCGCTGATCCGAACCGGCCGGTGGAGATCCTGCGCACCATCCACTCCTTCGATCCCTGTCTGGCCTGCGCAGTGCATCTGCTGGATACCCGGGGGAACGAGATGGTGCGGGTTACCGTGAAATAGGAGTCGCCCATGGGACATCTGTATGAGAAGTATGTCTGGGAAGTCCCGGTGCGTGTCACCCACTGGGTCAACATGCTCGCCATCATCACCCTGACGGTGACCGGGCTGTTCATCGGCTCACCGAAGACCGTGGCCCTGACGCCGTCCGCATTCGCCATGGGGTGGATCAGGTTCATCCACTTCGTTTCCGGATATGCACTTACCATCAGTGTCCTGTCCCGGATCTACTGGGCGGTTGTCACGAAGAACAGCTATGCCGGCTGGCGGGAGTTCTTCCCGGTCCTGACCCGTGACGGGCGGCACAAGATGCTGGCTGCCTTCAAGTACTATACGTTCATCAGCAGGAAGGTGCCGGCAGCACCGGGACACAACGCCCTGGCCGGCACCGCCTATGCGGTGGTGTTCCTCCTCTACCTGGTCATGATCGGCACCGGGTTTGCGCTTTACTCGGAGCGGGCGCCGAACGGCATCCTGCACAAAGCTATGGGGTGGCTCTTCTGGCTCTTCTCCAACCAGGGGATGCGGCTCACCCATCACTGCGTCATGTGGCTATTGATCGCCTTTGCCATCCACCATGTCTACAGTGCCTGGCTGATGGATGTGAAGGAAAAGGGCGGGGTGATGTCGAGCATCTTCAGTGGCTACAAGACCGTGCGGAGCAGGGAGTGACAGACTCTATCCTCGTGCTCGGCATCGGTAACCTGCTGATGGCCGACGACGGTGTCGGCGTCAGGGTGGTGCAGGGGCTGGCGTCGCGTTACCGCTTTCCGGCCGGGGTGACGGTTCTGGATGGCGGGACCCTGGGGCTTGACCTCCTTCCCCGGCTGGAAGGGGTCGAGCGGCTGCTGGTAGTGGACGCGGTGGAAACCGGTGACAAGCCGGGCACCATGGTCCGTCTCACCGGCGATGACATCCCCCTGGCCCTGGAGACCAAGGTGTCGCCCCACCAGATGGGATTGAAGGACCTGCTGACCGTGGCATCCCTTCAGGGGCATGTGCCACGGGAGATGGTCCTCTGGGGGGTACAGCCGGCGAGCATCGAACTGGACATGGCATTGACGCCGCCGGTGGCGGAGACGCTGCCGTTGTTGGAGGAGGAGGTGCTGCGGGAGCTGGCTGTTTGGGGGGTGGCTCCGGATTTGCGCTGATTCCCGTTTTCAAGAGAAGGGAATCAAAAAGGCCCGGTGCGTATGCTGTCCGGGCCTTTTCGGTGCAAGAAACTGTCAATGTATAGACGCGGCACCTAATTTCCCCCTACAACCTGTCCCTGGAATACACCACGAGGATGAGCCGGTCATGCGCAAGACAAAGGAAGAGACTGACCTGGAAAAACGGTCTGGAGGCTGCTGCTGTGTGCAATGAAACAGGGGTGCCTCTCCTTGAGCACGACCATGTGGATGCGCCGGTGTTCCTTCCCGGCAACATGCTGGAAGCCGCCAGAGTACAGAAGAACCTGCCGCCGCTGACGGTACCGCACGGCTGTCTTCTTGATTTTGACGGCGAACTGGTTGAATTCTTGGTTGCCAGTGGGAACGCAAGGCTCGAAGCCGCCTGGCCATGCTTCCATACGCGGCTGTATCGCTGGTCGGTAGACGGAACAGAGTACGGGATTATCGGCGGCACGGTCGGTGCCCCATTCGCGGTCCTTGTCGCTGAAGAACTGTTCGCCTTGGGGTGCAAGGCCCTTGTAACCATTTCCTCTGCCGGACTCATTGCCGAACAGCTCCGGCCCCCCTTGTTTCTGCTGATTGAACAGGCATTGCGTGATGAAGGGACAAGTTATCACTATCTGTCGCCTGCCCGCTATGCAGAGGCATCCCCGGCATTGGTGGAGGCAGTGGCTAAGCAGTTGAGAGCAGCCCAACTCCAGTGTATCCGGGGTAATTCCTGGACAACCGATGCTCCTTTTCGCGAGACAGCGCAACTCATTGCCGCACGACGGGGTGAAGGCATCATTTCCGTGGAAATGGAAGCAGCCGCCTTACTGGCAATGGGCGCGGCCCTGAACAAACCGGTCATCTGTTTCGCCCACATCACCAATTCCATGGCCACCCGTGACGACGATTTCGAAAAGGGTGGCGATGATGGCCATGTAATCGCGTTGAGAGTCTGCGCCTTGGCACTATCCGCACTATTGGAGCACAATAGAGAAAACGCATGAAAGTTTGTGACAGCGGCATGCCGGCTGAAGGAATGTGGGCTGGTTTTTTCAATCCGGCCAAGGATTTGGAAACCTTTGGCCTCAACCCTGCATCATGAAGAGCCGGTCGCCTTGATGAAGGAGGCGCTGCGCGTTTTCAAGCCGAATGGCATGCTGGCGGTGTTCACTGGAACTATGACCCAACGCCGCGTGGATCAGCAATGGAAATCTGTCCACGACCGGAACAGTGCATTGAATGGGGGAATACAGCCGGATTCCGCTTTAAGGAGCAGAACCGCTTCGACCTGCCGCCGTACCATTACGGTCTGCTCTTAAGAAAGCCCTTTACCTGATAGGAAACTGATAGCTACCCGTGAGGTAGCTGGGAACCGTCATGGCCAAGATATCAGCTTTCGACCGACAGGCTGCCGAGTACGATGCTTGGTTTGAGAAAAACAATGCCCTCTATCAGGCGGAGATTGATGCATTACGGTCTGTTGTTCCCGCCTGCGGTCATGGGGTGGAAATCGGTGTCGGTACTGGTCGATTTGCAGTTCCACTTGGTATTTCTGTTGGCGTTGAGCCATCGGTGGAGATGGCAGAGTTGGCCCGTTTTAGAGGCATTGAGGTTATAGATGGTGTTGCAGAAGACTTGTCGTTAGCCGATAACAGCTTTGATTTTGCGGTCATGGTCACGGTCGTCTGTTTTCTTGATGACATTGCCAAAGCTTTTCAGGAAGCGTGGCGCATCCTCAAGCATGAAGGAATTCTTGTTATCGGTTTCATCGACAGAGAGAGCGAATTGGGACGCATCTACAGCCAGAAAAAGGAACAGAGTATTTTTTACCGTGATGCAACCTTTTATTCGGTCTGCGAACTGGAGACATTGCTGACAGAAAGCGGTTTTTCAGGCTTCTCGCATCGACAAACCCTACTGCCGGGAGAAACCACCCACCTGAATGTTGTTGAAGGGTACGGTAGCGGAGGGTTCGTGGTTATAAAAGCGCAGAAGGCAGAGAAAGGGAGACAAACATGAAGGGGAGCTGCCGGGGGGCAGGTTCAAGAAAAATGCGCGTGCCAGGCTTGCAAGATTGCACGGAAAGGGCCCGGCGCGTATGCTGTCCGGGCCTTTCCACTTGGCATGCCGGAGAGCCGGACTGACTCGACTCGGGGTCTCTCAAGCCGCTCGGCCAGTTTCTTCTTGAACTGTCCCGGATTCCACCATCGAGCTTGACGGCGTGATGGTAACAAACGATGGGGGACGGATGGTTGAATCGGTGTGGTCCGAATTGCCGGAGCGTTTTCCGGGACTTGAACCGGATGCATTCGTAGTGATGCCGAACCACTTGCATTTCATAATGATTCTGTAGGGGCGCCACTTGTGGGTACCTTGACTCCTGCAACCACCCGGAATTCAAGGTCCGGAACGATGGGCAGAGGATGAAGAGAACTCCCTGATTCCCTGCACCTGAGATTGCCAGAATATACGCCACGCGGCGCCACCGTCCTTAATCCGTGGGCCGCCGGAGAGAAATGAATAAAATATCCGTTGACGATGTACTGCGATGGAGTGCCCGGATCAGGAGGTCGCGCCTTTCAGCCGTTTCAGGATATCGCCCAGTACCGCCTCCTGCTCCTTCAGCTCCGCATGCCATTTCTTGTTGTCAGTGCCGACCCGCTCCGTCGCAAGGTCCGGGAGATATGATTCGAGCATCCTGACCAATGTCGTTACCTCTTTTTCGCTCAGTTCGATGGCTGACATGATGAGCCTCCTTCCCTCCACTCGCTATCCTCCCCGAAAGAGCATCTGCCAGGCTTCTATCGTCGCTTCCGGACAGCATCGACGCTCCAGATCCCGGCCCCGTGCGCGGCGATGAACAGAAAGACGAAGCAGTACAGCACTGCCAGTTCGCCATTGTTCTGGATCGGCAACAGCGCTTTCGTCCCGTGCCCGATCCAATAGGCGAAAGCCATCTGGCCGCTGGTAATGAATGCCGCCCAGTGGGCGAACAACCCGATCATAATCAGAACTCCTCCGATCAACTCGATCGGCCCGGCAACGTAGGTGATGAATGCAGGGATAGTGCCGGAGATGGCGCTCGGAATGCCGAACAGCTTCTGGGTGCCGTGCCAGAGGAAAAGAAATCCGACAACGATCCGCATCAGCGCGTAACACTGTTCATTGAAGCTTGACATGAATGGTTTCATGGAACACCTCCTGACTTTTCCTTTGTGCAACATTGCTTACAGCCTCAGTGTAGCATGCGTATCTATAAGATCATTCTAGTCCAGTATGAAAAAACCGCAACGCCGAAGCCATTCTCTATCTTTTGACCCACGTCATGAACTTTCTCCACGGCATGGGGTAGGTTGTAACCATCAGGACGCGGCAGACAACCAACCAAACATACAAAGGAGAACAGATCATGAGTCATCTGGGATGCGGCTGCCCCGGCAGCATGGCACGAACCATCGAGCGGGAAGAAATCACCACCAGCGCCGAAACCGGGCGGGTACCGTCGGCTCTTCGCCAATGGCCGGTCCAACTTCATCTGGTCCCACCCACGGCCCCCTATTTCCAGGATGCCGAGATCCTGGTCGCGGCCGACTGCGTCGCCTTCGCCATGGGGAGCTTCCATCAGGAACTGCTACCGGGAAAGGCGATTGCCATTGCCTGCCCCAAACTGGACGAGACCGACAGCTATGTGCAGAAGCTGGCCGCCATCTTTACCGCTAACAATATCCGGAGCATTACGGTGGCAATCATGGAGGTGCCGTGCTGCCGCGGGCTTGACGCGCTGGTCCGCCAGGCCCTGGCCGTTTCGGGTAAGCAGATTCCGCTGGAAACGGTGGTGATCGGCGTCAATGGCGAGCAGAGGTGATAGCCATGAAAGAGGACATTACGTCGGCACTGGTCAGCGAGCACCGACTTATCCTGCGGATGCTCGATGTGCTGGAACGGGTTGCTCGCGCCACTGCTGACGGTGAATATCGTGACGTTAGCTTTTATCTGGAAGCAGTGGATTTTATCAGGCAGTATGCCGACCGGTTCCACCATGCCAAGGAGGAGGCGGTCCTGTTCGAGGCGTTGGTGAAGAACGGCATGCCGCGCGCCAATAGTCCGATAGCGGCAATGCTCCTTGAGCATGACCAGGGACGGGCGCTGGTAAAGGCCATGGAGCGTGCCGCCCAGGGTGCCCTGGCGGGAGAGGTTGATCAGGCAAGAGTCATTGTCGACAACGCCTTGCAGTATGTGGCGCTCCTGCGGGAGCATATCGAAAAGGAGGACGGGATACTGTACCCCCTGGCCGAACGGGTCATCCCGGCATCGCTGCGCAGCGAGATCATCCGCGGCTATCAGGTTGCCGGGACACATCTGCCCGGCGATTTCAGCAAACGGTACGAAGCATTGGTCGCCGCAAGTGAGGCTATTACCAACCGGTTCGCTGCCTGACCGATGTTGAAAAAAGTGCTATAATCTTCTACAGTCATTGGAAAACTATGTACGACCACTTCAGCACTGCCTGTTGGAGTGGTCGTTTCATTATGGGAGTGTTACATGGTCTCGCCGTTTAGAAAATGTGTTGTACGGGCGTTGTTGGCAGCCCTGCTGGTAACCTCAGCCTGGCCGGCGTCGGCGGCAGAGTCGGTCACGATGCCGGAGAAACTGGTCTACAGCCTCAGCTGGATGGGGATTCCGGTCGGCACCGCTACCCAGGAGATCGCGGAAGCCGCTGGCATGCGGAAGATCGTCTCCCACGCCCGAGCCAACGATTGGCTCTCCTCCTTCTATCCGGTCGACGACCGGACCGAGAGCCATCTGGCTATGACCTCCGGGCCGTTTCCCGGCGAATCCCGCTACTACCGGATGCTATTCAAGGAGGGGAAGCGGACCCGTGACCGGGAGATCACCTTTGATCAAACGCGACGGATCGGCCGGTTCCACGACCGAATTGGCGGCGAGCAAGTTGATGTGCCGATCGTGGAGAACACGTTCGACATTTATGCCAGTTTCTACTATGTCCGCCATCAGCCGCTTGAGCCGGGAAAGTCGTTCATGATTCATGTGCTTGACGGCAAGGAGTTGCGTCATATCGAGGTGAAGGTGTTGAAGCGGGAGCGGATCAAGGTGCCGGCCGGTGAGTTCGACACCATCCAGGTGAAGCCGCTGGTAAAGCCGGAAGGGGTCTTTGAAGGAAAGGGCGGGGCTCTCATCTGGCTGACCGACGATGCCCGCCGCATCCCGGTCAAGGCCCAGACCAAGGTGCGGGTGGGGAGCGTGACGGCGGTACTGACCGGCGGAACATACTGATTCGTTAAGATTTTGATATCCTGTGTCCCTATGTGCAGCAAGAATAACCTGCCGTTTTTGAGATAATTCCTGCTTTCCGAAATTTTTCTGAAGCAAATGCCCTGTTGTGTCGAATCATTAAGTTGATGTGATCTGGCTCTGGAGTTGGCGGATGAAGCGTTTGCCGGGAACACAGCACGGTTTTACCATGGTGGAAATGCTGATCGCGATCCTCCTGATGACGGTGGGATTGTTGGCGGTGCTCACCATGCAGGACGTTGCCCTAAACGCCAATTCTATTTCCATGAGGCTTACGGTGGCCACGTCCCTTGCCCAGGAGGCCCTTGAGGATATTCTCTCCTGGAAGTCCGACGATTCCAGAATTACGACCACTGCTGCAAATGTGGTGTATAAGTGGCCTCCCAACAGTTCTGCTACCTCGATCAGTGTCCCCGGAGCGGGCAGCTACAGCGCAACGTATACCACCACGGTCGGACCGGCGACCGGTATTCCGGACGGAATCACCAGGATTGTTGTCACCGTGACCGGTGGTGGCAGAAGCGTCACGGTCACCGGCTTCAAGAGGACGGTATGATGCGTTCTGCGCGAAGGACGTCCGGTTTCACTCTGGTGGAGTTGCTGGCTGTCATGGCGATTTTTGGAGTTGTTATCGGAGCGGTCTACTCTCTCTATCTGACGCACCAGAAGACCGCGTACATCCAGGAAGACCTTGTCGATCTCCAGCAGAACCTGAGAATCGCCATGGACAGCATTACCCGGGACATGAGAATGGCCGGGATACTTGTTCCCCTCGGGACCAACCCCCTGGCCAACGGTTCGCTCAACAACTATTCGACGAGTGTGCAGATCAACACGGCATCCGCAGCCGGTCAGTTTGCCAGGGTTGCCAAGAGCAAGGTGACGGCAGCCTTTAGCACGTTCAGCACAAGCGTTGATGCACCTGAATCCATCGATGGATTGATTGGTGCCGGCGCCGTAAACGTCCGGCTCATACGCCCAACCGACAAGAGTAATCCGGTGAGCGGCATGGGCACGTATCTTGTGCTCAACGCTGCAAACCGGAGCGGGCCGAGCATCGCGCTGGCGCTACCCGGTGGAGGGACCTTCTCTTCGGGGGTCGGTATTGATGCGGGAGACATCATTGCCATGGCCGGGCCACCCGTCCCTCCGGGGACAGCTCCCCCGGCCGGCAATGATGCGATCGTTTATTCCCTGATCCCCTGCCCGGATTCTCCATCCATAACGTGCCTCGCAAGAGCCGTCAATCAGGCAACCTCACCGGAGGTGATTGCCAGCAATATTTCGTCACTCCGGTTCAGCTACCTCTATGAAGATGGAACCGAGGACAATAATCCTGCCGACGCTACCTCGATAGCGGCCATACGGAGCGTGCGAGTTACCATCACCGGTGAGACCTCAGTGACCTCGGCCCTTTCCGAAGGCCCGAAAACGCGTCAGATCACGTCGGTCATCAAGCTGCGAAACAAGAGATAACCGTCCCATGGAACAGCCCAGGCGCAACATAGGTTCCGGTCCGCTATCGAGGGTCGACAACGAGCAGGGGGCGGCACTCATCATTGTCCTGATAATGCTGCTCTTGCTGATCATACTCGGAACGACCCTGATGACCTCGTCAGTTACCGAAATCAAGGTTGCCGGCAATTACCGGAACAACCTCGAAACCTTTTTTGCGGCCGATGCTGCGGTCGAGTTCGCCGAGACCTATAGTGCGATCTATTCTTCGCTTTACGGAACTGGGACGACGTGGCCGGCGCCGGGGCAGGGGAAGATTCTGGATGGAGCCTTCGCGGTTACCGGAACAAATGCCGATCCCTACAAGGACTACAACCAGATTACCATCCCCGGGACCGGTGACCGGGCACAGGTCAAGGTTGAGTTGGTCAAAAATCGTGGTAATCCGCCACCCGGGTACGGCTTCCAGGAAGATGCGGGAGTGGGGGGTGGGGGCGGTTTTAGGGCCAATGTGTTTGCCGTGACCGTGATTGCCAACGGTCCGAACAACGCCCGTACCGATATCGAGTCGGGAGTGGCGAGGATGGTGCCGCAATAATCGGGGTCCATAGCATATTCAGGATCAGTATAACCGGAAAGGAGTCGCTATGCAGATGATGTTTTCACTCATCGTATTCGGGTTTATTTTCTTGACCGGCGCCGTCCCGGCGGTTGCGGATGACGGTAACAGGCCGGCAGAAAAAAGAATCTCCTATGACCCCGCAATCATGTACCCGGGCCCGTATACCCCGGAACATCTCTTCTACAAGAACCCCAAGGGACCTGTCTGGCTGCAATGGACAGCAGGAGATTTCACCAGGAAGGTCACCTGTTCCGGTGCACTGAAAAGGCTCAAGCGAAAGGGTGTCTGGCAGGGGCACCTGAAACCGGATGGATCGTGCGGTTCTCCGGCGGAACCATCAGACTGGGCGGTCGGGAACTGGATCAATTATTACCTGAGCAGTTCGCCCGGTAACAGGCAATAACCGGGTCATGACATGGAAAGGGAGCGCTGTGGGCCGTCCCGTCAGGTGGAGGTAGGTATGCAAAAGACGATCTTCGCTGTTATCGCGTTCCTGGCGACACTGTTTCCCTCACCCATGGTACAGGCAGCGCCGGACCAGTATCCGGGGGACGCATCCATATATGGCGCGGCCGGCACTTACCAGCCCAATGTCCTTATCATCATCGATAATTCCGGAAGCATGTATGATCCGGTGCCGGCAGAATCCTACAACCCTGCCACAACCTATGCCCAGGCCAATGCCTGCAGCTCTACCGGGACATCCGCCTGCACCGCCAATGCCGTATATAACGCCGACCTTACTCAGATCAACACCAGTATCAGCAACATCACCACCTCCTGTAACTCGGCCAATCCCCAGAATATCCTGCAGACAACCGGTCAGTACAACGGCACAAGTCTGAACTCAAACGGTACCACCTGCGCTTCCAGTGGAACCAGTCAATATTACATGGGCAACTACATCAACTACCTGATCTCCTCTATTGCCACGATGAAGCCGAAGATCACCATAGCCAAGGATGCCATTAAGAATCTGATTTCCAGCATAAACGGGGTCAAGTTCGGGCTCATGACCTTTCATTATGTCGGCTTCAATGGGCAGGGGGCACAGTTCCTCAGCGCCACCGTGCCCGGTGCGGGAACCATGCATTACGTTACCACCGTGAAGAAGATGGACGATCTCTTTACCGGTACCATAACCAACCGGACTGCCCTCCTTGCTGCAGTCGATTCCATTTTCCCGTTTGGATCTACTCCCCTTGGGGAATCGCTCTTCGAGGCGATGCGCTATTTCAATGGCGACGCGAGCGCATTTGGCAATACGGTGGGGATTACGTCCGGCAGGTACGTTTCTCCGGTCGAGGTTGCCTGCCAGAAAAACTACGTCATCTTTGTTACCGACGGCATGGCAAACGCAGATGACGATCCGGTGCTGAAGACCATCTGCACCAACGGGGACTGCGACGGCGACGGGATCGAGCCGGGGGACCTGAACCATTCCCTGGATGACGTGGCCAAGGCCCTGAATCTCGGCCCGCAGCAGGTGGTTACCTATACCATAGGGTTCGGCCTCACCGGGGCCGATGCCGCTGCCGTAGACCTGCTGAACAGGGCCGCCGATGCCTCCCACGGAAAGGGAAAATACTACGATGCCGGGTCGGCGCAGGATCTTAAGAATGCGTTTTCCCAGGTCATGGGAACCGTGACGGCGATCGACACCACGTTTGGCGCCAACTCGGTGCCGGCCAGTCCGGATAACAGGACCTATGCCGGCAGCAGGCTGTATATGCCGTTCTTCAAGACCGCCAACAGTGCGTTCTGGAACGGTAACCTGAAAAAATACGGTCTCTCTTCCGGAACCAATCCCATTATCATTGATGTCAACGGGGTCCAGGCCACGTACGTAGATCTGAACAATGATCGCATCGACGACATCACACTCACGCCCCTCCCCGTGGGGGCAGAAAACGGGACCGTCAAGAGCAGTGCGACCTCCTACTGGAGCAGTGCCGCCGACGGCAGTGCTGCCGACAAAGGAGGGGCTGGGGGAGTCTTGCAGGCGAGGGTGGCAACTACCCGTACCCTGTACTCGGTCCTCCCCGCCGGCAGCTCTCTGGTCACCTTCAACAACACGAACATCACCGCAGCCATGCTCGGGGTGGCCGACAACACGGAGCGGGACAAGGTCATCAACTTCATGTATGGCCAGGATGTGGATGACAGCAACAAGAATGGCAATACGACGGAGAACCGTGCCTGGTTGATGGGGGACCCGCTTCACGGAAGACCACTGGCCGTCAGCTACGCCTCGTACAGTTTCACCACGACCAACGAGGCCAACTGTTCGGTCAATAAATCGGTCGTGTATATCAGCAGCAACGATGGCGTACTGCACGCGTTCAGGGATTGCGACGGGGCAGAGCTCTGGGGCTTCATCCCGCCGGACGTCCTCGGGGACCTCAACTCCTTGAGGAGTTCCGGCAGCCATGTTACGCTCATGGATGCGTCGCCCCGGGTGTATATCTATGACGCCAACAACAACGGCATCATCGAGAGTGGCGACAAGGTCGTCCTGCTTTTCGGCAGCAGAAGGGGGGGGGGAGTGGCCGCCGGCACGGCGACCGGTTCCTACTATGCCCTGGACGTGTCCGATCCCTCTTCTCCCCAATTCCTCTGGCGCATTTCGAACAGCTCGCCGACAACAGGTTCTCCTGCGACACCGGTGTACGCCGAACTGGCCGAGAGCTGGAGCGAACCGAAGATCGTCAGGATGCGGATCGGCAGCAGTGACAAGATCGCCATGGTCGTCGGTGCCGGGTACGACAACCTCAACGAGGATGGCCGCTATGGGGCCACGCAGACCTTTGCCGGCACCGGGGTGGTTCCTGCGGCATCCAATGCCGAGGGAAATGTGACGAGCAGCGGAACGGCCGCTCCGGCAAACCCCAAAGGCCGCGGGGTCTACGTGGTTGAGGTCGCAACGTTGGTCGGAGGGGTGCCGAGCTTTACCAACAGTGGCACCAAGATCGGTGGTTTCATCTATGACAGTGCGACCGCCCCCTATGCTGCCATGACCTTTTCCTTTCCATCCGAAATCGCGGCCGTGGACCTGAAGGGAAACGGTTATGCGCAGCGGCTGTACGCCGCTGATGCCGGTGGGAACATATGGCGGTTCGATGTGGCGGACCCGGCACCGGCGAACTGGACCGCCCGCAAGCTCTTCAGTGCCAATCCGGGCGCCGGTGCCGGTGGTACGTCGGATAAGGGACGGAAGATGTTTTACAAGCCATCGGTTGTGTCCGAGCTCGGTTACAAGATGCTGTATTTCGGCAGTGGGGACCGGGAGCACCCGCTGAACACGGCGGTTGTCGACCGGATCTATGCCGTGATCGACCGGGACCAGACAACCACTGCCACGGAAAGTGACCTGATGGATGTCACCGATGATCAGCTCCAGACAACGACGAAAACATCCGGCACCGGCTCGGTGACCGACCTCCTGAGCCGGCTGAATGCCACCACAAACTACGGCTGGTACATCAAGCTCGACCAGAACAGCGGCGAAAAGGTGCTCAGCGCGCCGCTGGTATTTAACAAGGTCGCCTATTTCACCACCAACACACCCGGTTCGTCGGCCATCATCCAAGCCTGCCAGCCGAATCTGGGGACCGCCAGAATGTATGCCCTGAGCTACAAGACCGGTGAGGCGGTGATGAACTACGACACCTCTAACGACAGCACCACGACCACCAACCAGCGGGCAAAGTCTGGCGGCAATGTCCTACAGCGAAGCGACAGGGTGAAAACGACGGGCTCCGGTATCCCCCCTGGCGTTACGGCTATTATCACTCCTGGCGGGGGCGTCTCTCTCTGGACCGGCATGCAGAAGCAGGACACCGTGAAGGGCGGAAGCATCATTCCGCTCTACTGGCGGCAGAAATAGGAAGGTGACTGGCGAATGGTCTGTGATGGAATGAATATGGCGACTGGACTGAAGCGTTGGCGTGCAGGCAATGAACGCGGATTTTCGCTGATTGAAGTCGTTATTGTCGTGGCCATCATTGGAATCTTGCTGGCCATTGCGCTGCCGCCATTCGTAAGCTGGCGGAAAACGCTCAGCTACCGGCAGACGGCTCGCGGGATTCAGTCGATGCTCAAAGAGGCGAAGTCGATCACCATCACCAGGAATATGCAGCATATGGTCGTCATTGAACCGGGCAACAGCAGCTACAAGCTGATGCCCGGCAATCGTGCGTACAATACTGCGGCAACCGGATGGGGTGCGGCTCTGCAGACGGTGACGAGTCCGCCCGGTGTCACCATCCGCAGCAAAAGCGACGGAACATCATCGGACAACGTCTATATCCAGTTCAATCCGAACGGAACCGTCAGATTGTCCGCTCCTGATGGTACGGCGAGCGACGGTAATGTCACCGTCAACGATGGATCGTCGGTAATATTCTGCATCACCGTGTCGGCATCGGGGAGGATCAGAATGGAGAAGAGATACTGATCTCCGCCTGTTGGAGTGCTGCTAACGCCTCTCCAGGGAATAGCCCGCGCATTTCCTTTCAGCCGTTATCATAAGATCCATCATATCCCGGGACGAATCGGGCTGTTCGGCGCCGATCAACTGACGCTCCATGCACTGCTCGTAACTCCGGTATCGTTCCTTTTCCACGACCTTCACGGCTCCGGTCTCATTGCTTCGCCGGGCTGCCTGATGTCGGCTGGCAGCCGTTTTCTTCTTTTTCGGCTGGCGGATCTTTTCGGTCCCCGTTTCAGCCGGTTCCTTTTCCCCGTTATCCTGTTGCCAGGAAAAGTCTGTCCGTCTTTCCGGGGTGTCCGTGAAAAAGACCGTGCCGTCGTGGGATTTGCTTCTGTAAACCACAGTTGGAGGAATCTCTTTTTTGGGAGGAGGTTCTCCCTCTTCGCCTTCGTCACCCGTCAGGTTGTTGATATCAGAGCCCTTTGCCGGGGCTTTAGACTCTGCCTGTACAAGTGTCTTTTCCTTGCCACCAATTCCTCCCTCGCCGGCACCTGCCTTGGTAACATCTGACTGTTTTGAGAGCACAAAACCGTTCTTGTAGAACTCGATGCCGAATTCGTTCAGTTGCGGAAGCTTGCTCGTATGGCAGCCATCGCACTGCATCTTGTACTTGCGGCTGAATGCCGACATGGCTGAGGCCGTGCCGGCCGAGCAGAAGGTGGCAAGGATTGCCAGTAGTATCAGCCAACCCGTCATGTTTTTACGCATGGTACCTCGCTTCAGCGGCATAAGGGTGCCTTGCAGGGCAAAATTGCCTATTCTTATAGCGCATTGCATGCCGCTACTCCATTTTTTTCTGCTACTTTGTCAGGTTCCGTCCTGTGGGGACAGAATGCCTGTAGCCCGGCGATTTATCGCCGGGATTCAAGCGATATTTTCTTTCGTCACGTACGTGACTGAAAAATAAATCCAATCCCGACACCGGGGGATGAATCCCCCGGCTACAGGCATTCTGTCCCTACAGGACGAAAACTAAATGTGACAAAGTGGAATTAAATAAGCCCGCTCAGCAGTTTGAGGCTGGTGGCAATCAGGAGGCCGGCGAACAGTTTTTTCAACCGAGAGACCGGTAGGCGGTGGGCCAGGCGGGCACCGAGGGGGGCGGTCAGGTAGCTCATGCCGGCAACCCCGATCAGGGCCGGGAGGTAGACAAAGCCGAACGAGTAGGAAGGGAGCCCTCTAACGGCCATCCCGTTCAGGATGTAGCCAAGCGCACCGGAAATGGCGATGGGAAAGCCGATGGCTGCCGAGGTGCCGATGGCGCCGTACATGGAGACATTGCACCAGATCAGGAGCGGCACCGACATGCTGCCGCCGCCTATACCCACCAGGCTGGAGATGACACCGATGAAGGTTCCCGCGCCGAAAAGCCCCTTGCTGCCCGGAAGCTGGCGGGTCGGTTTCGGCCGGATCTCCAGGAGCATCTGCACGGCCACGAAAATGGTGAAGCAGACGAAAAATACCTTGAGGAAAACGGTGGAGAGGCTGGCTGCCACCCAGGAACCGGCCAGCGTCCCGACCATTATCCCCGGAGTGATCTGGCGGACCACCTGCCAGTTCACCATCCCCTTACCGTGGTGGGCCCGGAAGCTGGCTATCGAGGTGAAGACGATGGTCGCCAGGGATGTCCCCAGGGCCAGATGGAGGATGTGCTGTGGCGGGAACTGCTGGGCAGTGAAGGTGAAGGTAAGCATCGGCACGATGACGATCCCGCCGCCGACTCCTAGGAGTCCTGCCAGGATGCCGGCGAACGCGCCGAGGATACAGTAGGTTAGCCACGCAACGACCATTATTACCCTCCTGGTCCGCATCATAGCTTTCCGACTCCAGCTGCACAAGTTGAAATTGCCGGTGCGCCGGGTATGCTTGATCTTCTGGAACCAATACGATCCGTGAGGCGTCAATGGCCCGCTGTATCCTTATTGCCGCCGTCGAGCCGGCATGAACTTTCTCTGTCACCTGTACCTTTCCGGTAACGACCCGGAACTCCAGGTCGGCAACCTGATGGGCGATTTCGTCAAGGGGCCACTTGCCGGCCGCTTTCCGGCCGGCATCGAGCAGGGACTGAGGCTCCACCGCTGGATTGACAGCGCGGCAAATCGCGACCGCTCGTTTCTGGAGAGCCGGGAGCGGCTCGACCCGTGCTTCGGGCTTTACCGGGGGGTCCTGGTCGACCTGTTTTATGATCATTTCCTGGCCACAGAATGGCCGGCGTATCATCCGCTCCCCTTGGAAACGTTTCTCGATGATGCCTATGCTACGGCCCGGGACCATCGCACCGTCATGCCCGACCGGTTTCTGAATATCCTGCCGGTAATCTTTACCGACCTGATCCCCTCGTACCGGGAGGTGGCCGGGATCGACAGGGCTCTCCAGCGGATGGCGGCGCGGCGGAAACGGCCCAGCCCGCTCGGGAGCGGCGTTCGGGAGCTGGTCCGGCACTATGGTGATCTGCAGGCCGATTTCCGCTCGTTCCTCCCCCGGATGGCCGGCCAGGTGGCTGCGTTGCCGGCTGATGCCCGGGGCGGCATTCACCGTTGACAGGGGGGGACTGACGGTGTATGAAGACGGGCATCAAAAACAGGAACATTGTTCGTATATTCCGTGTACAGGAGGAGTCTGCATGAAAGCGGCATTGCTAGACGGTTTCGGTGGCCTGGAGGTGCTGAAGGTCGGTGAGGTGGCCAGGCCGGTCCCCGGCGAAGGGCAGGTGCTGATCAAGGTCCACGCCACATCCGTCAACCGTCCCGATCTGGTGCAACGGGAAGGGAAATATCCCCCCCCGCCGGGTGATTCGGAGATTCTCGGTCTGGAAGTGGCAGGGACCGTCGAAGAGCTCGGCGCCGGGGTAACCGGCTGGCAGAAGGGGGCACGGGTGATGAGCCTGGTGGGTGGTGGCGGCTATGCCGAGTATGCCGTGGCCTACGCCAGCCACCTGATGCCCATCCCGGACAGCATGAGCTATGAGGAGGCGGCCTGCGTCTGCGAATCCTACATCACCGCGTTCTTGAACATCTTCATGATCGGTGGCCTCAAGGACAACAACAGCGTCATCATCCATGGCGGCGGCGGCGGCGTGAGCAATGCCGGCATCCAGCTCTGCAAGGCCCTGGTTCCCAATACGCGGATCATCGTCACTGCCCACCCGAGCAAGATCGAGCGGGTAAAAGGGCTCGGGGCAGGGCTGGTGATCGACTTCACCCAGACGTCCGACTTTTCCGAGGCGGTCAAGGAGTTCACCAATAAGAAGGGGGTGGACGTGATCCTCGACCACGTGGGGGCCAAGTACCTGGCGCCCAACATGAACTCCCTGGGCTATGCCGGGCGCCTCGTCATCATCGGTGTCATCAGCGGCATCAAGGCCGAACTGAACCTGGCCCTGATGATGGTCAAGCGCCAGCAGATCATCGGCTCGGTGCTCCGTTCCCGGCCGGTCAAGGACAAGGGGGCGATCGTGGCCGAGTTCACCAGAACGGCGCTCCCCAAGTTCGCCGACCGGACCATCGTGCCGATCATCGAAAAGGTCTTCTCCCTCGACCAGGTGGCGGACGCCCACCGGATGATGGAAGAGGACAAGCATTTCGGCAAGATCGTCCTGAAGGTTGCATAGCTGCGACCGTCACGGCGACCAGCGTCATAAGGAAAATCAAAAAAGCCTGCACTGCAGGCTTTTTTGTGGAACCAATTACGAGTAAGGTTTGTCAGTCGCCGAGCCAACCAGCTTCGGGGATCTGCACCGGATCGCACAGGCTGCTGGATTCGTGTGCCTTGGCGCCGCACCGGCGACACATGGCGGTTGGATTGGTGGCGAACGACCGAATTTCATTGGCGTCAGTCAGTTCGCATATTCTCGCTCCTTCGCTGCTTTTCATGATTCAACACCTCCTTGAGGTGATGCGTTAGCACTGCTGATAGCTAAATTAAACCACAGTTGGTACATATTTGCAAATAGGACCGTGGCAAACACGCTTCTGCCCTTGTCGAGTCTGCTGTAGTATGCAGTGACCGCTGCCGAAAGTTTGTCCGGGATACGATGACTGACAATGTCCGCCATCATTACGAGCACCATGTCTATCCGCACTACGGCCTCCTGGCCTCGGTGCGGCGCTGCGACACCTATGCCCTGAACCTTTCGGCCCTGTGGGGGGCGTTCAACGGTTGCCTTCCACCCAGTGAGGCCAGGCGGATGCTCCTGGCCGGATGCGGCAGCTTTTCCCCCTATCCGACGGCCCTGGCCAACCCGGAGAGAGAGATTGTTGCCCTTGATCTCTCCCGGCGCTCTCTGCAGCGAGCCCGGCTCCATGCCCGACTGCATGGCTGCCGGAACATCCGCTACCGGGCAGGGGATCTTCTGGACAGTTTCATTGAGCCGGGACCGTTCGGTTTCATCGATTGCTTCGGCGTTTTGCACCACCTGACGGATCCCCGGGCCGGTCTGCGGTCACTGGCGGCCCGGCTGGCACCGGGAGGGATCGTCCGGATCATGGTCTACAGCCGGGGTGCCCGGCGGGAAATCGAGGCGGCCCGCCGCGCCTTGGGGCTGGCTGGGGTCAAAGATGTCGATGCACTGCGGCGCCTGGTCCGGCGGGCGCCTGCCGAGTCAAGGCTGGCCACGGTCGTGCGTGAGGCCGCAGATGCCGTTTCCCCGGCCGGTCTTGCCGATGCCTTTCTCCACCCCCGCGTCTGCACCTTCAGGGTTGACGACCTTGTTGCCCTGGTGGATGATGCCGGCCTGACGCCGCTGCGCTTCGCCCATGCCGGGGCTTTGCCAAACCCGACGGAAGAGCTGGCACGCCTCAGGGTGCTGGAGCGGGAAGAGGCGCTGGATCACAATTTCCTGCTCTACCTGGGGAAGAAGGGGGGTGGCACGACTGGCCCGGTCGAAGACGGCCTGCTTGTGCTGAACCCGGTGATCGCCGCTGCCCTCGCCACCCCCCGTATCCGGCCGCTTATGGTCGCTCCTCGGCTCGGTTGTCCCAACCCAACGCTCGACCGTGCTGCCCGCCGGTTTCTCCGGCGTTTCCGCGAGCCGGTGCCGATCGCGTCCCTGACCGGCCCGGAACTCGCCCTGGCCGGAGAGTTTGTCCGCACCCTCTTCCTGCTGGTGCTCAATCCTTAGTCATCATCGCAATGTCGGTCATGACCACTGTGCCGCCAGCCGCCTCTTCGGTCGTAGGCGCGGTATCGCTCCTCTCCGGGGTAATCGTCCGTGCAGACAGTCCTGGCCCGTCGTTCCACCAGTATGCCGTTCCGGTAGATGTTCCTGATCACGGTTCGGCAGTCATCGTCATCGCGCACCGCGACGGTGACCGGCCGCCAGTCGACCGGCCGTGGAGGAGGATAGTAGACCGGGGTGACGACCGGCGCGAACTCCTGCACCCTGGTGGTAAAATACGGATCAACGTTGTAGTTGATGCTGAAGCTGACGTTGTCCCTGGCCGAGGCGGTTCCGGCGCCAAAGAGGAGAACTGCTGCTGCAAGAATGACTCGTTTCATGGCTTGTGCTCCTTTCGTGCTGTTTGAACAAAACGTACCCCGGAAAAGTGGTTCGCGCTACGGACATCCATCGTCATGCGACCCGATGTCGGGTGCAAAACAGGTCATGTCGGGTCGACAACGGCCCGATATGGCGTTGACATCGGCGATGTTGCCGTGTAATACACAGGTGCTGAAATTCGACATAGTTCAGAGGAGAGGATACATGATCACCCATATCGTACTATTCAAACTTGCCGAGCCGACGCAGGCCAACATAACCAAGGCCAAGGAACTTCTCCTCGGCATGGAGGGGAAGGTTCCCATGCTGCGCCACCTGGAGGTCGGGGTGGATCTGCTCCGTTCCGAGCGCTCCTATGACGTGGCCCTGTACACCAGGTTCGACTCCATGGACGACCTTAAGGCGTACCAGGTAGACCCATACCACGGGGGAACGGTTGCCCCGTACATGAAATCGATCAGCTCGTCCGTAGTTGTCGCAGATTACGAATCGTAAGGAGAGAAGAGAATGTCTGCTGAACTCTGTCCCTGTGGATCACAACAGGGGTATGCCGACTGTTGCGAACCGTTCATTACCGGCCAGCGGCAGGTGGAAACTGCCGAACAGCTCATGCGTTCCCGCTATACCGCCTATGTGAAGGGGAGTATTGACTACCTGTATGAGACCACCCACCCGGACCATCGCAAGGGGTACGACCACGAGGGGACGCGGGAATGGTCCGAAAAATCCAACTGGCAGGGGTTGGAGATCGTCAGTAGCCAGGGCGGCCCGAATGACAGTGTCGGCCTGGTGGAGTTCATTGCCCGTTACCTGGACGGCGATACCGAATATGCCCACCACGAAGAGGGCACGTTCCGGAAAAAGGACGGCATCTGGTACTTCGTTGACGGCAGGATGGTTCGTCCCAAACCGATCACCAGCGACAAGGTCGGGCGGAATGAACCCTGTCCCTGCGGAAGCGGGGCCAAGTACAAGAAGTGCTGCGGCAAGTAGCTGATAATTCTGTCTTGTTGCATTCGCTTACGTCCCATCGGGACAGAATGCCTGTAGCCGGGGGATTCATCCCCCGGTAATGGATAGCGCCATCCTTCAGTCACGTACGTGACGAAAAACTGAAACGCAGAAATCATATCTCGAAGCAAAAAAAAGGCCTGTTCACCGTAATGAACAGGCCTTTTGTACACATACCCTCCGGAGTTACTCCCCCAGCTTGCCGCTGGTCCAGTCCAGGTTAGTCCGGGCCGCCAGATAGTCCCGCCTGGCCCGTGCCAGGTTGCTTTGGGCCTGGAGCAGGTTCAGCTGGGCGTCGTCCACCTCCAGCCGGATCTTCACCCCGTACTCGTACCCTTTTTCGGCCATCTGCAGCAGCCGCTCGGCCTGTCGTACCGTGCCGGCCAGGGCGGTGACGATCTCTCCGGCCTCCCGGACGTTATTGATCGCGTTGCGGACCTCAAGGGAAATCGCGTCCAGCAGTTTCTGTTCCTCGATCCGTTTCGTGGCCAGGTCGCTCCGGGCTTGTTGGACCCTACCGTCGGTCTTGAAGCCGTCGAAAAACGGGAACGAGAGATACACACCGATTTTCCAGGCAGCACCATCGTTTCCGAGACTGGCGATATCCAGTTGGTGCCAGCCGACAGCCCCCTTCAGGTCGAGGCGCGGCTTGTTCTCGGCAGCGGCAATGGTCACCAGTTCGCCGTAGATGCCGAGCCGATGACGGAGATCGATCAGTTCAGGGCGGCTGTCACGGGCAATCTGCAGGACCTCTTCAAACGCCGGAGGGGGAGCAACGGCCATGTCGAGGCTGCCGACGGCATCAACCGCTTCCCCCTCGATCCCCAGCAGGAAACTCAACTGGTCGCGGTTGGTCTTGATCAGGTTGTCCGTCCTGATCACCTCGGGCCGGGCGTTCTGTACCGAGACATCGGCGGCCAGGACGTCGTAGTCGGTTGCCACCCCTGCTGCAAACTTCTTGTGCGCTTCGTCGCTGTGCCGCTTCTTCTGCTCCAGGTTTTCCACGGCAACGCGGTGAAGTTCCTTGGCCAGCAGGAGATTGTAGAAGGCAACGGCAACGTCCCGCTGCGTCCCCTGGTGGGCCAGGCGGAGCTGTTCGTCGGCGGTCTTCAGCCCCACCTCGGCAGCGCGGATGGCGGCGCTTACCTTTCCCCAGGTGTAAAGCGGCTGGGAGAGGGAGAGGTCGACGACCCGGCTGTACTGCTCCGCGGCCGTGCCGAAGAACAGCTGCTGGCTGTCATCCCTGGCAACGCTGGCGGAGCCGCTCAGGGTGAGCTGGGGCAGGGCCGCGGAGCGTTCTTCCACGTACCGCCCCTGCACCGACTGGCCATACTGGTGCGCCTTCCTGATATCCTTGTTGTTCTCCCGGGCGATCTGCAGGGCCTGACCCAGGGTCAATACCCGTTGTTCCGCTGCCGCTGTCTGATGCGGCAACCCGATCAGAACGCAGATGCCGAGAAGTACAAAGGCAATCACTGCACCGCGGCCAACCGGCAATCCGCCATTCTGTTTCAGTATGTTGCGCATTCTCATCTCCTGAACCCCATAACTCCCTTTCACTCCCTCTTATCTACCAGTAACCCACGGCGCCAGCCCCGCACCGAGTTGATCAGCCAGAGCTCTTCCGCCTGCTCCAGGTGGTGGGGGTGGAGGATCTCCTCGGCTATTTCACCCCGCTCCAGGAGCTCTTCCCGCAACGTGCCGGGCAGGAGCCCACTGGTCAGGGGCGGGGTGACGAGACGCCCACCGAGCTTTAGCACCAGGTTGTGATAGCTCCCCTCGGTCAGCTCTCCCCGCTCGTTGAGGAACAGTACCTCGCCCGTTTCGGGATGTGCCGACCGTGCCCGCTCGAACGAATCGCGGCGGGTGGTTTTGTGGAAGCGGAACAGGTCTGTTGATGGCAGTCGCTCCCCTGCCAGGGCCACCTTGAGCGCCACGGCCGGATCATCCACTGCCAGCGGTTCGGAGGATACCTCCAGCCCACCGTCACGCTCCAGCAGCAGCCGCACCTTGCGGCATCCCCCGACTGTCCCGGCGTGGGTGGCGAGAAGCTGGCGGGTTGCCGCGTCGTCGAACGAAAAGCCGAAACGGGCCGCCGAGGCTTTCATACGGGCCAGGTGCCGCTTCACCAGGGTGTACTCGCCACCCTCCAGCCGCAGGGTCTCGATGAGCCGGAACGGGCTGGCCGGCTGCCCCAGGAAGTCGCCCTTGGTCAGGCACTCCCGGTATTCGGCGGCCGGTGCCGCGTCCCAGGTGATGCCGCTCCCCACCCCCAGGGTCAGCCCGTTGCTTTCCCGGTCCAGGACCAGGGTGCGGATGGCCACGGAAAAGAGCGCCTCCCCGCCGGGCGAGACATAGCCGATGGCGCCGCAGTACGGGCCGCGGGGCGTTGTCTCCAGGTCGCGGATGATCTCCATGGCGCGCCGTTTGGGGGCGCCGGTGACCGAGCCGCAGGGAAACAGGGCGCGGAAGAGTTCGACGAGCCCAACGCCCTGCCGGAGCCGGGCCGTGACCGTGGAGGTCATCTGGTGCACGGTCGGGTAGCTCTCCAGGTCGAAGAGCGAGGCAACCCGGACACTGCCGGTCTCGGCCACGATCCCCAGGTCGTTGCGCAAGAGGTCGACGATCATCAGGTTCTCGGCCCGTTCCTTGGGGCTCTGCCGCAACCGGTCTGCGGCCTCCCGGTCCTCTGCCTGCCACCTGCCGCGCGGCGCTGTCCCTTTCATGGGGCGGGTGGCGACGACACCGTCCCGCAGGGCGAAGAACAGTTCGGGCGAGGCGGAGAGGAGAAGGAAGCGCCCGGTGTCCAAAAGGGCGCAGAAGGGGGCCTGCTGTCCCTGGCAGATCCGCTGGTAGAGGCCGAGCGGCGCGCCGTGAAAGCTGCCGGCCAGCGGAAAGGTGTAGTTCGCCTGGTAGCAGTCTCCGGCGGCAATCAGCGACCGGACCCGTTCCACTGCCGTTTCGTACTGCTCCGGGTCCAGGCTGGGCGTCAGCGGGATCGTTTCCTCCGTTGCGGCCGGCAGCCCCTCACCAGCAGTGCAGGGGACCCGTTCCCGGTAGCAGGCAAACCAGGCCAGCGGCATTCCCGTTGCTGTTGGCAGCTCGGGGAGGTCACGGTTCAGTCCGTGGGCCGCCTCGTACGACACGAACCCGACCGCATGCTCGCCCCGCGCTGCTGCTTGCTCCACCGCCGCCAGGACCCCGGCCACCCGGTCGGGATCGTCGGTTTCTAAGGTGCCCGTGTGGCCACCAAATCGCCACGACCTGCCGAAGCCGCCTGGCCCGAATGCGTCCAGTAGTACGGTCGGGGCCGGTTCAGGCATGCTTTCCCCGCATCTTTCGCTTCAGCCAGCCGCCCAGGTCGTCCATGTAGGTGTACATGACCGGCACCACCAGTAGCGTCAGGAGGGTGGAGGTGAGCAGGCCGCCGACAACGGCCCTGGCCATGGGGGCGCGTCCCTCTCCGCCGGCGCCGATGCCGAAAAACAGCGGCAGCATGCCGAAGATCATTGCCAGGGTGGTCATGATGATCGGCCGCAGGCGCGTCCGGCCTGCCAGGATCACGGCATCGCGGCGTGGCAGGTTGTCCCGGCGCCTGAGCACCTTGGCGTAGTCCACCAGGAGGATCGCGTTCTTGGTCACCAGCCCCATCAGCATGATCAGGCCGATGAGGGACATGATGTTCACCGTGTCTCCGGTCAGCTTCAGCATGCCGGCCATCCCCACGATGGAGAGGGGGAGCGACAGCATGATGGCCAGTGGTTCGAAGAACGATTCGAACTGGGCCGCCAGGATGAGGTAGACGAAGACCACGGCCAGGAGCAGCGATTCCCCCATGTAGCCGAACGACTCGGCCATATCCTCCGCCTCGCCGGAGAGACTGACGGAATACCCTGGCGGCATGTTGATCCGCTTCGCTGCTGCCTCCACCTGTTTGGCCGCCGTGCCGATCGGGAGGTTGTCCAGGTTGGCGGAGACCGTCACCTGGCGGGCCAGGTCCCGGCGGTTGATCTCGGTCGGGCTGGTGGCGACGACGGTCGTGACCAGACTGGCCAAAGGTACCAGTTTGGTGCCGCCGCTTGCGTTCGGCACCGACACCTTCAGGTCGCTCACCTGGCCGGGGGTATAGCGCAGCCCTTCCGGCAGCCGCACCCGCACATCGACCGCATCCCCGTCCTCGTCCTCGTAGGTGCTGATGGCCTCGCCCCCCACCATCCGGCTCACGGCCGCGACGATGTCATTGGTGGTCACCCCGGCGGAGAGCGCCTTATCCCGGTCCACCCGCAGCCGGTATTCAGGGATGTCGTGCTCCAGGGTGACGGCGAGATCTTTGACCCCCGGCACCCTGTACAGCTCTTCCTTCAGCCGCTGGCCGAGCTGCTTCAGGGTTTGCAGGTCGTCACCCTTCAGGTTCACGTTCAGCGGCTTCTGCGCCCCGCCGATCTGCCCCACTTCCTCGATGGAGAAGGTGATGCCGGCAATCCGCTCGAACCGTTGTCGCACCAGCCGCTGCAGTTCGAACTGGCCCCGCTTGCGTTCTTTCCGTTCCTTCAGTTTCAGGTAGATCAGGCCATCCCGCACCGTGCCGCTGTCCCCGGCGCCGATGGTGGCGTAGGTGTGATCGATCTCAGGGATGTCCCTGACCGCAGCCAGGGCCGTTGCGAGCCGGTCCTCGGTCTCGGCCATGGAGGCGTCCGGCGCGGTCTTGAAGGAGATCTGAAATTCCCCCCGGTCTTCCTTGGACATGAAGGAGGATTCCAGGGTGCCGAAGATCATGATGCCGCCGACAAAGGCGCCAATGGCGGCAAGCATCATCGTCTTGCGATGATCCAGTGCCCAGCCGATGGCCGTGGGGTAGTGATTGGCCAGGCGGTCGAACCAGGAGTTGAAACTCTCCAGCCACCGGGCCAGCCCCTGCCGTTTTCCCTGGAGATGAATGGACGGATCGTGCCAGCGGGAGGAGAGCATCGGGTCCAGGGTGAAGGAGACGAACAGCGAGACCAGGACGGCAAAGGCAACGCTGATGCCGAACTGGTAGAAGAAGCGGCCGACGATCCCCCGCATGAAGGCCACCGGCACGAAGACGGCAACGATCGACATGGTGGTGGCAAAGACCGCCAGGCCGATCTCGGCGGTGCCGAAGCGGGAGGCCTCCATGTGGTCCTTCCCCATTTCCAGGTGTCGGACGATGTTTTCCCGCACCACGATGGCGTCGTCGATCAGCATGCCGATGGCCAGCGACAGGGCCATCAGGGTCATGACGTTCAGGGTCATCCCCATGGCGTTCATGACGATAAAGGCGGAGATGACCGAGATCGGCAGGGTTACGCCGGTGATCACCGTGGAACGCCAGGAGTTGATGAAGCAAAAGACGATGAGCACCGTCAGGATGCCGCCGATGATGAGGGTCTCCTCCACGTCGGCCAGCGACTCGCGGGTCATGATGGTGCCGTCGCGGACCATGGAAAGGGTGACCCCGGGGGGGAGTTCCTGCTGCACCTTGGCCATCATCTTCTTTACGGTATCGACCAGCGCGACCTCGTTGCCGCCGGACTGCTTGTAGATGTCGAGGCCGATGGCCGGCTGGCCGTTCACCAACGCCAGCCGGCGCCGCTCCTCGACGCCGTCGCTGACCCTTGCCATCTCCCCAAGGGTGATGGGGCGGTCACCCCGCCGGGTAACGGCCATCCGGCGGTACTCTTCGGCCCGGTCCGGCTTCCCCTCGATCCGCATCGGATACTCGGCGGTTCCCCGGGTGAGCCGTCCCAGGGGGGTGTTGGTGTTTTCGGAACGGATGCCGTTCACCACGTCATTGACCCCGAGTCCCAGGCTGTCCAGCCGCACCGGGTCCAGTTCCACCCGGATTTCCCGCTTCTGCCCCCCCACCATGTCAACCTTGCCGACGCCGGCCACGCTCTCGAAGCGCTTCTTGATCTTTTTCTCGACCAGGGTGGTCAGCTCCCGGGGGGAGAGACTGTTCGACTGCACTGCCAGGGCTGCCACCGGTGCGGCATTGAAGTCGAGCTTCTGGATGATCGGCTCTTCGATCCCCTGAGGGAGTGTGCCGCGGATGGAGCCAATCTTGGCCCGCACCTCCTGGGCGCAATCGTTCACCTTCTGCTCCAGTTGGAACTGCACCATCACCGTGGACACCCCCTCGCGGGAGGTGGAAAAGACGTGCTTGACCCCGGCGATCTGGTTCACCGACTCTTCGATCCGCTTGGAGACCTCCCGTTCCACCGTCTCCGGCGAGGCGCCGGGAAAGGTGGTCACCACGGAGATCAGCGGGAATTCCACGTTGGGGAACATCTCGACCCCCAGCCGTTTGAAGGAGAAGATGCCGAGCACCACGAGGGCAAGCATCATCACCGTGGCGAAGATGGGACGTTTGATGGAGAGATCGGAGAGGATCATGGCTGGCTACTTCCCTTGCCGGCTGACAGACACCCGGTCGCCGTCCTTCAGGGTGAAGCCGCCGCGGACGGCATAGGTTTCACCAGCCTTCAGGCCGGAGGTGATCTCCACCTGGTCGCCATTGACGACACCGGTGGTGACGGCCCTGAGCCTGGCGCTGTCGCCGGTCACGACGAAAACGGACCCTTTGCCGGCCTGCATGTCCCAGGAGGAGAGGGCGGCGCGGGGGAGCTGCACAACGCCGGTCCGTCGGCCGGTGATGATGTTTCCCTTGGCAAAGAGCCCACCTTTGAGGGTTTCCGGCGTGTTCGGCACCTCGGCGATCACCTTCAGGGAGCGGTCGGTGGCGGTCAGCTCCGGGTTGACGAATGAGACCCTGCCGGTAAAGGTCCGGCCCGGCAGGGCATCGACACTGAATTCCAATGGTTGGCCCACCCTGACCCGGGCAGCGTCGGCTGACGGTACGGCAACGGTCAGGTTGAGAAGCCGGTTGTCGACGATCCTGAAGATTGGCTTGCCGGCTGCCGCGTCACTGGCAAGGTCCCCCACGTTGACGTCACGCAGGGCCACGACACCATCCAGCGGGGAGGTCACCAGCGCCTTGGCCTGGCGGGCACTGGTCTGGCGCCCTTCCTCTTCGGCAGCCCTAAGTTGGGCGCGGGCCGCGTCGACCCTGGCCCTTGCCGCTTCGGTCTCGCTGTGAGCATCGTCCACCGCCTGCTGGGTGGCAAGTCCTGCCTCCTTCAGTTTCAGCGCCCTAGCCTGCTCACGCTCGGCCCGGGTTGCCGTGACCTGGGCCTGCGCCAGTCCTGCCCGGGCAGACTCCACCCCGGCCTCGGCCCGCTTCACCAGTGCCTCGGTCTCGGCGACGTCGATCCGTGCCAGCGGTTGTCCTTTGCGCACCCTGATCCATTCGGTGACAAAGACCTGCTTGACCAGCCCCGGTATCTGGGTCTTCACATCGGCCCAGAATTTGGGTTCCAGGCTGCCGGTTACCTGGATACCCTCGGTCAGGGGAGTTCCGGTGACCACGGCGGTTTCGACCGCCACGGCCGGTTTCTTGGCCGCTTTCCCGGCGGAGTGGTCGTTCCTGCTGCAGCCGGCGCCCCCGGCCAGGGTTGCGGCGATGAGTGCAA
The DNA here is from genome assembly GCF_007830735.1 of Geobacter argillaceus. GTDB lineage: Bacteria > Desulfobacterota > Desulfuromonadia > Geobacterales > DSM-12255 > Geomobilibacter > Geomobilibacter argillaceus. Next base: position 85,321 of record NZ_VLLN01000004.1, read on the forward strand.
TACGGATGAGTCGGTTCATATGGCTCCTGGGCACCGGTGCTCTCTGTCGATTAGGAACTGTGAATTTTTTCTCTGTCGGTAGGTACAACATGTGACAACAGCGGTCAAGTGCTTATCGGCTCGGAAGGGGGGCACTGACTCAAGTAGGAAGGAATTGCATTTTTACCGGCAACTTGTATATAGTGGTTGAATTCTGTGGGAGCAGTGAGGCAGGCATGATACGCAAGATACTGACCTATCCGGACCCCGAGCTGAAGAAGAAGTCGGCGCCGGTCACGGTCATCAACGACAAGATCAGAGAGCTGGTGGCCGACATGGCCGAGACCATGTACGACGCGCCGGGCGTGGGGCTGGCCGCTCCCCAGATAGGGGTGCACCAGCGGGTAATCGTCATCGACGTGGCCGGGAAGGACGAGCCGCCCGACCTGATCATGGCCATCAACCCGGTCATCGTCCATGCCGAGGGGGAGGAATACGAGGAGGAGGGGTGCCTGTCGGTCCCCAAATACTCGGCCAATGTCCGGCGCCATGCCCGGGTGGTGGTGAAAGCGCTCAACCTGGAAGGGGAAGAGGTCACCTGGAAGGCGGACGAGCTGCTGGCCATCGCGTTCCAGCACGAGATCGACCACCTGGACGGCATCCTGTTCATCGACCATATCTCCCCCCTGAAGCGGGAGATCTTCCGCCGCAAGTACCGCCGGACCATGGAAGAGCAGGAGGGGGGCCGCTGATGGCGCCGCTTTGCATCGTGTTCATGGGGACCCCCCAGTTCGCCTGCCCGACCCTGCAGATGCTGATCGACCGGGGGGAGCGGGTGGTGGCGGTGGTGACCCAGCCGGACCGGCCCAAGGGGCGGGGGCAGCAGACCCAGGCGCCGCCGGTGAAAGAGCTGGCCGTACAGCACGGCATCCCGGTCCTGCAGCCGCTGAAGGTACGGTCGCCCGAGGCGATCGAGGAGATCCGGTCACTGGCGCCGGACCTGATCGTGGTGGTCGCCTTTGGCCAGATCCTACCCAAGGCGCTGCTGGAGATTCCCCGCTACGGGTGCATCAACGTCCATGCCTCGCTTCTTCCCCGTTACCGGGGTGCGGCACCGATCAACTGGGCGATCATCAACGGCGAGAACGAGGCCGGGGTCACCACCATGCAGATGGACGTGGGGCTCGACACCGGCGACATGCTGCTGAAGCGGTCGACCACCATCGCCCCGGACGACGATGCCCAGTCCCTGCACGACCGGCTTTCGATCATCGGCGCAGAGGCTATGGCCGAGACCCTTGACCTGCTGGCGGCCGGAAAGCTGGTGCCGGAGAAGCAGGATGACTCCCTCTCCAACTACGCCCCGATGCTGAAGAAGGAAGATGGCCGGATCGACTGGCGTCAGGAATCACGGGCCATCGTCAGCCGGATCAGCGGGGTGACCCCGTGGCCCGGCGCCTACACATTCCTGGATGGCAAGCTGTTGAAGCTGTTTCGCGCCCGGACCGGCACCGGGAGCGGCGTCCCCGGCACGATCCTGGCGGCTGACCGCAGCGGCCTGGAGGTGGCATGCTCCGGCGGCAGCATTATCATCGGCGAGTTGCAGCTGGAAGGGAAGCGGCGTCTGTCAGTGGGCGATTTCCTGGCCGGCTGTCGGCTCCTCCCCGGCACCGTCTTAGAGGCAAAGGACATCTAGGTGAGCGACGACACGAGCCTGCACCGACCGCCCCGCAAGCGCCTGTTCGTGGCGCTGATGGGGGTGACCTGCTTTCTTATCATCGGGGTGATCTACCTTCTCTGGTGGATTCCCACCAAGGGGCTGGCCAATATCCATCCCGACCTGCCGCGGACCGTCGGCCTGATCTTCGCCGCCCTCTCCGGCATCGCATTGCTCGGGACCATTCTCCTGATCCTGACCACGGCCCTGGGCAAGGACATTCTCTTCACCCGCTTCATGCGGCTGGTGGTGATCAAGTTCCTCCTGCCGGCCATCGAGTTCCTGGGGAGATGCCTGGGCATTCCCAAGGACACCATCCGCCAGTCGTTCGTGGCCATGAACAACAGTCTGGTCACCTCCCAGCGGCTTCTGGTGCCGGCCGACCGGATACTGATCCTCCTGCCCCATTGCCTGCAGCTCTTCGACTGCGACATCAAGGTGACCGGCGGCATCGAGAAGTGCGTCCGCTGCGGCCGGTGCGACATCAAGGGGCTGGCGGAACTGGCGGAGAAGTACCGGATCGACATCTCGGTCGCCACCGGCGGCACCCTGGCGCGCAAGGTGATCGTGGAGAAGCGGCCCAAGCTGGTGGTGGCTGTTGCCTGCGAGCGGGACCTCACCTCCGGAATCAAGGACTGCTATCCGCTGCCGGTGATCGGCGTCCTGAACGACCGTCCCTTTGGCCCCTGCTTCAACACCGCCGTGGATGTGGAGAAGATCGACCAGGCGCTGCGCGCGGTCCTGGTCTAGCCCCCATGCCGTTCCTGGCCAAGCTCCTGCTCACCAACCTGGTCATCGTTACCTGTGTTCAGGTGGGCCGGCGCTTCCCGCCTCTGGCCGGGCTCATCGCCACCATGCCGATCACCACCCTTGCCGTACTCCTCTGGCTCCATTCCGACAATCCCGGCAACACCCGGCTCCTGGCCGATTACGCCAAGGGTTCGCTCTGGGGGATCATCCCGACCTTTCTCTTCTTTGCCGCGGCCTGGTTCTGTCTCCGCCGCGGCCTGACCCTGCCGCTGACCCTGGCCGCCGGGTTTACGGTTTGGCTGGCCGGGGCCGTCGTCCACCAGTGGCTGGTGCGGTAGGAATAACGTTTCCGTCAGCAATCCATATGAAAAAAACGCCGTGAAACCCTGTGTTGCATGGTTTCACGGCGTTGAATGGTTCCGGTGCGATAACGTGCCGGCTGGTTGCTATTTCACATCCAGCAGCTCAACCTCGAAGGTGAGGGTCGCATTCGGCGGGACATCCTGGCCTGCACCACGGGCGCCATAGGCCAGTTCCGGCGGGCATACCAGCTTGGCCTTGCCGCCGACCTTCATCTTCTGGACTCCTTCGGTCCAGCAGGGGATTACCCCGGAAAGCGGAAACTTGATGGACTGCTTGCGCTTGTAGGAACTGTCGAACTCCTTGCCGTTCGTCAGGGTGCCACGATAGTTGACTTCGACAACACTGGCGGCGGTCGGCGTTTTGCCGCTGCCGTCCTTGATGGACCGGTAGACCATGCCGGATGCGGTCTTAACGGCTCCTTTTTCCTTGGCGGCCTTGTCGATGGCGTCGTTGGCCACGGCAAAGGCCGGCACCGCAAGGGTCGTGGCAATGGCTGCAATGATCAGTCGCTTCATCTTCTGTTCCTCACTTTGACGGGATTTGGATGCAACGGACGGCATGGTACCATCGGAAATTTGCTGCCGTCAATGGCGATTCCCTGGTGTGTGCCCTGAACCTTCACTGTGACAAGACTGAGAAATTGAAAGAAACTCTCTTGACGGATTCACGTAACATCCTTATAAGGTGAGTAAAATTTAAATAAAAGGAGATCAAATATGTTGCGAGCAATTATTCTGTACTCCACCCTGATTTTCCTGCTCATGGCTCCAGCTCTGCATGCTGCGGAAAAAGCGGTTGCGCCGGCAAAGGAGACCGTGGAAAGCAGCGATGCCAAACGCGCCCAGGCACTCCTCGCCCGAGCTGTCGATTACTATAAGGGAAACAAGGATCGGGCTCTTGCGGCCTTTTCGCGCGCGGGTGAATTCATCAACGGCGATCTTTACGTGTATGTGGTCGGAACGAATGGGCAGATGCTCGCCAGTGGCGGGTCATCGTCCGCGCTGATCGGCCGCGACATTTCAGACTTGCGCGACGCCACGGGAAAGGCATTTATCCGGGAGATGATCGATACCGCCAAGACCACGGGTGCCGGTACGGTGGAATACCGGTGGCTCAATCGCTCAGACCGGAAGATTGAGCGCAAAGTTGTCAACTATCAAAAGGTTGATGACCGTATTATTGCTGTCGGGTTCTACATCCCACGGGCAAGCCAGGAGCAGGCCAAAACGTTACTGGACCAGGCCTCCAATGCCATTACGATCGACCAGACCTCTGCCTATACCGCATTCAATGACCTGAACGGCAAGTTCATTCAGGATGATCTCTACGTATTCGTGATCGATCTGAAGGACTCGAAATTCCGCGCTCACGGGGCAACACCCCGTCTCGTTGGTACTGATGCCCTGGATCTGAAAGATCCCACCGGCATGACCCTGCTCAAGAAAATGATCGCCAACGCCAAGCCAAGTGGTTACGGAAAGCTGGAATATCACTGGCGCAACCCGGTAACGGAAAAAGTGGAGAAGAAGACCACCTTCCTGCGCAAGGTGAATAATGTCATTGTCGGAGTCGGTTATTACACACGATAACTCTCCAGCAGGAGTTGAATGTCCACTATGGCCTGGATTCGTCTCTGCTGCCTGAAGTGAATGGAAAAGCGGCGTACCGTGATTGCCCGGTACGCCGCTTTTTTGTCTAAGCCTCCCGCAATCCCAATGACGCGTGGTAACCCACTATGAAATACGTCCTGCTGCTCCTTTTGAGCCTGTTACTCTTCGCCCGCCCGTCATCCGGCGGGGAGCTCTCCCGCTTTGCCGTGGCGGTCGGGCCGGTGCCGGTCCTCAATACCCCTGACCCACGTGCCGTCTTCGGCGGCCATGACGGCAGAACTCTGGCCGTAGACCGCTGCGGCCAGCTTCGGACACTGGAGTTCGTGGCGCTGCCCGGCACACTCTTCACCATCCTGGAGGAGTTGGCCGTGCCCACGGGGGCGGTCTACCGGGTGACCAGTGCCGATTACTCCTACCCGAGCCGGAGCGGCTACTACATTGACAGCCGCCTGGTTCATCTTAAGGAGACGCGGTTGCCGGAACGGGTGCGGCGGTTGCCGGGCCGGGAAGAAATCGTCGCTCGCCTGGAAGGGATGGCGGGCCTTCCCTACGTCTGGGGGGGGAATATCCCGACAGGGGTCGAGGCGCTCCTCCAGCTCTATCCCCCGGCCGGGCACCTCGACCAGGCCGGACGGCGGCGCTGGCAGCTGTCCGGGGTCGACTGCTCGGGGCTTCTCTATGCGGCAACGGATGGTTTCACCCCGCGCAACACCAGTTCCCTCGTGGGTTACGGTTCCCCGGTAGTGGTGGCGGGCCGTTCGGTGCGGCAGATTGTCGACTGCCTGGCACCGCTCGACCTCATCGCTTGGCCCGGCCATGTTCTGGTAGTGCTGGACCGGGAGCGGATCATCGAGAGCCGACTCGACTGCGCTCATCCCGAACGGGGGGTGGTCATCTCGCCGCTCGGGGAGCGGCTCAAAGTAATCATGGCAACCAGACGACCGGTGGACCGGCTTAGCGCCGATCCGGGCACGGCAGCTCGCGAGTTCGTGGTACGGCGCTGGTTCAGAGTTCCTTTCCCCACGCACCTCATACCTTAATTTATTCCGCACAGCAGGAAAGCTTGCTGATATCCCGGCTGAATCCCTGGGCGCAGAGCCTTAACCCCTCGCCGATGGAGGGGTAGACGTGCAGGGTGTTGGCCAGGTCCTCAACGGTTGCCCTGAGGCGGATGGCCAGGGCTGCCTCGTTGATTAGTTCGGCGCCCCGGTGACAGGCGAGGTGGACGCCGATGATCCGTCTGCTGGCCCGGTCGGCCACCATGGTGATGATGCCGGCGGTGTGGCCGGTGACGTGGGCCTTGGGGATGGCGCTGACCGACAGGCTGTTGGTCACCGGGTCGATACCGGCCTGGCGGGCAGATTCCTCCGTATGGCCGACGAGGCCGATTTCCGGGTCGGTGAAGATTGCCATGGGGACCGTCAGGTAATCCATGGTGCAGCCGCAGTCCGGATTGAACATGTCGTCCACGGCAACGATCCCCTCCCTGGCCCCGGCCGACGCGATCATCATGCCGCCGATGGCGTCTCCCGCTGCCCAGATGCCGGGAACGCTGGTCCGCATGGTGCTGTCCACCGTGACGAAGCCGTGTCGGTCCACAGCAATGCCGATCTCTTCCAGGCCGATCCTGGCCGTGGCCGGTGCGGTTCCCACGGCAACCAGCAGGCGCTCGCCGGTGAATTCGTGCCGCCGGCCGTGCAGGTCGGCCGAGACCACGGTCTGGCCGCCCACGGAGGAGACCGAGCAGAACGCCGCATCCGTCACGATGTGCACCCCTTCGGCCACCAGGACCTCCTGCAGGGCCAGGGCTACTGCGGGAGAAATGGCCGGGAGAAGGCGGGGGCCATGCTCCAGGATCGTGACCCGAACCCCGAGGCGGTGGAACATCTGCCCGAGTTCCACGGCAATGACCCCTCCGCCGATGATCACCAGGGATTCGGGCAACTCTTTGAGCAGCAGCGCACTGCGACTGGTCAGGAAGGCACTGCCGGCAAGGCCCGGGATCTCGGGGATGCGCGGGTTCCCCCCCACCGCGATCAGGATGTGGTCGCTACTGAACTGCCGCTCTTCCACGACAACGGTCCGCTGGTCGACAAACCGGGCGGTCCCCTTGACCAGTTCCAGGTTGGGAATCTGCTGCAGCACCTCCAGGTAGCGGGCTGTGCGCAGGTGTCCGACCACCACGTCCTTGTGGGCTGACAGGACCTGAAAGTCGATAGTACCGGATCTTTTCGCGAGGCCGATCCTTGCCCCAAGGCCGGCTTCGTGGTTAAATAGTGCGGCATGGATCAGGGTCTTGCTCGGGATGCACCCCCAGTTGATGCAGGTGCCGCCGAGCACGCTCTTTTCGATCATCACGATGCTGGCGCCGTGGGAGCTGGCGCGGAGAGCGGCGGCAAAGGCGGTCGAGCCTGAGCCTATGATGATGACGTCCGGGGATGTGTTCATGCGAACCGCCTCCTTACCTGAAATCAAGTGTACCCGAAACCTGCTGCCCGGCAATGTCCGCAGCCGGTTGAGGCAAACCCTGCCGGCCCGCGGGCCGCTCTGCAGGCGAAGTACCCCGGTGAGCCCCCATGGAAATTCAGGAAATTCTCAAACAATCGCTGCTCTTTGCCGGCCTGGATGCCGAAAACCTGGCCGAGGTGGCTGCCATCGCCATTCGCCGCACCTTTGTCAAGGGGGAAACCCTTTTCGGCGAAGGAGAGCCGGCCACCGGTTTCTACCTGCTGGCCAAAGGGGGAATGAAGCTCTGCAAGGTCTCACCTGACGGTCGTGAAAAGGTGCTCCACTTCGTTCACCCCGGCGAGACCTTTGCCGAGGCTGCTTTTTTCGGCGACGGCCGGTATCCGGCCGAGGCGAGGGCCATCGATGGCGGCGAAGCACTCTGTTTTCCGAAAGATGCCTTCATGGGGCTTCTGGAGCGTAACCCCCGGTTCTCCATGAACCTGATCGTTTCGTTGTCGCTTCTGCTGCGGCGTTTTGCCAGGCAGATCGAAGAACTCTCTTTTGCCGAAGTCCCCAACCGGCTCGCCGCCTATCTGGTGGAACTGGCGGCCCGCAAGGCGACCACCTTTCAGGGCAAGACCTACCTGGACCTGGATATCAAAAAAGGTGAACTGGCGTCCCGGTTGGGGACGGTCAGCGAGACCCTTTCCCGCACGTTCCGCAAGCTGAAGGAAGACGGCCTGCTGGAGGTGGACGGAAGTCGGGTCACGATCTTCGATATGTCCCGCCTCACTGAATTGGCCGGCCGCACCGGACCGGCCTGATCCGTGAGTTCTGAAGCCCTCTGCCGTTTTGCCGGGCTTCCCCGGCCCATGGATTCAGTCGCTGTTTTATTTTGGTAATAATTTTCAAACGGAGAGAATTCCGCTTGATTCCGGGCAAAACTTCCCGATAATTGAACATACGCAGTTCCCGTGGGTGAGCGAAGCAGGGCGTGGCGGAGCCGCTACGAATTCGGCGGTACGTTCAGATGGTACGGGGAGCTTGCGCAGGGATGGTTGTCGAGAGGTGGATCATGAATGCCCTGGAGATTGACGAAGCCATTGATCTGTACGTGAATGACCGGATGGAGAATGGGAGGGAGCATGCTCGCGAGCGCTTTCTCGCTTTTACCTACCTCAGGCACAGCAGCAGCGAGGTGCGGGAGTTCCTGAAGAAGGTGGCCGGGTTGTCGCGCTATTACATCAACTTCCTGCGGGTGATGGAAAACCCGTTTAAAGGGCCTGAATTCGCCTGGTTTGCCTCCATGGTAACTGTGGCGATCTATGCCTGCATTCTGCTGACAGACGATGAAAACCGCCTGCTGGGGATCGGTCTCCTGTCGGGAACCATCGTCTATGCAGTCTCGCTGATCGTTGCCGTGGCCCGTAACTGGTGCAACGTGGGGGTCATGATCGCCATCTACCGGGAAATCGTCCAACTGGCCGAGAACGAGATGGAGAGTGCCGTCTGAACCGGGGTTTGGACCGGGGTTGGAGTAGAGGTAACAAAGGCGGCCCAAGTGGGACCGCCTTTTTCGTGTGGTGGGTTGAAGGTCAGTGTGATGTACCGGGCTCGGTCTTGCCGAAATTGAAGGCCGCCTTTGCCTGCTCGATCGACTCCATCTCCTTCAACCGTTCACCCAGCCAGAGGTGGATGTTGCGGGCCGATTCGTAGTTGAGGATGACGCCGCTGTCCACGACGCGGACCACGCTGTTCTTAAGATCATCCGGCTCCTCGCCCACCACGTTGCCGATAGTGCCGTTGGCGTTGATCTCATGGGTGATGCTGTTGGGCAGGGGGGTCCGTTCCAGGTAAAAATTGACCACCAGTTCGCCGCGCGGCGAGACGCCGCCGTGGGCTCCGTTCACATAGACCGGGTTGTAGCCGTAGTTGAAGATGTACTTGAATTTCACTTCCGGATTCTTTCCTGACACGTATCTCCTCCTGATTGCCGATGGTCGTTCGTCGCCGGCATCCTATCATACGGGAGAGGCAGCCGCAACCTCCCGCGTATGGCGCCGGAAAACGAAAAGCCGCCATCCGGCGGCTTTTCCGAAGCAATAAATTGAAGACCGGTCTATTTGACCTGCAGACCTTCCTTCATATCTTTCAGGTCTTTCTTGGTATCTTCCTTGATTTCCTTGATCTGCTGCTTTTTCTTTTCCTTCTTCAGCTTGGCCTTTTCCTTGGCCTCACCGACCTCTTTCTTCTTCTCTTCTACCTTCTGCACGGTCTCCTGCTTCTTCTTTTCCAGTTCCGCCGCCTTTTCCTGCCGCTTCTTCTTCATCTCGGCAGCCTTTTCGTCCTGCTTGGCCTTTTTGTCCTTCAGTTCCTGCTCCTTCTTACCCATCTTTTCTTTGGCTTCGGCCTCTTTCTTCCCCATCTTTTCCTTCAAGGCCTCTTCCTTTTTGAGAAGCGCGCCGGTCGGGGAGTACTCCTTCTCTGCTTCGGCCGCCAGGACCGAACCGGCGAGGGTGAGGGCGGCGACAATGGCGACGAGCGTTGCTGCAACTTTCTTCATGATGACCTCCTTGGATGTGATAACGACCCGTGGAAAGATACCACAATTATGTCCGATGGCAAGCGGAAGCGCTTTGCCGGCGGTTATGCCGCCTCTCCCTTGATTTCCGGCAGCGCCTCTGTTACAAATACCCTCCCGTTTTCCGATCCTCCATCACAACCGGTGTTCCCGACATTATGGCCAAACCGTATCTCGCCAACCTGAATCCCGAACAGTTCGAAGCCGTTCGCCAGACCGAAGGGCCGCTGCTGGTCCTGGCCGGCGCCGGTTCGGGCAAGACCCGGGTCATTACCTGTCGGATCGGCTATCTCCTGAAGGAGCGCCATGTGCCGCCGGAAAGCATCCTGGCCGTCACCTTCACCAACAAGGCGGCCAAGGAGATGGCCGAACGGCTGACCGAGCTGGTGGGGAGCAAGGCGTGCGAAGGGATGATCATTGCCACCTTCCACTCCCTCTGCGTCAGGATACTGCGCCGCGAGATCCACCATCTCGGGTACCGTCCCGGCTTCACCATCTACAATACCGCCGACCAGGTGGGGCTGCTCCGTCAGGTGATGCGGGAGGCGGGACTGGACAGTTCGGTCATCAAGCCGGAGTTGATCCTCTGGAAGATCTCCGGTGCCAAGAACCAGATGCAGACCCCGGACCGCTACGAGCCCCGCTGGAGCAACGATGTGGAACTGGCCACGGCCCGCGTCTACCCCCGCTACCAGGCGGCCCTCAAGGCGTGCAATGCCGTCGATTTCGACGACATCATCCTGCTGACCGTCGGGCTGCTCCGGGACCATCCCAAGGTCCTGGCCCACTGGCAGGAGCGGTTCCGCTACCTGATGGTGGACGAGTACCAGGATACCAACGCTGCCCAGTACCTCCTGATTTCGTTCCTGGCTGCCGGGACCAGGAATCTGTGCGTGGTGGGGGATGACGACCAGTCCATCTATGGCTGGCGCGGGGCCGACGTGCGAAAGATCCTCGCTTTCGAGGAGGATTACCCCGGCTGCCGGGTGATCAAGCTGGAGCAGAACTACCGCTCCACCGGCAACATCCTGGCCGCGGCCAACAGCGTGATCCGCAGGAACGTCCAGCGCAAGGCCAAATCCCTCTGGACCGCTGCCGGCGAAGGGCGGCCCATCGACCTCGTGGTGGCCGGCGATGACGAAGCCGAGTCGACGCTGGTGGTTGAGCGTCTGCAGGCGGAGCGGGTGCGGCACGACCGCGCCTATGGCGACTTCGCCATCCTCTACCGGACCAATGCCCAGAGCAGGGCCTTTGAGGAACAGCTCCGGATGGCCGGCATCCCCTATGTGCTGGTCGGCGGGATGCAGTTCTACGACCGGAAGGAGGTAAAGGACGTTCTTTCCTATCTCCGGGTCCTTGCCAATCCGGCGGACGAACAGGCGCTGCTCCGGATCGTCAACTTTCCCCGGCGTGGAATCGGCGAGGGTACGGCCACCAAGCTGATCCAGTGGTCACTTGAGCACCGCTGTACTGTTTTGGAGGCGTTTGCCCGGGTGGACGAACTGCCGGGTATTGCCGAGCCGGTGCGGATCAAGATCCTGGCCTTCTGCACGATGCTCCGGGAAGAGGCGGCCCGCTTCAAACGGGGACGCCTGGCCCTGCATGCCAGCGAGCTGTTCCAGAGGCTCGGCATCGACGCGGAACTCCAGCGGACCGAGGACGACCGGAACGTGGCGCGGCGCAAGATGGAGAACGTGGAGCAGGTGGTCAACTCCCTGGCAACCTACGAGGAACGGACCATGGGTGCCACCCTGGCCGGCTTCCTGGAGAAGGTGGCGCTGATGGATGAGGACCGCTTCACCGGCAAGGACAAAAAGGAGCAGAGCGAGGATGCGGTGACCCTCATGTCGCTCCATGCCAGCAAGGGGCTGGAATTTCCGTACGTCTTTCTGGTCGGGTTGGAAGAGGATATCCTCCCCCACAAGCGGTCCATGGAGGACGGCGGCACCGTGGAAGAGGAGCGCCGCCTTTGCTACGTGGGGATCACGCGGGCACGCAAACACCTGACCATCACCCGCTGCGAGCGGCGCAAGAAGTACGGCAGGATGGAGGAGCGGCAGCCGAGCCGTTTTCTCGACGAGATACCGGCGGACCTCTTGAACGTGGAGGGGGGGAGTGGCACGCGGGTTGTCAGCGAGGAGGAGAGTGACAAGCTGGCCAGCAACACCTTTGCCCGGCTGAAGGCGATGATGGGGTGAAGCCGGTCCTGCGTGGTCAGACTCTACGCCCTGTTTTTGCCTTTTCAGGAAGCTTTTGAAAGAATATCCGCAGCCCACTGGTTGAGGCTCATTCCGTGAGCTTCAGCCATCATGGCGGCACGGGCATGGACTTCAGGCGGGACTCGCAGCATAAGTGTTTGAATTTCAGTTTTATATTGCTGTCAGACTGCGATGACAGTGGTTTCAATTCTGACATGGAGGGATTTTTTAATGGTGGCGAAGATAGTCGATAGATTCTCCATGGTTGGATTTCCGGAAGCGGAAAGCATGCGGTGAAGACTTTTACTTGGCTTTTGAACTTCTGCGGCTAATCGCTCGAATCCGACTGTTGCGTTTATGAGGTCTCTTAAAATCAGTTTGGCGGTTGCTGAATCGCCATCGAGCAATAAATCGACCGCTTCATGAAGCAGTGATTTGGCAAAATCGGGGTCGCACTCAACCCGTTTTTTTATGGTTTCTTTGAAGTCTCTTGTCAGGGCCATTTTGTCCTCCCTAAATCGATTTCTTTTTCTGTTTGGCTTTTCGTTCTTTGTACTCTTTCCAGATGGCTTCTGCCTTGTTGATATCCTTTTGCTGCCCTTTTTTAGTTCCGCCTCCGAGAAGAATAATCAGCTTATCACCGTCTTTACCGCGAACCTGGTAGGTACTTGTTGACCAGCCCCACGCACTCGTGCGCGTGAACCGCTCATCCCCCCGAATGGAACATTTCTATTTCAAAATCTCCGCAGGCAGGCTGGCAATCTCCGCCAGCGGCAGCATGGTGATCTTTTCATGGACAGCGTAGCGCACCGCGCCAGGATACACCACCCAGAGATGAGCCAGGGAGAGGTCCGTCAGTGCGCTCTGCATGGATTTGGTGACTTTCGGTGCTTCGTTGAACTTCAACTCCACGCCAAATCGCCTTCCGCCCGAGAAGAAAAGCAGATCTAGCTCCGCTCCACCCTGGGTAGCCCAGAAATAAACCTCTTGCGTGTTCAGAGCCGCCACCACCTGTTCCAGGCAGAACCCTTCCCATGATGCACCGAGCCGTGGATGCGCCCAGAGTTCTCCCATTCCGGGAATATTCAGCAGGCTGTGCAGCAAGCCGGTATCGCGCAGGTAAATCTTGGGTGACTTTATCTGGCGTTTTTTCAGGTTTTCATGCCAGGGCTGCAACTGCCTGACCATATAGGTGCCGGTGAGGATGTCCAGGTAATGGCGCACGGTTTTGTCCGACAGGCCCATGGAGCGACCTAAGTCGGAGGCGTTCCATGTCCGGCCGTGGAGGTGCGACAGCATGGTCCAGAACCGGCGCATGGCCGTGGCGGGAATGGTTATCCCAAGTTGCGGGATATCGCGTTCCAGGAAGGTACGGATGAATCCTTCCCGCCAAGCAAGGCTGTCTGCCTCGCTGCCGGCGAGAAACGAACGGGGAAACCCGCCGCGCAGCCAGAGACGGTCTCGCTCTTCCGGCGATATTTCCGCAAGATTGAACCCGGACAAATCAACAAACTCAATCCGTCCGGCAAGGGTTTCCGAAATCCTCTTAATGATATGGGGAGACGCGCTACCCAGTACCAGATAGCGGGCAGGCTGGTCCGGACGGTCCGCCAGCACCCGCAGAATGCCGAATAGTTCGGGGACAAGTTGAATTTCATCGATAATTACCAGTCCCGACAGAGAGCCGAGCGCGAGTTCGGGGTTTTGGAGGCGCTGCCGGTCAACGGGCGACTCCATGTCAAAATAGTGTCCTTCACGCTCTTGGCCGATCAGCCGCGCCAGCGTAGTTTTTCCGCATTGGCGCGGACCGAGCAGGGCGGTGACCGGAGAACGCAGCAGCGCTCGTGAAACGGCGTCACTGTAAAGGGGGCGTGGTATCATGGGGGGAATTTATCATTGCAAACTCGGAGTGTCAATCCGAGTTTGCAATGATTGTGGTCGAATTAAGCCACATTAACGCCATAAGGCTGACCAGCCCGCCCAGTATTTGCGGGCGGTCTGGTCGAGCCGCAAGTTGGACATTCGTCTCCCGCTTTCGTAGTGGAAATAATCTTGCCCCGTTACAGTCTTTGGGCTACAATGTAGCTCAAAGGAGAAAGATTATGGCAACTTTGAATTCTGTCGTTCGTGCGCGGATAGACGAACATATAAAGCTTGAAGCTGAAGCGGTTCTTGCTTCTATAGGCCTTACTGCTTCTGACGCTTTCCGCATGTTGATGATGCGCATAGCCAAGGAAAAGGTTCTGCCGTTTGAACCGCTTGTCCCCAATAATGAAACTATCGAAGCTATGAAAGCCGCTCGGCGCGGTGAACTAGTAACGGTTGGTTCCGCTGACAACCTTCTTGGAAAGCTGAATGCGCGAGATTAGATTCACTGGCCGTTTCAAACGCGACTACAAACGGGAAAAATCAGGACGGCACGGGAAAACAGTTGATGCCGACCTGATGGAAGTTGTGAATCTTCTCGCCGTCGATGAGCCTTTACCGCGTCGAAACTTCGATCACCCTCTTTCCGGCGATTGGGCTGATCATCGGGATTGCCACATCAGGCCAGATTTGATCTTGATTTACCGGAAGCCGGATGACAACTATCTCGACTTAGTTCGTCTTGGTTCTCATCGTGAACTTGGGCTGTAAATTCCCTCTTTTTCCTACTACTTCAATCGTCTTCGGCGGTACGCTCGGATTGCCTCTACCGACAGGAAAAGAACTCCCGCAAGTGCTGCAATACCGCCTGTGATCATTGAGTAAGTGAACATGAAAAAAATATTAGCAGTGCAACCATTCGCACCCCATCTGCAAAAACAAAAAAGCCACCCAGACCTTTGAATCGGCCCGCTGCGGCTTTACGACATTACGTTGATGCTGCTCCCTCATCCCGGGGGCACCTCATGACATAAACGAGGCACCAATCTACCCGAAGCGGGAACCCCGGTCACTTTTTCTAATCATTCCGCGATGGATTCAGGCCTTGAACCGGTTTTCCGTCCCGTCCCGCAGGCGGCCAATGTTCTCCCGGTGTTTCCAGATCACCAGGGCTGCCACCACGACGGTCATCCCCACCAGTTCGGGACGGCGGTCCAGCAGTGCCACCAGGATCGGCATGGCTGCTGCCGCAGAGATGGAGCCGAGCGAGATGTAGCGCCACTTCCAGACCAGCAGGACAAAGATCGCCAGAGCGCCGAGGACTGCCAGGGGAGAGACCCCCAGGAAGACGCCGAGGGCCGTGGCGACCCCCTTTCCCCCTTTGAAACCGAGGAAGACCGTGTAGACGTGGCCGAGAAAGGCCGCCAGGCCGGCTGCGGCGATCCAGGCATCGGTAAGCCCCAGGTAGCGTGCGGCAAGGACCGGGAGGAGTCCCTTCAGGCAGTCCCCCACCAGGGTGAGGACGCCGACGGTGCGGCCGAGGGTCCGGTAGACGTTGGTGGCGCCGATGTTGCCGCTGCCAGCGGCGCGGATGTCGACGCCGGCGGCCTTGGCCAGGAGCAGGCCGGTGGGAATGGAGCCGAGCAGGTAGGCGCCTGCTATGAGAATGATTTCTCTGGTCACGGTGGTATCCTGAACGTTAATGGAAATCCGGCGGCATGGTACACCATTTGCCGGCAGCGTGCAATCAGTCGTGTCGGCCCGGAGTGGCGGTCGAGAGTTCGAACCGGTAGTCGCCTATCAGGACTCCCAGCCGGTCCAGTCGTTCCCCGAGCTGCTGACGGAACTCTTCGTAGTAGGCGAGCAGCTCGGCGGAGCGCTCGACCTCGCCCAAGGTCCCCGCCGGCGTCACCCGGGAGCTTCGCCGGTCCAACTCGTCCAACCGGCTCTTCAGCCGCGCAGCCTGAGCTTCAAGTGCGCCGATGAGCCGTTGGTAGGCTTCGGCGACGCGTTCGTCAGCGTTCCCCCGATCACGGCCGGTTGGGCCGCCAACGCCGGCAACGGCGTCGAAGAGTGCGACCTGCTGGGCGAGCAGCTCACCGGTTCCCCGGCAGCGTTCGGCAAGCACGAAGTAGTGTTTGAGGAGCGCGGTGTCGATCCGGGGAAGGGTGAGAAGTTCGTTCTGCAGAGTGGTAAGCATGCTCCTGAGTTTTTCGGACTTGCGGGACGGCTTGCCATGAAGCTCCTCGCCGAGTCCGGCCAGTTCCTCCTGCAGGTCACGCATCCGGTTTTCCAGCAGCGTGCGCCGTTCCAGCGCCCTGGTCAGCCGCTTCTGCTCCTGGCGGAACTCCTTCTCCAGGGATGCCAGCTCTTTGCCCAACTCCCGGCTGGTGCGCGCTGCCTGCCGATAGCCGTCCGCCGCGCTGCCAAGGGGCTCCTTGCCGGCCCGCAGAAGTGCCAGGTCGGCGTCGTGACCGGCGATGCGTCCCTGGAGCCAGCCGGTGTAGTCGGCATACCATTCCTGCAGGGATTCGATGTCCTGCTCACGTTGGGCCGGTTCCAAGGGGGTAACGGCTGTCGCTGCCTTTTCCAGGGCATCGTTATCTTCTTCTGCCTGGACCAGGGCAAGCCTGAGGTCGGCCAGCAGCCTGCCGATCTGGCGCTCTTCCCGCTCCTGGCCGCGGGGCGCGACTGGCGCGGCTGCTCCGCAGCAGCAGAAGAGTATCAGCAAGAGAGAGCAGAACCGTCTCACGCCTCGTTTCCTTCGGGGCCGGTCCCGACCACCCCTGTCGCATCCCCGGCCGGCATCTCCTGCACGTTCTTCAGCTTCCGCTCGATGGCCCGGGAGCGGACCGAGGCCGCGTCGATACTGTTCCCCGCTTCCTGCAGCTTCTTTTTCGTCTTCTCCAGGATGTCGCCGAAGGTGGCGAACTCGCTCTTCACCGCACCCAGCAGGGACCAGACCTCGCTGGAGCGCTTCTCGATGGCCAGGGTGCGAAAGCCCAACTGTAGCGAGTTGAGCAGGGCCGCCAGGGTCGTCGGGCCGGTAATCACCACCCGGCACTCACGCTGCAAGGTCTCGCAGAGGCCGGTACGGCGGAGCACCTCGGCATAGAGCCCCTCGGTGGGGAGGAACATGATGCCGAAGTCGGTGGTGTGCGGCGGCGCCAGATACTTGTCCCGGATGTCCCTGGCCATGAGCTGCACGGCCTTTTCCAGCTGGCGGGAGCTCTCCTCCACCAGGACTGGGTTCCCCTGCTCCTGGGCCTCCAATAGCCGCAGATAGTCCTCCTGGGGGAACTTGGCGTCGATGGGGAGCCAGACCGGCTGCTCGCCCACGTCGCTCTTCCCCGGCAGCTTGATGGCGAACTCCACCCGCTGGCTGCTCCCCGGCCGGGTGGCCACGTTGGCGGCGTACTGCTCCGGGGTGAGGAGCTGCTCCAGGAGGCTCCCCAGTTGGATCTCGCCGAAGTTCCCTCTTGTCTTCACGTTGGTCAGGACCTTTTTCAGGTCCCCGACCCCCACTGCCAGGCTCTGCATCTCGCCGAGCCCCTTGTGGACCATCTCCAACCGGTCGCTCACCAGCTTGAACGATTCGCCGAGCCGCTTTTCCAGGGTGGCGTGCAGCTTTTCGTCCACCACGGCCCGCATCTGTTCCAGCTTGGCGCTGTTGTCCTCCTGCAGGCTCTTCAACTGGCTCTCCACGGTCTCGCGCAGCGTGTTCAGCTTCTGTTCGTTCAGCTGGGTCAGGGTCTTCAGCTGCTCGGCAAAGGTATCCAACTGGGTTTTCTGGAAGCCGGCGATGTCGGTCATCCGTTTCAGGAGCGACTCGCCGAAGGCCCGCAGGGCGTTTCCCTGCTCCTCGCGTCCCTCCCGTCCCTGTTGCCCCATCTCCTCCCGCAGACGGGCCAGTTCGTCGCGCAGGGCGCGTTCGCTCCGCTCCAGGGAACGATCCAGGAGATCGAGCCGGCCAGCGGTCTCCCCACCACCGCGCCTCAGCAGCAGTACGAGAAGGACGAGGCAGGCGACGGTCAGCAGGAGCAGGAGTAGCAAGAGCGTTTGTGTCATGGCGAGTCCTTAACCAAAAAGAAAGACCAAAGGCAATTCAACACGGATTAACGCAGATGAAAGCGGATAAGGAAAACAGCAATGAATCTTGAGAATCCGTGTAAATCCGTCCTATCCGCGTCCCTCCGCGTTGAATGTTATTACAGCCGTTTCACCACCCGCCGCAATAGCAGCGAGTTGCTGACCACCGAGACCGAGGAGAAGGCCATGGCCAGGCCGGCGAACTCCGGTTTCAGGGTGATGCCGAAGGCCGGGTAGAGGAGGCCGGCCGCGATCGGGATGCCGAGGACGTTGTAGAAGAGCGCCCAGAAGAGGTTCTGTTTCACCTTGACCAGGGTGGCCCGCCCTAACTTGACGGCCCGGACCACGTCCATCAGGTCGTCCCTGACCAGGATGATGTCGCCGGTCTCCTTGGCCACATCGGTGCCGCCGCCGATGGCGATCCCCACGTCGGCCCTCGCCAGTGCCGGCGCGTCGTTGATGCCGTCCCCCACCATGCCGACGAAGAGCCCTTTCTTCTGATACTCCTGCACTACTTGCTGTTTCCGGTCCGGCAGCACCTCGGCCTCGAAGCCGTCGATACCGGCCTGGCGGGCGATGGCCGCTGCCACGTCCCGGTGGTCGCCGGTGATCATGGTGCAGGGGATGCCGAGGAGCTTCAGGTCGGCAATGGCACGGGCCGAGGTCTCCTTGATCGGGTCGGCCAGGGCCGCGAGTCCGACCAGTGCCTTGCCGGCGGCGATCCAGATCAGGGATTTGCCCTCTCTGGCCAGCCGTTCGGCGTTTTCCGCCAGCGGCTCGATGTTCACGCCGGCCTCTTTCATGAGCCGGCTGTTGCCGGCCAGGAGCCGTACCCCATTGTAGAGGCAGGAAATCCCGAAGCCCCCTCGTTCCTCGTACTCTTCCACGGCGCCCGGCGTGACGCCCCGTTTGGCGGCACTTTCCACCACGGCCCGGGCCAGCGGGTGGAGCGATTGGGACTCGGCCGCGACCAGGCACTCCAGAAGCCGCAGCTCGTCCACCCCCTTGACCGCCAGGAGCGTGGTCAGGACCGGCTTGCCCAGGGTGATGGTGCCGGTCTTGTCAAGCAGGAGGGCGTTCAGGTAGGCGATCTGCTCCAGCGCCGACCCGCGCTTGATGAGGATGCCGCGGGTGAGGCCGATGCCGCTCCCCACCATGATGGCGGTCGGCGTGGCCAGTCCCATGGCGCAGGGGCAGGCGATGACCACCACGGCGATGGCCAGCTTGAAGGCAAAAAGAAAACCGTGGCCGGAGAACAGGTACCAGCCGCCAAAGGTGATGAGGGCAAGCCCCAGGACCGCCGGCACGAACCGGGCCGAGACCCGGTCGGCAAACCGCTGGATCGGGGCCTTGTCCGCCTGGGCTTCCTGGACCATCTTGACGATCTGGGACAGGAGGGTCGCTTCGCCCACCCTGGTCGCCCTGACCCGGATGACGCCGCTGGTGTTAATGGTAGCGCCGGTGACGCCGGTGCCGGCCTTCTTTTCCACCGGCAGCGACTCGCCGGTCACCATGGATTCGTCCACCATGGAGCGGCCGTCAATTACCTCGCCGTCCACGGGTATTGTCTCCCCGGGCCTGACCAGGACGATGTCGCCGACTTTTACCAGGGCGGCCGGCACCTCCCGTTCCTCGCCGTCCACCAGGAGGCGGGCCTTGTCGGCTTGGAGCCGCAGAAGCTTCTTCAGCGCCTCGCTCGCCTTTCCCCTGGCCCGTGCCTCCAGGTACTTGCCGAGGCGGATGAAGGCGATGAGCATGGCCGAGGTCTCGAAAAACACCTCGCCGTGGCCGCCGAGCAGACCGAAAAAGGCGGCCAGGGAGTAGAAGTAGGCGGCCGAGGTCCCCAGGGCCACCAGGACGTCCATGTTGGCGCTTCTGCTCTTCAGGGCGAACCAGGAGCCGCGGTAGAAGGTGAGGCCGGCGGTGAACTGGACGATGGTGGCGAGGAGCAGGCCCAGCCAGCCGATAGTCCGGTTGCCGTGCATGGTCATGGTGGCCATGATCGGGAGCGACAGGGCAAGGCTGAAGAGAAACCAGTTCCGCTGCGTCCGGAAGGCCCGTGCCACATCCTCCTCTGCCGCCTCGTCTGCTTGCGGCTGGTAGCCGGCGGCAGTGACCAGGGCGAAGATCTCCGCCTGGCCGATGGCGGCAGGGTCGTAGCGGACCAGGGCCGATTCCTGGGCCAGGTTGACTACAGCCGCACTGATTGCCGGGTTGGCCTGGAGCTTCGTTTCCAGGGTGGCGACGCAGGAGGCGCAGTGGAGCCCCTTGACGCCGAAGCGGAGTTCGCCGCTCCCCTGTCGGGCCTTGATGCCGTAGCCGAGGCCGGTTACCAGCGACTCGATCTCGTCCGAGGTGACGGCTCTCTCGTCGAACTCCACCAGGAGTTCCTCAATGGCGAAGTTGACCGCGGCCCGGTCGATGCCCGGCGTCTGGCCCAATTTTTTCTCGATCCGGCCGGCGCAGTTGACGCAGGACATGCCGGTGATGGTGTAGGTTGTTTTGGTCATGGGTTGTGCTTTCTCGGCTCAGATTCTTTTGCGGCCGGTGTTTTGCTTTGTAAGCCCCCATCCATTTGTGCTACTGCAGACCAAAGACCAGCTTCAGCGCCTGCCGGGCTTCGTCAAGTTCGGCAGGGGTGATCTCCCCCAGCCTGCGTACCAGTCGCTCTTCAGCGACACAACGGACTTGGAACAGGTCTATCGCCGAAGGCTTGGTAAGGTTGTTCAGATGATCCGGTTTCAGGCAGACCATCCACGGGACGGAGCGATACCGCTCCTTCAGGTCGATAAGCGGTGCAACCAGCTTCAACGGCAGCACCCCCACGGCGTCATCGCCAACAATCACGCAGGGCCGTGTCTTGCGGATCTCCGCGCCGACAGTCGGGTCGAGGTTCACCAACCAGATATCGCGCTGCTTCATGCGAAATTCTCGCCATCAAGCGCCGACATGGAGGTAAGTTCCTTGTTGGTACGGTACTCCTCGGCCATCTCCGCGGCAATCATCCGGACCCGCAGCCGACGTTGCTCGGCGAGGAAGTTTTCCATGGCGGTCTTGTACAGTTCGGAGCGGGAAACCTTCAGTTCGGTGGAAAGCGCATCCGCCTCCAGGGCGAGAGTATGGGGAACCGAGATGGTGATGCGGTCGATCTCGCGGGATTGGTTAAGCATAGTACACCTCCAAAAATGCATATAAAACATCTTGTCAATTTGCATAACAATGTGCAACTCTCTGGCTGCCCTCAGCTATCCGATTTCCTTCCCGGATAAAGACGTACCAGCGTGAATACAAAAAGGAGCGCTACCCCCAACGGAGCCAGCCAGATCAGGGGCGACTTCTCCATGCCGAACATTTGCAACACCAGCCGACCGGCGACAAATGCGGAAACGCAGCTCAAACCGAAGGCCGCCAGCAACAGCCAGGCAAAGAGCAGCTTTAGTCCGCTCCACGGCTTTTCCAGCCAGCGCACGATGAAAAAAGCACCAACGATGCCGGCGATTACCCCAATGACTACGCCTGGTTCCATCAGTTGGCGCCCTCTATCAGGGCAATCTCCTCTCCCGTCAATCCGTACAGCGCATACACCAGCCGGTCGATCTCGGCTTCGAGTCGGGGGACTTCCGGGTCGTCGGGATCGGTGAGGATTTTCTGCACCAGCTCGATAATGGGGGCTTTCTGTTCGGCAGTTGCGGGATAGATTAATGATTTACCGAAGTACGTTGCCATTAGTTGGTAACCATTTTGAATTGGAGAACAAAACTGCTGGATCAAATACCAGCCAAGTTTTGAATTCAAGTACGCCAGCAAATACTCGTCTGCATCTGGAACAATGTATGCCGCGTTATTTGTTAATACACCTGTGTTGTCTATCAAAAACAACGGCTTAACCTGAAATACCTGGTAAACAATCTTCTTTTTATTGAATTCACAAATATAGTCAGAGGCATACCGCTGCAAAGCGTACCACTCATGTCGCCCGGTCAACGCCTCGTTTCTTTGTTCGAGCTTGTCTCTGTACTGTAACAGATGGTTGAGAACCGCGGGGTATTTCTCTATATCAAAGCGCCATGGAATGTAAATTATGTGCACTCCAGACGGCTCCGCCTTCCACTTCCTGATATCCCGCCCCCGCAGCCATGGCTTGATGATCTCCGCGCTCTTCGGGTCTTCGGCAATCAGCCGTGCCTTGGTCTCCTCGTCGATGACGAACGCCTCATTCAGCCCGGTCTTGATGCCGTAGTAGAACTTTCCCTCCACATACTCGCCGAGCGGTTTGCCGGCGTTGCGCAGCTTGTCCATCAGCCCCAGGACTTCCGGCCGCTCCAGGGTCCAGCCGTCGGCTGACAGCGCGCTGACCGGCATGGTAAAGCCGACGGCTGGGAGGGTTTCGGCAAACCTCTGTAACTGAGCAGGATCGGTGAGGGTGGCGGCGAGGAACACGCCCTCCCTTGTCAGGGAGGGGGCCTTGCTTCGCCTTTTTCCCCTTCCCCCCTGACAAGGTGGGATTGAGGGGGGGGCCTTCTCCACCAGCACAATCGACGGATAGGTGGTTGCCTCGTCGAAGACCGGCAGGTCGCCGAAATCGAGGACCATGAGCGGCGTTGCCGCAGTGGTGAGCAGTTCGCGGGTGTTCCTGCCGTAGCCCGACCGCATGAACTTGTTGGGGGCGATGTAGCAGAGAAGGCCGCCGTTCCTGAGCAGGCCCAGGCCGGTCTTGTAGAAGTAGGTGTAGATGTCCGCCGTGCCGCAGTAGAAGTCGCCGAACATTTCCACAAACGCCGGCTTCTGCTCCTTGATCGCCTCCTGGCGGATGTACGGCGGATTGCCGATAACTGCGTCGAAGCCGGTGAACTCCCCGTTCCCGTCCAGCACCTCGGGAAACTCGAAGCGCCACTCGAAGGCATTGGCGTAGAGCGAGCGCTGCTTTTCCTCGAACCGTTTCTTGAGCGCCTCCACCTCTTCCGTCAGCTTCTGCCGCTCAGCCGCCTCCTTCTTGCTCAGGGTGAAGAGCGGCAACTGGTCGAGAAAGTTCTCCCGCCGCCGCAACTCAACCAGGTCTTTGTCATTAGGCAAGCCGAACTTCAGCAGGTCTTCCTTCTGACCCTCGATAACCTTGCGCAGTTGGGCCTTGTTGGCAGGGGAGAGCTTGTAGTCGAAGACGTGGCTACGGTACTTTTCGGTCAACTCTTTCAGCTTCTTCCGGTCGCCGGGGAGGATGCCGGGATTGCCGGTGATGGCGAAGCGGCTGACCAGTGAGTTGCCGCACTTGATATTGATGTCGATGTTGGGGAGGGTTTCCAGCTCAAGGGTGCCGCGACGATAATAGGCGTTCTTCAGCAGCTCTATCCAGAGCCTTAAGCGACAGATGGCAACCGACTTTGCGTTGATATCGACGCCGAAGAGGCAGTTTTCAATAATCGTCTCTTTTTCGTGGAACAGGATTTCCTGCACCCGCTGGGATTCCGGGTCTCTGTAGTTGTAGCTGAAGAGCTGGTCGTCGCCGGTGACGATCAGTTCGTCGTTTTCGATGGCAACGCTGTAGCCGCGCAGCCGTTTTCCATCCCGATCCGCCAGGATCTCCAGGTCCGCCTTGACGGCGATCATCTCGTTCAGGGCCGAGACCAGGAAGTGGCCCGAGCCGACTGCCGGATCGCAGATCTTCAGGCTGTTAACGGTTTCGTTCGCCTCCTGCAGCGTGATCTTGTCGAGGCAGTTGTAGAGCGCCGTGAAGTCGGCGCAGTCCCAGCCGTAGCGCTCGTTGAACCTTTGCACCACCGCCCGGCGGACGGTTTCGCGGCAGATGTACATGGTGATGAAGCCGGGGGTGAAGAAGGAGCCGTCGCGGTAGCCGTTGATCTTCTCGAAGATCAGGCCGAGCACCGAGGCGTTGATGATGGTCTTGTTCTGTTCCTGGATCTCGGCAGCCCCTTCGGCGGCAAAGTCGTAGGCATCGAGGAACTCGAACAGGTAGTGCAGCGTGTTCATGCCGCCGGTGCGGCGCCTGCCGGTGGGCTCCTTCAGCACCGTCGCGCTGTAGAGCGGCAGATCGTGCCGGTTCTTCAGCTCGTTGATCCGCATGGTGGCCCGCTCCAGCTCGCTCTCCTCGAAGAGGGAGCTGTTCAGGTACGGGATGGAGCCGAATTTTTTCCGTACCGACTCGGTCCGGTCGGCCGGCCGAACCGCCAGCACGTCGAAGAACAGCTCGTCCAGGTCGTCGTAATCCGCAATCCGTCTGCTGTTGAGGAAGGCGTGGGCCTGGTCTCCCCGGTGATAGCCGATCAGCTGCCCTTCCAGCAGTTTCAGGAAGAGGAGGCGGTTGAGCCAGGTGATGCAGAGTTCCAGGGCGATACTGAAGAGTTGCTCGTCTTCACTGCCGCCGTACTGTTCGGGCCGGCCGATGCCGGCGAGGCGGTTCCGGTTCTTCAGGTAGCTGACGGTGTTTTCCAGCAGCGAGCCGTCGAGGCGCGACCCTTCCGGTTTGCGCCCGATCAGCTTTTTCCCTTTCTCCTTAACTTCCTCAAGGCCGATGATATGCAGCAGCTCGTTGTAGAACTCCCGGTTCAGGGAGTTGCTGTCGTTGGTAAACGGCTGTTTGAGCAGGTGCGCAGGGGAGAGGAGTTTGAAGAGATTGATCAGCTTTCTGTCGTCGACCTTATCCGGATTGCGCG
Source organism: Geobacter argillaceus (assembly GCF_007830735.1). Classification (GTDB taxonomy): domain Bacteria; phylum Desulfobacterota; class Desulfuromonadia; order Geobacterales; family DSM-12255; genus Geomobilibacter; species Geomobilibacter argillaceus. The sequence goes on from NZ_VLLN01000004.1 coordinate 109,590, forward strand.
CGATTTTCTCGAAGTCCCGCAGATCGAAACAGGTACAGGGGAGTTCGGTCAGCTCCTTTTCGATGAACGGCTTGGCAATCTCCTGATAAAACCAGTCGGTGTTGGTGCTGACCAGGAGCCCGTCGTTCCAGTCCTTATAGCTCTTGACGAGTCTCTGATTGCCGAAGAAGAACCGCTCGAAATCGGCGGCATCGAAGATGTACCACTCGTAGATGTTACAGACGATGAGTCGTTTTATCTCCTGGTTGCCTTTAATGTAACGCTCCTGCATGTAGTAGTGCAGAAGCTCGTGCAGCGCCTTGGCATTGGGCCTTTCGGGCGAGATCATCTCCGCCCTGTTGGACGGCTTCTTGGTCTCGATGATGACCCCGATGCTGTCGTCCGAACTCTTGCCGTTGTGAATGACAAGGTCGGCTCGCTTGCTGGTGTTGATCTCAAAGCCGGGTTTGTACCAGGTATCCTTGAGGAAGTCGGCAACGATGTTCTTCAGGTGCTCTTCGTGCTCGTCCGAGCGGAGCCGTTCGAACATCCGGGCAAGATTGGCCTTGAACAGCTCGATCTGGTCGCGCTTGAGGCTCTGCCGAAGATAGGCCTTGTTGAGGGCCTTTGCCGGGCTAAGTAGTTGCAGTTTCATGAATTACCTGTGCCCGTCCGACTTTGCATGTTCGGTCAAAAGTTCCCGCATCTCGGCGGTGCAGATCTTCAGCACCGCGGCGATGGGGATCGCCAGGACGATACCCCAGAAGCCGAGCAGTTCTCCCATGGCCATGACGGTGAAGATGACCGCCAGCGGGTTCAGGCGCAGCGTGCTCCGCATGACCAGCGGTTTGATGAGGTTCCCTTCGATGATGACGTTGATCACGAAGTAGGCGGCAATGACCTTGGGGATGATCATGGGATCGCCGGTTTCGGCATAGCCGATGAGGGTCGGCGGGATGACCGCCACCATGACCCCGATGAGCGGGACAATGGAGGCGAAGCCGGCAAAGAGGCCGTTCAGTACCGGAAACTCGATCCCCAAGAGGGCCAGGGCGCCGGCGGTGAGAAGCCCTACCAGCAGGCAATCGACGATCATGCCGATGATGAACCGTTCCAGGGAGCGGTTGATGGTCCTGCCCAGGTCGATGAGGTGCCGCCGGTCGTCGTGATGGAACAGGCGCTTGATGAGGTCCTTGGCGTGCTGCTTGTAAAGGAGCATGAAAAAGACCAGGATCGGCGCCAGCACCAGGTTGAAGGCGCCGAATGCCACCCGTTGCAGTTGCCGATACCCCTGACCGGAGATGTCCTTCACCAGTTCGCCGGTCAGATCGTCGATCTGCTGCATCACCCAGCTCATGTCGGCACCCTGGGATAGGTTTGCCACCTGCCCCTGCCAGCTCTCCATGGCTCTCTTGAGGGTCCTTGTGTAGGTGGGGATCGATTTGGTCAGGGCGTCCAGTTGATGACCCAGGTAGGGGATGAAGAAGAACGAGGCGAGAAAGACGGCGAACAGACCGATCCCGTACAGAAGGATCAGGGCGGTGACCCGGTCGAATCCCCGTGCCTCCAGGTATTTGAGGACCGGGTTGACCAGGTAGGCGATGACCAGAGAGGTGAGAACTGCCGAAAAGGTGTGGGGGAGATAGTAGCCCATCGCGAGCAGGGCAATGAAGCAGAGGGCCAGGGCGATGGCGATCTTGCGCCGTGCAGGCTCTGCGGACATGTCTCAGGACTCCCGGGCGAAGCCGCCGCGCCGCAGGTGGTTCGAGAATATCTTGAAGGCGGCGGCAATGGGGATGGCCAGGAGTATCCCCCAGAATCCCATCAGCTCGCCGAATGCCATGACGACAATGATGGTCATGAGGGGGTTCAGGTCCATGGATTCCTTGAAGACGAGGGGCTTTATCAGGTACCCCTCCAGGAAATAGATGACGGCAAAGGCGCTCACCACCTTGATTACCGCCATGCCGGTCTGGAACTTGAGATAGGCGAAAAAGACCGGCGGAATGGTGGCCAGGATCACGCCAATGAACGGCAGCACTGAGGCGAGACCGGCAAACATGCCGAGGAACAGGGCGTTGTCGATGTCGAGGAAGAAGAGGGCGATGGCCGACATGATCGCCACGATGACGGAGACGATGAGCTGCCCCCGGAGATAGCCGCCGATGCTGGCGTTCACCTCGCGGCCGAAGACCAGGATCTCCTCACGGTGGCGGGACGGGAGCCAGATCTTGATGCCGTCGATGATGGGCTGCTTGTAGTAGAGCATGAAAAAGACCAGAATCGGCGCCAGCACCAGGTTGAAAAGGTTGAAGACGAGTCGCGATGCGGTGGCGTAGAGACCGGAGCCGATTGAGCCGAGCCCTGAGTCCAGGTTGCCGGTCGTGGTGTCCAGGAGCCAGCTCCATTCCTCGGCCGCATAGACCGGCGTGAAACGGGTTTTCAGGTCGGCAACGATCGCCTTGACCTGAATGACGTAGCGGGGGAGATCCCTGATCAGTGCCTCCCAGCGGGCGGACAGGAGCGGTACGAGGAAGACGAGGGAAAAGGCGGACAGGATGGCCAGAACCAGGTAGAGCAGGGCGATGCCGACCGCCCGGGGGCATCTGCGCCGTTCCAGCTGGACCAGCAGCGGGTCGAGGAGGTAGGCGATGACGAACGCCAGGAGGAAACAGGAGACGGTGTGGCGCACGGCATAGGTCAGTGCCACGGCAGCCGCGACGATGGCGAGGCCGGCGATGGTCCTGTTTGCCGTTTGCGGGTGCTGGGTCATGTGGCCTCTAAAAGGTGGTGCCGGCCGGGAAGATGTCGTGTTCTTCCAGCCAGAGACGGATGCGGTCGGCGATCAACTCTTCCTTGAGGGCCAGGAACATGTCCAGTTCGTCGGGATAGAAGGCAAGGATATCTTCAATCCGGCCGTACGGACTCCTGCCGGTGAAGGTCCGTTCCAGGACCTGTCTGAGCCGCTGATCCGGAATCCCTTTTATGAACTGGTGCAGCAGCAGGCGCTCCTGATCATAGTCAAAGCCGGGAATCTGCAGGTACTGGTCGCCATGCTGCGCCACCTCCATCCAGAACGCATCGTCCTCGTAGTCGGTCGGGATGAAAAAGACCTCGCCGGTACTCCTGTCGAGGAGGTAGATCAGCCCCGGATCGGGGTTTTCAAAGGCATCGATCAGGTCGTCCCAGATGATTTCAACGTCGCGGGCCACCCCCATCAGCCCCTCCTGTCCGGGGCAACATGCACGGTGAGATCCGCTGGCAAGGAGACGTGTGGGGAACGTGATCTGCTGTGTATCATTACCTCTGCCTTTACCTGTACCGCTATTTTGGCTATAGTGCCCGGCATGCACGCTATTTTTATTGCCGATGCCCATCTGCGGAGACCGGAGGATGCCAATTACCGGCACCTCCTCCGTTTCCTCGATACCCTTCCCGGGACGGTGGAGACCATCTTCGTTCTCGGGGATCTGTTTGAATTCTGGCTCGGCGCTCCCGGCATCAGCTATCCCCAGTACCAACCGGTTCTGGAACGGTTGCAGCGCCTCGTCCTGAACGGTGTGCGGCTGGTCTGCCTGGAGGGAAACCACGACTTCCACCTGGGGCCAATGTTCACCGGGACGCTGCAGGCTGCCGTTCATCCCGGCCCGGTGGTCATGGAGCTGGACGGCCGGCGGCTCTATCTCTGTCACGGCGACCAGATGAATCGGCGCGACTATGGCTATCGGTGCCTGCGGGCCGTGTTCCACTCCCGGCTGACCCGCCTGCTTGCCCGTCTGGTGCCGGCTGTCGTGCCGCTGACGATTGCCGACCGGCTCGGCTCACGATCAAAGGCGGCCGCGCCGCGGCGGAATGCACGATGGGACTACGACCGGATCATCCGGGGGTTCGCTGCCGAGCGATTCCGCGAGGGGGTCGAGGTGGTGATTACCGGCCATTTCCATCGCCCGTTCCTTGAAGAGAACGGAAAAACCGTCCTCCTTTCCTTAGGTGACTGGATCAGCCAGTTTTCCTACGGGGAATGGCGGGACGGCGTTCTCAGCCTGCGGACGTTTCCGCACGGCGCTCAACCGAGTCCGAACAGCGAAAGGTAGCGGGCAACACGGCCCTCCAGGTCGGGGGCCGCGATTTCCCTGCAGATGGCATCCGGCCGGTACCGTTGACAGACCGTCGGCCGTTCGGCGTAGATCCGGCACCGGTTGTCCCTGTCCAGGTGGCGGCATCGCACCCCCACCGGTTTTTGCAGAGTGGTGATATCCGGTGCCACGCAGCAGGTGCCGCACTGCATGCAAACCTCAGGTCGGGAATCAGGGGCTGGGAGTTCCCCGTCCTCTGATCCCCGGTCCCTGTTTCCCCTCACCTGAAAAACGTCTCCAGCGCCTTTTCTCCCACATGTGTTGCCTTGATCTTCCATTTCCCCTGGTTCACGACCAGGGCGACCAGGGCGATCTGGGGATTCTCGATGGGGGCGTAGGCGGCGAACCAGCTATAGTGGCCTTCCGGGTCCTTGCCATCGATGGAGCCGGTCTTGGCGGCAATGGAGATCGACCCGAGCATGGGGCGACCGCGCCGGTCGTGGAAGGCCCGGCGCGAAGTGCCGCTGCTGACGGTCGTGGAGAGCATTTTTGCCAGGTTTCCGGCCGTCTCGGTGGAGATTGCCCGGCGCAGCGGATGGGGCTGGGCCTGGTACACGGTCGTACCCTTGCCGCTCTTGATCTCGTCGGCCAAAAGCGGCGCCATCAGGGTGCCGCCGTTGGCTAAGGCCCCGATCAGGGCGGCTGCATGCAGGGGGGTGATCTTTACCTCACGACCGAGACCGGCACCCATGAGCATCAGGTCGGCCGTGCTCTGGGGGGTGGCGGCAATGCTCGGCTGAATCTGCGTGCCCGGAAAGAGCACCTGGTTGAAGCCGAAGCGCCCGGCATACTGCAGAAGCGGGTCCCGGCCAACCACATCACTGGCCAGGCGGCCGAAGACCGGATTGACCGATTTGCCCATCGCCTCGGTGAGGGACATTTCCTGGCTGTGGCGGCGACGGGGTTCCCAGATGCTGGGGGAGACCGAGGTCAACTTGCCGTTGAACGCCATGACGGTGTCCGGAGAGATCTTTTTTTCCTCCAGGGCCGCGGCCGCGGTAACGATCTTGAACAGGGAGGCCATGGGGTAGGGGGTATAAAAGGCCTTGCCGGGCCAGGCGGTATCCCGGGTGGAGTGGCTTGCCATGGCCAGGATCTTGCCGGTCCGAGGTTCCAGCGCAACAAAGACGCCAAAGGGAACCCGGTTGTCGTCCATCACCCGCTTGACCCGCTCCTGCAGTTCGGGATTAATGGCGTAGGTGATGGTTCCCCCGCCGGGCAGCCCCGCCTGGAGCCTGTTGCCGACCGGCTGAAAGCTCGACAACTGTTGTGCTGCCACATGGAATGAATTCCAGGTGTTCAACTCCCCGCTGGAGGGGGTGGGCACAGCCTTGCCGACACTGGAAACGGCGGAGCGGGTGGCTAAGGTGAGGCTCATGAACAGCCCGGCGATGAGGACCAAGCCGGCAACAAAGATGGCGAGCCGTTTCCGGGAGCGGGGAGGTCGCTGCTCGTTCCGTCGCCTGAAGGCGTTGCACGAACTGCCGCTGTTCCCGCTCACCAGTCGGTGCAGCAGACTCTTCTTTTTTTGGGTGAGATGTTTTACATCCTGCATGGTAGCGCGTCGTTCAAGGGGTTGATGGCTGGCACACTATATGCCGAACTGCGCTCTCTTGTCAATGTCATCCCCCTCATTTTCGGCATATTCTTCACCCCCGTTTTTGTTCGTTGCCAGGTCGCGCAGGGTGAGCCCGGCCAGCGACTCGGCACTGCACCGGTCGCGACTGGCCAGCAGAGCGCTCAATCGCTCGCCGTTGCGTCCGGGAAGGGCAGGCTGCCAGTCGCTGCCGTGGTGCTGCAGGTGGCTCAGAATCTGGTGCACGGTTATCCGGTCCGGCTCCCGGCCCGGCAGAAATCCCGGCGTGGCGTCGCCGGTTCTGGCCAGAAAGCCGGCGTTGCAGAGCTCGTCGGTGATTTCCCGGACGATACGGGTCGGCAGGTCCAGGTCTTCGGCCAGACTGTCCACGTTCCACGACGGGGTGCCGGCAAGGAATGTCCTGGCAATGTCGGTCATGATGGCCAGGGTCAGGAGCTCCCGTGTCCGCTGGCAGATGCCGGTCGTCCGCTCTTCGCGGCGGAAGGTGCGGATGTTCTGGTGGGCATAGACCACTTCCACCCCCATGAGCACGATGATCCAACTGGTGTAGATCCAGACCATGAAAACCGGCAGGGCGGCCAGGGTGCCGTAAATGGCGTTGTACTTGGAAACGCCGACCTGGAAGTGGAGATACCCCCACTGGGCCACCTCCCAGCTGGTGCCGGCCATCACGCCGCCCACCAGGGCCGAGCGGAGACGGACGCGGGTATTGGGGATGAACAGGTAGAGGAAAATCATGGCAAGCCAGATACTGAAGTACGGAATCAGGCGGAAGAGCGGCATCAGCAGCCCACCCAGCAGGGAATTGGCCATGAGCCACTGCACCATGGTCTGGCTCTGGAGGGAGGTGGTGATGCTGGTCGCGGCAAACAAGAGCAGGGGTCCGCTCACCACGACGCTTAGATAGTCGCTGAATCGTCGCTGCAGGGAGCGGGTTTCCGTAACGCCCCAGATGGCGTTGAAGGCCTCTTCCACCGAGCCGAGCAGGGAGACGACGGTGATCAGGAGGGTGACCAGCCCGATGGCGCCCATGGACGCCATGTTGGTGTTGTTGATGTAGCTGACGATGCTGCTCACCACCTCCTGGGAGCCGGCCGCCACCTGTTCCAGCAGGAGCGGTTCCAGGCGGTTCTGGACACCGAGCCCTTTGAGAACCGCGAACATCAAAGCAAAGAAGGGGACCAGGGAGAGTATGGTGGTAAAGGAGAGGGCCGCTGCCCGTTGGAGGCACAGGTCGGCCATAAAGCCCTTGGCGACGAGGAGCGTAATCTGCAGATACTTGACGGCATAGCGGCGCGGAAACGGGTAGGCGTCCGGGTTCAGTTCCCAGAGGGTGGTCGTAAGGAATGTGCGGATAGAGTCGATGTGACCTTTGGGCACGTTGCCTCCGTGCTGAGAACCGGTTCGCTGTTCGATGGCTAGCTCTAACTCGAACAGCGAACAAAAAAGAGGCGCACTGTCTGTGCGCCTCCCTCTGATGCGGTGGGAACTAGGCTCCCTTGAGGCGTTCGCGTTCCTTTTCAATCGCCTCTTTGCCGGCTTCGATAGCCGAGGAGATGATCGATTTCTTCTCCAGGATCAGGTCCTTGCCGTCGTCGAGCGTTGTCTTGATCTTTTCCTGGGCCTCGGTGGTGTACTCCTTGATCTTGTCGATGGCGTCATCGGCCAGCCCCTTGATCTTGGAGCGGATCTCCTCGCCGGTTTTGGGCGCCACCAGAAGGGCAACTCCGGCCCCTACCGCGGCTCCTGCCAGGAAGGAGAGGAGTACGGTTCCTGCGCCAACGCCGTTGTCTTGTTCTGCCATAGGTTTTACCTCCCTTTTTTCGCGAATTTTTCCACCAGAAATTTGCCGGCCACCTTGGCTCCGGAGAGCCAGAGCGAAGAGCTGGCAAGCAGGCCGGACACCGCCCCGACAATGGTGCCGATGGTCTTGAGACCCCGGCCGGTCTCTCCCACGGCGCCCATGAAGGTCTTCAGCTCATCGACGTTTTCCGCGATCCCGCCGGTAAGTGCCTTCAGATCGACCAGGGTTGCGCGCAGCTCGCTGAGAATAGGCTTCAGTTCGGCATCGGTACGGCTTATGAAGTCACGCGTCGCTTCGGCGGTCTTCCTGATTTCGATTACGGCCGGGATGAGGACCGCAGCCAGCACTACCATGGTAATCGCCACGACGGCTGCGGCAAAGCTGATAATGGTCATTCCGGTGCTCCCTTCAGTACTTTTAATGGGAAGTATAAAAGATGCGGGAAAAAATGCAACGGAATGTTTGCTGTCTTGATTTTTGCGGAAAACCTGCTATTTGATGAAGCAGTTTACTCTGGGGCCGTAAGGTTTGCCGTTGAACAGTCAGGGAGCGCAGGGGGCGTGGATGGAAAAGGAGGCAATGCTGGACAAGGCGCAATCGACTCTTGCCCCTTTTGAAACGGAAAACATCATCAATTTCATGAAGCACGTTACCCTCAAGTCGGCCATGGAGAATCCGCTCATCATCGGGATCTTTCTGGTCTTCTTCTTTTTTGCCGTTATCAAGCGCTCCAAGCCGGTACTGCTCACCCTTTTTTCCGTTATTTCCATCATGTTTCTGGTTCGTTTTACCCTGCCGGCGGAGGCGGGGAACGAGCTGACCCTCAGTTCTACTGTCCCCTTTGCCTTTGGCGGGTTGGCCATTGGCGCTGCTCTCATCTACTTCATGTTCATAAAGGGGGACTGACCGTGTGCGGTCCCCGGCAGGAGATAGTGCATGACCATTTCCAAGCGTGACTACGCCTTCATTGCCATTGTGGCAGTGGTGCTGATCGTGTTTTTTGCCATTTCGGGACCGGAAAAGACCAAAAAGGTACCCCGGGATGCCACCCACCAGCAGTTCTACGACCTGATGAACGCCGGCAAGAAGAAGAGCGACGTGGATCCGCTCTGTGCCGGGTGTCACGACGGCGTCAAGCTGAAGTTCCCGGACAAGCACCCGGCCAAGCCCGGGGGGGGGGCGATGCGCTGCCTCTTCTGCCACAAGCTGCATAAATGATTGTGAGGGGTGAGGAGTAAGGGGTGAGGAGTAAACCCGGCCGCCTTCCCGCCTCACTCCTTTCCCCTCACTCCTCCCACTCTATGACCCTGAATCTCACTGCCGAACTGGAGCGCCTGATTGCCCACCTGGCCGGCCAGGTCGAGGCGTTCGGCCACATCGACCCGGCCCGGATTCTGGTCTGCATTGCCACTACCCGCGGCAGCGGTATCCATGGCACCTATGCCAAGATCCATCCCCTCTGCTTTGCCGGCGGCAGCAAGACCACCACGATCCGCCGCGGTCGCCACACCTATACCTGCACCATGCCGACCGTTTCCCACCGGGGAGAGGAGATGCGCTACGTCATCTACTTTCTTTCCTCCCGCTTCTTTGACCTGCCATTCCGGGAAAAACTGATCACCGTTTTCCACGAGCTCTATCACATCTCGCCGGCCTTTGATGGTGACATCCGGCGTTTTCCCGGCCGCAACTATGCCCATGGCTCTTCCACGAAACGGTACAACGCCGCGATGGCCACCATGGTGGATGCCTATCTGGCAGGGTTGGCTTCCAGGGACCATCTGGCGTTTCTGGAGGTTGGGATGGAGGAACTGCGGCGACGCTGCCGGGCGCTGGTGGGACGTAGGATGACGGCACCGAAGATTCAGGTGAGACGTGATACGTGAGAGTGAATGGAGATGAAACGAAAAAGGCGGCCTTTGGCCGCCTTTTTCCGTGGGAAGAGCCAGGGTCAGTTGAAGAAGAAGCGGACCCCTACCGTGCCGGTAAAACCGGTGGGATCGAAGTTGCCATTGGTGCCGCCGTTCCAGCCCTTGATGTCGGTCTCCGGGGCTACGACAAACTTGCCTTCGGCGTTTAGTGCCACCTGCCTGGTGAGGAAGTAGTCGACTCCTCCCTTGATGTGCAGGCCGACGGTGGTGTCCACGTCATAGCGGCCCGAGCCGTTTGTCTGCTCAAGATCGCTGATGATGATGTCCAGCCCGGCCCCGGCATAAGGAGTAAGGTTCGGCTGACTGACTGCAAAGCGGTACTGGGCGCCCAGGCCGATGTTTATGACATCGAAATCGCCCTTGAAACTTTCCGTGTGGGTTTCCGCGCTGTAGCTGGAGTGGGTGATCTCCAGGTCGGCAGCGATGTTCCGGTCGATTCCATAGATGAAGCCGCCGCCCCCCACGAAGCCGGCGTCCGTCTCAAACTTGGACTTGTCGGGACCGACATCGCTGTCCGCCGGGACAATGAATCCGATCCGGCCGGTTACGCCGAGCTTCCCTTTGATGTTTTCGGCCATTGCAGTCGACGCGGAAAGGGTGACCGCTGCTGCCAGGCAGAACAGGGCGAGTTTCTTACGCATGATTGAGCCTCCTTGGTTTGCTTTCTTTCATGGTGTGGAACCAATGGTCGCCGGCATTCTAATGGAAAAGGAGTAGAGAGGCAAGGCGATGTTGACAACTATTAGAGAACAAAAAGGAAAAAGGGGCGTGATGCCCCTTTTGAAGAATCAATGCGATCGAAGAAACGGTCACGCAAGCTCAAGAACCGCCTTCACGGTCTTCTCGATCCCCTCGGCAGCTTCGGAGATCCGCTCTGCGAGCATATATGCCGGTGTGGAGACGATCCTGTTCTTCGCGTCCACCACGAACTCCCGGACCGGGCATGCCACGTGGCTGCTGCCGGTGGCGTTGATGGCGGCGGCGGTACCGGCATCGTTGCCGATGGTCAGCTGCGGATGATATTCCTTGCCAAGGGTTGCGGCGATCAGGGCCGGGGCGATGCAGATGGCGCCGATCGGCTTCCCGGCCGCGGCCACTTCCCTGAGGAGCCGGGCCACTTCCGGATGGATCGAGGCATCGGCCCCCTTGGCGGCGAAGTTGCAAAGGTTCTTGGCCGCGCCGAAGCCGCCGGGAAAGATGATCGCGTCCAGATCGGCGGCCTTTACGCCGGCGATGTCCCTGATCTTGCCGCGGGCGATACGGGCCGACTCCACCAGGATCTTGCGCTTGGCTCCGGTCGGTTCCCCGGTAAGGTGGTTGACCTCGTCCAGTTCGCTGTCCGGGGCCATGCAGACGGCCTCGGCATTGTTGCGGTCGATGGCCAGCAGGGTAAAGACCGCTTCGTGGATTTCGCTGCCGTCGTAGACGCCGCAGCCGGAAAGGACCACTCCAACCTTCTTCTTCATGGCAGATTCCCCCTTATCGTTCGTGTAGCGCTGTATGCCTGGATTTATTACCCGAATTTACCCTCTTGCGCAAGGGCGATCAGGTCGTTGTTCAATTGTACACGTCCCTTGGGAAAAGCAAGGTGCCCCGAGGACAGGGGGACGGATCTGTGGTAAATTGCTCTTATGAAGACGCGCGCTGCTACGGAACGGGAAATTGCCTGCCAGCAGATTCTGGAGCACGATTCCTCGGTCTTTTCCATCCAGTGGATGACCCTGCCGTCCGATCATGTCCATGGCATTGATCCACCGTTTCTCTTTTCCCGCTATCTGAAGTATATCCGTCGCTTTACCCTTTCGCTCATCAGGCCGCAGCTATCGGCCGACGGTGTGGAGTTCCGGCTGATGGGCATGAATGTTGTGCTGCTCAGGTTTCGGGGGCCGGTCAACAGGGAGGGGGCGGGCGAACGGTCTCTGACCCTCTCCATCGATGGCGGGCTGCTCGTGCAGCCGAAGCAGTGCGACCGGGGCGAACTGGCGTTCATGGTTACCGATACGGCTGCAGGTCTCAGGGTGACGTTGCAGCTTTCCGGCTACTGCCCGCTGTTGCTGGGGGACCAGCGCCCGGCCCTCTGGCGAAAGTGGCTCTATCGCCTGACCCAGGCCTACATCCACAAAGTGGTGACCGTGCGCTTCCTGGCCCGCATCTATCGGGAACTGGCCGGCCCCGGTGTGAAGACAAAGGTCGTGAAAGTGCTGCTGCGGGAGGGAGAGGAGGTATGACAGGTTACGTATCCCGGCGTCTTCTTGCGGTCACCAGATCCTGTGCTACGCTGTAAACGGTTCAATTTCGGGGGAATGGAGAATGCCGATGAAAGAACGGGGCTGTCGCAGGGTTCCTGCCTCGGTCGGTTGCTGGCTGCTGGAGGTGGATGGCGCTTCGTGCTTTGATACCTTCGATCTGTCCGAGGGAGGGGTGTGCGTCCAGACAGATGATCCACTGCCTGTCGGGCGGGTCGTGCACCTCGGTTTCTATACTCCGGGTTCGGCCCGACCGATTCGCGTGGAGGCAGAGGTGGTCTGGGGCTGCAGTGACGATGAGCCCAACTCGATGGGATTCAAGTTCCGAAACCTGGATGATCAGGCGCGCGAGGCACTACGCGCCTATGCCGAGCTCCTCGACCGGCAGCGGCGAACGGGGGCAGAGAAGTGACTTCGAGATGTTAGTCTTTTGAATAGAGCACGGCCACGGCCCGGGCCTTTTTGTTCCCCCTGGCGATGAAACCGTGGGGTTCGTTGGAGTCGTAGTAGACGCTGTCGCCGGGTGACATGACCAGCGTCTCACTGCCGAAGTGGAATTCGAGTTCGCCTTCCAGCAGATAAATGAACTCGACCCCTTCGTGGCGATAGAAATAGTCGTCCGACCATTGCCGCAGCTCGAACTCGACGAGAAACGGTTCGATCTGTTTGTGACGGATGCCGGGCGCCAGTGACCGGTACAAGTAGCCGTGGGGAGAGTCGTTGCCGCTCCGGCGCGGGGTCATCCCCCCATCGTCGGCCTTGGAGAGGACGTACTTCTGCCGGTCTCCCTCTTCTTCGAAAAAGTAATGGATGCCGATCTTGAGCCCCTTGGCGATCTTCAGCAGGGTGGCGATGGGGGGAATCACCTGATCGTTTTCGATCTGGGAGAGGAGGGGTTTGGAGAGTGTGGAGGCATCGGACAGTTCCTGGAGCGTCAGTCGCCGTTCCTGGCGCAGGCTGCGAATCTTCTGTCCCAGATTCAACTCTCTGACCTCTTTTTTGTGTTCGCTCATGGTCCGGTCTCCTAACGTCCCGTTATATGGCCATTCCTGCCGCAGGTCAAGCCCTTCGTGTCTTGACATCACCAGAGCTTTTGGCTACCCTGTCACCTGGTTCAGTCAATTACTCATGAATTTCGGAGTGTTGCGATGCGTTCTTGGCAAATTTCGGTAATCTGGCTCATGGTTGTCCTGCTCCTCGGTGGCTGCAAGAAAAAAGAAGGGCCGACCTTCTTCGAATCGAGCCGTTCCGGAACGGCCGAGGCACCGGTCAAGGAGGTGCCAAAGGATATCCTGGCCACCCAGCAGGCCTTCACCAACGTGGTCAAGGCGGTGACGCCGGCCGTGGTGAACATCTCCACCATCAGCAAGAAAAAGGTGATCCAGCCGTTCTTCGAGTTCTCGCCGTTTTTCGGCGACCTGTTCGAGGAGTCTCCGGCCCGTCCCCGCTACAAGAAGGAGACCAGCCTCGGCTCGGGCTTCATCATCAACAAGGAAGGGTACATCGTTACCAACGACCATGTGGTCCGGGATGCCGAGAGCATTCAAGTGAAGCTCTCCAACGAAAACATCTATGACGGCAAGGTGGTGGGGAGCGATCCCAAGACCGATATCGCGGTGATCAGGATCAATGCCCGCGAGGCGTTGCCGATTGCGGTGCTGGGCGATTCGGACAAGCTTCAGGTCGGCCAGTGGGCCATTGCCATCGGCAACCCGTTCGGTCTCGACCGGACGGTGACTGTCGGGGTCATCTCGGCCACCGGCCGCTCCAACATGGGGATCGAGACCTATGAAAACTTTATCCAGACCGACGCCTCCATCAATCCGGGGAATTCGGGGGGGCCGCTCCTGAACATCTACGGCGAGGTGGTCGGGATCAATACGGCCATCGTTGCCGCCGGTCAGGGGATCGGGTTCGCCATCCCGGTGAATATGGCCAAGCGGGTCGTCGACCAGCTGGTGAAGAAGGGGAGCGTGACCCGGGCCTGGCTCGGGGTGGCGATCCAGCCGGTAACCGACGATATCGCTGCTTCTTTCGGCCTGGGCAAGGCCCGCGGGGCGCTGGTGAGCGATGTCATGGCCGGCAGTCCGGCGGAAAAGGCGGGACTCAGGCAGGGTGATGTCATCGTCAGGTTCGCCGGCAGCGAGGTCAAGGATGCCAAGCAGTTGCAGCTGACCGTGGCCGACGCCCCCATCGGCAAACCGGTGGAGGTGGAGTTTTACCGGGAGGGGAAGCTTCTCAGGAGCTTCATTACCCTGGCCAGCAGTGACAGTGCCGTGGCGGCCCGGCCCAGATCGACCGAGCCGGCGGAGGGGTGGTTCGGCCTGGCGGTGGAGGAGTTGCCCAAGAACAAGCGGGTGGCCGGGCTTTCCGGGGTGGTCGTAACCGGCGTCGAGCCGGACAGCATCGCAGCTGAAAACGGCATCCAGCGCGGCGACGTGATCGTCTCGGTAAACCAGAAGCGGGTAGGAACCCTGGCCGAGTATGGCGCGGCCATGAAGCTGGCCGAACGGCGGGGATCAGCGGCCCTCCTGATCCGCCGCGGCAGCGCCAGCATCTATTTTGCGCTGAAAATTCGCTAGAAACCGCAATCGATTCATGTATAATGCAGCCTGAGGTTGCACGAGCGAGGAGATTCATGAACCTGATCGACAATCCCGACCAAGCCAGACGATTGGCGCGCGCCATCGTCTCCGACGTCGCCATCTATAACCGGGAAAAGGTCGAAGAGGGAATCAAGAACGATTCCATCTTCGAGATCCTTGCCGAGCAGCTCGAAGAGGGGCGGGAACACTTCAGGTCCAGGGTGTCGCCCGAACTGGGCGGCTCCAACATCTATGAGCTGGCCGTGGTCGATGTCCTGATCAAGCGGGCCGGAAAGATAGAGTCATCCATCTGGTAGCCGGCCCGGTAGTGGGTCACAGGAGAAGGCGCGGTTGGCTGTAATCGCGCCTTTTTCCGTTTTTGGAGAGTATGGACCGTTTCGAACAGACAGTTCCAACAGGTCAGGAGTCCGAGCGGCTGGACACCTTCGCGGTCCGGGTTGTGCCCGGGCTTACGCGCGCCGCTGTCCAGCGCCTTATCGAACAGGGGCTGGTTTCCGTTGACGGCGCCAGCGCCAAGCCGTCCCTGAAACTCAAGGGTGGCGAGCAGGTCGTCGTAACCGTCCCCCCCCCTGAGCCGGCGGAGGCGGTGGCCGAGGAGATCCCCCTGCAGATCGCCTACGAGGATGCCGCAGTCGTGGTGGTCAACAAGCCGGCCGGCATGGTGGTCCACCCGGCAGCCGGCAACCCGCGGGGAACCCTGGTCAATGCCCTGCTCGCCCACTGCCGCGACCTGTCCGGAGTCGGCGGCGAGCTGCGACCGGGCATCGTGCACCGTCTGGACAAGGATACCACCGGGCTCCTGGTGGTGGCCAAGAGCGACTTGGCCCACCAGCACCTGGCCCATCAGTTCAAGGAGCACTCGATCCGCCGGGTCTACCTGGCACTGGTCTATGGTTCGCCGCGGGAGGATCGGGGCCGTATTGAGGGAGAGATCGGCCGGCACCCGACCGATCGCAAACGGATGTCCGGCACGACCCGTCACGGCCGGCACGCGGTCACCCACTGGCGGGTCGTGGCCCGTTATCCCGGCATGACGCTCCTCCGGCTGCGGCTGGAAACCGGACGGACCCATCAGATTCGCGTGCACCTGTCCGAGGCCGGTTTCCCCCTGGTCGGGGACCAGGTATATGGTGGTGCCGCCCGGGCGACCAATATCAGGGACCCGCAGCTTAAGAAGCTGGTCAAGGAGCTGGGGCGCCAGGCCCTCCATGCCCAGTCGCTCGGCTTCCTGCACCCGGCAAGCGGCGAGTGGCTGGAGTTCAACGCCGACATCCCGGCCGACATGCAGGCGATCCTGGATTACCTGACCTCATTGGCCGATGGTCGTTGAACATTTTCTTCGTCCAGCATTTTGAATGAAAAAGAGGATTGCTACGATATGCAGATGACCAGAAAAGGAAACATCCATTACCTGGAGGCGAAGATCTTCCGCCGGGCGGGATTCCAGGCCCAGGGATTCACTACCCGTCACGAGGGGGTCTCCCGGTTTCCCTTCAACTCCCTGAACCTGGGCACTACCACCCTTGACCCGATTCACAACGTCCAGGGGAACCGGAGCCTGCTGGCCCGCGCTTTCGGCTCCCGGCCGGAGCGGTTGGTGACGGCCAGCCAGGTCCATGGGACCGATCTCCTGGTCATTGACCAGCCGAACGACGATTTTGCCCATTTCCTCAAGCTGGAATGCGACGGGATCGTCACCAACCAGCCAGGGGTGATGATCGGGGTCACGGTGGCCGACTGCGTGCCGGTCCTGCTCTTGGACCCGGAGAAGCGGGTAGCTGCCGCCCTGCACGCGGGGTGTAAAGGGACGGCCAACGGCATTGTCCGGAGGGGAGTCGCTGCCCTGGTCGAGCAGTTCGGGTCACGGCCGGCGGACATCCTGGCGGCCGTGGGACCCGCAATCGGTGCCTGCTGCTACGAGGTGGATGGGCCGGTCATGGAGTCCTTCCGCAAGGGAGGAAACGGCTGGGAGCTCTTTGCCACGGCCACCGGTGCCGACAGCTGGCGCCTCGATCTGGCGGCGGCCAACCGCAGCCAGCTGCAGGCCGCCGGACTCCCGGACGAGAACATCGAAACCTCCGGACGCTGTGTGAGCTGCGAGCACGATCTCTTCTTTTCCTATCGACGCGACAAGGGGGAGACCGGGCGGCAGATGGGGTTCATCATGCTGCCGTAGGGGACGCGTTGCGTGAAAAGAAGTTGAACGGGTGAAGGTGCCGCAATTTACCATCTATGCCAAGGGTGCCGGGTGGAAATCAGCTCGTTTGCAAAGCTACAGGGTGATAAACCCGGCGAGGGGCGGATTTCCAGCCGTTTTTTCAGGATGGAGGCCGATGCGCACCAGATACGCTTTAATGTAACCAGAGACCGCGTGTGGCATGGTGTGCTGCTGGCGGTTTTTTTATGCCTGCACGCTTTTTTCATGGGGGGCTGACACCGTCTTTTCGTACTAATCTCTCTATTTTTCTCTACGGTAACATTTTGCGACAGGCAGCTGTGAGATGGCTCTGGTCGTGCGGTTAATGGTAATAGTGTAATATTTTGTGACATCACATTCTGTTACACCTGACGACATGCTGTCGGTTAACATGATGAAATTATGTGAAGTAAGATTTGGCACGGGAATTGGTAGATAGAGGGTTATGCACTGGGGTTGGAGGGAGCGATGGAGACGGTCCGCGAAGGAGATTTTGAGAAGCCGCGTGTGGCAGCAGAATGCCGCAGGCGGCTTTGTTCGTTTTACCCATGGGAATACAATAGTTAGCCCGGATTATTGGCTAGACTTGTTTCGGAATTATGCATGAGTAACTTTTTCGACATTTCATTTGCACCCGTACTGGACACCTCCAGCGGGGACATCATCAGGGATTTCTTCAATCCCGCCTTGGCTGCTTCAGTCCGCTATGATCGCTGCGTTGGGTGACGGTGTTTGCAGCCAATGGCGGCTACGTGCGCTGGGTGACCAGTCCAATTCTGAGTGAAGACGACTGGAATGCATACAGGAAGGGAGTGCTGCTCGTACCGACGAAACACTCCGACTGGCACTGAAAGCCAGTGTCCATGATCGGCGGAAAACGCAATGGGTTACGGAGAACGCTTTGTAATGGCACCCACATGAGGTAGAGCGAATTTGAGCCTTGATTACACCACTCTCGACATGTTGCGCCAGAGCCACCCAGCCTGGCGGTTGTTACGCTCCGATCACGCACAACTGGTGGTAAGTTTTCTGCACCGTGTTTTCATTGTGCCCAATGTGCGGGTGATGGCGCAGGAAGATCTGGTGGAAGCGCTGAAGGACGAGCTTTTTGCCTTGCGCGAACGGTTGGGCTCGGAGGTTTTTCCTAAGCCACCCATAGATTATCTCAACGATTGGGCCGCTAATGACAAGGGGTGGCTGCGTAAGTTCTACCGCCAGGACTCGGACGAACCGTATTTCGACCTGACCCCTTCCACCGAAAAGGCGATTGCTTGGCTCGGCATTCTCACCGAGCGGAGCTTCGTGGGGACCGAGTCGCGGCTGCTCACCCTGTTCGAACTGCTCAAACAGATGAGTGAGGGGAGCGAGACCGACCCGCAGGCCCGCATTGTTGAACTCCACAAGCGCCGCGACGAGATCGACGCCGAAATTGCCCGCGTGCTGGCGGGCGACATCCCTCTTTTGGACGACACGGCACTGAAGGAGCGCTTCCAGCAGTTTATCCAGCTTGCGCGGGAACTGCTGACCGACTTTCGCGAGGTTGAGCAGAACTTCCGCGGACTGGATCGGCGCGTACGGGAGCGGATCGCACTTTGGGAAGGCGGCAAGGGGGCGTTGTTGGAAGAGATAATGGGCGAACGCGATCTTATTGCCGACTCGGACCAAGGGCGGAGTTTTCGCGCCTTCTGGGACTTCCTGATGTCCAGCCGCAGGCAGGAAGAGCTGTCGTCTCTGCTTGAGCGCGTCCTGTCCCTGCCGCCGTTGGCGGAACTGAAGCCGGACCCCCGCACCCGGCGCCTGCATTATGACTGGCTGGAGGCCGGGGAGCATACGCAGCGCACGGTGGCTCAACTCTCCCAGCAGTTGCGGCGGTTCCTGGATGACCAGGCCTGGCTGGAGAACCGCCGCATCATGGACATTCTGCACGGGATCGAGGCAAAGGCGCTGGCACTCCGGGAGTCGCCACCCACCGGTGAATTCACGGCCATTGCGGAAACCGCCGCCGATATCGAACTGCCGATGGAGCGGCCGCTTTACACACCAACTATCAAACCGGTCATCGCCGATACGGCGCTTGAGTCGGGTGATGTCGACCTGGATGCGGCGGTGCTCTACTCGCAGGTGGTGATCGACAAGGCCCGGCTGGTTCATCACGTACGCCATGCTTTGCAGGATCGCTCGCAAATCACCCTGAGCGAGCTGTGCGCGATGCAGCCGCTGCAAAACGGTCTGTCTGAGCTGGTGGCGTACCTGCAACTTTGCGGTGACGATTTCAAGGTCGTAGTGGATGAAGGGGCGACCGAAGTCATCGTGTGGCAAGGTATCGGTGCCGATGGAGAGGAACATGCCAGGCAGGCGCGTCTGCCAAGGGTGATCTTTGTGAGGTGATGATGGCGGAACTGCTGTCTGATAGGCCCGCGTCGGCAAATGACCTGTCGGTTCTGGTAGTCACCCTGCTGAAGGGGGTGATCTATCGGGAAGGGGATGGGGGGTGGTGGAATGGGCTTCTCAATCTCCAGGCCCGGATACGCGACTACGTTGCCGTGCTCGGCCTGGAATTGGTGCTTGACGAGGCAGAGGGGTATGCCTTCCTGCGTTCGTGCCCGGATGCGGAGGAGGATGGTGGCCCGAAGATTCCGCGCCTGGTGACAAGACGTGCACTATCGTTTCCTGTTAGCCTCTTGCTGGCGCTCCTGCGCAAGAAACTGGCAGAATTCGATGCGAGCGGCAGCGAAACGCGCCTTGTCCTCTCCCGGGACGGGATCGTCGAACTGATCCGGGTGTTTCTACCCGAAAGCAGCAACGAGGCCAGGCTGATCGACCAGATCGAGACCCATCTCAACAAGATCGTGGAGTTGGGATTCCTGCGCAAACTGAAACCGACTGCGGCGAACACGGGTGGGCAGACGGCCATGTACGAGGTTCGCCGCATACTCAAATCGTTCGTTGACGCCCAGTGGCTGGCCGATTTCGATAGCCGGCTGGCGGCATATCAGGCGCAACTGGCAGGGAGAACCGGAGAGACGACCGATGAGTGACCCGCAGGAGATGCAACTCGACTTTGTTGCCGACGATACCTTGTCCGGCTTCAGGCTGCATTGCCTGGAGCTGTACAACTGGGGCACCTTCGATGGCCGCGTCTGGGCACTGCATCCCGATGGCAAGACCTCCCTGCTCACCGGCGATATCGGCTCCGGCAAATCGACCCTGGTGGACGCGGTGACGACGCTTTTGGTGCCGGCGCACCGCGTCGCCTATAACAAGGCCGCAGGCGCCGACAGTAAGGAACGGAGCCTGCGCTCCTACGTACTCGGACATTACAAATCGGAGCGCAACGAGGTGAGCGGAACCGTCAAGCCGGTGGCGCTGCGCGATCACAACAGCTACTCGGTAATCCTGGGGGTTTTTCATAATGCCGGTTACAGTCAGACCGTGACGCTGGCGCAGGTCTTCTGGATGAAGGATGCAGTCGCGCAGCCCGCCCGCTTCTTTGTCTGCGCGGAACGCGCCATGTCGATTGCCGCCGACTTTGCCCAGTTCGGTACGGACATCGCCCAGTTGCGGAAGAAGCTGCGCGGGCTCGGCGCTGATGTTCATGACACGTTTCCCCCTTACGGCTCCTGGTTCCGCCGCCGTTTCGGCATCGAGAACGAACAGGCGCTGGAACTGTTTCATCAAACGGTATCCATGAAGTCGGTGGGTAACCTGACCGACTTCGTCCGCAGCCACATGCTAGAACCGTTTGAGGTTGCCCCGCGCATCACGGCCCTGATTAGTCACTTCGACGACCTGAACCGGGCCCATGAAGCCGTTTTGAAAGCCAAGAGACAGGTGGAGATGCTTTCACCGCTGGTTGCGGACTGTGAGCGGCATAGGTCGCTGGTTGCCCAGGGGGAGGAACTCCGCGCCTGCCGCGAGGCCCTCAGGCCCTACTTCGCAGGGTTGAAGCTCGGGTTGCTGGACAAACGGCTCGCCGCTCTTGCCGACGAATGGACGCGCCAGGACGTGCAGGTCAAGCGCCTGAAAGAGCGCTGCGAGGGCCTGCGGAGCGATGAAGGCGAACTGAAACAGAACATTGCCGATAACGGCGGTGACCGCCTGGAACGGCTGGCCGGCGAGATCCACAGGAAGGAGCAGGAGCGCCAGAGACGCGAACAGAAGGCCCGGCGTTTTGCCGAACTGGTGCGCGCCGTCGGCGAGGCTCCAGCCGAGGATGAGCCCGGTTTTCTTGATCAACGACGCCGTTTCTCGGCCCTGGCGGATGCGGAGCGGACACATGAGGCGGATCTGCAGAACAGGCTGACCGAGCACGGTGTGACGCTGCGACAGGGGCAGCAGGAGCACGACGAGCTGTCGGCCGAGATCGCCAGCCTGAAGACCCGTCGTAGCAACATCCCGGCGGAGCAGGTAGCCATGCGCGCCGCATTGTGCCAGGCAGTAAGTCTGTCAGAAGGGGATATGCCCTTTGCCGGCGAACTGCTGCAACTGCGCGAGGAGGAACGTGACTGGGAAGGAGCCGTCGAACGCCTGCTGCGGAATTTCGGCCTGTCGCTGCTCGTACCGGACCGGCATTACGGAGCAGTTGCGGATTGGGTGGACAGAACCCATCTGAAAGGGCGGCTGGTCTATTTCCGGGTACGTCCGGGGTCGCGGGGCGAACTCCCCGAGCTGCACCGGGATTCACTGGCGCGCAAGCTAGCCATCAAACCCGAATCTCCTTTCTACGACTGGCTGGAACGGGAACTGGCGCACCGTTTCGATGTGGCCTGTTGCGCAACGCAGGAGCAGTTCCGGCGCGAAACCCGCGCCATTACACGTGCGGGCCAGATCAAGGCGCCCGGCGAGCGGCACGAAAAAGACGACCGTTTTCGGATCGACGACCGCCATCGCTACGTGCTGGGGTGGACCAACGCGGAAAAGATCGCCGCGCTCGAAGCCAAGGCAAGGAAGTTGGAAGGACAACTGGGCGACTTGTTGACTCTGATGGGCAAGGTCCAGAAAGAGCAGAGCGCGTTCAAGGAACGTCTCGATGCCTTGTCGAAACTTGACGAATACACGGATTTCAGTGAGCTTGACTGGCAGTCGCTGGCCGTAGAAATTGCGACGCTGGAGTATGATCGGAAAAAGCTCGAATCTGCGTCCGACCTCCTCCAGAGCCTGACAATACGGCTGAAGGCGCTTCAGGTGGAACTGGGCGAGTCGGAGAAGGAACTCGAAAAGAAATCGGGAGAACGTGGCGCGACCCAGGCCAAGCGCGAGGCAGCTGAGGAACTGCGCAGTCAGACCCTGGCACTTCTAGGACCTCCCGAACAGGCCGACTATGCCGGCCGGTTCGAACGCCTTGAGGCCATGCGCGGCGAAGCTCTCGGCGAACATCATCTCACGGTCGAATCGTGCGACAATCGCGAGCGGGAGATGCGAGACTGGCTACAAGCCAAGATCGACGCTGAAATCAAGAAAATCGAGCGCCTGCGCGACAGGATCATCGATGCCATGCGCGCTTACTGCACAGCGTTTCCGTTGGACACGCAGGAGGTGGACGTGGCTGTGGAGGCGGCTTCCGAGTATCTGGATATGCTGGATAAGCTGAAGGCCGACGACCTCCCCCGTTTCGAGGCCCGCTTCAAGGGGCTCTTGAACGAAAACACCATCCGTGAGGTGGCAAATTTTCAGTCGCAACTGGCGCGGGAGCGGGAAACGATCAAAGAACGGATAGGGCGGATCAACGAGTCGCTCAACCAGATCGACTACAACCCTGGCCGGTACATAGTGCTGGAGGCCCAGCCGACGCCTGATGCCGATATCCGCGATTTCCAGTCCGAGTTGCGTGCCTGCACCGAAGGGGCAATAACCGGTTCCGACGACAGCCAGTACTCGGAGGCCAAGTTCCTGCTGGTAAAACAGATCATCGAGCGCTTTCGTGGGCGAGAGGGGCAGTCCGAACCGGATCGACGCTGGACCGTAAAGGTCACCGACGTTCGCAACTGGTTCACGTTTGCCGCCAGCGAACGCTGGCGAGAGGATGGCACCGAGCACGAGCATTACTCCGACTCCGGCGGCAAGTCGGGCGGGCAAAAGGAGAAGCTGGCCTACACCATCCTGGCGGCAAGCCTGGCCTACCAGTTTGGTCTCGAATGGGGCGCGGTCCGTTCCCGATCTTTCCGCTTCGTGGTGATCGACGAGGCGTTCGGCCGCGGGTCGGACGAGTCCGCGCAGTATGGCCTGCGGCTGTTTGCCCAGCTCAACCTGCAACTCCTGATCGTCACCCCTCTACAGAAGATCCACATTATCGAGCCGTTTGTCGCCAGCGTGGGATTTGTCCATAACGAAGACGGCCGCGCCTCCAAGCTGCGCAATCTTTCGATCGAGGAGTACCGCAAGGAGAAGGAGAGGATGGCGGGATGAGCTGGACACGACCGCCCGATCTGCGGACCCAGGTACAAAAGCTGTGGGACCGGGGGGAACTGCTTGCCGCCTTTGTCACCGGCGAGCCGTTGTTCCCGAAGCGCCTGGCGCTTAAGTCGCCCACATCTGCGGAGATTGCCGACCGCTTCGACGAGGTGCGCGCCTGGATCGGCGAGCTTCGAGCGTTACCCAACTGCCGGGTGGAGATGCGTGAGTTCAGGCACCGGCTGTTCGGCGCCAATGCCGTCCCCCAGGCGGTCTGGATCGACACGATCGAGGCTGCCCTGGCGCTTATCGGCAAACAGCGCGCTGCCGCACGATTTGCCGGGTTGATCGGGATGACAAGGGCGCTTCTGCCGCGACTCTTGCCCTGGCTGGTCAAACGGCCTTTACGGGCGCTGGAACTTGCCGACGAGTGGTGCCGCCTGCTTGAAATAGTCGCCTGGCTCGAAAAACATCCTGTCCCGGGGGTCTACCTGCGTCAGGTGGATATTCCGGGTGTGCATAGCAAGTTCATCGAGGCCCATCGCGGGGTCCTGTTGGAACTGTTGGATATCGTGCTGCCGCCCGAGGCGATCGATCCTATGGCAACCGGAGTAGACAGGTTCGCACAGCGTTACGGGTTTCGAGACAAGCCTGTTCTCATCCGCTTTCGCCCTCTCGACCATCAAGTCCCCATATTGTCTTGCGGCTTCGCGCAGGACATCACCCTCGATGCCGAGAGCTTTGCCCGGCTTGATCCCAAGGTCTCACGGGTGTTCATCACCGAGAATGAGATAAATTTTCTGGCCTTTCCGCCGGTAACGGAGAGTCTGGTCATCTTCGGTGCGGGGTACGGCTTCGAGATGCTGAGCGAGGCTAAATGGCTGTCGCGTTGCTGCATCTATTACTGGGGTGATATCGATACCCACGGTTTCGCGATCCTCGATCAGCTCCGTAGCCGTCTCGGCCACGTAGTGTCTTTCCTGATGGACCGCAGCACCCTGCTGGCCTTTGAATCCCAATGGGGGGAGGAGGGGAAGCAGGCATTACGTGACCTGCCTCGACTGACAGAGGAGGAGCAGGCCTTGTTCGACGATTTGAGAGACAACCGTATTCGCAAGAATCTGCGTCTTGAACAAGAAAAGATAGGCTTCGGCTGGGTGAAGTCGGCACTTTCAACGCTTTTAGAAGAGACATGTTAGCAGGAAACGGCAATTTCGGAGCTTTCAAAATGATAGAGCATTACATCGATAAATTCTCTGGCACAGAAAGCCTGCCGGGACGGCTACTCCGTGCTGTACCAGAGACTGCCGAAACTCCTGCGGGAAATCGCCGTATCCAGGCATGATGGCCGTTACCACAAACTGATGGCTCCCGTGGTAAAGTGCGAAGTCCTGATTCTCGATGACCTCCTCATCTCTCCCATCTCGCGGGAGGACCAGCGGGAACTGCTGGAGGTCGTTCCACACGGCCCCATCCGGACTATCCCTTTTTTGCGTCAAGCCGTTTTCCGGCAGAGAATCATCCCCACCGACTGCATGGTCATCACTACCTCCTTTTTCTGGTTCAGCACGTCGACAGAAATGCCGACCATGCCCCTGTCGGGTTTTGATCTGGAGCGCCGTGCCTCCTGAATGGTCACCCTGATGGACAGCTCATCACCCGGCCGCACAGGTTTGAGCCATTTCAGCTCCTTCACCCCTGGCGACCCGAGGCTCGCTACACTGGAGACATAGTTGTCAACCAGAAGCCGCATCATCAGTCCGGCGGTGAGCCAGCCACTGGAGATGAGACCGCCGAAGGGGGTGTCTTTCGCCGCTTCGGGATCGGTATGGAACGGTTGGGGGTCGTATCGCCTGGCAAAGTCGATTACTTCCGCTTCCGTGACCGCTATGGTGCCGAACTCGTAAATCGAGCCGACCGCATAATCCTCGAAATAGCGATTGTCTCTCGCTACGGTAAATGTTGAGTTATGCATGATTTGTTGCCTCCCTGAAGTTTATTGCTGGTCGATCGTGACTATTCCGGCAAGCGCATAGCGCCACTGAATCCTCCATGATTCGGGGTGGCAAGTTCGGACAATCATCATTAAGATGTGCCGCGCAAAGATGGCTGAAACGGCACCAGCGAAGAGAATTGATACGCAAAAAGGGTTCGGCATCAGCCGTAACTATTGTTTTTATTGGCGCGCCAATCAGCATGAAAATGCGAACTGGGAAATTGCTGTAAATATGGAATGTTAGCCGAAGAGGTGTTACGCTGCGTCTTTGAATAAGTGATACGGCTGAATCAGAATATCCGGTGGGATGCCAAGAATGCTATGAAGCTTCCTGACCATTTCCATAGTCAGGGGACGTTTACGATTAAGCACTTCCGATACCCGTGCCC
This sequence comes from Geobacter argillaceus, assembly GCF_007830735.1. Classification (GTDB taxonomy): domain Bacteria; phylum Desulfobacterota; class Desulfuromonadia; order Geobacterales; family DSM-12255; genus Geomobilibacter; species Geomobilibacter argillaceus. The sequence continues at coordinate 134,861 of NZ_VLLN01000004.1, forward strand.
GGCTGCCGATACAAGGTTCAAGGTCGCGACGTGACAGGCCCCTGCTTTCCAGGTGGTAAAGAATAGCCTCGATAGGGTCGGGCATGGGTATGCTTACATGCTTATCCTCGTAGGCTTCGACAAGCGTAACCAATACGTCAAGCCTGTCACCTTCAGAGGTATCCGGGACGGCATCGAACAAACGCTCAATCTCTTCAAGTGCAGCCTGATAGTCTGCGTCGGTTTTAATAGGTCTGATTTCCATCTGAGTACCTCCGGTCAAATAGTTGCAGCATCAATCTTATCATACTCCCCATGAGTACCGACAAAGCGGATATACAGAATAGCGTGAGTGTATTGCAAAACCACAACCAGGCGGAAACTGTTCCCTTTGATATTGAACACAACGCGGTTGTTCGGCAGAAAACTGGCATTTCGATAAACATCTTTGATGTTTTGCGGGGATTTCCATTCTGCACGCTTGACGTCAATCAACCATGCTTGCAGTGGCTGACGTGAGTCAGGATGTAGTTCCCAGAATTCCTTAAGGTATTTGCGAGAAATGACACGCACGAAAGAATTATATATTGGTCCCATAATGGGAGCAAGTGAATTGTTTACTAATTCAAGGAATTCGATTATGTAGTAGAAAACAAGGGCTTTTCCGGTTGCAGATTGTGGATTTCAACTGAAAAAGAAAAAGGTACTAAAATCATTTAAGATTTTTGTACCTTTTGGTATATTTGGCGCGCCCGGAGAGATTCGAACTCCCGACACCCTGGTTCGAAGCCAGGTACTCTATCCAGCTGAGCTACGGGCGCAGTGAGGCTTGGGCTGCTACGGGACCCATAGCGCTAACACTACTACAGGGCGCTCCGACAGGCAAGGGGTAACCACACTGCCCGTCAACATTCCTTGCGCCGAGCACGAACGTTTCACGCAATCGATGGTTACTGCCGCAAAGGAAGGGTTCAGATGATACACGAAGCGATCAACTGGCTGATCAATACCATTGGTGCCATGGGATATCCGGGGATCTTTCTCCTCATGGCCATGGAGAGTTCGGTTATCCCGATTCCCAGCGAACTGGTCATGCCCCCGGCAGGGTACCTGGCCCATCGGGGGGAGATGAATATCGTGGTGGCTATTCTGAGCGGCACCGCTGGGAGCCTGGTGGGGGCCTATGCCAACTATTTTGCGTCCCACTACCTGGGGCGGCCGCTGCTTCTGAAATACGGCAAATACGTCTGGATTACCGAGGAGAAATTCGCCAAGGTCGAATCATTCTTTCTCCGCCATGGTGAAATCTCCACCTTCATCGGCCGGCTCCTGCCGGTGATTCGACACCTTATCTCACTCCCTGCCGGGCTTGCGGGGATGCACCACTGGAAATTCTCGTTGTACACCCTCCTGGGGGCCGGCATCTGGTGTACGGTCCTTACTCTGATCGGTTATATCATCGGTCAGGAACAGGCGCTGATCATGCAATACTCCCATCAGGCGGTTATCGGGGTCGTGCTGTTCAGCAGCATCCTTATTGCCGTCTATGTGTGGCGGCAGCGAAGAAGCAGGCTCTCCTGATTTTTCTGCCGACTGCAGTTTGATAATGAGAATACTAAAGTTAATAAATGTTCAGCCGATAGGTTCACCATGACGCAGGAATGCGTGATTTCAAGCAGATCCGGGGGGGCGGAGTGCCCCGGGCGGGATGACAGGGGGGCACAATGCTGAGCATGTCGCGTAACGAACTGTATACGCTGCGGGAGAAGGGGTATCGTCTGGAGGGGGACAACTGGCTGAAGGTGCCGGTCCAGAGTCATGTTGACAGCAGCCTGAAGGTGACGCGGGTCTGTAACGGCGATACCCTGGCAGTGGTACTGATCCCGGCTGACCTCATTGATGTCGTTGAGAAGAATCCTTACTGGTAGGCTGTACTGATTTCGGTGAGACGCAAAAAGCCCCGGGATGTCTCCCGGGGCTTTTTGCGTCTGTTGGTCAACAAGGTTATTTGGGGACCTTTTCCCAGTCTTCCAGAAACTTCTTGATGCCGGCATCGGTCAGCGGATGTTTTGCCAGTTGCACGATGACCGAGTAGGGGATGGTGGCGATGTCGGCGCCGATGAGGGCCGCATCCAGCACGTGCACCGGGTTGCGGACGCTGGCGACGATGATTTCCGTGTCATAGCCGTAGTTGTCGAAGATGGTACGGATGTCGCCGATCAGGTTCATCCCGTCATGGGAGATGTCGTCCAGGCGGCCGACAAAGGGAGAGACGTAGGTGGCCCCGGCCTTGGCTGCCAGCAGGGCCTGCATGGCGCTGAAGATCAGGGTGACGTTGGTGTTGATCCCCTTGTCGGAGAACGCTTTGGTCGCCTTGAGCCCTTCGGGGGTCATGGGGACCTTGATCACGATGTTCTCGTGGATGGCGGCCAGCGCAGTTCCCTCCTTGATCATGCCGGCGTGGTCGAGGGCAATGACCTCGGCGGAGATGGGGCCGTCAACGATACCGGTGATCTCTTTGATGACCTCTTCGAATTTGCGGCCCGACTTGGCGATGAGCGACGGGTTGGTCGTGACGCCATCCACCAGGCCGAGTGCATGGGCTTCCTTGATCTCGTTCACATCTGCGGTGTCGATAAAAAACTTCATTGTTTTCCTCCTGTTTTTTCCACACTGGCATGGGCCAGCTGTTCTCGGTATTTTTCCAGGCAGGCCATGGAGCAGAAGAATATCCGCTCTCCCTCGACCCTGCCGATGACGGCGTCATCCTCGGTGACATACACGCCGCACACAGGGTCCTGGTGGGTTTCTTCTCCGCGGGGCGGTATCTCCTGCTGCGGTCGCTGGACAAGGTATCCCTTGACGATCCGGTAGAGCACGTACCCCAACAGAAGCCAGATCAGCAATCTCATCATGTCTCGATCCTTGTCACCCGCTCCCCGGGGGGCAGCATTGCCAGCAGTTGCTGAACGGTTTTGGCCAGACGCGGGTGTACGGCATCGGGTGCGATCTCGGCCAGGGGGGTCAGGGCGAACCTGCGTTCATGAAGCCTCGGATGGGGGACGGTCAGGTCCGGTTCGTCAAGCACTGTGTCGTCATACAGCAGAATGTCCAGGTCAATACTCCTCGGTCCCCAACGCAGATCCCGCTTCCGGTTGAAGATGGCGGTCTCGATGCGCTGCAGTTCGTTAAGTAGCGTCCGGGGAGATAGGGAGGTTTCCAGGCAGAGGGCGGCGTTGAAATAGTTCTCCTGACCTGCCGGCCCGACCGGCTCCGTTTCATAGAAGCCGGAAAGGGCGATTATCCGGGATTCCCGGATTTTTCCCACCTCGGCGACTGCCCGCAGGAGGTTTAGTTCCCGGTCTCCCAGGTTGGAGCCAAGGGCGATGAAGGCCTGAGCACACACCGGCGCATTAGAGCATAAAGCCATCGGTTTTTCAATGGAGAGATTCCCGCCCTCAGGGTCAAATGCCTTGACATCGGCATACCCTTCCCCTACCATAATTTCTTTTTATTACCCGCAATACTTGCACTGGCGGAGGTTGGCGTGGCCTGGCAAGCCATCGGTATATTCGATTCCGGAGTTGGGGGGCTGACGGTTCTGAAAGAGATCGTCAAGGCCCTTCCCCAGGAGGATACCATCTATCTGGGGGATACGGCGCGGGTTCCCTACGGCACCAAGTCGCCGGAGACCGTTACCCGCTACGCCCGCCAGATTGCGGGTTTTCTCGTGCGACGGGATATCAAGCTCCTGGTGGTCGCCTGCAATACGGCGTCGGCCGTTTCCCTGGAGGCACTGGAAGCCGAGCTTCCCATTCCGGTGGTCGGCGTGATCGAACCCGGCGCCCGCCGGGCCGTGGCCGTTACCAGGAGCGGCAGGGTCGGCGTCATCGGTACCGAGGGTACCATCAAGAGCAGTGCCTACACCAGGGCGATCAAGCGGCTGGCCCCGGAGATCGAGGTCCTGACCCAACCCTGCCCCATCTTCGTGCCGCTGGCGGAAGAAGGGTGGACCGACAACGAGGTGACCCGCCTGACAACCGTTAATTATCTGCAGACGCTCCGGGATGCAGGTGTGGACACACTGGTGCTCGGTTGCACCCACTACCCGCTCCTGAAAAAGGTCATTGCCGAAGTCATGGGACCGGACGTCCGCCTGGTGGATTCAGCGGAGGAGACGGCCCGGACCGTGGCCGATATCCTGGCCGAGCGCAGCCTGCTCCGCCCGGCAACGGAGATGGGAAACCACCATTACTATGTCACCGATGTGCCGGCCGGTTTCATCAAGGTCGGCAACCGCTTTCTCGGCGGGCGGCTGGGTGATGTCTACCAGGTCAACCTGGAGGATGACGAACGGCAGGCGGAGGCGAGGTCATGAAGAATCGGCGCAAGCGGCGGGGCACGGGGCTTCTGATTGTTGCCTTCATCGTTCTGGCTGTTTTTCTCGGTTTCCTGGTGCTGCGCAAGTACGAGAGCCGTCGGGTGCAGCCCGTCGTCCCTCCCCAGACCCAGCAGGCCGGGACCGTGTCGGTCATGCTCTTTTTCGCTACCCCCGAAGGGGACGGTCTGGCGCGGGAAGGGCGGGAGATCGAGGCGTGCCAGGGGCCGGAGGAGTGTGCACTGTCGGTTGTCGAGGAGTTGATCAATGGACCGGTCGGCGACCTGGAACCGGTCCTGCCGCCGGCCGCCACGGTCCGGGGAGTACAGATCATCGGCGACACGGCACGCGTCGACCTGGGGAAAGAGACTGTGGCGGCTCTGCCGGCCGGGAGCAGCGCCGAACTGCTGGCAGTCTACGCCGTTGTCAACACGGTTACGGCCAATGTGCCGCAGATAAAGAAGGTCCAACTCCTGGTGGACGGGCAGGAGGCACAGACGCTCAAGGGGCATGTCGACCTGCGTCAGCCGCTGGTGCCCGACCCGAAGCTGGAGCATACACAACCGGAACAAGGAACGAACCGATGAAACAGCAATTTCTGGAAGCCATACGCTCACGGGTCCTGGTCCTGGATGGTGCCATGGGGACCATGCTCCAGGAGCGGGGTCTGAAGCCGGGGCAGTCGCCCGAGGAGTTGAACCTGACCATGCCCGAGGTGGTGGCCGGTGTTCATCGCGAATACGTGCAGGCCGGGGCCGATATCATCGTCACCAACAGTTTTGGCGGCACCAGGGAAAAGCTGGCCCACTTCGGCCTGGCCGATCGGGTAGCCGAGATCAACCGTGCTGCCGTGGCCATCGCCCGCTCCGCTGCCGGCGACAACGCCTATGTGGCCGCATCCATCGGCCCGACGGGCCGTTTCGTCGAGCCGGTGGGCGACCTGCCCTTTACCGCGATGGCAGCCCTGTTCCGGGAACAGGCCGCGGCCCTGGTCGAGGCCGGTGCCGACCTGATCACCCTGGAGACCTTCCTGGACATCAAGGAGATCCGGGCCGCAGTGATTGCCATTCGGGAGGTGGCGCCCCGTATTCCGGTCATCGCCATGCTCACCTTCGACAACAACGGCCGCTCGGTGCTGGGGACTCCGCCTGAAGCGGCCGCCATCACCCTGGAGGCGGTCGGTGCCGATATTGTCGGCTCCAACTGCGGTCTTGGGATCGACGGCATCTACGACATCCTCACGGCCATGCGGCGGGTGACGCGTCTGCCGCTCATCGCCCAGGCCAATGCCGGGCTGCCGGTTCTGGTGGACGGCAAGACAATTTTCCCCGGCACCCCGGACGAGATGACCGCCTACCACGACCGGCTTCTGGAGTTGGGGACCCGGATCGTCGGCGGCTGCTGCGGTACCACGCCGACCCATATCGTCGCCATCAAAAACGCCCTTGCCGGCCGTGACCAGGCCTGGCGCGACGTGGGGCCGCAGGCAGGGATCACCTTCCTGTCCAGCCGGGCCGGCCATGCGGCAATCGGCGGCGGCCATCCGGTGGCGATCATCGGCGAGCGGATCAATCCGACCGGCAAGAAGGGGTTCGCGGCCGAACTCAGGGACGGCAAGGTCTCCTACATCCGGCGGGAAGCGATGGAACAGGTGGCTGCCGGCGCCACCCTGCTGGATGTGAACGTGGGAACCCCGGGTATCGACGAAGCCGCGACCATGGAACAGGCGGTTTTCTGCGTCACCGGTTCCGTCCAGGTACCCCTGGTCCTTGATTCTTCCAGCGCCGAAGCCCTGGAGCGGGGGTTGCAGTCTGCTGACGGCAAGGTGCTGGTCAACTCGGTATCGGGTGAAAGGAAGAGCCTGGAGCGGGTCCTGCCGCTGGCGAAAAAGTATGGGGCCGCGGTCATCGGCCTTGCCCTTGATGAACAGGGTATCCCGGCCACGGCCGAGGAGCGGTTGGCCGTGGCCGGCCGGATCGTGGCAGCTGCGGGTGAGCTGGGCATTCCCGGGTCTGACGTGGTGATCGATGCCCTGACCCTGACCGTCAGCGCCGAGCAGGCCAAGGCGATGGAATCGATCCGGACCATCGACCTGGTCAAGAGGCAGCTGGGGGTGAACACGGTGCTGGGGGTGAGCAATATCTCCTTCGGCCTGCCGGCCCGGCCGCGCATTTCGTCCACCTTTTTTGCCATGGCCATGGCCGCCGGGCTGGATGCGGCAATCGTGAACCCCAAGGAAGAGGCAATGATGGCCGCCTTCAGGTCGGCCATGGTGCTTCTCAACCGCGATGTCAACGCTGCCGGGTATATTGCCGCCTACGCGGGAACCCTCCCGGACGCACCGGCAACAGCGGCCCGGACCGTGCCGCAGGATGTGCGGGGCCGCCTGTCCCTGGCGGTGATCAATGGTGACCGGGAGAACGTGGCAACCCTTGTCGAAGAGGCGTTGGCCGAGGGGCTCACCCCGATGGCGGTGAGCAACGAAGGGCTCTTGCCCGGTCTGGAAGAGGTGGGGCGCCGGTTTGAAAAGAACCAACTGTTCCTCCCCCAGGTCATGCAGTCCGCCGAGACCATGCAGGCAGCCTTTGCCCGTTTGAAGCAGGAGCTGAAAGGGGCGGAGATGGTCAGTGCCGGACGAATCCTGATGGCTACCGTGGAGGGGGACATCCACGACATCGGCAAAAATATCGTCTGTACCCTGCTGGAGAACCATGGCTTCGAGGTGATCGATCTGGGGAAGAACGTTGCGGCCGACCGGATCGTGGCCGAAGCCGTGTCCCGGCGGGTGGACGCCGTCGGTCTTTCGGCCCTGATGACCACGACCATGGCCGAGATGGAAACCGTGCTGGCCAGGCTGAATGATGCCGGCGTCAAGACCTTCACCATGGTGGGGGGAGCGGTGGTTACCCAGGAGTACGCCGACAGGATCGGTGCCGATCTCTATGCCAAGGATGCCATGGAGGCGGTGGCCCGGATCAAGGCCCTGCTGGCTCGTTGACAGCGGCCGCCGGACAGGACTTGCCCCCAGCGGTCAGCGGCTGCTTTGCCCTTGCAACGGTTTGATGCGTGTGCTAATTTGCAACCATTACGTCATTTGGCGGACAGGGACGGACAATGGTCGTAGGCTTCAATCACAATATCGTGTACAAGGGGGAAGGGTTCCACATCCAGACCGAAGACAGCGGCATCAACAACCCCCATATCATTACCCTCCTCTACAAGGGCGGCAACATCATCTCCTCCAAGAAAACCAGTTACGCCGACATCGTGAAGATGGACAACCTTGAACAGGTGGTGGAGGAGTTGATGAAGGAGCAGCACAAGGAGATGCTCCGACGCCTCAAGTCCGGCGTACTCGACGACCGTCTGGGGCTGACCGGCAAAGTGGGGGCTGCGACAGCAGTGAAAACGGCATCGCCGGCCTCTGTTGCCGAACCTGCTTCCGCCCCTGCTGTCGCTGATCTTCCGCTCTCCATCGCCACGCCTGCATCCACATCTGCGCAACAGAGCCTTGACGACATCATTTTCGATTTCCTCACCTCGGGTGAGAAGAAGTAACGCACCACACCGGTGCAGGAAAGGACCCTCTGGTGAACGATACCGTTCAGGCCTTGACCGAAAAGGCCAGAAGACTCCGCGTCGACATCGTGAAGACGCTTCACCGCTCCCGATCGGGACACACGGGTGGCTCGCTGTCGGCCATCGACATGATTACTGCCCTCTATTTCCACAAGATGCGCCATCGGCCGGAGGAGCCCTCCTGGCCCGATCGCGACCGTTTCGTCCTCTGCAAGGGGCACGCGGCACCGGCTCAGTATGTGGCATTGGCCGAGGCAGGCTATTTCCCGAAAGAGGACCTGATGACGCTGCGCCGTCTCGGCAGCCATCTGCAGGGGCATCCGGACAGCAAGGTGACGCCGGGGGTGGAGGTCTGTACCGGGTCGCTGGGGCAGGGGCTTTCCATGGCCAACGGCATGGCGCTGGCCATGAAGCTTGATGGCCGGGCCAGCAGGGTCTACGCCCTCCTGGGCGATGGCGAGCTGCAGGAGGGGCAGGTGTGGGAAGCTGCCATGGCAGCCCCCCATTACCGGCTCGACAATCTCTGCGCCCTGGTGGACTGTAACGGTCTGCAGATCGACGGCGAGGTGGCGAAGGTGATGAACGTTGCCCCGGTTGCCGACAAGTTCCGGGCCTTTGGCTGGCATGTCCTGGAGATCGACGGCCACGATATGGCCGCCGTGCTCCGGGCACTGGACCGGGCCGAGACTCTGACCGGAGCGCCGACGGTGGTCGTTGCCCGGACCGTCAAGGGAAAAGGGGTGTCGTTTTTCGAGAACAAGGCCTCCTACCATGGCGTAACCCCGTCAGACGAGGAGCTGCCGCGGGCGCTGGAATGTCTCGGCTGTTTCGAGGACTGTGAGAAGATCGTTGATTAGCCAGAAAGGATACGGACGAGCATGAGCACAATGATTGCGACACGGGACGCCTACGGCGAGGTGCTGGCCGAACTCGGCGCGGAGAATGCGGATGTGGTGGTACTGGACGCCGACCTCTCCGGCTCCACCAAGACGGCGGTCTTTGCCAGGAAGTTCCCGGAGCGCTTCTTCAATATGGGAATCGCCGAGGCCAATATGATCGGGACTGCCGCCGGCCTGGCCGCTGCAGGTAAGATTCCGTTTGCCTCGACCTTTGCCATTTTTGCGGTTGGACGGGCCTGGGAACAGATGCGGCAGTCGGTTGCCTATCCCAAGGCCAACGTGAAGATCGTGGCGACCCACAGCGGCGTCACGGTCGGTGAAGACGGCGGCTCCCACCAGTCGGTCGAGGATATCGCCATTACCCGCGCGGTGCCGAATATGACGGTGATCGTGCCGGCCGACGGAGAGGAGACCAAACAGGCCATCCGGGCGGCTGCGGCGTACAAAGGACCGGTGTATGTCCGTCTGGGGCGCAACAAGGTGCCGACCATATTTGGCAACGACTACCGGTTCACCATTGGCAAAGGGGTGCAGCTGCGTGAGGGGACCGACCTTACCTTTGTCGCTACCGGTCTCATGACCGCCCAGGCGCTGGCTGCCGCCGAAGAGCTCGCCAAGGGGGGGATCTCGGCCCGGGTGGTTCACCTGGCGACCATCAAGCCGCTCGACGAGGAGATCATTGTGGCCGCTGCCCGGGAAACGGGAGCCATTGTCACTGCCGAGGAGCACTCCATTGTTGGCGGCCTCGGCGGTGCCGTTGCCGAGTGCCTTGGCGAGCGGTTCCCCACTCCCCTGGTCCGTGTAGGGATCAAAGACCGCTTCGGCACCTCGGGCAAGGCCGAAGAACTGCTCGAATACTTCGGACTGATGCCCGAAGACCTGGTTGACGCGGCCCGCGAGGTGCTGGCGAGGAAATAGGCGTGAAAAGATCCCGGACACCTTCAAATGCGGGATTCACCTATATTGCGGTCCTGGTCATGATCGTCATCATGGGGATCATGCTGGGAGCCGTGGGCCAGAGCTGGCGGACGGTGATGAAGCGGGAGCGGGAAGAGGAGCTGTTTTTTAGGGCCGGGCAGATCCGTGAGGCCATTATCCGCTGGAACAAGCCACGACCGGGCCAGCATATTGCCACACCCCTCCGGGAGCTGAAAGACCTCCTGAAAGATCCCCGCTCCATTGCCAAGGTCCGCTACCTCAGGCGTCTCTACCTCGACCCGATTACCGGCAAGGAATGGAAGGTGATCCAGGACCCGGCCGGTGTGCGCGGGATCATCGGGGTGGCGAGCACCAGTGATGATGAGCCACTGCGAAAGGGAGGGTTTCCCGAGGAGTATGCGGAATTCGAGGGAAAGACCAAGTACAGCGAGTGGCAGTTCGTCTACAGTCCATTGAAGCCCGGTACCAAAAAGGGTACGGGCACACCGCAGCAACCGGGCGGTCAGGGAGCTCAGGGGAGTCGCTGAGACCCATCTTTCCATGCCTGCTGAGGAGGCCCGTTGTTCTTTAAAAGTCTGACATCCCGGGTGATTCTCATCTGCATGACCCTCCTTGCCTTCGGTATTACCCCCTTCGCGTTCCAGAACTTCAAGCGCGAGCAGGCCCAGCTGATCAATGCGGCAAGGGAGAGCACCGAACTCCTCCTGCAGACCATTGAGCGCAGTATCTACAATGCGATGCGCATCGGCAACACCGAGGACACCAAGATCATCCTGGAGATGGTCGGGCAGAACAAGAAACTCCTGGGAGTGCGGATATTCCATCCCCATGGAGTAGTGCTGAAGTCGTCCATCGGTGAAGAGGTCGGCAAACCGGTAAGTGCAGAGGATTACCAGCTCTATATCAATAACCGGAAGGAAGGCGTCACCTATTCGGAAGACAAAGGCGAAGTCCTCCGGATGCTGAAGCCGATCTACAACGACGAACAGTGCCATGTCTGCCATGGTCACAAGACCAAGGTCATCGGCATTCTCAATATCAACTACTCGCTCCAGGAGACCCGCCAGCGCCAGGTCGAAGTTACCAAGCTGTTCATCTTCTCTACCATTGCCACCATTGCCTTCCTCTCCATTACCATCTCCATGGTCATGTTCCGCTTCGTCAGAACCCCCCTCAATCTCCTGGTCGACAAGATGGCCGAGGTGGAGAAAGGGGACCTGTCGGTCAGGATGGAGCAGGTCTCAAACGACGAGATCGGCCGGCTGACCGGCAGCTTCAACTCGATGATCGAACGATTGGACGTAGCCAAGCGGGAGCTTGACCAATACCATTTCAACCAGATGGAGCGGGCCGACCGTTTGGCCTCGGTTGGGGAGATGGCCGCCGGCATTGCCCATGAGATCAAGAACCCGCTGACCGGTATTGCTTCGGCCATCACCATTATCAGGGACGATTTGGAGCAGGGCGATCCCCGTGCGGAGATCCTCTACGAGGTCCTTGAGCAGATCAAGCGGCTGGACAAAACCGTCAACGATCTGCTCTTCTTCGGTAAACCGACTCCCCCGGAGCCTACCCATGCGGATGTGAACACGGCCATCAAAAAGACGCTGCTGTTCGCTGCCCAGCACCGGGGTGGTTCGGGCAAGCACATCGACAAGGTACTCGATCTTCTTGAGGATCTTCCACCGGTTTTTGTCGACATCAAACAGATACAGCAGGTGTTCCTGAACCTGATTCTCAACGCCATCCAGGCAATGCAGGACGGTGGGATACTGACGATCCGCACCGATCTCGTTGACCATGAGGGGGTGGAGTGGGTGCGGATTGCCATTGCAGATACGGGGCCGGGCATCCCGCAGCAGATCCTGGGCAAGATATTCACTCCCTTTTTTACGACCAAGGCCCAGGGTACCGGGCTCGGGCTCGCCATCTGCCACAAGCTGATCAGTCAGCAGGGAGGGATTGTTTCGGTCTCCAGCGAAGACGGCAAAGGGACGGTCTTTACCATCGAAATTCCCGCAGCCCGGCTGGAGCACAAACAGACCGACTCTGTTGAGTAACCGGATTTTACCTGTAAGCAAGGAGCTTTTATGCGTAGGACCAAGATACTGGTTGTTGATGACGAACATCTCATCCGCTGGTCGCTGGAACAGAATCTGAAAAAACAGGGATACGAGGTCGTTACTGCCGGCAATGGCGAAGATGCCCTGCGGATTGTCCGGGAGGATCAGCCGGACCTGATTCTTCTCGATATCCAGCTTCCCGGCATGAGCGGGCTGGAAGTGCTGGAAAAGGTCAAGGAGTTCGATGAAGACATCGTTGTGATCATGGTCACCGCCCACGGCGGGTTGGAGACCGCAGTCAACGCCATGCGTCTTGGTGCCTACGACTACCTGAACAAGCCGTTCAACCTGGACGAGATGGCCATTGTCATCAAGAAGGCGCTGGAGACCTCCGACCTGCGAAGGGAGGTGGCGAGCCTTCGGGTCGAGCACAAGAAGGTCGGTCTGCCCAATATCGTTGGTCGGGGCCGACACATGAGCACCATCCTGGATATGATGGACAAGATCGCCAGGAGTGAGGCCGCGACTGTCCTTGTTCAGGGAGAGTCGGGAACCGGCAAGGAATTGGTGGCCAAGTGGATTCATTACAAATCGAATCGGGCCGAAAAGCCGTTCATTGCCATAAACTGTGCTGCTGTTCCCGCCACGTTGCTGGAGAGCGAGCTTTTCGGCCATGAGAAGGGTGCCTTCACCGATGCCAAAAATACCAAGAAAGGGTTATTCGAGCTAGCCGATGGCGGGACCGTATTTCTGGACGAAATCGGCGATATGGAGATGGGGATGCAGGCCAAGCTCCTCCGCTTCCTGGAGGACCGGACTTTTCGTCGCATCGGCGGATCAAAGGTGATTCCCGTCGATGTCCGTATTATATCCGCCACGAACAAGGATCTCCTTAAAGCCATTGAAGCCAAGGAGTTCAGGAATGACCTCTACTACCGCTTGCAGGTCATACCGGTCTATCTGCCGCCGCTGCGTGAGCGCCGCGACGACATACCGGTCCTGGCACAGCACTTTATCGATACGTACAACCGCGAATTCGGCAAGAGTGTGAAAGGGCTCTCTCCAGCAGCTGAAAAGCTTCTTGTCGACTACCCCTGGCCCGGCAATATCCGGGAACTCAAGAACGTATTGGAACGAGCCATTATTCTCGGGAACGAAGAAACATTGTCGGTGGATCATCTTCCACTTGAAGTGACGGCCCGTTCTGCTGTTTCTATGTCGTCGGTGCCTATGGCCACCTTCCGGCTTCCTCCCGAGGGGGTGGATATCGAAGAGGTGGAAAAGGAGCTAATCCGGCAGGCCTTGGAAAACAACGACTGGAACCAGTCCAAGGCCGCCAAAAAACTTAATCTCGGTGTAGACGCCTTTCGTTATCGGATGAAGAAATTTGGCTTTCTTAAATGAATAATTTCTAGTAAAACCGTATGGGCTGCGTGAACCGTAAATATAAGACGGCTTGTAAGCGTGGGCGTCCGGCCGCGTTCACTTTTGACGGGGTGCATGATTCTGGTGTGGGCATCGATGTTGCAGTTCAACGACAAAGTCTGACAGCATTATGCCTACGGTCATCGACCTGTATTCGACTTCTCCACTAAACTCGGAGGCTTTCATATGGTATCCATCATGAGAAGAGACGTATGGACTCTCGCCATCTCGCTGTTGCTTGCGGTCATTTCGCTGAATGGCACAGCGATAGGCGCAACCGCGCCGGTAGTGAAGTCCCTGGCGCGGGTGACTCCTTCGGTGCCGTTCAAGGGGGCTCCCGGGAAAATAGCACAGGACGCGACAGGCAATATGTATGTTACCGATTTCTGGGCTAAAAGCATCGTCAAGTTTGACCGGGCCGGAAATCGTCTCGGCAGCATTCAGCTGGCGGCGCGGCCGGTCGGTATCGCTGTTCAGTCCAACGGCAATCTTATCGTCTCGTTTCAGGGACCCCAGTACTATGTGGCTATCCATAGCCAGGCCGGTTCTGAATTGACGCGGCTCGGTGCCGGAATAGGCGAGTTCTACAAGCCTTCTGGTATTGTCGTGGACGCACAGGGTTACATCTATGTTGTTGATACCGGTAATTTTTATGGTGTGGGCAATACCTGTGTAAAGGTCTACGACACTAATGGCAATCCTGTTACCACCGGTGTCAATGCGGCGGGATATCCGGCAAACAGTTTCGGTTCGGATGCTATAATCGGCGTTGTGTCGACCGCGACGCAGTTTATCGATCCGGTGGGTATTGCCTATGATAAAGCCGACAATCAGGTGGTCGTGGTGGATACGATCAATGGCCGGATTAAGTTTTTCAGTGCCAAGAGCAGTGTGACTCCCTTTGCTTTTGTTCGCTCGTTGGGGGTACTTGGAGCAGATGTAACCGTAATGCAGTTTGCGGCTCCGCAGGATGTTGCGTTTGATTACACCTTGGATGTGAATGGCAATCCGACCGCTCTCAGTCGGATGTTTGTGCTCGATAAGGCTCGGCAGAGAGTGGTTGTTGTTGATCCCACCGGTACCGGGACCTGGTTGGAGACGATTGATGCCACTGCTGTGCCGGGCAGTGGCATGCGTCTTCCAATGGGCATGTATTATGATCAGACTCTGAAGGCGTTATGGGTGTCAAGTGCTTCCGATAAGACTAATCAGGCCGGCCTGGTGGCGTTTGGCATAGACAAGCCGGCCTCAGATGTGTGGCCGCCACCTGCACTGTATATTTCTATCAACGAAGTTGGGCTGCCTCATAATACGACAGCTTCGCCGATTAACATCGGCGGCTCTGTCGATTTGGGGGCTACGGTGTCGTGCACCAATACCTGGAGCAACGCGATTCAGGGTACTTACACCTGCAGCGTTACCGGCAACAACTGGAGCTGTTCGATCCCCTTGCTGGATGGCAGCGGTGGTAACTATTTCGTCTGTACTGCAGCCAAATCCGGTTTTGCCAACACCTCAGTTGCTCCTTCTCACCCGGTTTACAAAGCTGTTACCCTTGGCACTGCCGTTGTGGCAACCGTTACTCCCTTTAATCCGAATATCGTCAACACGAAAAATGTACAGGTCTGTGGCACTGCCGAAGCTGGCGCCACGATCGAACTTAAAAATACGACGACTGGTACCGGTTACACAGCACCGGTCGTAGCCGGCTCCTGGTGTGTCAGCAATGTGTTGTTGGCCGAAAACGACAATACACTGCAGGCAACTGCCTGGATACCGTTTCGCACCGATACGGTTGTCAGTACCTTGATCAAGGCCGATACCACCCCTCCCGACCTGTCGCAGATTGCGTTCGTCATGAATGGCGGAACAGCCAAAGAGCCTACCCAGAACGTGACCGGCATTGTCGTCGATCAAAACCCCGACAAGGTCTTCGTTTCGCTCAACGGCTCCCCGGTGGTACAGCTTCAGGCAACCGCGACACTTGATGCCAGTCATGTGATCTACAGTGCTCCAGTATCGCTGGCCCACGGTCTGAATACGCTGGTTGTCTCCTCCACCGACAAGGCAGGTAATACCGGTTCCGTAACGCGGACGATTACTCTGGATACGGACTTCCCGGCATCTGCCGCCCTGACTGCGCCTGCTGACAACAGCTACCAGACAGCCGCCGGCACGACAGTCTCCGGGACGGTCTCCTCACCATCAACCGCTGTGAAGGTGTTCGGGACCCCGGCGACAATCAATCCCGACAATACTTGGTCTGTCAACCTGCCGACTCTGCAGGCCGGTCTGCATGAATACCCTGTTGAGATCGTCTCGGGAACCAGGACTGCCGTCCAAAAACTTGCCATTTTGCAAAACTCCGACACCTTGTCGCCCTACGCAGTTGATCTTGCCATCAATTCACCGCGGGCTGACAAGGCGATCAAGTCTCCGAATACGGTACCGCCTTATGGTGTCTTCAGTATCCCTGTCAGCGGCACGACATCAGCCGGTGCAACCAAGGTGGAAGCCGGGATTGACGGTGTCTTTACCGACATTACGTTAACTGGTTATACAACGGCGACCGGCGCGTTTACATTCCAGGTAAACGTGGCGGATGCCGATAATTCACAAGTGACCCATGTAGTTGCGGTCAGGGTAACGACGTCCACTGGCAAGACAGCAACGGCGTTCAGAAATATCATTGTTGACACCAAGAAGCCCGACTTCTCCATCCAGGCCCAGGCTGATCCGGCTCCTCTGGCGCTCATGGGCAATGTCGATCCGAGCGCCATAGTTACTGCGCAGGCGTCCAATGGCACACAGCCGGTCAACGTTACCATTACCTATGACAACTACAATGCGGCAAACAATGGAACGGTCTGGCATGCTACGCTTCCGTCAACCTATACCAGTTTGACTTTCACCGCCACTGACCCTGCGGGCAATGCCACCACCCGGAGCTATGTTGCCGGTGTGCCGACCGGCGATGTGGATGGCGACGGCGTTGTAAGGCTTGCCGATGCCATGCTTGTCCTTCGTTTTATTGCAGGTACCCAACAACCGACCCCGAGCCAGTTTGCCCAGGCGGATGTTGGCCCATTCCTGAACGGCAAGCCGACACCGAACGGTCAGATCGACATTTCCGACGCCCTGAGAATCCTGCGCAAGGCACTTGCCCTGGAAACATGGTAAGGATGTGCAGATGATGACACATTACAGACTGAAGATATTCGCTTTCATATGCTTTGTTAGGAGCGTACCCATGAAAAGGTCAATCATTGCAGCCTTACTTTCGGTGACGGTGGTAATCCTTGCTGCGTCAGGGGCACAGGCTTTCTTATATCCCCACGCGAGCCCGGAAGGACAGGATATTTGCGACTATTGCCATGCGATGCAGGGGAACGAAGGCAGTGGTATCCCGCTTGAAAGGCGATCCAATGCCTGTATAACCTGCCACAACGTAAGTGGAACTGCCGCAAGGATGCCAATCGAGGCATCTACGGAATCCAGTCGCTTTGGCAACGGTCCGGTATCCGGAACGCAAAACAGCCACAACTGGTCGGCAATTGCTCCTTTTGCCGCACCGTCCATGGCGACACCACCAACATCTCCTCAGCTTGTAACTGCGGCCCAAAACCCGAACATATACCTGGCTGATAGACTTTCATGCGGCGGCTGCCACAATATCAAGGCTGGCGTCAATAGCGGAACCAACAAACCTCTGCTCCGGCTTGACAATGCCGGAGATGCTCTCTGCCGTGATTGTCACAAGAGCCGCGACACTGCGACGGCACTGACTGGCAGCCATCCGATCAGCCGCAACTATTCGAGCGTATACAAGAACAATACTACCGCCTACCGCAGAAACCCCAAGAACGCGAACACGGCCAACTATACCAGCGATCTCGGTCGCTATCTGAGTAACGGGAATGTCGTCTGTACCACCTGCCACGGCGTGCACTATGCTGACTCCGACAGCGCCACCTTCGACAACCGGAGTACCGCCGCTGGTCTGAATCCGACCGGGTTCTCCCGTTCTGCCGGCAGCCTTCTCCGCACCGATCTCCGTGGCGCGACTTCTGACAACCTGAACATCTGCTCCAACTGCCACAAAGAGACAAGAGAGCGGAACCATAATACCGCATCGCAAAACGTCCAGTGTGCCGACTGCCACAGTGCCCATGTCGACTACTTTGACGAAGGGGTTGGGCCGAACGCCAAACTGGTCCGCCGTTACATGAACATCTCCACCCAGTATGGCGCGGTTCGTTCACAGCGGGCGGTTTTCAACGGCGCCACCTCAATGTGGTTCAAGAAGTATGACGGGACCGGTGTCTGCCAGTCCTGTCACAAGACTATTCCGGGTCCGGCTGTGCAGGCGAAATATCCTTCGACCCATGATCTTGTAAATGCCAAGGACAGCTCATGCACTCCCTGTCACCAGCATTCGAGCGGTTTTGCCTTTAGCGGGGACTGTACCGGCTGCCATGGCCAGCCACCGGTGAGCAGTACCACGGGTGGCCCCAGCGGTTCACCAACCGGTTACACCGGTAATGATGGTACGTCTCCCCACATCAGCCATGCAGGTACCGGAAGCTACTACAGCTACCGCTGCAAGGAGTGTCACTACGACGGCATCAATGGCGCTGTGCACAACACAACTCCGAATACCTTCCAGAGCGTCTTCATCGATCCGCTCAACACAATTGGTCAGATGGCCGGCTATCCGAACAAGCCTGCCGACTACAATGGTGCCGCGCAGTCCTGCAGCAACGTATATTGTCACAGTAACGGTGCCCCCCGTGGCGGGGTTATCGCCTGGAAAACCAGTCCGACATGGGCTGGCATGAAGGGAAGCATCATCGGCCAACCGAGTGAGTGTACCTCCTGCCATGAGTATGGCAATACGCTGAACACCAACGCCCACTACCGCCACGTCACCGACGCCGGAAAGAACTGTAATACCTGCCACTCAGCAACAGTGGATACCTCGGGCAGGATTATCGACCGGACCAAGCATGCAAACTCCATTAAGGATGTCGCAGTGTTGAGCCCGTCTCTTCCGGGTGCTGCGGTTTCCTCTTCCTTCAACAGTGTCGACGCGACCTGTACGAATGCCTGCCATCAGAACATCACCCGTGATGTGAACGGCAACAAAGTCTATACGGCCCCGCTTCGTCCGGCCAAATGGGACGATACCGTTAAGGGAGCGGCATACTGCGGATCCTGCCATGCGGCTTCCCCGACAACACTTGCTCACCCCGTACACCTTACCTCGGTAAGCGGTCCTAAGCTGGGCACGGCCTGTACGCAGTGCCACCCCTATACCGCCACTGGCGCAGGAACTACCCATGTGGACGGAACGGTCGAGGTGGTCACCCAGACGACCGCCTGTACCCCCTGCCACCCGGCACCGGCAAGTGCAACCTGGACACTGGCCAGCTCGGTCACTTGTCAGTCGTGTCACCTCAATGGGAAATCAGTCGTGCCGGTTGCCGGTTTCGGTACATACACCGCTCCGGTAAAATCGTTGTTCACGGTGAGTGGTCATGGCCAGGCAACGACCAATTACAATCTGAGCAATCAGTGCACCGCCTGTCACTCCAACAACGAAACAGACCCCCACATCGGCGGCGGCCCGACGGCGAAGCGCCTGACGCTCCCCAACGACAACGGTCTCTGCAACTCATGCCATACCACTGCGTCTGCGAAGGGGCTGCCGGTTGCCAAGGTCGATCTGCCGTCTCACACCGCCTTCACCAAGTACACGTCAGCTGCATCGAACCAGTTGGCAGCCAAGTGTACCGCTTGCCACGACGTCCATGGAACCACGAACGTTTCCATGGTCAAGACCGTCGTCAACGGTATGAGTGTGACCTTGACCAATCTTTCCACAGGCTTTATTGCTTTGACCCCCGGGCCTGACGGGAAGTACCATGGCATCTGCCAGGTCTGTCACACCAGGACGTACGTGTATCGCAACAGCCCGACGAAGTTTGCAACCTACTCAGGACTTGGCACCGGTCACGACCGCAAGTGGTGCCTCAATTGTCACAAGCACAAGGATCCGAAGGGCACCTTCGCCTTCCAGCCGGTTGGCGGCTGCAGTGTCTGCCACGGCTATCCGCCGGTTGCCTCTATGGCTGGCCTGGGAGTGAGCGGCAACTACTCCTCCGCCAAACTTCAAAACTACTCCGGTGGCGGCGGTGCCCACAGTGTTCAAGGCCACCTGCCGAAGACCCTCACTGTCACTAATGGTAGCGGTTACGGCTCCTGCGTGACCTGTCACAATACCGTCACTACCGTACACAACGTCGGAGGTACGCCGGTTAAAGCTCAATTTGTCAATGTTGTGGTCGATACGAAGTACAAGTTCAACAAAGATCTGTCGATTACCTACAGCAGTCTGACCGGTACCTGTTCCAACGTCAGCTGCCACTTCCAGCCTACCCCGAAGTGGAGCCCGGTAAAGCAGTAAGCATGCCTATGGGGGGAGCTCCGCTCCCCCTGACGAAAGGGTATCGGTATGAAGAATGTTCTGTTTTCAGTTCTGGATAAGGAGCATACAATGGAAAAGCGTCACGGAGTGGTAATCAGTAAAACCGGACTGATAATCGGGCTCCTTTCACTTTCGCTCGTTGCAATAACTGGTAACGCTCAAGCTGCGATACAGTGCTACGACTGTCACGGCGATCGGACAACAGGAATACTGAAGCCAAAAGATTCTTACAGCGACATGGGCGCGAGCAATCTGCGCAACTCTACGACCGGCGCTTTTCTTGGAGACCACGAAACACACCTGGGCGCAGCACCCACTGCAAACGATTGTGTCAAGTGTCATAACAACCAGAACTACACGACCGGTCACGCGGCCTTGGGCAACTTCAAGATTCAGGTCAACCCGGCGCTCAATAACTTTTCAACCTCACTTGGCAGGGCGCGTTATGGGAAGCCTATCTTCTTCAACCAGACATCGGTACCACAGACAGCCTCCTGTTCGAACGTGAACTGCCATTTCGTCTCCAAGCCAACCGATCAGTGGGGTACCAGGCCATATGCTACAGCCGATGCGACGACTTGTAGCAAGTGCCACGATGCCATCCCCACCTCGAATGCGCACACTAAGCATATTACCTATCTCGGTGGTACAACGGGCGCATGTTCCCGTTGTCACAACAATTACCCTGCAGCGATCAAGCCGTTTCAGCATGCAACCAGCGCAGGGCGGCGCCCCATCAGCGTCACGTTTTCAACCTATAGTGGCAGTTACAGCGGAGGCAACACCCTCTTTTTCCCAGGGCAGACCGGTCGCGTGGTTGGTAGTTGCAGCAATGTCTATTGCCACAGCAACGGTCGCAAGATCTACACCTCACCCCAGTGGAGTTCCACTAATACAGCTGGTTGCACTTTTTGCCATCCGAACCTGAGCGCAACTCACCTGAAGCATGTTGCCACCATTGCGACTGCAACCTACGGTAATACAGCCAATAATACCACTGATGCTGCTTATGACTTCGGCTGCGGCAACTGCCATCCGATTAACCCTGCCAATCACATCAATGGCTACATCGAGTTGACACTCAATAATACTCACGGTGGTCCGCTCAAGTCGAAGAACAATGTGGCTGTAGACAATGCCGGTTACAAACAGAATGTGGGCGTGTCGGTCACCTGCTCGGCGGCTTATTGCCACAGCACCGGTTTTACAGCCAATCTTACGTTTGTTACCTCCCCTGACTGGTATGGTACGTATACTGGCGACCGGTGCGCCATGTGTCACGGTAACTCGCCAAACAGCGATTCGGTTAACAGGCCCGGTTCTCCTGCCCACAACGCACATGCTGTCGGTATCCACTACGACGACATCTATAACGGCGTGAGCGGCAAGTACGGTTATTACAGTTCAGCGACCAAGCCCTCCGCTCACGGCGATCCGAACCAGGCGACCATCATCAGCTGCGACATCTGTCATAGCAATACGGTTGCCACCGATCCGGCCGGCAAGAACGCCAACGATAAGAACAGCATCTGCGTTACTTGCCACTCCGCTAAATCGCGTGTTCCGACCATCAAGCGTGCTGCACATGTCAACGGCTCTGTTGATGTAATATTTGCCGCGGTAAATGTCAGGTCCAAGGCACAGATCCGCGATGCCAGCTTCAGCAGCTACTCTGCGGTCTGGGCACGCACAACGTACAAGGTTGACAGCGGATCGTACGATACCGCCAAGAAGTCGCTTAATCAGGCAACATTTACCATTGGCGCTTCCGCTGGCCAGGGGACCTGTGCGACGGTATCCTGCCACAACGGTTACACGGTCAAGTGGAACGACACTGTGAACTGCAATAGCTGCCACAGCAGACTGTAGCACTCTGCGCCCTAATGCGGCACCTTTGTCGGGCCGCATTAGGGCGGGTTCTTTCTGTTTGATTTTTTAGGTGAGGTCACCATGGGAAAGACATTTACGAAGACAATTCGTGGGATGAATCTTTGGGCAAAGGTAGCGCTGATTGTGCTGTTTACCTTTGCCCTTTCTGTTTTCATGTACGAGGGGTGGTACAGGCCGCTACAGGTGCAAGCTGCAACTGTTACTTATCAGGCATCTGTACCCGATACAACAACGGGCTTAGGTGCTGACGGTATCTGCAACGCTACTTCTGGTGCGCCCAATAATGTAACTGCAAACCTTAAAGACACCATTGCTACAACGTATACTACCAGTGCGTCCAGATATTATCCGACAACTGGACTAGTAAACGGCACTACAACATCGATCGCAAAATTTTATGGCCCGGTGTATACGTCCAATACGGCAATAACTGCTCCATCGGCATCAGTAGCTATTCGTGGCTATAATGCAACAGATCAGTGGACTTTTCATCTCTACGAATACGATCCGGCCGGGACAGCAGGCAATAAAAGATTGTTGGCCACCTCTTCGACCATAACAAGCGGAACAGGTTCCACTGTAGCCGCCTCGCCAACGTATGTGTTAAATGCCAATAATGTTGTAGCAAGCGGTCATCGTTTGATGATGGAAATAATTTACAGGCCTGGCGGCACTACATTGACACCGCGGGTCTATCTCGACGGCACTTCGTCAACAAGTTGGACCAGATTGACGGTAACCGAGACTGTTGCTATTGATACGACTGCCCCGACGGTCACGGCATTCACCATGCCGTCAACCGCCACCAGCACTACTGTGAATGTAAGCTCCTTTACTGCCACAGATGCAGTTGGTGTAACCGGCTACATGATTACCGAATCCGCAACTGCACCAGCCGCCGGTGATGCCGGATGGAACGCCACGGCACCGACGACATTCACCTTTGCCGGTACCGGTGCACGAACGGCTTATGCTTGGGCAAAGGATGCAGCAGGCAACGTGTCGACCAGCCTCAGCGCCAGCGTCACCATTACGCTTCCTGACACCACTGCTCCGACTGTCACGGCATTTACCATGCCTGCAACTGCAACCAGCACCACAGTTAGCGTAACCTCCTTCACGGCATCGGATGCAGTGGGCGTGACCGGCTACATGATTACCGAAAGTGCCGCCGCTCCGGCTGCTGGTGACCCTGGCTGGAACGCCACCGCACCGACGAGTTTTACATTTGCCGGGACCGGTGCTCGCACAGCCTACGCCTGGGCGAAGGATGCCGCGGGTAATATTTCGGCGAGTAGAAGCGCCAGCGTCACAATCACGGTTGTCAACGGTACAACCGCATCCGCTCTGACCTTCAGCGGTGTCACTTACAATACAATTGTTGTCACTGCTCCATTCACCGGCGATGCCAATGGCAATAATAGCTGCGTTATCAAGTGGGGTACGGTAAACGGCACCTACCCGAATACCGCCACTTCAACAAAATCAGGCAACTCTTATGTGGCGACTGTTTCCGGTTTGTCTGCAACTACCAGCTATTACTTCCAGGCCACCTTTACAGATGTGGACGGCGTTACAGGCAGTCCGGTAACCGGGGCACAAACGACAGCGATCTACACGAGTCCGCTCATGCACGCCAGTGCGAATCTGGGGACCAAGTATGGCACCTGGGGAACGGCCTTCGACTGTACGACCTGCCACGCTGCTACGACCGCCAACGTCAAGCAGGTTGCAGACATCATCACTACTCCGAACGGTCCCCGGCAGGTGGTCTTCACCAGGATGACCGCCTCTGTCATCAGTTCCATGGGGGTGTTGGGGAACGACCAGCGGACCGATCTGGCCCGGTCCACCAACGTCTGCGAGGTCTGTCATCACAAAACAACGTACCATCAGTACAGCTCTATAAAGGTCGGAGTTGACAAAACTCACAACAACCGCACCGATTGCGTCACGTGCCACGCCCACGCCAAAGGCTTTGCCGCCTCTTGTGCCAGCTGCCATGCCGGTGACGGCGGCCCGGTGACCACCTCGCCGACGACCAATGCCCTCGGTGGCGCCACCGGCGCACATGCCAAGCATACGGGCGTCGCCCCGGCCGGTCTGGCTATGAAGTGTGGTGGGTGTCATGACGCCTATACTACTAACCCGATGGGTGACAACCGGATCGAGATCGGCTTCAACATCAACGCCACCAACTTCCCGAACGGTTTTAACGGCACCGTGACTGGCGGGTCCTTTGTCGGGACCAATACCCTGAGTACCCCCTACATCTGGCGGGGTACCGGTACCACCACCTTCAGCACCTCCGCGGCCAAGGATGTCACCTGCTCCGTGTACTGCCATGGCGGCTGGACCAATTCAGGTGGCACTACACCGTCCTGGGTCTCAGTCACCGCCTTGACCTGCGGCAGCTGCCACTTCACCAGTACAAACCCGCCGGCGGCCGCGGGCGACCATGCCGTGCACCTTGGACTTACCGGGACTCTGGCGTTGACCTGTGCCAACTGCCATCCGAGTGGCTCATACACCAATCAACACCTTAACGGTAATGTGGAATGGTCGCTATCCGGGGCCAAGTATAATGCAACTTCAAAGTACAAGAATGCGCTTACTGGCTCAACAAACTCCGTAGCTCCATCTGCTTCTTACGGGTCTTGTGCCACTACCAACTGCCACGGCCAGTTGTCGCCGACCTGGGGCGGCACCGTTGGTACAACCGGTCAGTGCCAGAAGTGCCACGGCTCGCAGTCCGTTGCCTTTGCTACCGTTACATCGGCTCAGGTGGCTCCCGGTACCGGAAATATTGATACCGGCCGGGTAACCGGGGTGACTGTTCGTGGTGGCATGCACCAGGAGCACCTGCAAGGTACTGCCGGGATCAGCGAGCCGGTAAAATGCTCCGAGTGTCACGTCAAGGTCAACGCCATTACTGATGCCACGCACATGAACTACTCCACTGCTACGATCACCTTCAGCGGCACTGCTACTGCCGCAAGTCATGCGCCGACCGTGAGCCGCGTCAGCGGAGTGATCAACTGCAACAATACCTACTGCCATACCGCCAATCGTCCGACAGGTACCGGAGCTGGTCAGTCAGGCATTAATAATCCACCGGTATGGAATAATTCCGCTCTGATCGGTGGCACCTCAATCGCCGACACCTGTACCGGAAAGTGTCACAACATGCCCCCGGGAGGCGCTATTGCCGGCGACAACCATGCTGGTTTGACTGCTTCCGGCACCTACACAACTCCGGCAAGTCTGGCCGCCTGCAGCTCCAACTCCCCCGCTACCGGCTGCCACCCGACCATCAACGCGGCGCCGACATCGATGTTGACGATCTTCTTCAACAAACTGCTGCATATAAACGGGAAGGTTGAGGGAGGCACCTGCGTTGGTTGCCATAGCAAGGTTATTACCCGTACCAAAGGTCGCCCCGGCACAACGCTTGCCAATGTGGTAGCAGAAATGAATACCGCGGGTAACTGGAGTCACAAGCGCTCCGGAGCGTATGCGGTAACGGACGAAGACTGCTGCGTCTGCCACCTCGAAGGTTCATCGGTTGATCATAAGCCGACCGCCTATCATCAGGATGGCAACATCGATCTGCGCGACCCGAAAGGATTAACACCAGAAGCTCCCATCACCAATATCTCAGGTGGAGCGTTCACCTTCCAGCGCTTCTCAACCTCGTATGCGGCCGGATCTCGTACGTCCACCGGCCATCTGTCAAACAACATCGACAACGTTATCACGCAGAAGTTCTGCCTGGCCTGCCACAGTGCCACTGGCGCCACGAACTCCGGGGCATGGGTCACCGGAGGTACCCAGTACAAGCCGTTTAACACGACCATTTCCGGTGCTGGCTATGTAACTCCTCTCTCTGCCGGCGTTGCCGGCGGTGTGGTCGACGTTGATTCCATGCTTGCAACGACAAACTCCACATTCCACCCCGTCAAAGGTCCGCGTACGAACAGTTATGCCGCAAACTCACGTATGAATGCGCCCTATGGCGTAACCAAGACGAACGGAACACCGTCAAACGGTGTAGTTATCAACTGCTTTGACTGTCATAATGCGCCAACACCGCTCACTCGCCGTACCGTCACTGCCCACGGTGCTTCAGCCGCTAATGCCTTCCGGGGCACGTACTACACGACGACGGCGACACTCTGCCACACCTGCCATGCCGGGTACTCAGCCCTCAGTGGCGGCATGGGCCACGGTTCGGGCTCGGCGTTCTATTCCTCCGTGGACAGTGGCATGGATACCTACATGTCCAACCAGTGCCAGAAATGTCATGCCAGCACCGACACGGCAGTACGTCCGGTGCGGGCCGAGGATGCCCACGGATTCTCCTACTTCGCCGGTTCCGGCACCGACAAGATGTGGCCCCGCGGCGCAACCGAAACGTACAAGATGTATGCGTTCATCCGGAACACGAATCAATGGACTGGCACCCTTACCTGGAAGCCGTTGTCTGGGCCGAGCGTACCGGCTGGTTCCGCGACCTGTGGTGGCAACATGACCTCATCAACCTGCGGTGACAGTATGACCGCCTACACACCAGGCGGCGCCTACTGATTGCTGCCAAACTGTGCAATGCTGATAAGCCCCGCCCGCAACAAGGGCGGGGCTTATTTTATGGTGCGCCCGGCAGGGCGAATGATGATGCGGAACAAGAAGCGTATTTCATAAGCCCCGCTTCCTCTTCTCAATAGGTTTAATATGGCGTATGATGCGCCTTGGTGTGCTACTATTCTTGTTAACAAGGAGCCTGTATGAAACCTGAATTGATGATTTTTTGGATAGCTGTTTCGCTGTATGGTGTCAGCACGTTCAGCTATATCTTCGGTATGATTGCGAAGCAGGATAAGCTGTTCACCATTGGCCTGTTCAGCGCACTGGCCGGTTTTATACCGCATACGGTTCACATTGGCATGCGCTGGGCTGCGACCGGCATCAGCCCTTTTATTGCCACATCCGAGTCGCTTACGCTGGGAACGTTCATGGCGGTGCTCGTCTTCCTTGTTTTCCAATTTACCACGGGGAAAGTGAGACCGTTGGGGGTTCTGGTCATGCCGGTATCCTTTGTGCTCCTGGGGTGGGCAGGGACATTGATGAAAGAGGTTGCAAGCACCCTTGCCCCCGCGCTGCAGAGCGGCTGGATATGGGTACATATTGTTGGGGCCTCGGCAGGGTTTGCCGCGGTTCTTATTGCCGCAGGTTTGGGCCTGTTGTATCTGCTCAAGGATAGAAATCCTGGCGGCATTTATGAGAAACTCCCGGATCTGAGGTCGATGGATGACCTTTCCTATCGGTTTGTTGCCGGCGGTTTCATCATGTACGGCCTCATGATGGTTTCGGGTTGTTTCTGGGCGAATCAGGTTAAGGGCAGTTACTGGAACTGGGATCCGGTTGAGGTCTGGTCACTCATTTCCTGGCTTACCTACGGGATCTATCTGCATTTGCGAATCACCTTCGGCTGGCGGGGCAAGAAGCTTGCCTGGTACGCACTGATTGCCCTGTTGGCGATGATCGTCAGCTACTGGGGCATACCCTTCACCGTGGAAACGTTTCATAGCGGTTTCCGCATCGAACACAATTAGGCAAAACATCTGAACCGTGGGGGCTGGACGTTGATTGCCAATAGTGAGTGTCTATAATAATGAAACTCTGTATCATCAAACCTCCCCTGCCCTTTGGCTGGACACCGGTTGCGCCGCCGATCCTTGAATATCTGGCGGCACTCACCCGTAGGGCCGATCCGAGTATCGAGATTGAGTTGATCAGCGCCAGTGCCACTCCGGATGTTTTTGATACGCTGGAGTGCGACCTGGCCTCTATCAGCCTGCTGACGCCGACGTCGGTGCCCGGGTACCTGATTGCCGAAGGTCTGCGGGCGAGAGGCATCAAGGTGGTGTTTGGCGGCATGCACGCTTCGGCCATGCCCGAAGAGGCGAAGCAGCATGGCGATGCGGTGGTGATCGGCGAGGCCGAATCGGTCTGGCCTACGGTGCTGGACGATTTCCGGGCCGGGCGGTTGCAGCCATTCTATCATGGGGAACAGCTGCCGCTGGATAACCTGCCGACCCCACTGTACGGGATGCTGAAGGGTGGGCACCAGTTCCGGATAGTCAACACGTCGCGGGGGTGCCCGTACAACTGCACCTTCTGCTCGGTCAAGCCGTTCTTTGGCGAAAAGATCCGTTTTCGACCCATCGACGACGTGGTGCGCGACGTGGCAGCAATCCCGGAAAAAATGTACATCAACGGTGACGAGAACATCTGGTGGCAGGGATTTGAACAGCGGGCCATCGACATGTTCACGGCGCTCAAGGGAAGCGGTAAAAAGTGGATGGGCTTCGGCAGCCTGAGGCCGGTACTGACGCCGGAGGGTTCCCGCATGCTGAACGCTGCCAGGGAGAGCGGCATGCTGACAGTCTGGGTCGGCTGGGATGCCATCTCTGATGAATCGCTTGCAGCGTATAAGGCCAACGGCAAGATCGGTGTTGACCGCGAACGGGCGGTGCGCACCCTGCGGGATCATGGCATCGATGTGTCACTGTTCTACATGCTCGGCAGCAGAGAGGATTCGCTGGAAGATTTCAAGCGCTCCATTGAAGTTGCCGACCGGCTGGGGGTGAGCATGCACCCTTCACTGGTGGTTCCCTATCCGGGGACGGAACTGCGGCAACAGTATGAGCCGTATCTGTACAAGGACTTGGGGTGGGAGTACTATACCGGTGCATACGCACTGTTCGATCATCCGGATACTGCCATGACACCGGAAGCGCGGGAAGAGGCGTTTTACGAAAGTTCGTTGGAACTGTTGAGCTTGCCGCGGGTGCTGCGGCATATGTTCAAGGTGCCTCTTTCGGGGTTTCCCTATGCTCACATCCTTTCGTTGATGAACCAGTTGCCGGTCCGCAAGGGGATGAAGATTGCGTATGAAAAATGGAAGGCCGAAAAGAAGACCGTGCGCGCAAAGCAGCTCATCGATTAGACAAGGCAATGGTTCCGTAACCCCTTAACTTTAGAATTAACGTAGCAGTAGGGCTGGCAGCTCTCAACCTGCAATTCTTTATCCCTCTTCCGCACTACGCCAGTCTCCTAGCTCATTTTCACCGTCTTGTACAAGAAATTCTTGAATTTGAAAAATCGTCTCCGCTCCTCCGGGTCGTCGGTGATATCACCGGTGACGGCCTTGAGAAAACGTGCCACTTGAGGCATGCCGCGACCGGCTGTCTCACGGGCTGCCTCCACCACCAACCTCACTACGTCACGGGAAATTCTGCTGGCGGAGTACGGTTCGTAAACGGCTGACCAGAAATCTGCCCCGCCGGCGATGGAAGCCAGGATCTCGGTTGCCAATTGGCCGGCAAGTGCTGCAGCCGGTTTGCTCTCATGGTTTGCCAATCCGCCCAGCATGGCCCGCCGGATGTTGTCGCCGGTAATGATGTTGCCGGATCGGAAGAACAGGGCACGCAGGAGGATGCTCCGCAGCTCGCGGATGTTTCCCTGGTAGGTGTGGGTCACCAGAACCTGTTTTGCCTCCTGGGAGAGGCCGGGCGGCTGGTCAGCCGGATCGTCTTTGCCCCGGTAGGTCCGGTAGAGCTTCCCCAGGAAGTGGGTTGCCAAGTCGGGGATATCCTCCCGCCGTTCGTTGAGCGACGGGACCGTGACCGAGAGTTCGGCCAGCCGGTGGTAGAGATCCTCCCGGAAGGTGCCTTTCCCGATCTCCGCCTGCAGGTCCTTGTTGGTGGCGGCAACCAGGAGGACCCGGCTGAAACGCTGCTGGTTGTCCCCCAAACGGATGAAACCCCCATTATCCAGGAACCGAAGCAGTTGCACCTGGGTCTTGGGGTCGGCATCGCCGATCTCGTCCAGAAAGACGATCCCCCCCCCAGCCTCTTCCAGAATCCCTTTGCGGTCGCTATAGGCGCCGGTGAATGCCCCCTTCTTGTGGCCGAACAGCTCCGAATAAGTGAGTTCCCCGCTGTAGGCGGCAATATTGGTCTTCTTCACCGGCAGTTCGCCGTTCGGGTTGATCCGTTCCCGGTACAGCTCGTTCAGCTTGTTGTAGAGGTTGTTGAAAAAAAATTCCTTACCCGAGCCGGTCTGGCCCAGCACCAGGATCGACGGGAGGCCGATGGTCGCCTCCTGGAGAACGTTTCTGCTCCAGAGGGCGATCCGGTTGTGGATGGGGGTGGAGACGGTGTTGATGAATTCCACGATCTCCTGGGCCTTGCGGCTGTTGCCGATGATGTTTCCCAGCCGGTAGGAGGAGACCTGCGGGTCTTTGTAGGCTACGTCCCGCTGCAGCTTGGTTACCTCTCCCTGCAACGTCTCGATCCGCTGGATATCGGAGATGTGACGGGCGGTCAGCCGGTCGATGATCTGCAGGATACGCTTGTGCTCTTCCGTGAAGTAGGCCGGTTGCAGAGAGTTGAGGCAGATGACCGCGATCACCTCGTCGTCGCAGATGACCGGCACGGCGATCTCGCTCTTGATCTCCTCGTGCATGGAACGATGAAAGCCGCCGGCCTGCTGTTCTTCCTCGATGTTCCGGATGATCTTCGTCTCCTTGGTCCATGCCACGTAGCCGGTCAGGCTACGCTCCTCCGGCGGGAGTTCGGGGCCGCCGACCGGGAACGGAGGGATGTGTTTTTTCAGCCAGGCCTTGTTCTTGGCCCCGACAATGGTTCCCTGGTCATCCTCCACCACCAGCCATTTCCCGTCCTCCCGTTCCTCTACTATGGCGATGCTCCCGGTGTCGGCACCGATCAGCTCGGTTGCCTTGGAAAGGACCTTGGTGAGGAAGAGGTGGACCCGCTCGTTCCGCTCCCGGAGCAGGTCGGAAATCTCCGACAGGACGCGCACCTCAAGGTGCTCGCCGCCGATCTCCTCGATGACCCGCTCCACCATCTCGGCGTGGGTCTGCAAGAGCCCCATCTCGAAGTCCGAGAACCGGTAGACCTCCCGGGTGAAGTAGTTGACCAGGCAGATCACCTTGCGGGTGGCCGGGTCGAAGCGGGGGACGACGTACAGGGACCGGAGCGCCAGTTGCTCGGTCAAGGCCTGCTTCTGCAGGGTCTGCTGGGCCAGGTTGAGGAGCGAAAGCGGGCGCAGCAGCCGGTCGTCGGTGATGATCGCATCGTTGTCCACATACCGGGAGATGAGGGATTGCCCCCTGGCCAGGCCGATGGCGCCAAGGGCTTCGTATTGGGCCTTCAGCTCCGGGTTTTCGGCATGGCTGGCCAGGATTTCCAGCTTGCCGGTACCGGACGGGACAAGTACGGACGCGAGGGATACCTTGTCTATCAGGCGGACGGCCGATCTGGCCATGAAGCCGGCGGCCTCCCGCTTTTTGTATTCGTCCACCCGGCGCGAGAGCAGGAGCTGCTGATGGTATTTGCGCGCCAAGTCGAGCCGGTCGGCGATGTCCACCAGGAACTGGCCGATGAGCCCTTTTTTCCGACCGTCGAAGCTCTCCCCTTCGGCCTGTCGGTCGCAGCAGAGGACGCCGATGGATTTTCCGAAGCTGGTAATGGGGAAGAGGGACGAAGAGGTGATGCCGAAGCGGGCCACGAATTCACGGTCCGCGTCACAAAGCTGTTTCTGGGTGGCCCTGAGCTCGGTCGGTTGCTGGGAAACGAAGACGGTGGAAACCAGGATGTCGCCGGCATTGATCGGGAAGGTGATTTCCCGGATAGCTGCCTGATCCTGGCCGGTGGCGTAGTTGCAGGATAGCGCGCCCCTCGTGAGATCCTCCAGGTAGATCCTGACACTGCAGGACGGGGCCAGTGCCGTGATCCCGCCAGCAAGGGAGTGCAGCATCTCCTCAAGGTTTTCCTTGCCAAAGGCAGCAATTTTTTCCCGCAGTTCGAGAAGGGTCTGTTTTGTGCGCTCCATTGTTCCTCCTGAGTAGGTTTGCTACTCAAGTGTGCAGTGTATGGCGGGGTGGGTGGGGAAGTCAAGGGGGGAAAGGCAGGAGCAGGGATGAAGGAGCGAGGAACGAGGGAAAAGGGTGCAAACCTGTACGAATAGAGTAGCTATTATCGAACCTCGAACCTCGAACCTCAGTTCAGTCCCTGCCGTATCTGGTAGAGAACATCGCGGGGAATGTTGTTCAATTCCACGTACTCGCGCTCCAACTCTTCCACGTAAAAACGGTCGAGACCGGAGTTTTCCAGGAAATCCTCCCGTAGGGTAATTGCCTTTTCCGCAATGATCTGCGGCAGGAGGTTGTGAAGGTAGATGGCCTCTTTCTTGATCGTGAGAACGGTTTCCTGGAACAGGTCGGCAGGGATATCTCGCTTGAGAAGTTTCTTCGCCCGGAGTTCGTCGGCCACCTCTTGTTTGAGGAACTCCTGGTCCGCCTTGGTGGCATACTTGGAGTAAAAATTTTTGATCCGGTCCCGGACATGTTTGAGCAGCAGCAGGAAGAGCCGTTCCTCGCCGTCAATTGCCAGCAGTTGCGCCAGCAGGTCGGCAATGGTCAGCTGCTCCTGTTCGACCTGCTGCACCCCCAGCAGGAGGGTCGTGATTTTTTTCCTGCCGTAGTTTCCCAGGTACTTGTTTTCCAGGATGCCATCGATGAATAATTCCCGGAAGAGGTCGGGTTTCAGACTTTCGAACTCGCGTTGATTGCCGACAATACTCCGGAGTATCTCCTCCGTGACCCGAACGTTTTCCATGAAGGCAAGCTGGTTCAGCGTCTGGGAGGTGGCGTCGTAGCGGTCAAGGTACGTGATGACGCCGGAAAATTCCTCCAGAAGTGAGATGTCCGCGCCATCCCGGATGTTTTCATCGCACGATTTGCTCACCTCCAGCAGGATCTCCTCGAAACCGTGATTGCGGTGCTCGGTTGCCTTTTTCTTGGCATTCAGGAGCTTCAGGATATCATCCCGGTCAATACGGTTTTCGATCACCTGCTGGCCAAGGAAGAGCCCTTCCAGGATCTGGCGTGTCTCGGCGATGTAGTCGGCTTCGTCGACATCCACCTGATGTCGTTCCTTGCGCAGCAGTTCGTCAAGGGTATAGAACAGTGCGCCGGGGATCTTGTTGCGCACCGACAGGGTTTTGAGGCGGGTCAGACGGGCATTGTCCAGCGTGCTGATCTCTCCCTTCCGGTTGCCGGAGAGCAGGATGTTCCGGTACTCGTCCACTATCCGCCGGTTGTC
Source organism: Geobacter argillaceus (assembly GCF_007830735.1). Lineage (GTDB taxonomy): Bacteria > Desulfobacterota > Desulfuromonadia > Geobacterales > DSM-12255 > Geomobilibacter > Geomobilibacter argillaceus. Next base: position 167,689 of record NZ_VLLN01000004.1, read on the forward strand.
CGGGTGCTTGTACATGACGTCGATCCTGATCCGTTCCTGCTGGTAGCGGTCGATGTTATGGCGGGCAGCCAGGGCAGTGAGCGTGGCGAAGTCCTCGTCGGCGATCCGTTTGTTCCGCAGGTAAAAGGAACGGAACAGATCGCTGTACTCCTGGTGGGGCATATGGATCAGCTTGAAGAGGAAGAGCTGGGCGTGTGGACCCCTTAACAGGCTTAAAAGGTCGGCGATGATCTGGTTGTCATCGGCGTCGGCAATTGCGGGGGAACGTTTGATAAGTTTGCCGAAGCGGCGCAGCAGCTCCTCCTGCTGGGCTCTATGAGTAATCCCCAGTGTTTCGTCGTGGACGAAAAAGAAGTAATTGCAGACTGCGTTGCCATCGAAGAATATTTTCTCGAAGGTAATGGAACCCTCAGTCCGCTCACCGATCCTGAGACTACCGGTTCGATCGTCAGAATGTGTGCCGTACATCACCAGCCGGTTAACCACATCCCCTTTTGCCAGGTCGGACACCGGTTGATCCACGCCGAACATGTACTCGCAGAAGGAACCTCCGTTCCCCCGGTGTTCGATGCCGTTGGTAGCGATGATGAACTCGTTGCCGGGTGAGAAGAAGCGCAGGGCGCCCTCGTCTCCCTGCTCGGATGAGAAAAAATAGCGCTGATGCGAATCACTGCCGGCAGCAATGGCGTAGTATTCGATCAGTCTGTCCACGAAGCCGTGCAGCCGAATGTCGCGGTACATGGGGTCGTCCCGTTGGAGAAGATGGCACCGTCAGGTGCGTGCCCACAAGGCTACACGAGAAAGGGGCGTCCGGCAACTGGTTAATGGCTTTAACAATCAGCGCTTGTCTTCCGCCATGACTGAGTAAGCGGTCCCCTCTTCCTGGGGGAGAGGGCTATGGTGTGGTCCCCCTTTGGTTATTTTTGAATCACGGTCAGTGGTTATTTTTGTGCCACTTTCAAATAGGGGTAGATGGGTATCATCTCGGTTTCATTGATATTTTGTTTTGGCAGACTTCGTGCTCTTCTCCGGTTAAAACATTTCGCCGTAGGAGGCCAAAAGATGAACCGATTGATGATTACCCTGGCGGCACTGGTGTTGCTCGTCGTTCCTGGCTGGGCTGAGGCCCGGGAGAAATGCCTCACGTGCCACGAAGGGATCGAGAAGATCGCAGACGGTCCGGTGATGGGAAATCTCGGCTGTACTGACTGTCACCGCGGAAACGCTGACGCCACTGACAAACAGCGGGCACACGCCGGCATGCACGCCAACCCGAGCGACCTGCGGGTAGCGGCCGGGACCTGCGGCACCTGCCATCCGAAGGATCTGGAAAATGCCATGAAGTCGCTCCACGCAACGAGCGCGGGCAAGATCAGCGGCACCCGCTACGCCTGGGGAACCCAGGGGCGCGAGGGGATCTACGCCAACCAGCAGGTTGAGAACCCCGGGGCGAAAAAGGGAGCGAAGGCCCTGAAGGGGCTCCCGTCCTATGACCCGAAAAAGCCCGAGGGGCCGGAGAACTCTCCGGCGGACGACTACCTGCGCAACCAATGTCTCCGCTGTCACATCTGGAGCAGCGGCAATCCCCAGGACGGCGACTACCGGGCGAGCGGTTGCGCTGCCTGCCATGTCCTTTACTCCGACGCCGGCGCCTACGAGGGGAACGACAAGGTGATCCCGAAGGGAACGAAAGACCGCCCCCGCTTCCACCGGATCACTACGAAGATTCCCGTCAATCAATGTCTCCACTGCCATAACCGGGGTGGCCGGACCGGAGTGAGCTATATCGGCGACATGGAGAGCGACGGCTACGGGACCCCCTATACCGCCTCCGGCGGCAAGCAGGGTAAGCTGCACGGCAAGAACTACAACCACCTCTCGGCCGATGTCCACTACGACAAGGGGCTCGCCTGCATCGACTGCCACACCCGGCAGGACCTGCACGGCGACGGCAATATCTACGAGAAACGGGAGCAGGCGGTGGAAGTCCGTTGCGAGGACTGCCACGGCACCCTGAAAAAGCGCTCGAGGTTCACGACCTCCTGGGGGAACCCCTTGCCGAACCTGAAAGAGGAAAACGGCAAGGTGGTCCTCACCGCCAAGGTGTCCGGGAAGAAGCATCTTGTGCCCCAGATTGCGGACATCTCCTTCAAATCCGAGGGGTATGCCGCCATGGTGGCGATTCCCACCCACATGAACAAGGTGGAGTGCTACGGCTGCCATGCAAAGTGGGCACCCCAGTGCTACGGCTGCCACGCCAGACAGAACGTGGGTAAGAGCGGTGCCGACTGGCTGAACGACAAGAAGGGCGACGACCCGAGCAAGGCCGGGACCAAGGCGAACCGGCAGAGCAGCGCCTTTGACTGGGATGAATCCCGCTCCTATCTGCGCTGGGAGAGCCCGGTCCTCGGCATCAACTCCCGCGGCAAGGTGAGCCCTTTCATCCCCGGCTGCCAGGCGATATTCACCCAGGTGGACGGCGATAAGGGAATTGTTCACAACAAGGTCTACACTACCAAGGATGGCACGAGCGGCATCGGCACCAACCCGATCCAGCCCCACACCGTCACGAAGGAGGCCCGCAGCTGCGCCGATTGCCACATGAACAGCAAGGCACTTGGCCTTGGCAGCGGTATCTACGACAGCAGGAAGAACGGCCTCCCCATCGATTTCGAGCTGGAGCGTATCGTGGACGAGAACGGCAAACAGCTCCAGGAGACCGCCCACGAGGGTGCCCGCCCCTTTAACAAGGCGGAGCTCGAGCGGATGGATCGAACCGGCACCTGCGTGGCCTGCCACTCAGGCGATCCCAAGGTCTGGCAGAAGGCGAAGGGAAAGGCGACCGCACCCACAGACGAACTGCACCGCACGGCCATAGAATCAATTCTGAAAAAGGCAGCAGGAAAGTAGAAAGACCAAATATATGCAGTGAATGGGGGCGCCGTGTGCGCCCCCTCAATTTTTACGCTATACTCATTTTCATGAAAAATAATGACCGAAATAGAACAGGGATGCTCAGCTTCCGTTTCCCGATCCGGGCCAAGATGCTGGTCGCTTTCATTGGGCTCGCCCTGGTCCCCATGCTATTTCTCGGTCTTCTTGTCACCCGCCGGGCAGAGCGGCTCCTTGGGGACCGGGTCGCCCAGGAGCTCTCCATCGAGGTGGCAACGGCCGCGGACACCATCGAGGTCTATCTGGCCGGCGCCCGCCGCGATGTCCTGTCGCTGGCCCGCTTTCTGGAGCGCCGCCTGAAAACGCGGATGACTGAGGCCGAGTGGCAAGGGGTGGAGGAAGAGTTCCTGCGAACCATGGAGGCGGAACAGGCGTACTATCAGGTACGCTTTATCGCCGTCGACGGCATGGAAAGCATCCGGGTCAACAACGAAAGAGGCCGGCTGCGGCTCGTCCCGCGGTACGGGCTTCAGTACAAGGGGGATCGCTATTATTTCCGGGAGGCGCTGGCAACCGCGCCGGGAAAGGTCTACCTCTCCCCCCTTGATTTCAATGTGGAAAATGGCCGGATCGAGGAACCGCGCCGCCTGGTGGCCCGGGTGGCCACGCCGGTGCGAGACGATTCCGGCCGTGTGCGGGGAGTGGTGGTGATCAACGTCTTTGGCGAGGAGATGCTCGGCACGCTTGCCAGGCTGAAGCCGTCTCCCGGCATTCGGGTCATACTCCTCGATGAGGCGGCACGTTTTGTCGAGATGGAGGAACAGGCGGGAACTCCCCACTTCCGGGCCGGCACCCCCGAGGAGCTCGGGAATCTGAGAGGGATCGGTATCCCGGCCCCCGACACGAAAGCCACGGGGATTGTTCGCACTGCCGGCGATACCCTGCTTGCCGCTGCATCGGTGCATGCCGGACCCGGCAAGGTCTGGCGTCTGTTCAAGATATACCCCCGCGCCATGCTCTTTGCCGATATTACCCGATTGCATCGAGCCATCATGTTCCTGGCGTTCCCGCTATTGCTTCTGGCCGCGGGGCTGGCGATAATCGCCGCCAGAAGTTTCAGTCGCCCCATTCGGGAGCTTTCCCGGTTTGCCGGGGACGTGGCGGCCGGCGACTACAATAGCCGGTCGCCCATCGCCAGCCGCGACGAATTGGGAGAGTTGGCTACGGCCCTGAACGATATGGCCGGCTCACTGGCCTCCTCGCGGGAAAAGCTCGATGAATGGAACCGTAGCCTTCAGGGTGAGGTGGCCCGCAAGGTGGAAGAGTTGCGGGAGTCGGAGGCCGTTGCGGAGGCGGCCCGCAAGGGGATACAGAAGCTGGAGCGGCAACTGATCCAGGCGGATCGACTCGCTTCTCTCGGGATGCTGTCGGCAACCGTTGCCCATGAGATCGGCAATCCACTCGCGGGGCTCAAGATGCGCCTCCAGATGCTGCTCCGCAAGAATGCGGCGGCCGAGCCGGTGCGGGGAGACCTGGAGCGGATGCTGGCACTCGTCGACCGGCTCGCCGAATTCCTCACCCATCTGACCGGCTACGTCACCCCCGCCGCAGGCGCCAAAGCACGGACGGTCGATCTTGTCCGGGCATTGCAGGAACTGGAGTTCATACTGCGTGAAGAGGCGGATAGGCGCCACATCTCCCTGTCACTCGATCTGCCCGAATCCCCGCTGCCGGTCTGCGCTCCGGGACAGCATCTGCACCAGGTCTTCATGAATCTCATCCTCAATGCCCTCCAGGCAACGGGAGAAAGGGGTTCGGTGAGCGTTGCGGTGGAGCGGGCCGGGAAGACGGTGCGGACTACCGTCCGGGACAGCGGCCCCGGTCTCCCCGAGGGTGTCGGTGAACACCTTTTCGAGCCGCTGTTCACCACCAAGGAACAGGGGACGGGGCTGGGGCTCGCCATTGTCAGGCAGTTGGTCAATGAAATGGAAGGCAGCGTAACGCTGGGCAACCACCCCGCCGGGGGAGCGGTTGCCGAAGTGATATTACCGGAAAGGAGCGGGGAGTGCGGGGACGAATCCTGATAGTGGAGGATGAACAGGAGGTGCGGGGCGGGCTTATGGAGTTTCTCCGTGACGAAGGGTACGAGACGGCCGGAGTGGCGACCCTGGCCGATGCCCGCCGGGAGCTTTCACGGTCACCCGCAGAGTTGGTGCTCCTCGATCTGCGCCTTCCCGACGGATCAGGGCTCGACCTTCTGACGGAGCTGCAAGCGCCAAATGCGCCGCCGGTCATTGTGGTCACCGCCTTTCCCGAGGTGCAGACCGCAGTCCGTGCGCTCAAGCTCGGGGCTCACGACTACATCAACAAGCCGTTCGACCTGGACGAGTTGCTTCTTGTCGTGAACAGGACCCTGGAGGCCCGGGAGCTGCGGGAGGAAGTCACCTCCTTCCGCGAGGGGCAGAAGCAGCGTCTGCGCCGCTCCCTCGACCGGATAGTGGGGGGGTCTCCGGCTCTGGCGCAGCTTCGGCGCGAGATCGACATGGTGGCCGCTTCCGATGCCACCACGGCCCTGATTCTCGGTGAGAGCGGGGTCGGCAAGGAACTGGTGGCTGAGGCGATCCACTACCGAAGCTCCCGGTGCGACGGGCCGCTCGTGAAGGTGAACTGTGCCGCAATCCCGGCGACGCTTCTGGAGAGCGAGCTCTTCGGCCACGAGAAGGGGGCCTTCACTGACGCCAGGACCACCCAGAAGGGTATGTTTGAACTGGCCCACCGGGGGACCCTTTTCCTCGATGAGATCGCGGAGATGGACGAGCGGCTCCAGGCCAAGCTCCTGCGGGTCCTGGAGGACCGGACAATCACCAAAGTCGGGGGGCAGCGGCCAATCACGGTTGACGTGAGGATCATCGCGGCCACTAACCGGGACCTGGCATCACGCATCAAGGCCGGCCACTTCCGTGAGGATCTCTATTATCGCCTCAATGTGTTCCCCCTCTTCATCCCTTCCCTTCGGGAGCGCACCGAAGACATCCTTCCTCTGGCGGAACTTTTTCTCCGGGAGTTTCTGACTCGCCAGCCGGGTAAGTCGTGCTGCCTGACCGCAGATGCGAAGCGCAAGCTCCTTGCCTACCACTGGCCGGGTAACGCACGGGAGCTTCGCAACGTCATGGAGCGGACCGTTCTCCTCAATCGGGGAGGCGGGATCGCCGCTGCTGAACTCTTTCTCGATACCGAAAGGGCAGGCAAGATTTCCGGGGAGGGGCAGGTTACCACCCTCGCCGAGGTGGAACGGGGGCACATCCTGCGGGTCTACGGGCAGACCGGGAGGAACAAGAGTCAGACCGCCTGCCTCCTCGGGATCAATCGCCTCACACTGCGGCGTAAGCTGAAAGAGTTCGGCATCGAGTAATGTACCCTGGGGATGGGAAATTCCGGCGCTGAAAACCGTGAATCATCTGTCGGATATTCGCAACGAGTCGGGATGGCTTAGATCGGCGAAGAAATCCTCAGCCCGTCGTAGGCAAACCGGACCCCGGGCGGGAGCTTGCTTTCGTCGGCGTGGAGCACTTCGTGGGTCAGGTGGGTGAGGATGGTGCTGCCGGGGCGCAGGATGCCGGCGACCTCCAGGGCGGCCGGGATGTTGAAGTGGTGCGGGTGAGGGGTGTAGCGCAGGGCATCGATAATCAGAACTTCCAGTCCCGACAGGAGCCCCATTGAACTCTCCGGGATACGGCTGCAGTCGGTCAGATAGGCTATGTTGCCGAACCGGTAGCCGGTGGCACGCATCTGCCCGTGGCGAAGCGGGATCGGAACGATCTCCAGGCCAAAGAGGCTGAACGGTCCATCCACGGCCTGAGGTGCCAGGAGGGGGGCGTAGCCGGCGCCGGTGTGTCCCTCGAAGATATAGGCAAACTTGCGGGCAATGGCGGCCATGGTCTCCGGGTCGCCGAAGCAGGGGACGACCTCCTGGTGAAGGAAGTGAAAGCCGCGCAGGTCGTCGATCCCATGGATATGGTCGGCATGGGGATGGGTAAACAGGACCGCGTCGACCCGGGGAATCCCCTCGCGGATCGCCTGCTTTCTCAGGTCCGTGGAGGTGTCCACCAGGATGTGGCGACCGGCGTGTTCCACGAGGAGCGAGGCGCGGGTCCGCTTGTCAAGCGGGTCGCCGGAACTGCAGACCCGGCAGTGGCAACCGACCATCGGCACACCGGTGGAGGTGCCGCTGCCGAGGATGATGACGTTCATGATAGTGTCCCTGCTGGTGATGGCCTCACCATAGCACGAGCATCGAAGGTGGGCAAGGGCTCAAGGGGGGCGTCCGGCAGTAGCCATTTAAACTGGATTCGACAGTTGCCACTCTCCGCTGTTCGTTCAGGGACTGGTGGCAACCCGTTCCAGGAAGGAGTCGACCAGAGGCGCAAAGGTTTCGTGTTCCAGGAGAAATGAGTCATGCCCGTAGCTGGAACTGATCAGGTGGTACTCCACGTCCTTGCCCAGTTCCCGGAATATCCGGGCCATTTCCTCGGTCTGGTACGGTGGATAGAGCCAATCCGAGGTGAAGGCGAGGAGCTGGACCTTGGCCGTTACCCGGCTGAAGGCATCGTGCAGCGACTCGTACCCCAGGGCCGCGTCGTACAGATCCAGGGCTTTGGCCAGGTAGAGAAAGGCATTGGCGTCGAAGCGGTCGACGAAGTTGTAGCCGTTGTAGGAGAGGTAGCGCTCAACCTCGAACTGGCCGAAGAAGTCGAACAGACCGTCCCTGGCGGAAAAGCGGCGACCGAACTTGGCCTGCATCGACTCGTCCGAGAGAAAGGTGATGTGGCCGATGCCGCGGGCCAGTGCCAGGCCGTCCTTGGGATTCTTGCGGTACTCCCCCTTTTTCCAGTTCGGGTCGTTGAAGATGGCCCAGCGGGCCACGGCATTCAGGCTGATCGCCTGTGGGGACGGGGCGGGGGTGGTGGCCAGGGCGACGATGGAGGCGACCCGCTCGGGGAACTGGGTTGCCCACTCCAGGGCCTGCATCCCTCCCATGCTCCCGCCCAGCACGGTGACCAGCCGGTCGATCTCCAGATGGTCGATGAGCAGCTTCTGGGCGCGGACCATGTCCCGTACGGTGATGACCGGAAAAGTGAGGTTGTAGCGCTTGCCGGTTTTGGGGTTGATGCTGGTGGGGCCGGTGGAGCCGTAGCAGGAACCGATGACATTGGAGCAGATGACACAGTACCGGTTGGTGTCCAGGAGCCGGCCGGGGCCGACGATCACGTCCCACCAGCCGGGTTTGGGATCGTCTTCGCGGCGTTTCCCGGCCAGGTGGGCATCCCCGGTCCAGGCATGGGTCACCAGGATGGCGTTAGACCGGTCGGCGTTCAGCTCGCCATAGGTCTCGTACACCAGGGTGATGGGGCCCAGGATGCGGCCGCTCTCCAGCCGGAGGTCCAGATCGAACGTGACCGATTTTTCTTCAACGATGCCGACGGACATGAACCAAAAAACGCCCCTTCTCGTTCGATGATGAGAAGGGGCGTTCATGACGTTGGCGGTCTCGTGCTCCCATCTCATCTGTGCCCGTTTCGGGCAGGATTTAGCACCTGGCGTTTCCATAAGGAAACCGGTTGCTGTGGCTTCGCAGGGCCTTTCCCTCCACCACTCTCGATAAGACGTGCTGCTATTCGATTGTAGACCGCAGAATACGGAAGGGGTGGCTGTTTGTCAACGGCAAATCCACAACTGGCCGGCAGCCCTGGTTGCTCGTTAGCCCTGAGCCCCGGTTTGACTTTGTTCTCCCCCGCTGGTAAGCTTGCCGACAGGCTCGGCCCCTTGTAAGCCGCTCCGGCTTCGACGGTTCCGGTCCTGATTATATTGAGCAAAGGAGGATTTTATGGGGAAATTCATGCTCCGGCTGGCCATGCTGGCCATCTGCGCAACAGCCCTTTCCGGCTGTCTGGTCGGTGAGGGGAAGTATCTGAAGAAGGTCGAGGAGGCCGATGATCTGGCCAGGAACCTGGCTGGACTCCAGAAACGATACGATGACCTGGCGAGTGACAACCGTAATCTGAAGGCAGAAGTGGAAAAGCTGACCGGTCAGGTGGCCGGGCTGACCAGCGACAAGAACAAGCTGCTGGCGGATAAAAAGTCTTTGGACAGCGACCTCAAGTCTTCCAAGAGCGAATCGCTCCAGCGGATCGGCGAACTCCGCCAGCGGATCGGTGACCTGGAAACGGAAAACGGCAAGCTGAAGCAGGACGTGGCCACGCTCCAGAAGGCCAAGGAGGAAAAGGTCCAGGAGGTGAGCAAGACCTATGAACAGCTCCTTGACAAGATGAAGAGCGAGATATCCCAGGGGCAGGTAACCATTTCCGAGCTGAAGGGGAAGCTGACGGTCAATATGGTAGATGCCGTCCTGTTCGACTCGGGCCGGGCGGAAGTCAAGAAAGAAGGGCTGGAGGTCCTCCAGAAGGTGATCGACATCCTGAAGAGCGTGCAGGATAAGGCTATCAGGATCGAAGGGCACACGGACAATGTCCAGATCGTCGGCAACCTGACGAAGCGGTTCCCAACCAACTGGGAGCTTTCGGCTGGCCGGGCCATCAATGTCGCCCGTTATCTGCAGCAGCAGGGGATCGATCCGACACTCCTCGCTGCCGTTGCCTACGGCGAGTACAAACCGGTGGCGTCGAATGATACGGACGAGGGGAAGGCGAAGAACCGGCGGATCGAGATCATCCTGGTACCCAAAGACTGATTGCGCGATGAAGAAGACGAAACATACTGAGCAGAAGCCCAAGGAGTTCGCGGCCAAACCGTTTGCGGCGCTGAAGGGGGTGCAGCCCATAGCGGCGGCTCCGGCCGTCACGAAAACCGCACCGCCGGCACAGCCGCCTGCTGCGGCAACGGACGACAGCGACCTCTTCCTCAGGGCCATGGCCGATGTCCGGCGATTCGACCGGCCGGCACCGACACCCGAGAAAAGGTCTCCCTCCCAACCGGCGAGCCGGCCGGCGGTCCGCAGGATCGACGAGGAGGAGCGGCAGCTCTTTCTGGATACCCTGCAAGGGTTGAAGCTGGACGTTACCTTTCAGGACGGGGCTCTCGACGAGGATGAGAGCGTTCCCGCACCCCTGGCCGTGAACCGGATGCGCCAGCTCCGGCGCGGAACGATCAGGATCGACTACGAGCTGGATCTCCACGGCCTTACCCGTGACGAGGCCCTGGAGGCCCTGGCCCGCTTCATTGGCGGAGCCTTCAACCGGGGGCAGCAGGCGGTGCTGATCATCACCGGTCGGGGGAACAACTCCCCGGGCGAGCCGGTCCTGCAGCGGGCCGTCACCGGCTGGCTCAGGGGCGATGGGAGGCAGTGCGTGGCCGAGTTTGCCCTGGCTCCCCGGAACCTGGGAGGAGACGGGGCGGTGGTGGTCTTTCTTAAGGGAAAGTAGGCGGCTTCGGCGCAAAGCGGTGGTGAGTTGTTAACAAAACAAGGGGCGGCCATTTGGTCGCCCCTTGTTTTTCTATGCCGGGAGGGTGGCGAGGAACTCCAGCAGTACGCGGTTGAAGAGCTCCGGCTCTTCAAGGTTGACCAGATGCCCGCCACGGGGGATGAGGCGGGCCGTGCAGTTCGGGAGCCCCTGGGTGAAGGTTTCGGCGGTTGCCGGCGGGGCGGCCTGGTCCTGGACTGCGCTGATGACCAGAGACGGTTGCCGGATGGTGGGGAGGAGCGGTGTGAAGTCCGGTCGCTCGCGCATGGCCAGCAGCCCTCCGGCCAGACCGCGGGAGCTGGTTGCCGCCATCCAGGAGTAGGCTTCCCGGGCCAGGTCGGGCTTTTCTTCCGGCGTGCCCGGTGCGAAGAGTACCTGGGTGAAGGCATCGGTAATGACCTGAGGCCCGAATCGCATCACATCCTTGGCCAGGGCCAGGCGTTGCGCTTTCCCCGCCTCGTCGTCGGCCGTGCTGCGGGTGGTGATGAACAGTGCTGCCCTGACACGCTCGGGAGCCTGCAGCAGCAGCCTCAGAAGAACGTATCCTCCCATGGACATGCCGCCAACCACGGCGCGCTCGATTCCCAGGTGATCCAGCAGTTCCAGGATGTCATCCGCGAACAGTTCGATGCGGTACGGGCCATCCGGCGCATCGCTGTCGCCGAAGCCACGGAGGTCCGGGGTGATGACCCGGTAGCCGGCAGCTGCGAGGGCTTCTGTCTGGAGCCGCCACATCTTGCGGCTGAGGGGGAAGCCGTGGATCAGAAGGACGGGCGGCCCGCTGCCAACGTCATCATAGGCCATGCTAATGCCGTTGATCATGGCCTGCATGATCTGCTTCCTTGCTGTGCAGAGGTATGTATTGCCTCATATCCGTTGATCACGACTTCCAGGTGTCCGTCATTGGGACAAAAGATTAGACCGTGAATCGGCACGTCTTTGGGGATGAGCGGGTTCGAGCGGATCTTTTGCACCACGTCGGCAACGTTTTCCTCCGGGCAGCCGAACGCCCCGATCCACTGGGCAAGGTCCGGGACATGGGTTTCTATTGCCCCGGCGTCAATGCCACGGGCGATCATCTCTTCCTTGAGCCGCTCAGGATCGACGCTTGCCATCCCGCAGTCCTCATGGCCGATGACGAACACCTCATCCACCCCCAGCATGAATATGGCCGCCACCAGACTTCTGATGACCCCGCCATGAATGGGATCGACCAGGGTGTTGCCGGCATTTTTGATGACCTTTGCATCGCCGCGCTGAATTCCCATGGCCGGTTCCAGAAACTCGACGAGGCGGGTGTCCATGCAGGTAAAGATGGCAAATTGCCTTTTCGGGTTTTTGGGAAGCGGTGGAAAGGCCCCGGGACGAACGAACTTGCGGTTCGCCTCCAGGACGCTATCGAGCAGGGTCATGGTCTGTTCCTCCTGGCGATGACTGTCGCTCTTCTTGTAACGTGAAGCGGCTTTTGTGTCAATCGTCGCTGAGCGGGGTGAGAAGTATTGCCCGGGCAATGGTGAGTCGATCCCCGCTGTCCGGGTGGGCTGGGATGTTTTGCAGGAACAGGGCATTGACGGTGGCAAGGGCTTCATTGAGACGTTCGAGCTGAATGACGGCGTTGCCGGGAAGTGAGGCCAGACCCTGAAAGTTGCGGGGACAGTGGTCCTCGCGGGTGCCGTCAGCTGTTTCCAGCAGGATCGGGAAGCCATGGGTGCGACAGATAAGAGGCCTGGCGTCGTACAGGAGGCAGGTACTCTCCCTCAGGAGTGGGCAGGGAGCCTCCGGTGTGGTGCTGGCGGCCTCTGCCCGCAGTTCGGTCCGCAGTGGCTCGGCAAGCGCGTTGACCGCTTTGGCCAGGGCATACGCCTCCACCGGAAAGAGGGTGAGGTGGCGACAGCAGGCGTCGCAGCCCGGAGCACATTTGATGTGGTTGCCGTAAACAGCGGCTATCCGCTCGCAGAGGGCATCCACGTTGGCGACCAGGATTCGATAGTTGGCAAGAGCGTCCATGATGATAGTCCGTTTCATCCTCAGAGATCGCAGCTTACCTTGTCCTGCGCGTTAGTGCAAGCGCTCCTCCGGCCGAGAAATGCTTTGACAAAGCCCGGAACATTCTTTTAGTATGGCCCAAAATTAAGCGAGGTTATGGAATGGATGCGGCTCTTGCCCTGATCGGGGAAGACCTGAAGAATGTGGAACTGCAGTTCAAGAAGGATCTGGAATCCAACGTTCCCCTTATCCGCAAGGTCGGGGAGTACGTGCTCTCCAGTGGCGGCAAGCGTATCCGGCCTGCTCTCCTCCTCCTTGCCGCGCGTCTCTGCGACTACCGGGGCGGGCGCTCCGTTCCCCTTGCCAGTGTCATCGAATTTATCCACACCGCCACCCTTCTCCATGACGACGTCGTGGACAGCGCCAACCTGCGGCGCGGTATCGCTTCGGCCAACAGCCTCTGGGGGAACGAGGCATCTGTTCTGGTCGGCGATTTCCTCTTTTCCAAATCCTTTTCACTCATGGTCGCCGACGGCGATCTGAACATCCTGCGGGTCCTCTCCGCCGCCACTACCCGGATTGCCGAGGGCGAGGTGCTGCAGCTGGTCTGTACCAGCGATCTGGAGATGACCGAGGAGCGTTACATCGAGGTGGTGGAGTGCAAGACCGCGATCCTGCTTGCCGCTGCCTGTCAGTCCGGTGCCATACTGGGCAAGGTTTCCCCCGAGCGGGAGGCGGCCCTGGCCGATTTCGGCATGAAGCTGGGGATCGCATTCCAACTCATGGACGATACCCTCGACTACGTGGCCAAAGAGGAGGCGTTTGGCAAGAGCATCGGCCACGATCTCGAAGAAGGCAAGCTGACCCTTCCCTTGATCCACGCCCTGCGGCACTGTGCGCCGGACGAGCGTGATCGTATCGGCGAGGTAATCGTCAAGGACTCCCTGGAAGACGAGGACTTTGACGATGTCTTCGCCCTTGTCCACACCTATGGGGGGATCGATTATACCGTGCGCCGGGCCGGCAACTACGTGGCAGCCGCAAAGGAGTGCCTGGCCGGGTTTCCGCCATCACCGGCCAGGGAAGCCCTGTTCAGCCTTGCCGACTACGTGGTCAATCGGGAGCGTTAAATCGCCGCTCCCTCCCCGTCAAATAGCTTATTCCCCCCACTCTCACCCCCCGTCTCCGTGGATTACATACTGTTTTTCCCCCGGTATAGAAGTTGCTATTAATGTTTGTTTAGTAAGGCAATATCAGGCAATTTTGCCGGAGACAATGCTCATGGAAGAACTCCGACTCGTTCATCAAACGGAAGTCGAGATGAATGGGGACCGTTACACGGTCAAAGTTTTCTGCCGGGCTGATGGTCGTCACGTTGCCAAGACCCGTTTTGAGGACGACGACATCATCAACGACGGTGATACGCTGGAGGAGGCGCTTGCCAAACACGAGAGCCTGCTGCCGCTGGCGATCAGTTCCCGCCGGATGATGAAAGAGTTCAGAGGGGTTGTCAACCACCGGGAAGGAAACTCCTGAACGCGGGAAGGTCTTCTTTTCACAGGAAAAGGTCCTTGCATTCATAGAGGAATTGGCATAATAGTGTCCCATGATATCGGGACCGGTTGTGCGAATTGCTTTACGTGCCTTTTTCATCGCGGGCATTCCCTTGTTTTGCTACCTGTTCACTCCTCATCTCGCAGCACATGATATCCTTCAACTCTGTTCCTATCCCCCATTCATTACTGCTGCGCTATTACCCGCGGCCTTACCGCCACAAGCCTGATCTATGCTCATCACGTGCTGTTCCAGTGGAAGGCTGGATGAAATATCACAATTCCCGGGAGGAACGTATACAATGAAAAGACTGATTGCACTTTTGCTGGTGATGCTGGCTGTTGTCACTGCCGGTTGCAGCAAGGGTGATGAAAGGGCTAAAGGGAAGTCCTCGGCGGCGAAAGTCGTCGAAGGGACCATGGCTCCTGACTTTACCGCCAGAGACATGGCCGGTAAGGAGGTGAAACTCTCCGATCTGCGGGGTAAGGTGGCGCTTGTCAATTTCTGGGCCACCTGGTGCCCTCCCTGTCGGGAGGAGATCCCTTCCATGGTGAAGTTGAATCAGGCCATGGCCGGCAAGCCGTTCCAGATGCTGGCCCTTTCCATCGATGAAGGGGGAAAGGGGGCGATCGAGCAGTTTTTTGCCAAGAGTGGCCAGACCCTGCCGGCTTACCTGGACGGCGAGCAGAAGGTGGCCGGCCTCTATGGAACCACCGGCGTGCCGGAGACCTTTGTGGTGGACAAGAAGGGTGTTATACGTAAAAAAATAATCGGTGGAATGGACTGGAGCGCCCCTGAAGTGATAGATTACCTGAACGGCCTGGCTGGGCAGTAGGGCCGACGTGGTTATCCTAACCCAAAGACCATCGAGGTTTCGTAACCCTCGGTGGTCTCGTGCATGTCATTAGGCGGGAGGCGACGTGGAAGATAACATCAGCTATTTCGGGGCGTTCATTGCCGGCCTCCTGTCGTTCCTTTCCCCCTGCGTTCTCCCGCTTATCCCCTCCTTTATCACCTACATAACCGGGCTTTCCTTTGCCGACCTGCAGGCCGAGCACCCAACCCATAAGGTGCGTAAGCAGACCATCATTCATACTCTTTTGTTCATCGCCGGCTTCACGGTGGTCTTCGTCCTGTTGGGGGCATCGGCGACTTTTGTCGGCGGTTTTTTGCAGGAGCACACGACCATCATCCGCCGGGCTGGCGGTATCCTGATCATTGTCTTCGGTATTCATGTGAGTGGTTTGGTGCCGATTCACCTGCTCCTGGGGGAGAAGCGGGTCACCCTCCACCGTAAGCCGGCTGGCTTTCTGGGTAGTTTCCTGGTGGGGCTTGCCTTTGCTGCCGGCTGGACCCCCTGCATCGGACCGATCCTCGCCTCCATTCTCATGGTTGCGGCCACCGAGGAGACCGTCTACAAGGGGATCGCACTGCTCCTGGTGTACTCGCTGGGGCTCGCCATTCCCTTTTTACTCGCCAGTCTGGCCATGCACCAGTTCATGGTCTTTTTCAACCGCTTCAAGAAGCATATCCGGATCATGGAGGTCATTACCGGGGTCTTTCTGGTGGTGGTCGGCATCATGATCTTCTCCAACTCACTGTCGGTGGTGCAGCGCTATTTCATGCGCTTTGCCGAATGAGCAGGGGCCTTCCATGAGCATTCACGGCGGAATTCAACTGACGGTTACCGACCTGGATACGACCGAAGCCTTTTATGGCGGCATCCTGGAGTTACCGGTTCAGCGGGCTTTGACCGCCCCCGGTGCACCGGAGCATCTGGTCCTTGCTGCGGGCGGGTTCGAACTGATCTTTGTCCAGGAGGCAGCCGTTCTCCAGAACCATCCGATTCTGGCCGAGCGGTTCGAATCGTGCCCTCGTGGTATCGGCATGACGCTCCATTTTCAGGTCAAAGACCTGGACGGTATCTACGAGGCGATTCTGGAAGAGGAGATGGAACTGCTCTATCCCCTGGAACTCAAGCCTTATGGTGTCAAGGAACTCTGGTGCTTTGACCCGGATGGCTACCTGGTAGTGCTGGAAGAACCGCTGCGCTGACATTAGATCGGTTGTGGAGGAAGGTGTTGGCTTTACGCTGCTTGAAAACGATACGGTGCCTGGGCGTTACGGCGCTGCTGCTCCATCTGCTGGTTGCCGACTCCTCGGCGTTCTGCTTCGAGGAGGCGGGCTCCTTGTACGGCATCAATCCGCTGATCCTGCGGGCAATTGCAAAGGTCGAATCCAACTTCAATCCCGGCGCGCTCCATCGGAACACCAATGGCACCTACGATTTCGGCCTGATGCAGATCAATTCGAGCTGGGCACCAATCCTGGGCCGGGAGCGCTGGAATCTGCTCGGCGATGCCTGTTACAACACGATGACCGGGAGTTGGATACTGGCCACCTGCATGAGCAAGTACGGTTACACCTGGAAGGCGATCGGCTGTTACAACAGCCAGACGCCGGAAAGGCGGGATCGATACGCGCAGATGGTCTTCAGGCAATTGCAGGGGATCGAGGCCAGTGACCGACGGGCCGAAAAAGCAGCGGGACGCCGCTATGAGGCGACCCCGAGCGACCGGCAGGGTCAAGCGGGGGTGGCCCCGCCATTTCAGGCGGTGCCTCCGGAGCGGCTGCTCGAACCGCCCGCTGTTCCTCCGGCAGCGGAACAACCGGCCCTTCAGGATACCTCCGTCACGCAGGCGGCTGCATTGCCGGTCCCCGGAGACGGCTCGTAAGGAAAACATCCTGACATCCGGGCAACAGATGAATACGTTCTTATCCTGATCGAACGTAAAGGGGAGTAGTTATCGGCCACCGACAAGGCCGATCCGGGTTCCATCAATACGGTGGAGAACATCGCGGGCTGCGGCCATCCACTCTGCCGACTGCTCCCTACCGCCACCTTCCGCCGAAGGATACTCGCTGTAATAGAGGTATTCTGCAGGAGGTGCAGCATGCGAACGCCAAGGCAAACCTTGACCGGGATGCTATTGTATTGAAATTGTTTTTCTCATCCACCTCAGTCCTAATATTGTCCTACTTCTCGCCTTTGGCTGTTCATTGAAACATAGGCAAGGTAAAAAGGATTATGCCTACTCCACCGGTAAGCAGCGAACCAAACCAGACCAGTCTGTAGCGCGTAAGTGCCGCCACTGCGCCCAAAGCAATGGAGACCTGAAAAAGAGCGACCGCACTTGCGAACCCATGGTGCTTATGGAGAAGGTGGTCAGATTCTTTAAGCCGTTCGTCCCGTTCCCGTTCCTTCTCCCTCGCCTTATTCTGAATCTCTTTCTGTTCCTCGCCGTATCGACGCATTTTTTCTTCATAGGTGGAGGGAGGTTCCTTGCCAATGGCCAACCATGGTGTCCGCGACGCTTCCTGGACCGCTGCCTTGATCCCCTTAGCCTGGTAATAGGCCCATTGATCCGAGGCTTCGGATTGCAGTCGTGTTGCTTCCGTCTTCAGTACCAAGGCCATGTTGACGGTGGCGCCGGCCTGAAGCGAGGCGATGGCGGCGAGAACCGCCAGGATTGCGGTAGTAATGGAAATCTGCTTGAGGAACGATCCACCCTCCCGCTCGAGTTCTTCCATGATAGCTTCGTGCAGTTTTTCGGTTTCAATCTCTGGGCCTTCAGGCATCTGAGTTTCCTTTCATCCGCCAGAACGGCAGTAACCAAATGTGAATAAAAGGGGGCATGGGTTGGTGTAATAAAGTTATCCAATGGCTATCAAGGAAGACAGTATTTATATTTTCTTCTTCAATCCAACGGCTTTAGGCGCAGCGACAGAGCGACGTGAAGACCGTCTGCCGCCGGGTGTTAGACATCACTTCATTCCTGACAGCAGCAGGAACACGTTTTTATCTGGATAATTGGTCGAAAAGTGAAAGATTTTCTGTACAACTATAAACAGGACCATTGGAGTGAAGAAGGTATACCAGAATACTTTCGAGTTGTTCTCTTGGTTCTGTAAATTAGACTTCTTTATGGCAAGTTGGTGCTTTCCTGCCTTTAATACAAAATGTAAATAACAAGCTACATATGGAATGCCGACCCATATCAAATAGGTGAAGGTTTCTTCATTGTCCCCGTAAGAGAACGCGCCAAACTTTGAAAGTAGATACTGTGTTGATATGAAAAAGTAAATCACGTACCACAGCCCGGTCATAATGTTTGCAGCGACTATGTCCCTTATAGCTTCTGTGAAGGCAGCATAGATTTTTGCCTTCTCGTAATTCCTTTGCTCTTTCAGTGCGATAGCATCCTTTAACTTCTCGGTTATTGGCGGGTAAAACAGTAGACAGAAAGCTATTGTAACAATGGACATAGCAACAAAAATTACTCCGAATTTCATCCCTTCTGTCATACCGTCCTCGTCATCATCCTTCTTTTCTGTCTAACCCGTTATTGAGCAGTTTCCCTATATATGAAACATGTTCCCTATATAGGAAACTTGCTTCTTATATAAGAAATTTATGGACTTTTACCACCTTTTTGAAATCCTTCCGGAATTCTCGTCTCAAGCTCCGTTTCATGGGGAGTTCCGGGGACAATACTCAATTCCGTGTCCGTCCCTGTTTTACATACGAAAAAACCGCTCCATCAGCCCAAAGCTGACCCGAGCGGCTTTCTCAACCGGTATGGCCCCAAATGGATACCATCCCACCCTCCCCGAAGTAACAAAACAACCTGATAATACGTGATTTATTACCCCCTTCCCGGTCTCATGTCAACGTTCAAATCGGCTAATGGCAAGAGTGTTGCCCCATCCCATAAACCGGCTACAATGAAACCATGCCGGTCGAGGAGGTGTGTCATGAGCAACGAGCGCGTCGTCGAGGTCTTTTTCGACTATATCTGACCCTGGTGCTATCTCGGTACCGTGCGTACCGATCGTTTGCAGCAGGAGTACGGAGTCGAACTGCGCTGGACCGTTTTCCCCCTCCACCCGGAAACGCCGGAGGAAGGGATTGAACTCGCCGAGCTCTTTGCCGGGCGGGAGGAACAGATCAATGCCATGCAGGCGAGGTTGCGCCAGCTGGCCGCCGCCGAGGGGCTTCCGCTGGCGGAGCGAACCCGCACCTACAATAGCAGGCGGGCCCAGGAACTGGGGAAATGGGCGGAAGCGCAGGGAAAAGGAGACCTTTACCGGAAAGCGGTCTACCGGGCGTATTTCGTCGAGGGACGGAACATCGCCAAGGTGGACGAACTCGTGCGGATCGCCGAGGCCGTAAGCCTTCCGGGGGATGAGGCGCGAGCGGTCCTCACGGCTGAAAGCTTTGCCGCGGCAGTCGATGCCGACTGGCAGCGGGCCGGGGAACTGGGGATCACTGCTGTCCCGTCCCACCTGTGTGCCGGGAAAAGGCTCGTGGGGTTCGGTTCCTACGTTGATTTCGAGCGGCTCATCGGGAAGGGATGAGACGCTCGATCGTCTATTCGCCTGACGTTTTGAAAATTCGCACCCCCTTCCGGAATTTACAAGAGTGCAGAAAAAATGTTGACAGTACGGAGTCTCCGCCTGTACTGTGAAAATCACTTTCAATAGAAGGGGGTCCCGTGAAGCGGACCAAAAAACAGGTCTTCAGAGAATTCATCACTGCCAAGGGGCTCCGCTCCACGCGGCAGCGGGACATCATCCTGGATGCGTTCCTCTCCGCAGATCGCCATATCAGTATCGAAGAGCTTTATCGCAAGCTCCGGGCCAAAAACCCCGGCATCGGTTATGCCACGGTCTACCGGACCCTGAAGCTGTTCGCCGAATCCGGCATAGCCCGGGAGACCCATTTCGGGGATGGCCAGACCCGCTATGAGCACGTAACCGCCGGCGAGCACCACGATCACCTGGTCTGCATCCGTTGCGGGACGATCGTCGAGTTCGAGAACGAGACGATCGAGCAGCTCCAGGCCGATGTGGCCAGCCAGCATGGCTTCAGGATCGAAACCCATAAGCTGGAGCTCTATGGCCTGTGCGCCAGGTGTCAGCAGTAAAAAAATTTATCAATAAGTTGAAAATGATTATCAAAAGCATCGAGTGGAAAGAAAGGTAGCAACCTCATGACCCATAAAGAAGGGCAGCAAGTGACGCCGACCACCCGGAAGGTGGCACTGGTCGGCAATCCCAACGTGGGGAAGAGCGTCCTGTTCAACGCCCTGACCGGTGCCTACGTGACCGTCTCCAACTATCCCGGGACCTCGGTGGAGGTGTCCCGGGGGAATGCCACTATCGAAGGGATAGCATGCGAGGTCATAGATACCCCCGGCATGTACGCGCTCCTTCCCATTACCGAAGAGGAGCGGGTGGCCCGGGAGATCCTCCTGAACGAGACCCCGGACCTGGTGCTCCATGTGGTCGATGCCCGCAACCTGGAGCGGATGCTGATGATGACCCTGCAGCTGATCGAGGCGGGGCTGCCGGTGGTTCTGGTGGTGAACATCATGGACGAGGCGGAGCGGATGGGGCTGACCATCGATACGAAGCTCCTTGAGGAGAAGCTGGGAATACCGGTGATTGGGGCTGCAACGGCGAAGAAGCGGGGGCTTCCCGAGATACGCCGCACCATTGCGACCTATCTGCATGAGAAGCGGGCGGTCTTCGGGTATTCCCGCCGGCTGGAGAATGACATCGAGGAGATCACCTCCCTGCTGCATGGGGAGTATCGGCTCTCCCCCAAGGCGATAGCCCTCCTGCTGCTGCAGCGGGACGATGAGGTGGCAGCACTGGTGCGGGCCCAGGAGGGTGAGCATGCCGTTGCCGTGGAGGAAGCGGTGCGCCAGAAGCGCTTCGATCGTCGCGAATCGTTCCACCTCGACCTTTCCATGGAGCGGAAGGGGGTGGTCAAGGGGCTTCTGAACGGGGTCTTCATCCTACCGGACAAGCGGCGGATCACCCTGAGCGAACGCCTCTCCAACCTGGCGGTCCGGCCTCTGACCGGTGTCCCGCTCCTGCTGGTGGTCCTCTACTTCGGTCTCTACAAGTTCGTCGGCGACTTCGGGGCCGGCACCCTGGTGGACTTCCTTGAGGGGAAGCTGTTCGAGGGATGGTTCAACCCCTGGATCAGCGGTCTGGTCAAAGGGTTCGTTCCCTGGGTCCCCATCCAGGAGCTCTTTGTCGGCGAGTATGGCGTCATCACCCTGGGGTTGCGCTATGCGGTCGGGATCATCCTCCCCATTGTCGCCACCTTCTTCCTCTTCTTCTCGCTTTTGGAAGACAGCGGCTATTTTCCGCGACTGGCGCTGCTGGTGGACCGGATCTTCAAGAAGATCGGCCTCACCGGCAGGGCGGTAATCCCGATGGTGCTCGGCTTTGGCTGCGACACCATGGCAACCATGGTGACCAGGACCCTGGAGACGGTGCGGGAGCGGATCATCGCCACGGTCCTGCTGGCGCTGGCCATCCCCTGTTCGGCCCAGTTGGGGGTGATCATGTCGCTCCTGGCCAAAAACCCCGGTGCGCTTATCGTCTGGAGCGTCTGCCTGACCCTGATCTTCCTGGTGATCGGCTTCCTGTCGGCCCGGCTGATGCCCGGGGAGACACCGATGTTCTACATGGAGCTTCCCCCCATGCGGCTCCCCCAGCTCAGCAACATATTCACCAAGACCTACACCCGGATGCAGTGGTACTTCATGGAGATCCTCCCCCTCTTCATCCTGGCTTCGGTCCTCCTCTGGCTCGGGAAGATCACCAACTTCTTCCAGACCCTGGTGGAGTGGACCAGCCCGGTCATGAGCGCCATGGGGCTCCCCCGCGAGGCGGCCATTGCCTTCATCTTCGGTTTTTTCCGCCGCGACTACGGGGCAGCCGGACTTTACGACCTCCAGGCCAAGGGTATAATGGACGCACGGCAGCTGACCGTCGCGGCGGTCACCCTTACCCTGTTTGTGCCGTGTGTTGCCCAGTTCCTGATGATGAAGAAGGAGCGGGGTGTGCTGGTGGCCACAGTGATCGGCGTCTTTGTCAGTTTCGTCGCCTTTGGCAGCGGCTACCTGCTCAACCAGTTCCTGCTGGTGACGAGGCTCTTATGATCACCTGCGGCTTCTGTGGACACGAGTTTGCCGAGGAGGAGGGTATCCGGAGCTGTGGCGGTTGCGGCGCCGGCGGCTGCCGGAATGTCCGCTGCCCCAGGTGCGGCTATCACAATCCCCTGGAGCCGGCGCTGGTCAAGAAGCTGAAGAAGATGCTGGGCGGCAAGTAGGGGCAAACCTCGTGTTTGCCCAACCAGGGCGATCACCAGGATCGCCCCTACCTAACAATTGAAGGAGTTGATGATGAAACTGACCGATAAAGCGGAAGAGATCCTGGAAACGATGTGGAGCGCCATCGAGGAGGAGGGGGCGGGGTTCGTGGAGCTGGAAAAGCTTTCCATCCCGATCGATGACCCGGCTATCAGGGAGTTGACCACCCATGCCTGCATTGAGGTAAAGGGAGATCGGGTCTACTTCCGTCCCGAGGGGCGCAGCGAAGGGCGCAATACCATCCGCCGCCACCGGCTCGCCGAGCGGCTGATGATGGATGTCCTTAATATCCGTGGGGAGAACGCCGAGGACAAGGCATGCCAGTTCGAACACCTCTTGAACGAAGGAGTGGACGCAAAGGTCTGCACCATGCTCAACCATCCCACCACCTGCCCCCATGGCAAGCCGATTCCGCCAGGGGAGTGCTGCGATGCTGCCAGGAATGCCGGCGACCTGGGGGTGGTTCCCCTGACCGAGCTGAAGGCCGGGGATGAGGGGGAGATTGCCTATATCCAGACCGACGACAACCGGAAGATGCAGAAGCTGATGGCCATGGGGGTCCTGCCGGGCAACCGGGTCGTCCTGATGCAGAGCTTCCCCTCCTACATCTTTCGGGTCGGCTTTTCCGAGTTTGCCATCGATACGGCCCTGGCCCGGGAGATCTTTATCCGGAGATAACACTGTGGGATGGCAATGGAGGTGCGGTCGATGGTACCGGTAAGTTTAGATGATCCCTCAAAGTCGCGGCGACCGATCTGGCACGATGTGTCAGCCAGGTTTATCGACCCATCCGAATGCCTGGCTTCCTTTCTTGCTCTGGAGGCAGCAGAGGTGCTTGAGGGGGCAAAACCGGCTAACCTCATATCTGTCGGTAACCGGAAACGTTCCTGCGGCAGGAATCTGTACGAACTATGGCGCAGTCTGGGTGGGGCCGTTCTGGCCGGAAGCGGACTTATGGCCCTGGAACTTGCCGATCGCGGCGATTCCGTTATGCTCCTCCTCTACTCGCCTTTGGCGATGCAGGCGCTCCTGGAACGGTCGAATGTTTTGGCGGTGCTGAGGCGGGCCGGATATGCCGAGCACGAAAGCATGGACGAGATTCTTGACGAGTTGGCCTCGCGTGTGGCAGTGGGCGGCTTCCCCCATGAGATCGGGGTGTTCCTCGGCTATCCGCTCAAAGACGTGGCAGCATTCATGGGATGGGTCCGTCTTCCGTTTGTCAGCCAGGGGCCGTGGAAGATCTATGGCGATCCCGGAGAGAGCCTTCGCCTTGCAGCGACCTTCCGCTGTTGCCGTAAAAGGATGGCGGAACGCCTGGAGAGCTGTGCCTCCCCGTTTGAGTGTCTCGGCAGTGGTGCCGGGTCACGAGGGATTTTTTGCTGATCTGTTATTGAAAATGGATATCCATATCGGCGCAGTCCCTGTGTGTCGCGCTGATCGGTGGAATAGGATGTCATGAGAGACAAAGAGGGAAGGCCGAAACAGGATAACGACATGTTAAATGCTTCAACTCCAAACGGCCAGGTGATGTTACTCGACGGCATTACGGCTTTAGCGGGATCGGTGCGGGTAGAGGGATCGGATCAGTTGCATCAGTTTGCCGAGTCGCTGGGGAATGCCGTGGATGCACGGGATCCGACGACCTACAACCATTCCTGGGAAGTGGCGGAGGTGGCCCGCATGCTTGCCCGTGCCTTGGGATTGTCCCCGGAGCAGGCGGAAACAGTCCACGTGGCGGGACACCTGCACGATATCGGCAAGATCGGGATGCCGGACGAGATTCTGAAGAAGCCGGGACGGCTCACCGACGAGGAGTGGCGCCTGATGAGGCACCACCCGGAGGTCGGGACCGACATAGTCCGCCCGATAGAGGCCTTCTGTTCGAGAGGAGGCGTTGCCGACATGATCCTCTGCCATCATGAGCGATTCGACGGGAAGGGATACCCACTGGGTTTGATGGGAGAAGATATTCCCCTTGGCGCTCGGATCATTGCGGTTGCCGATACCCTGTCGGCGCTTCTTCAGGACCGCCCGTACCGGAGCGGGACCTGCTTTGAAGCCGCAATGGCGGAGATCCGGCGCTGTGCGGGAACGCAGTTCGACCCCGTCGTTGTCATTGCCCTTGAATCGATCAGTAAAGAGGCGGTTGAATTCTTCACCGACAAGCTCGACCGGTGGGTGTTCGGGCGAAAGCCGGCAGTTGCGGTCTGTCTGAAAACCTGAATTCGGCAGAATGTACGTCCCTGTATCTGCTCTTCTCTCCGACGTATCCGCGCTGCTCATACCAGATAATCCATCCACACACTGTCACAGTTCGGGGCGCATTCCCGCGCTCAGCTGCAGCCGCACCGTGGCATTGGCCAGGTCGGCCAGGGCCTGGAGGTAGCCGAGATGGACGTCGTCGGCCGTACGCTGGGCATCGAGCAGTTCCAGCAGCGAGGCGGCGCCCTTGCGATAGCTGGTACGCTTGCCGTCGAGGACGTGATCGGCATCCGCCAGCACGTGGTCTGCGTAGCTTTGCACGTTCGTGGCGGCGGCCCGGTACTGCGCGTGGGTTGCCCGCACCTCTGTCTCCGCCTTGAGGAGCGTCGAGCGCAGTTGCAGCTCCGCCTGCGTCACCGCCGTTTCCGCCTGGACCAGTTCGCCGCGCTGCAGCCGGGAGAAAGGGATCGGAATCGTGACGGTGAGCCCGAGCGTGGTCGAGGAGGCTAGCGTCGGCGAGTTCGTCACGTTGCCGGCGCTGTCGAAAACCGATTGGACCTGGGGGGTGTGGGTGACGCCGATGTTGACCGTCGGGTCGACCCAGCGGTTGGCGCGCGCCAGGTGCAGGTTGTCGCGGGCGTTTTCCACGGTGACCCTGGCAACCCGCACGTCGTCGCGGTTTTCCAGTGCCTGCCGGATCAGTTCGTCGAGCGGGGAACGGAGGGGCTCCCGCTTCAACTCGCAATCGACCACCCCCCCCGGAAAGAGCTCAACGAACCGTATCCCGAGCGGCGCGGAGAGATTCTCCGCTGCTGCGCTGGCGTCGGCCCTTGCCGAGGTGACGTCGGTGCGGAAGCGGTCGGCCTCGACGCGAGACTGGCGCAGTTCCAGCATGCCGATATCGCCCACCTTGTAGCGGATCTCGTTGGCGCGCACCACCTCCTGAAACGAGGTGAGGCTCGACTCCTTGCGCGCCAGGGCATCCCGGGTCCGGCACGCCTCGACGAATGCCGCCGCCGACTGGGTGCCGAGGTCGCGCACAAAGGCCCGCACATTGGCCTCCGTGAGCTTTACGTTGCTCTGGGCCGCACGGATACGCTTGCCGCGTTTGCCGGCGGTCTCGACGGTGATGGCGAGCCCGGCCGTGGTCGCCAGGGCCGCATTGTCGCGGTTGGAGGGGTTCAACTCCAGTGAGGCGATTCCGGCCGTCAGTTGCGGATCGGGACGCACCCCGGCGATGGAGATTCCAGCCTTAGCGCTCGTCACGTTCTCCCGCTGGTTTTGCAGGTCGAGGCTGTTCTGTTCCACCGCCGTCAGGTAGTCGTGAAAGGTGACCTTGTGCGGGGGGGATGCGGCTGGCGGCGGTGCTTGCGTCGGGGCGGGCGCAGTTTCTGCCAGGGCATGCGCCGCGGGCAGGAGCAGGAAGGCAAGGGTGACGGTAAGGGCGATTTTTCGTTGTGGTAAACGGTACATCGGTTACTCCTTATACGGTAGTTGGTTCTGAAGCGGCCGCCGCCCGCCTCCGGTCGTTCTTTTCATTCCACTGCTCGATCACGTAGTAGAGTGCCGGCAGGAGCAGCAGGGTGAGCGCCGTCGCGCTCACGAGCCCCCCCACCACGACGGTGGCGAGCGGCCGTTGCACATCGCTCCCCAGACCATGGGCCAGAGCTGCGGGGGTCAACCCCAGGGCCGCCACGGTGGCGGTCATCAGCACCGGGCGCAGCCGCTCGCGGGCGCCGTTCACGACGGCGTCCTTCAGGGACACATTGGTCTCCCCTCTCCGGCGGTTCAGGTTGGCGATCATGATGATGGCGTTCAGGACCGCGACCCCGAAGAGGGCGATGAAGCCGACCGCGCTGGAGACGTTCAGGGTCATGCCGCGCAGGTGGAGGGCGATGAGCCCTCCCAGGGCGGCGAGCGGCACGACGAGGAGGATCAGCGCCGGCTGGCGCAGGTTGCGGAACTCCCCGAAGAGGAGCAGGAACATGAGTGCCAGCACCATGGGGAGAATCAGCGCCAGGCGGGCCTGGGCGCGCTGCTGGTTCTCGAACTGCCCCCCCCAGGCGATTCTGAAGCGGGCGTGGTCGTACTTTACGGCGGACTCGATCGTATGTTTCGCCTCGCCGAGGAATGACGAGAGATCCCGGCCGCGCAGGTCGAGCCGCACGGTCAGGTGACGTTTCCCCATCTCGCGCGTAATGGTGCTCTCCCCGTCGTCGAGCCGGATCGAGGCGACCTGCGCCAGCGGAATGCGCGCACCGGTCGGGGAGGTGAGTACCAGGTTGCCGATGGCATCCGGGTCGTTACGCGCTTCGCTCGCAAAGCGTACCGCGATGTCGTAGTGCCGTTCGTCGATGAAGAGTTGGCCGACGGGCTTGCCGCCGATGCCGGTGCCGATCAGGTCGGCGATGTCGGCGGCGTTGATGCCGAAGCGCGCCGCGGCCCCACGGTCGACGGCGATGCGTACCTGGGGCAGGGGGGGCTCCTGGTCGATGGCCACGTCCTGGGCACCGGGGATACCCTTCAGCACCCGCTCCACGTCGGCGGCGATGCGGCGCGACTCCTTGAAGTCGTTGCCGTAGACCTTCACCACCAGGTCGCTGTGGGCGCCGGCCACCTTGTCGAGGATCATGTCGGAGATCGGCTGGGTAAAGCCTACCTGGACGCCGGGGAGCTTCTTGAAGCGCGCGGACATCCGGTCGATCAGCTCCTGCTTGGAGAGCCCCGATGCCCAGGTGTTGTAGGGATGAAGGCCGACGATCGCCTCGATGTGGGACGGGGTGAACGGGTCCATGCCGTCGTCGGTGCGGCCGAGCTGGGTGACGATGTAGGAGACCTCCTTGAACTCCCGCGTTGCCCGACGCAGTTCATTGGCCATCTCGGCGGCCTTCTCCAGCGAGATGCCGGGGGGGAGCGTCACCTGGAGCCAGATGGAGCCCTCGTCGAGGTAGGGGAGGAAATCCCGGCCGATCGTCGCCCCCAGCCCCACGACGAGGGCGAGCGTGATCGCGAAGGCGGCGACGGCCCGCCGGGGATGGCCGACGATGCGGGAGAGGAGCGTTTCGTAGCGCGGCGAGAGCCTTTCCAGCAGCGGGTTGTGAAAGACGCGGCCCGGCCGGCGGTAGGCGAGGTAGGCAAGCCCCGGAATGAGCATGAGGGCCACGGCGAGCGCCCCCAAGAGGGCAAAGCCGACCGCGTAGGCCATGGGGGAGAAGAGCTTGTATTCGATGCGCTGGAAGGCGAAGAGCGGCAGGTAGGCGGTGATGATGACGAGCATGCCGAAGAACATCGGCCGGGTCACCTGGAGGGCGGCCGTCATCACCTCGCCGGCGGAAAGGGTGCGCCCTTCGTCTTCCTCCCGTTTGCGCAGAATGTTCTCCACCACGACGATGGCGCCGTCGACGATGATGCCGAAGTCGATCGCCCCGAGCGACAGGAGGTTTGCCGGGATCCGGAAGTGGTGCATGCAGATGAAGGCGAACAGGAGGGAGAGCGGAATCGTCACCGCCACGATCAGCGCCGCGCGCGGGCTGCCGAGGAAGAGGAGGAGCACGAGGGTGACGAGGATCATCCCCTCGCAGAGCGTCTTGCCGACGGTGGAGACCGTGGTGTTTACCAGGTTCGTGCGGTCGAGGTAGGGGATGACCTTCACATCCTTGGGGAGGATATGCTCGTTCAGGTCGCGGATCGCCTCGTGCACCCCTTCCAGTACCCGTGAGGGGTTTTCGTTCTTCAGCATGAGGGTGATCCCCTCGATGGTGTCCGGGTTGTCGTCCTTGCCGAGCACGCCGCGGCGTTCCTGGTGGCCGAGCTTCACCTCGCCCAGGTCCCGCACGAGCACCGGCACGCCGTTTTTCTGGGTGACGACGATGTTCCCCAGGTCGTCCAGCCCGCCGATCAGCCCCACCCCCCGCACGACGAACCCCTGCTGGCCGCGGTTCATGATGCTGCCGCCGGCATTGGCGTTATTGGCGTTGATCGCCTGGGTGATCTGGCCGAGAGAGATGTTGTACTTGGTGAGTCGGGCAGGGTCGAATTCGAGGAGGAACTGGGTAGTGAGGCCACCGAAATTGGAGACGTCGATCACACCGGGGACCTGCTTCAGGCGCGGGATGACCTTCCAGAACTGCAATTCCGAGAGCTCGCGCAGGTCGCGGCTCTTTGATTCGAGCGTGTAGCGGTAGATCTCGCCGATGGGCGAGGTCATCGGATCGAGACCGGGCTGCGCGCCGTAGGGGAGGGAGACGCCGCTGATCCGCTCCTGGAGGCGCTGGCGCGCCCAGTAGTCCTCAACCCCGTCCTTGAAGACGACGGTGATGAGCGAGAGGCCGAAGGTGCTGTTGGAGCGCATGACGTGCATGCCGGGGGCGCTCATGATTTCCCGCTCCAGCGGGATCGTGATCTGCTGCTCTACCTCTTCGGCCGCAAGCCCCGGGACCTGGGTGATGACCTGGGCGCTCACATCGGAGATGTCGGGATAGGCTTCAACGGGGAGCTGTCGCCAGCTGTACCAGCCGTAGAGGGCGACAAAGGCAAATACCAGGCCGACGATGCCGCGCCGGTTGAAGCAGAGGGTGACGAGACGTTCAATCATTGAGGAGCACTCCCTCCTTCACCACGATCCGCTCGCCGGCCTTGAGCCCCGAGACGACCTCGATACGGTTCCCCAGCTGGGCGCCGGTCTTGACGACGCGCGGCTCGAACCGCCAGGGGGAGGTTTCGACGAAGATGCGGCTGTTGAGGCCGCTCTGCACGAGCGCCGTCGCGGGCACGACGGCCGCCTTGCGGGCAGGGCCCTTGAAAACCACCTTGGCGAACATGCCGGGTCGGAAGCGTCCCGAAGAGTTGTCGATGGCGATGCGCACCTTAACGGTGCGGGTGTCCGGCTCGAGCAGCTCTCCCACGTAGCGGACCTTCCCGGAGAAGCCCTCCCCCTCGTAGGCGTTCAGTGAGATCCGGGCTTCCTGGCCGACGAACACGGAAGCGAGGTCTTTTTCCTGCACGCTCGCCGCGAGCCAGACCGTGGAGAGATTGGCCACCGTCATGATCGGGGCGTTGGTATCGTTCCAGAACCCTCCCTGGGCGCCGGTCAATTCGATCACGTGTCCCGCAATCGGCGAGCGGAGCGTGTACTGGCGGCCGTTGCCCCGGCCGAGTGCGCTTCCCAGGAGCGAGAGCCGCGTCTTGGCCCGCTGCGCCTCGCTCGCCGCCTGGCTGTAATCGTTCTCGGCCTGTTCCAGGTCTTTGCGGGCGGAGATCTCGGCCCTGGCGAGCTCTTTCTGCCGCTCCAGGCTGCGTTTCGTCAGGCCGAGGGCCGCCTCCGCCTTGGCGGCGTCGCTGTACGCCTGGGCCATGTCGGCGGAATCGAGGGTGAAGAGCGCTTCCCCTTTCCTGACCGGGTCGCCCAAGTGCTTATGGAGTTGCACGATCCTGCCCGAGAGCGGCGGCACGACCTTGATCAGCTTGGCCGGGTCGACCTCCACCACCCCCGGTACCGTGATGGGGGGTTCGACCGATTGTTCCTCTACCGCCGCGACCTGGAGCGAGCTGCGCAACGGCGAGGCGTCCGGCACACGGACGCGACCCTCCTCACGGATGAGCGGGGCGTTCGCCTGGGCCGCCGGCTCGGCCTGGTTGGCGTGGGATGGTTTCGCGATGCTGTCGCATCCCGCCAGCCACACCGCCGCAAGCACCAGAACGACCCCTTTCATGTTCGACGACTTACTCATTACGCTTCTCCTTTCTCGAATCCCTTTAAACCCCGTCCGTCGGGACGGTGTACGATTGGTTGAACAGATGTCCGGTTTTGCTCCGCAATTAACCGGTTGTCAATTATTGATAATGAATGCTATCCTCAACAACCCACCCCCAAAAAGGCCATGGCGAACTCTGTACTGCCGTGGCGAGGAAGGGAGTGTATAAGATGGGAGTGCTGTCCCCAGAAGCGGTCTTGATCTGGGGTGGATGAATTTGATAGTCGTTTTCAACTTATTGAAAGCCGGTCAGCCTGTCAAGAAGATTTTGTCGGTTCTCCTGAAATTCCGAATCCGGGTGAATGGAATTATCACAAATCCAAGTTTCCGCTTTTACAAAAGCACGTTTCTCCGTTCACTTTTCCCGGTGATATCGTTTGACAGGTGGGTGGTGGCGGGGTATTAGTGTTACGAAACTCCAAATCGTAACACACTTGTCTCCGCCCGCCTCCTGGCCGGCGGAAGGACGGAGGTGCGCCATGCACATGGCGGATGCGCTTGTCTCGCCTGCTGTCGGCGGCACCATGTGGGCTGCCACGGCCGGTACCATCGCCTACTGTTCCGCACGGTTGCGCAGGGATCTCGATGACCGCAAGGTGCCGCTCATGGGAGTGCTCGGCGCATTCCTCTTCGCAGCCCAGATGATCAACTTTGCCATTCCGGCAACCGGCTCCAGCGGTCATCTGGGGGGAGGACTCCTGCTGGCGATCCTGCTCGGCCCGCATGCCGCCTTCCTGGTGATTGCGTCGGTCCTGGTGGTCCAGGCGCTCTTCTTTGCCGACGGCGGGCTCCTGGCCCTGGGGTGCAACATCTTCAACCTCGGCTTTTTCCCGGCGTTCATCGCCTATCCCTTCATCTACAGGAAGATCACAGGTCCACGGCCGAGCCGGCGGCGGCTGAACGTGGCTGCCATCGTTGCCGCCATTGCCGGGTTGCAGATGGGGGCCTTCGGCGTGGTGCTGGAAACCGTCTTGTCCGGGATCTCCTCGCTGCCGTTTCCGACATTCGTTGCCTTTATGCAGCCTATTCACCTGGCAATCGGCATCGTTGAGGGGATTGTGACCGCGGCAGTCGTTTCGTTTGTGTACAAGGCACGTCCGGAAATCATCCGGAGCGCTCTGGACGCCCACCCCATGGGCAACCATCCGATGCGCACCATCATTCTCGCCTTTTTTGCCGCTGCTCTCCTGACCGGCGGTATCTTTTCCCGGTTTGCCTCGGTAAACCCCGACGGTCTGGAATGGTCCATAGCCGGGGTGACCGGCAAGGAAGAACTGAAGGGCCGGGAATATGGCGTGCACGGTTTGCTGTCAGCATTGCAGGGGGGAATTGCCTTTCTGCCGGATTACTCTTTTAGGCGGCCGGCAATTGCCATGGCCGAAGATGCCAAGAAAAAGGGCGCGGATCGCGGGATCGAAACCGGCATTTCCGGGATCGTCGGAAGCTTCATCACCCTTGTGATGGCGGTTCTTGTCGGGGTTGCGCTTAAGCGGCGGGCGGCTCCCGGTTGAGGGAGGGGCGGATGTCGAAGGCACCGGTGGGAGGGGGCGGACCTCTCCCTTTTGTTTTTATCCGGCCGTAAGGGATGGCTATGGTTTCCATTGATGGTGCAGTGCTGGATTTCAAACGTCTGGACCGGCTGGCAGCCGGGGATACACTGCTCCACCGGCTTGATCCGCGGGCGAAGGTGCTGACTACGCTCGTCTTCATCACGTCGGTCGTCTCCTTCAGCAGATACGAGCTGACCGCCCTGTTCCCCTTTTTCATCTTTCCGGCGGCCATGATCGCCCTCGGCAATCTCCCGGCCGGCTATATCGTCAGGAAAATAGGGGTCGTTATTCCGTTTGCCATTGTCATGGGTATGTTCAACCCCATTTTCGACCGGCAACTGCTGATCCACGTCGGTCCGCTCGGGATCAGCGGTGGCTGGCTCTCCTGCGCCTCCATCGTTGTCCGGGCCATGCTCACTGTCGGGGCGGTCCTGGTCCTGGTGGGGGTGACCGGGTTCACCGCCATCTGTCGGGCCCTGGAGCACATGGGACTGCCGCGGGCCTTTGCCGTGCAACTCCTTTTTCTCTACCGCTACATCTTCGTGCTTACCGACGAGGGGGGGAGGGCGTCGCGGGCGCGCGAACTCCGTTCGTTCGGGCAGTGGGGTTTGGGACCGGGCAGCTACGGATCAATGGTGGGACATCTCCTGCTCAGAACCTGGCAGCGGGCCGAACGGGTCCATGTGGCCATGCTGGCACGCGGGTTTACCGGGGAGTTTCATACGCAACACCCGTGTGCATTTGGCTGGAAGGAGTCTGTTTTTCTGGTGGGCTGGTCTCTGCTCTTTATCGTTTTACGCCTGCATAACGTCTCCCGGTTGCTGGGGGAGCTCGTAACCGGAGCGCTGTCATGAGTCATCACATCGTCGAGGTCAGGAACCTCGGTCATGTCTATCCCGACGGTACGGCAGCCCTGCGGGATGTTTCCTTCCGGATACATCACGGCGAGTCGGTGGCTGTCATCGGCGCCAACGGGGCCGGGAAGTCGACCCTGCTCATGCACCTGAACGGCTATCTTTCCGCGACAACCGGGGAGGTTCGGATCGGCGATTTCCCGCTCACCAGGACGACCCTGCCCGAGATCCGGCGGACGGTCGGCATGGTCTTCCAGGACCCTGACGATCAGCTCTTCATGCCAACGGTGCATGACGACGTGGCCTTTGGCCCGCTCAACCTGGGATTCCCTCCCGCCGAGGTCGAACAGCGGGTCAGGGATGCCCTGGAGCGGGTCGGGGCCGGGCACCTGCAGCACAAGGCTCCCTACCATCTCTCCGGCGGGGAGAAGAAACGGGTGGCCATTGCCACGGTCCTCTCCATGGCGCCGGACATCCTCGTCCTGGACGAGCCGACCAGCGGTCTCGACCCCTTTGCCCGGCGACAGCTCATGGGGCTCCTCGGCGACTTCCGGCACACCAGGATCATCACCAGCCACGATCTTGACATGGTGCTGGAGCTGTGCGAGCGGACCATCGTGCTGCACGAGGGGGAGGTGAGGGCCGACGGTCCAACCCGGGAGATTTTCGGGAACGAGGCGCTGCTCGCCGCCTGCCGACTGGAAAAGCCGCTCACCATGCAGGGGTGTCCGGTGTGTGGTCGGGCCGGTTGATTTTTTTGCTGACAACTCGGATGCTCTTGGTTACCCTCTGTCCGGACGTCCAAGGAGGAACTATCAGATGAAAATGACAGCCATTGCCATGACCCTTTTCTGCATCTTTGTCCTGTCTGCCGCTTCAATCGTGTCGGCGGCGGAGAAGGCCCCTCTCCCCAAGGGGTACCAGAAGTGGGCGAAGAGCGGCGAGAAGGTCGTGACCGACAAGAACTCCCTTTTTTACGGCATTCACTATATCTACGTGGATGCCAAAACCATGAAGGCTTACCAGGCGGGCGGACCCTACCCGGAGGGGAGCCGGTTCGTGGTCGAATACTTCAATATCAGGGATGAGGGTGGCAAGCCGGTCAAGGGGAAGAAGAACATGATTGTCCTGATGAAAAAAGACAATAAACGGCAGGAGACCGGTGGCTGGCTCTACGCAGGCTTTAATGGCGACGGAACCCCGAGTGCGGTCGATCCGGTGAAGAACTGCTACGAATGTCACCTGAAGGAAGCCAAAGACCGGGGCTTCGTCATTTCGCGCTACGCCCAGTTCCGGTAGTGGGTACGTCCGTACGCCGTGGGCTGAATCGGGAACATTTTCCCTGGTGCCAATTTTTTAAAGTATGTTAGGCTCTTAATGCCGGTCGGCCGTTTCGGGCCGACCGGTCTCCGTCCTTGCCAACGGCGACGGAAGCCTGTCTCCGCGAGGCTGTCAGCATGGCCGAATCACCCGCCGATACCAAGCTTTTCATGGGACGCCAGCCGATCCTGGACAGGGACCAGTCGCTGGTGGCTTACGAGCTTCTGTTTCGCTCCGCCAAGAGCCTGCTCCAGGCCAACGTGACCGATTATGCCCATGCCAGCGCCAGTGTCATTCACAGCGCCATAACCAACTTCGGCCTGAATGAACTGTTGGGGCGCCACAAGGGGTTTTTCAACGTCAGCCTTGAACTGCTGATGGATGATGCCCTGGAACTCCTTCCCCGCAACCAGGTGGTCATCGAACTCCTGGAAACCATCCAGCCAAGCGAGATTGTCGTTGCGCGTTGCAACGAATTGAAGCGAAAGGGTTTCTCCCTTGCACTTGACGATAATCTCTTCGATCCTTCATTTGCCCCGCTCTACGAACTGGTGGACATCGTCAAGGTCGACCTCCTGATGACGACCCCGGATGCGCTCTCACCAATGGTGCAGCAATATAGTAACTGGCCCCTCACGCTCCTGGCGGAAAAGGTGGAGAATATGGAGATGTTCCAGCTCTGCCATGGGCTGGGCTTTCACCTGTTCCAGGGGTACTACTTTGCACGGCCGGTGGTGCTCAACAAGAGGCGGGTGGATGTTTCCGGCATCTCCCTCCTGAAGTTGATAGACCTGGTGATCAGTGATGCCGAGATTCAGGAGATC
This sequence comes from Geobacter argillaceus, assembly GCF_007830735.1. Classification (GTDB taxonomy): domain Bacteria; phylum Desulfobacterota; class Desulfuromonadia; order Geobacterales; family DSM-12255; genus Geomobilibacter; species Geomobilibacter argillaceus. The sequence continues at coordinate 202,333 of NZ_VLLN01000004.1, forward strand.
GAAGAGACCTTCCGGAGGAACCCGAGCCTGGCCTACAACCTGCTGCGCCTGGTAAACTCGGTGGCCATGGGGCTTCGGGAGCGGATCAAGACCCTGCGTCATGCCATTGTGGTCCTGGGGCGCCAGCAGTTGAAGCGCTGGGCCCAACTGGCACTCTATGCCAGCAAGGGGGGGGACACCATCATGAGTCCGCTCCTGGAAGTGGCGGCCATGCGCGGCCGGTTGATGGAGCTGCTGGTCATAAAGAACGCCCAGCTCGGCATTGACCGGGAATCCGCCGAACGGGCTTTTATGACTGGTGTGCTTTCCCTCATCGACGTCCTTTTCGAGACCTCCATGGACGATGTGGTGCGGCAGCTCAACCTGGCGGACGATATTCGACAGGCCCTGCAGGGGCGTAACGGCTATCTGGGACTACTTCTCATGCTGGCCGAACGCCTCGAGGAGAGCGACTTTGCCGGTGTGCTGCCGCTGCTGGCGCAGCTGAAGGTCAAAGAGGACGTGCTCATGGCCGCACAACGGGAGGCGATCCAGTGGACCAACAACCTGGCCGAGATCGCCTGAAATCCAATCTTGACACCGGCTCCCCTTTTGGGGTACCTTTCTTCGTCCCACCACCTGCCGGGACTGGTGCGAAGCCGAGTTAACGCGCCGGCCTGATTGAGGCCGTAGCCGGAATTCCGAAGCTTCCGCGCGTCGTACTTCGCTCCACCATGCCACCCGCTGTTCATCTTGAGCGCACATCGTATAAAGGAATTCCGGACGGTCCCCGAGCAATGAAGATCACAGCGATCATTCCTGCCCGCTTCGCCTCAACCCGTTTCGAGGGGAAGGCCCTTGCCGATATCGTGGGCAAGCCGATGGTGCAGCATGTCTACGAGCGTGCTTCCCGGGCATCCCTGGTGTCAGAGGTCATCGTCGCCACGGACGACGAGCGTATCCTTGCCGCGGTCAATGGGTTCGGCGGCCGGGTGGTCATGACCGGGAAAGGGCACGAGACCGGCACTGATCGCCTGGCAGAGGTTGCTGCAAGCCTGGACAGCGACCTGATCGTCAATGTCCAGGGCGACGAGCCACTCATCGAGCCGGCAATGATCGACGAGGCGATCCGGCCTCTCTTGGACCAACCGTCGATCCCCATGGGGACCCTCAAGTCCCGCATCAGCACCCTGCACGACTTCCTCAGCCCCAATGTGGTCAAGGTGGTTACGGATCGGGACGGGTTTGCCCTCTATTTTTCCCGCTCTCCGCTTCCCAACTTCCGGGATAAGTGGCACGATCTGAAGGACGAGGCGTTCGTTTCCGGCAAGCTTCTCTGCTACAAGCATGTGGGTCTCTATGTCTTTCGCCGGGATTTCCTTCTCCGGTTCGCCCAGATGCCCCCCACCTGCCTGGAGCAGGCGGAGAAGCTGGAGCAGTTGCGGGTACTGGAGAACGGTTACCGGATCAGGGTGGTGGAGACGGAGCATTCCTCCATTGGGGTGGATACCCCGGGTGACCTGGAAAAGGTGTTGGAAAAACTTAGAAATCTGTGAGGGGTAAGGAGTGAGGAGTGAGGGGGAATGCTGAGGGTCGGTTTGTCCGCTCCTTACCCCTTACTCCTCACTCCTTACTTATTGAGGAGTGATGTGATGAAAACCAAATTTATTTTCGTGACCGGCGGCGTGGTCTCCTCGATCGGCAAGGGGCTGGCAGCGGCCTCCCTCGGTGCTCTCCTGGAGGCCAGGGGACTCAGGGTGACCCTGCAGAAACTCGACCCGTACATTAACGTTGATCCCGGCACCATGTCCCCGTTTCAGCATGGCGAGGTCTTCGTTACCGACGACGGTGCCGAAACGGACCTGGACCTGGGACACTACGAGCGGTACACGTCGGCCAAGCTCTCGAAGAAGAGCAACTTCACCACCGGCCAGGTCTACTTCTCGGTCATCGAGAAGGAGCGGCGCGGCGACTACCTGGGCGGGACCGTTCAGGTCATTCCCCACATCACCGACGAGATCAAGCACAAGATTCTGGAGAATGCCAAGGGGCACGACGTGGCCATTGTCGAGGTCGGCGGCACGGTCGGCGATATCGAGTCGCTGCCGTTCCTGGAGGCGATCCGTCAGTTCAAGGCCGACCGCGGACCGGGGAATGTCCTTTACCTCCATGTCACCCTGGTCCCCTACATCCGAACCGCTGGCGAACTGAAGTCAAAGCCGACCCAGCACTCGGTCAAGGAGCTGCGGGAGATCGGCATCCAGCCCGACATCCTGATCTGCCGCTGCGAACAGGACCTCCCCAAGGAGGTGAAGTCCAAGATCGCCCTGTTCTGCAACGTCGAGGATAAGACGGTCATTACCTCGGCCGACGCCGACCATATCTATGCCGTTCCCCTGGCCCTCAACCTGGAGGGGCTGGACGAGCAGGTGGTGGACAAGCTGAATATCTGGACCAAGGCACCTGACCTGACCCCCTGGCAGGAAGTGGTGGCAACGCTCCGCAATCCGCCCAACGGCGAGGTGCGGATCGCCGTGGTCGGCAAGTATGTCAACCTGGCCGACTCCTACAAGTCTCTCAACGAGGCCCTGACCCATGGCGGTCTCGCCAATGACTGCCGGGTCCACCTCGACTTCGTGGATGCCGAACGGATCGAGCAGGAGGGTGTCGACGGCGTGCTGGATGCCGCAGACGGGATCCTCGTGCCGGGCGGTTTCGGCGAGCGGGGTACCGAGGGAAAGATCAAGGCGATCGAGTTTGCCCGGACCCGCAAGGTTCCGTTCTTCGGGATCTGTCTCGGCATGCAGATGGCGGTGGTGGAGTTCGGCCGCAATGTCTGCAATCTTTCGGACGCCTGGTCCAGCGAGTTCAAGGCCGATTGCGCCAACCCGCTGATCCACCTGATGCAGGAGCAGCAAGGGGTCGTCCGCAAGGGGGGAACCATGCGGCTCGGCGCCTATCCCTGCACCCTGGCCAAGGGGACCGTCGCCCTGAAGGCCTACGGCTCCACCGACATCTTTGAGCGACACCGCCATCGCTACGAATTCAACAACGCCTACCGCGAGGTGCTGACAGCCAACGGGCTGGTCCTCTCCGGGATTTTCAAGGAGGGGGATCTGGTGGAGGTGGTGGAGATCGCTGACCACCCCTGGTTCCTCGGCTGCCAGTTCCATCCGGAATTCAAGTCCAAGCCGCTCAACCCCCATCCGCTCTTCCGGGCATTCATCGCGGCAGCGCTGCAGAATCGTAAGTGAGGAGTGAAGGGTGAGGAGTGAAGGGTGAGGAGTGAGGGGGAGTCACAAGTGGTTAACGAAATAGCAATCGGCAACGTCACCATCGGCGGCAACCGGCCCCTGGTCCTCATTGCCGGTCCGTGCGTGATCGAGAACGAGGCCGAGACCCTGCGCTGTGCCGAGCGGCTCAAGGCCATCACCTCTGAGCTCGGAATGCAGCTCATCTTCAAGGCCTCCTACGACAAGGCGAACCGGACATCGGTCAGCGCCTTTCGCGGTCCGGGCATGGCCGAAGGGCTCAGGATACTGGCCAGGGTGAAGCAGGAGTACGACCTGCCACTCCTCTCCGATATCCATGGCCTGGAGCAGGTTGCGCCGGCCGCGGAACTGCTGGATGTGCTCCAGATCCCGGCATTTCTCTGCCGTCAGACCGACCTGGTGGTTGCTGCCGGCCGGACCGGCAGGGTGGTCAATGTCAAGAAGGGTCAGTTCCTTGCCCCGTGGGACATGGAGAACGTGGTCGGGAAACTGCGCGCCACCGGCAACGACCGGATCGTCCTGACCGAGCGTGGCGCCTCCTTTGGCTACAATAACCTGGTGGTGGATATGCGGAGCCTGCCGATTATGCGCCGGACCGGCTGTCCAGTGGTCTTCGACGCTACCCACAGTGTCCAGCTTCCCGGCGGGCAGGGGGGCTCGTCCGGCGGCCAGCGGGAGTTCGTCGAGTTTCTTGGCCGGGCTGCCGTTGCCACCGGCATCGACGGCATCTTCATGGAAGTGCACGAAGAGCCGGACAAGGCGCTGTGCGACGGCCCGAACTCGGTCCGCCTGGCTGACCTCACCGACCTGCTCGGTCAGCTGCTGGCCATCGATGCCATTGTGAAGGGACGTAAGGGGTAGCCGTCGTGCGAAGCGGACAGGAACAACACGGTGTGGACGTCATTGCCGAGGCCAGACGGGTTATACGCATGGAGGCGGAGGCGTTGCAGGCCCTCAGCGAGGCTATTGACGGCGAGTTTGTCCAGGCGGTGGATCTGATCCTTGGCAGCAGCGGGCGGGTGGTGGTCACGGGCATGGGAAAGTCGGGCCTGATCGGCCAGAAAATTGCCTCCACCATGGCCTCGACCGGCACCCCGGCCTTTTTTCTCCATCCGGCCGAGGGGGTGCATGGCGATCTGGGGATGATCATGAAGGGAGATGTGATCATTGCCGTCTCCAACAGCGGCGAAACCGAAGAGGTATTGCGCATCCTGCCGGTCATCAAGCGCCTTGGCAACAAGCTGATAGCCATGGCCGGGAACCCCGATTCCACGCTGGCCAGGGCCGGGGACGTCTTTCTGACAGTCGCCGTCAAGGAAGAGGCGTGCCCCCTCGGGCTGGCACCGACCTCCTCCACTACGGCCACCCTGGCCATGGGGGATGCCCTGGCCGTCTCCCTCCTGCTCAAGCGTGGCTTTCGGGCCGAGGACTTTGCCCTGTTTCACCCCGGTGGTTCGCTGGGCAAGCGCCTGATCCTGACCGTGGAAGACCTGATGCATTCCGGCGGCGAACTGCCGCTCGTTCTCGAACAGACCCTCATGCGCGAGGCGCTGTTCGTCATCACTGCCAAGGGGTTGGGGATCACCGGTGTGACCGATCCCAGTGGCGCCCTGGTGGGGGTCATTACGGACGGGGATCTGCGGCGGGCGCTGGAACGTGGCGGAGACCTGCTCAACAGTCCCGCAGCAGAACTGATGAGCCGCCGGCCCAAGCGGATCGGGCGGTTTGATCTGGCTGCCAGCGCCCTCCAGCGCATGGAGGAATTTTCCATCACGTCGCTCTTTGTTTTTGACGATGAGCTGGCACAGCAGCCGGTGGGGATCGTGCACCTTCATGATTTGCTCAAAGCGGGGATTGCCTGATGAACGAACAGCGCCTCAAGCCGGTCAAGCTCCTCATTCTCGATGTGGACGGCGTCATGACCGATGGCCGGATCATCTACGACGCCAATGGGGTCGAGTCGAAGTTTTTCAACGTCAAGGACGGGCACGGCATCAAGATGCTCCAGCGGAGCGGCGTGCAGATCGGCATCATCTCCGGCCGCGAATCCATGGTGGTCACCAACCGGGCAGCCGAACTGGGGATCACCCTGGTGTACCAGAAGGCATTGAACAAGATCGGGCCATACGAAGAGATCCTCAGGGCCACGGGGCTCCGGGACCACGAGGTCGCCTACATGGGAGACGACATCCTGGATGTGCCGGTCATGCGACGGGTTGGCTTTGCCGCTGCTCCTGCCGATGCCATGGAGGACGTGCTGCCCCATGTCCATTTCGTCACCCGGAATCGCGGCGGTTGGGGGGCGGTACGGGAGGTCTGTGACGTTCTCCTCAAGGTCCAGGGGACCTGGGACGAAGTGACGGCCCGTTACAATCTCCATTGAGCAGCATTGGTTGAGATCAGATGTGGAATAAAACCGGAACGCCCGCTTTCGCAGATCTGGAAGCGGGCGTTTTTTGTTTTGAAAAGCTTGAATATCCGTTGTTTTTGGGAATAGATTTTTTTAATTCAATCTTTGTGCCAACTTTGTTGTTTGCTGCCATAAAGCCCTTTACAGGTCACGGGGTTGATGGTATACTCCGCCGCTGAACTATGCCAAAAAACAATAAATTCAGGCATCTTCTCGGGTGGGGACTGCTCCTTGCCGTTCTTTTCCTGAGTGTATACATCATAGTGAGGCAGCGGCATACAGGGCCGGTGAGTGATGCAACCCAGCAGGCGCCACGTGCCGAGGTGACGGTCAAGGGGGTTCGTTTCACGGAAGAGAAGGGGGGGCGGAACGTGGTCGATCTGGTGGCCGCCACCGGGGACTTCGACCGGACCCGCAACGTGACCCGGCTTACCAAGGTGAGGCTCGTCTTTAGCGGCGAGAGATCCAGAGACACCATGACCGTGACAGCCAATGATGCCGAATACGATAATGCCACCCGTGATGTGCGCTTGCGAGGGTCCGTGCTGGCAAAGGGGGCAAGCGGTGCCGAATTCAGGACCGAACAGCTCGAATACCTTGCCGCCAAGGGGGTTGTCAGGTCAGCCGGCCGGGTCAGCTTGGCCGACGGGAACCTCCAGGTGGAAGGGGTCGGCCTGGAGGGTACGGTGCCGGGGAGGAGTGTCAGGATCATGCGGGAAGTGACGGCCCAAATCGGACCGGAGGGGAAGCGATGATGGTCGCCTGCAAACGGCTGCTGAGCGCCGCGGCCCTGGTGACCGGCCTGCTGGCCACTGCCCATGGCGTGGAAATCCGGTCAGCTCTGCCGATACAGATCAAGTCCAATGAGCTCCTGGCCGATAGTACCAGGAAAACTGCCACGTTCACCGGCGATGTGGTGGCCCGGCAGGGCGACCTGACCATTTATGCCGACAAACTGCTGATCGTCTATGCCGAGTCGGAGCAGGAGGTCAAGCAGGCCGAGCTGTTCGGCAAGGTCAGGATCGTTCAGGGTGACCGGATCGGCCAGGCCGGACATGCCATATACGATGCCCGGCAGGGGACGATCCTGCTGGATAAGGACCCCCGGGTTTCCCAGGGGGAAAACGTCATTACCGGGGCAACGATCACCTACTTCGTGGATGACGGTCGCAGTGTGGTTACCGGAGGCGGCAGCGGGCGCGTGGAGGCCATAATTCAGCCCCGTGGCAAAAAGGCGGGGAGCAGTGCGCGTCCCTAGGTCACTGCGGGCGGAATGCCTGCGCAAGTTCTACAGCAAGCGGCCGGTGGTGAATGGTGTCGATCTGGTGCTCCGCTCCGGAGAGGTGATCGGCCTGCTCGGACCGAACGGGGCGGGAAAGACCACCACCTTCTACATGGTCGTCGGGCTCTGTCGGCCGGACAGCGGTGCGGTGTACCTGGATGACCGGGCCATTACCGACCGCCCCATGTACCAGCGAGCCAGGCTCGGTATCAGTTATCTTCCCCAGGAACCGTCGGTGTTTCGTCAGCTGACGGTGGAGGAAAACCTGCTGGCGGTTTTGGAACTCCTCGGGCTGGATCGGTTGGAGTGCCTGCACCGGGCCGAAGAGCTCTTGACCGATTTTCGCATTACCCACATTGCCAGGAGCAAAGGCTATGCGCTTTCCGGTGGTGAGCGCCGGCGGGTGGAGATAGCCAGGGCACTGGCGACCTCGCCTGCATTTATCCTGCTGGATGAGCCGTTTGCCGGGATTGACCCCATTGCCGTCATGGATATCCAGGGGCTTATTGCGGAATTGAAGGAGCGGGGGATCGGCGTACTCATCTCCGACCACAATGTGCGCGAGACGTTGGGGGTGTGCGATAAGGCCTATATTCTCAATGCCGGTGAAGTGCTGGAATTCGGCGATCCCCAGGTCATTGCCGGAAGCCGGAAGGCGCGGGAAATATATCTCGGAGAAAAATTTCGCCTTTGACCGGTGCACCAAGCAGGCATTAACCGATCAACCTGATAAAATTGTCATAAAAGGGATCCTCAACTATGGCCATTGAGATGCGCCAACAGATGAAGCTGACGCAGCAGTTGGTGATGACTCCCCAGCTGCAGCAGGCAATCAAGCTGCTCCAGCTTTCCCGCTTGGAATTGCAGGATGTGGTTCGCCAGGAGTTGGAAGAAAACCCGGTGCTGGAGGAGACACTCGAACAGGAAGAGGCAAAGGAGGGGACACAGCTGGAACTGCAGGAACAAGAGGCCCCCCTCCAGGAAGAAAAAGATACATTCGTCGAGGTGGCTGCCGGCGAGGAAACCCTCAAGCAGATGGACTGGGATACCTATCTGGAAGGGTATAATTACAGTGCCGGCGAGCAGTACAACGATGATGAGGATCGCCCGTCATTTGAAAATCTCCTGAGCAAAAAGGGGTCGCTGTTCGACCATCTCATCTGGCAACTAAGCCTTTCCCGGCTTGATGATCAGGAGATGAGGGTCGGTGCGGAGATCGTCGGTAATATCGACGAGGACGGCTACTTCAGGGCTACGCTCGAAGAGGTTGCCCTCGCGTGTCAGACCTCGGAAGATGTGGTGGCGTCGGTATTGACGCGGGTGCAGGAGCTGGACCCCCCCGGTGTCGGTGCCAGGGACCTCAGGGAATGCCTGCTGCTCCAGGTAGCCCAACTGGGAATGGGGGGCAGCCTGGTCGATGCCATCATCAGGGACCACCTCAAAGACCTGGAGACCCGCAAGTACAAACAGATTGCCAAGGCGCTGGGGGTCGAGATACAGGACATTTTCCTGGCGGCCAAGGTTATTTCCGGTATGGACCCACGCCCCAGGCGGATCTTCGGTTCGGAGGAGACCCAGTATATTTCCCCGGACATTTTCGTCTACAAGATCGCCGACGATTACGTGGTGGTGCTGAACGACGAAGGGTTGCCCAATCTGCGGATCAGCCCGTTCTACCTGGAGTCGAAAGGCAAGGGGGGCTCGGGGACCGAGGAGTACGTGGCGGACAAGATGCGTTCGGCCATGTGGCTCATCAAGAGCATCCATCAGCGCCAGCGGACCATTTACAAGACCGCCAGGAGCATCGTCAAGTTCCAGCGGGAGTTTCTGGACAAGGGGATAGAGTACCTGAAACCCCTGGTCCTGCGTGATGTGGCGGAAGATATCGGTATGCACGAATCGACCATCAGCCGGGTGACCACGAACAAGTACATTCACACCCCCCAGGGGCTGTTCGAGTTGAAGTACTTTTTCAACAGTGGCATTTCCACCGGCGACGGCGATTTCGTTGCTTCGGAGAGTGTCAAAAACAGGATCAAGGAGTTGGTTGAAGCGGAAGATCCGCGTAAACCTTACAGCGATCAGGCATTGGCCGAGCTTCTGTCAGCCAACAACATCAATATTGCCCGGCGTACGGTGACCAAATACCGGGAGATGCTTCGCATCGGCTCGTCATCGGAGCGCAAGAGGCTTTTCTGAGCCTGTCCCGTCAGGGACAGAAGACAACATCCACAAACCGCCACACGAAGGAGGAGATTATGCAGATTGCTACCACATTCAGGCACATGGAGCCCAGTGAAGCCCTGAAGAGCTACGCTGAGGAGAAGCTGGAACGGGTTAAAAAATATATCGACGAGCCGATCGTAGCCCAGGTATACCTGACCGTGGAGAAGATCCGCCATATCGTCGAGATTACGCTGAATGCCAAGGGGATCACCATCAAGGCCTCCGAGGCGACCAACGACATGTATGCTGCCATCGATGCGGTCGTGGACAAGATGGAGCGCCAGCTGCGACGTTACAAGGAGCGGCTGAAGGACCACAAGCCGACCGCCGACAATAATCGCGGTCGTCAGGCACAGAAAACCATCGTTACGGCGGAGAGTGTCGATCAGCAGCAGGAGCCGGTCGTCATCAGGAGCGAACCGATCTCCATCAAGCCGATGTCCGTAGACGAGGCGGTCATGCAGATGGACCTGATGCACAAGGATTTTCTGGTGTTCACCGATGCCGCGACCGAAGGGATCAACGTCATCTACCGCCGTAAAGACGGCAACTACGGCCTCATCGAGCCGGCCAGGGGGTAGTGGGAAGGAGCGTGGGATGGCGGCTGATCCGATTCCGGTACGTAGTATGGCGATATGCTGACTGACGACCTGCAGCCAGCGGCAATCATTCCGGTACTCTCTGCCAGGAACAAGGAAGATGTTCTGGCGGAACTTGCCCAGAATGTGATTGACCGCCATCCGGCGCTCGACCGCCAGGATCTGCTTCAGATCCTGAACGAGCGCGAGAAGCTGGGAAGCACCGGTATTGGCGACGGTATCGCGATTCCCCACGGGAAACTGCGGCAGGTGAACGAGTTGATCTGTGCTTTCGGTAGAAGCCCGGAGGGTGTGGATTTCAGCTCTTTGGACGGAAGGCCGGTTCATCTGTTCTTCCTCCTCGTTGCCCCGGAAAATGCCGCCGCAGTACATCTGAAGGCCCTGGCGCGGATCTCGCGCATTCTACGGGACCCGGCAGTACGCAACGCCCTGATGGCTGCCGACGATGTCCGGGAGCTATTCCGGATTTTCCAGGAACAGGATAATCGGTTTTGAATACTATCAGCCTTGCCATCCAGGATCTCCTCGAGGATGCCGAATACGGGCTCGACCTTAGGCTGATAGCAGGCCAGGCAGGGCTTTCGCATCGTCTTTACAGTTCTCGGATCCAAAAACCGGGTCTTGCCCTGACCGGCTATACGGAGCATCTGCACCCCGACCGGGTCCAGGTGCTGGGGAACACGGAGATCTCCTACCTCAGTCAGATCCCGAATGACCAGGCGGTCGGTTACGTACAAAAGCTCTGTTCCTTCCCCATCTCCTGTTTCATCATTACCAAAGGACTCGATCCCCCTGATTTCCTCAAGCACGAGGCCGAAAATGCCGGCATCCCCCTGCTGGGAACCGCTATCCAGTCGTCAACCTTCATCTCCCTCATCACCAAGTTTCTGGAGGAGCGTCTGCTCCCCACTACCCACATTCATGGTGTGCTGGTCGATGTCCTGGGGGTCGGGGTGCTGCTGCTCGGCAAGAGCGGCATCGGCAAAAGTGAGTGTGCCCTTGACCTGGTGATCAGGGGGCATCGCCTGGTTGCCGACGACATCATCCATGTGAAGAAGAAGATGCCGGCCTCCCTGGTGGGACAGGCTGCCGAGATGATCCAGTACCACATGGAGATTCGCGGACTGGGAATCATCAACATCAAGGATCTTTTCGGGGTTTCCTCCATCAGGGAGAAAAAGATCATCCACATGGTGCTGGAACTGGTGGAATGGGACCCGGAGCAGGAATACGAGCGGCTCGGCATCGATGACCGGGTTTACTCCATCCTCGGGATCGATCTGCCGCACCTGAAGATCCCGGTCCGTCCCGGCCGCAACCTGACCTCCATCATCGAAGTGGCTGCCCGCAACTACCTGCTCAAGGGGATGGGCTACCACTCGGCCCGCGATTTCCACGAGCGGTTGATGGCACGGCTGGAAGTGCGGCCGCTGGGGGACGAGGTTGAATAAGCTGAGGATCGTCATCATCACCGGTCTTTCCGGTTCCGGCAAGTCAACGGCGGTCAAGGCCCTGGAGGACGAGGGATTCTTCTGTCTGGACAACCTGCCGGTCGCCCTCTTTGCCACCTTTGCCGAACTGGTGAACAAATCGACGGAGCGGATTCGGGATGTGGCCCTGGTCAGCGATATCCGGGGCCGGGACTTCCTGAAAGGGCCGGAGAATATGGTGCAGGAACTCCGCGCCCAGGGGCATACGGTTGAGGTCCTGTTCTTCGACGCCACCGACGAAGTGCTGATCAGGCGCTTTTCCGAGACGCGGCGCCGGCATCCGGCCCTGGAAGGGGGCTCGGTCCCCGAAGGCATCCGTTTCGAGCGGGAACAGTTGATGCCGTTGCGCCGGATCGCCACGGCCATTATCGATACCTCTGAACTCAATGTCCATCAGCTGAAGGAGCAGGTAATCGCCTGGTCCCGCGGGGAAGGGGCGCCGCGGGGGTTGACGATCCAGCTCTTTTCCTTCGGCTACCGCTACGGTATCCCCCTGGAGTCGGATCTGGTGCTGGACGTACGTTTTTTGGCAAACCCGCATTTTGTGCCGGAACTGAAGCCGTTGACCGGTCTGGACCCAAAGGTGCGCAGCTATGTCATGGAGCACCCGCTCACCGCTACCTTCATGGAAAAGCTGCACGACATGATCGATTTCCTTCTTCCCGCCTATGAGCGGGAGGGAAAGACCTACCTGACGATCTCCATCGGCTGTACCGGAGGACGGCACCGTTCGGTATCCATTGCCGAAGAGCTGGCGGTCTACCTCCGGGGACGGAGGGGAGCTCTGACGGTGGTCCATCGCGACATTGAAAAAGGATGAACAATGATAGGTCTGGTTGTGGTAGCCCATGCGGGCCTTGCCCGCGAACTGCTCAATGCAGCGCAAATGATTGTCGGCCCCATCCCGCTGGCCGAGGCGGTGGGAATTGAAACCGGCGCGGCGGTGGAGGCCATCCGGGAGGAGATCGCCGGGGCAATCGGAAATGTCGGCGCAGGAGGGGTTGTGATCATGACCGATATGTTCGGCGGGACCCCTTCCAACATGAGCCTTTCGTTTCTTGAAGATGGCCGGGTGGAGGTGCTTACCGGCGTCAATCTTCCGATGCTGATCAAGTTTGCCGGGGATCGGGGTCGCTATGGTGTGGCAGAGCTGGCTGCCAAGTTGAAAGGGTGCGGCCGGGACAGTGTGGCCGTGGCCGGCGATTATCTGAAATAGTGTCGGCCCTTGCTGGCGACGTCCATGTTGTAGATCCGCTATTGCTCCGGAGTGCGAATAGATGCAGAGAGAAAAGTTTACCATCATTAACAAACTGGGGCTCCATGCGCGGGCCTCGGCGCTCTTTGTCAAGACGGCGAGCCAGTTCACTTCGGAAGTGAAGGTGTGCCGTGATGAAATTGAGGTGAACGGCAAGAGCATCATGGGGATCATGATGCTGGCTGCAGCCAAGGGTACGGTCATTCAGGTAACGGTCGATGGTGAGGACGAGGAGCGCGCTATGGCAGTCCTCGGGGAGTTGATCCGCGATGGGTTTGGCGAAGACTGAAAATCGACATTTGCAGGGGCTGGCAGCCTCTCCGGGGATCGCCATCGGTTTGGCCCGGGTGACCGACCGGAGCCGGGTAGTCGTGGCGGAGACCAGTATCGAGCCCGATGCCGTAGCGGATGAGGTTCTCCGCTACCGGGAGGCCCTGGCCAGGACCAGGCGCGACCTTGCGCAGCTGAAGAACCAGCTTGCCGCCGAGCGCGGCCATGAGCACCTCTACGTAATCGATACCCACCTGATGATGCTGGATGATCCGATGCTGGTGGCTGAAACGGAGCGGATCATCGCCACCGCGCTCATCAATGCCGAAGCAGCCCTCAAGAAGACCCTCCAGACCTTTCACGCCTTTTTCGTCACCATTGAGGACGAGTACCTGCGGGAACGAAGCAGCGACGTGGAGATCGTCGTCGAACGAATCCTTCGTCATATGGTTGGCAAGGAGCAGGAGTCGTTGAACGAGATCGACGGCAAGGTCGTGATCGTGGCCCACGACCTTTCCCCTGCCGACATCCTGCAGATTGACAAGAGCAAGGTGATGGGCTTTGTCACCGATCTCGGGGGAAAAACGTCCCATTCGGCCATTCTGGCACGGGCACTGGAGATACCGGCGGTTATCGGCCTGGAAAATATTACTTCTGCCGTGGCGACCGGCGACCATCTGGTCGTCGATGGCAGTACCGGGACCGTTGTTATCAATCCCGACGAGGACACCTTTCGTGAATATCTCCGCCGCAAGCAGTACTTCGAGTATGTCGAGCACGAATTGGCCAAGATTCGTGACCTGCCTGCCGAAACCCTTGACGGCCACTCAGTCAGCCTGATGGGCAATGTGGAGTTTGCGGAAGAGATTGACGCGCTCAAGGGGCATGGTGGGGAAGGGATTGGCCTCTACCGGACCGAGATGCTCTTCATGAACCGCAACGAGCTGCCGACGGAAGAGGAACAGTACCGGTCATACTCGGCAGTGGTCAGGGCCATGTCGCCGGGAGTGGTGACCATCAGGACCCTGGATGTGGGAGGGGATAAGTTCGTCCCCAACCTGAACCTGGCCGACGAACTGAACCCGGCTCTGGGGCTCAGGGCCGTCAGGCTTTCCCTGCGTCACCCCGAGACGCTCCGGCCACAGTTGCGGGCGATCCTGCGGGCCAGCGCCCACGGCCGGGTACGCATTTTCTTTCCCATGATCTCCGGTATCGACGAGGTGCGGGCCGTGAAGCGGCTCCTGGCAGAGGTGGCGGAAGAGCTGGGACGGGACGGGATACCGTTTGACGGGCAGGTTCCGGTCGGCATCATGATCGAGGTGCCATCGGCAGTCATCATTGCCGACCTGCTGGCCCGGGAAGTGGATTTTTTCAGCGTTGGCACCAACGACCTGATCCAGTACTCACTGGCCATCGATCGTACCAACGAGCACCTTTCCCACCTGTACGAACCACTCCATCCGGCAGTGCTCCGCTCCCTGAAGATGGTGACCGACGCTGCGCATGCCGCGGGGATCAGGGTCTGCATGTGCGGGGAGATGGCGGGTGACCCGACCTATCTGCCGATCCTCCTGGGGCTCGGGTTTGACGAACTGTCCATGAACGCCCCATCCATCCCGCGCGTCAAACGTATCCTGCGGCGTTGCACCAAGGCCGATGCCGACCGGCTGACCGCTACCGCACTGACATTTGCTTCTGCCACAGAGGTGGAAGGGTTTCTCAATGGCGAAATTGCCGCTCATTTTTCGGACAGTTTCGACTGATCCTTTACGGTGCAGAAGGAGAGGAATTAAAAAAGGCGTTCCCCCGAGGAGGAACGCCTTTTTTAATCAATCCAGCGGTTTTCTCTACTTATTGATGGTCACAACGCAGTCGATTGTTGCATCGATCCGACGGTTCTTGGCCCGTCCTTCCGCCGTGGCGTTGTCGGCAACCGGCTTGGTCAGGCCGAACCCTTTTGCCGTAAGCCGGTCACCGGCAATGCCGAATTTGTCGATGATGTATGCGCGTACGGCATCGGCCCGCTTCTGGGAGAGCTTCATATTGTATTCGGCGCCCCCCTGGTTATCGGTATGTCCTTCGATGACGCCGGTGGCGTTCGGATACTTGTTGAGGAAGTCGCCAACCTGTTTGATATCGTTGTGGTACCTGGGCTTGATCACCGCCTTGTCGGTATCGAACTGGACTTTCAGGGTGATACAGATCTTCTCGGACAGTGCCACATTGGCACTGCTGCTGGCCCTGCCGCCATCGCCGGTGCAGTTAAGCGTGTAGGTGGTGGGGGCTGCAGGGGTTACGCTGGTTGTTCCCTGTGGCTGGACCGCCCCTACGCCGGGCTGGATGTCGCAGTTCGTTGCATTCTGCGAACTCCAGCTGAGCTTGGCAGCATTCCCTTTCGTTACCGTGGCCGGTGCGATTGACAGGGTGGCGGTTGGTGCAGTCGGCTGGTTTACCGCGACGTTTGCTGCACTGGTGGCCGAACCGCCGTCGCCGGTGCAGGTCAGGGTGTAGGAGGTGGCAGCAGCCGGGGTAACGGTCTTGGAGCCCTGTGGTGCCACGGTTTCTCCATCCGGCTGAATTGTGCAACTCGTGGCATGTTGCGAACTCCAGCTCAGCGTGACGGCCTGGCCCGGGGTGATCGTGCCAGGAGCGGCCGACAGGGTTGCGGTCGGAGCTGCCGGGGCAGGCGCGGCCGGCGGGGGGGCCACGACCGGTTTCGGTGCCGGCGCTACCGGTTTGGGTGCCGGTTCGGCGCCGCCGAAATAGAAGGCCGCGCCTACCGTATATTCGAGGTTGTGCAGTGTTCGGTCCTTATCCGAAACGAGATGGCGGACATCGGTCCGGAGCGCCAGGGTGTCGGTCAGGAAATACTTGAGGCCGACGCCATAGTTGAGAGCCCCGTACGTCGTTTTTGTCTGTTTTTCCGGGTCGACGGTAATGGCGCCGTAGCCGGCCGCCAGATACGGAACTAAACGCGCTTCGGGGAAAAAGTGGTAAAGAGCCTCCAGCCGGTAATTATAGATGTCGGCATCGCCCGCTCCGCGGGTTGATTCGGTGGAAACAAAGTCGAACACTGCTTCGAGGCCGACGTGCTCGGTGAAGTTGTAGCCACCCCGGATGCCATAGACCGGCCGGGTCTCCAGGTGCTGTTTGCCATCAAAAGTATATCCGCCGATGAACGGCGAGATCACGAATGTTTCCGCTTTGTTGGCCGCATGGGCCGTGGCCCCCACGAGAGCTGCCGAGAGGCATGCTGCCGCCACAATGGTTTTCTTCATACGTCCCTCCTTGTTTTTTACCAGTTTTTATGAAGATGTACTCACATCTGAGTGGGAATTATACAGGCGAGATGCCGTTTTGCAAGGGAACGCCTTATATTTATCGTTCTTCATAGTCAACAAAGTGTATTGGCAGATCCGGGCGCTCACCGACTATCCATTCCTCAAGCTGCTCCAGGAGCCGGCGGGCGTAGCCACGGTCATTGCTCACCGTCACGAAGGCCAGCTGCGCCGAGCCCCAATCTTCCTGGTTGGCCACTTCGGCCCCGGCCACATTGAACCGGTTGCGTGCCCGGGCTATGATGCTCTTGATGATGCCCCGTTTACCTTTCAGGGAAGTGCAGGGAAGTTCCAGTTCGATCAGGAGCGAAAGAACGTGCATGTCATCACCTCCGGTTTCGGTATTGTCCGGGCCATAAAGAGCATTGTTGCCGGTGGGTTGCCGCCTGTCAAGGCCGGCCGGGTGATGGTTTTCATGCTTGACAATAAGGTCGGTCTAACGATATATAGGACAGTCTTTTTATAACGATACGAACATTCCGGCAGCGGGGTGAACAGAGGGAGGAAATGCAGATGATGGAGATGGATGACTACATATTTACGTCCGAGTCGGTGTCGGAGGGGCACCCCGACAAGGTGGCCGACCAGGTTTCGGACGCCATTCTCGACGCCATCCTTGAGCAGGATCCCAAAGCTCGCGTCGCCTGCGAGACACTGGTGACCACAGGCATGGCGGTGATAGCCGGTGAAATCACCACCTCTGCTATTGTCGACTACCCCAAGGTGGTCCGTGAGACCATCAAGGAGATCGGCTACAATGACTCGGCCATGGGGTTCGACTGGGAAACCTGCGCCGTCCTCGTTTCCATCGATAAGCAGTCTCCCGACATCGCCCAGGGGGTGAACGAGGGGGACGGGCTCTACAAGGAGCAGGGGGCCGGCGACCAGGGGCTGATGTTCGGCTATGCCTGCGATGAAACCAAAGAGCTGATGCCGATGACGATCCTTCTTTCCCACCAGCTGGTGAAGAAGCTGGCTGATGTGCGCAAGTCCGGTGTCCTCGATTTCCTCCGTCCCGATTCCAAGTCCCAGGTTTCCATCCAGTACCTGAACGGCAGGCCCGCCTTTGTGGACACGGTGGTCATCTCCTCCCAGCATACGCCCGAGGTCACCTACGAGACCATCAAGGAGGGGATCATCGAGGAGGTTGTCAAGAAGGTCATTCCGGCCAACCTGCTGACCGACAAGACCCGTTACCTGATCAACCCCACCGGCCGTTTCGTTGTCGGCGGTCCCATGGGTGACTGCGGCCTGACCGGCCGGAAGATCATCGTCGACAGCTACGGCGGCCATGGTGCCCACGGCGGCGGTGCCTTCTCCGGCAAGGACCCCAGCAAGGTGGACCGTTCCGCTGCCTACATGGGGCGCTACGTGGCCAAAAACCTGGTGGCTGCCGGCCTGTGCGAGAAGTGCGAAGTCCAGGTTGCCTACGCCATCGGCGTGGCCGAACCGGTATCGGTACTCGTGGATACTGCGGGCACCGGCAAGATTCCGTCCAAGCGGATCGCCGAGATCGTCCGCGAGGTGTTCGACCTCCGCCCCCGCGCCATCATCGAGCAGTTGAACCTGCTCCGCCCGATCTACAAAAAAACCGCTGCCTACGGTCACTTTGGCCGCGAACTGCCGGAATTCACCTGGGAGCGGACCGACAAGGCCGCCATCATCAGGGAGAAGGCGGGAATTTAAAAGGCCGTAACTCGTGACTGGTGACTCGTAAAAGCGAACGGCCGGGAGATTCTTCTTCCCGGCCGTTCGCTTTTCGGATTAAAGGTTCTACGTGCTCCCTGTCACGAGTCACGAGTCACGGCTTTATCCCTTGTGAACCGGTACCCCACCCCCCGGACGGTCTGAAAGAAGATTGGGTCGGCCGGATCGGGCTCGAAGTATTTGCGCAGCCGCACGATGAAGTTGTCCAGGGTCCGGGTTTCGGCGTTGGCGGCGTACCCCCAGACCTTTTCCAGGAGCTCGGCCCGGGAAAGGGTTGCCCCCTCATTTTGGAAAAAGAGGGTGAGCACCCGTACCTCCAGGTCGGTCAGGTCGATTTCCCCCTGGGCTGTGCGTGCCCGGTAGGAGAGGAGAAATACCTCATTGTCGCCGAACCGGTACCCTTCCTCCACCGGCTCCGGCCGATACCAGGCCGACCGCCGGAGCATTCCCCGTACCCGGAGCAGAAACTCGTCCAGGCTGAATGGTTTGGTCAGATAATCGTCGGCGCCGCTGGCCAATCCGGTAATGCGGTCCCCCTCGTTAACCCGTGCGGTGAGGATCAGGATCGGCACCCGGCTGTCCATCTCCCGGACCTTGCGGCATACTTCGAAGCCGTCCATGCCGGGCAGCATCACGTCGAGGATGACCAGGGAAAAGCGCTCGAAGGAGAGGCGCTCCAGCGCCTCCTCGCCGCTCTCCACATGGCTTACCCGGTACTCATCCAGTTCCAGGTTGTAGCAGATCCCCCGGGCCAGGTGGATCTCATCCTCCACGAGCAGTATGTGCGGTTTTTCACTCTCCATGCTCCATCCTCTCGATCATTCGGCACACGGCAGGGTGACAATAAAGGTGGTGCCCCTGCCGGGTCCGGCGCTTTCCGCATGGACGCTCCCACCGTGCTCCTGGGCTACCGACTTGACGATGTACAGGCCGAGCCCAGAGCCGCGGATGTTTTCGCCATGCTCCCGGACCCGGTAGAACATCCGGAAAACCTTGCGCAGTTCGGCAGCGGAGAGTCCCTTTCCCCGGTCGCTGACGATCAGCTGACAGGCGCGGCCGGACTTTTTCAGGGTAACCGTGATCTCCGGTGCGGCAGGGCTGTAGAGCATGGCGTTTTCCAGCAGGTTGCGCAGGGCGGTTTCCACTCCCTCGCTGTCGAAGGGGGCCTTAATTCCCGGTTCTATATCCATGGTCAGGCAGCCCCCCTCCGGGAGGAGCTTGCGTTTCTGTTCCAGTGAGCGGGTCACGAACGCGCTCAGATCCTGTACCGGGAAGCTCTGCTTGCCGCGGCGCTGTTCGAGCTTGGCAGCTATCAGGATATTGTTGATCAGGTTGTTGAGGCGTTCCGTGTCGGAGAGCATGGTCTCCAGGAACCGTTCGAGCTTGTCGGGCGATGGCTTCCTGAGGCGAATGGTTTCCAGGTGGAGCTGGATGGAGGCGAGGGGGGATTTGAGTTCATGGGTCACCTGGGTGATGAAGGCCCGTTGTCGCTGGTAGAGGCTTGACTGGCGTTTCCAGAAGAGGAATATGGCGTAGAAGCCCGCCAGGACCACCAGAAGCAGGATAAGCCCCTCCACCAGCGACACCCAGTCGAAGCCGGGGGGCACCATCTCCGGTCGGTAGCGCTCCAAAAGCCTGCGCAGTTCGCGATGGCGCCCGACCATCCAGGAGATCCAGAGGATGACCAGCAGGACCCAGACCAACTGCATTGCCACCATGGTGACGACCGGTGTGAAGTATCGTTTGAGCCTCGTCATGCCGAAGATGTATCATGGGCTCAGGCTCTTGGCAAGGTGTGATATGGGGCGTATTCCCCCGCATGCGGTAGCTCGGTTTTACAATTCTATTACACACGTATCTTGCCGCTTCTGATACTGTTTTGTAAAACGTCAGGAGGGAGTCTAGTGCTCAAACCGTTACGGATCGGCAAGCATATCGCGAAGTACCCACTAATCCAGGGTGGGATGGGAGTGAGGATTTCCGGAGGTTCGCTCGCCGGCCATGTGGCCCGTTGCGGCGGCGTCGGCCTGGTGGCCGCTGCCGGCATCGCCCTCAACAGCTCCTACTTTCGTGGCAGCAACTACCTGCAGGCCGAGCCCGAGGCGTTCAAGGCCGAACTGCGCAAGGCCTACGAGATCGCCCCTGACGGTGTGATCGGGGTCAACGTGATGGTTGCCCTGGCCGATTTCGAGACCCTGGTGAAGGCTGCCATTGACGGCGGCGCCAAGGTCATCGTTTGCGGCGCCGGCCTTCCCCTGACCCTTCCCGGCCTGACGTCCCATGCGCCGGATGTGGCCCTGGTGCCCATCGTTTCCTCCCTGCGGGCTGCCCAGCTGATCATCAAGAAATGGGAAAAGGGATACAACCGCCTCCCGGATGCCATTGTGGTGGAAGACCCGGATACGGCGGGCGGCCATCTGGGAGAGAAGATCGAACAGATCGGCACCGGCGACTACGACCAGTACGGTACGATCCGCGCCATCAAGGCGTTCATTGCCGCCGAGTTCGGCCGGGAGATTCCGGTGATCGCCGCCGGCGGCATCTGGGACCGTGCAGATGTCATGCATGCCCTGGCCGAAGGAGCCGACGGGGTACAGATGGCGAGCCGCTTCGTGCCGACCGTGGAGTGCGATGCCGACGATGCCTTCAAACAGGCCTATCTGGAGTGCCGAAAAGAGGATATCGGCCTGATTATGAGTCCGGCAGGTCTTCCGGGGCGGGCGATCATCGGCAACCAGGAGGCGATTGTCGGCTATGACCAGGACAACGCCACCCTGTGTGCCAATGCCTGTCTGAAAAAATGTTCCTACAAGGAGAGCGGCGAGCGGTTCTGCATTGTATCCGCCCTGGACCGTGCCCAGCGGGGCGACGTGGAGACCGGTCTCGTTTTCTGTGGCACCAATGCCTGGAAGGCCGAGCGGATCACCACGGTTCAGCACGTCTTTGACGAGCTGTTCGGCGAAATGGCCGCAGAAGAGGCCGCCTGAGCGGTTGCCGCTGCCGGCGCCGGCCGGGCCGGTTCGTAACGCAAAGCCGTCCACCCCACAGGTGGGCGGCTTTTTTGTTGCGTACGAGTCGTTGTTGTGTTAAATCAAGAAAAGTTGATATATGTTAGCCGGGGAAGTTGATATTCATGCTCGAACTGTTCAAGGCCCTGGCCGATCCCTGCCGCCTGCGTCTCGTGGCGGTGCTGTTGCGCGGTGAATTTACGGTGCAGGAGTTGACCCGCATCATGGGAATGGGGCAGTCGCGCATTTCGCGCCATCTCAAGATCCTGACCGAGGCCGGTGTCCTGACCGTCAAGCGTCAGGGGACCTGGAGCTACTACCGGGCAGGAGAGGGGAACTCCTTCTTCGGCGCCATCCGCCCTGCCTTCGAGCGTGAGGTCGAGTCGCTGCCAGGGCGGGCCGCTGACCTTTCTGCCGTGGCCCGGATTCTGGAAGCGCGGCGCCGGCGCAGCCAGGAGTTTTTTGATCGGCATGCCCGCCAGTGGGACGACTTGGCCCGGGTGCTCCTGCCGGTGCCGGACTACCAGGGGAGACTGCTGGAGCTGATTCCCGCAGGGGAGATAGTGCTGGAGATCGGTGTCGGTACCGGCGGCCTGCTGGCAGCATTGGCCGGACGGGCGAGGAGCGTGATCGGGGTGGACCATTCACCGGCCATGCTGGAGGAGGCACGGCGTCGACTGGCTGCTGATGGCGTTGGGGGCATCGAACTCCGCCTGGGAGAGATGACCCATCTGCCGTTGCCCGATGCCTCCGTGGCGTGCGTGGTGGCGAACATGGTGCTGCACCACGCGGCAGACCCTGCTGCGGTGCTGACCGAGATCCGGCGGGTGCTGGCATCCGGCGGATTGCTGGTTGTTGCCGACCTGGCCCGGCACGAGCGGGAGGCGGCACGGGAGCAGTTGGCCGACCAGTGGCTGGGGTTCGAGGAACAGGAATTGACGGAGTGGCTGGCGGAGGCCGGGTTCTCGGCCGTCAGCTGCGAGCGTCCGGAGGCGGCTGACGGCCAGGAGGCCGTGTTGCTTGTGAGGGCCCTTGCCGGAACCGAAGAAAACAAGCGGATGCAGTGAGTGTCTACGAAATCTCTGCACAAGAACACCAACACAAAAGGAGCGTAACCATGTCACAAGATTACATCATCGCAGACCTCAAACTGGCCGATTGGGGCCGCAAGGAGATCCGGATCGCCGAGACCGAGATGCCGGGGCTGATGGCCATCCGCGAGGAGTTTGCCGCAGCGCAGCCGCTCAAGGGTGCACGCATCACCGGCTCGCTGCACATGACCATCCAGACCGCCGTGCTGATCGAGACCCTGACCGCCCTGGGCGCGGAAGTCCGCTGGGCCTCGTGCAACATCTTTTCCACCCAGGACCATGCCGCCGCTGCCATTGCCGCTTCCGGGGTGCCGGTCTTCGCCGTCAAGGGGGAGAGCCTGGAGGAGTACTGGGACTACACCCATAGGATCTTCGAGTGGACCGACGGCGGTTTTTCCAACATGATCCTGGACGACGGCGGCGACGCCACCCTGCTGCTCCACCTCGGTACCAGGGCGGAAAAGGACCGTTCGGTGCTGAACAACCCCGGCTCCGAGGAGGAGACCATCCTCTTTGCCGCCATCAGGGCCAAGCTGGAGAAGGACCCCACCTGGTACTCCACCCGTATCGCCCAGATCAAAGGGGTGACCGAGGAGACCACCACCGGCGTCCACCGTCTCTACCAGATGCATGAGCGTGGCGAGCTCCGTTTCCCGGCCATCAACGTCAACGACTCGGTGACCAAGTCCAAGTTCGACAACCTGTACGGCTGCCGCGAGTCACTGGTGGACGGCATCAAGCGGGCCACCGACGTGATGGTGGCCGGCAAGGTTGCCCTGGTCTGCGGTTACGGCGATGTGGGCAAGGGGTCGGCCCAGGCGCTGCGGGCGCTTTCCGCCCAGGTCTGGGTGACCGAGGTCGATCCGATCTGCGCCCTGCAGGCCGCCATGGAAGGGTACCGCGTGGTGACCATGGAGTATGCCGCCGACAAGGCCGACATCTTCGTTACCTGCACCGGCAACTACCACGTCATCACCCACGAGCATATGCTGAAGATGAAGGACCAGGCGATCGTCTGCAACATCGGCCACTTTGACAACGAGATCGAGGTTGCCGCCCTGGAGAAGTACGAGTGGGAGGAGATCAAGCCCCAGGTGGACCACGTGATCATGCCGAGCGGCAACCGGATCATCCTCCTGGCCAAGGGGCGGTTGGTGAACCTGGGGTGCGCCACCGGCCACCCGAGCTATGTCATGTCGTCCTCCTTTGCCAACCAGACCATCGCCCAGATCGAAATCTTCACCAATCCCGGCAGGTATCCGGTCGGTGTCTACACCCTGCCCAAGCATCTGGACGAGAAGGTCGCACGGCTGCAGCTGAAGAAGCTCAATGCCCAGCTGACCACCCTGACCAAGGAGCAGGCGGACTACATCGGAGTAAAGGTGGAGGGGCCGTACAAGGCGGAGCATTACCGGTACTGAGAGCCGGTTAGCAATGTTAAGCGAGTAAGGGCCGGAATTCATATTCCGGCCCTTTTCTTGTCTGTGTGCCGGACCAGGTGCAGATTAGTTATCGCTGCTCAGCACGAAATTCAGATCGTCCCAGTCGATGTTGATCTCCGGTTTGGCCGGAATGTCCGATTTAGGATCATGTCCGGCCATGCCGATGGCCATGATCAACAGATCCGACTGCCCGGGGGTGAGCAGTCGCGGGCCCCACTGGAGGAACAGTACCCGGTTGTCCGGGCTGTCCAGGGGGATATGCCGGGATTCGTCGGATATCTTTCCTTCCTTGTTTGAAACGTAGACCAGTTGGGGCCGTATCATGCCGATCCACTCAATGAAATTGGCCATGCGCGAGAAGCGCTCCTTTTTTTCGTTGATAGCCCGGTTGCCGTAATCATACATCCCGACAAAGGAGTTGTTTTGCGGATCGATCAATGATTCGTAGAAAAAAAGCCGATTTTTTGTCCACCCGACATTACCGATTGATGTGCCGTAATCCCCTACCCATGGTTCATCGCCGTAGACATAAAAATAGCCCGCCGGCTGTTGTCCCACGTTGGTGATCCTGATGGCCAGCACAAGGTAGGGTTCTCCTGCCCGGTAGAGGGCGTAACGGTCGATCCTGAACGGTACCTTGTCCACAACTGCCTTATGTCGGCTGTGGATGATCAGTTCTTGGCTGGTGGCGAATGGGACCCGGCTCCCCAGGAACTCCCAGTCGGAGGGGTAGACCAGTTTATCCGGCGAGTCGGCACCGGCAATTCCTTCATTGGCATTGCACCAGAGGTGGAACCATTTCCGGCTGTCGAAGTACGCCATGCCGGTTTCGTTCATCTGGACGGTTTCGTGGGCGTAGCGGGAGTAGGGGAGGCCGCCACCGACAAAGAGCCCCTGGGGTGACTTGCCGTTGGAGTCGACGAAGCGGCCGAAACAGATGATGAACTGGCTACCGTCAGTGCCCTGGCTCTGAATAAAGCCTCTGCCCTGACGGTCATTCCACCGGTACGTCAGGTGGGCATGGGCCTCGTTGTCCTGCTCCGGAGATCCGGTGCGGAGCAGATTCAGGAAGGGCTCGTACTCGATCCTGGCAATCAGCCGTTCGTATTCCCCGAGGAATATCTCATCCTTCACCTCAAATACCGCCCGACCGGTTCCCTTGAGCAGATAGATGCCGTCGAAAACACCTTCGATGGAAAAACGGACCAGGGCGGCGATGAGTACCAGCGGGAGAAGGATGAAGGAGATAAAGAGCCGTAGCCAGTAACGG
Source organism: Geobacter argillaceus (assembly GCF_007830735.1). Lineage (GTDB taxonomy): Bacteria > Desulfobacterota > Desulfuromonadia > Geobacterales > DSM-12255 > Geomobilibacter > Geomobilibacter argillaceus. The sequence goes on from NZ_VLLN01000004.1 coordinate 226,972, forward strand.
AGGAAGAACTGCCAGGTAAGATACAACGGTTTCCTGATGACTTTTTGTGGGTCCATGGAGGTTATGCCCGTGTGTGTAGTACATCCTATCGGAATGTGTGCGCAGCGCCCTTGAAGCTGTAAACGGCACAGGGCTGAACGTCAGGCGCAAAGAACATGCGTCATCTGCGATAGTTGTAGTAAGGTTTGCCGATTGAGTCTGGTCAGGTTTTCGATGGGTTGATGTTCCCCGGAGGCTTGTCGCGGTTGTTTCAGGCCTTCCTGAGTGTGAAGAAGAAAGTCGTTTCTTTGCCGGGAATACTTTCAACACGGACGGTGCCGCCATGGAGTTGCACGATATGCTTGACAATGGCGAGGCCGAGACCGGTCCCGCCCTCCTGACGGCTGCGGGCGGAGTCCACCCGATAGAAGCGTTCGAAAAGGCGGGGGAGATCCTGTGGAGGGATTCCCTGGCCAGTATCCCGTACGGCTATCTCGACTTCATCGCCTGTTTCCCTGGCAAGGAGGTCGATCGTTCCGCCTGACGGGGTGTATTTCACGGCATTATCCAGGAGATTGACCAGGACCTGCTCCAGACGACCGACATCGGCGAGTACCTTAAGCCCCGACAGCCTGCCCGGGTTGATCGTGATCTCCTTCTCAGCTGCCTTCTGCTCCAAGAGCATCCGGGCGGTTGCAACCACCTCCGGCAGTGCCACCGGGTGGAGTGTCAGGGTGTAGCCGGCCGATTCCAACTCCGAGAGGGTGAGGAGGTCGCCGATCAGGTTTGCCAGCCGGTCGGCATGGGTATGGATGACGGCCAGAAAGCGTTCCACGGTTTCGGGAGCAGTCCCGATCGCGCTTTTCCGGAGGGTTTCGGTATACCCCTTGATGACGGTGACCGGGGTCCGGAGTTCGTGGGAGACGTTGGCCACGAAGTCTTTGCGTATGCGCTCCAGCCTTTTCAGGGCACTGATGTCGTGGAAGACCGCGACAACGCCGTGTAAGGCGCCCTGCCCCGGAAGCGGCACCCAGTGCGTCAGAATGTTTTTTTCCTCTTCGCCGGCAAGGGTGATTTCGTGCCACTGTTCCGCACGATCGGTCACCACGGTCCGAAATGTTTCTTGCAGGGCCGGATGGCGGGTGATCTGCATGAGCGGCGCCCCTGCAACGTCGGCCGGTAGGGAGAACAGGGTGCGGAAGGCCGGATTGACCAGCGTGACCGTTCCTTCGGCATCGATAACCAGGAGCCCTTCCCCCATGCCGCGCAGGATGGCGTCCAGCTGGTTCTTTTCGGCCGAGAGCCGCTGCATCTGGGTTTCCAGGCGTCCTGCCATCTCGTTCATTACCCGCGCCAGTTCTCCCAGTTCGTCATCGCTCTTCACCGGCAGGGGGTGTCGGAAATCGCCGGTCCCGAAGCGGACGGCGCTGGCCGCCATGGCCCGGAGGGTGCGGGAGGTCACGTTGGAGAGGAGATAGCTGAGGATCAGTGAGAGGAGCGTTGCAATGAGCAGGGCGATCCCCAGGCTGGCATGCAGGCTGGCAGTGGTCTTTGCCACGGCGGAAAGTGGCAGGGCCAGCCGGATGATCCCCTTGTCGCCGGTACTGCAGGTAAAGGGGAACGCCACGTAGAGCATGTCGGTGCGCAGGGTGGCCGAGTAGCGGATTGCCTCACCCGCGCCGCTTTGCAGCGCTGCCAGCACCTCGGGACGGGTGCGGTGGTTTTCCAGTCCGACGAGTTCCTCCCGCTTCAGTTCGGAATCGCCGACAACCGTGCCATCATCGGTCATGATGGTGACCCGGGCCCGGATGGTGCGGCCGAGATCGCTGGTGACCCGCGGGGCGTCCTCCCTGAGGGAGCGAACCTCCCTGGTGGCCATGAGAGCGGCCAGGCGTGCCTCGCTCTGAAGGTTTTCCCTGATGCTGCCAACCATATACCGTTCAAGGGTCTGGTTCAGGTAGACAAACAGTGCCCCGCCCATCACCAGGATGATGAGCAGGTACGATCCCATCAGTTTGCTGCGGATGGTGAGTCTCATGGTTGTCCGTACTCCGGCGTGGGACCGTTCATGCCTCCTCCATTTTGTAGCCGAATCCCCTGACGGTCTTGATCATGTCGCCCACCGGCCCCAGTTTGGTGCGGAGCCTGGTGACATGGGTGTCCACGGTGCGGGTATCCCCCACGTAGGCGTATCCCCAGACATCCTTCAACAGCGTATCCCGGCTTTGCAACCGGCCGCGTCGCTCGGCCAGGATATGCAGAAGTTTGAATTCCGTGGTGGTCAGAATTACCGGCTCGTTTGCCACGGTCACCTGGTGCCGGTCGGTGTCGATGGCCAGGTCGCCGATCCTGACCACCGTTTCTCCGGATACCGGCGCTCCGGTACGCCGCAGGAGCGCCCTGACTCGCAGGAGCAGCTCCCGCACGGAAAACGGTTTGACCACATAGTCATCGGCCCCGACCTCGAAACCGACCACCCGGTCGATCTCCTCTCCCCTGGCGGTGAGCATGATGACCGGCACGTCGGCCGTGCTTGTCTTGTTCTTGAGCCTCTTGCAGACCTCGGTCCCCAGGATGGTCGGAAGCATCAGGTCGAGGATGATCAGGTCCGGCGGAGCTTCGAGGGCGCTTTCCAGCCCCTCCCTGCCATCATGGCAGACCGTGACGGCGTATCCCTCGCCCTGGAGATTGAAGGCAACCAGTGAGGCCAGGTCCTGTTCGTCTTCGATTATCAGTATTCTTTGCATAGGGATGATCCTCTGCCAGCATGTTGAAAAGTAATAGCTATTTCCGTGGCCAGAACCGCCGCTCCATTTCGTTGAGAAGCGGTCCCAGGCTCTCCCGGTCGTTGGCTGCCACCAGGGTGGCCCCGGTCTGGCGGGCCACCTGGCGGACCTTCACGACAGCCAGGGGGAACTGCTTTTTCAGCTCCGGGAGAAGATCGGCCTTGTTGAAGACCAGGAGGCGCGGTTTGTCGGCCAGCTCCAGTTCGGCGAGGATGGCCTCCACCTGCCCGATCTGTTCGGCAAAGCGGGGGTTGGCGCAGTCCACCAGGTGAAGCAGGAGGTCTGCGTCCCGCAGTTCCTCCAGGGTGGCCTTGAAGGCGCCCAGCAGGGACTTGGGGAGGGAGCGTATGAACCCGACCGTGTCGGTGATGATCACTTCCCGCTCCCTCGGGAAGCGGAGCCGCCGGGTAGAGGTGTCCAGGGTGGCAAAGAGGAGGTTTTCGGTGAAGACGTCACTTGCGGTCAGGGCGTTGAGGAGTGTGGATTTCCCGGCATTGGTGTAGCCAACGATGGAAACGATGGGGATGCCGGCCCTGATCCGTCGCTGGCGGCGCTGATAGCGGCCGCGGGAGAGCTCCCGCAGGTCCTTCTCCAGGCGGGCGATCCGATCGCGGATGCGTCGCCGGTCCATTTCCAGCTTGGTCTCGCCGGGGCCGCGGCCGCCGATGCCTCCCATGAGGCGGGACATCTGCACCCCGCGTCCCACCAGCCGCGGCAGGAGGTACTTGAGCTGGGCCAGTTCCACCTGGACCTTGCCGTCCTGGGTGGTGGCCCGGCGGGCGAAGATGTCCAGGATCAGCTGGCTCCGGTCGATGACCTTCAGCTCGGTCATCTCCGAAATGGAGCGGACCTGGGCCGGGGTGAGCTCCTGATCGAAGATGAGCATGGTTGCCCCGAGCTGCAGTGCCCGGATCACCACGTCCCGCATCTTTCCCTCGCCCATGAGGTAGCGTGGGGAGAACTGGCGGGGGTGCTGGATGACCGTGTCCAGGACCGCCACATTGGCGGTGCGGGCCAGCTCCTTCAACTCCTCGATGGAATCGATCGCCTCTTCGTGGGTCTGTCGGGTGACGGAGATCAGGATTCCCCGCTCCTCGCTGGCGGCGATCTCCCTGCTGGCGGAGGTCCCGGTGGACAGCTCCTTTTCCAGATTTTCCAGGAATTCGCGGATGTTCAGGTTGAAACGGGCAAGGGGGGTGATCTGTTCCACCCGGTACGGGTGCTGGCCGCTCCCCGGCACGATCAGGTGGGCAAGCTGGATCACCGGCGGCAGGTCCGGTGCCGGCGCACTGATGGCGGCCAGCAGGTCGAAGCGGAGCAGTGCCAGATCGGTCAGGTCGTCGTCGTTCAGCGCCTCACCCTTCAGGTGGGTATGGAGGAGTCGCAGGCCGCGCAGCAGCTTCCTGCCAAGGGGATAATCGGCGAGTTCGGGGATGAAGATGCTGCGTTCATCGCCGACGATGACATATTCCACTTCCCCCACCCGGTTTACCAGGATACCTACCTGGCGGCCGGTTTCGTGGGAGATGGCCAGGAGTGCCCGCGCCAGATCCAGGGTAACGACCTCGTCCGGCGGGATACGGCGTCGGAAGAGCCGTTCGAGGGAGCTGATCTGGCTGGGTTTGAGGCCGGTAAGGTTGCCGTGGAGCTGTTTTATGGGTTTTCTCCTCGCTCCTGAAGTTACAGCCCGATGATATTATACCCGTTGTCCACGAAATGCACCTCGCCGGTCACGCCACTGGCCAGCCGGCTGCTGAGATACACAGCTGCGTTGGCGACCTCTTCCTTGGTGATGTTGCGGCGGAGCGGGGCCTTTCCCTCGACGATGCCGGCGATCTGGTTGAACCCGCCGACGCCGGCGGCAGCCAGGGTTTTCAATGGCCCGGCGGAGATGGCATTGGCTCTGATCCCACTGGGGCCGACCGCTTCGGCCATGTAGCGGATGCTCATTTCCAGGGCCGCCTTGGCCACTCCCATTATGTTGTAATTGGGGAAAACCCGCTGGCCACCGTAGTAGGTAAGGGTCAGCATGCTCGCCTCACGCCCCTCCATGAGCGGGGCAGCTGCCTTGGCCAGGGCGATGAGCGAAAAGACGCTTACCTCCATGGCGGTCGCAAACCCTTCGCGGGTTACATTCAGGAAGGAGCCTTTCAACTCATCCTTGTTGGCAAAGGCCACCGAGTGGACGAGAATGTCCAGGCCGCCCCATTTTTCCTTCACCATCTCCATGGCCTTGGCGATCTCCTCGTCGCTGCGTACGTCGCAGGGGACGATGAGTTCGGCGCCGATACTTTCACCCAGCGGGATGACCCGTTTGGCCAGGGTTTCTCCGGCATAGAAAAGGGCTATGGACGCTCCTTCCCGCTTGAATGCCTCGGCAATTCCCCAGGCAATGCTCTTTTCGTTGGCCACGCCGACGATCAAGGCCTTTTTCCCTGCAAGCAACGACATGTGCTTCCCTCCTTGAACCGGTGACGGACTCTCACGCACTAAGGCGACGGTGTAGGTCCGTAATCGATGAATGAGAAATAATTCAAAATTATGCTACGATTGAATGCAGCATACTAACTAAAATTCCGGCGCTTGGCAACAGGCTTTGCCAAGCGTAGACAGGGGTTAGCCACTTTCATGAACGGCTTTGGCAAGGTGATTGAGGATAGCCGGCGGCTGTCAACCCTGCGGGACGTGGATGAGGTGCTGCAGGGGCTTTCCCGTCTCCTGAAGAAGACGGTCAGGAGCGGCTGGGCGGTCGTGTACCTGCTTGACCGGGAACGGCGCGACTTTGCCCCGGCCCGGAGTTGCGGCATGCCACCCCGATACCTGCCGCTGTTCAGGGATATGCCGCTGATACCGGAAAAAATTCCCCTGCTCCGGACGATTCTCCAAAAAAAGCACCATCTCCAGATCCCCAACCCCGAGAGTTCCCGTCTGCTGAGCCCGACATTCCGTCGGCTTCTCAAAAGTCTCGTCCTCCTGGCTGTGCCGATGGTGGTGCACAACCAGGTGACCGGCGCGGTCTTCGTGGCGAGGCGGCGGTCGGTTGCCTTGACCTTTACCCCGGACGAAATTGCCGTCATCAAGGACATGGTCTCACATGCGGCGCTGGTGGTGAGCCACATCGAGCTGTTCGACCAGTCCCTGGAAATGGCGCTGGATATGGCCAAGCGGATCGACGTCATCCTGACCCTGGACGAGATCAACAAGGCCATCTCCTCATCCCTGAGCCAGGAGCGGATCATCGATACTGCCATGGAGCAGATCGAACGGATCATGCAGTGTGAACTGGTGTCGGTCCTGGAAGGTGACGGCGGGCAACTGGTGGTTCTGGCCACCAGGAGTGACGTTGCTCCTGAAGGGTTGCCAGCCCTCAAGCGGGGCGCGGTGATTGGCAAGGGGAATGTTGCCGGGCAGGCGTTTACCCATGGTGAGAGCCGTTACATCCCACAACTGAGGGGGCTGAAACGGCTGTCAGCTATGGAGATGGCCCTGCGGGACGTCGGCATCGAGTCTCTCATGGCGATTCCACTCATCAGCAAGGAGCAGCCGAAGGGGGTGCTCCTTCTGGGCGACACCGCGCGGGGCCAGTTTGTCCGGGAGGATGCCTTCACCATCGAGAAGATCGCGGCCCAGATGGCGGTTGCCCTGGAGAACGCCCGGCTCTACGAGGAGATGCGGAGCCTGTTCATCAATACGGTGGCCTCGCTGGCCAATGCCATCGATGCCAAATCACCCTGGACCAAGGGGCACTCCGAGCGGGTGATGAACGTGGCGACCACCATTGCCAGGGAGATGGGGCTCACGGAGACGGAGGTGGAGCGGATACGGCTTGCCGGACTGCTTCACGACATCGGCAAGATCGGGATCATCGAGGCGCTCCTGGAGAAACCCGAGGAGTTGTCGGAGGATGAATTCCCCCCCCTGCGGCTCCATCCGGAAAAGGGGGTGGCGATCCTGGCGCCGATCCGGCAGTTGCAGGACGTCCTGCCCGGGGTGCTCCATCATCATGAGCGGTTTGACGGAAGCGGTTATCCCTATGGCCTGAGGGGTGAGTCGATCCCCCTGGCGGCGCGGATCGTGGCGGTTGCTGACTCGTTCGATGCCATGGTGTCCGATCGTCCCTACAAGAAGGGGTTGTCGGTCCAGGAAGCGATCATAGAGTTGCAACGCTGCGTAGGAAGCCAGTTCGACCGGGCGGTTGTCACGGCTTTTACCGGGTATCTCCTGCGGGTTATGCGCGGTGGCGGTATGTAGGGGCGCTGCTTGCCGCGCCCGGTTTGAAGCGAGGGCGCTGCGGAATCAGGGTGCTGTTCGAGCCGGCGCGGATTCATCGGTCGGTTCGCACGATCCAATGGGCGGGGCGTCGACCCTGCCGGCCGGCGGCGGGCTAAGCCTGGCCAGTTGCAGTTCCAGGGAAGCCAGCCGTTGCTCGATCTCCTCCAACTGCTCGACCGACCGGTCGACCTTACCTTTGATGGCGAAGATGATGAACGGCAGGATGAACCAGATTATGGCCAGGAAAAAGAAGAGAATCGACACCAGCATCATGAACCCGCCAAACATCTCCATGGTAATCACCTCGCCGGTACAACGTTGATCCACCGTAGGGGTGCGGTTACCGCACCCGGGGCGGGGAAAGCCCGCCCCTGCAATATCATCGTGTATATCCCCCCGGTCCAATCCTGTCAATCCCCCTGAAGATACGGCGATCTGGCGGAAAAATTCCTTTTGCCGCCAGATAAATGCAGGTATAGTAAGCCGGTTTGCCGACCGGCATGCTATCTGCTAAGGGACAGGCTGATGACTGGACGTGAAATGGAGATACCCGGATTGCCGGGGCGATACGTGGGGCTCATTACCGGAACATCCCGCAGGGACGGTTGGTACCGGCTTGCCCTGATCGTGATCGCCGGACTGCTGGCCTATGCCAACAGCATGACGTTTCCGTTCACCTTCGACGACATGGTCAATATCATGGGGAACCCGCAGATCAAGGACCTGGGCTCCCTGATGACGCCATCGTTGCTGAAGTCCGGCCGGGCGCTGGGAGTCTTTAGTTTCGCCCTGAACTACCGGCTGCACGGCGACTGGGTGGTCGGGTACCATCTGGTCAATCTCTTCGTCCACCTGTCGGCCGCCCTGACCCTTTATGGCCTGATCACTCTGCTCTGGCTCAGCCCGCTTGTCTCGCAGGGAATCGCACCTCCCCGGGCAGGTCATGGCCGGGGAATCGCCCTGTTTGCCGCTCTCCTGTTCGTGAGCCATCCGGTCCAGACCCAGGCGGTCACCTACATTGTCCAGCGGTTCACCTCCCTGGCTACCCTGTTCTATCTGCTTGCCGCGGTCTGCTACGTTCGGGCGAGACTGGCCCTGAACGGTGCCGGTTCCGCGCGGCGCGGTCCGTCGGTCGGATATTTCGCTCTTGCCTTCCTGGCGGCGCTCCTTTCCATGCGGACCAAGGAGATCGCCTTCACCCTGCCGCTCATGCTGATATTCCTGGAACTGCTCTGTTTCCGGGGGACGCTTCGGGCGCGCCTGTTGCCCATCTCCCTGTTCCTGATGACCATGGCGATCATCCCCCTGAGCCTGGTGGGGATACGGGGGGGGATGACAGGCCTGCTGGCGGCGGCCGACCAGGCAACGCGGGTCCAGACCATCATTTCCCGGACCGACTATCTGCTGACCCAGTTCCGGGTGGTGGCCACCTACCTGCGTCTGCTGATCTTCCCCGTGAACCAGAACCTGGATTACGAGGTTGCCTTTTCCCACACGCTTGCCGACCCGGCTGTCCTCGGTGGGCTGGCACTGCATCTTGCCCTGCTGGGATTGGCGGTCTGGTGCGTGGTCCGTTCCCGGCCTTCGGCGTCACCGGCATTCCTGCCTGCTCCGCATCTGAGGCTGGTGGCCATCGGCATCGGCTGGTTCTATATCGCGCTGCTGGTCGAATCGAGCGTTATTCCCATTATCGACCCGATCTTCGAGCACCGGGTGTACCTCCCGTCGGCCGGTGCCTTTCTTGCCATCAGTTCGGTGGTGATAGGCCTTGCCGGCCATAGGGAACGGGTTCTTTCCTCCGCCTGCCTGGCGATGACACTGCTCTGCCTGGTCTTTGCGGTGGCCACTGTCAAGCGGAACCGGGTCTGGAGCAGCGAGGCCTCGCTCTGGGAGGATGTCACCCGGAAGTCGCCCAATCTGTCCCGTCCCTGGAACAACCTGGGATATGCCTACCTGAAGCGGAAAGAGCCGGCCAGGGCACTTCCCGCCCTGATCAGGTCCATCTCCCTCGATCCGGGACATCCGGATGCCTGGAACAATGTGGGGCTGGCCCTTACCCAGCTGGGGTCGTACCTTGGCCGGTTCGACAGGACCGTGGAACTGTTCAGGGACCTGTCGGCTGTCAATGCCGATGCCCAGACGCTCTGGTTTGCCAAGGCCCACAACAACCTCGGGCTGGCCTACGACTACCTTGGCCGGCCGGTTGACGCCATCGCCAGTTTCCGCAAGTCCCTGGACATGGACCCCGATTATGCGCCGGCCCACTACAATATGGGGCTGGCCTGTCTGGCAACCGGCGATCAGGCCTGCGTCATCGAACAGTACCTGTCCCTGGTGCAGCTCCGTTCGGGATTTGCGCCGATGCTGGAAGCCAGGATGAGGCGGTAAGGCTCGGTGAGGAGTGAGGAGTGAGGAGTGAGGAGTGAGGAGTGAGGAACAGGGCCTTGCAAAGGTTCTGGTGATCATACCGGCCTACAATGAGGCCGGCAATATCGGTCGGGTGGTCGCTGCCATCCGCAGGGTGGTGCCGGAGTGCGACATCCTGGTGGTGAACGACGGCTCCCGTGACGACACCGCCGCCGCTGCTGCCGGCGCCGGGGCGATCGTGCTCTCCCACGCCTTCAACATGGGGTACGGAGTGACCATCCAGACCGGGTATAAATTCGCCCATTGCCATGGCTATCCGTACGTGGTCCAGATCGATGCCGACGGTCAGCACGATCCGGCCTTCATCCCCCGCCTCCTGGCACCGGTGATGACCGGTGACACCGACTTTGCCCTTGGCTCCCGTTTTCTGGAGGAGGAGAGCTACCGTCCCTCCTTTTCCCGACGGCTGGGAATCCTCTTCTTCCGGAAGCTGGTGACCCACCTGATCGGCCGGAGCGTCACCGACCCCACCTCCGGTTACCAGGCGTTCAACCGGGAGGTGCTCCGGTTCTTCACCACCGACGTCTTTCCCTGCGACTATCCTGACGCCGATATGCTGATCACCCTCAACCTGGCCGGGTTCCGCATCCGCGAGGTGCCGGTCCGGATGTATGCCAACCCCACCGGCAAGACCATGCACAGCGGCACCAAGCCGCTCTACTACATGTTCAAGATGTGCCTGTCCATCTTCGTTACCCTGCTGCGCAACCGTAAGTTCTTCAGGAGGACGTGATGCCGTTCAAGCAACAGGTCTTTGCCCTGCTGGTGAGTCTCCTGGTCTTTGTGTTCACCATCGAAATGGTGCGCCAGAAGCGGCTCCGTGAGGAGTACTCGGTCCTCTGGCTCTTCACCAGCTGCATCATGTTCGTCCTGGTGATCAAGTACGACTGGCTGGTCACTCTTACCAATCTCATCGGTGCCGCCCTGCCCACCTCGACCCTCTTTACCGGCTCCATCGTGTTCCTGGTCCTCCTTGGGGTCCAGTTTTCCATAAAGATTTCCCGCCTCTCCGACCAGGTAAAGGATCTGGTGCAGGAGAACGCGATCCTGCGTCACCAGTTCGAGAAGATTGTGAAGACCCGGGGCACCGATCTTGACGCTAAACCCTGAGCACTGAGCCAGATATCCCAAGGAGTATTCCGTGGACTTAAGCATAGTCGTTCCGATCTACAACGAAGAAGAGAATATTTCGCTCCTCCATGGGCGGGTGACGGCTGCCCTGGCGGAAAGTGGCCTGACGTACGAGCTGATCCTGGTGGACGATGGCTCGGTCGACCGTTCCTTTCTCCTCCTCCAGGAGATCGCACGGGAAGACCGGCGGGTGAAGGTGATCCGCTTCCGCCGCAATTTCGGCCAGACCGCAGCCATGGCCGCCGGGTTCACTGCTGCGGCCGGGCGGGTCATCGTGCCGATGGACGGCGACCTGCAGAACGATCCGGCCGACATTCCCCGGCTGCTGGCCAGGATCGACGAGGGGTACGACGTGGTGTCGGGCTGGCGCAAGGAGCGCAAGGATACCTTCGTCAACCGGAAACTCCCCTCCATGATCGCCAATGCCCTCATCTCCCGCCTGACCGGTGTCCATCTCCACGACTACGGCTGTACCCTCAAGGCCTATCGCCGGGAGGTGCTGGAGGGGATCAACCTCTATGGCGAGATGCACCGCTTCGTGCCGGCACTCGCTTCCCAGGTGGGGGCCAAGGTGGCGGAACTGCCGGTCAGGCACCATCCCCGCCTCTACGGCACCAGCAAGTATGGCATCTCCCGGACCGTCCGCGTGGTCCTGGACCTGATGACCGTCAAGTTCCTCCTCCAGTACTCCACCAAGCCGATCCAGCTCTTTGGCAAATGGGGGATCTACACCCTGCTGGCCGGCTTCCTCTCCGGCGGCGCGACCATCTACATGAAGCTCTTCGAGCAGATGAGCATGAACCGTAACCCGCTCCTGATCCTGACCGCCTTTCTCCTCTTCATGGGGGTGCAGTTCATCGTCCTGGGACTGCTGGGAGAACTGAACGCCCGGACCTACTACGAGGCCCAGGGAAAGCCGATCTACGTGATTCGCGAGAAACTGAACATTGACTGACGTCCCGCTGAAGATCCTGATGCTGGCACCAACCCCGTATTTCGCCGATCGGGGGTGTCACGTCCGCATCTATGAAGAGGCGCGGACCTTGACGGCCCAGGGGCACCGGGTGCGGATCGTCACCTACCACCTGGGCCGGGACATGGGGGAGATCCCCACCGACCGGATAGTCTCCATCCCCTGGTACCGGAAGCTGGCCGCCGGTCCCTCCTGGCACAAACCGTACCTGGATATCCTCCTCTTTTTCAAGGCGCTCGCCGTGGGGCGCCGCTTCAGGCCCGACCTGATCCATGCCCACCTCCACGAAGGGGCGTTTCTCGGCATCTTCCTGAAACGGCTCATCGGCGTGCCGCTCCTGTTCGACTGCCAGGGGAGCCTGACCGGCGAGATCATCGACCACGGCTTTGTCAGGAAGGGGTCGCTGCTCGCCCGGCTGTTCGGCCTCCTGGAGCGGTTCATCAACCGCCGTGCCGACGTCATCCTGACCAGCTCCGGCCCCGGTGCCAGGGAGCTGGTGGAGACCTGGGGGGTAGCGGCCGGAAAGGTGCTCCCCCTCACTGATGGGGTCAATACTGACGAGTTCCATCCCATGGACCGGGCCGAGGCCCGCCGTAGGCTACAACTTCCCCCTGATCGGCCGGTGGTGGCTTTCCTGGGGGTGATGAACCGCTACCAGGGGGTCAACCTGCTCCTGGAGGTGGTGAAGATCATGCAGGAAAGGGGAGTGCCGGTCCATTTCCTGCTCATGGGGTTTCCCGACGAGCGGTACCGGCAGCTGGCCAAGGAGATGGGGATCGCCGGTTTGATCACCTTCACCGGCCGGATCGACTACCGGGAGGCGCCCTTCTTCCTTTCGGCCTCCGATGTGGCTCTGTCGCCGAAGATATCCCTCACCGAGGCCAACGGCAAGTTGTTCAACTACCTGGCGTGCGGCCTGCCGACCCTGGTGTTTGACACCCCCATCAACCGGGAGATACTGGGGGATGCCGCGCTCTATGCCCGCTACCCGGAGCCGGTGGACTTCGCCGATAAGCTGGAAAAGCTCCTTGCTGACCCGGTCCTTCGCGAAGACTTGGCCGTCCGGGGGCGGGAGCGGGCAATTGCCGAGCACTCCTGGCAGTCGCGGGGCGCACGGCTGATAGCGGTGTACCGGCGCATGCTGGAGCGGTGAAAACGTGACCGTTCATCCTGTGAACATTTTTCTTGCCTCTTTTACGCTTCTCCATTAGTGTTCATGTTATGAACGATAATGCTGAAAAGTCCCTCGAATCCTACCGTTCCTTTCTTCTTCTCTCGGAGATCGCCGGAGAGGAGCCCCTCTCCCAGCGGGAGATATCCCGTCGCCTCGGTATTGCCGTCGGTCTGGTGAACTCCTATCTGAAGAATCTGGTGGCCAAGGGGTATGTGCGGGTGAAGAACTTCCCCAGCAACCGGTACGCCTATTTGCTGACCCCGCAGGGGCTGGCGGAGAAGAGCCGGCTCGCTTACCAGCATCTGACCTACTTCACGAACCTCTATACCGTGGCCCGCCAGGATTACCTGGCGCTGTTCCGGCGTCTTGAGGCTGCCGGGGTGCGGGAGGTGGTCTTCTGCGGGGTAGACGAAGTGGCGGAGATCGCCTACCTGTCGCTCAGGGAGACCGGCATCAAGTTGGTGGCAGTACTGGATGACGAAAGGGCTGGGGCCGAGTTTTTCACGCATCGGGTTGTATCCCCCGCTGCCTGGTACAAGGGAACTTCCGCAACGGTCGTGCTCACCTCGATGAAACGCCGCGAACAGCTGGAGGCTGTCGTGACCCGGCTCGGTATCGCGAAGGAAGATATTTTTCGGCCAGGGAGCCTGGCCGCCCAGGAGGAACCATGAAAGTCGTTATTCTGGCGGGTGGACTGGGGACGCGGCTGAGCGAAGAAACGGTCATACGCCCCAAGCCGATGGTGGAGATCGGCGGCAAGCCGATCCTCTGGCACATCATGAAGATCTACTCCCACCATGGCTTCAACGAGTTCGTTATCTGCCTCGGCTTCAAGGGGTACATGATCAAGGAGTATTTCTCCAACTATTTCCTGCACATGAGCGACGTCACCTTCGACCTGGCCAACAACGCCATGGAGGTCCACCAGCAGTATGCGGAGCCGTGGAAGGTCACCCTGGTGGACACCGGTGCGGAGTCGATGACCGGCGGCCGGGTGAAGCGGGTCGCCCCTTACCTGGGGAACGAGACCTTCATGCTCACCTACGGCGACGGAGTGGCCGACGTGGATATCAAGGCGTTGGTCGCTTTCCACCGAGCGCATGGCAAACAGGCCACCGTCACCTCCACCCAGCCGTCCGGCCGTTTTGGCGCCCTGAACATGGCCGATGGCGGCCTGGTGAACTCTTTTCAGGAAAAACCGGCCGGTGACGGCTCCTGGATCAACGGTGGTTTCTTTGTCCTGGAGCCGGCAGTGTTCGACCGGATCGCTGGCGATGCCACGGTCTTCGAAAAGGAGCCGCTGGAAGGGCTGGCCCGGGATGGGGAACTGGTCGCGCGCAAGCACCACGGCTTCTGGCAGCCGATGGACACCCTGCGCGACAAGCATCAGCTGGAGGAGCTCTGGAACAGCGGGAAAGCGCCGTGGAAGCTCTGGTGAAGAACCAGCGCCTGGAGATTGGGGAATGGTAACTTCAGAATTTTGGAAAGATAGGCGGGTATTTCTCACCGGTCATACGGGGTTCAAAGGTTCGTGGCTCTGCCTCTGGCTGAACAGCATGGGGGCGCAGGTGACCGGCTACGCCCTGGAGCCGCCGACCTCGCCCAGCCTCTTCCAACTGGCGCAGGTTGGCGAACTGGTCCATTCGGTCATCGCCGATGTGCGGGACTTGGAGCGGCTGCAGCGGGAAATGGTCGCCGCCGCACCCGAGATCGTCATCCATATGGCGGCCCAGCCGCTGGTGCGGGATTCCTACAGAATTCCGGTGGAGACCTATGCGACCAATGTGATGGGGACGGTCCACCTGCTGGAGGCGGTGCGGAGCATTTCCACTGTGCGGGCGGTGGTCAATGTCACCACCGACAAGGTCTACGAGAACCGGGAGTGGATCTGGGGGTACCGGGAGAACGAGCCGTTCGGGGGGTATGACCCGTACTCCAACAGCAAGGCCTGCTCGGAGCTGGTGACCGCCGCCTACCGGTCGTCCTATTTCAATCCGCGGGATTATGATCACCACGAGGTAGCGGTCGCCTCGGCTAGGGCCGGCAATGTCATCGGCGGCGGCGATTGGGCGACCGACCGGCTTGTTCCCGACATCATCCAGGCAATCACGGCGGGGAGGCCGGTGCTGATCCGCAATCCCCATGCCATTCGCCCCTGGCAGCATGTGCTGGAGCCCCTCTCCGGCTATCTGCTCCTGGCCCGAAGGCTATGGGAAGAGGGGAGCCGGTATGCGTCCGGCTGGAACTTCGGTCCGGACGACGATGATGCCCGGCCGGTGGGATGGCTGGTGGAGCGGCTCTGTCGGAGTTGGGGAGAAGGGGCCACCTTCGAGTTGGACCGGGGGGAACATCCCCACGAGGCCCATTACCTGAAGCTCGACTGCTCCAAGGCCAAGGTGGAGCTGGGGTGGCATCCCCGCTGGGGGCTTGAGCGAGCTCTCGACAGCATCGTCGAGTGGACGCGGCTCTTGTGTGCCGGTGGGGACGTGCGGCAGGAGTGCCTGCGGCAGATTGAAGAATATCGTACATGCGAGGTGGCTCTGTGAACTGCAGATTCTGTGGCAAAGATGATATTTATCGGTTTCTTGACCTGGGGACCATGGCGCTGGCCAACAGTTTTCTCACTGCCAAGGAGCTTGCGGCGGGCAACGAGCCGAAGTATCCACTGGATGTCTATTTCTGCGAACAGTGCGGGTTGGTCCAGATCGGACATGTAGTCCCCCCGGATGCCCTGTTCAAGGAGTATATCTATTTTTCCTCCACCTCCGACCTGGTGCACCGGCATGCAGCCTACCTTGCTCGGAGCTTTCAGCAGCGGTTCGGCCTGACCGGCAGTTCGCGGGTGGTGGAGATCGCGAGCAACGACGGTACGGTCCTCTCCTATTTCCAAAAGACCGGGGTGAAAGTGTTGGGGGTCGAGCCGGCGGCGAATATCGCCAAGGTGGCCAGTGCTGCCGGTATCGAGACCTGCAATGATTTCTTCCATGCCGATACCGCTGCTGCCCTTCTTTCCCGGTACGGCGCTGCCGATGTCATACTGGCACGTCACGTCTTTGCCCACGTGCCGGAGATCCACAGCTTTGTCAAAGGGCTGAAGGCGCTCCTGGCACCAACCGGCGCGGTTGCCATCGAGGCCCCCTATCTGATCGACTTCGTGGAAAAGAACGAGTTCGATACGGTATACCACGAGCACTATTCGTACCTGTCGGTCCGGGCGATGGCGTACCTATTCGACCTGCACGGCATGGAGCTTTTCGATGCGGAACGGGTGGCGATTCACGGCGGGTCGATCATCTATTTCATCGGACACAAAGGGGGGCATGCCGTGAGTGAAACGGTCCCGCAGCTGATCCGGACGGAACGCGACAAGGGGCTGGACAGGCCGGAGACCTATGCGGCCTTTGCGACCCGGACCGAGCAGGTGCGGGATGATATCCTCTCCCTGCTCCGTACCCTGAAGGGGGAGGGGAAGCGGATCGCCGCCTACGGGGCACCGGCCAAGGGGAACACCTTTCTGAACTATTGCGGGATCACGACCGACCTGGTGGAGTACACGGTGGACAAGAGCCCGTACAAGCAGGGGTATTTCACGCCGGGGATGCACCTGCCGGTCCATCACCCGGACCGACTGGCCGAGGATATGCCCGATTACGTGCTGCTGCTGGCCTGGAACTTCGCCGATGAGATCATCGATCAGCAACAAGCCTACCTGGCAAAGGGGGGGAGGTTCATCCAGGCGATCCCGGAGGTGCGGATTCTGTGATCTTCAGAGAGACACCCCTTGCCGGGTCATTTCTGATCTCCCCGGAGCGCCGGGAGGACGAGCGCGGTTATTTTGCCCGCACCTTCTGCGTGGAGGAGTTCGCCGCCCGCAGCCTCCCCACGGAGGTGCAGCAGTGCAATGTCTCCTTCAACCGTCTGCAGGGAACGGTGCGGGGGATGCACTTTCAAAAGGCGCCGAAGGCGGAGGCGAAGCTGGTGCGCTGCACACGGGGGGCGATCTTCGATATCATGGTCGATCTCCGTCCCGAATCGACGACCTTTTGCCAGTGGTACGGCGCCGAGTTGACGGTCGGGAACGGGGACGCCCTGTTCATTCCCGAAGGATTTGCCCACGGATTTCAGACCTTGGAGGATGGCACGGAGGTCTTCTATCAGATGTTCGCCTTATATTCACCGGAATATGCCGCCGGGGTCTGCTGGGACGATCCGGCGTTCGGTATCAGCTGGCCGCTGCCAGTGTCGGTTGTCGCCCCCAAGGATTGTTCTTATCCGGCGTACAGGAAGGTGGGCGTGTGAAAGTCCTCTTGATCGGCAAAACCGGTCAGCTCGGGGGGGACCTGATCAGGAACAATCCCGGTCATGAGCTCTTCGCCCCCGACCGGAACGTTCTCGATCTGGAGCGGCCCGAGAGTTTGGCTGCCGCAGTTCGGGAGGGTTGTCCGGATCTGGTCATCAATACTGCGGCTTTCCATAATGTGCCCCTCTGCGAGAGTGAGGTGGAGCGGGCGTTTCGCGTCAACTGCGCAGCGGTGCGGGATCTGGCGGCGCTGTGTCGGGAGAGGGGTGCTCTCTTCGTCACCTTCAGCAGCGATTACGTTTTCGGTGGCGACAAGCGGACCCCGTATCTGGAGGACGACCGTCCCCATCCTTTGCAGATGTATGGGATTTCGCGGGTAGCCGGCGAATTTGCCGCCCTGGCAACGGCGCCGAAACAGGCGGTGATCATCCGGACCTGCGGACTCTATGGACGAAGCGGTGCGCAGTCGAAGGGTGGGAACTTCGTTGACAAGCGGATCGAGGATGCGAAAAACTGTCCGACCTTGGAGATGGGATGCGATCAGGTGGTTTCGCCGACCTCGACCGACGACCTGAGCCGGGCCGTATGGCAGCTGGTGGAGCATCCTGGCGTAAGCTCCGGCATCTATCATCTGGTCAACGAGGGGGAGTGCAGCTGGTACGAGTTCACGCGGGCGATCTACGAGATTGCCGGGCTCCCGGTCGAGGTGGTTCCGGTGGACCGGGGCGGGATGAGCGGCGAGATGCGGCGGCCGCTCTACTCGGCGCTGGCCAATGCCAGGGCGCGGGAGTTGGGGATCAGGTTGCCACACTGGCGGGATGGTTTGGAGAGGTATCTGAGAGGGGAAAATGGGAATTAGCGCCCGTAGAATATCAAAGACCATTCAGCGACTGATAGCACAGCGCTGGCGCTGGAAATACAGTTCAATGGAGTATTGCCCCTCTTGTAATGGCAAGAGCGTATTAGTGTTTTCGTCAGAAATAAAAACAGAACTCACAAAAATAGTATCACCTTGGAAATTAAGTGACAGTTTCAAACAAGCATTACTGGAAAGAGAGAATTATATTTGCCTTTACTGTTTTGCTAATTTCAGGATTAGAGCTCATGCTGATTCGGCATTACGGTTGTTAAATATGTCTAAGACCAGTGACTTGATAAAAAGACTAAAATTTGATGATGACTTCAGGTTTTATGAAACAGCAGCTTATAATCTATTTAGAATGGATGATATTAAGAAAATTAATAACTATCAAGTGTCAGAGTATTTTGATAACTCGCCTTTCGGTAGTCGTGTAAATGGTGTCAGGAACGAAAACCTTGAAGGCCTCACTTTTCCTGATAACAGTTTTGACGTATTGATTAACAGTGATGTTCTTGAACATGTCGGCGACCTGAACAAGGCCTTG
The DNA here is from genome assembly GCF_007830735.1 of Geobacter argillaceus. Classification (GTDB taxonomy): domain Bacteria; phylum Desulfobacterota; class Desulfuromonadia; order Geobacterales; family DSM-12255; genus Geomobilibacter; species Geomobilibacter argillaceus. The sequence goes on from NZ_VLLN01000004.1 coordinate 245,420, forward strand.
TCAGAGATCCGAAGGGTCTTGAAACCCGGTGGTTTCCATGTCTTCACCATTCCGGTTGATTTTGAACTGCCGAAGACCATCGAAAGGGCATCTGTCGTGGACGGTAAGGTGGAACACCTTCTGGAACCGGTCATGCACGGTGACACGGTCCGTGGAGACGGCATTCTGACGTTCAGGGATTTCGGGTCGGATGTGCTGGACTACATGAGCCGCGATGGCTTCCGGTGCAAGGAGCATAAATATTTCAAAAACGGGTGCTTTATCACTTCGGTATACTACGCACAAAAACAATGCTGATTAGTAAGAGATTGACATTCCGTGCAGTTGCCGAGATGGCCGGTCTCGTGATCGGTGCCTTGAGCGTGATCTATATCAGCCGCGTTGTCGGCCCGGAATACCTCGGTTTCAGTGCCACAACCAGTGCCGCATTGCTCCTGGTGTCGCGGCTCGCCGACGGTGGGCTGACTTCCCTGGCTTCGCAGCGGCTGGCGCGGGATGATGAAAAACTGGACGCGCTTCTGGCAGTTACCATTCTTCCGAAAATTGCCGCATCGGCAATCTTGATTATGGCGACCTTGCTGGTTACCTATCTGCTGCCTCTCGACCCGCGACTCAAGTACTTTATAGCGGTATCTGTCTTCCTCGTCTTTTTCGAAGCCTGTACGCCGGCATGGGTATTTGTGGCAATGGGAAGAATAAACGCGGCCTCGGCCATTCGGATCGGCCAGAGCTTTCTGTACGCCGCCTCACTACTCATTTTCATACACAAACCGGAAGACTGGAGGTATCTGCCGTTCCTGACCCTGTTCAATTCATTCATCAACCTGGCCATGGCAACGGCATTCCTGTGGCATTTCAAGCTCTATTCCTTTGACAGGGCTTTGTTCAAGCATCAATACGTCAGGAAAGTGAAGGCGTTCTATCGGGAGGCGGGGCATTTTCTCAAAGCTGAATTGTCGGTGTATGTGTACACGACATCAGACAGGCTCATCCTGTATTATTTTACCAATGCCCACACGGTGGGCATCTATGAAGCCGCTTACAAGGTCATCAATCCATTCTATTCGATAAATTCGGTCATAACGCCCACCATGTTCAGGGAGCTGGCGCAGTCGTTCAAACAGGGAAAGCTCTATCCGGTGATGGCCAAATACGTTTTCACCATGTCGATATTTACCATACCGCTCGGCTTCTTTCTGTTGTTCTTCTCAAGGGATGTGGTCTCCCTCTTGTACGGAACAAAATTTCTGGGAAGTGTTGATCCGTTGAGGATTCTCGGGTTTGTCATCACGTTCGGATTCACCAGCGGCATAATTGTACAGCCCTTTGCTGTCTGGAATATGTCAAGGGAGTATGGGACCTCCATTTTTTGGGGGAATGTGCTGAATACCATCCTCAATTTTTCCCTCATCCCGTTCTTTGGCGCGGTTGGCGCCGCGTTGGCTACGCTGGCGGCAAAAGTTATCGTGACGGTAGTGGGCTACAATTATTTCAAAAAGGCTGTCGATTACCCGATAGTCAAAGATTTTTACTATTTCTTCTCAGCATCGATAATTCCAACAGTAATTGTGGCGACGTTAGCCTCGTTTGCTTTAAATAGATATGTTTTGATGATAACCTATGGGATTATATATTCGATAATAGTTGCCTTTGCGTATTATAAGTACTTCAGATTTAATCAAAGACCAACAGCTGGTTAGTTGTAAGACAAAGGGCAAGGTTGACGTAATGCAACCCAAAATCAGTATTTGCATACCCACCTACAATTACGCGCATTTTATTGCTGATGCCATAGACTCGGTACTATCCCAGACAGTTAACGATTATGAGTTGCTCGTTATTGACAATTGTTCAACGGACAACACCGAAGAGGTTGTCCTTGGTTATCTTCAGGAAGGGCGCAATGTAAAATATATTCGCAATGAGAAAAATCTGGGGCTCGTCTGCAACCTGAATCGATGTATCGAGTTGGCCTCCGGTACCTATATAAAAATACTTTGTTCAGATGATCTTCTGGAGGCGACCTGCCTGGAGAAAATGGTCCAGGTACTGGAGGCGAATCCGAAGGTATCACTTATTGCATCTGCAAGACAATTGGTCGACAGGTCGTTGAATAATCTTGGGCAGTTGGCTTATTCGGACCGGGCTGAACTTCTCCCTGGTATAGGCGCCATCAGGAAATGCTTCTTTGTCGGTAACTTGATCGGTGAACCCACCGCGGTTTTGTTCCGCAAAAAGGATGCGATCGCTGGGTTTGATCCCAAATACCGACAGCTCGTTGACCTGGAAATGTGGTTTCGACTGCTTGAGCAGGGCGATTTCGCCTTTATACCGGAAGCGCTTTGTCTGATCAGGCAGCACGAAGAGCAGGGTACCAAGACGAATATTAAAGGGTTTATTTATGTTGATGATCAGTTCAGATTATTCGATGATTATGCTGATAAAAGCTATATGGGGCTCTCATACTTTCAGAAATTGGAAGCAAGATTCGATATAGCGCAAGCTCTTTGGAAGCTTGATATGGATGTATCTTTGAAAAAAGCAAAAACAACAGAATATCATGGCTTATGTCTCTATTATATGTTGAATATCTTCAAGAAAATAAAACAATTATTGTTTGGAAAAAAGAAATTTTGAATCAATGATGGTTATAAGTGTAATAAGATGAATAATAATAGACCCAAAGTTAGTGTTTGTATTCCATCATATAATTATGCTGATTATATTTCATATGCCATTGAATCTGTAATTTCACAGACTTATGAAAATATAGAGTTGATTATAATTGATGATTGTTCTTTGGATAATACTGATGAGGTTGTTAGTAAATATCTTTCTATAGACAAACGGATAGCATATTACAAAAATGAAAAAAATGTAGGAATGGTGGCAAATTGGAATCTCTGCTTGCAAAAAACGAGTGGAGAATACGTAAAAATACTTTGTGCCGATGACCTTCTGGAACCCGATTGTATCGAAAAATGTGTTAAGGTCTTTGCGGACAATCCAACCGTGACGGTAGTAGCTTCTGCACGACTCCTGATCGATAAGGACTCAAATCCAATAGGTTCGCTTGCTTTTTCTGGTAAATATGAGCTGATTCCAGGTCCAAGGGTGATCAGAAAGTGTTTTTTTGCGGGCAATGTAATAGGAGAGCCGACGGCCATTCTGTTCAGGAAAAGAGATTGCAAGAGGTTGTTTAATGCCAACTACAAGCAGCTGACTGACCTTGAGATGTGGTTCTATCTTCTGGAACAGGGCGATTTCGCCTTTCTTCCGGAAAAATTATGTAAATTCAGGAGGCATGGGGAACAGACAACCCTGAGAAACGTTTCCTCTCTGACCTTCATAGACGATGAAATTTTATTGCATGACGATTACATAAACAAAAGCTACATCGGTAAGACCTTTATAAATGAACAAAAGTGGAAATTTCAGTTAACCTACAATATTTGGTATCATAAGAATTACGGTCTGGATAAAAAAACAATAAATGCAAAAATTGCCGAGTATTATCCCCTGTATTTGTTCTATTTCCTGTTATTTATCAGAATTAACATCAATAGGATTAACTACGTAAATTCTCTGGTTAAGAAGGCTGTGCGCGGACAGGCCAAGCTTTTATAGAGGAGAACGTATAAGCCATGATTGCAGGCGTAGTTATCCTCTACAACCCGGAAGATGAAGTCATCGAGAACATTCGATGTTGTGCGGATCAGGTCGAGACCCTTTTCGTCATTGACAATTCCGCCAGCATAAACATTGACCTGATCGAGCGCATAAAGAAAATAGAGCAGGTGCGCTATCTATGGAATGAGAGGAACCTGGGTCTGGCCACGGCCTTGAACATGGGGGCAGCAAAGGCCATTGAGCACGGCAGTGACTATCTGCTGACCATGGACCAGGACAGCAGGCCGGCCCCGGACATGGTGGCCCGGATGCTGGACTGTCTGGAGACCTACGACGCGGCAACGGTCGGGATCGTCTCTCCGTGCCACATGATCAGGAACATGCCTTGCCAGGGGGGGGGGGGATGCCGCGAGGTGCTGGTCGCCATGACCTCCGGGAACCTGCTGAACTTGGAACTCTACCAGAGGGTGGGGCCGTTCATGGACGAGCTCTTCATCGACTACATCGACCACGAATACTGCCTGAGGCTCCGCCGGCAGGGTTTCAGGGTGGTAGAGGCGCCGGCGGCCATCCTGGAGCACGGCCTCGGCCATACGGTGACCAGGGATTTCGGCATCAAGCGGTTCTCCGTCACCAATCACTCCCCGTTCAGAAGGTATTTCATGACCAGGAACCGGTTCTCTGTCATGGACAGGTACAGGGAGGAGTTTCCGGAGTATTGCCGGCAGCAGCAGCGGGCCTTTTTCGACGAACTGGCCGGCATCCTCTTCTTCGAGCGACAGAAGTTGAAAAAGTTTCGCATGGTCCTTAAAGGGTATTTGGACTATAAAAGGGGCGTGATGGGCGGGGGGATCGCCTCCTGACCCGGGATGGCGTGCAGGGGATGGCAAAGAGAGTTGACGAGACCACGGTCGGGATATTGATACCAACCTACAACCGGCGGGAGTTCCTGGAACAGGCCCTTGCCAGCGCTCTCGGGCAATCGTACGCTAATCTCGCCGTCATCGTCATCGACAACGGCTCGACCGATGGGACGACCGACTACATGGCCTCCGTGATCGACCCGCGGGTGCGGTACGTGGTCAACGACCGCAATCTCGGCCTCATCGGCAGCATCAACCGGGGGATCGGCCTGATGCCCCGGGAGGTGACCTGGTGCACGGTCCTCTGCGATGACGACCTTCTTGACAGGGAGTTCGTCCGGTCGATGCTTGCAACGGTAACGGCTTTGGCCACCAGGTGTATTGTCCATTCGCACCGGATTTTTGTCGATGAACAAGGCCGACGGATCGGGGCCGCCAGCATGGCTCCCGCGGAGGAAACGGCCTTCGATTATTTACAGATGCGCGCCCTGTCCAAAAGGGAAACGTACCTGACCGGCGTTTTGTTCCAGCGTGCGGCATTCGTCGAAATCGGAAGCTATCCTGCATTTACGACCGGCCTTCTGAGCGACGATGCGCTGATCTTTGCCCTTGCCCTGCGGGATCGGCTCGTGTTCAGCAAAGATGCTGCGTCGTTCATCAGGATACATAGCGGCGCCGAAAGCCTGACCGCGTCTGATGCGGCGAGGAAACTCGATACTATCGCCGAATTCGAAGCCTACTGCAGGGAGAAGGCTGCGGGACAGAAAGCGGATTCCCTGGACGGCTCTTTGCGAGGCTATGTGCGGGCCATGAATTCCTTCTGGTGGCTGGCTGGAGTGCATGGCTTTTTTGACTCTGACGACACGGGGGAGAAACTTGCCCCGTTCATCGCCAGGGTCGTCGCGAACCGCGACCGGTTTTCGCCGCGAGTCCGGCTGGCGGTTGCAGGTGCCCGCGTTTTTGGGGTGTGCCCGGAGCGATTTGCCTGGTATAGAGCACTGTGGGCTGCGGTGAAACGGCTGGTAGTTTCTCTAAAAAAACAGAATCGTAGGTTGGGTTAGCGCCAGCGTAACCCAACAAATACCGCTGATTCGTTGGGTTACGGCGATACAACCGCCTAACCCAACCTACGCTAGTTCAAGAGTTACAAGGTACTAGTACCTATTAACATTTAAAAGTTCGGATAAAGCCTCTTCAGCTTGATCCGGGCATCAGTTGTTGTAAATTGCCAGTCAATCTTATTGGTACAGTTATTTCGGTCTTTTTCCCATGCAGTCACTTCGGCCTGCATTGTTGCCATATCAGGGATCCGGCGATCAAGGCACTGCCCCTTAAGCACGCTGAGTTCAATCTCGGCCATATTCAGCCAACTGCCGTGCTTGGGCGTGTAATGTATATCAAGTCGTTCAGCCAGTCTTCTGGCTTCTTGAGGTTCAAACGTTTCGTAGAGAGAGGCAATGCTGTGGGTATTCAGGTTATCCA